>DBJE01000009.1 GCA_002297045.1 Caryophanales bacterium UBA784
AACACTTAACTGGTACTATCCTTTCTAAATATCAAAGATGACTTTACCAACCCTGATATCGTAAAAATCAAGCCAATTTTCACTTGGGATTTTAAATATAACTATGACTCAGACGTAGTAACCAAAGAGTATGAAAACAATTATTGCTTAGCAAACCCACAATATAGAGCTGGTATAAAATACATCAAGCATCCAAAAGACACAAGTTCTTTCATACCCAAAAATCCAGGGGAAACAGGATATTCCGTTCAGGACGATCAGGGATATTGCATCGGTTCCGTGTCAGCTAAATTCATTGGAACACAGAAAAAATTTCTGAATACTAACCCTGAATATCTGCAATCATTGGCCATATTCTTAGGAAACATCGCCTTAGGCGCAGCGACTAGCAGCTTAAGTACTGTAGCACAATTGGCCATAGGAGCGGCATACACTGCGATATCAGATTTAGTCAGGACTGCGACAAAAACAATAACATACACCCCCACTGTTCTCAAAGAAAACGGGAAGAATGTGTATTATACGAACACAATTGAAGGCTATGGAAATATTGAAGATGCCAAACGGGAAGATTTTCAAAAATTTGTCAGTTTTCCTTCCCCTACCTCTGGCAATTCCAAGCCAAGGCTTTTTAAAGACGATTCTGATTCCATCAATTACCATATTCAGTTATTTTCAGATCAAAACTCTAAAAACTATACAGGGATCTTCCTCCATAGCTTTACATGTTCTGTTTTCAACGATAACTCTAACCTTTTCCATCACAATCCCGACTTTGTCGCCACAATCAGCTCATCATGGACATATCTAATAGGCAGAAATTTTGCAAGGAATGAACTGACCATCAACAAAACAGTAATTAACCAAGAAGTGATTTTCGGCTGTGACTCGGATGCAACTGTGTTACTTAAAACCGGCGAATCCGGGGCTTACGACATTGCTTTAACCAACATGCCTGCAGATACGACATTAGCTATCTCCTCTCAAATCAACTCTAATTCAGGGAGTACCACATGGAAAGATATTAACGGAACAGAAAGAGTTGTACCAAAAGAAAAATTTCTAAAGCACTACGTTTTTTTAAATGCTAATGAAACATACAAAATAAGAATTTATAGAATACGAAAAGGAAGCCGAAGGTTTGGAGGAGCTCTACTTAGTATATATAAAAGTGACTCTTCAACAGTCAGTACCGGAGATTCAGAATATGGACTAAATTACACTTATAGAAACATTCACAACAACGGCTACTATATAAATAACTGCTTGAAACCAAAAAAGGATGGTTTATATACCATCGTCGCCGCTCCTTCCTCTGGTTCAACATCAAATGATACCTACATCACTATTCTTGATTCAAATTTCAAGAAAATTGCCGAGGACGACGATGGCTTTGGAAAACGGACGGCAGGTGTAAGAATCAATCTAATTGCCGGCAAAGAATACTTCATCATTAGTTGCTTTTATATCGTTAGCAGCACTGGAGATTATGAGGTTGATATTTTTAAGCAAGCATATCTGCCAGAAATTCGGGGAGACATAGTGGGTTCCGGATTGACAATGAAATTAGGAAAAAGCATTCCTACCAGAAGTTTCTTAACAAGCCAGTCTTCTTATAAAAACGTGGAATTTTATGCTTATTGGGACACTGCCGAAAGCTCTTCCGATTTTCCAAACATCTATCTGCAAATATATAATGCAAGAATGGGGACCTTGTTATCTTCAACAAATATCCTTAATACATCCTGCTCTTTTGCTTTTTCAGCGGACATATTGTATTTAATAGATTTTTCAGCCAACTCCGATTACTTTACTGATGTGCATGTCGATTTAAAGGCGTGATATCATGAAAAAAGATAAAAACATTGAGTTCAGTAAGAACAATGGGTTCCCCTACGATAGAATCAATCTGATTTTTCCAGAGAGAGGGAGGATTGGAATACAGGGCTTAAACGAACAAGAAACCTATGATTTTTATCAGATTCTGCTTGGATTTCAAAAGCCCTCTTCTGGATCGGTAAGGATAGGCGGAAAAGCTATTCTCTCCTATAGCAAAGAAGAAGCTGAAGCTTATCGCCGGGAAAAGGTCGGACTCTTATTTAAAGATTCCATGATGCAAATATCTTTAAATATCTTGGAAAACGTTGAGTACCCTCTCTGGCTTAGGGGAGAGAAGAATGCAAAAGCAAAGGCAAGGAAAGTGCTTGAGGATTTGGGACTTTCTTCTTGCTTAGATCAGAGGCCTTATACTCTTGCAGAAGACAACCTACAGAAGGCCTCCCTTGCCCGTGCGATTGCTAAGGATTCTAAGATAATTTTAGCCAATGATCCTTTTTCTTATCTTGCTAAGGATAAAGCAGAGGAAATCATCAAGCTACTGAAAGAGCAGTCCAAAACAAGACTAATCATCCTTGACTGTATGCAGACATCGGAGGCGATTAAGTTCCTTGACTACTCTATTCTGCTTAAAAACAGACAGCCGGTATCGAATATCCAGTTGGCTGAAAAAGAAGAAAAGAAGGAAACAGAAAAAGAAAGGAAATCCTCTTTAGGATTCAGGCATGTTCTTACCATGGCATGGAATCATAGGAAGAGGACAAAAGCGCTTTCTTTCGCAACAATTGCTGTATCCAGTCTTGCCCTTGCTTTATCCGGTGTATCTAGTTCACTAAGGCTGAAAACCGATCATCGCCTCACTGCAGATTCTGTTCTGGCACAAAAGGACGACTATTGTTCTCTGTCGAATGTCTATGAAGTCAACGGCTTCACCGGATTTCCTAATTTCTCCGATTCTACTGTCGATGCTTTATCCAAGAACCTAAACCTTTCCTTTTTAAAAGTAATCAAGGCTTATTCTACCATCCCCTATTATGAAGATAAGCCTATCTTCTCAGTAAAAGGATACACAGGTGATTCTTCTACCGACAATTTCACTTCCTATTTTGAGAGGATAAACAATGATTATCGCTATGCTTCACTTGACTCAATGGATCAACTTCCTGATCATTACAGACTACTGACCGGAAGACTTCCGGAAAACGAAAACGAAATCAGGTTAACCGACTTCCAGACCGAAGGAATCGCTTATGCAGGAAAGAACAGTAACTTTGATTATGATTCTCTCCTAGGCAAAAGAATCACTCTTCATTACGGAGACGGGCCGCAGGTTTTACCAGAGCTGACGATTACAGGAATTCTTGATACCATCTACGATGGCAGAGACTTTGCTAAGTTCAAAGATTACTGTATCAAAGAGAAGGATAGTGTCTCTTCCGAAAAAGACATAATGGAAGAAAGGGAAAGACTGATTATTCTAAAGAATGAATCCTATATTAACATTTTCTTTGTAAGTAAGGACGTTTTTAATCGTCTAAAGAGATCCAACTGCTTTCACTCCGATGCGTATAACGATTATTTCACTCTCAATGGGACGGCAGCGCTAATAGACGATCAGAATCTCCATGGTTTCGAATATCTCCGGGATTCCAACAAAAAGCAGATCCAATTATTCTCAGATGCCGGTTATGATGCCACAGACTTCTTAAGTCTGAGCCTCCCATCCTACGTTGAGGCAGTCCGTGAAACAGAGAATCTAGACCGGAAATTGGATATCGTTATTCCCAAGAAGTTCCTTGAGAAAGGGGCAGCGGCCGATTTTACCTATAAGGGCAGCGCCTATGACTTTTTCCATGACTTTATCCGTCTTCCCATCCATACCTATTCCATTGATTACTATAAAGATGCCGTAGACGGAAAGAAGTTCGATAGGCAAAAAGCTGCATCACACTATTATGCCAAAGAGAAAACTGAAGTGCCCTCGATCATCTCAGAGACAGACCAGCAGAAAATCTACGAATACTATTTATCAGAAGTATTCAGTCGGGGATATCCGGATTATGAGAGCAAAGAAGAAGTGAAGTCATTCACTGACATCTATTCACTTGGCAAGGAAAGGATATCCTACTACAGGGATTACTACAAAAATTCGGTTTTCTCGCAGAGAAAATTCTCCTATCATTACAGTGACATCGTTACAGGGGAAGCAAAAAGTGCTTCTTTTACGCTCTCCGGTCTAACGCTCATCGATACCAATTACCAAGTCCGTTATCCAATCAGGCAGCAGGAAATTTTATCGAAAATCTACTACGACGGCGGTTCGGTCTACGACAATGTTATCACTCCAAACACAGGCAGCAATGTCTTAAGGAAATTAATCGAAAAGCAGTCTGGCAGCTATTTAGGGCATTATCGTTATCAGTTAATCAATTCCTCTGTCTGGGGTGCTTCGGATGCGATAGCGGAAAAGAATTTCTTGATGTACTGGTTCTTTGCCTTTTCCATCCTATTCCTATCTGCCAGGATTATCCTAGAATACTTTTTCTTACGAAAGAGGATGTGGCTGTTTTCTATCGATGTCCCTTATCAGAAAGCAAGGGGAACATCAAGGAAAGACATCCGGAAGGAATCCATCCTCCGGCTTCTATTCGTCTTTCTTCCCTCCTTTTTCTTCTCAATTGCCTTCAGGTACATTGACAATAGGATCATAAAAGCATGCATTGCCAAACAATATCCTGCCTTCCTCTTACTGAATCCGGGATATCCGGAAATATTGATTCTTTTCTTCCTTAGCCTACTGATAACAACCCTTGTTTCTCTTCCCTCTTTGCTAAACCGAAAGCAGGATAAAGTCTAAGTAAGGAGAAGGAAAGCCTTGTTGGTCCTTTGGAAGACATTGCACCAATACCACAAGAGGAATTAGGGGATAGCGGGTCATCAAGTCGATGCCAAGGCGGATAACTAAATTTGCTTATCGATTTAGACACTTTCACATCAAAATGTCTAATAGATTTATGGTTCTTTAGCGAAGCCGCAAAATTCATAGACAGGAAAGCGAAGGATAATATAAAATGGGAGTAGACATGAAAAAAAGCCTGCCAACGCAGGCCTGACTTGAGACAAGTGTTTACTTGAACTCGTATTGTTAAAACACTAGTATTCTACAAAGAAAAGAGAGGAAAAACAAGATGGCAGGTAAAAAATTCTATTTGGGTCTAGATATCGGAACGGACTCTGTCGGTTTTTGCGTCACGGACGAAAATTACGACATCATCAAGAAACATAAGACCGTCTACGACGGAGAGAAAACGAAATATTACGGAAACCATGTCTGGGGATCCCGGCTGTTTGATGAGGCACAGGATGCCTCTTCGAGAAGAAGGGCGCGGGAAAGGCGGCGAAGACTGCAGAGAAGAAGACAGAGAATCGTTTTGCTTCAGCAGCTTTTCGCTCCGGAGATGGAAAAAGTGGATCCCTACTTTTTTGACCGTCTGAACAACTCCGCCATTCACCTTGAAGACCGAAATGAGCTATTACGGCAAAAGCACCTTCTCTTCAATGGAAACGACTATACCGATAAAGATTTCTTCAAGAAGTATCCGACCATCTATCATCTCCGCAAAGCAAGGATGGAGCATCCGGAGAAGAAGTTCGATATCCGGGAAATTTATCTTGCCTTGGCCCATAGGATCAAATACCGCGGAAACTTCCTCCATGAAGGAGAAAGGACTTCCATCGGAAGTGATCCGGAAACGATTGTCTCTTCGTTTAACGCCATCGATTCCACCTTGGAGGACATCCGGGAAGAAGAGGAGAACTTTACTGTCTCTTCCTATGGATGTTCGCTAGATAGGGCAAAGGAGTTACTGGAGAAGTTCAAAACCATAAATAAGATCGGTGAGCTATATGATGTCCTTGTTTCCGTTTTCAAATTGAACGGACTGAAATCAACCGATCCGAAGCGTCAGAGGCTTGCCTTAATCGCCGGATCAAGCAAGAGTCTTAGTCAGTTATTCCCGGAAATCGAGTTTGAAGAGGAAAGGGGAAAGCAAAAGGTCGACTTCTCTAGCGAAGATTTCGCTGACAAAGTCATTCCTGGCTGCTCTTCGGCTATCGGTGATAGCCGGGTTAGGCTATTGTTAAAGCTTAAGGAACTTTATGATCTTCGCATCCTCGCCCGGCTTCTTAACGGAAAAGCGACGGTTTCGGAAGCAAGGGTCGATATCTACGAAAAGCATAAAGAGCAGCTAAAAGTCCTCAAAGACTTAGTCAAGCGATATTGTCCGGACAAATACAATGCCTTCTTCCGTCAGTTCTCGGAATCGGAAAAAGGAGACAAAAAAGGTTTCTTCAGCTACGCCAGTTATATCGGCTTCAACGATAAGAACGGAAAGAAGGAAATGGTTGCCCATTCCGTCATTACAGATGATCTCTATACGACCATAAAGGCAAGGCTTCCTCTTGAGGAAGCCGACAAGGATACTTTTGCCGAGAAACAGCCCGGAGATAAAGAGAAGCTGCTTTCCATTAAAAAGGCAATTGAGAACAGAGACTATCTTCTCCGACAGAATTCCAAGGAGAACGGTGTCCTTCCCTATCAGCTGAATCTTAATGAAAGGCGGATCATCCTTGAGAATCAGTCCAAGTTCTATCCCTTCCTTGGCGAAAAGGATAAAGATTTCAATAACCCGGAGAAGCTTTCCTATAGGATTGAATCGATTCTTAAATATAAGATTCCTTATTTTGTCGGGCCTTTGTCGAGAAAGGCGACAAACTCCTGGATTGTCCGAAAAGAAGGGCACAATGAAAAAATCACTCCCTGGAACTTCCACGATGTCGTGGATGAAGAAGCGACTGCCGATGGCTTTAGGGCAAATCTAAAAAATTACTGCACCTATCTCATCAACGAACCTACCCTTCCGAAGCAGTCTTTGGTCTACCAGAGGTTCATTCTTCTTAATGAGAGGAATAAGTGGCTAATTAACGGCAGTCCGATTACTGTGGAAGATAAGCTTTACCTCATTAAAGAAGCGTACCTGACCCGCAAGAGTGTCTCGAAGAAGTATGTAACAGACATTCTGAAGAGGAAGTATAAGACCAGTGTTGATCTGACGACCAAAGGCTCTGGAAGCGGACAGGGAGTCACCGACGAAGACTTCCACGCCTCTCTCTCCTCCTGGATTGCCTTAAGGGATAGCCGTGCCTTTGGGCCAGCCCTATTACATGATAAGAAGAAGCAGGCCCTTGCGGAACAGATTATCTACGATATTGCCACCTTCGAGAATCAGAATCTCAGGGTCAAACGGCTGAAGAAATATCCTCTTACCCCAAACCAGATAAAGTATATTTCGGGTCTTTCTTTCGAAGGATGGGCAAAGCTTTCCAATAAGCTGCTGACGGGACTGACGACGGAAAGGACAAATCCGGAGACCGGTGAGGTTCTTGAATATTCCATCATGGACTTAAGGTGGCGTACCAACAGGAACTTCAGGGAAATACTGACGACAAAGGAAGGGAAGGACTATAAGTTTGATTTCAGGCCGAAGATCGAAGAACTTAACGGCAGCAAAAACGAAAATAGGGAAGACTTCCTAAACAGCCTCTATGCCTCTCCGATGAGGAAGCGGGCTTTAAAGCAGACAATTGACATCGTCCAGGAATTAAAGAAGATCCTGAAAATTGATCAATTCGATTCCTATTTTGTCGAATCGACCCGCTTTGAAGGAGAAAAGAAGAGAACAAAGTCCCGAAAGGATAAGATCCTTGCCTTATACAAGGAAAGCGTCAAGCAGTTCAGAGCCGAATTTGATTTGGAAAAGCTGAAAAACGTCCTGGAGAAAAGAACGGATGGAGAGCTTAACTCCAAAAAGCTCTACCTCTATTTCAGGCAGGCAGGGAAATCGCTTTATACCGGAGAACCGATTGATTTAAACGAATTGTCTACTGCCTATGATATCGACCATATCATTCCGCAGGCGAAAGTGAAAGATGACAGTTTCAGGAATACGGTTCTAGTCGAGAAGTCAGTCAACAACAAAAAGCAGGACCGTTACCCGATTCCTGCAGATATCAGGACGCCAAAGGGAATATCCGTCATCAAAGCCCTTCATAGTCTAAACAATGATCTTAGGCCGAAGGACAAGAGGAACCGCCTCCTCCGTCCTGTTTCAAAGCCATTGACCGATGATGAGCTTTCCGGCTTTGTCCAGCGTCAGCTTGTCTCAACTAATCAGTCGGTCAAAGCCGTCTGCGAGGTTTTGAAGTGGAGGGACAAGGATGCCAAGGTTGTCTATTCTAAGGCCAAGAACGTCTCTGAATTCCGCCAGGTTTTCGACTTAGTCAAATCCCGTGAGGCGAATGACTTCCACCATGCCCATGATGCCTATCTTAACATTGTCGTCGGAAACGTCTATGATAAGGTCTTCTCCACCGGCGATTCAAAAACCGTCAAGCATAAGAGAGAATATCTCGAAGCCAGGAACAGGGATACTGAGTACAGGTTCAAACACGATGAGCGGAGGAGGTATACCGATACTTTAGTCTGGAAAGCAAAGCGATATGAGCCTAACTGGCACGGGGAAGAAGTGAAGGACTCTGAAGGAACCATTGATAAGGTGCGGAAATATCTTTCCTACCAGGATCCGCTTGTCACCCAGAGGAGGTTCACCAATGTCGAAAAGCATGGGTTCTTCAAGATTTCGCTCCACACGGCAAAGGAAGGAAATGCAACTCTTCCGATAAAACAGAAGGGGCCTTTTGCCAAGGAAGGCTGGCAGAAAAAGTATGGCGGATACAGCAATAGGTCAAATCCATACGCCTCTTTAGTCCGCTCCGAAGGAAAGAAAGGGAAGCATATCTACTCTATCGAGTTTGTTCCGACGGTTATCCGTTTGCAGAGGAAAGGAAATCCCCAAGCGAGGAAAAAGTACCTAACCGAAAACAACAAGCTGAAGAATCCGGAGGTTCTCATTGAGAAGCTGTTAAGGCGTACTATCCTTCAGATTCCTTATAAGGCAGAGAATGGAAAAGAAGGGTATGTAAGACTTGGAATAAGCGGAAAGACAGGAAGCTCCATTGTCTGCATTAATAGGTCAGAACTCCACATTCCTGCGGTATATAGGAAAACCATCAAGAAGATCAGTAAGAGGCTTGGACTGAATAACCAAGCCGGTGAAAAGACTGACACCTCCATCTACGAAAAATTCGGGTCCAATGATATCGACTTAGGTAAAGGACGGCAGATTACTCGGGACGAATTAAAGAAACTTTACGATTATAGGGTCAAAGACGTCTATTGTCGGCCAGAGTATGAAGGGCTACCTACGCTGTCTGCCACAATTACCAAAATAAAAGGGGCAACCGCATTTGAATCACTAAGCACACTGAATCAAAGGAACGTCCTTGCTATACTAGTAAAACTAGTTTCTTGTAAAAGTGTTCAAGGAAATGACTTGACTATTCTAAATTTAGAAAAGGCTACAAATTGTGGAAAGATTGTTGCTTCACGCCTATTAATTTCTAAGACAAAAATCATTCAGACTTCAACCACAGGCCTAGTAGAACGTGTTCTGTTCACTGTGCCGGAGGACTAGTATATGGCGTTCCGAGTTATCAAAATAAGCAGCAGATGCAAACTCGAAACCCAACTGAATTATCTGGTTTGCCGCGCAGACAAAGAAACAAGAGTCCTTTTAGATGATATTGCTATTCTCCTCATCGAAAATCAGCAGGTATGTATCACTTCGGCACTATTAGCCGAACTAGTCGAGCACAAGGTGAGAGTCATATTCTGTGACAGCAAACATAACCCCCATTCCGAACTCATTCCCCAGCATGGCGTCCATAACACTTATGAGCGGATTAAGCTTCAGATGAGCTGGGAACAGCCCATCAAAGATAGAATCTGGTCTTCCATCATCTGGCAGAAGATTCATAACCAGGGACACCTTGTAAAATATCTCGGAGACCTAAAAGCGTATGAAAGGATCAGTGGATTTAAGAGCGAACTTCAGGAAGGGGATAAGACAAATAGAGAAGGACTTGCGGCAAAGGCCTACTTTGCATCATTGTTCGGATCAGGATTTGATCGGAAAGACGATAGCTCGGATACCAATACCTTTCTAAACTATGGATACTCAAGGATTAGGTCGGCAAGGAATAGAGAAGTCAGCCTTGCCGGATACCTTAATCCAATCGGCATCCACCATATCGGTCCCGACAATCCCTTTAATTTCGGATGTGACCTAAGGGAACCTTTTCGGCCATTTGTCGACAAAAGGATTGCTAGTAACGAGATTGATAAGCCTAATTTTAAGAATCAGAGGATTAACATTCTTAACTCTGAAGTTCTCTGTGACGGCAAAGTGACAATTCTTTCCAACGCCATCCACAACTTTGCCGTTTCTGTCTTTTCGGCACTGAACGCACAGAATCCATCTAGGATATATACAGTGAAGTTTATTGATGAGCAACAATTATAGATATATGCGATCCATTTTAAGGTTTGATCTTCCGGTGGAAACCGCGGCACAAAGAAAAGAGTATCGGCAATTTGTCAAACAGATTAAGAAGAGGGGATTTATCAGGTTCCAGGAATCTGTCTATGTCAAGTTATCAATTAATGAGGCTGCCGTAAAAAACGTGGACCGTACACTTCGATCTCATCTTCCAAGCGGTGGAATGATTGCTAGGATGACAGTAACAGAAAAGCAGTTTTCGGGCGTTAACTATTATGTCGGAGAATTTACAAGCGATGTTCTGAATTCGGATGACCGGTTTATCGAATTATGAAGGTCCTCAAACATAGAAGAATAGATAAAGAATTCGCATTCGATGAAACGACAAATTATTGTCTTTGTATTGAAAACCCTAAGTTTTTCCGTGAATTTATCCATTGCATTGATGCTAACCCTGATGAGCAGGAGGACTTACTGCTTTACGACCAGAATAAGCAAAGGAAGATAAGCAAAGAAGTATTCTTCATCCATGATCCAAGGCGCATCACTCTTGATGAGAAAAAACTAAATCTAACTATACAGAAGGACCTTGCTGCTTCCGTTGATGCACAGGAAAACGAAAGATTTCTTCTTTTAAGGAACGAAATCAATGAATATCTAGATTCAATCAGTTATGACTACCCTTTGCGTCTTACTTATGATTCTGAACTCGGACTATCCTCGTTTCTGAAGGCGTTTTCGGTTTCCTATGAATCGAATAATGAAGACTTGCTTGTAGAAATGATAGAAAAGATTAAAATCCTCTCTTCTATATTTAATTATCAGGTTTTCATTATCAGGAATCTTGCGGATTATCTTACTCAGGAAGAATTAAATCAGTTTTTTCAGGAAATGAGAAGAATGGAAGTAGCAGTTTTACTACTCTCTTCCCACCTTCCAAACTATGATTTTGATGATAAATTCGTTGTCCGTATCGATTCCGATCTTTGTGAACTACATCTTGCGTCTGAAAACCAAAAAGGATAAAATATACATGGTTTTACGAGAAATCACGCTAAAAAGCAATGCTTTTGAGGCTTGAGAGTATTGTTAAATCAGAATCATCTCTAACGAATATTAATTCATCATCGTTATCTTTTAGCTTGAGAGTATTGTTAAATCAGAATCATCTCTAACATCCGAAGCAGTGACACCCATTGTAAACCGCTTGAGAGTATTGTTAAATCAGAATCATCTCTAACAAGGAAGTTAAAATATTCAACGGAATCAGCGCTTGAGAGTATTGTTAAATCAGAATCATCTCTAACTCGTGAAATTGCCTTTGGCAACAAAGTTAGCTTGAGAGTATTGTTAAATCAGAATCATCTCTAACCAAGCTAGGTTGTCAATGGAACGTGCTTTGCTTGAGAGTATTGTTAAATCAGAATCATCTCTAACCTGACGGACGTCAATGCCGTTCACCGTTGTGCTTGAGAGTATTGTTAAATCAGAATCATCTCTAACAACGACAGCGAAGTGAACAGCAACAACGAAGCTTGAGAGTATTGTTAAATCAGAATCATCTCTAACCGGCCCAGCAGTAGTAGAGCTCTTCAGGAGGCTTGAGAGTATTGTTAAATCAGAATCATCTCTAACTCCGCGTTGCTATTGGATTACGACTTACTTGCTTGAGAGTATTGTTAAATCAGAATCATCTCTAACGATTGTCGAGATATCGGTCTGTCCAACGGGCTTGAGAGTATTGTTAAATC
>DBJE01000007.1 GCA_002297045.1 Caryophanales bacterium UBA784
AGAGGGTTGCCCCCTTTAAATAGAGGCTGCCTGTTTTCTTAAATCCTTCTTCTAAGGCAAGAATCTCTGCATGAAGGAAAGGGTTCTTTTCCTTTATGCAGTGGTTATGGGTATAGATCTTTTCTCCAGAGGGTAGAAGTAGGCAGGCAGAGACTGGTACTTCCTCTTCTTTAGCCGCTGCCTTGCACTCTTCATAGAGTCTGTTGATGATTTCCTCTAATTCGTTTTTATCCATTTCCAAGAAAAAAGCCACCGCACACAGGGCTCGATCTTATGGCTGCTGCCTTCCGGCCCTGACCAGGTTCGATGAGAACTGTCGCGATGGTGACTTCATTTTAATTCTTTTTCCTTTTTTCTGCAACGGATAAAAAGCCCCATGCTGCTGAAGGCAGTGCATCGGAAAGACAAAGCAAGAATGAAGGAACCAAACAGAGAAGACGTCTGTTCAAAATAGATCCTGCTTTGATACAGGCTGAGACGGAAGAAAATGGACATAATGACAGATAAGGTCCTTTTCTTTGCGTTAGGTTTCCTGTAATATCAATTTAAGGAGACATTCATTGATGAAGAAAATAAAAAAGAGTTTTATCTGTCTTGCTTTCCCTCTCTTGCTTACCGGTTGTTCAAACGGAACGGAAAAAGACGCGACAAAGCTTCCAAATAAAGGAACTGAGATAACAGTTAGCGAAGGAAAGAACCAGAGGAAGCAAGCCTATTGTGTCGATGCAACACCGAAAGAGACAAAGGAGGATGATGCCCTTGGCATATCTTTTAAGGACCTCTCCTTTGGAGCTAGTCTTAATCTGTCTAGGACTGGGGATAGGCCGGCTTCCCTGACTGCCAAAGCCGATTTATCCGATGCAAATAGGGAATTTGCAAGGAAGGGCCTCACCTCCTCTTCTACAGCAGACTTAGAAAGGTATGCTAGGGCAAAGGCTAAGCTTGCCTATGAATTTAAACTGACCGGAAGTTTCATAACGGAGAGTGGATTAGTAAAAGGAACCACCAGTACCACTGAGAGTAAGGATACCGCAAATCTTTCCGCCTCTGTTTATGCCGATCATGACTATATCTATACCGACTCTTCCGAAAGGGACCTTGGAAATCTGGAAAGCCTCTTTAACATCCAGATTGAAAAGGGAAAATATAGAACCTCTTCTCCCTTCTCGGTCTTGACTGATGATAATAGGCCTTTGCTTTCCGTTGACGAGTCTGATGATTCTTCTTCTGTTTTCTATTATGACAGGTTAGAAGACTTTAGGATGGACAGGACGGACAAAGGGGTCTTCAAGAGTCATGGAAACGATGTTTACTCCTACTCTTACGCGCTGACTGCCAAAGATATTGAAGAAGAAATTCAGGATGCCCTGGAAGATTTCGGACAAGGAATCTCTGGATGGAGGAATCAAACAACAGAGATTCCTTCTCTGAGGAACTGCATCGACGTGGATGATTCTTCCTCTATCCAATTTGCCGCAGTCTTCTCTTCCAAGACCGGTTTCCAATCCATCGGTGCAAGCAGCAATTTCAAAGTCAAGATCGATACAACTCCTATCTCTGATAAACTGAGCAGTTATGGTGTCTCGAAAACAACGACTGTCCAGGGAGAAAGGAGCGAGCATTCCTCCTTCAAGAGGGAATTCAGCCGGGGAAAGGATGTCGTCATTCCGTCCATCGATAAGAGTAGTTACGTAGCTGATCAAGTGAAGTAAGGAAGAAAAATATAAAATGGCTATTGCAATTACTGCAGTAGCCATTTTTTGATTTATTTCATGAGTCTGCTATTTCTTCTGCTTGGCAAGATAGGCTTCCCTTGCCGCTTCCTGATCTAATTTCTTTTTGAATGCCTTGGCCTGCTTTTCAATGAGCTTCCGATTCGAGAAGTAATTGACTCCGATGGCTCTCTCTACTGCAGAAACAGTGGCTTTTGCCTTTTCCCGGGCCTTTGCAGTTCCCTGTTCGAGAATCTGGTAGACAAGAGGAATGTTGGCTTCATAATATCGACGTTTTTCCCGGAACGGCTCTAATGTGTCATTAAGGACCTTGGCAAGGAAGCTTTTGACCGGGACATCTCCAAGCCCACCTTTTTCATAGGCAGCCTTGAGTTCTTCCCTGTTTTTGAATTGCGGATAGTATTTTGCAAAATGTCCCTCATTGGCAAAAGCATCCAGGTACCTGAAGACCGGATTTCCCTTGGTGTGCCCGGGATCGGTGATTTTCAGATGGGTAGGATCAGTGAACCTTGTGGATACTTTCTTGTTGACTGTCTTTTCATCATCGCTGATGTAAATGCAGTTCCCCAGGGATTTCGACCTTTTCGCCTTTCCGTCAGTCCCAGGAAGACGCCGTGAAGCTTCGTTCGAGGATAAGATGATCTTGCAGGGGACGAGAACGTCTCCATAGAGAGAATTGAATTTGTGGACAATTTCATTGGTCTGTTCAATCCTTGGCTCCTGGTCTTCTCCCACAGGGATATCCGTCCCCCTGAAAGCCGTGATGTCCGCAGCCTGGGAAACAGGGTAGCAGAGAAATCCGGCCGGAATGGACTCGCCGAATTTCCGCCTGGCAATCTCTGTCTTGACCGTTGGATTGCGCTGTAGCCGGGAAAGGGTGACTAAATCAAGATAATAACAGGTCAGTTCGAAAAGTTCCGGAATCTGAGACTGGACAAAAATATCCACTTTCTCTGGATCTAGGCCGACGGAAAGGTAGTCAAGAGCCACTTCAATGACGTTGTCACGGACCTTCTGCGGATTTCCTGCGTTGTCGGTGAGGGCCTGGGTGTCGGCTATGCCGACATACCTTTCGTCGAAGTTCCCTTCGTTTTGCAGACGGACACGTTCCCGCAGAGAACCGACGTAGTGGCCGATATGGAGTTTTCCTGTCGGACGGTCCCTTGTCAGCCTGACTCTTTTCTGTTTCTTTTCTTCTTCCATAATGATTCTTTCCTTGGATTAGTTGGCTTTCTTTTTCCATTATATCATTAGAAAGAAAAAAGAATTCCGGTAGAAAGAGGAAAACGGACAAAATGTCTATATTTGTCCTAGACTTTTCAAAAAACAATTTAATTTCAACCTTTCATGAGATAAAATAGAAACAAGGCGGTTTGGAAGAAAGAGCCGGACTGTCTGAGGGGTGGCGGGAATAATATCTGAAAAAAATATATTTTTAGGTATTGTAATCGCTTACACTTTACTTTATAATGAAATTGCAAGGAAAAGGATTATGACTACATTCAAAATCAAAGTAACCAATATCGGTGGACTTACTTCCCGCTCAAGCGCAGAATTAGTCGAAGAGGCTAATCATCATAAATGCGATGTCATCAGGAAACTTGATGACGGTGAAGAATGCGACTTAAAGTCGATTAGGAATGTCTTCGGTGTCCATCCCATCCAGCAGGGTGAGGTTCTTACCATTGTCTGCACAGGGGATGATGAAAAGGATGCCGTAGAAGGATTCCAGCGTTTAGCCGATCAGTACAGCTTCTAAATTCTGACTTCCATTGGCCAAGTGGGATAGAAGTGCAGATTCCGTTATGGGACGTGACGAGCGGTGTCGGTCTTTGTCGGTGCTGTCTGAGTAGGTAAGGGATGAAATTCTGGACGATAAGTAGTCGATGCTGTGACGTGTTGATTAGACGGCCGAGATTACCACACCTACCTTTGTTTCGACGGAGGAATATGGGAAGTACCCTTTCGAATCCTTTTGACGCATTGGTTGGCGCGCTAACCTCTAACTTCATCTAACGAAAAACGGGAGCCGACGGGCTCCCTTTTTTACTGCTTCTCGAAGAAAGGATTGAATCTCTTCCTGATTTCCTGGTAGTTTTTCTGTTTGAATGGATACCTTCCCTTTATGGCATAGTAAGTGTTGTTTTCTAGTTTGATGCAAAGGAAGAACTTGAGGGAATAGTCCTGAGGATTGTTTTCGTAGAGATAGGCACGGAATCCGTCTTCTTCCTTCCTTAGTCCTTCAAGGAAAAGAAATAGGCTTTGCCTTTCCTGCCTGCTGAGTACTCTTTCCTTATTTCCTCTATGAAGAACAAGGGAACCGTCTTTATTTAAGACAAAATCCAAAGAGTGGACCATCTCGATCGAATTGATGTCCCGCTTCCAGAAGAGGACTTCTTTAATGGGAGCCGCCATCTTTTTCTCCTTTATCTTCCTTTGGGAAGAACCCGTCGAAAATCCTTCTGAGTGCCTTAAGGTAAGGGGGGAAACGGTTGACCCCCTTAAAAATCCTATCCGGGAAGAGAGTTCCTCCATAGGATAGTTTGATTTCGTACTTTTCGTTTCCGCTGGGAAGAAGAAGGCCGACTAGGTTTCTTTCCCAGTCAAGAAGAAAGACTTTCTTAAAGAGAATAGTCTTCAGCTCATCGAAAATCGGAGTGATGTCCCTTGGTTCATAAGGCTGCCTAAGTCCTTTTCCGTCTATGGTCGATACGGAGAGAGTGGTCACTCCGTTTCCGTGATGGATTTTAATCTGCTTGGTAAAACCGGTCTTATCGGTATAGGAAAAGAAGAAGTCGGTCAGGCTTGCCTGGTATTCTTCAAGTTTCTTTCCGTCGTCTACTCCGAAGTCTCTATGACAGTCAAGGCATTCATAGCCTGTTGTCTTTAACTTCTTATCCCTAAAGGAAGAAGTATTTTCCTTTCCGCAATATGGACAGATGACACTCATAACTGATCCTCCTTTTTCCTGTGGCAGCTCTCTAATAAGGCGTTCCTTTCCTCGTTCGTGAGCAGGCGGGTTTTGTTCCTCTCAAGCTCACCAAGGGAAATCGGTCCGAAACGGACCCGTTTGAGCTCCGTCACATCATAATTATAGTGACCGAAAAGCCGTTTGACTTCATGGTACTTCCCTTCATGAACTGTCAGATAGGCATGATAGTCATCAATAATTTCCAGTTTGCTTGGCGCAGCCACTTCTCCGCGTCCGATATCCACTTCCTGGTCAAAAAGGGCAGGAAGAGTCGGACGGAGGAGGTGGTTGACGGTGACATAGTAGGTTTTCTCTACTCCGGTCTTTGGAGAAGAGAGACGGGCGTTTAAAACGCCATTGTCGGTAAGAAGAAGCAGGCCGGTCGTATCCTGATCAAGACGTCCGACCCTTCTAAGCCGTTTTCTATACCTTTCCGGAATCAGATTCCTGACCGATGGATAGTTTTCGTCTATCCTGGAGCACCTGTAACCTTTCGGCTTATTTATCCTAAGAACCATAAAGGGAACGTTAGGGATTTCCTTTCCGTTCACTTCGATTTTATCGGTACCATGGATTTCCGTATCGTATATTGAGACTGGATTTCCGTTCACCGTGACTTTCCTGTTCCGAAGGTATTTCTTGACCGAACGGCGGGAGCCAAATCCATTTAGGGAGAGAAAACGGTCCAGTCTCATAGGCTCTTTTTCTTTCTGTCTTTTAGTGCAATAATCTGCGGAAGGACAAGGATGAAGGCAAGGAAGAAGAAGGCAAGAGGAACACAGACCAATGTGATTTTCTGTGCCGTTTTTGTCGTATAGCTATTGTAAACATCTCCTTTTAGCTGAAAGGCGAAGCAATAGATGAATCCGGCAAAGAGAATGGCTGCTTTCCTCGCCGTTCGTTCCGGCAAAGCCTCGGTTCTTGTCTTTGCCAGATACCCTGTTACCCTTCCCACCGACCTAGCAATAAGGAGGAATAAGGTATAGATAGTCCTTGTCTTCCTTCCCTCATAGATGCCATTTCTCCTCTTTTCACTGAGCGGAAGAAGCAGACCGGAAAGGAAAAGAAGGCTAGTCGGTCCAAGTCCGGCATAGCTAAAGAAGAAAAATCCAATGGTGAAGAGGCCAAGGAGGGCAAACGGAAAGTATTTATCATCATCTGAGAAAGTCGGTTCTTTGATAAACGAAAGAAGAAGGCATAGGATAAAAGTAAAAACAAAGACAATCGAGGAACGGATATAATCCTGCTTCTCTTTTCTTCCCTGCAAGAAGAAACTAAGCAGGGCATTCCTTAAGGAAGGAACAACAAAGACACCAAGCCCGATAACCATCGCATAGTGGAAGTTTGTGTCCAGTTCGACAAAGGGAACCGAAAAGAGTAAGAGTGTCGAAAGGGCACCTCCAAGATAATAGCTCCACCTTCTTTTTAGATAATGCCACTCTCTGTGGCTTGTATCCTTTATTTCCCCGTCCAAGGATACCCGCCTTGTCCTTTTCCTTGCATCGGCATCCGAAAAAGGAAGGATGCCATAGGCATAGACGAGCCTTCCCTTTAGGAAGAGGACGAAATAGTCTCCGATGGATAAACGCGCTTTGTTCATGTCTTCTATTATATCGGAAAATCCTGTGTCTGAAGCCGTCAGTTTCTCTCTTAAAAGAATGGAGGAAGGAAAGCCCTCTTATTTTTCATAGGGGAGAGGATGGGCTGCATTTAAAATACGGACTTCCTTCTTAACTTCTTCCTTGACTTTCTCATCCTTTGGATGATGGAGGATCAGACTGATTAGATGTCCGACTTTGTCAAAGTCCTTTTCCAGGTAGCCCCGGGTAGTCCTGGCTGGGGTTCCTAGCCGCAGTCCGGAAGCATATGCCGGCTTTTCCTTGTCTCCAGGGATAGCGTTCTTGTTTGTTGTGATATTGACCTCTTCCAGAAGGGTCTGTGCTTCAAGTCCGGTCAATCCGCAGCTTCCTTTGATGTCGACTAACCTAAGATGGTTGTCGGTTCCTCCGGTAATCAGAGTAAATCCTTCTTTCCTTAGGGAAGAGGCAAGGGCCTTGGAATTTCGGAGAATCTGGTGGGTATATTCCGTGAACGAAGGCTTTAAATCTTCTCCGAAACAGACCGCCTTGGCAAGAATGGTGTTTTCTAACGGTCCGCCCTGCCTAAGAGGAAATACGGCTTTGTCGATCTTCTTGCCTAGTTCTTCGTTTTTCGAAAGGATGAGTCCACCTCTAGGGCCCCGGAGAGTCTTATGGGTCGTGGAAGTGACAACGTCGGCATAAGGAAGAGGAGAAGGATGGTCGCCGGTTGCTACAAGTCCGGCGATATGCGCCCTATCGACCCTAAGTAAGGCATTGACGGAATCGGCAATCTCCTTGAATGCGGCAAAATCAATGATTCTTGGATAGGCGCTTGCCCCGCAGATAATCAGTTTCGGCCGGCAGTCCTGTGCAAGTTTTTTTACTTGGTCATAGTCAATGCGTCCACTCTTTTCATCCACTCCATAGGAGAAGGAAGTGTATTCCTTGCCGGAAAAGCTGAACCGGTAGCCATGGCTTAGATGCCCTCCGGCGTCAAGAGCCATTCCTAGAATGGTGTCCCCGCTATTAAGTAAGGCGGCATAGGCTTCCCTGTTCGCCTGGGTTCCGGAATGTGGCTGGACATTCGCCCAGGCACAATGGAAGAGTTTCTTTGCCCGGTCGATGGCTAGCCTTTCCCCTTTGTCGATGTATTGACATCCTCCGTAATATCGTTTCCCGGAGTACCCTTCTGCATATTTGTTGGTGAAGATGGATCCGTTTGCTTCCCGCACGGCGTTAGAGACATAGTTTTCGCTTGCGATGAGTTCAATGTTCTCTTCCTGGCGTTTCCGTTCGCCTTCCAAAGCCTCGTAGGCTTCCTTATCTTCCAGTTTCAGTTCCGTGTTATCAATCATAGAATACTCCTTTCGGTGAGATTAGTTTATCATAGAAAGGTCACTTTCCCGAAAGGAGATTAAGACAATGGAAAAGAAAACCCGATTGAATCTTAAGGAAAAAAGGAAAGCAGGGCAAAGCATCCCTTTTTTCCTTTCTGCTCTTTACGCCGTTTATTTTCTTCTTTCCTTCTTTCTTCCTTATGCCTATACCTACAGGAAGGGAACCACACAGCTTCTGTCCGGATTTGACAGGTTCTCCTTTCTCCCTGCGGGAGAATACCTAGGAAGGCAGGCAAAAATCAGGATTTCCCTTTATGTGGCTGGAGGACTTATTCTTCTTGTCTCCGTTCTCGGTTTTTTCGCTGATGGGGAAATTAAAAAACGGGCGTTTATAATCCTTTCCGTTCTCTTTCTTTTCCAGATTGGAGCAGAGACCTATTGGATTATCGAAAGGAATATGTTTGGAAACAGCAACGTCTATCCGCACTATTTCTGCATTATTCAACTGGTTATCACCTTGCTATGCTTTGCCTCTTATCTGATTCTTCTCTTTCGTCTTCACAAAGGGAAGAAGATGACGGTAGCCGGAAAATAGCCTGACTCTTAATCTTTCATAAATTGTCGGGTTAATTACAGACTTTGCCTCTAATCGTCTTACCTTCTTCAAAAGTGGAATTATGGAGAAGGTAGTCAGCCCCTTGCTTATTTATCCGACAGCCGCCAGGCTGTTTTCTGCAGTCCTTCTTGAAAAAGATGGACTAACCGATTAAACTAAGAAGGAACTTGATTATGGTTGCTAGGTCAGCAAGTATACCTAAGGTATGCCTGATGATCCTCGCAACCTTTTTCGATTTCACTTCATTAGCGCCTTCCCAGTCTGGCGGCTGATCGGAAATGACCGCATGGCTGTTTACCTCCGCTCGGCCTACTTTATATGGGACGGAAAACGAAGGAAAAACAAAGGCACCTCACTTGTCTCTTTTCTCAGTTTACATGTTAAGGACTTTTTATAAGGGAAAACAGTATTTTAGGCAAATAAAACTAATAAAAAAGGAAAGACAATTCTTTAGTAAATATAAGAGTGTATACTAATTCGTTCCGTTATCCTTTTTTCTCAGTAAAGAAACCGAATAGGGAAGCTTCTTATTTAAGGCGACACAGAGAGGGGTATAGAGGAAGAAATAATAGATAGGAACACTCAGGGTGATAATAAAGAAGGTCCCCACCAAGGTATATCCTATCCAGGGAAGGTTCCACATTGTGTTCTCCCCGATTGCACTGGACCAGTTGACCGCCCTTTTCTGGTAAACGGGGATGCCGATGCTTTGCTGGAAGGCAAGAATGATCAGAGTCATCTGGCCTAATTTCCCCCTTACCGGATTTGAAATCCCATAACTGATCCTGACGGTGGACAGGCAGCCAAGAAGCGCTAAGGGAAGAACGATATAGTAAGGCGAAAAATGGGCTGCCCACCTACTGAGGTGGGCATTATTGTAATTTTTAAGCAGATATTCCTGGACTAGAATGACAATCCCTATTCCGATTAATCCGTTAAGCAGGGAAATAATCCGATCTGAGAGAATAAAGTCGTGGACTTTCTTGAATTCTTTTGTGCAGAAGGTATATCCAAGGAAAACGTATAGTGTGCCGAAGAACGCACTGTCCCTGCTCCAGATAAGAAAGCCTGGAGTGTAATGGTTGTAGACAATAGCCAGAGCTAAAAATAAGGACATGGGCAACAAAGCAAAATAGAACTTCTTTCTTCCAAACCAAAGCAGGAAGTAAGCAAACCTTTCGCTGGTAAACAGGCAGCCGACAAACCAGATTGAGGTATATCGCTTTTCCTCTATCCTGGAAACTAGCTGGGAGACAAAAAAGTCCAGGGAAAGAGACGATGCCTCATTGTGGATAAACAAAGTGATGACGTTGACAAGAATTCCAACCAGGGATAAGACAAAATAGGGAATGATGTAGCTGTGGATTTTCCGCTTTAGAAATCCGTAGAATCCTTCTTCCGGACGAATCTTCAATGTCCTCCCGCTCAGGAAGAAGAAAAGGGGCCTATGGAAAGCATCAATCCATGCGGTTTCCCTTTCCTGCCTTCTTAGATGGGCGAACACCACAAGGAAGATACCGATGAACTTTGCAACATCGATATATTCAATCCGGGTTGCCTTTATTTTTTCTGTCCTAGGTTTTCCGTTCATGTCTTTTTATTGTATAACAGCCTGATAACGAAAGAAACGAAAAAAACCGGTGGTTATAGCCACCGGATAAATAGGACTAGTCTGTCACTTATTTTTTCTTCCAGGTGTAGCTGGAAACGACATCGGTTTCGACTTTGATGTAGTTATCTTCATCTTTGGTTCCTTCGTAGTTCCTGTAGGCGTGCTCTTTGATCAGTAAGCCGTCGCTGTTATAGCTGAATTCATATTTAATCTCGCCTTCGAAGCTAGTGTATAGCTTATCGGCACCAGTTGCCGAAGCCAACTCTTCGTCTTTCAAGGTATAGGAATAGCTGATGGCCTTGCCGTTAATCTTGAATGTTCCGTCATCGGAAACGGCTTTAAGGGCTGTGGCAGAAATCCTGTACTTGGTCGGATCGAGATCCGTATCCTCATCCGTCTCCTTAGATGGATTTTTAGAAGTCTTGACTCCAAGGGCGGAAACTTCCCACTTTTTTAGATCGGTGGTGACCTTAGAGGAGCCGACAAACTTATCGGCGACATCGGCGGTTTTGAATTCACCGGCGGCTTTTACTGCCTCGTCTTTGGTGATGGTTTTTGCACATCCGGCAAGCCTTACGCAGGATAGGAAGAGCGTTGCAATACTGAATTTCTTCATTTCATTTTCTCCTTTGAAATTCTAAGAGTGGAATTGAACTAAATGTCTAATTCTTCTCTGAAAATATTATAACGGAAATAGTTTCTACTTCAAGTGATAAAAATCCTATCCTTTGCTTTCTATCTTCTCCCTCCTTTTTATTCTATTTAGAGGGCAAAAATGATATATTGATTAAGGTTGAAGAAAAAAGTCCCTTTTGCTATGCTTTTTTCTTCCTGTGTGTCAATTGACCTAAAGGAGATATCAATGAGCTTTCTCGATAAATTATTCCGTATTGATGCCCGTGCCTTTAAGAAAATCCAAAAGAAGGCAAGCCGTGTCTTTGGCTATGAAGAAGAGTTCAAGAAAAAGACTGATTCCGAACTACAGGCGAGGACCCCTTATCTTCAGAAGAAATTCAAGGACGGATATACGGTCGATGATCTTCTTCCCGAAGCCTTTGCCACTGCCCGTGAAGCAGGACGCCGTGTACTAGGGCAATTCCCTTATCCTGTTCAGGTCTTTGGCGCAACCGTCCTTAACGAAGGCGATGTGGCCGAGAGGCGCACCGGTGAAGGTAAGACTCTTACGGCTACTAGGGCCGTGTATCTTAACGCCCTGGAAGGAAAAGGCGTCCATGTCGTCACCGTCAACGAATATCTCGCCCAACGTGATTCCGAGTGGATGGGCAACATTTATCGTTTCCTTGGATTGACTGTCGGTGTCAATCTTCGTGAATTGTCCACGCAGCAGAAACAGGATGCCTATAAGTGTGATATCACCTATACGACAAACTCTGAAGTCGGTTTCGACTATCTCCGTGATAACAGGGCAAAATCAGTACAGAACCGGGTCATCCGCTCACCTAAGGATGGCGGACTTCATTTTGCCATCATCGATGAAGCAGACTCGATTCTTATTGATGAGTCCCGTACTCCGCTGATTATCTCCGGCGGAAGCGGAATCACTGCTTCAAGTTACGTGACGGCTGACCGTGCAGTCAAAGGATTACGTAAGGACCGTGATTACACTATTGATATCGAGAAAAAGGTTGCCAAGTTAACCGATAACGGCGTAGCAAAGGTAGAAAAGGCCTTTGGCATCGATAACCTATTCGATGCTCAGTGGGCTGATCTTGCCCATCGTATTCAGCAGGCGCTGAAAGCCAATTATATTAGGCGCAATGGTGTTGAATATATGGTCGGTGACGGAGAAATTCTATTGATTGATAGCTTCACCGGCCGTGTAAGGAAAGGACGTGAATATTCCGATGGTCTCCAGCAGGCTTTGCAGGCTAAGGAACATGTCGAAATCAAGCCGGAAACCGTCACCCTTGCGACCATCACCTATCAGAACTTCTTCCGTCTTTATGATAAGCTTGCCGGTATGACTGGTACGGCAAAGACCGAGGAAGAGGAATTCCGCAAAGTCTATAACAGGCGTGTCGTGACCATTCCGACAAACCGTCCTATTGCCCGTATTGATGCTCCGGATTCGATTTTCGGCACCGAGGAGGCTAAGTATAACGCTTTAGTCAAGGACATCGCTGCCCGCCATGCAAAGGGACAGCCGATTCTTGTCGGCACTCCTTCGGTTGAAAAATCCGAAATCGTCGATCAGAAACTCACCGCCCTTAATATTCCGCATGAAGTCCTTAATGCCAAGAACAATGCAAAGGAAGCTGCTATCATTGCTAAGGCCGGTCAGAAGAACGCAGTGACTATTGCAACAAACAGGGCAGGCCGTGGTACGGATATCAAGCTTGGAGAAGGCGTGAAGGAACTTGGCGGTCTTGCCGTTCTTGCCACCGAGCGTAACGAGTCCCGTCGTATCGATAACCAGCTGAAGGGCCGTGCAGGCCGTCAGGGTGACCCGGGCTATTCTAAATTCTATGTCTCCCTTCAGGACGAAATCTTTGTCCGCTTTGCCCCTCAGTCGAGGAAGAACCTCTATGCCAAGCTTGGCGATGAGGCTTTCGAATCGGCTAGGAGGTCTAGAGCAATCACCTCTGCCCAGAAGCGTGTCGAAGGAAGGAACTTCGATACCCGTAAGCAGCTTCTGAACTATGATGATGTTCTTTCCCGTCAACGTAAGATTAGGTATGACCGCCGTGACCATATCTTATATAGCAAGACTATTTCCGAAACAATGCCTGATTATTTCCGTCTCACCAGCAAAGCTCTTTGCAACCAGGCAACCTTTGTTAAGGATCAGGAGACGGTCGTGGATGCCAAGAAGTTAAAAGAAGCTGCTGTCAAAGCACTTTCCCTCGATTCTGCCTCTTTAAACATCGATGCCCTTAATGAAGCAAGTCTTGCCGATGCCATCGAACTCTTTGCCGCCGTTCTGGAAAAGAGGTATAAGGAACATAGCAAGGACTGGACACAGGATAGGCGCGACTTTGCCGAAAAGACAGTAACCCTTGATTGTATTGACCGCCGGTGGACAAAGCATATCGATGCTAGGTCTAAACTCCGTGATGCTATCTGGCTACGTTCCTATGCACAGACTGATCCTCTTCAGGCTTACACCAACGAAGGCTTTGCCATGTTCGATGACAGGAACAAGAATATTGCCGTTGATGTCGTCCGTACGATTCTTCATGTCCAGTTCCGGAAGAATCCTTCTGTTCAGCAGAATATTCAGAAGGCTCCGATTAACCAGCAGGGCGATGCCTCCAAGAAGGTAAACTTCAATCCGGATGCTGTCAGCAACATCAAGCCCGATGATGACGGCATTGACCGGAGCAATCCGACAGCTAAGATTAATTAGACTTTAAATTTCTATCATAAGGAGTGCCGAACAATGAAAGAACTATCTGATCTTAATCGTCTTCACGACAGCCTTCAGGACCAGGTCCTTTCTTTGCAAGGCTGCCTTTGACTTCCCTAAACTAGAGGAAGAAAAGGCGGCCTTAAGTAAGCAAAGTCAGGATCCTTCGTTCTGGAAGAATCCGGCTTTGGCTGCCTCAGTAAATCGGAAGCTTGCCGATATCGAAAACAAAATCAATTCCATCGAATCCTTTAAGTCCCGTCTTTCTTCCATCCAGGAATCCCTTGATTTCCTGAAGGAAGAAATGGATAAGGAGATTTTCGATGATGCGGATTCATCCCTCAGCTCTTTAAACAAGGAAAGGGATGCTTTTTCTAAATCAATTTTCTATGCCGGGCCATATGATGGGGCAAATGCCATTTTGGAATTCCATCCGGGTGCCGGCGGAACAGAAGCCCATGACTGGGCTCAGATGCTTTTGAGAAGGTATGAACGCTACTGTGAAGCAAATGGCTACCACTATAAAATCGTCGATAGGATTGAAGGGGAAGAAGCCGGGATTTCCTCTGCCACGAGGGTAGTCGAAGGAAAGAGGGCATACGGCAATCTTCGCTCGGAAAACGGCGTCCATCGCCTAGTGAGAATCTCTCCTTTTGATGCCTCCGGCTCCCGTCATACTTCCTTTGCCTCAGTCAGTGTCATTCCGGAAATCGATGATTCCATTGATATTGCTATCCGTCCGGAAGACCTCCGGGTGGATACTTACCACTCTTCCGGTGCGGGAGGGCAGAATGTCAATAAGACCGAATCTGCCGTCCGTATCACCCATCTTCCTACCGGCATTGTCGTCTCCTGCCAGATTGAGCGGGATCAGCTTGCCAATAAGGAAACCTGCAGGGAGATGCTGCGGGCTAAGCTGTTCCAGATTGAATTGAAGAAAAAACAGGATGAACTGAATAAGATTTCCGGCCAGAAGAAGGACATCTCTTTTTCAAGCCAGATCCGTTCCTATGTGTTCTGCCCCTATACCCTAGTCAAAGACCATCGGAGCGAGTACTCCGAGACCGATGTCCAGGCCGTCAGGGATGGAAGAATTGATCATTTCATCGATGCCTACCTTAAGTGGGATTTCAGGAAAACCCACAAGAAATAAAATGAAAGAATTCAGGAATAAATGGATTCATAAGGAGATTGGGACGATTAAGCGGGAATTCACTTCCGAGCCTCCACGTAAGATAATCCTCAATGTCCTTTATATATTCCTTGGCGCCTGCGTGTCAGCCTTTGGCGACTCGTTCTTCACGATTCCGCTGAACATCGTTTCCGGAGGCATCTCTTCTCTTTCCATCATCTCCCACTCCGTTCCGGGCAGGAACCGTTTGTCGACGGAAATCTATGTTCTCATCTTTACCTGGTCTTTTTTCCTTCTCGGTTTGATTTTTGTCGGACTGAAGTATTCCCTCAATACGCTAGTCTATTCCATTACCTATCCGTTAAGGGTAAGGCTCTTCACTTACGTTGTGAACAACGTTGTCATCGACGGAAAGCATATTCTTAATCTTGTCGAGAGGGCGGAAAGGAGGAATCCTTCCCTCACCACGCCTAGCGGAAGTGAGGTCAATGCCAAGGACTGGCTTCCGCTTGCCTATTTTGTTGGTGCTATATTTTCCGGCACTTTGGTCGGAACGGGAATTGGGCTTGCCTTTATCGGAGGCGGCTCTTCCGGAGGAACGGATGTCATCAACGTTCTTGCCAACCGGTATCTCCATATCCGAATCGGAACGTCGACCTTTATCTGTGATTTGGTGATTATCACCGGTGGGTTCTTCGCTAACGGCTATCAGCTTATTCCGACCCTGGTCGGCATTATCGGTGCCTTCCTCTGCTCCTTTAGGATCGATAAGGTCTTCTTAGGGAATAGGCAGTACTTCATGGCTCTTGTTGCTTCACCGAAAATCGAGGAGAGGAATGATTTTATCAATAAGGACTTAGGACGGGGGACAACGCTCATCTCCTGCCGTGGAGGCTACACGAAAAAAGAGAGTGAGCTTCTTCAGGTCTGCTTTGATAAGCATGACCATGCCGTAGTCAGGCAGGCCATCAAGCAGATTGATCCGAATGCCTTTGTCTCTGTTGTCGCTACAAAGGAAATCCTCGGCTATGGTTTCACCCGCTCTACTCCCAAAGTGAACAGGAAGGACCTTGCTATCACTCCTGACGATGCAAGAAAACTTGCTGCTAAGGCACATCGTCTGAAGCAGAAGAACTTCCAAGAGTAGACCATCGGTCAGTACAGAAAAAAACCCCCGTTAGAGGGGACTTTTTTCTTTGATTACTTTCTCAGCAGGTATTGAAGGATTCCGGCAAGCGTCTTTCCGTCCCGGATTTTATCTTCCTTGACCCTCTGCTTTACTTCTTCAAGAGGGACAAAACGATAGTTAAGTTCTTCGCCTGGATCAAGATGCTGTCCTTTGAACGTGAGCTCTTCAGCCAGATAGATATCAATGACTTCATCGGTGTAGGCCACGGTCGGATAGAACGTTCCAAGCTTAGTCCACTTTTTGGCCTGATATCCGGTTTCTTCCTCGAATTCACGCTTGGCTGTCGCCAATCCTTCTTCGTTAGGCTCTGCCTTTCCGGCAGGAAGTTCGATGATGACTTCGTCATAGGGGTAGCGGTATTGTTCTTCTAAGATGATTTCGTTTTTCTCGTTTACGGCTAAGATTGCCGAGGCATGACAATGACGGATTAGTTCCCGGTGTGACTTTCGTCCACTTGGGAGAGTGACGTCATCGACATAGACGTCTAAGATGTGTCCTTTGTAGATTTGCTTTGAAGCTGTCTTCTTTTCCCGAACTTTTTCAATATCCATCTTTGTTTCCTGCCTTTCTGACTATTATACTCTGACACATCGATTCGATAAAAATCTGATTTCCAAATTGGGTGAAGGATGAATCGGCTAGTTTAGGAAAATACCTCGCTATTGGAGCATCTCTTTGATGAAATCTATATTAAAGATATAGAAATGCGCTATCATATCAGAAACACTCAAGAGCTTGAGGATTTATTGAATATTCTTTCCTCTTCTATTGGCTCTCTTACTAATCCTGAGAGATCTAAGAACACATTTCATACGAGAAAAAATCTAGCATAACTTCAGCAACAATTAAGAAATATCTGGATTATTTTTCTGATTATTTTTGATTGAGGCTGCTTATCGCGGGAGTAGCATAAAGTTTGTGTAAGGAGGGAAGAGAACAATCTTATATGGACCTCTGGAAGGCTAGCCTTCCAGGAAGACGGATGTTTCGGCAAGGGCTGCGGGCTTTATCATTAATATGACCAATAAAAACAAGGAGTTCTGTAGCCTTGAATAGTATAACATCAAAGATAAAGGTGCCAGCTGAGTGACGGAGAATTGAAGAGGAGAGGGACTTCGATATCCAGATCCTGCGTGCGAGATACGCCGCTTTCCGGACGAAGCTCCTCGCCAACTGCGAGGACAACGCCACGATTGTTAGGGCGGAGCTTTGGGGAGTCGTCCGGGCGGCCGTATCAGGAAGGGGCTAATGGATAGGGGCCGGGATGAGATGGCATGGTGATGGGATTCGGAATCTAGGAAGGGATAGGGTCATCGAAGACAGTCCGTGTTTTCACAAACCATTGACCGCTTCCCTGTGTAAATTCTTGACTATTCTTTTCCTTCTCTCAACTATAATGAAACAGGTATAAAACGATGAATAAAAAGACACTTATATTTGCTACGTCGAATCCGAATAAGGTTAAGGAAGTTAAGGAGAGGCTCGCGCCCTATGGATTTGAAGTCCTCTGTCTTAAGGATATTGGACTAGAAGTGACTCATCCTGAGGATGCTGAGACTTTTGCCGGAAATGCGAAAATCAAGGCTGAGGACATTGCCTCCAAGTGTCCGTATCCGGTCATTTCCGATGACAGCGGATTATCTATCGAGGCATTAGATGGCTTTCCGGGTGTTCATTCTGCCCGCTTTAGGGAAGGGCATCCTTACGAAGAGAAAAACCAGGCAATTCTAAAGAGGAGGGAAGACAAAGAAGACAGAAGAGCTGCCTTCCATACGGCTATGGTCTATCTTGACAAGAACAGAGGAATCGAAAAAGTGTTTGAAGGAATTGCACCAGGAGAGATTGTTAAGACTTTTGACCCGAAAAGGAAAAACGGATTCGGATATGATCCGATTTTCTACTCCTATGATTTAAAGAAGACGTTCGGAGAAGCGACGAGGGAAGAGAAGGATTCTGTTTCCCATCGGGGACGTGCCTTAAAGAAGGCCAGGGAATTTATCACTTCCTTAGAGAAAGAAAGAACAAAATGAAAATCATTCTTGGAATCGGAAACTACGGTCCTGAATATGAGGATACCCGTCATAATTCGGGTTTTCAGGCCATCGATCTTCTTAGCGAAGACTTTCATATCGATAGGAACAAGAAGAAATTTGATGCTATTGTCGGAAAGGGAGATATTGAGGGGGAGGATGTCTTATTGAGGAAACCTCTCACCTATGTGAACCTTTCCGGGAACGCTTTAATCCAGGCAAAGAACTTCTTTAAGGTGGATATTAAGGATATTCTTATTCTTGTCGATGACAGGGATACTGAGCCAGGCAGCATCCGGCTAAGAAGGAAGGGCGCAGCCGGAGGACACAATGGACTGAAATCAATTATCCAGGTCCTAGGAAGCGAGGAATTCAACCGGATTCGGATTGGAATAGGTCGCCCTTTGATTAAGCACAGCGATGTTGCCGATTTTGTCCTTTCCCACCCTAAGGATGAAGAAACATATAACAAATGGAAGGATGGAATCAGCCTGGCTGCTTCCGCCGCTGCCTTTGCGAGGAAGTACTCTTTTGATAAGGCAAGGAACAAGTTCAATAAATAATGGGTATTCTTGATCATCTTTCCCTATTTTCCTATCTTTCCGGAAATGAACAGCTTGAACGTCTGGACGAGGACAAAGACCTTGCCGTTTCCTCTCCGGAGGCTCTTGCTCTTTTAACTGCCCTTTCCTTTCATGAACGGAAGAGAAAGAGGTTCTTTCTTTTCCCCACGATAGGAGACGCAGAATCGTTTAATCAGTTTTTGAGCGATTATGTGGCAGATGATGAGAGCTATCTTTTTCCGTTTGACGAGATTTTTAAGACAAGTGCTATCGGTGTCTCTCCGGAAAGGGACGAGGAGCGTCTTCTCGCTCTTTCTTCTGTCTTTTCTCCTAAGCCGTCTATTCTTGTCGGCCATGTCTCCTCTTTTCTGATTCGGCTTAGGAAGAGTAAGCAATATGCCTCTTCTAGGATTCATCTCAAGGAAGGAGATAGGATACTAAGGAAGAGCCTTGTCGAAAAACTCTCCAGACTTGGCTATCAGAGGATGGATTCCGTCACCCTCCCTGGCCAGAGGGCAAGGCGAGGAGGAATCCTCGATGTCTATGACGGAAGTTATGACAATCCAATCCGAAGGGAGTTCTTCGGTGACGAAATCGATGATCTCCGTCTTTTCAAGGTGCAGGACGAACGTTCCTTCCTTCACATCAAAGAAGTGACGATTCATCCTTCTAGCAGGCGTCTTCTCTCCGATAAGGAGAGGGGCAAAGGATGCGACCTTCTCGACTCCCTTTTAAAACAGCAGGAAAGCAAGACTGACCGCCTGTCTTTTGACGGACTGAAGGAAATGGTGGATGAAGTAAAGCAGGAAGCGAGGAAAGGATATCTTTCGGAAATCCATGCCCGGTTTTATCCTTTCTTTGCCGAGAAATCTGTTTCCTTAAGGGACTATCTTTCCGACTATGAGTGTTTTATCTTTGACAAGAAGCAGGTAGAAGAAGAGTCTAAGTATCTTAAAACAAGAGAGGAGACATTCTTTACTAAGTCAATCAAGGATGGCAACTCATTGCCTGGGGAAGGAAGGTTTGCGTCTTCGTTTGATTTATCTTCTTTCCACAATGTGGAAAACAAGGAAGAGAATTCTTTCATCCTACGGAATAATTCGTTTAAAGCCATCTCTTATGCAAAATCCGACGAAAGGATCAAAGAGTATCTTCAGGAAGGATACAAGGTCCGGATTGTTCTTCCTGAGCCGAACTTCAGCAACTACCAGAACTATCTTCATGAAAGCAATATCCCCTATTCCCTCTATCCTCTCCATACCTCCGTTATGTTTTTGGAAGGCAAGCTTAGCCACGGCTTTGAGCTTCCTAAGGAAAAACATGTTTATCTATCCGCTAAGGAAATTTATGGCGTCTCCACCCAGCGCTCCCGCTTCCTTTCCCGGTATAAGGAAGCGAAGATCATCCGGCGGTATGAGGACCTTGAGGTCGGCGATTATGTTGTCCATGAAGTAAATGGCGTCGGCCGGTATCTTGGGGTAGCCGAACTAAACGGACTTGAGTATCTTAAAATCCAATATGCGGAAGATGCCCTCTTTTATCTTCCTCTTGCCCAGTATAAGAGGATACGGAAGTATTCTTCCCGGGAAGGCTTCACCCCTTCCCTTGACCGTCTTGGCGGCTCCACCTGGTCGAGAAAGAAGAGCCGGATTAGAAGCAAGATCTCCTATCTTGCCGATCAGCTTCTTACCCTCTACTCGGAGCGGTCTACCCGTCCTGGCTTTGCCTTCTCATCTGATCCTCAGAGGGAAGAAGCCTATAGGAGAAGCTTTCCTTATCCTTATACGGAGAGTCAGAAAGAGGCTAGGGAAGATGTCAAAAAGGATAGGGAGTCTCCCCATCCTAGGGACCGGCTTATTGCCGGTGATGTCGGTTTTGGTAAGACGGAGATTGCGTTCTTCGCTGCCTTTAAATGTATCCTTGACCATAAACAGGCCGTTCTTCTCTGCCCGACGACCATTCTCTCCAGGCAGCATTTTAAGGTGGCAAGGCAGCGTTTCCATGACTTTGGCGTTCATCTTGCCCTGCTCAACCGGTTTACTACGGCTCAGGAGGAGAAGGAAATCAAGGATGGGCTTCAAAAAGGGACAATTGACTTTGTCATCGGCACCCATGCCCTTCTTTCCGATTCTGTCCGTTTCCATGACTTAGGCTTATTGATTATCGACGAGGAGCAGAAGTTCGGAGTCGCCCATAAGGAGAAGATTAAAGAGAAGGCAAGGAATGTCGACTGTCTTACTTTGACCGCCACTCCTATCCCACGGACGAGGCAGAGGTCTCTTCTTGGCGTACGGACTGTCTCTTATTTGACTGAGCCTCCTGTCAATCGTAGGCCGGTGAAGACCTATGTCGCCAAGCAGGATAAGGAATTGATTAAGGAAGTCATCCAGAAGGAACTCGACCGGAAGGGACAGGTCTTTTATCTTCATAACCGGATTGTGGACATCTTTGATATCGCGGCAAGACTTGGGAAGGACTTTCCAAGTGCAAAGATTGCTGTCGTCCATGCCAAGATGGATGCCGGAGAGGTGGAAGATATCAGGACGAAGTTCTATAACCGGGAAGCGGACATCCTTGTCTGCACCTCGATTATCGAATCCGGTCTTGATCTTCCTAACGTCAATACGATCATTGTGGAGAACGCAGACCATTTCGGACTATCCTCTCTTTATCAGATTAAGGGAAGAGTGGGGAGAAGCGACCGGCTTGCCTATGCCTATTTCTTCTTTAAGGATAGCAAGAACCTTACGGATGATGCAAGAAAGCGTCTTAAGGCCTTAAAGGACTTTACGGAGCTTGGCTCAGGCTACAAGATTGCCAGGCAGGATCTTAACATCCGCGGTGCCGGTGATATTCTAGGAAGCGAGCAGGCTGGCTTTGTCGACTCCCTTGGCTATGATGCCTACAGGGATCTTTTAAAGGAAGTCGTCAGCGAGAAGAAACTGATGAGGCAGGGGATAAGCAAAAAGAAAACGACTGATTTTGAACTCTCCTTTTCTCTCGATGCCCATATTCCTTCGGAGTACGGAAACGAGGCTCAGCGGATAAGCAGGTACCAGGAGCTCTCCGATTGCCAGAACGATGAAGATCTGAAAAACTTCTCGGATAAACTTCGGGATGTCTATGGTCCTTATCCGGAGGAAGTATCGAATCTTCTGATTAAACGGAAAATCGAAATTAATTTGAATTCCGGAATCTTTCAGTCCTTCCAGGAAGGACTTGGAAGGTATTCAAGGGAGAGGACAAAAGAATTCTCCCTGAAGCCTAAGGCGTACAAAAAGAGGGATGAAAACCTGCGCCCCTTGCTAGTCAAGCTTCATAGGAAAGTGACTGACGACCGTCGCTTTGCCTTTACTTTGACTAAGACCCGTGATTATCTGCAGGATCTGCTGTTTTTGACTGAGGAGCTAAGGAAGATTTAATGCTGCCTTAGTTCCGGCTTTGCCTACTTTTTCTGCCTTGAGGGATAAGACTGTCTATTAGGGCTGATTTTCTCTTTTCTTTCGCAATGGCCTCGTTGACAAAGAAAAGACTGGCAAGGAAGAGAAAGAATATGCATGTTCCTTCCCTGAGAAACAAGGCACGGGGTTCGGAAAAGGAATAAATGCTCCTTGAAACGATAGCAAAGAAATAAGTGATGGATGCTGTCTTATCTTCCGAAAAAGGACGTTTGAAAAAGTAATATACCGCCACGAGGAAGGAAAGAAGGAGGATGATGGCTCCGAATATCCCGAATTCCAGAAGGATGTCGGCGAAGGAATTGTGACTGGTGGGAAGGGGGTGTTCCTGTTCTAGTAGGGAGTACTGAGTAAAGAGGGCCGAAAAGGGATAGCGTCCAAAGCCGAATACCCTAAATAACGGAGAGATCTTCCTCCTTGTCAGAGCCAGTTTGGTGATGCCAAAACGGGAATACCTTGTTCCCCTGTTGGTGAATAAGGAATAAATAGAAACCACAAGTTTTTTATTGATGCAAAGAACCAGGATGACAAGAACAAGGAAAAAACAGAGGGAAGAGAGAAAGAAGACCGACCATTTCCGTTTCTTTTTGAAGTTGAAAATGGGATAAATAAACAGGATGATAAGAGAAAGGGAAAGCTCTAATAGGGCAGGAGTTTTCGATTGGATAAGAATAGTAAAGGCAGTGTATAGGACAGCCGTCAGAATAGAAAGAAAATTTTCCTTTCGGAAGAAATCGAGCACAGAAAGAAGAAAACCGACGAAGAGAAAGAAGCCGAAGATGTTTCGGTTTGTGGTGTAGGCTGTGATATATATTTCTATTTTCTTTCTTAATCCCAGTAGGATTTCAATATTGATCAGGTATTCTTTCCATTCCATGATTAATGAATAGACAATCCTTGAAAGAATAATAAGGTGTAGGAGTATGGATAAAAGCCGGAAATAGGGGGCGCAGTCTTTTGCCAGCGGTTTAATGATATGGAAGAACCTGCAAATGTAGCCATAAAAGAAAAATTCGTTTAGGTAGTTGACCCTTGTCTTAATAGGAGTGAGGCCAAGAGTATTGATCGTCTGGCTGTTTCCATGGTGGGATATGAATGTATAGGACTGCCTTCCTTTTGGATAGAAAATGGATGAAAGGGAAATAGAAACCGCAAAAAGGACAAAGAGGGAAAGAATGAGTCTGTTTGCCTTTATTTTTCCACGCATCCGGACAAGAAGAACCAAGGCAAGGGCAAGAAAGAAAAAGTAGAAAGGAAAAATAAAATAGGGCTGAGGAATCCTTCCTGGATAATATAGTAGTTTTCCAAACGTTTCCGTCGGATTTCCGTATCCCGTTATCGTTTTGGCTGTGAATCGGCCCATGCAGAAAAAAGGAAGGAGCAGGGTGAGAGCAAGGAAAAGGATGAAGTTTGGAAGGCTGCCTTGGCAAGACAAGCCGAATTTGTCCTTTAACTTGACTGATATATTTTTATGCATGAAAGAAATTATATCATCATTTCCTGAATAAATGAAAAAAAGGATAAATACTCATGCTTCTAGTCACCATCAACATTCTGCCTTTTAAGGCATTCATCAAAGGAAGAATCCCAAAACCGATGTCTATACATAACCTCTTCTTCGACAGGCAGTTTTATGATGAATCCGCAGGTGTACGGAGAACATCTCCTTCACCTCTGTGCAGTGTATGGTTAACCATGTCGGACAGTTTGAAGCATGCACACTCGTTAGTTATGAAGGATAAGGAAATACTCATGAAAAGATATATGGACAATTCTTTTCGGGGTTCTTTTGTCAATCAAGGGCGAGACTTTGACGTTTAGGGACCCTATGTCTAGAAAAGAACTTCAATGAGGCAGGAAGGGAGCCAGAAATATCATTGCTTATTCCTTTTAGGCAAAAAGAAGGATTATTCTTTTTTCTTTTTCCGCAGGGATGAAATCCAGTTCCTAATCAAGGGAATAAGGAAGAAACAAAGGGTTATGGCTACTGCCGAAATGGCAAATCCCATCCTATCAATCAGAACGTCAGAGAATAATCCGGTCCGACCAGGCACGGCGAGCTGGATGAGCTCGGTTAATCCGGCAACAAGGAACCCCTGCAAGAAGTTAAGCGGAATAGAGAGACAATATTCTTTCTTTTTCTTGATGGTAAAGAGGCTAAGCAGCGTGGAGAAGACGCCTAAGACGAAAAACGCTCCGAGATGGCCGATTCCTTTCCGGACTTTAAGAAGGAAGCTTCTCCTATTGGAAATGATGCTTTTCTTATCCACGGCGATTGTTACCTGATAGAACTGATCGATGGTGTGGTGGTCGTTGATGGAACACGTGATGGTTGCTTTTCCTTCCTTTAGCGGTGTGATTTTTCCGTCGTTACCTACTTGAAGGACATTCTCATCACTGGAAGAATAGCTGACCTTTGTGAACGTGCTTTCTTTCTTGAAGTTTGTCGTTATCCTTGCCGGAGTTCCGTTTTCAATATGATAAATATTTTCCTCTTTGTCGTAAGTCAGTTTACTCTGAGATAGGGTGAATGGTTTATCTTGCAGAAGGACTCTGTTCACGCAAAGAAGTTTTAGGGTAAGGGTGATTTTGGAATAGCTGTCTACCCATTTGATGGTGCTTTCCCCCACTTCTTTCCTGATGATCCTGTTGTCCTGAAGCTGAACGGACTGTGGATTGCTGTTCTCGACGGAAATATTTTCTTTGATGTACTTCTCCGGCTCTTTGATTAACTTATAGTTGATCCTGTCTCCTTTTGTTAACATCAGGGAAATTTTCCCGGCAGAATCGGTGTAGTCCTGAAGAGGGATTTCCTTCCCGTTCTTATAGAGACGGACGTTCATGCTTTGGATAAGTGGACGGAAGATTTTAATCTTCAGTATTTTGCTCCTTCCCTTTAGTGGAGTTCCCTGGAAAGAAGGGGTAATCAGGACTTTCCTTTCTCCTTCGTCCATTCCACGGATAGAAAAACCGTTTGTAATGTTCCTTTCTGTCATTGAGTAGAGATAGTCTTTTCCTTTTTCGAAAGTGAAAGAATAGGATTCCAAGGCTTTCCTTTTTATGGAGAGGTCCGTTCCGACTGAGAAAGAGGCAGAAGTACTGAACAAGGGATAGTTTTCGCCGTCGAATCTGTCATTTCCAGACTCGGTCTCTCCTTCCCTGGACAGAGTAATCTCCCTTGGATGAATGACTTTATAGGCAAGGTATTGACTTAGCGAGGAAGAGGGATGAGTGACTTTGATTGTGATCTCAAGTGGGGTGTCACTGTTTACCAAAAGATTATCACCATTGAATGATACAGAGGATGAAAGAGAATTAGGAGAAACGGAATCCACGGCGCAGGACAAAGAAGATGAAACATCCTGCCTCACATTTCCTTTCTCATCGTAGAACGCTTTAGCTTTTAGTCCGTTTTTCAAGGAATAGGATTTTCCTAGATACAGGACTTTTTGGCTGGCATCTTTTGATTCGTTTATCGTGTCAGACAGGGAAAAAGAAGAAATCTGCCCTCTTTTCCGGCACGTTACTTCAATCTCTTTCTTTACCGCATAGTTATTTCCGCTTTCCTTGTCTTCTTTCCGGTCATAGAACTTCCTTGTCAGTGTACATTTTCCCTCTCCTGTAGCCGTGACCTTTCCGGTTTTATCCACAGAGGCTACTTCCGGATTTGAACTTTCAAAGGAGATGTGTTCCTCTTGCTTTCCCTTGATGGCGGAGGCGTTACCTGGTGAAGGGTTTTGATAGGAAAGATAACTGCTATCACCGACAAACAAGCTTGGACTTGAAGAGCCACCAAGTAGGATGCTTCCTACTGAATTAAGTTCCACTAATCCAATTGTTATTTCCCGTGTGGCAGTGATGGACGGATACTTCGCTGAGACGACTTTCAGGGTAGTCTTTCCTTCTTTTAGACCTTGGATGGCTGTGCCTTGGACGGAAGCAATTGATGTGTCTGCGATGACTAAATCGTAGGTTTTATACGTGGCATTGCTAGGCTCAAAAGAGATGGCGTAGACACCATCACTCTTAGTCGATACTTTTTCTCCTACAGACTGGGTATAGGCTTCCTGTTTAATGGTAATCTTCGTCAGAGGAATCACATCCTTACTGTCTTCCACCACTCTCACCCTAACTTGGCTTTGCTTTCCTTGCTTTGAAGTGATGGTTATCGTGATTGGATGAGAAGAAAGGGAGTCAGCATAGATCATGTCTTCCTTTATGCTTATTGCCGTGCTGCTGACAGAGTAGGAAAGTTCTTTGATGGTCGTGTCTTCCGGATCAAAAACCGTCTTGATGGGATAGGAAGAACCCATCGTTAATAAATAGACACCTTCTTTGTCTTTTTCTGCGTCAGAGACAGAAGAGGAAATGGATGTCTCCACGATATTAGAGACGGTAAAAGACATAGTATCTTTGATGGAAGGATAAGACGTGGAATAGCAGGTGATGAAGGCTGTGCCGGCTTTAATTCCTTCTACTTTTCCTTGTTCATCGACAGAAAGAACTTCTTCATCGCTACTTTCGTAGCTTAAAGACTGAAAAGAGCAGTCCTCAGGAAGGATTGTCGCTTTAAGCTGATAGGTCTCTCCGACAAAGAGAGAATCCTTTTCTTTGTTTAGATTAATCTTTTCCGGTTTAACGAGGATGCTTTGATCCCCTGCGTTCTTGTCGATGATGTCAGCGATTCCTCCTCCGATGGCATCGGACTGGTTTGCGGAGATTGTTCCGGGAAGGGATGCTTCGACAATCAAAAACAGGACACAGAATAGATAGGCTATAAAGTTAACGATAAGAAAGATTCTTTTCTTTTTTCCGTAGGATTTAAACATTCTTAACACCAGGATAATTATAGATAATTACGGATAGCAACAGAAGCAGAAAATTTAGGTAGAGAGAATGATTCCGCATGCTTAGAATGGACGTTTGCTATGAATATTCTAACCCAGGGAAAACAGCAGAGGTCGTTCCCTCCCTTTGACAACAGGTGGACATAAAGGCAAAAAAATGTCTTGAAGTCTGTTCTGTTTTGTGAAAAACTTTTATTAAGATGAAATCTCCTCTCATAAAGAAGACTTCCCGTGTTTTGAACGGGGGGGGGTTACTAAGGGCTATTTCCTTATCCTTGATAGGGGTTGGGTTTTCTAGTTGGACGGTATCTATCTCTTATAACGACAAACTCTCCTCTATTGAAGGCGATGGTCAGATATCTGATTTAAATCGATATATCAGCAGGAAAAACCAGTTTACTAATAGCAGTGGCTTATTAAGTGGAGTTAATACCAGTAATTTTAAGTTTTCTAAGTCTGGCTTTCTAAACCAGTATGATGAAATCGGTGTAAGTGATACCGGGGTTATTTCTGTTCCCTTTTCTTTGCTTTTGCCAGATCAAAACGATACCTTGGGTAAGCATAGGAGACAAGAAGAGAAGCAGATTGTCTTTTCCTTGAATATCGAAGAAGCACGAGGAAAGGCTTTGCCTTTTCTGTCCTATTTCGATATTACTCCTTCTCTTTCTATGACGGAAAGTCAGCCCGGTTCCTATAATGACTATCAGACTGCTGGTTTAATAACAGGAACGACAGAAAACCCTAACCCATCCCTGATCAAGGATTCGTCTTCTTTGTCCTGTTCCTTTGCTTTTGCCAAAGACACGGTCCAAGATAAGAATACATTTTATTTCTTAACCAAACTATCGTTTAAACTGAAGGATTCCTCTAAGACAGAGGAAGCCTATGATTCTTTTGGCACTAATGGGCTAAATCTGGTGGCCAATATAAGTGCAGAGGGCAAAGCATGAGAAAGCGGACAAGATTAGCAATTCCTGTTGTTTCCTTTTTTCTTTCCCTTTTCCTGACTGGGATAGGGTTTTCAAAATGGTCAATTCAGGGGGTGACCGCTTCTTTCCCTTTAAAGCATGATAATCGTAATGAGGGAAAAGAGGTTGCCTATTATACTGACGCAAACAAAAAGAAGCACAGCTTCACCACGATTGAAGGTGCCTTAGCATCTGCAGGAGCCGACTCACAGGGAAATACAGTGTATGTTATCCCTGGAACGAATCCGGCAATTTATAAGTCCTGCACAGTAAAAAGCGGAGATACTCTCTGCCTTCCTTACGAAGGGGAAACCTATAATGGAAGACAGAGGAATGCTCAGTCCGGAGGCACTTCGAACAATTCGTGGAAGACTCCGGTTACATTCGATAATGATGGTGTTCCGGTTTCCGGAGATTTTATTCCTATGACTAACTATACAAATCCTAACCCACCCTTTGCCGATGCCAATGCGGCTTTTGTCAAGTATTTTAAAAAGAATGTAGTAACCTTAAATCCAAATTGTACGATTACGATAGAAAAGAATGCACGGTTGAATATTGGCGGAATTCTTGGCTGGGATGGACAGAGAGTGAGCGGACAGACAAGCGGAAAGTACGCTCAGATCACAAGGAAAAAGGGTTCTAGCATTATTAATAAGGGAACGATTGACTGTAGGGGATACATCAAAGAGGAAGACAAGGATACAAAGAGCAAATTACAGAATGAATCCGGTTCTGTTCTCTATATGCCTTTTGTTTTCTATGATTACAAGGGCGGTAAGTTCACGGCATCCGTATATGGATCAGATACAAAGATTTTTCCTTTGTACCAATATGATTTTCCTAATATCCAATCGGAAATGGTTTTTAAACACACTTCGAAATTAATTGGGTATGTGGATTTATATACGCAGGAACAGTCAAAAACGGAGAGCAAAGAATTTGATTTAGGAATTTTTGGTAAAGTTACTGCGTATGTCACTGCAACCATTGCTGCACGTCACAATACAGATGATTTAAATCTGATTGGGCCTAGCGGAAACGATGCTTATCTGTTTGAAACCAAAGATTCAAATTCGACGATTACTATTACCAGAAATCCGAATGATTATTCTTATCACAACTATGTCCTCAATAAAGGCGCTGTTGGAACTACCATCCTATCTTTTAAGGGAAACTGCGGGTTCAATCAGACATCAATTGCAATCAATGCTGCTGACGATCTAACGGTAACAGCTTCCGGTGATTTAGTAAAAGCACTTGCAGAGGTTTTGTTAAACAAATTAAAAGAAAAACTAAATCAGGAAGTAAAGACTTCTGAGGTATATTTTCCCTTACCATGGAACAGGACTTTAAATGTTGAAAGCGGTGGTTCTCTTGAACTTTCTCAAGCGAGGAAACTGATGCCTGGAGCTAATATTGTTGTGGCTAATGGTGGCAAGTTAAACGTGACGAATAAATGTATTGTCTATGATGACTCCCTTGACTCAAAACAGTTCGTCTATCCAACTGACCGAACAATCAGTCCATATCCAGACAAAGGAGCTGCTAAGAGGATAAACAATGGAACTAGGACTATTAAATCAACAGGTTCCTTTGGCGGTAGAGTATCGACCGAGACTACTTCTGCCAAGTTGATTATTGAATCTGGAGCGACAACGGATAATTTACAAAGCCATGAAGGAGATGGAGATTTTAAAATCGTTGTAAATTTTAAAAAGTTGAGCGCAGATGTGACATTTAATTTCACAGACTTTAATAATTCGCCTGTCACTAAGTCTGCTGCCGGAATTTTGGTTAAGAAAACTACCGATTCAGCGGGAAACGAAAAGATTGAAAAAGCCGGAGAACTGAAACTATCGGCAGGGAAGACTTATGTTTCCTATCAGATTAGTAGCAGTAATGAGTATGGTTGGCTTAGGCAATAGAAATCTGGGGAAAACCTTTTATACTTTTCAATCCTGTCTTTTTTCCTAAATCATCTCCCGTTTTATTCTTAATTTCTTAAGTCTCTTGTCTCCTGCCCATGTCATCTTCTTGTTCAATACGGCTATACGGAAGATGATTTAGGTAGGAACACGAGACTTAAGAAAATCATCAAGGCATCAAGGATTGAACGTAAGTTAATTCAGGACAAATAGAAAAGCGCTTGTAAGTTTTCCGATTCATGGCACAGAAAGACCCCATTTATCGTGTCATTCTGCCCTCCTTACACAAACTTTATGCTGCTTCCTAGTTTGGACTTGGACTCTAAACTTAGTTCTACCAAATGGAAAACAAAGTTTGACATACTATTCTTTCTATGCTATGTTATGGCTATGAAACCTGGTTTTTCTTATTCTTTCGTTGAGGATGTTCACTTTGTTTGCGACTGCATGAATGTTTCTGTCTGTCAGGTTGCACAAGAAGCAGGTATTCCTGATGTTTCTTTTGCCCGTGCCATGCAAGCGTCTAACGTATCAATGGACGTTCTGGAAGCTTTCTATTCTTATGCTTATCGGCGGGGAATTCGGCTGAATAAAGTCAAAGAGGAAAACTATCGTGAGAACAGGAAAAAAGGCAGCTGCCTTCTTTTCCATGGTTCTTCAAATGGGATTAAGAAGATTGATGCCAAGGGATCTCGGTCCAATTGTGACTTTTCTTATGGATTTTATTGTGGAGAGTTTTACTCTTCGGCAGTTAGTTTTGTAGAAATGGATCCCCATTCATCAGTCTATGTTTTCGAATTATCTCCGAACGGGCTTTGTATTGGAGAGTTTCAGTGCGATATAGAATGGAGGCTGACCGTCTGCTATTATCGTGGAAGGCTTGAACAATATAAAAATAGCGAGGTATTGCGTTCATTGATTTCTAAGCATCAAAAGGATGATTTAATTATTGCTCCGATTGCCAATAATAAGATGTTTGCAGTGATGACTCAGTTTGGCAGGGGTGAAATCACGACCAGTCAGGCTATTCATGCTCTTTCGGCTTCGCGTCTTGGAAGACAATTTGTTTTCGAGAGCAAAAAGGCGGTGGATGCTCTGCAATACAAGGAACGGCTTTATCTCTGCTCTGAAGAAAAAGAAAAGAGCAGGAAAGATTCCATTGAGCGGAGTAAGGAAATCCAGACCAAATTAGATTTTGCAAAAAGACAGTACCGTTCCGAAGGCCTCTATATCGATGAGGTGTTTAAATGATAATCAAATTTGATCGGATCGGATTAGACAAGGCTTTGTTTCAGGCTAGACTGTTTGAAGCATCCGTGGATAAATACGGAACATCCAGTCCTGTTTTTCTCCGTCGCTTCTATCGTTCATCCTATGCGGCAAAGCTTGATACTTGCCCTGGGGATTTGTTCCTTTATGATTTGAACGATGCTTTTTATCGTCTTGATGAACAATATGGGAAAAGCAGTTATGGCACTCTACGTTATCCAAAAGAGAACCTATATTGGTTAGGTTATTTATCCCGGTATATCTGCTATACCAGAAATTTTGATAGTAGACTCTTTTATTCTTTTTTCGATGTAAAGCAAATCTGTCAGTCGTACCCTGCCTATCATACGCAGAGTGAAGAATGGTGTCTTGCCCATCTCCTTGCTCAATACGGCTATACGGAAGATGATTTAGATAGGAACAAGAGACTCAAGAAAATCATCAAGGCATCAAGGATTGAACATAAGTTAATTCTGGACAAATAGAAAAGCATTGCCTGATGTGCACCACAATTCTTGGATTAGACAATGGCTTCCTGTGAATGCCAGCATTCTAGGCGATCCCGTTTATCGTGTCGTTCTGCCCTCCTTACACAAACTTTATGCTACTCCCGCTGAGTCTGTTTGGCATAGGTATGTGAAACAAGGATATTAGCATAAATCTTAAATTCTATTTTCTTTTCTAAATATAAGCAAATGGACACAATCGCAACAAAATGACTTGAAAATCTGGGGGGGGGGTGTAAAATTTTCATACGAGGTTCAAAAATGAAAACAATGAAGATGTATACGTGTCTTTCTATCCTTTCTCTTCTAACCTTTAGGTGTGCTTCTGGATGTTCTGAGAATAGCGGTGATAAAAACCAAGATGGCAATAAAACCAATAGCCAGGATGTCGTCAGACCTAATGATTCTAGTTCCGTAAGCAATGAGGAAACCGAAAGCGAGAAAAATCTGACTTTCGCCGTTGCCGATGAGGCAAAGAAAACCTGTAAGGTCACCGGTTATCAGAAATTCTACAATGATGAGAGAGACAACACGATTACCATTCCCAATCGTCACGATGGGTATACGGTTGTCGGAGTCGATGATTATTCCTTCTCACGGGCGAAAAATATTACATCCGTTGAAGTCCCTGATAGTGTTGTCACCCTTGGGCAGAGTGCATTCTATGATTGTGTTGCCCTTGCTTCGATTACTCTTCCTTCTGCTGTCACCACAAGGGGAGAAAACTGCTTTAAGGGCTGTACTTCCCTTCCTACCATTACCTTGCCTGCTTCTCTATCTGCCGTTAGCGACAATTGCTTCGACGGATGTACTTCCTTGACTTCAATTGAAATCCCTGACCAAGTCAAGACAATTGGAAAGTATGCTTTCAATGAGTGCTCTTCTTTAGCCGATGTCCACTTCGGAACAGGCGTCGAAACTTTGGGAGAATGTTCCTTCTTTGCTATCGCAGTGAAAAAATTAGAACTACCTTCGAATATCAAAGTGGTCGGACCGCGTTCCTTCTATCGTTGTGAGGCGATGACAGAGGTGACTTTTAACGAAGGGCTAACGACTCTTGGTTCGTTGTCTTTCGGCAATTGCACTGCACTAAAGGAGATTTCTCTTCCCTCTACTCTTAATCAATTTGTCTCAGGAGAGTCTACATTTGGTAAAGGTTCCACATTTGAAGAGTGCAAATCTCTGACTTCCGCCGTCCTTGGAAAAGGAAGGCAGTCTCTTCCTTCAGATTTCTTCTCAGGATGCTTGAATTTAGCAAAAGTCTACATTCCTAAGAATATCGTTACAGTGGAATATGAAGCATTTGGGGCTCCTACTTATATCAAGGATGTCTATTATTCTGGAAGTGAAGAGGAGTGGAAGGCCATTGATATTTCCGAGTCGGATCTGAACAAATTGACGAATAGTGCAACAATTCACTATAATCAGAATTTCTAAAACGCAAAGACAGTGCTTAAAAACGAATAAAAGCACAATAGGCAACCTTTTATAAATAATAGGGGGAGTCTCTAAATCCGCGAATCATAAAAGGTGCCGGAAGATTTCTTGATTTTGGTTTTTGAAAGGGGGATATATATCCATGGAAAACAAAAACGAAGGTAAGGGACTTAAGATTGCCGGGCTTATCTTAGGCATTGTCGGAGTTGTCTTTTCGATTATTGGCTTTGTCTACTTCCCGTTTTCTTTTGTCGCTCTTCCGCTTGCGATTGTCGGTCTTATTTTGTCTGTCGTTGGCGAAAAGAAGGGAAGCGACGGACTTGGCATTGCGGCTCTTGTCCTTTGCATCATTGCCACTGTCTTCTCTGGCATTGTCTTTGTCACTTGCGGTATCTGCGTCATTGTTGCAGGCGGTGTTGTCAAAGGCACCGTTGACGCCATTAACAGCTCTCTCTAGTTTCTCTTCAATTCATCGGAGAAGCCCTTCGTGTTTCCTTATTTTGATTCCGAACACAGAATCCCGGTCTACGGGATTCTGTTCTTTTTAGGAATTCTTCTGTCCGGACTCATCCTCTTCTTTTTGTCAAAGTCTTCTGAAAAAGCAAAACGCTTTGATATCAGGCTTGGCTCGTGCTTTGGAAGGATTGGGGCCTTTATCGGATCGAAGCTTCTCTTTGTTCTTACCGCCCTTCCGACAATCATCGAGTATCACCTCTCCCTTATTACGATTTTACGCTCTGGGTTTGTCTTCTATGGCGGACTGATTGGCGGTGCTCTTGGTTACCTAATCTATTGCCTGATTTATAAGATTGATTTCTTGGCTAGGATTGACTATGTCGTTGTCGTCGTTCCTCTAGGTCAGGCGATAGGACGCCTTGGCTGCTTTGCAGCAGGCTGCTGCTATGGCCGTCCGACGGATTCCTGGCTTGGTGTTGTGTATACGCATCCTGCCGATGAGAGTACCCCTGTCGGAGTGAAGCTATTGCCTGTACAGCTATTTGAATCCGCATTCTGTTTCCTTTTGTTTTTCCTTCTTCTGTTTTTAAGACTAAGAAAGAAGACAAAGATAGGAACGTGTGTGCTTGTCTATCTCTTCGGCTATTGTTCCTTCCGGTTTATCAACGAGTTCTATCGCTACGATGCAATCCGCGGAAACTATGGAAGGCTGTCTACTTCTCAGATTATTTCCTTAGTATTGATTAGGATTGCCCTTCTTGGTCTTCTGGTTAACCGTGTTAAGCAGTTATGGCGGCTGAAACAGAGATAACCGAAAAGAAAAAATGGCCTTTATCGGAATGCCTGTCCGATAAAGGCCGTTTTTTATTCTGCTTCCTGAATGACTTCTTTTAAAGCTAAGGCGGATGCCTTAAGCTTTTCCCTCTCTTGCTTAGTCAGGGGAAGCTCAAGGACTTTCTCGACTCCGTTTCTTCCTACTAAGGAAGGAATGGAAAGGGCGAGTCCGGATAAGCCATATTCTCCGTTTAGTTCAGTCGAAACCGGAAGCCTTGTATGGGTGTCGTTGACAATACAGGAGACGATATGGGAGACAGAGAGGGCGATTCCGTAATAGGTCGCTCCTTTTTTCTCAATGATTTTATAGGCGGAGTTGACGACATCATCCTGAATCTGCTTCCTTCCTGCATCGTGGTCCGTATATCCTCTTAGGGCGCAGAAGTCATTGAGCGGAATTCCGCTGATGTTTGCTCCACTCCAGATCGGGGTCTCGCTGTCTCCGTGTTCTCCGATGATGACCGCATGGACGTTCTTTGTATCGACGGTCAGACGCTTAGAAAGAAGATACTTTAAGCGGGCCGTATCCAATACGGTTCCGCTTCCGAAGACCCGGCTAGAAGAAAATCCGCTTTCCTTGTAGGCGATATGGGTTAAGACATCGACAGGGTTAGAGACAATCAATAGGATTCCCTCGACTTTGGCTTTTTTCAGTTCGGAAATCACGGACTTCCTGATTCCTGCGTTTTTGTGGATCAGATCTAAACGGGTTTCTCCCGGTTTCTGGCTTGCCCCTGCGGTGATGATGATGACGCTTGCGTCCTTTGCATCCTCATATGTTCCTGCATAGATGTTCCTTGAATAAGCGTAAGGAAGCCCATGGGAGAGATCCCTTGCCTCTCCTTCGGCTTTTGCCTTATTGGCATCGATAAGGACAAGCTCGTTGAACTGTCCTTTCTGCCTTAGGGCGAAGGCTATCGAACTTCCGACAAATCCGCATCCGATGATGACGGCTTTCTTGATGTTGACCATTTTTGTTTATCTCCTTTGGGTTTAGTATACCGAAACGGATGTTTTTTTGCTTAGGATGTGTTTTTCTCTTCCTACCGATTTAACATCGAAGATGAATAAGAGAAGATGAACAACAAGAAGTAGAAGGCCTTATTGTTTTGTGAAATAAAGAAGGCCAAGGAGCAAAAGGGATTTCTTGAAGCCTAAGTGATTTTTTACGACATAAAATGACAATGGATTGCTCGTTTCAATTTAAGAGAAGATACTTTATACTAAACAGGAATAAAAAATGATTCAGGAAAAAATCTGTCTGAAACTAAGCCAAGATCTAATCGACTTCATAGATTCTGATTGCCTACAGTTTGGAATCCTGAAAAAGGACAGGAGTCCAAACCGAAATGCTTTTTTTAACCAACTTATTTCCTCTTATCAGCTGTGGGGGAAGAAAGCACCATCTTTCCCTTTTGAAAGTGCACAAAAGAATGATAAAGGAATAATCGTTTGGTTTAAGCCCGGGAGTAGCATAAAGTTTGT
>DBJE01000014.1:0-45927 GCA_002297045.1 Caryophanales bacterium UBA784
GTCTTTCCGCAGCCGCGGCACACCCATCTACGATGTCCGTGCCTCTTCAGGCGATGGCCGTGGCAGTACGGACATTCTCCGAAAGACCGGCGCGACCTCTTCCCAAGGTCGAAGACGTGTTCGCAAAAAGACATACGGATGATTCTTTCCGGAAGTTCCGGGACCGGCCACAGGGGAAAGCTGCTATATCAACCTGTGCCCGGCCTAGGAACTCCGCTGATATAGCACGGAAATTTTACCGCGTCCTGGAACCGGGAACACTATTGGTTATCCTTTTTTTGTTTTTTATAGGTGGCGGTTCGGAAATCGGCGGGTCAGCAAGACGGAACCACCACAGTCCTTGGCATCTTGCTGACTCGCCGAATTACTCAATGGTTTGGTCATCACTGACCAGGGACAATTGTATTGTATCCTAAGCCACTATCTGCCAGGTCACCTATGCAAACCAAAGTTCTTGTTTTAAATGTTTTTGCTTTTCAGCCTGCCATGGCCTATCTTTGTCTATGCTATAATCAGGCCATGATTAAAATTGCCATTGTCGAAGATCAGGAAAAATGGATTAAGCTGATTTCCTCTTTTCTTGAACGCTATAAAAAAGAAACCGGTGCTGCTTTCTCTACTGTTTTCTTTGATGATGGTTCTAAGTTTATTTCTTCCTTTAAGGGGGATTATCAGCTTGTCTTTATGGACGTGGCAAGGCCGGTAAGGGATGGGATAAAAGCATCAAAGGAATTACGGAAAATCGACAAGGATGTCTGCCTCGTCTTTTTGACCGAAAGGGCCCAGTATGCCGTCGAAGGCTACGAAGTCAATGCCTACGACTTCCTAATCAAGCCAATGGAATATGATCTCTTTAAGGTGAAGAGGAACAAATTCCTCTCTCATATCCAAAGCGGAAAGGACGACTTCCTTCTTGTCAATGGTAAGAACGGAATTCATAAAATCAAGGTATCGGAAATCCACTATGTGGAAAGCAGGAAGCATTACATCTACTTTCACTGCGAGGAAGAGACCTATCGTAGGCGTGGGTCGCTTGATTCCCTGAAAAAAGTCCTCAAGGCAAACGGCTTTTCCGACATCAACCGCTCCTTAGTGGTAAACCTTGCTTTTGTGGATAACTATTCTCCGACAGAAGTCGTCGTCTGTAAGGAGACTCTTCCCTTAAGCCGGATCTATAAGGCCGCCTTCTTAAATGATTTGATAAAATATTTCGGGGACAAGCAATGAGCGTGAGCGAGGTCTTCTCCATCCATTCCTATCACGGATATATTCTGCAGCTTCTTTTAGCGGAGCTTCTTTTCGTTGGATTTTATAAGCGGAGAGGTTTTTTTCTTTTCCGTGCCATTGGGGCTTTAATCTGCTATGTCTTGTTTTCAATTGTCCTAACCAATCTTCTTAACTTCTGGGTGACCGGACTAGCCTCTCTTACGATTTTCCTGATTTCTTATCTTTGCCTTCTCTTCTGCTTTGAGAACAAACCGAAGGATCTTCTTTTTTTCTGCGTAGGTGCCCAGCTAATCCAGAATCTTTCCCATAACATCGAAAACCTGATTTATCTTCCACTTGCCTCTTCCATTCCGGAAATCGGGGACTTCTTTCTCTCCGTCGGGGTTAGGATCGTTGTCTATAGCCTATGTTTCCTCATCATTAAGAAAAAGGCGGACAGGGAGAAAGGCGTATCTTTGTCAAGTGGAGGCGTCTTCCCTATCGCCATCTCTTCGGCCCTTTTCTGCTATTTCGTCCAATTCCTTCTCCAGGTCTATCAGATTGATACCCTCTGGGTCACCCGCCTTCCTTTAGTTTTTTCCGACATTATCGCCCTACTTCTACAGTTCGGGCTTTTAGGATATAAGAACAAAAGGGATGAAAATGCCTCTTTGGAAAAACTGATCAGCCAATCGGACGACTACTACCGGATTGTGAAGGAAAACACGGATATCCTGAATAGGAAGGCCCATGACTTAAAGCACTTCATCCATGACTTTCGCAGGAACAGAAATCTCAGTGACGAAGAACTTAAGGATCTTCAGGATACTTTGGAAAAGTACGAAAGCAGCCCAAGGACCGGAAACAAATCCTTGGACAGGGTTCTAAGCGAGAAATCCTATCTCTGCCATAAGAAACAGATTCCCTTCTATATCAGGGCCAAGGATAATCTTCTTCCTTTTGTCAGACCTGGGGACAGGACATCCCTATTCGGAAACCTCCTTTCCAATGCCATCGAATGCGAGGAAAAAATCCAGGATGCCTCTAAGCGGTTCATCCTCCTGAAGATAGCAAAGAAAGGGCAGATTGTTTCTGTCCATGTGGAGAACTACTGTGACAGGGAGGTCAGATTTAAAAACGGACTGCCTAGGTCGACTAAGGGTGACGAGAACTTCCATGGCTTTGGAACAAAAAGCATTGCCTATATTGTCAAAAAATACGACGGAAACCTGCGTTTTTCGAAAGAAAACGATATTTATAGCGCTGACATTATCATTCCTTATCCGGAAGAGATAAAGCAGAAATAGTGACAATTCTTGCCTAAAAGGGTTCTTTTTTTGCCAACCTCTTACTTCCTGTAACGGCTTACATTATGCTTTTGACAGTGCCAGGAGGGCAATCTCGAGTAGTCCTCTGACGGCAACAAGGAGAAACTTATGAAAAAAATCGGTAAAAACGGTTTATGGCGGTCAATTCTGTCTGTTTCCGGAATCGTCCTTTCTATCGCGGTAGGCGGTATCGCCGTCACGAAGGAATGGTCTGGATACATCAACAAATTCCTCAATATCAGCAATACGAAAGTCGTCGACGGAGATACAAATGAAGATCCGATCCATTACAAGAGCGATTATTCCAACTATAAGGACGTCAGGAACAATGCCCGCTCGGTTGCCAAGCAGGTCGAGGCAGAAGGAGCTGTCCTAAGGCAGAACGAGAATGAGGCGCTTCCTCTTGCCGAGAAGTCCAAGGTCACGTTCTTCAGCTACAGCCAGGTTGACCTTGCCTTAGGCGGAACGGGAAGCGGAGGCGTTTCTTCTTCTGCCGAGCGGAAGTACGATTTAAAGAAGGCATGTGAAGGGAAAATCGAAAGGAATCCGACCGTCTACGACTTCTATCAGAAGAACTATGATGCGAAAAGAGGATTCATTGAGAAGAGCGGCTGGACAGGAAAAACCCTGAACTTCCGTGTCATAAACGGAATCAACGAAATCAACGCCAGCGAGTTTACCAAAACGGAGACCGATTCGTTCAATGACTACTCCGATGCTGCCATTTTCGTTCTTTCCCGTATCGGCGGAGAAGGAACCGATCTCACTGCGGACTATCTTTCCCTCAACGAGGATGAGAAGTCTATCCTCGAGACAAGGAAGAGAGGACCCTTCAAAAAGCGGATTGTCTTAGTCAACACTTTCAATACCCCGGAACTTGGCTTCCTTAAGGAATACAACATCGATGCCTGTCTCTATATCGGTGGCCCGGGCGAAGTCGGCCTTGATGCCGTTACCGATATCCTTGTCGGAAAGACGAATCCAAGCGGACATCTTGCCGATACCTATGTCGCCGATGTCGAAAGCGCACCGGCCAGGGAGAACTTCGGTGACTTCACCTTCACCAATAAGGATGACATCGTCAATCCGGACTCCCAGAAATATCTTGTCTACCAGGAAGGCATCTATGTCGGATACCGCTATTATGAGACCCGCTATGAGGATACCGTCCTAGGAAAAGGCAATGCCACTTCCACGAAAGGGGCCAAGGCCTCCACAAACGGATGGAACTATTCGCAGGAGGTTCTTTTCCCCTTCGGATATGGCCTATCCTATGCGAACTTCGAGCAGACACTGAACAACTTCACTGTTGACTGGACAGACAAGAAGGCAACGGCGACTGTCACTGTCAAGAACACTTCCAAGAAGTACGCCGGAAAGGATGTCGTCGAACTCTATGCCCAGACACCTTATACTGAGGGCGGAATCGAAAAGAGCGCCATTCAGCTTTGCTCTTTTGTCAAGACTGATAGGATTCAGCCCGGTGAATCGCAGACCCTTACTTTCGATGTCTCCTTAAGTGATATCGCTAGCTATGACTACAAGAACAGCAAGACCTATGTTTTAGAGCAGGGTGACTATTACTTTGCCATCGGAAACGGTGCACATGAGGCACTGAATAACATTCTTGAAAGTAAGGCAACCGTTGAACAGAAATCAAGAATGGATGCTAAGGGCGATGCCAGCAAGGCAAAGAAGGTAACGAAGACAAGTTTCGATAAGGACGAATACCGGTTAAGCGGAACAAAGACCAGCATTACGAATCAGTTTGATTCCACTGATCTGAACTACTATACTTCCGGAACCGATCAGCAGGTCACCTATCTCTCCCGCAGCGATTATGATTCGACCTATCCTCAGCCGATTACCCTTTCTGCAACCGATAAAAGGAAAGAAGAAATCGCATCCTACTACTCTAGCGCCAACGACGGCTCTACTTCCCCTTCCGCCTATGAGAAGGGAAGCAGTGATACTTCCTCGATTACGACCGGTGCCGAAAAGAAATACACGCTCGCGAGGATGATTGGAGCCGACTATGACGATGAAAACTGGGATAAGCTCTTAGACCAGCTCACCATCGAAGATTATTATTCTTCTACTGCCCAAGGCCGAAACAAGCTTGAATCGGTTGGCTTAAATGCCACGACCGCCGTGGACGGTCCTGCCGCCTGGACGAAATCCAATTACATCGAAGATTATAAGAACCAATATGATGCCGAGAAGGTGAAGAAGACGGATGAACTGATGGTTTCCTATCCAACCGAGACCATCATCGCCGGAACATGGAATGCTGAGCTGACCAAAAAGGTCGGACTCTCCTTCGGCGAAGAAGGACTCTGGGGTGGAGGAGTCGGCTGGTATGGACCTGCAGCGAATACCCATCGTACTGCATGCGGAGGCCGGAACTTCGAATATTATTCCGAAGACGGATATCTCGCCGGAAAGCTTTGCGAAAGGGAAGTCAAGGGAGCAAGGGAAAAGGGAACGATTCCCTATCTCAAACATTTCTTCCTCAACGATCAGGAAACTAACCGTATCGGTGTCTGCACCTTCTCTAACGAGCAGGCTATCCGGGAAGTCTATCTCCGTGCCTTCCAATATGCCTTCGAGACGACAGGAGAAGACGATAAGTCCTGCTCTGCCGTCATGGGCGGATTCAACCGTCTCGGCCTTGTCTGGACCGGACATTCTTCCAGTCTATGGAAGAACGTCAGGGAAAAGGAATGGGGCTTTAAGGGCAATGTCACGACCGACTTCGGTCAGAAGCAGGGTTCGTTAAGGGAGCCTCAGCTTGCCTATGAGGCCGGAACCAATAGGTTCTGCACTTCCGGAACCGGATTTGCCAAATATCTCCAGGGTGTTGACATCACAAAGGATTATAAGCTTAGGTCCAATAGGAGAGAGGCCATCCACCGTCAGCTCTATGTCTTTGCCAATTCTGCCGCCAGGAACGGACTGACTTCTTCAAGCAAGATTGTCACTGTCAATACCTGGTACGATAATGCCCTTATTGCCATCGTCTCTGTTTCGTCTGTATTAGTCGCTGCATCACTTGGACTTCTTCTCTACAACTTCTTTGCCGGAAGAAAGGAGGAAAACTAAGATGATCAAGAAATTCCTATCCAATAAGAAACCGGGATTCTATGTTTCCTTTGTGGCCTTTGTCCTAGCCCTTCTTACTTTGATTCTTTATACGGCAAGAGGCGGAAACTATCTCTCCCCAGTCTCCTCAACTGCCGTTATTCTCCTTGTCTTAGGGATTGTTGCCAATCTTTTTGTCCTTGTCCTCGACTTCCAGATCCTTGGCATCATCCCGGTGATTCTCTATTCCTGCGTCTTTGCCGTCCTTCTGAATACCGAAAGGCTCTTCATCACTAACGTCTTCTTCGGAGTCGATGGCAATAGCTTCTCCTTTGCCTACTATCTGATTTGGATTTTCTTAGTTCTTTCCATCCTCTCCTCTGCGGTCGGCTTCTCTCTTGGCAGGAGCAAGACAAACCGCCTTCTGCCTAAGGAAAATTAGGCTATTGAAGAAGGATCCGTCGAAAGACGGATCCTTCTCTTCTCTTGAAAGGAGGCCACGAATGAAAAAAAACTCTGCCTGCATCACGCTTGTCCTTCTTTTTTCTCTTTCCTGTGCTTCCTGCAAGGGTGGCAAGGAAGGGAATCCCACCAGGGAAACTGTCGAGGTGAAGAAAAAATACCTTGATGAAGACTGCAAAGAAAAAGGGACGGTTGAAGCTTTTTCCTACCAGACAAAGGACTATGTCTACAATACAGGAAAGACGGAAAGGAAGACCTGCAACGTCTATCTTCCTTTTGGCTATGATAAGGACAAACAGTACAATATCCTTTACCTTCTTCATGGGACTGATCCTCAGAGCGTAAACCATATCAATACCTGGTTTGACACCATCAAGGCCAAGGTAAGGCTTGACAATAGGATTTCCTATAAAGTCATTGAACCTAGGATTGTCATCGCCCCTACCTTCTATAGCTATGGATTATATGGAGACGATACGATTACTAATATTAAACAGGTTTCTCCTGTCAAGCAGAAATCAAATGCCAACTTTGTTTATGAATTAAGATATGACATTGTTCCACGTGTGGAAGGAAATTACTCGACCTTTGCTTCGTCTACCGATGAAAAAGGGCTGCAGGACTCCCGAGACCACCGGGCAAGGGCCGGATTATCGAATGGATGCCGGCTGACTTATACCGCTGGAAGGAGGAACAGTTTTGATTATTTCTCCTATTTCGGATGTTATTCTTCTTCCGTGGATAGCAAAGAACTCCTTCATTCCCTCCATCAGGATAAATTTAAAGGTTATCCGCTTCACTATAGGTTCAATGCGGACGGGATATTTGACTTTGCCTATAACGGACACCATAAAAGGGTTGAGGAGTTAAAAAAGAACGGATCTGACCTTTTTAACCAGGATAATACCGAGTATGTCAGAATCAAAAGGGGCTACCACTCGGCAAGAAGCTGGAGAGTCGGTCTGTTTGATTCCTTGCTTCGGTTCTTCAGATGAAAATGAAAAAACTTGTTAATTTTCTTGCCCCTCTATCTCTTCTGCTTGGATGTGTCGGTGAGTTTGTCTGCTGTTTTGTCAGAGGGTATGAAGAACTGTGGCTGACTATTCTTCTTGTTTCCTTAGAGATCCTATCTTTGGCTGCCATAGGCTTATTTAAACGGAATCTGCTTTTTTCCTTTTTTGGGACAGCCCTTGGCTTATTCGGTAGCGTCCTTCTTATCGGTTTCCCCTCCTATGTTCCTTTTGCTGCCATCGTTTTCTTTGGCCTGTCCCTGATTAGGGAACTGATTCTCTTTTTCTTTAAATTAAAAGAGAGATTCCACAAAGAATAGTTTTAGTATACATGGGAGAAATCCTGGGCCTAATCTAACTTTAAGGGAGTAAAATAGGAGGTATGGAGAATGAGATTCTTCCTCTTTCCTATTCTTTCGGAACGAAAAAGGGTTTTCTCTACCGATCCAAGACGGAAAACTCCCCTCTTTTGCTTCTTAATACCTTTGAGGGTGAGGGAAAAGAAGTCTTTTCCCTGTTAAGAAGAAAGAGCCTTTCTTCTTTTAACCTGCTCGTTAGGTCTAACCTGGACTGGGGCAGAGACAGGACGCCATGGAAATCAGCCTCGCTTCCCTCCTCCAGGGAAGATTTTAAGGGCGGGGCGGATTTCTATTTAAAGGAACTCCTTGACGTCATTCTTCCTCAGGTAGGAAAGGATATCCTCGGAACTCCAAAGAAGACCTGCCTTGTCGGCTATTCCCTTGCCGGACTATTTTCCCTTTACTCGCTTTACCGCTGCCCTGCCTTTGATTATGTCGGAAGCAGGTCCGGTTCTCTTTGGTACCCTGGCTTTGAGGACTATTGCCTCACCCATCCAAGGAGGAAGAAGCCGGAAGGAATCTATCTTTCTTTGGGAGACAGAGAGAAGAAAGCAAAGAACCCACTTCTTTCTTCGGTGGAAGAAAAGACAGACGGCTTTTATCGTCTCTTTAGGAAAGAGGGAATCCCGACTGTTTATGAACTAAATCCCGGCAATCATTTCCAGGATGCGGATATCCGGATTGCCCAAGGGATTCTTTGGATTCTAAAACAATTATAATGTTCAGTTTTCTTTCCGCTCCTCTCATCCCATGGTTTTAGTTAAAATATGGTTGTGAAAAAGGAGAATTCAGGATGGACAGAATCAGCAAAGGCAGGAATGAGTCAAAACAGGATGAATTTTTTATGGCTAGGGCGATTGAGTTATCCAAGAAGGCGGTCAGGAGAGGAAACGAACCCTTCGGTGCCGTTCTAGTCAAAGACGGAAAAGCCGTCTTCACAAGTGAAAACAGAATCTATACTAGGCATGACCCGACCTATCACGGAGAGAGGGGGCTTATCCGTGATTTCTGCCAGAAGAGCAAAGTCACGGATTTAAGTGCCTATACGAGGTATTCAAGCTGTGAACCATGCTTTAGGTGTTCAGGTGCCCTAGTCTGGGTGAAACTCGGACGGCTTGTCTATGGGGCCGGAAATGAAGATCTTGAGGAAATACTCGGTAATAAGGGCTGTGAGTGCTCCTCTATGGTTTTCAATCATTCTTTCTGGCATCCTCTTGTTACCAAAGGGGTTCTTCGGGAAGAAGCAATTTTCGTTCTTAAAGATTATTTTTCAAAACACAAAAAGGGATAAAGGATAGTTTCCTGCTTTCCCAATAAAAAACAGCCTCTTTTTTTCCTTGGCACTTTCCAAAGAAAAGCTGGAGGCTGTTTTTATCTAACTACGTGCTTGCCAGGTTTTACTTGGCGAGGTCTTTATCCCTCTGATAAAGTCCGATTCCGCCTTCTTTGGCAAAGAGGTCGTAGTTGGTCAACAGATCGGTAGCGGTCTTTTCTTCCTCGCTCTGCTCGGTGATAAAGAAGGTGAGGAAGTTCCTTGTCTCGATGTCGTCCTGCTCTCTAGCGGCACGATAAATCTGATGAATTAAAGAAGTCACCTCTTTTTCGTGTTCCACGAAGAAGACAAGGGGATCGCGGAGAGAGGCGAACTTCTTGTCTAGGACATTGATGGATTCAAGCTTAACAGGGATATCATGATCCTGGAGATATTCCGAGAATTTTTCCGCATGCTGCCTTTCTTCACCGGCATGTTTCTCGAAATAGGTGTGGAACCCATTCAGGCCTTTGCTTCTGTAGTACTCTGCAATGTAGTAATAGGCATAGGCAGAATACAGCTCCCAATTAATCTGCGACTGAATCAACTTAGTAAGTTTAGCTTCCATTAGCGTAAACTAACTCCTTTCATTGTCACTATACTCAGAAACGCTGGATTTTCAAGTGTTATGCCTGAGGCCGGCTTTATAAAAAATGTGGCGTTTTCTTTCTTCTTTCTGCCGTGATGAAGAAAACCTGGCTTTGTCTAGATAGATGGGAAGAAATCTATATGCTTTCTAACAAAAAACGGTATCCTTTCGGAACAAAGGATACCGATTAACGGATTAGGTATGATGCTTTTCCTTCTTAAGACTGAGGCGTCCTATCTGGAATAAAAAGAATAGAAACTCAGCTTTAGGATTTTTTCTCTTTCTTCAAGGAAAACTCCTCGGCAATCTTATTTCTTAGGATGTATTTATAGATTCCGTAGCCCATGACCGAGAGGGAGAGTAGCCATGCCCTGCTATCCGAGAAGACGACGCCGATGAATGCCCGGTCGCTGACCGGATTTGCCGGATCGACCCATTTCGGCCTGAATTCACTGATGAAAGTACGTCCGACTAGTTCGGCTACGCCGCTTAGGAAAGGATAGATCGGTTTTTCCAGGCCTTGCAGGGTGTTCCGGAAGATAATCAAGGTTCCAAGGAAAATATAGCAGGAGGCATCGACTAACCTATAGGCCTTGGCATAGAAGCGGACGCGGTCGTTCAGCGAGGAAGAAGAAAGGAAGATTCTTGCATAGGCTCCGTTAATGGAAGCTAGGGCGGCGATTCCGCCAAAGACGACATACCTGATGACGACAAGGATCCTACTATCCAGGAATCCCTTCTTGATCCGGGCAAAATCCTTTGCCCCAAGGTTCTGTCCGTGATAGGAGAGAACAGCGGTTCCTAAGGCGAGGAAAGGAGTCATCCTGAAATCGTTGAACTTCACTCCGGCCCCATATCCGACCTCGGCATCGGTTACATTGTTAGGAAGGTCGAATTTGATGACGGCTTTTTCCAGAATGATTAACCCTACGGCAATGATGGAATACTGCAGGGCAAGAGGGAGGCCGAGTTTAAGATGGTCCCTTGCGCTCTTCCATCCGATTTTAAAATCGCTGAGTCTGACACGAAGATAGGAATATTTCTTTAAACAATACACAAAGGAAACGGCGGCGGCAATGAACTGGGCAATGATGGTGGCAAAGGCAGCTCCACCTACTCCCCAGTGGAAGCAGACGATAAAAAGAAAGTCAAGTCCGATATTTAATATCGTGGAACCGATGAGGAAAAGAAGAGGGGCAAAACTATCTCCGATGCTCCGCAGGACGGAAACGATAAGGTTATAAAAGACTTGGGTGAATAATCCGATATAAATAATGGAAAGGTACTCTTTTGCATAAGGAAAAACAGGATTTCCTTCTTTCAGTCCGATAATACGGAGAAGGTAAGGAACAAGAGGAACGAAGACAATGGTCAGAATCACTGACCTGATGCTGGAGAGGAGAATCTGGGCAGCAAAGCTTTTTCTTATGCCTTCCGGGTTGTTTTCCCCTGCTCTTTCGCTGGTGATAACAGAAAAGCCAGCGGCACAGCCAAAAGAAAATTGGATAACGATATAGAAAAGGCCATAGACGTCGTTTACACCGGCGACCTCTTCCTTACTTAAAGTCTGTCCGACAATTGCCGCATCGGAAATCGTATAAATCTGCTGGAAAACAAGAGAGATAAGGATTGGGACCCTAAAGATTAATAAGGAAATGACCGGACTTCCTTTCGTTAGGTCAACCGGGGAGAACAGTTTTTGAATCAAGGAATTCTTTTTCATAGACATAACCTCTTAAAAACGAGAAGATTATAGGTGATATCCCTAGACTGGTTTAGTGAAATCGGTTACAAGTAATCGTAATGTTTCCCTGTCTTAAACCATAATTGCTGTTTAGACTTTACTTGGTGGGAGGATTTAGAAAACGCAAAGAGAAATCTATTTTTTTATAGTAGCAAAATGTTTATGGAAGGAGGGAAGAGGACATTGCTTTCTTTTCAAAGGTAAATTCCGTGCATTTATCTTCTCCGTTACTTTCTTTCTTTTTTAGAGTTTTTGAACATAGCCATTCCCTTTTTTAAGGACGAAGAAATCTTAAATAAAGTAGCGAAAATTAAGATGTGTTCTCCTTTGCCTGAGAAAAAAAGACCATTTTATTCTTTGAAAAGGGTTACAATATCCATGCAAGCGATAAAGCAAGAACGACAGAGAGGAGAAAGCTGCCATGGAAGAGTGGGCCAATCAATTCAGACGTTTTTTCACTTTTGTCTTTTCCTTACCTTTTTGCTGTCAGCTTATCTGTGCCGCACTCGATGCCACTTTCTGTATCGGCCATAGGCATTTAAAGAAGAAATATATCATTCAGAAAATCATTGCCTTTTGTGCTCTTTTCCTTTCCAGGCTTCTGCTCAGTGCAGTCTTTTCCTCTTTTTCCCTTCGGGACACCTATACTCCCTATCTCATCGTTGCCTCCATCATTGTCCCAGGTGCAGTCTATATTCTTCTCTTTGAGCACAGCAACTACTCTCATAAGCTGATTAAACTTCTCCTCTTTATTTCCAGCGCATATGTCGTGACGGAAATCGGCCATCAGGTCAATAATCTGTCTTTATCTCTTTCCCCTGCCTTACGTTCCTTTGTCCGTTGTCTTCCGAATTTCCTTATGATGGTGACCGGACTTATCGTCGGAATCAATAACATCAACCGCTATCTCGACATCCCTTCCTCCTCCTTGATCCTCAGCCTATTTGTCTTCCTTAGTTTATTTGTCATCACGCTGAGGACAAGCAAAATCAATTCTTCTGCCTCTTCAGACGGGTCTTTTGGAAATCTTTCCGGAGAATCGAAATACCTCTCCCTGACCATTATCCTTATCCTTATTTTCTTCCTGGCCACCGATTTAGGAATCTACATCGTTCTCTATCTTAATCAAAAGAAGCAGGAGGATAGGCTAGTTAGGCAGGCAAAGGTGAAACTGAATGAATCCGCCTATACCAGGCTGAAGCTCAATGAGGAGAGCATTGAACGGACCACGATAGCAAGACACGATCTAAAAAACCATTATGCCTATATCGCCAATCTGATAAAGGAAAAGCAATATGGGAAAGCCCTTGACTATGCCTCCAGCGTGAATGAAGAAACCTTCGGAAACTTCCACATTGTCGACTGCGGAAACCAGGTGGTTTCCTCCATCAGGAATCTGGAATTGTCCAAATCCAGAATCAGGAACATTCCCTTACAGTACCTTCTTGCTGTCCCCCAGGTTCTTCCCTTCAAGGAGACTTTGCTCTGTTCACTTATCACCAATCTTGTCGACAATGCCTTTGAAAACTACCATCCGACCGGAAAAGACGATCCCGTTGACGTAAAAAGGGGAATGACCGACGGCTATCTTCGGATCACGGTCTCGAATCCTACCGACAGGGAAGAGGTAAACCTGAAGACGAAGAAAAAGAACTCCGGCCATGGATATGGGATCAAGATTGTCAAGTCCATTGTAGAAAGCTGCAACGGCCACATCTGCTTCAAAATCTCGGACCATCGTTTTATCGCCGATGCCAGGCTTGATCTGGAGACGAATGGGACGAAGGAATAAGGAGGAAGAATAATAATGGTGAATATAGCTAGGATTGACGATGAACCGGAGTCTTTGGAAATTGCCAAAGGGGCCATCATGGCGTTTTGCACAGGCTTTCAAAAGGAAGTGAATATCAAAGGGTTCACCAGCGGGGCGGTCTTCCTTGATTCCCTAAAGGACAATCTCTATGACCTTGTCTGTTCGGATATTATCAGGGAGCCGAGGGACGGAATCGAGCTAGCCGCGGAGCTTAGAAAAAGAGACAAGGAAGTCCCCCTCGTCTTCATCTCTTCCAACGAAGCCAAAGTCTTTTCCTGTTTCAACTACAATCCGATCGGGTTCATCCGGAAGACCAGCTTCTTTCAGGACACGAAGAACATCAGGAAACATTTCTTTAAGGATATCCTTCCTGCCAGAAAGGAAGTCAGACATCTGGAAGTGAAGTCGCATGGGGAGACTATTCTTCTCCCCCTAGACAGCATCAGGTATATTGAAAGCAGCCACAACTACCAGTGTTTCCATAGGAAGGATAGCCAGGATATCCTGGAAGTAAGAAAGCTGATCTCGGAACTTGAGGAGTACCTCTCTCCCTTTGGCTTCATCCGCGTGCATAAAGGATTCCTTGTCAACTATCGGTACATCTACAAGTTCTCCCCTTCCTTTCTGACTCTTAAGGATCAGACAAAGATTCCTCTTTCCCGCAGGAACCGGGAAGAAGTCATTGCCAAGTACAGGGACCTAACCAAGGACACGAGGATTTAATTCTCTCGGCCTGTCAAAGAATAGTGGGACGATTCATTTCGTCCCATTTTTTTGTTTTTCGTCCCCCATCGGTTTCTCTCTGTCCCAGAAAACCTCACTTCTTCCTGAATTGAAACCGCTTACTTCCTGTTCCTCTAGACTAAAGACGCACGAATTGAAGGGCATTAAGCCCACTTCAGGAGGAAACATGAAGAACAATTCCAAGAAGAAGTGTCTATTCTCCCTATCTGCCATTGCCGTCGGTGCAAGGGTATTTAGCGGAGCCGGCAGCATCACTGGATTAACCGGTACTGCCCAGGAGAAGAGGAAGCAAGGCGACAAGTACTATCCGGGATTTACGACCTTAGAAGAAGCACAGGAGGCAGCACAGGATCTTAATGTCGAGCTCTCTGCCGAAGGAAACGTCCTCTTAAAGAACGAAGACAACGTCCTTCCTTTAGGAATCGGCTCCTATGTCTCCATCTTCGGAACCAATGCCTATGCCCCGGTCGGTGGCGGCGTCGGTTCGAAATCCATCCGTAAGACGTCCGTTACGTTAGCCGATGCGAGGGAGGCGGAAGGCTTCCACGTCAACAAGGCGCTAGCCTCCTATTATGCGGATAAAGGCGTCACGGCCACAAGCGGGCCCCACTCGACCGGAAGTGCAATCTCCAGCCAGTACAACGACTTCGACGGGACCGTCCGCACCTCATTTGGAAGGTATTCCGATGCCGCCGTCATTGTCTTAGGCCGTAATGCCGGAGAGGGCGCCGATGTTTCCCGCGCAACGGGGGAAAAGGCGACCGAAGAGGACATCCGCTCCCATAAGCAGCTTGCAACTTATTCAAAGAAGAACGAATCCAGCGGAGGAGGATGGACTTTATCGGCTGACGCAGATAAGGAAACGGCAGAAGTTAACCGCGTCGATACCCCTACTGAGGAAGAAGAGAGCTATACTTCCAAACATGGCTTAAGGCTCACCGAGGAAGAGCGTGCCCTGATAAAGGACGTTAAGGCCAATTTCAAAAAGGTCATCGTCCTTCTTAATACTTCCAATGTCAGGGAAGTCGGGGAACTGAAGAACGATCCCGGAATCCAGGGTAGGAGGTGGATCGGACGCCCCGGAGAAGACGGATTATTTGGTACGGCTAAGATACTAAGCGGTGAAATCAACCCTTCCGGAAAGCTTGTCGACGAATGGCCGATGGACCTTACCGCCGATCCGACCTGGCAGAACTTCGGCGACAACTCGCAGGCCGGATCCTCCCATAAATACTACAAGGCAGATGGCTCATTAAGGTGCAACCGTCCCCAGTACAAGAAGGACGAGAACGGAAATTATATTCCGGCCACGGAAGAGACAAAGAACAAGTATGGTTCTTATTTCACCTATGAAATCGAGCAGGGCGACCTCTCCGATGACTGGACCGACAGGGGTGTCGACTATGAGGAAGACATCTATAACGGCTACCGCTATTATCAGACCCGTTATGAGGATAGGTATGCCAACAATCCTGGCGCTGCCAAGGAATGGTACGAAAAGAATGTCGCCTATGGTTTCGGCGATGGAAGGTCCTACACTACCTTTTCCAGGAATATCGTGGATGTCTACAAAGACAAGGAAAAGACAAAGAAGATTGATCACAAGCTTTCTTCCGCGGAACTTTCTTCCGACACCAAGGAAGCAGAGGTCGAAAAACTTTATGTCGATGTCACCGTCAAAAACACCGGTTCCGTCGCCGGAAAGGAAGTCGTCCAGGTCTATGTTAAGGCTCCCTATACTAAGGGTGGCATTGAAAAACCGGCCGAAGATTTAGTCGGCTATGCCAAGACAAGCAAGCTTCAGCCGGGACAAAGCGAAAGAGTCACCGTCGAATTCAATGTCCAGGACTTCGCCTCCTTTGACTACAAGGATGCAAACGGCGATCAGGTAAAAGGAGATTATGAGCTGGATAAGGGAGAATATACCATCCGCGTAAGGAATACGTCCCACCGCGATTTGGATGAAGAGATTACTTCCGAAAACGCTTTGGACGAATACAAGTTCACTTTAGATGCAAATGTCCATCAGCATCTTGACGACTACTCCGGAAATCGTGTATCTAACCTCTTTACAACGGACAATGGAAAATACAAGGGGGAAAAGAACGGAAAGGTCAGGTATAACTCTCTCCGTACTGCCGACAGGATGGCCGATGGCGAAGATGGCGATCCAGAGGTCTTAATGACCCGCGCCGACTTCTCGGTCTCCACCATCGATGCAGAGATTGCCTCCTTCCCGAAGGCACCTAAGTCTTTCACGGTCGGAGAAGGAGAAAAGGCGCAGACGGTTTCCGGCCTTAAGTTCACGGATGAAGTCTATAAGACCTGGCAGGATGGAGATATTTCCCGTCTTACCGCGGTGCCCGCGAACCAGATTGACACTTCTTCCGATGGCTTACGTGTAAATACTTCCTTGACCGAGGATGAAACCCAGCCTTGGTATAAAACAAAAGACGAGATCCCTTCTTCCTGGACACAGGCGGCAAGTGCCACAAACCGCACAGTTACCCTGAAGTTTTCCGATCTTAGGGGACTCGACTATGATGATCCTAAATTTGATGAATTCCTTAACCAGCTGACCTGGGAGGAAATTTGCTCCCTTTCCACCGAATCGAGAGCCTCTACTCCCGCTTTAGACGCCTTTGGCAAAGATCAGTCCGTCGATGAGGACGGCCCGAATGATTTTGCCAATACCCACGAATGGTGCTGCGAAGTCACGATTGCCTCGACCTGGAACAAGGACCTCGCCTATAAGGAAGGTGTCATCAATGGTTCCATCTCCACTTTAATGGGCCGCACTGGCTGGTACGGACCTGGCATGGACAGGCATCGTTCTGCCTTCTCCGGACGGAATAACGAATATTATTCCCAGGATGCCCTGCAGGGCGGATACATTGCCGCCGAAGTTGTCAAGGGTGCAAGAAGCGCAGGCTGCAATCCTAGGATTAAGCATCTTGCCTTCAATGACCAGGAGACAAACCGTGGCGGACAGTCCCTCTATACCTGGCAGTCCGAGCAGAATATCCGCCAATACGAGAGGAAGGTGTTCCAGAGGGCTATCCAGGAAGGCGGAGCTACCTCCGGCAGGTCCGCCTACGGACGTATCTGCGGCGTTGCCAACCAGTCCAACTGGTATCTGAGGACAGGGCTTCTTCAGAATGAATTCGGCTGGCATGGGTTCAGGATTACCGACGGCTTTTTAGGAAGGCGCTGGTGCACCACGATTGATTTGATGGTCCGTGCCGGAAACGGTATTGTCTACAAGACCGAGCCTTGGTACGATACGCTTTCCGGAACATGGAATCCTTCTCTCCGTGACGGAAAGGGAGATGTCGAATACAAGATTGTGGAAAACGATGCGAATGAAACGGCTAAGGAATCCTGGAATCAGTACTACTATGCCCGTTCCACTGCCCATTCCGTCCTTTGGGCCACTGCCAATTCGGCCAATGCCCAGAACGGATACACTGAGCTTCAGCTGACAGGAAAACAAAGGACTGGAACCGCCTACGCCTCCTTCGAGGACTCCGTTGCCTTAGACCAGAGCGCGTTAACTGTCGGCTCTTCCGTTAAGTACTCGATTTCGAAAGGCAAGCTCCCGGATGGTCTAGAGCTTGATCCGCTTACCGGAAAGATTTCCGGCAAAGCCACACAGGTAGGAAAATATGACTTTACGGTCACTGCCCTCATCGATAATTATGTTTCTAAGACTGCCGACTTCTCTATTACCCTTGATTCTGCCTTCAAACGGGATGCCGACTCTGACGAAGAAGATAAGCTTACGGTAGGAACCGCTGCCATGGTCCAGTATGAATCCGATATCTTCAGCACGGACAAATATGATTCGGTCAAATACGAAGTCGCTGACGGCTCCTCACTCCCTGATGGCTTAACCCTTTCCGAAAGCGGCTTAGTCAGCGGTACTCCGACTAAGGGAGGCACCTACGATGTCACCTTCAAGGTCACCGCAAAGGCAAAGGCCTCTACCGGTGGAAGGGGTGCTATGTTCCCTAGCAGTGGAAGTCAGTCGAATGATGAAATTGCCTACTTCACGGTCACCTACAAAGTCACAGACAATAATCCGACCACTCCTACGGAAGAAAAGACGATTGTGTCCGTCGTCGAAACCGATGATGGCTTTGTCATCAGCTTTAGCGATGGTACCTCGACCACCATCACGAACGGCCAAAAAGGCGATAAAGGTGACAAAGGGGACAAAGGCGATAAAGGGGATAAAGGCGATAACGGCACTTCTTCCTCTTCTTCGAACACCGCCCTTGTCGCTACCGCTACGACGATCAGTGCAGTAGCCCTTGTCGGTGCCTTAGCTGCCGTTGCCTTCGTCATCAAGAAGAAGAAATAGTCGATAAGAAAAAATCAAGGTATGCAGCAGGCCGAAACCAGCCTGCTGCATATCTGTTTATTTTTATTCGTTCCCCATCTTGATTCCTTTCGTCCCGTTTTTCTGCAGTTTGGCACTGTTTTTTACTATTTATCCCTTTTTCTTACTTTGCTTTTCAGTGTAACCGCTTTAAAACGCTAAACTGCGATAATTACCTTAGCAGAACACTTTCTGCCGAAAAGGAGAAACCAAACGATGAAAAAAATTGGAAAATCAGCTGTCGCCCTTCTGACCCTGTTTATTCTTGCCGGCTGTTCAAATAAACCGTCTCTTTCTTCTCCGGATGCATCTTCTAGCGGAGAAATCACGCCCTCCGATGAAAAACCATCTTCCTCCGAGCAAACGAGCACTTCCACCTCTTCTTCCGGGAACCAGGAAGTCAAAGAAGATATGGTCTCTGTCGTCTTTAAATACAATTATGATTCGGCTCCTTCGGATGTCACACTTGAGGAAACGAAAGGCGAGGTCTTTTCTTCCTTCCCCGCGAGGAACAGAGAGGGCTATCTTTTTGCCTATTGGTCCACAGACGAAAGTGGTTCCACGGTCTTCGACTTATCTACTGCGGCCACGGACGGAATTGTCCTTTATGCGAACTGGATCGAGGACAAGGATGGTGCAAGTACGGTAACTTTCCACTCCGGCGAGGATGTGTACCTGACTAGGTCGACAAATGCCGCTAGGGGTAACCGTCTGAAGGCTTTCCCCGGGAAGGCATACAAGAAAGGGTACTATCTGAAGAACTGGTATGACTCAGCCGACTATCAGAATCCGGTCACCCAGACAAAGAAATTCACTTCCGATAGCGATGTCTATGCACGATGGTTTGTCGTGGACACCTTTGAGGCCGAATATACCAAACTAGACGGTCTGACTCTTGAAGAAGACAAGAACATCAATAGTTTCGGAGAGAAGATCGGACATGGCTATTCCTCCGATGTGTCGGGAACCGGACTTATCTTTAACGGCTCCATTGTGGAGGGGGGATGCTCTAACGACCATTTCATCTGCGACCTCTATTACAACGAAGCCTTTATCCAGTTTGACATCGAGGCGCAGACGGCAACAACGGATACAATCTTAAAGGCCTCTCTTTCCGCCGAATATTTTGACAGGACCTTCACCAAGGAGAACTGGATTGTCTCCGTCAACGGAGAAAGCATCGATTATGGGACGATTGTCATCGACAACGTTCCATCCGGACGTGACGTAAAGAGGAAAAAGGCGTTTGCCGAATTCACTCTCTCCACTTCCCTTTCCCTCAAACAAGGGAAGAACGTCATAAAGCTGATTACCAATAATTCCACGCGGCATGATGCCACTGGAACAAGGGCGGCCGAGGCTCCGAGGATTGACTGCCTTACCTGTTATTCCGACGCCGGTCTTACCTTTGATGCCCATCTTGACAATCTTCTCTGAGGAAGAAAAAATGAACTCCATTAGGAAATTTTTGAAAGCAAGAACAAAGGGATTTCCTGTCATCTTCTTCGGATCTCTTTTTTCTCTTGCCGCCTTGGTTCTCTATGCCGTCACCGGAGTAAATGAGTTTGCCCCTGACTATGATGTTATCCTTTTTGTCACGACTTCTATTGCCCTTGTCCTTTCCGCCTTTTCCAGGTTCAAGGAATGGAAGCTTATCCGTGAGTTTGCCTACCTTTTCGCCCTCTTTAGTTTTGTCTGCTATATCGGCACGCAGGTGAATTATCTTGCCAATCTTCTCGTGGCCATCGACGGTTCCTCTCTCTCAATGGGCTTTCTTTTCTGTCTCCTTTCCTTCTTCCTTGCCTTCCTAGCTGACCTTATTTCCGTCTTTCTGACAAAGAAGGAAATCAGGGATGAAGTAAAACTTGTCACCTCCAAGGAGGATTAGTATCCCGTGAAAAAGATTTTTACCCATTCTAAGCTCTACAACATCCTCTTCCTTTCCTGTTCGACTTTCTTTGCCGTTACTCTGTCTGGAAGAAGTATTGCCAGGGCCAATTCCGGTGCCATCAACAACGCATTAGGCATAACGACAACCAGTAAAGGGAATTCTGCCGATGCCGAGTATTTCAAGAGAACATATACGGACGAGACAGACGTGAAGGACTATGTCAGCAAGACCGCGGAGGAAGTGGAAGGGGAAGGACTCGTCCTGTTAAAGAACGAGAATGATGCACTTCCGCTGACAAAGGGGAGTAAAGTCTCCCTGTTCGGGACCGCTTCGGTCCGCTTCAATTACAATACCTCTGGTTCCTCCTCTACCGATTCAGCCAAATACGCGACACTTAACGATACGTTGACGAAGGAAGGGTTTGAAGTCAATCCCACGCTAATGGATTTCTATACTAAGGGGGCAGGAAAAGACTACGGAAGAACCTCTTCCGCTTCTCTTTATACAATCAACGAGGTTCCCTACGAGAAATATGATGCAGACACTCTTTCTTCCGTCGGACAGTATTCCGATGCCGCCATTGTGACCTTAGCCCGGGAATCCGGGGAAGGGAAGGATCTTTCCACTAGGGGAAGCGATGGGGAAGACGGATCCTATCTTTCTCTCTCGAACGAGGAACTTGACCTGCTTAAGGGACTTACGGCAAGGAAGAAAGAAGGGAAGCTGAAGAAGATAGTTGTTCTGCTCAATTCTTCAAACCCACTGGAACAGGATTTCCTTTATCGGGATGGAATAGAGGTCGACGCCCTCCTTTGGGTAGGGAACGTCGGTTCCTATGGATTAAACGCTGTGGCTAAGGTTCTAAATGGCACCATCAATCCTAGTGGCAGACTATCCGATACTTTTTGCCGGGATAATTTCTCCTCGCCTGCTAGGGCAAGCTGGGAACTGAACTACAATAAGTCCTTCTCTTCCGGTTATACCAACTGGAAGAAAGCAAAACTCAATTCGACAAACCGCTCCTATGGTGTCTATAACGAAGGCGTGTATCTCGGCTATCGGTATTATGAGACAAGATACGAGGATACCCTCCTGAACCAAGGAAATCATGGGGAATATGATTACAGCAAGGATGTTGCCTTCCCCTTTGGCTATGGGCTTAGCTACACAAGTTTTGCCTACTCTGACTTCCAGGTCATTCCTTCTAGTGACAGGAAGACCTATCAGGTTTCCGTGGATGTGACAAATAGCGGATCGGTCAAGGGTAAGCATGCCGTGGAGATTTATAGGCAGCGGCCCTATACCGACTATGACCGGGAACACGGAATCGAAAAGCCTTCGATAGAGCTTGCCGGCTTTGCCAAAACCAAAGAACTAGAGCCCGGGGAAAAGGAAACGATAAAGATCTCCGTCGAAAAGTCGCAGTTTAAGACCTATGATTCGGACGGGTTTAAGACCTATATCTTAGAGGCAGGGGACTATTATCTTTCCCTTGGGAGTGATGCCCACCATGCAGTAAACAATATCTTAAGGAGCAAGTCTTCTGTTGATACCTCCAAGAGGATTGGGAGCGGACAGGCTTCCTTAACCTACAAGATTAATATTGCCAAGACCGATTCGGAAACCTACTCGAAGAGCGAGGAGACGGGGGAGAAAATCACTAACCAGCTCGATCATGCGGATAGGAACCGGTACGAAGGAAGAGGAGACAATAAAGTAACCTATGTCTCCCGGAAAGACTGGAGTTCGACATGGCCGAAACAGGCAGTCTCCTTTACGGCAAGCGAGCAGAGGATTAAAGACCTTGCCTCCCATCGTGCTTTGCCAGAGGATGGCACTAGGCCAAGGTATAACGTAAACAAGGAAGGGGAGAAAAAACTGACTGTCGCTTCCCTGCGGGGAGTCGATTTCTCTTCGCCTTACTGGGATACCCTTCTTGACTCAAGGTCTAAAGAAGAACAGATAAAACTTGTTACTTCTGGACAGAGGTCGACCGCCACGATTGCCTCCGTCGGTCTTCCGGAAACCATCGATCTTGACGGCCCTACTGCCGTTACGGCGACAAAGACCGACTCCTCCTTCCCAAGCGAAGGAATCTGGGCATCCTCTTTTAATCTTGACCTTATCAAAAAGGTCGGAGACGCCTTTGCCGAAGACATCATCCTTTCCGGTACCCATGGCATCTATGCTCCTGGCGTAAATCTTCACCGCACTCCCTTTATCGGCCGGAGCAATGAATATTTCTCTGAGGATCCTCTTCTTACCGGCCTTGCCGCAGCCTATGAGATCCAGGGACTGCAGGGGAAAGGAATCATCACCCATCTGAAGCATTTTGCCTTCAATGAATGTGAAACGGAACGGAACGGGATTGGAATCTGGCTGAACGAGCAGGAAGCACGCGAACTTCTTCTTCTCCCCTTTGAAATCGCGGTCACCAAAGGAGATACCGGTGCCATAAGGACTTCCTTCAACCGTTCTGGATGTCTTTGGACAGGAGCGGACAAGAACCTGTCCATCAACATCCTGCAGAAGGAATGGGGCTTTAAAGGCTATTCCATCACCGATAGGGCCGTCTCCAACGGCGGTACCTACAGGGTATATGACGACGGCTATAGGGGAGGAACGAACCTTTTCAGGGGAAGCGCAAACGATCTAAAGGACTATAAGGACAATGCCGCCTTCTGTGAGAGGATTCGGGATTCTGCCAAGCGTATCCTCTATACGATTGCCAACAAGTCCTATGCAAGGAATGGAATCAAGGGGGACAGCGTCATTAAGGAAATCACCCCTTGGTGGGAGATTACCCTGAATTGCCTAGTGTCTGTCTTCGGTGTTCTCTCTGCGGGATGCCTAGCTAGGTATCTGACGGCGCTTGTACTAAAAAAGAAGGAGAATTAATTTCTTCTTAACGGCTACGGGAAGCCCCCGTAGCCTTTTTGCATGCTTAATAAAGAAAAAAATAATTTGGACACAATGTCTATATAATGTCCGAAAAGTAGAAATAACCGCTATTTTTTCAGAAAATGTTGGGCAAAAACTGATTTTTTGTACTAGAAACACAGGGGAAGACTTCCTTATAATTGAACCACAAAGGAGCATTGATTATGAAATGCAAAAAGTCGAAAGTCTTCCTGCTTTCCCTTCTTTCGGTTGTTTCCCTTTCTTTGGGAGGGTGCAAGAACTCTGATTCCACGGATAAGAAGTACCAGAGGTTTCTTAAGGCCCAGGAAGCCGGATACTCTGGTACTTATGAAGAGTGGCTGCTTTCCATCAAAGGAGAGAAAGGCGAAGACGGAAAGGACGGCACTGACGGAAAAGACGGAACTGACGGAAAAGACGGAAAAGATGGTGCAACTTGGCTGACTGGAAGCGGAAAACCAGACGAGAGCAAAGGCAATGTCGGGGACTTCTATCTGGATACGGCAACTTTCACCCTTTATCAGAAGGAAGACAAGGGCTGGGTTTCTCTTGGCTCGATAAAAGGAAAAGACGGAGAAAAAGGGGAAACCGGTTCTAAAGGAGAGCCGGGAAGTAAGGGTGATAACGGCGCTGATGGAAAGGATGGTCAGGACGGCAAAGATGGTGCTGATGGAAAGGACGGCGTCGGAATCTCATCCATAACGAGCGAATATTTCTACAAGGATGGTAAGCTCTGCCTGAAGATAACCTATTATCTGACGAACGGAGAAAAAGTAGAAACCGTTGTCGAAGTCCCGAAAAAGGCAATTGGTGCCGATCTTGATACAACAGAGATTGCCATGATCAAAGAAGGGGAGAAAAAGCCCGACATCTATCTTAATGTCCACTACGAGGACACAACACACGAGCGAATCAAACTCACTGATGAAAGGATAGTGGATGGGAAAATCGATTTTACTAAGGAAGGCTACTACAATATTAAGGTTTCCTTCAGCGGATATCAGGGAGACTTCCGAATCCGTGTCTATGACCCAGATAATGTCTCTGTTACCAATGTGTACCTGCATGAGAGCAATATACTTTTTGTAAAGAACGATGATGGTACGTATACCTATGGAAGGCCTAATCTGAGACTCTCTATTGAGTATGATGTTTCTCTCTATAATGAAACGATTGACATTGACCTAAGCGAGCTGATTGACAAGGACAAACTCGATAAGCTCTCTGAGGGTGAGCAGCAGATCCAATTGGAGTATCAGGGCTTCCAATTTACTATCGCTGGCTATATAGTAAATTCCTCTGCTCTGGATGCTTCTATTTGCATATGGCGAATCTATCACGATAGTGATAGTGATATAACCTGCTTTACCGGCGAAGAACCTCTGTTTGTCGGCCATTACCTGTCTCTGAACTATAACGGCTATTATTTGGAAAAGGAGATTGACACTAGTAGGATAAATGGATTTGATTCTTCCCATGCGTCTGAAAGGACGCCCTATCCATTGACCTATTTGGGAATGACGACTGGAGTAACCATTGACATCGGTGTTTATGACAAATCGGGATGGACATTAGAATACATTTATGTTAGGCAACAATACTTCCCTCTTGGAACAGTTAAAGAAGATATTCTGGTTCAATGCGAATATTACCAGAAAACAGAAGGAAGAAGGTTAAGAAGGAAGAAAAGACTGTCAGATGTGTATTCGGGTGAGATTGACCTGTCGACAAAAGGACAAAAGGAAATCAAACTCGCATTGGACGGAGGTGGAACAGTCCTGGTTAACTTTACTATCTACGATCCAGAAAATCCGGAACCGATGAACATATATTCTTCCACGCCCTATTATGATGTCAATCATTACCTAGAGTGTCCGATAGTCATCCGCTTTGACGATGAACATTCGGAAGAAGCTACACTTGGTGACCTCACCGATCTGCAGATTGATCTGACAAAGCTCGGCGAGACACAGAGAGTCAAAGGAAAATATAAAGGAAAAGAGATTGAATTCTCCTTGGAACTCTATGATCCAGAAGTGAATAAGATTCGGCGGATTTCGCTTAGCGGAGGCCGTTCTTATGGGGCTAAGGTAGGGGATAGCATCGAGTCAGTCATCAGCAAAATAACCTCGGCCGATAATAAACTCTATGTCGAATATTACGGAAAGTCCGCTTCGGTCTCCATAACAAAAGATAGGCTCGATTACTCCAAGGTCGATATGAACAAGGTAGGAACCTATACCATATATATCGAATTTGAGGGAGAAAAAATCGATTTGGATTTGATAGTATCCCCCTCCGATGAGAAACTTGCCCAAGAGCATCAGGAATATACTGGGTTTTTCATGGGACGAGAGGGGACGATTTCTTTGTACAAAGACGAAACGAGCAAGAAACCCGACCTTTTCTCCCTTCTCTTTAACGGAGCAAGCAATGCCTTCTATACCGAAGAGGTAGAGGAAGTAAACGGCGGTCTGTCCTTTAGGAGGTACGATACCGCCTATTATGTGACAGTTGATACGGCCAAGAAGGCTTTCGAAAGCAAATACGACTTTTCCGCAAATCTCGGCGCTACAAGGAAAAAGGAATATACCCTTGATGCAACCGAAATGAACGGAGAGGATTCCACCTATACAGGAAGCCTGAAACTTTTCTCTGATTCCGAGGGGTACAACTATGCCTACAGGAAAGTGACGATGACGTATCAGAGTCAGTCGATGGATAGGGATTTATCCTGGAAATACTCGGAAATCAAGGACGGTAAGCTTTATTATTCCGGCGAAAGCTATTTGGCTTTAGATGACACGAATTCCACCTTTACCATTCAATAAAGAAGAGTAGAGGACTGCCCGGCACCCGGGCAGTCCTTTTTCAGGAAAAAGCCAAGATGAAGATCCTGGCTTGAAGTGACAGAAAGGAGAAGAAAACGGAGTCAATCCGCATATGATGTGAAGAACTAGTCTAAGCAGAAAGAATAGATTTCCTCCGATTTTATCCGGTTTTTTTCGGCTATAAGATTCATCCAAAAAGTGAGGTTTACTAAAAGTTCGATTGAAAGGAAAGGCTGTTGTCATCACCGGTGCCGGCTCTGGTCTTGGCAAGCAGAGGGCCGAAGAGTTTTGCTAAGCATTATGCAAACCATGTGCTGCCGGCAAGAAGAGCAGAATGACTTGAGGAAACAGCCGAGAAGTACAAGAAGGAGTATGGTGTCAATGTCCTTCCAATCGAATGCTGCCCACTCTGCGGAGGAACCCATTTCAAGAAATCAGGCTGTTATAGAAACGGGGCGGGAAGCGTTGCAGAGGGCTTTCGCGGAACAGAATCTGTGTGGAGACCTTAACGGATGGGCCCAATGTCTTCCTTTCTCTCTAGGGAAAGGCGAAGCCGTCACGTGCCGGAATCCTAAAGGCATTCCAAGGGCACATAGGCCGCGACTCTTTGCTTGTCCATGACGGAGAGAACAGCCAAAGGGCTCTGACGGAGGCCTTCTGGCTAAGAGAAGAAGTGCACACAACGAAAGAGACAAGAAACCTTTCGGACCGTGAAAATCCGGGGGAGCTGATACAAACAGTCCACCGGAACCTGGAGAGATTCATGGGACAGCATCCTGCATATAGCAAAGATGGTCTTCAGGACTGGCCCAGCCTTTTCCGGTTCATCTACGCAAACCGCGGGATTAAGATGGATGAGAAAGTGAAGAAATTTCTTCGGATGGCAATTCTGACGCAAAAAGTGATCAGATTTTGGAAGGCCTTCGCTAAAAAAGCCTGTAAATAAAGGATTTATCAGGTCACTTGTGCAAACCAAGATTCTTTAATTTATTTTCCTATTTAAAAAGGCTTTTATCCCGTCTTATAAAACTACAAAAAATTACGCTTCCTATTGAGGAAAAGAAATTGGCAAAATTGGCAAATTGTTGTCTATCCGAAATTTTTATTAACCGATAATTTTCGCCTAATTAATCTTAATTGCCTGTTTTCCCCATTGATCCAATACGTATTTCCGTTTGTGGAACAGCCTGTGATTAGTTCTGCGGCCATAGTCGGTGAACTAACTTTAACATCATCCAAAAGGGTATGATTGGCGGATTTGTTAAGGCTGCACAATATGCTTTTTGCGTTCTTTGGTAAGGAAGAACCGGCTTTGCTTGGGTCTGCCAGTAGGCTACCCTTTTTAAGAGTCAGCTCTTTAGTCTGGCAATCGTAAAACAATGTAGCGGTTTTCCTGGCATTTGTGAAGACTAATACGCCTTTATCTTCCAAACCCTGCTCGCCCTGATTTAATTCGTTTGCTGTTTTATTAATGCTTATAATATTGTTTTCATTGTCTTTTTTGCTATTGTTCAGTCCAAGAGGTATTCCAATCCAGCAAAGGATTCTCGCTATAAAAGAGAGCAAATCTTTTCTAAAATTCTGTTCTTTTACATCCCGTGTGTTTTTCGATGACGAATCAAGACTGTCCTTGGGAAGACACTTTTCCGCCTTTTCCGTAAAATATGTTTCTAGATACAGAATGTTATCGGTTGAGAAACTGGGATTTCGATAAAACGCAACACCGATTTGCCACCAGCTTTCATCATCGCTACAATGTTGTTCCAGGCGGTTCACTGCTTTTGTTGTTTGGCCAATATAGAATTTCCGGTAATATTTGAAACTGCCATCATATTTTTCATCCGGCTTGCCCGGTAATTCACGGAGAGAGGATAGGCAATAGAAAACGTTGCCTTTTGAACTTTCATTAACTGATTCGAATACCTTTCTAAAATTTTGTCTTGTGAAAATCAGGCATCGGATATTCAAATCGTTATCGTATAGACAGCCATTAATATCTTGATGTTCTCCGAAAATTCAAATGTTAACCGTTCTTTTTTTCCGTCTTCCATCATCTTAAGAATGTCTCCCTTTATGACTATAACACCATTTTAGCATTATGAAGAGAAATAATGTGTCTTGAAATTTTATATTCCTTTAGCTTAGTCAGTCCCTTTTTTGATATGGGATATTCGAAAACAAGTATCCGATTCTTTCAGAAATCCGGAAGCGTGATTTTCGGGGGATTCACGCTGGAACTGGAAAAAGACCCATAAATAGGTATATATTTTTTTATTTAAAGTAAGTTATCTAACCTTATTGTTATCAGAGGTTATGGGCAGTCGGTTTTTTATCCTCAACAAAAGGATTATCTTCTCTCTGCCGGCTTGGGTCTTCCTTTGTCTCCCTTAGGTCCTTTGCGACCTGGTAACCGATTAACGTACCGGCTACAGGCGGAACGAAACTTGTCGAGCCGGGGATGTCTCTTCTTTCTGTGCATTTGCGCTTTGTGTTCGGAGGGCAGACGCAGTGATAGAGGCAGGAATCTTCGGTCTCATTTGGATCAGGTCTAGTCGGTGGCTCAGTCGAGGCAACGACCTTCAGGGAAGTGATTCCTCTTTTGCGTAGCTCGCGTCTCCTGACCTTGCTAAGCGGATCCCCTTTTGTCTCAAATACGTCGCATAAGACAAGCTTTGTCGGATCAAGCCGGTTTCCGCAGCCCCTGGCTGAGATGACCGGCACGTTTTCCTTTTTTGCACTTTCGATGATGGAAAGCTTTGCTGTTACGGTATCTAGCGCATCAATTACGTAATCAAAGGAGGAAAAATCAAATTCTTCTTTTTTGTCCGGAAGATAGAAAGTCTGATGCTTGTTGACGATGATCTTCGGATTGATTTCATGGATTCTCTCTTCGGCGACATCGATTTTGTATCTTCCGTACGTCTTTCTTGTCGCCAGAATCTGCCGGTTGATGTTGGTCAGGCAGACTAAATCATCATCGACAAGATCAAAAGATCCTATTCCGAATCTGGCCAAGGATTCAACGACGTTTCCGCCTACTCCTCCGATTCCGAAGATGATGACTCGCTTATTCCAGAGCTTGTGAAGCTTTTCTCTTCCGACAAGAAGAGCAGAACGTGAATATTGGTTAAGCATGATAACTAGTAATGTATCCACCGCAAAGGAAAAAATCAAGTTGTAAGTGGTTGTTTTCGGTGTTTATCTAGTTGGCTGTTCTTATGAATTGAAGTTCCTTTTAAACTGCGTAGCTTGGATTAAAAGCCTTGCTTATCCTCACCTCTTTTCGTTAACTAGAGGACGCTTGTTCAAACACTATTTGTTACATTCGACTTGAAAGCGGGGGGGGGGTGTGATATAAAGAATATGTTTTTAATAGGAGTAAATTAGAATGAAGAAACATTGCTTAATTTATGTTTTTATTGTAGCCTTTTGGATAATCGCTTCTGTTTTTTTAATTTGGCAGACGGTTTACATTTCCCTGCCAATCTTTAAGAGCTCAAACTTACTTTTATGGAAAAAAATAATCGGTGGCATAGCTCTCTATGGGAACTGCAGGTGTTTCCTTTATTTTTGGCTAAATTCGATTAAAGATTTAATGTTTACAATATTTTTTATTTTTCTGCGCAGAAAGATAAATAAACAATATAGTCAATTTGACGGAATATGCAAGGGCAAGAGTAAGAAGGTAATTCTCTTATATTGTACTTGTAACGATTTAAATCCAGAAGCTTTATTGACATCCAGTAATCAAGACTATCCCAATGTTAAAATAGTTATCTTGGATGATAGTACAAAGGACAAATATATCAAAGAAATTGATACTTTGGCCAAGGAAAATGATTTTGAAGTTGTGCGTAGAATCAAGCATACAGGATTTAAAGCAGGCAACCTGAACAACTACCTAAAATCAGTCAATCCAGATAACTATGATTATATTGCTGTTTTAGATAGTGATGAAAGAGTTCCACGTGATTTTGTTTCCAAACTTCTTAACTATTTCGAAAAAGATAAACAAATTGGTGCTGTTCAAGCAACACATATTGCTTCAAAGGGAACAAATATTTTTCAAAACATGCTTGGCATGTGTGTAAAGTCAAATGGAAAGATATGCCAGATTATGAAAAATTTTTATGGCTCCAGCTCTCTATTCGGACACGGATTGATGATAAGTAAAGAGTGTCTTAGAAAAGTCGGAGGCTTTCCAGAGGTTGTTGCAGAAGACATTGCAATTTCTGTGAAAATTCGTGATGCAGGATTTAAAATCATATTTGCTCCTAACGTGGTTTGCCAGGAAGAATTTCCGACAAACTATCTTTCTTTGAAAAAGAGACAGTGCAAATGGACGCAAGGAAATGTTGAGTACAGGAAAAAGTACAACAAAGAAATCAATCGTTCTAAAATCAGCTGGTATGAAAAACTTGATTTAAAGTTATCTCATTACAGTCTGCCGATTATTCCAATTTTGAGCCTCTTGCTTGTAATAAACTCCCTACTACTAGGATTTTTGGATTGCGTGTCTCGCTATTATGGGGTGTGGTTCTTTGTACTTTTGATAATTTTCTTATTATCTCCTCTTATCCCAGATTTATTTACTTATGGTGCGTCGAAGAAAAGCTGGCTGATTTTGCCCTATTTTGTTCTTAATAGGATTACTTATGCTTCTATGGAGCCGAGGATGGTCAGCACTGTTATTCTCGAATTACTTGGAAAGAAAGCCAAATTTATCATTACTCCAAAAGAAAACACAAAGATGGGCTTCTTAGATGTCCTCAAAGCATCGTGGTCTCCAGTTATCTTTTCTATAGCTATATCTGTATTAACATATTTTTCCTTCCATAATATTGGTCCTACTAGGTTTTTAACGATCTGTTGCATTATGTGCCCCTTTGTTGTTTTACTTTCTAATTTCCCCGTCAACAGAAAGAAAAGGGAAAAATAGTCCAAAGGGGAGAAACTGGTAAATCATCAGCCTGTATAACAGTTTATTACAATTAATTTTTTGGCAGGCTTTTTTCAATCGTTTGGATAAAGCTTAAGAAGAAACTGTTGGTCAGCCTATTTTCTACATCAATTACCTTGCGACTTTTTATGGCATTCTGTTGGTCATTGCATCAAAACGGATAATCACTGTTGCTCTCTAAGTGGCAATAATCTTTTCACTAAATATTAAAAGCCTGGAAACCGGCGAGTAAGCGGTGAGCGATACCACACTCTCAGAATCCTAAGTGTCTTGTTAGGTTCACTCCAAGAATTGTACTTATCCGAAGTTTTACCATTCTGAAAATATCGATAAAGTGTCGACAGAGACAATGACATCTATCCTTTATAATCTAAGGCTTGGTAAATGCTTTAATTGTCACAGCCGTCAGATAATCAAGAGCTGATCTGTGAAGTTTAGCGGACGGAAATCCTACTATTCTAAGCATTGTCGTCATTCTTTTGCTAGTTCTGTCCATACTATCTTGTATTAAGGGATATTTGATCAGCACGATGCCGGACTACTGATGGATTCCTTCACCATCGGTGTCACTATCATTTGGCGAAATAAACAGGTAGATGCCATCTCGGACAAGCCCTATGTTACTACCTCCTGTATCTGAAATGAGAAGGATAAACAAAAGTGTTGCTAAAGGGCGAAAACCTCCCGTCTTCTGAGGGGTTTCCCGGACAGGAAGAACTTTCCGTAGAAGAACGGCATGTATTCTGCAAATGACAGTCCGCGTCCGTTTTCCCTGCGGAACGCCTTCTCCGACAGCAAGAGCAGCGCTCTCTTGCGGTGGATCCGGAGATGGACTGCAAACCTCCGCTTTACCTGGGCGCACAGCCGGTTGACAGGGCTTAGCAGCCCATGGGCCTCCTCATCCTTCGACTTGACGGTCGGCTACAGAAGCCGCCTGGAAAGCCCCCGCTTTTTTCTTCCCCTGCGCTCCGACATCGGCACGTTTACGTACGTGTGGTCAACCCACACATCCCCGGAAAGCACCTTGTTTCCGGCGTTTTCTCCGGGACTCTCTGTATTTTTCTCTTCCATAGCAGCGCGGTCTGCAGGGAGACGTGCGCCTTCTGTGCCTCTTCAGACGATGGCCGTGACAGTAGGGACATTCTCCAAAAGACCGGCACGACCTCTTTCCAAGGTCGAAGACGTGCTCAACAAAAGAGGTGCGCATGATCCTTTCCGGAAGTTCCGGGACCGGCCACAGGGGAAAGTTGCTACATCAACCTGTGCCCGGCTTCGGAACTCCATTGATATAGTGCGGAAATATACCGAACTCAGAACCCAGCAACACTATAGTTTTTCCTTTTTATTGACATTGGTTAATAGTCTGTTCCCTTTCTGGAAAGCGATTTTCCGTTGGAATTTGAACAAAACTATAAAAGTTCCAAAGGAAAATAACAATTGAATTTCGGCTTTCCTTTTTGGATATGAGCCAGAGTGAAGAAGGATTTATGAGCTGCCTGTGAGTAAAGGCTTTAACTAAGAAACCTAAAAGAGGAGATAAGAGTAGTCAAAGATAAAGGGCACTTAAACGAAAACGGTCATGGGAAAAAATGAAAACACAAATGAAACAATTTTTTCGCTTCCAAAACGAGCCCTTATTGGTTAAAGTAGAAGAAAGAGAAATTAATCATCATGTATTTACCGGAACATCAGAACACTGCCTGGCAGAATAGCCAGAAAATCAATTTGAAGAAATGCGCCGTCTTAGTGATTGACTTATTGGGAGGATCGCTTGGCAACATCCCGGCTTTGGATGAAGCGGTGCATAATGCCGTCAAGATTGTCAATAAGGCAAGAGAGCTGAAAATCCCAGTCATCTTTTCCTGTGATGCCCACATCAAAGGGCTGGACAAAGAGCTTGAACTCTGGGGCGAGCATGGGATCAGAGGCACCGAGGCTGCAAAGCCGTTAGCGGCTTTCCATGTAACGGAGAAAGACTTCATTGTTCCTAAGCGAAGATACAGCGGATTCTTCCAGACCGATCTTGATCTTTTATTAAAGGAACTAGGCGTGGATACCCTTATCGCATTTGGCGCTGACACGAATATCTGTGTCCTTCAGACCTTGGCCAGTGCCTACTATCTAGGATATAAGACGATCGTCCCTGCCGATGCCTGTGGGACTTTCCTCATCGGAAAACAGGAAGACGGACTGAATTATTTCTCACGATGTTATGATAGCCGGGTCATCGATACGGAAACCATGCTGAATGAACTGAAATAATCCGAAGACACCAATCTGTTTTTGTATTCATCGGTTGTTTATATTCTTTGAACTAATTTATATCAATTTAATCCTCAGTCGTATGTCTTATGCCATGTCCTATTCTAACAAATCCGGAAGATGTGACGTTTTACTGGACGGATTGTATCAACGGGCAAGCCTATTTCAACTAACAAGCGGAGAAGGGCCTATCCAAACCCCTTCTTCCAGGTTCTACTCTTTTCTGGCAGACCTATAACGAAAAAGGCTAGCCTAGTCGGCTAGCTCTTTCTTTCTGTCTTAGTCTTATTCCTGTCAGAAAAGAGATTCCCTTTGGGTAGCATCTGTTTCTTCACTGCAGGTCGGATACAGCTTAAGATGTGGTCCGTCATCTTCCGTGACTAGGGAGACTTCCACTTCCAAAGTGACCGTCTTTTCTTCCCCGTTATCATCCGTGTAGGTTACTCCCTGCTTTTCGTAAAGAGTGTCGTTTGGATCGACAAGCTGATCCGAGGATGGATGTCCTACTTTCGTATACCCTTCGCTTATGAGCTTTGCTTCGTAGGAGGTTCTTAGGGAGTTAATCTCCGCTAAGGTAATCCTTTTCTGTGTCACAGGAGTAGTCTCGATTTCGAAAAGACTATTCTCGCTCTCTGAGCTTGGGATAAAGGAAACGTTGACAAAGTAAGACCCAAAGGCTGGGATATTCTCTAAAACATCCAAGGAGAGGATATCGTCTTTAATCATGGTGAAGCTATCCTCGCTGCCGGAGAAGTAGTCCCCGAAGGTAAGGGCATCGCAGTTTTCATTTATTGAGGAATACCTGACCGGATCATCGACTGTGCCAAAGTCGGAGAAAAGGACACGGTATCTTCTCGACTGGTTCTCGTTGATGATCTGGATGAACTCATCCCCTTCTTCGTCGCTGATGGCGATAGAGAGATCCTTCCTTTCCATCGAAGCATCGGCAAAGGAGTCAAGGTAATCGAAATTTTCCTTGGAAAGGTAGGCTGGTAGATCTTTCTTTAGGCGATAGACGGGGACTTTGCTTCCGTTATTTCCGTTTTCCGTATAGGTCTTGTCAAAGAAGAGAGAGGAAATAAGAGGGGCAGGCAGGGCGGAAGAGAGTTCCCCCGTCCTTGCCTTTCCGTCAGGATAACGCTCATTGTTGACGACAAGACTGGACTGGATTTCCCCCTTGTCCGTCTTAGATAACCCAGACTGCGTCAGCAGGTTTCCTTCTCCGTCATAGACGCTGATGGAAAGAGAATGCGCCTTATCGGCCTCCCTTTCGTAGATGGCGGACGGGACAAAGTCTCCGATATCCTTGTCGTACTTGGAGAAAGTTGACTTCCTGTTGTAGTTTCCGCTATTGATCCACTCCCTTCCTTTGGCAAAGAGGGGATCCACGTTTCCTTCGACAGCCTTGACTTTGATTAGGTTATCTTCTCCGGTAAGGATGTTTCCTTCCGCAAGCTTTGTCTCATAGGAGTCATTTTCACTCCCTTTGATTTTAAGGGAGAGGGAATTCTTCCCATCCTCGTTGAGAGTGAACTTGACGGATTCAAGGTTATCTTTTGACGTGTTTAATTCACTGGCAAGAAGGTTAAAGGATGAAGAATCCTTGGAAAGAGAATAATTTTCGTCATCCTTTGTAAAATCGCTCTCCTTTACCGAAAGGAAAGCATTGGAGAAGTCGGAGAACTTCTCTTTTCCGTCATATTGGACCTTCTTTACTTCGTTATGGAGGTTTAGATAGGAGAGAAGAAGACTGTCTCCTTCCCCTTTTTCATAGAACGCTTTCTTTTCGGAGACGATATTTCCGTTTAAAGCATAGGAAGGTTCAAAATAGCTGAAGCTGTTTTCTCCGCTGCTAAGATATCCGCCCTCGGTTACCGTACTTTGATCACCGCTCTGATAGGTGAACTTCAGATTCCTGGTGTACCCTGTCTTCAGGGAATCAAGGAAAGAAGAAAGCGTGGTTTTGGTGTTAGTCGAATCACTGACGCTCGGCTTAGACTGAGACACACTTTCACTCGGTCTAGCTTCTGCTGAAGCTGACGAAGAGACAGAGCCTTTGTCTGGCTCCTTTCCGCATCCGGCAAGGAGAAGGGCAATCCTCATGAAAGATACAATCTTTTTCTGTTTCATATTTAAGACCTCATTTACTATTCTAGCATTGTGAAACCACGCAAGGGTAATTAACAAAAGAGAAACTAAGTTTGGCTTAGAAAGCTAGTCTGAGTGGGATGATTCTTTCACTAAAAGCATAGGACCTTCGGAATATCCTGGACTTGATTCATCCATAGTCCTCTTTACTTTGAAGATACGGCCATAATGCTGACAGAAACAAAAGCATTCACTTCATTTTGATGCCAACCATAAATAACATCTCAATTGCCAAAGCCGCTTTAGTTATCAAGGCTTTTTTGGTATGAGATCAACAATGGGAGTTCAGTTAATGGAGGATTTTAAGAATAACCGCCTTCAGGCATCAGCCGAAGGCGAATGAAATATTATGGTTTATCTTCTTTTATTTTGCTTCTGTATAAAAGCAATATTCAAGCTCCCCGTTTATTGTCACTTTCACATGAGCAATATATTCGGTATCCTTTTTCTTCTTGGACGACTTGAAATCATGCGTGAAAATATTGTCGTCTCTCTTCCCAACGGTAATGTAACTTCCGTTTGTGCTCCGATCCAGGGTGAATTCAACTAAATCCTTACCTGTGAACTTACCTTCCCTTTCGAACCATGGCATCAGAAGTGCATCATTGTATTTCCAGATACACGTTACCCCTGCCGAAGAATAATTCTCCATGGAATCAAACCCGAAGACTATCTGTTCCCCATCCGTGAACTTATCTTTGGATAGTTCTTCGGAGGAAATACCATTCTTGCTCCTATAGTACTTTGTTTCTGTGGTGCCAGCAGGTTTCCAGCCGAGAAAATGCTCAAAGCCAAATTCATCTAACACATAGTCGCCTTTATCAGAAAGATAGAGGACCCCTTTCGAAAAGCAATTCGCGACATAATCCTCCGGCTTTGCCGGTACTGTATATAGTAATGTTGAGATATTGCCTTTTTTCTGGTACCCCCATAATCCAAATAGACTAACGGCACACCTCAACCTCTTTTTGAATTTTATTCATAGACTCCTTGACTCCTTTTCGGCATATTCAACCGCATTAATGATCGTCGAATTGATTTTCAGTGCATAACCATGGGAATCCGAATCATTGTTCAAGGTCACGATTCCACAAACTCCATTGAATGATTCGAAGGTATATTCGTTTTCAAACTAGAAATACAAAGTAATCCCCATTTTGATTCATGATAATTTTAGAATTAGTGGATTCGGTAACATCTTTGTCCGTAAGCAAGAAACTTGACGAGGAACCTGTGGTATGCTTAATCCTCTTTGCGACAGATTGAAGTTCTTCTGAAGAGGCATTATCGGGATTCGCCTGACCAGTCTGCAAAGCCAGTCCGTGTTCTGAGTCATTCACTACTTCAGAATAAGAACACCGGTTCACACCTGTCGATTTCGTTGAAGGTATACTTATGCTTCCCTGAAACATTAGAGGAAAAAGAAGAAAACATAAAATTTTAGTCATTCTTTTACCTCCTTATTACATTAAAAAATATATTCAATTTTAGAAGGAAAAGCAATTGTGTTGCTGGGTCTCCCTTGCAATATCATTGCTCTTTTGTATTGTTGTAGTTGCGAGACCAGTCATAGGGGAAAACTACTGTATCAACATGTCCCTGGCTACGAAACCCCATCAAAATAGCACAAAAGTATTCCGCATCTTTGAACCGGAAACACTATTGCTTATCCTTCTTTCTTGATTTTCAGATACTTGTTTTACTGCTTAATAAGGTAACTATTCGGTAGCATTAAGACATTTTCGTTTCGTTTGTTATTCTTTGAATAAATTCCTCTGGCGTATAGACAGGAATTGCCGTTTTCTGTAAACACATGCATTTCGGTTCACAATGCAATCTATCTTTGAACGTATGCCAGTTTCAATCCTTACGGCATCTTCAAAACCGAAGATCTTTGATGATATTGCCTTTTGGATATCAAGGACAGTTGTGTCTAATGCGGTGAATAGATTGCATAATGTTCTCAGGATTCTTCACGTTTCCTCATCCCTATGGGTTTGGCGATTGGCAAGGTAGTAAATGTCCATGGTTGCTATTGCACTAAGGAAGCCATCAAGTTTTAAATTTGAACAAAGAAGGAAAACTGTTTTCGCATCGGAAAAGAACGGCTGACTTTTTTTTGCCAGGCATCCACGATAACGCAGGTATCGATTATTGCCTTCATATCTTGCTAAGTCTTTCTTTTTTTGCTTTCACTATAGTCTTATTGTCAGGAAGGATGCCAAATAATGATTCAGCCGTTTTTACCCGATCCTGGTTTGGATTTATAAGTTTGACAACTATTTTGCCATTGCGTGTGATGAAAATATCCGTTGTTTCTGCAAGCAAAAGGTATTTTCCAAGATTGTTTTTGAATTCTGTGGCGTTTATGAACATCGTGTTTCTCCTTTCCTGTTTTCGTTTTCGTTTTATAAAGTCGTCCGATTTACACAATGAAAACGTATGAAAATAGTGGACAAACGTCCGATTCGCTCTCGAAGGGAGGATAACCTAGCTTTATTAGGTCAACGTTAACCCAAAAGACGGCCGGCTCTTCTATTCCCTTCGATGAAAGGAAAGATTGACTCAAAGAGGAGGTGGAAGAAACAATCTTCTTGAGTAAACCGCTCTAAGCTTTAGTTTGATTCCACTACAAATGTTCCTTGCTCTTTGTCAACGGCATGGTCTGGTTTCTTAAGCCCATTAACAAAGAACCGCAAATATTACGATGGTTGTGATGATTACTGCCACTATACAAATTACCCCGACCGCCAGGCTGATTCGTCCGACCTTCTTTTCTTGCTCTCGTTTGATTTCAATATCGGCACTCTTCTTTTCGTATTCGTCTTGATAATACTTGGCTAAAGCGCCTAGCTTACTTTTTTCGTTTTCGGTTTGGGCATTTTCGGCAAGGATTTTGTATTCATCCGCTTTATGTCTCAAATCCTCCAGATCAGCATTTTCTTTATTCTTCTCTGCATTCTTTTGGCTTGCGGCAATGCCTGCCAGCCAAATCCAATTCCAATCCCCATTGTCCATTTTTCATCCTCCTAAAGCTTTAGTAAGCCCAAAATTTATTTACTATTTTAATGAAGAATTTTTGTTAAGGAAGTTGTTTTTTAGGCTTAATTACATCTACATTATAATACATTCAAATATTGTTTAAAACAGGAAACCACCATCAAAGTTTTGAAACAGTTCTATTTTTAGAAACGAGGAAATGAAAACGTGCTTTTGGAAACAGGATTTTACCTTTTTATGTTTCGTCCTTGGAATTGAAGAGAAGAAAAATCCTAGTTTAGGAAAAGTGAAAATTTTCTCACTAAAGAGGCAGTAGGCGAAGCTGATAGGATAGACGGAGCAGAATTTTTCCTATCGGCACTTTTATGTTTGTGTCGCTCAGCCATACTTTCCCTAAAAGCACCATGTTTTCGGAGATTTCAGGCATTTTCTGACTTATCCGTTTTCATAGCAATGCGGTCTGCCGTGACACATGCACCTTTTGTGCCGCCTATCTCATGGTCGTCCCATCCGAGAACTTGGATACAAGTGTCCGGATTTGCGATGGCTTTGGCCGCATGGACATTTGGCAAAAACCGATGTGACCTCTTCAAAAGGCCGAAGGCGTGTTCAATTAAAGATATACTGATGATCCTTTCCTGAACTTCACTGATGCAGCATGGATACGATAATCTGTCAGGGGGAAGAGAACTATTTTTTATCCTTTTTTTATTTTCTGCACTTTGCTGATGCAAAAAAAGTAACTATCTTTAACCTGTGTTGTTAAATCCAGTTGGTTGGAAATGATTCACCGATTCCGTAAAATTATAATCGCAAGGAGGTAAAAGAAATGCAGCTGGCAGAAAACTTAAGAGTTCTTCGAACCAAGAGCGGTAGAACACTTGAGGAAGTGGCGAATATCCTTGATGTGTCTAGACAATCCGTGGCGAAATGGGAGAGGGATGTCTCTTATCCTGATATTGATAAATGCTCCCGTTTAGCAAAACTCTACAATGTCTCTTTAGATGCTTTAGTCAATAAGCCAATCGACGAACTTTTAAAAGAATCCACTAAAGATGATCGCTATATCTTTGGAGTGACGAAAGTCAGAGAAGATGGGACGATACTGCTTCCTAAGAATGCTATTGATATCCTAGAACTTAAAACTGATGATGCTTTAATGGTCTTCGGTGATAAAAGACAAGGCCTGGCCATTATTAAATGCGGGGAGATCAAAGATTTCATAAGCGGTATAGAAAGCGAGGTTAAATAATATGGAATTTGTAAGAATCGATTTTAAGAACAATCGTTTTGCCAATGCAGAGCTGACTAGTCATAGAGAAATTATTAATGACTATGCTTCTAAAGGGTATAAGTATTGCGGATTTGTTCCTGTTAAACTTGGCCCAAGCGGTAAGATTTTAGCAATTGACTTAGTGTTTTCGAAATAATCCTGAGCTGTAAAATGAAATAAGAATGGAAGAAGCGACGAATTAAATTTTCGTTGGAATTTCAGCAAATCTGTAAAAGTTCCAACGGAAAATAGGTGTTCCGGCAGACCGGCTTTGTCTTGATAGGAAGACAGAAAACTCCATTCTTAGGTTTTAGCACTATATATTTAGGATTTTGGATTCGGCCTAAAAAAGGCATGAAACCACTATCAACCGTTTGCACGAACTATCGAAAACTCTCGTTCTTATAGGCAGGATGGTAATATTTTATCTTAAAGAATCGTTACTTTGTTTCCTCTCTTTTCAGCCTATGAGGATAAAGTAGGTTCCTTGAGATTGCTGCTATCGGTGCAGTGAGAAGGATGGCAAGCACGGACACCGATAGGACAATCGTTCCTGCAGCAATGACACTTTTCGCATTTGCGGCTCCCGAGGCCAGAAGCTGGTTTCCAAGATCCAGTAATCCCCCGCCGATGGCGGCCTGTACTGTCGCTTTAGGGAGGTAGCTTAGGACAACGAATCCTCTTTCTTTCCTATTCAGTTTTGTTTTTACCAGACAGCCGGTAACGGCTAAGCTGCGGAAGGCAAGGGATATGAAAAGCAGGAGAAGAGCTGGCAGGAAGTATTTCCCTGCATATTCGACTTTTATTCCTGCCCCCACGAGGACAAAGAGGAAGATTTCAGCTAAGGACCATATTTCATTGAATTTGCTCTTTAGACTTAAGGATACCTGTGCTCCTTTCCTATGGAGGACAATGGCACAGGTAAGGATGGAGAGAAGGGATGAATATCCAAAATAAGGGGAGAGGACGTCTTCTAGATAGGTGAGGCCGAAACAAAGGGAAAGAAGCAAAAGCAGTTTTAAAGTATCGTTCCTCTCTGTTCTTTCAAAGGCAAAGGCTAATAGCCTTCCAAGAAGGATTCCGGCTAATACCCCGGTGACAATGGAAATAGGAATGTTCAGGAAGGTCCTTATTGACAGGCTTCCTCCCTTTTCCCTTGTGAGGAAGCACTGGTAGAAGACAATCCTGACAATATCATCGATGCTGCTTCCGGCAATGACGAGCTGGGGGATTCCCTCTGCGGTTCCGTATTTTTCATCCCTAAGCTTTGACCTCCTAGGGATGACAACGGCAGGGGAAACGGCTCCCAAAACCGCTCCGAGGAGAAAGCTTTCCGTATAGCTTAGACCGAGAATCCTTTTCCCGAAGATGCCGACGGTTATCCTTTCCGTGCAGGCAGGTAGGAAGGACCTTAGAATAGCCGGCCGGCCCACTTTCTTTAAATCGGATAAATCCAGGGAAAGGCCCGCCTTAAGCAGAATAATGATCAAGGCTACCTTCCGAATCGGGGAGGATAGATTCTTGATTCCGGAATCGAGGAAGGTGAAGGAAGAACCTATCTTCTCCTCTAAGAGGGATAGGAGGATACCATAAAGAAGATACAGGACAAGGGGAGGGACATGGATCCTTTTTGCCAGTCTGTTTAGGATTACGCCGCCAAAGACAATGAGAAACAAAGTGAAGAAAACCGTCATCTTCCACCTCCTAAGAAAAAAGCTGATTTCCTCTATGCTGAAAATCAGCATAGACGTCATCAGCTTTCTGTTTCAAAGCGGTTTGATATAGGTTATCCCTATATCCGGAAGACATCATTTCCAAGACAGAATTATAGTCAGAAAAAGAAAAGAGTCAATCTCGCTTAGAAATTTTCTAAGCGGTTCCTTTAAAGACATATTCGAAGCGGATAATGCGTTAAGAAAGACATAGCCTAGTAGTCAGGTAGTGGACCCTATGCCGGACTTTGGATAAGGATAATCCCAGAAGAGGAAAAGGGACGGCCATCATCCATGACCGCCTTAGCCGATATAAAGGCGTGTTCGGCCGCTGCGGGAAGGAAACGGCAGGGAAGCAACGGCCTTGGAAGAGGTGACTTTGAGCATCTTAGCCATCTTTTCTCTAACGTCACGTGGTTTCTAAAGAGGTTTAGAGGATTCGCGAAGGAATGGCTGAGCCGGTCCTTTTCCGGCATAGGATGGAGCATAAACCGAATCTGTTTGCAGGGGGAATCAAAGTAGTTTTTTGCCCCTGGCTAGGGAACAGGGATGTCAATGGTTAGCGAGGGTTGCCCCTGCGTATTAAGTTCCCGACTTTAAGATATCGATATATCCCGAATATTCGAAAACCCGGTCCCGGGCCTTTGCCGTTATTTCGTTTAGTATGCCAGCTTCAACCATCTTTTTCACTGCACCGGATACGCCATTGTAGGACAAACCAAGTGCACTTGCGGCTCCACCGATAGAAATAATCGGATGCTGCTTGATATAATGGAAAACCCTTGAAACTGTTTTGGCTTTCCCGGCAAGTTTTTCTTCGTCCGACCGGATAAGCGAATTTATCTTTTCAATTGTTTTGATGCCGTCATCGCAGGTTTCGATAATCCCACGCAAAAAGAATTTGATCCACTGTTCGTAGTTGCCCTTAGCCCGGACTTCACTCATTCGGTCGTAGTACTCGACACGATTTGTTTTCAGATACAACGAGAGATACAAAACAGGGCGAGAAAGTATTCCATCGGCGAGTAGCATCAGCGTGATAAGCCTTCTTCCGATACGGCCGTTGCCATCCAAGAACGGATGAATGGTTTCAAATTGATAGTGAACTAACGCTGCTTTGAGTAGAACATTCCTATCGTAATTGTTTATGAACTTTTCAAGGTCGTTCATTGCAATTTGCCTGTCTTCCACTGTCGGGGGAATGTATCTTGCAGTTTGCAAATTACTAGCTGACGATCCTATCCAGTTTTGACTGCGGCGGAATTCTCCGGGATTTTTTTCCTGACCGCGGACCCCTTGCCTTAAAACCTTATGAGTAGTGCACAAAAGACGGTTGCATAGAGGCAATTCTTTCCTTTTTTCGATAGCATAGTTGAGAGCATTTACATAATTGACCACGTCGTTTACTTCAAGATTCACTGCCAGGGAGACGTTAGGGTTTAAAACGTCTTCCAACGTTGCCTGTGTTCCTTCAATCTGACTGCTGAGGAGTGCCTCTTTGCGGACGTATGCACCCAAAAACAGATTCCTATCGGGAATAAGCTCGGACGTCCTATCCAACTTCCCGAGAAAGTAATTCGCTTTGGAAAGCAGTTTGACCATTTCCGCATCCATTTCTATTTCGGGGTACGGCGGCAACGGGTTAGGTTTATAGGCTTTGTAACCGGCTATGCCGTCAACCGCGGTAATAAATTGTCCTGCTCTATTCATCATGCACTCCTTGAAATAATTCTGAAATTATTCTAACTGTTATTTCACAAAAAGTAAAGAATAAGAAATAGTGTTGGGAAAATATTACCCGTTATTTCATTTTCCATAAGCTTTTATTTTCGAAACCGAGAGGCTTTTTGTCTTTCTATGATTCGAACATCGACGAATGTCCCTTTTGCTGCAGCTATCCAATCCAGGACGGCCCTGTGAAGCCGGATAGACAAAGACGCTATTCTGGCAAGCACTGCTTCTATTCTTCGCGGGTCCCATCCATACTATCTTCTACTAGAAAAGGTTTGGGCTGGCACTAGGTCAGACTGCCGATGGATGATTTCCCTTCGATACTACGATTAGGGAATCGGTAAGGCTTGCGGATGGCTGGCCAGCCAAATCAAACCCTAATCGCCGTCGTCCATCTTTCATCCTTTTAAATTCAATAACCTCAAAACTTTTTTGAACATTGGAATGAAGCCTGCTACCGGCAATGAGAACATTTCTCTTTGGTTATTTACATTAACATTAGAATTTTCTCAAGAACCATTTCAAACGGGATGTTTCAAGCCATCAATGCAGGAAACGGTTTTCCTGTGAAGAATGGAGGAATTGAAAGCATCGTTTAGAAAGAAAAATCCGCCTCCGCCCTAAGGGCAACTGGCAAAGCGTCTCATTCCATTGATTTCCCTCAATCTGTACATTAAAGGAGAAGGCCACCATCCATACCGTAACCGAGGACCATTCTGAGACGGAAGTGGCTAAAGCGAGGGCAGCGACTTCATCTAATCAACCGGCTGGCTTTTCTGATTATATCGGATGAAGGGAAGAGATCCTCTCCTCTGCGAGGCTGCCTTTTCGTTTCAGTCCAAGAACGGCATCGTATTTGGGATGTCCAAGGAAGACCACACGACTTCCGTTTCTCTGTCTTCTACTTGTTCTTTTCTTTTGCCCGTTTATCGTTGATGATGATCCTTTCTTTTTCCGTAATGACTTTTACGTTGTGTTCTTCCGCCCATTTTACGCATCCCTTTAAGGCAGTGGGAAGGAAGATGCGAGGAACCTTGACGAGACGTTTTAAGGCATCATCGGTGAACTGGACATCCGTCTGTAGACGCTTGGCGGCATAACGGACTGATTCCAGATTCGTTTCACGCCTCGGGAGCCTTTCCCCATGGGGCTTTTTGAATTTCGAACACCAGAAGTTCTTACTGTCGCGATAACCGTAATCGACAGGGACTCTAGGGAAGTTATTGTGGCTGACTCCATTGACGATGGAGTTCCAGTATTTTTCTTTCCTGTCGATATGATCAATGCGCAGGATGAAGTGGGCCCCGAACTTGGAGGTAATGCCGTTGAAATTATGGTAAGGCCCTTCGTATCCGTTCAATTCTCCCGGCCGGTCATCCTTGGCGTTATCGAGCTCTCTCCTCCAAGTGCATTCGATGACCTGGAAGGATTCACTGACTATCTGAGGATATTTCTCATTCGGATGTTCCCTTTGGCTTTGGCTGTCTTCCAGATGGAAGAGGCAGTTCTTCCTCTTTTCTTCCGGCGTGTCTCCAGGCCAGCCCCTTCTCACGGCTTCCTTGAATAACTTGGAGTCATCCGGGAAAAAGTTCAGGGTGCATTTTCCGTCCCGGAGAAGATTCTGAGCAGTATTGGAAGAGTTCCGGCATTCGAGAAGCCTGGCATAGTATTCTTTTCCGGCAATGTAATAGGGAGCAAGCAGGGAGTAAGGGCCGAGCGTCGTCTTTCCTTCCTTAGTCAGGGTTCCGACCCTGACAACAGGCCTAGGGAAGAAAAGAGAAGTCTGATAGAAATTGTCTTTCGGATCCAGATTCTTAAAGTTGCTTTTCATTTTTACCTCCGGTGATCTTTGAACTAGCATTTAAATGGCGGAATAATCGATGAACCGTATTCGTCTTTGGATGACCTTCCGCTTTTCCTGCACAGGTTCTTCTCCGATGAAGATTCTTTTTAGGGATAAACCGATAGGCCCATAATGAACACCTTGTGTATCCTATGGGCTTTCTGTTGTCAGACGAGCAAAGGGATACCATTTGTCTTTTAAGTCGATGACAAGTGGGATAGGAGATTCAAATCCGTTTATCGATAAAGAGGAAAGGAGAAAGACATCCAAGCAATAGAAGATACAGTTCCTCAGCTTTTGCAGACGTCTACTTCTGCACAATCGATGATTTTTAGCTTGTCACTTTATGAACAAGTTCATTTTAATAGTGAAAGCACTTAAAATCAACTGATAGGGGAACCTGATAACTTAACGCTCGAACCAAATTCTTGCAGTTTTATCGCCTTTTTTGAGGTTATATAGTTAAAAATAAAAAAAGATAAACATTACTGTTTCTAACGGCCGTAAACCTCCCGTCTTCTGAGGGTTTTCCCTGAGAGGAAGATCTTTTTGTAGAAAAGTGACATGTATTCTGCAAATGACAGTCCGCGTCCCTTCTCCCTGCAAAACGCCTTCTCCGACAGCCAGAGCCGCATTCTCTTGCAGTGGAACCGGAGATGGACTGCAAACCACCGCTTTACCTAGGTGGACAGCCGGTTGACAGGGCTGAGCAGCCCTCATCCTTCGAATTGACGGTCGCCTACAGAAGCTGCCTGGAAAGCCCCCTTTTTCCTTCCCCTGTGCTCCGACATCGGTGCATTTATGTAGGTGTGGTCAACCCACACATCCCCGGAAAGGAACTTGTTTCCGGCATTTTCCGGGATTCTCTGTATTTTTCTCTTCCATAGCAGCGCGGTCTGCAGGGAGACGTGCGCCTGGTGTGCCGCCTGTCTCAGGGTCGTGCCGTCGGAGGGCCTTGGGGAACCTGCGGCGGATTGCGTCTGGCATCCCGCTCCTTCAGCGAAGAGAGCAGGCCCTCCCACTTGTCCCTGCTCTCCGTGTCCCCGAAGCGGAATCCGAGGACCCGCTTCGTCCCCCGGGGCGTTATTCCCATGGCGACCATGACCCCCTCGGATTCGACGGATTTCCCGCCGGAATAGGCACGTTTCCTCGGCACGCAGGTCGCGTCGAGGTAGACGATGGGGCAGTCGGGGGGACCGGCCCCCTCGTTGAACTTCAGCGCCTCGCCTATAGTGGACTACACGATCCCTCGGACCTTCTCCCGGGATACGCCCACCCCGAGGATCCGGGCGAGCGCCTCCGCGGTCTCCTCCCCTCTCAGCACCGCC
>DBJE01000014.1:45988-51902 GCA_002297045.1 Caryophanales bacterium UBA784
GTCGCTTAGCTGGCAGGTTTGCGTTATCCTCTTCATGGCTAAAATCCTCCTTGTTTTTATTGGTCATATTAAAGATAAGGCCTGCAGCCCCTTTCGGAACAGTCGGCTTCCTGGAAGGCTAGCCTTCCAGGAGGCTTCTCTATATCGTTGTCCTTCCCTCCTTACACAAACTTTATGCTACTCCCTGATTTTCACCTCTAGCAGAAATCTTCTTTATTAATTTTTCTTTATTTTCCATTAATACAATCATCTCAATACAGTAATATTTTATGCTTTAATAAACATCAATAAAAGTAAGCAACATGCGACAATTTAAAAGGCGACAAATCTATTCCTCAAATGGAATTTCTTTAATTTCACTTTTTGCTAAAGAATAAAGATAGCAAGAAATATTATTTAGACTAATTTCGAAATTCTTTGAAACATTTTCTTTGTATATTACAACCTGCTTTTTATAAGCTTCATCGATAATATTAGAGGCTTTATAGTCAACAATAACTGCTTTTTTATCTTTCTCATCTACTGCTAAGAAATCAACAGAACCTAAACTGTGTCTTTCAAAATCTAGATAAGTATATTCTTGATAAATGATGTAACTGCCTTCTTTTAAAGAATCAATCAATGCTGAATGAATGAAACCTTGAACTAGTTTTCTTTCATTATCATTTTTAATAAAGGAAATATCTGGGAGTGCATTTGGAAAATCACTCCAATCAAGAAGTTCAAGCTCTCTATGAAGCTTAGTACCAAACTCTTCATTTTCTAGGTCAGCAACTTTTCGACTATCTTTACTTGCTTTTCCATTTGATGCTTCTTTAAAGAAATCATCCGAAAATTCAATAGACAGAATCTCTTTCTCATTTTCATTCTTTATTATTGGCAAAGGCTGATGAATTTTATATGTTGATGTATTTTTTAATACTTTCGATGAATATTCATCCCCTTTACAAGATTTTTTTCCAAAAGGGCAATAAGGATGCTTGCTTAAAGTGAAAATGTCAAAGAAACAAGAAGGCATTTCATAATAGTGAGAATATTTAAATTGTTCAGCATGATCATCTATATCTTCGACAATAATTGTTTTATTTTGTGCACGAGTCAACGCAACATAAAGCAATCGAATTTCCTCATCACAGGAATCTTTAAGTGAACGAAATGCCATTGCTTCATTAAAAGGCGACAAGAACGGGCATTCATCATAATCGGAATTCCAAGTAGAATCTGTTTTAGCTGTAGGATCTGAAGGCAATTCTTTATTAATACATTGCTTTTCCTCTATGCTAAGAGCAAGATTAAAGCCAAGTTCTCTATTAAGAGAGAGGTAGCCATTATTTTGTTTACCTTTAGAACCTGATGTTTCCTTTTTAATAGGAAGAAAAACAAGGGGGTATTCTAGGCCTTTTGATTTATGAACATTTGTAATATTCACAGCATTTGTGGAAGAGACATATAAGCGAGATTTCCTATCTTTATCGTCACTTTGGAAGTTTCTTTTTGCTTGAATAATAAATTCAGAAAAATCCTTAATGCCAAAGCACATAGAAGAGAAAATATCTGCCATATTAATAATCCATTCATAGGAAGCTATATTTTTATCAATATCAACAAGCGTAGAAATCTTCTCCATAACATTAAATTCTTTGAAAATCTTTTTTACTACAACATTTAAAGGGAAATAATTTAAGGAAATTTCTTTGTTGAGCTTCAAAAGCTTAGTAACCAGTCCAGGTTCTTTATATTTTTTAGGATCAGCAAAATAATGAGAATCATTAACAAGATTCATATCAGGAACATCCATTAAGAAGCTTCTTTCTACAGAGCATAAAGAGTAAGAAAGGTCATCAATTTCTTTATTATTAAAATACGTTGGCTTATTATCTTCTAAATTTTTATTCCACAATGGTTTAGAAAGAAGAATACTTTCCATAATCAAAAGATTCTTTAAAGCAAGATAGGTGTCTGTTTCTTGAAGTTTTTGATCAATATCGGTTGTAAAAGGAATACTCTTTCGGCCTAAGGCTCGAGCATAAATTTCTTGATCCTTATTATTACGAACTAAAATGCAGAAAGAATTGTAAGTTACAGGAAGATCATCACCACTCTCCTTATCTCTATACTTGATGCCTTTATTAACATAATCTTGTATAAGATTAGCAATGGTTTCCGCTTCTGCAGCTTTAATATCATTAGACTTTCCTAATCCTTTTTGGTTTAAAATATCTTTATCTAATTGAGTAGAGGATATTCCAGCTATACTCTTATCCATACCATTAAATTTATCGTTAGCTGAAATAATTTGTTGATTAGGATCTGAGTAATTTATTCCACCATTATTAATTGTCATGACATCTTTGAAGAATGTATTAACTTCCTCAATATCTATTGGGCAAGAACGGTAGTTATTCTTCATACAAATCAAAGAAACATTATGACCTTTAGGGTCATTATATTTAGAAAGAAATAACTCAGGTTTAGAATCGACAAAGCCAAAAATAGATTGTTTTACATCGCCAACCATAAAAGTACAATTTCTATCGAAACTCTTTGATTCATCATGAGTTTTAAGATAATCTTGATATCCATTTTCTGTAGAGCCAAGAATTCTTAACAATTCTTCTTTTGTATCATTACAGTCTTGATACTCATCAACCATAATTGAAAGAGCACGACTTCTTTCGGCTTCTCTTACATCTTCAAAGTTACGGAATAATTCAAGACACATATTAAAAATATCAGAAAATTCATAAGCATTTTTTTCTTTTTTAAAAGCTTCCAGCTTTTCATGAGCTTTCTTCTCTAAATTGATAAGATACTCTAAGTTTTTCCCTTGTTTTGAAAAGATATTTAACATTATATCTTTAGGTAAAATAAGTTGGATTTTTGAATTAAAGTCTTTTAGCTTTTCTCTAAAATCTTTAAAGATTTCTTTTGCATCACTGTCATTTCCAAATATTGTTTGATTGACATTACGTGGAGGCATAGCATTCCCAGCTTCAATAACATCTTTATAAATATCTTTTTGATAAGAGCTATACATCTCATCAGAAATAATAGATTTGATTTCTTCAAAAGTAGTGTAAGAAGTATTACCTTCTTGTAAACTAGAAGCGATTTTTATAACCTTTTGGATTTTACTTAAAAGAGCATTACAATAATCATAATCACTATTTTTCTTATCAACTGCAGGAGAATAATCAACTTTTATTTGATTTAATGCTTTTTCAAAACCACGATAATATGTTTCAATCTTTTTTACTATCCAATAATAACAATTTAAAAGTTTATCTTCTCGTTGCTTAGGATCAAGAACATCTTTAAAGAATCCATCTGAATCCTTATCTTTTTTTCTAAATTTTTCGAGTGTTGAAAGTGAAGAAATTAACTTTTCATCATTAAGATCAGTATATCTTTTTAAGAATTCTTCTATAGAACCTTTTTTATCCTTAAACTCTTCAGCAATTATTTCATTTACCTTTTTTTGAAAGAAGAAATCGGCGACACTACTATCCATAACAGTAAAATCGCTATTTATTCCAATATGATCAGCATATTTTTTAACAATAGCTTGTGCAAAAGAATCAAAGGTTTGAATTTGAGCGGTTTTTACTTTTAAAGCCTCTTGTCTTAATTCTTCTTTTTGTTCAGAGTTTAAAAAAGCATTTTCATTAGCTTCCTTTTCTAAATATTCTTGAATTCGATCTCTCATTTCTTTAGCAGCAGCATTGGTGAATGTCATTATAAGCATTTGAGAGACCGAAAGATTTTTAAACATTACTTCATAAAGAACTCTTTTCGATAAAGCATTTGTTTTTCCGCAGCCAGCTCCTGCTGAAAGAAGAACATTTTCACCGAAAGATTGAATAGCTACTTGCTTCTCTGGATCACACTTGATAAAAAGCCTATTCAATGTTTCTTTTTTTTGCTTTTCTGTTAATTGCATATATTTCTAGATCCTTGCTTTTCAATCAACAACAACGATTTCATTTTTAACATCTTCATCCTTTTGAAAGGTAAGATCAGCTATATCATCTTCTTGGATATCCTTGAGAGTTGATCCGACTTTTACAAAGGATGGCATATTTGGAAAATAAGATATATTTCCATTTTCTAGCTTTACACCATTTCTCAAAGAATCAGTTGATTTCATAACCATTAATCCAGCAATGTTAACGATCAATTTACCTTTACTTGAAAAGTCAAGCTTTCCATCATCTTTTAAGAAAAATCCATCAGGTTTATATCCCAAATCAGTAGGTTTTAAATCACCTATCTTTATCCACTTATCAAGAATATTTTTGTAATTCTCTGGCTTTTCTCTCATATCTTTTCCAACTAATAAAAGCATATCTTCCTTTACCCATTTTTGTCTAACATCTCGTGCATCTAAAGGTGTCTCTGATAAACTAAATCCCTTCATAATGTTCTTTTTAATAATAAGCCCATCAGGGGGTAAAGCATAACAAACGTATGCTCCACCTACTTTCTTGTACTGCTTTAGTTCATTTGCATATTGTTTTTGCTCTTTTACATAAGGAAAAGCAAATACGTAAAATGGTAGCTGAAGGCCTTCATGACCTAAAACATTAGAAAATTTATAGTATTTATCTAAATCTTTTCCAGTCTTGAAGTCGACAATAACAGCATTACTATTTTGATTCTCATAAATAGCATCATAGGACCCAGTTATAGTGACATTATTACCTATATCTACCTTATCAAAGCTAAATTCATTTCTATGAGCTTTATTTTGAGAATTTGTCGGTTTTATAAATTTAATATGACAATCTTTTTCCATTTGTTTTAAAGATGGAAGAATCATTTTCTCAACTTGTCCAATAGCTTGATCTAAGAAAAAATCAGCTTCTTCTAAAGAAATAGATCCAAGATTATTTTCATTTTTATTTAAAACATATTTCTTTTCTTCTTTAAGTCTGAAATTAAGTCCACGTTGCTCTAAATAAGAATGAACTAATGTTCCAATAGCTGCAACTAAAGAATTAGGTGTACGTGGTTTCAAGCTTAAAATATGTTTAACAAAGTAGAGGAAAGGGTTAGTTAAATAAGGAGTAAGTCTAGAATAAGACCAATCAATGGCTTTGTTAGCAAAAAAATCATGAAAATAGTTGTTTGTCTTTTCATCAGAATCAAAAGATGGATTGTATGAACCATAATTTTCAAGATACTGTGGCTTCTTTTCTTTTATCTCCAAAAGTAAAGGACTCACATCATGAATAGAATCAAATCTATTTTGAAAATATGATGAGAGAAAGACTAAATCTAGTGAATTAGATTCATTCTTCGTTTTTTCTTCAGTCATTTTCTCTTGATATTCAAAGTATGGATTAATATTTATATCTTCTTTAATCCAATAAGATTTAGTAGATTTATCATCTAAATCTTTGACAAAAAAGACATTACTATATTCTTTAAATTGACTTATCTTAGAGCGAGAAATAGATACATCGCCAATAAATGTGAAAAGAAGTTTAGTTATTTGTTCAGTCACTTCATTTTTAATAATAGACGTTTCTTGATAACTACATAAATCTTTAAGTGAATCTGGAATAAGTCCATTATCTTTAGCCGATGAAATAAGATCATCAGAGAAGCCCAAAATTAAAAGATGTTTACAATGTCTTATTTGCTCTATTGTATTGTAAACAGGAATACCCGTATAACCATCATTAGAAACTACGCACCCAGAGAGCAAAGAATTGAGATATTCTTTTAATAATTTCGAATCAATATCTTTATCTTTTTTCTGAATGTATTTAATTGAGGTTAATGCTTCAGCTAACTTACTTGCGTATTCGGATAAAGAAATGTTATCACCAAGTTTGGTTAAGAAAGCATTAAAGTCACTGTGTGGAAAATCATTGTTAATCCAATCTCTGAGAGCTGTCAATAGTTTGTG
>DBJE01000001.1 GCA_002297045.1 Caryophanales bacterium UBA784
CGGCAGCGGCAAGATCTCTCGGCGATTTGTATTATTTCAATACGCCGATTGAAAATTCCAAAATCGAAAACGTCAAAAATGCGCTGAAATACTACGAGCGTGCTTTTTACCTCGGAGATACAGAGGTCGCAAAAAAGATAGGCTTCATATACTTAAACAACGAGGAACTGAAAGACGTTCCCAAAGCCATAGAGTGGTACGAAAAGGGATTGAGCCTCGGCGAATACTCGTTTAATTTCGATTTGGCTTACGTCTATCTCAATGACAGGTTCGTTCCGCACGACTACAAAAAAGGTTTGAAATATCTTTTGGACGGCGTTCACCACAACGATCCCGAAAGCCTTTATATGTACGCAAGAGTTCGCGAAACGGGTATGTATAAGGTAGAACCCGACAAAGAGGCATATATTTATTATCTTAAAAAAGCGGCGGCACTCGGACAAGACGACGCTCTTCTCGATTTAGGATATTATTATTACAATAAAGGCAAGTATGATGACGCACTCGATTGCTTTACGGAGTGCCAGTTAGATGTTGTCGGCCTTTATTGGGTTATTGCAACAATTTGCGAAGAACAAAAGAAAGATTATCAAAACGCTTTAAGTTATTATCAAATGGCAATGGAAATGGACTTTCCGGACGCTATCGAAAGAATGGCGGAAGCCTATCTCGGCGACGAATTAGGGCTTGAAAAGGACGAAAAAGCCGCCCTTAAACTTTTCAAACGAGCTGCAAAACTCGGAAACGCGGCCGCGCAATATAATCTCGGCATGGCGTACGCTTGCGGATACTACGGCGTAACACCCGATAAAGATAAGGCACTTCATTGGCTGAAACAGAGCGTCAAAGGCGAAAATCCGTCGGCGTGCCTGCAAGTTGGGCTTTATTACTACTACACCGTCAAAACCGAAACGGCTTATAAAAAAGCCTTTGAATTATTTACCGACGCATACAATTTCGGCGAGAACGAGGCAATTATCAATATCGGACTTTGCTATCTTCAAGGCAACGGCGTGAAAGAAGACAAAAAAGAAGCGGTAAAATGCTTTAAGACAGCTGCCGAAAAGTATAGTTCGGGTGTTGCGTATCACAATCTCGGAATCTGTTATGAAAACGGATTTGGTGTGAGAAAAGACTATAAGAAAGCAATTGAAATGTACGGCAAAGCGGTAGATAACGGCGAAAAAGCAGGACTCCAAGCGATTAAGCGAATCTACTTAAAAATGAATGTTTCGAATAGTGGAAAATAGCTTTTTTGAATTCCTTGTTTCTTGCTTTTGCTCATACATGAGTTGAAATTTTCCGTTATTTCGTTTATGGCTTCTTATTGTGGATGCGCCAAGATAACGATCAATAAGTTGGAAGTTGACGAAAGTTTTCTATTTTTTTCTTAGAAGTGACACCTAAACACCTATTTCTTTTAGGTAGCATTGATAGCTCTTGTATGTTTCAGTATACAAGTCATGATGGATTTATCTTTATCGTGGCCTGTGAATTCGGTACGCATGAGCTCACTGTGGCTTCCACAAGAAAAGCAATGCCGAAGCCGATGCGGTCAAGAAAGTTCTTATGCCTATTTTGAAGGAAAATCCTGTGTTTTGAGCTTGACTATCTTCCCCAGTATTTCTTTTCGCCTTCTACTCTAGCCTTAATTGCTTCTTCTTTTGTCTTGAACATGCCTAGGTGGTAGGTATGCTGCTTATAGGTGATTACCGCTCTCCATTTGTCTCTGTTCTTGATGTAGTAGACTCCGGATATTCCGGATTTAGAAGATAGATACACGTGTCTTGTCGGCTTCATCATGCATTGCATGGTGTGGTTATCTTTATCATAGCCTAAAGCCCAATCGTTTCTTCTGCCTTCTTTTGGTGCTTTCGGTTTTGGCGTGCAACCACAGGAATAAGGATCTCTGACTAGTTCATCACCCGTCAGGACAAACTCCTTTCCACAGTCACATCTGCATTTGTAATAGACGAGGCTTCTTCCTTTGGAATGTCTTCCACAAGGATATCTTTCTTCCACAAGGATCATTCCGATTCTTCTCAGTTTGAACTTCGAATCCATAACTTTAGACCCATCATCCGGAGAAAAGAAAAAAAGCCTCCGGACATCCTTTCCAGGAATCCGAAGGCGATTCTTACTTGATGGTGCCGGGTACAGGAATCGAACCTGCACGGGAGTTCCCACGGCGTTCTAAGCACCGCATGTCTACCATTCCATCAACCCGGCGTCTCTTTTTCTCGTGCAATCGGAAGTTTTCTTTTCTGATTGCCCTAAATGCTGTCCGCATCCTTGTCCGTACCGTTTTCCCGTCCGCAGGCAAGGGCTTGGAACCCTCTGGTTTCAGCCTGCCAATTATACGCCTTTGTCCGGCTTGCGGACCAGCTTTGCGGACAATTTCAGGGGAAAAACCAGGTTTTTTCTTCGTCCGCAGGTGTGTACGTCCGCAACTTACCTGAATTTGTCGATAACTACGGGCATTTTAGGCAGGTCGTTTTCCTAGGCAATTCAGAATTCCAGAAAAATGCGAATAGATAAAGAAAGAAGATATTGACAATATCTCTCGATACTCTAAGGATACCTGTTATCTTGGCAACCCAAGAGAAGCATCTCAGGGGCAAGTAAAAGAACTCTTTATGAAATTGATGTATTTGTATTCATGCGGTAAAAAAGGAGGACATCCTGCGATTCTTCTTTTTTGTCATTTGAAAAGCCATCGCGATAAGCGACGGCTAATTCTTAGTCAAGTTGAAGCTCTTGTGCGATTTCGTGGAAGGAATCGGCTCTATAATCCGCAATCGGACTCTTTTTGGCGTCTTTGATTGCTATTGCGGTCATATGGGCATTCTTAGCTGCTTCAATACCAGCTACAGCATCTTCAATGACGGCACATTCTCCAGGTAAAAGATTCAGTTTCTTTCCAGCGAGAAGGAAGACTTCCGGATCCGGTTTGGAGTGTGTGATCTCTGTACCATCTGCAATCGCATCAAAAGAATTAATCAATCCGATATTGGTAAGGATTCTTTTTGTGTTCTTTGAAGAAGAACCGATTGCAGTCTTAATACCCTTTCTTTTTAGGAGTGAAAGGAAATCCATGAATCCAGGAAGAATATCAGAGGAAGAAAGATTGCTAAGCAATGATACATAGATATCATTCTTCATCTTCATCAGTTCTTCTTTCTCTTCTTCTGAATATTTTTTATCTGTCTTTTTAAGAATGATTTCAAGAGACGCTCTTCTTGATACACCGCGTAGAAGATTGTTTTGTTCTTTGTCAAAGGGAATGCCTTCTTCGTCGGCCATCGCCTTCCAGGCGCGATAATGGTAGTCATCGGTAGAGACGACGACCCCATCCAAATCAAAGATAATGCCCTTAATCATATCAGTTCTGCTCGATAAAGGCTAATGACATCTCAGGCCACTTCTGCCTATTCAGACCATCGACTTCTTCCTTATCCTTGACAGTCTCATCGCAAAGAGAAACGCCATGGTTTCCGTTTGCAAAGAGATGCAATTCAACTGGGACTTTCAATTCGATAAGCTTGGATGCCAAAGAAGTCAAGTCGGAAGGAAGGATGACAGAGTCACGATAGGAGCCGAAAGCAAAGACAGGCGGCATATCAGCTCTGAGATACTGAATGAGGTTGAGAGATTCAAGCTCTTTTTCGCCCGGATTCTCTTTTCCTAAGAGAATCTCACGGATTGTCGGCCCTCTGAAGTCCGGAAGCTTACCCGCTTTGACGAGTTCTAGAACCTCTTTTGGCACGACACCCTTAGGTCTTTGCGGATACAAAGTAACAGCCGGATAACCTAAGATGATATGATTCGGTCTTAAGTCACAACCTTTGGCATTAAGTCCTTTCAGGACATATTCTTTATCAAAGAAACAGCCTAAGGACAAGGCGAGGTTTCCGCCGGCAGAGAAACCGATGACATCGATTTCATCGATCAAAAACTCTGCTTTGTGATTCTTGACATATAAGAAAGCTTCTGCAAGCTGTCTTAACTGTGTCGGGAAAGGATGAGATATGCCACAGTCATAATGAAGGACAAAAGCGTGATATCCATGGCGAAGATAGAACATAGCAACAGGTTCGCCTTCGTTTTTGGAGCAGTAGGAATATCCGCCTCCAGGGCAGACAATCATTGCATGATGTTTTCTTCCTTTTCTGTCATATTCGCCATCATCGAGAACATAGGTATCGAGATAGCTATCATCGCCAGTTAATGGTATTCGATTACAGATCATATTTTTCTCCTTTCATTATTTATAAATGGGTATCCCATTTTCCACAGAAGGAATCGACAGGATCCTTTCCGCGGAAAGAATCACGGCCCAACAGTTTATCGACAAGACAAGTGAGTGTATAGTCGTTCATTCCATAGGTGTTGATATAAGTCTTTACGCGAGGAACATCTAAAAGATGGTAGGGGTTAGCAAGAGAGATGAAGATAGTCGGGATGGAATTGATGTAGATTGGAACATTGACACCCATCGGATTGGTCCATTCGATACGGACAGTTGTCTGATTGGATTTTGTCTCAAGGTTAGCAAGATAGATGATTGCATCATACTTCTCTTTGACACTTTCAAAGGCTTCCTGAAGTCCTTCGTACGTGCCATTTGAAACAAACGGCGTGACTTCAAATCCTTCTTTTTCCAAAAGGGCCTTGAACTGATTTCCGACTTCGGTTCTTAGATAGCCAAGTGCGTTTCTGCCGTTTTCAAGAACGTGAAGAAGAATTCTCTTGTTCTTCTTGACAGTGAGAGGAAGAAGACCTTCCTGCTCTTTGACAAGTGTGATGGAATCAGAAGCAATTCTCTTGGCAACCTCTAAATTCTCCTTCTTTCTTAAAATAGGTTCTCGCTTTAAGAAAAAGAAGTCCTCATTAAAAAGTCCGATTTTCATCTTTGTGGCAAGAATGCGAAGAAGAGCTTGGTGAAGTCTTTCTTCAGTGATGAACTTTCTCTCATATCCTCTCTTCATGAACATGACGTCTTCGTCAAGGTTCTTGCAGAAGAGGAGCCTATCATTACCGACTTTGATGGAATAGGGAACAGCTTCATCTCTGCCCATGGGGATATTGAATCCTGCCATTGTGGAGGCATCTGTCAAAATCAGACCATTAAAACCCAACTTTCCTCTTAAAAGTCCGTTAAGAAGCTCAGTGGATAACGAACCAGGAAGAATATCTTTATCCTCTAAAGCAGGATTGAGTCTCTTACTATAGGAAGGAAGAAGGATATGTCCGTTCATAAAAGCTAAGACGCCCGCCTTAATCTCGCTTTCATAAACAGCGCCATAGCTCTTATCCCACTCTTCACAGGACAAGTCGTTGATAGAAGTGACGAGATGTTGATCTCTTTCATCTCTGCCATCCCCTGGGAAATGCTTGGCAGAGCACATGACATTGTTCATCTGGGAAGCGAGAATGTAGTTTGTCGCACATTCTTTGACCATCTCTACAGAGGAAGCGAAGGTTCTTGTGTTCATGATCGGATTTCTGAAGTTGTAGTCGATGTCGCTGACAGGTGCAAAGGCAAAGTTTACACCGATTTCATTGGCTTCTTCTGAACAGATTCTTCCTAACTCATAAGCGTTGTTAGGATCATTTGTCGCACCAATCATCCTGTTCGTTGCGACATTGGTTCCCTCAGTGCAGCATCCTGCTCCGCCGGATTCTAAGTTAGCAGCGACAAAGAGAGGAATATTGGAATTTTTCTGAACATATGAGATGATGGCACGGTCTGTATCTTTGTTCAAGGGGCGGATCATGATGCCGCCGACATGAAGATCTTTGATGATATGCAAGAGATATTCTTCATCGAATCCTCTGCCGACAACGAAGAAGAGCTGCCCTATTTTCTCTTCCAATGTCATGGAAGAGATCATCTTTTCGATTTTATCAATCTGCTTGTCTGAAAGATAATAAGGTGCGATTTTAAGATTGATATCTTTCATGATTATGCCTCTTTCTTTTTGAATGTGAACGTATTGCGGATGACATTCTTCAATAATTCCTGATTTGTCGTATAGGTCATGATGAGAACGATGGCGACACCGGTGATGATTGTTTGAATGGAGGAATCAATGCTTAAGGATTGAAGTCCGTAAGTGATGACATTGAAGCCTAGGGCTCCGACAAAGACACCAAAAGGAAGGGTGGAATACCGTTCTAAGAAAAGGCCGACTAAGACAGGTCCCATAGAGGAGAACATGAGGTTTGTAGAGGAGAGGTTGCTTGCCGCTTCGACTTTTCCTTTCGAAGCGTTGAGAATTGCGGCAAATCCTAAGAGAACACCGATGAAGACATAGGTCAGAAGGATGTTCTTCTTTTCCTTAACGCCTGCATTGATCGCTAGCTTCGAATTTAGACCTAAAGACTTATTGTCAGCTCCAAAACGGGTGTAGTAGAGAAGGAAAGTACAGACCAAAATGACAAGGGCTAAAAGAACATAACACCAAGGTGCTTTGTAGAGTTTAAGCAATTCATTTGTGTATTCAGGAGTATTGTTGAAGACATTGACGCCTTTCCCATTGAAGAGAATATTGGTCATTGCCTCATAGATCATGACAACACCTAAGGAGACAATCATATTCGGAACGCGGAGAACGATATAGAGAAGTCCCTCTAAAACAGCCAAAAGCACCGAGAAGAAGACTGTGAAGATGATTCCGACAAGCAACGGGGCCTTTACCATGATGGTGAGATTGAGACCGATGATTCCGCCTAAGACTGAAATCGTACCGGTTGCAAAGTCCCATCTACCGCCCTTTAAAGGAACGGCGATTGCAATGCCGACAAGTGTTGCCAAAACAGACTCCTGAAATATCTTCCCTGTCGTATAGGAAGAGAAGTAAGTGGCCTGTTTACCGCAGCAGAGTGAAATCAGTGCAAAGATGATATAGAGCACAACAGGGAATATCAGGCTTTTCAGGTAGCCTAATCCAGTTTTCAATATTTTGTCTTTCATATTGCAATCGCCTTTCTAATCGCTAAATGGGATAGCGATTTTCTGATTTAATTACTTAGAAGTTCTGACAGTCTTGATCTCAGCCATGGTGCGGTTGGTAAGAGTGTTGAGATCATTTAAGGTAGCCTTGTCGTTGTAGCGGAGCATGACATTCTTTAACTCATCGGCTGTGACAGCACCGCCATTGGACATATCAGTAGGAGCGACATAGGTTGTGTAATCAGCAACATCAGCGACGCTGGTCATGACAGGATAGCCGGCGACACCATTGATGATGTTGTCCTTGTTGTACTTGCCGCTAGTGGCATCGCTATAAGTCTTTCCATCGATAGCGTTGACAAGTCTAGCAACACAGGAAGCGATAGACTGAACGTGGTTGTTGTTTCCGCTAGCGACAAGCTTGCCAGCCTCAAAGAGAGACTTGACGGAATCATCATAGCCCATGGAAATGAGCTTGACGTTCTTGTCACGGATGACTGGATAGACATAATCAAGACCGGAAGAAAGTCCGAAGATAGAATCGACTGCTGGAGTATCGGTGAGGACCTTGTTGGTTGCAGTCTGAACATCCTCGGCCATGAAACCTGCGGAAAGGACAAGATCTTCAGCTTTTGCTGTAGAATCGAGGGCAGTGACTTCAGCCTTGAATGCATTATAGATTGCAGGTCCTTCGGCAAACGCCCAGGCAGGGAAAGAGACACCGCCGATATCCTTTAATCCAGCAGCGACAGCAGCCTTGGCATAGGTCTTTCCTAAGGCGACAAGGTCACCACCAAACTGTTCGGTTCCGCCGACAAAGTATTCGTTGACAGTGCTGTCCTTGAAGTCATTGGCAGAAGAATAATCCAAAGCCAAAGAATAGTAGACGCCTGCGTTCTTTGCAGTATCAAGGCAAGAGACTAAAGAAGTGTCATAACCGGAGATGATGCCTTTGCATCCGGCGGAGATGAGGTTTTCGACAGCAGTGAGCTGTTGGTCATCCTGATAGTTGGTTGCTTCAAAAGCAAAATCGATAGGAAGGTTTTTGGAGAGATAGTCGCAGTAGTTCTCGATGGTCTTTCCCTGAACATCAGAGAAGGAATACATGACAACACCGATCTTGATTCTCTTTTCAGTGTCTCCACCATTAGAACCGGTTCCGACTGTGTTTCCGCATCCGACTAATGCACCTACCAAAACTGCTAAGCTCAACATAAGACTTTTTGAACGTTTCATGATCATTTTTCTCCTTTCTATGAAATTGTTCATTTAACGAGGCATTTCTTTGACGTTTTTGCTTTGTCTCAACGTCCTGAAAATGATTACTAAGAAGATGATCCCTTTGACTAAAGAAATGTAGTTTGTTTTAACACCTACCATCGTCATAACGTTGGAGAGCAGACGGTAAGTGATAGAACCGATGACTGCAGCCGACATCTTGGATTTGCTCCCGCCATTGAGGTTCATGCCTCCTAAGATAATGGCGATCATAATATCCATTTCCAAGCCGGAACCGATAGATTTTCCAATGGCTCCGCTTCTTGCCATAAGGAAGATGCTGGCGACACCGACTAGTAATCCGGCCAAGACATAGCTGAAGTATCTGATGGCGTTGACATTTGCCCCGCTTTGTCTTGCAGATATCGGATTGTCTCCGATGGCTCTTACCTGTTTTCCAATCTTTGTAAAATTAAATAAGAATCCAGTGACAAGTACTACCAATAAGGTGATGGCAAGCTGAAGAACCCAGTTAGATTTCAAATTGGAAATTATGCTGTAGTCATCGATATGGACAACGCCGTCTGAGAGAGAACAGACATAGGTGACAAGGCCTCTGGCTGAGAACATGATGGCGAGAGAGGCGATTGTCGTAACGAGTTTAAGTTTGATGGAGATGAAGCACTGAATGAAATAAAGAATCATGGATAAGAGGATAGATACGACAATTCCAATCCACAGCTGTCCTGTCTTATTGGCGATAAGAACCATAATAAGCGAACATAGGCCTGCTACGCTTCCGCTTGCGATATCGAAGCTTCCGCATGCGAAGACAAAGAGAAGGCCGCAGGCCATAATAAGCAAGGATGAGATTTGTCCGACCAATGTCTTGAGGTTATAGTCCGAGAAGATGTTTCCCTTTGTCAGAATGGAGAAGAGAACAACGACGAGAATCAAAGATCCCCACTGAATGATCTCTCCTTTATGTTCTTTCAATCCCTTAGGAGTGAAGAACGATTTGAAATTGTTTACAATTGCTTTCATTTTCCCTCCTAAATCATGTAATTGATGATGTCTTCTTCTTTCAGATCTTCGCTTCGTAAGAATTCATGATTGATCTTTCCGTCTTTCATGACAAGGATTCTATCGCTCATACCGATGAGCTCAGGAAGCTCCTCAGAGACGATAAGAATCGTATATCCTTCTTTCTTCAGCTGAATGAAGAGTTGATACATTGTCGCTTTGACCATGACATCAACACCTCTTGTCGGCGAATCGAAGACCAATATCTTGGAATTGTTTCCGATCCATTTTCCAAAGCTGACTTTCTGTTTGTTTCCGCCAGAGAGTTCTTTGACAGTCTGATTCATCGAAGCGCATTTGATATGGAATGATTTGATGATGTCAGAAGCGAACTTCTTTTCGCTTCTTGGCGTGATGATGCCGAAGACAGAAAGATTATCAAGGTTAGAGATGCAGAGGTTGTTCTTGATGGAATCAGGGAGGATCAATGTTTCTTTATCTCTGTCTTTGGCGATATAACCAATTGATGCCTTCAAAGCTGTATCGATATTCTTAATTTCATATTTAACAATATCCGTGATCTCTTCAATTGGCTTCTTCTGCAGTTTGGCAAGATTGGCTTTCCATTTCTCTTTTAAGGTAGGCTGTCTCTTGCTATAGGCGTATACATGACCGGAGACAAGCTTCTCCATTCCGAAGAATGTTTTAGCCAAATCATGCATGCCGGAATCGGATAATCCGCCGATACCGACGATTTCTCCTTTTCTGACCGACATCGATACATCATGGAGTCGGGCTGTTGTAATATGGTCTGCAACCAATGTCTCTCTTTCACCATGAGTCGGTGTGAAGTCGCTTCTGTAATAGTCACCTTTGACTTCTCTTCCGACCATCGCTTTCTTGATGGTGTCGGCATCAAAATCTTTCTTTTCAAGCGTGGTGATCCTATGGCCATCTCTTAAGACTGTCAGGACATCACAGGTAGAAGAAAGCTCATCCAAGTCATGAGAGATGAAGAGAACGGCTTTTCCTTTCTCTCTTAAATCATTCATGATTTCATGGATTTTTTCTCTGCCCGTCTGACTTAGTGCTGTTGTCGTTTCATCAACGATGAAAAGTTCAGGATCGATAGATAAGGCCTTTGCAATTTCAACCATCTTTCTGACTTCGAAGGAATATGCAGATATCGGAAGAGTGACATTCATGTCTTCCATACCGACAAGGGCCATAACTTTCTTAGCTTCCTCATCCATTTTCTTATGATTGAGGAAGATACCCTTAGTGAACTCTTTTTCTCTTCCCAAGAAGATATTTTCACTGACAGTGAGATAATCGATGGTACCTGTTTCCTGAACAATCATGGCGATATGATTCTTTTCAGCATCGAGATAGCTGTTCGGCTTAAACTCTTTTCCTTTATAGAATATTTCACCGGATGTTTTGGTATAGATTCCGCAGATCATCTGTGAAATTGTGGATTTGCCAGAACCGTTTTCGCCGATAAGTCCACGGATTTCGCCACTATTGATTTCCATGGAAACCTTATCGACTGCGATAACGTCTCCGAATTTTTTGGTGAGGTCTTTTGTTGATACCAATAGTTCTTTCATGTCACAATTTCTCCTACTGTCAAAATTATATAAGGGCTTTCAGTAAATGAAAACGCTATTTTCTTTCTTGTAATGTCAAAATTTTGACAAGTTTGGTACTTTCCATCAAAACCTATCAACATTAAAAGAAGAAATGTCAAAAAAATGCAGTATAATATATCAAAATTAGGAGAAGAATTGTATGAATTACAATCATGAGATCATTGCTTTCCATGAAAACAGGCCAATCAGACTCTTTATCAACAAAATTGATTCCATTGAACCCCACTGGCATCAATCCCTTGAAATCTCCATTGTCATCGAAGGAAATATTGTTCTTCAGGCTTCTGAATCCGTCTATGAGTTCAAAAAAGGTGACGCTTTCTTAGTCAACAGCAATGAAATCCATTCTTTAAAAGGAAAAGGAGCCCTTTTGGCAACGCTTCAGGTCCGCCTCGATCAATTGAATCATCTCCCTAAAAACAAGAATTCAGTCTATTTCGAACATGATTTCTCCTCCCATAAAGGAAAACTTATCAGAAATATCATCGCTACGCTTTTAAAAAACAACACTGCAAGCGAAGAATCCAGCAATGAACTTTTGAAACTTTCTCTTATATATAAATTATTGTTCTTTCTTTTCTCAGAAGGCGTATCTCAGGAGCAAAGACCGCAGAGCAAAGATTCTCTCAATCGTATGTCATCCATTCTTGCCTATATCAATTCCGAATACAGCAAAGATATCTCACTTGACACCATTGCAGCAAACGAGTTTTTATCAAGTGCCTATCTCTCTAGATATTTCAAAGAGAATGTCGGCATTAATTTCTCCGAATACCTAAGAAATGTCAGATTGAATAAGGCCATGGAATTTCTTATCTCCTCTTATTTATCGATTGATGCTATCTCAGCAAAGGTCGGTTTTCCTAATCCCCGTGCCTTTGTTTCTGCTTTCAAACAAAAATATCAGACTAATCCGTCCATCTATAGAAAGCAGCATTCAAAAGACAATACGCTGATCAGCAATGATGAACCGACTGATAAATACCGCGCTTTCAATTATCTTGACGATTCTTTTGAAGAAGACAGAGCGTCTGTCACCAAGTTCATTGTCAAGAACACGGAAAAAGAAGCGGATATCAGCTTCAAGAATCACACGATTCTAACAACAGAAGATATCACTGCATTTGAGCTTGATAAAAACGATACTTCTTCTGAAATCAATGAAAAGAAGTATCTGAAGATGATCGGTGGAGGAAGAGTAAAGGATATTCTATCTTCTAAAACACAGGATGAAATCAGAGTACTTCAGAAAGAGATCGGATTTGAGTACATCAAGCTGCACTCTGTCTTTGATGATGACTTGATGGTTGTGACAAAGCAGGATGGAAAGCTTGTTTTCAACTTTGCTTTCATCGATCAAGCTTACGATTTCCTGCTCTCAGTCAATCTAAAGCCGCTTGTCCAGCTCTCCTTTATGCCAAAAGCATTGGCCAGCAAAGCCTCTCATTCGATCTTTTTAGGAAAATCGATCATCGGTTATCCTAAAGATATCAACGAGTGGAACATGCTTTGTTCTGCTTTCCTTCTCCATCTAATCAACCGATATGGTAAAAGCATTGTCGAATCGTTCCTCTTCTCCGTATGGAATGAACCAGAATCTATCAATCATCTTTTCGGGATGAAGGACGAAGAGTATTATTCCTTATATAAGAATACGTATTACACATTAAAGAATATCGATAAAAATCTAAGATTCGGGGGCCCTGCCTCTTTCTCAACTTACGGAAAGAAAGATGACTGGCTCTTCAATTTCCTCTCTTTTACCAAGAAGGAAAACATTGTTCCTGATTTCATCACCATCCATTATTACGATATTGATAGGTCTTGGCTATATGATCCTAAGGAAGTCGAGAAAAACATTCCGAACAGAATCTATCTTTCACCGGATGAAAACAGTTTCGAAAGATTCCTTGTCCAGATGAAAGGAAGTCTGAAAGAGATGGGAATCTCTTCCCCTTTATATATAACGGAATGGAACAATACAGTCTCGCATAAAGATCTCTTATCCGATACAACATTCAAAAGTGCCTATATTGTCAAAAATCTTTTAGAAACAAACAACATGGTTTCTTCCTGTTCCTATTGGTCATTGACAGATGATATAGATGAAAACATTCTTCCGAAAGAACATTTCCATGGCGGTTTAGGATTGTTCACCTACTATGGCGTCAAAAAGCCATCCTATTATGCCTATCTCTTATTGAAAAAATTAGGAAGCACAATTCTAAAAAAAGGAAATGGGTATTATGTGACAAAGGCAAAAGACGATGAAATCAGAATCCTTTTCTATTACTATGTTCCTTATAATTATGAATATTCAAGGCAGATGGATTACCAGATCAATATGAAGTGCAGAGATGCTTTCTTCAAAAACAAAGAGAGAAGAGCTTTCCAGATTCATCTGAAAGAATTCGAAGGCGAATACCTTGAAACAAGGACAGAAATATCTTCAGAATCAGGTTCTGCATATGATATAGCAATCAGAAGCGGAAACTCCTCCCTCGACATCATGGATATCGACTATCTGAAAGCAGCATCCCTGCCGCATATGACATTCAATGATATCAAGCTGAAAGGAGATGACTACATTTCCTATGAACTGAAACCATTGGAGGTCTTATTTGTTACATTGAGAAAGAAAGAGAAATAAGTAAAAAAAGGGTAAACAATAATGCTGTTGTCTCCAGGGCGCGGTATAATTTCCGTGCTACATTGTTGGGGTTCCGAGGCCATACATGGGTCAACCGCCTTTGTGCCAGGATGAGGTGTCTGTTTGCCATCCACCTGCAGATTCTAGCGAAAGTGCGCTGTGCTGTGGCTGTCAGAGAAAACTCTCGAAAGGCGGGATATTTGCCGGCATTGGCAACACCATTGGGTTTCAACAAGGAAAACACAATGGTAGATGATCTATCATTTAGCATGACACTTATGATTTTTGGATCATTTACCAAAAATATTAAGTCTGAAAAGGGGGTAGCATAAAGTTTGTGTGATAAACGAGTCCTTTTTTCCATATGAAGTATCTTCCATATATGTCTTCCCACTAAGACTCATGTCTGTTTTTCATTCCAGGAATCCCAAAACATAGTCTTTTCCTAACTCTTAGGAATACAGAAAAAGCCTCCGGTTTCGTTATTCGAATGACCGGAGGCTTTCTTTTCCTTGGTGGGCGTAACAGGAATCGAACCTGCATGCCAATGGCACAAGATCCTAAGTCTTGCGTGTCTGCCAATTCCACCATACGCCCAAAAAAGGAAGAATAGTGTCATTGAAAGGAGGGGGACTCATTTCAAGGACAGAATATTTTACCGCAGAAAAGAGGAAGAAGACAAGATAGGACAGGGGTCAATGAAAAGACCCCTGTCCGATCAAAGTTCTGGCTTAGCCTAACCAAACCTATTTGTACTTGTAGAAGCCTTCTCCGGAGGCCCTTCCAAGCTTTCCTTCGTCGATGTACTTCTTTAAAACCTTGGCCATCAGTTTGAAGTTATAAGGCCTCCTCCTCTTTCTGAGGATGGGGGACAATAGCCCTGGAACCTTCTGATACTGCCTGACGATGTTGTAGGCAGTGTTTAAGCCGACGGTATCGAAGATCTGGAAAGGACCTTTCGGCGCTCCTGTCCCTCTTGTCCAGGCTAAGTCGATGCTCTTAGGGTCACTGACACCGGAGACATAGAGATCAAGTCCGGAAAGAAGGAAGGGGACGAGCATGGAGTTTAGAAGATAGCCGCTCTTCTCCTTTAAAACTGGAAGGGCAATCCTGCGGATGTCGTTGGCAAAGGCAACAACTTCATCAAAGCTCTTTTGGCTTGTCTGAGGCTGGCTCATCACCTCGGCCGTGTTATTCTTCCAGATGGAGTTAGCAAAATGCAGGGAAAGGTACTTGTCCGGGCGTCCGGTATATTTTGCAAACCTGGAGGGAAGAAGGGTAGAGGAGTTTGTGACTAAAACTGTCTTCTGTGGAAGGAGTGGGGCCAAGGTCTTATAGAAAACAATCTTGTCCTTTTCGTTCTCAGCCCTAGACTCGATGACAAGGTCTGCGTCTTCCACCGCCTTCTTCCTGTCTAACTCCAGCTTTAGGGAAGAATAGGCTTTTTCGACCTTATCTAGGCAGGCCTTGGCATCGAAAGAGTCCTTATCGGCAATGCCAAGGGCAAAGACATTGTCTGCCTTCCCTTCCGGAGTATCCCTCTTCTTGATGGTTTCGATATAGGTCTCCTTAAGATGGTCGATCTTCGGCTGGGTACGGGTAATACTCGATTTACTCCGTAACCAGATGGTCACCTCGAATCCGCAATAGGCGGCCTGGAAGGCAATCTGGCTTCCTAACACACCGCCACCGGCAACAACGATTTTCTTGAAACTCATAAAACCTCCTTGTTGTTTCAATTGAGAGTCAATAAAATCATTATAAAGGAAGAATATGTCTTAAGAAAGCCTTTTCATAATTCTTAGTCTCTTTTGACGACGGAAACAAAGAAAGTCTTCTTTTCGCCTTAGCCGGTCATTAGGATTGACAAATTGATTAAAAGTGTTTAGCATTAAACAGTTTTTAGATAACCTGTATAGTAGATAAGGAGCATAGTAATCATGAACAAAAATAAAGCGACACTGCTTTCTCTTCTCGCTTTTCTTCTTCCGTTAAGCGCCTGTGCCAAGAACGAACCGACTGCAAGACCTTCTGATACGGAAGGTAGGCCCTCCATAGAAAAGCCCTCTTCCCCTCAAGGCTCTTCTACGCAAAAGCCTTCTTCGGAGCAGGGACTTCATGTCGATAAGCGCCTTACCCTTTTTAGGCAGGGAGACCTCTATAAGGATGCTATCCGTGCCATCTATCTAAAAAGGGACGGGGTAGAAGGAGACATCGATTGGACATCAAGCGACGAAAACATTGTCGCCATCGGAAGTAATCCCTTAAACGGCAAAAGGCCGGAAGTGAATCTGATTGCAAACGGGTATGGAAAAGCAATCATCACGGCAAGACTGAAAAGTAATGAAAGTATCTATTCCCAGTATGAAGTCATGGTCTCCGATGACTTCACGCTAAGGAGCGAAGAGAGGTTTTCGACTGTCTCCTCTTCGAGGAAGAGGGAGAGCGTAGAGACCTACTATTCCTATGACGTCAACTATGTTCCAAGCCAGAACGGAAAGAGCACCGGGGTGACGGTATTCGAAGAGAATGAAGACCAGTCTGACTCTCTCACACCGAACCTTACCGATGCCTATCAGATTAACGTTACAGAAAGCGATGGAAAGACCTTTGAAAAGAAATACGTCCGGGACGGACGCTATCTTGCCAGCGAATACCTCGACTTCCAGAACAATGTCCGGAAGAAGGTGCTCACCAATACCGACGAGGACCAGACCAAGAGGTACTGGGAGGCTTCTCCGTATTTTAACTATCTTGGCTATTCTTCTGCCGTGACTAAGGACGACTTTGCCTCCTTTGACCATGGTCAGACCTATCACTTTATCGGCGGCTATGAGGCGGCAAGTGAAATCTGCAGGAACTTCTATCAGGAAGACAGGACACCGGATGACAGGTACTTTTCCGTAGAAAACGGAACCATATCTTCCTTCCATGTCGTCGTCGACCCTTACAAAGGAAACACGAACGACAGGGAGAACATAGAAAGGAAATACGGAAGGAAGATTACTTCCTCTCTATCCGAGTTAGGAAGCGCCAAGATTGATCATCTACAGAAATATCCTCATCAGTCCTACCAGGATCCGATTTCAACGACGCTCGAGACAAGGAAGGGACTGAAGAACTACGTCTCTTCCGTCATCCGGAAGACAAGCGGGAAGGCGGATGAGAAGACGGTCTATACTTACACCGAGGATACGATCGACATTGTCTACTCGGTCGGTGGACAGGTCCTTAGCCATACCGGCGTCCATAAGGTCGACGAGAACAATTACTACGAGTATGAACATGACGATAAGACGAATACCACAACTATCACCAAGAAGCACAATTCGGTCTTTGACGGAACAGACAGCAGCGGAAAGAAGGTGAACCGTTATCCGACGTTTGACTTCGCGGCCGAAATCTTTGATCAGACAAGCGAGGCAAACACCTTTGTCTCAAGAGGAAGTAATGCGCAGTTCATCTCCTACTGCTCCTATATTCCGACAACCTGGACTCTCTTACATACCTATGTCGGAGAGGGAACGATCGTCCTAGGCGAAAACAACCATCTGAGCAAGGCCAGGGCGAAAAGGAGTGACGGAACGACGGATTACGAACTGACGATTGACTATTCCTCCTATGGAAGTGCACAGGTCGGTATTGACTTCTCTAAGGCAACTGAGCCCGCCCATCCGACGTCCTTTGAAGAAGCCTATCCTTCCTTGGCGAAGGAGAGGAAGGCATGGAACATCTATGATGCCGTCCCCTTCCTCTACTATGAGCCAGGCTATAGCACCTCCGTCCTATGGGAACGGGCCGATGGCACAAATCCGGAATGTGCCTATATCCGCACAAATAGGCTCGACGATGGACAAGAAGCCATCGTCACCAAGTTCATTTCAGACTATAAGCAGCTTCTTCTTGATAGCGGATATACTCTGACGAGTGATAAAGATAAGCAAGGCTATGATCTTTACCAGAAAGGGGACTATAAGATCTCAATCGGAAACGAACTGAACTGGAATAATGAAGCCCGTCCGGCCGCCTTTATCCGGGTCTATTCCTCTCTTCTCACTCATCCGGAAGAATAAGGATGACATTAGGATATGAAGAGCGTTTACGCTTAACTCCAATTAGCAACTTCAATCATAGAAAAAAAGACTGCCGTTCGATGCGGCAGTCTTTTTTTGATGAAGAGAGGAAACTAGGATAGACGCGTAGCCGAGAGCTGGACCATGGCCCCGAATTCTTCTGAGTTATTGGTGGCGAAGGTAATCTCAGCGTTACTTCCGCTGTAATAGAAGTCGGCAGTGTTGTTGGAATAGGTCCAGGTGACCGAGCCATGGTCTAGGACGATGGTTGACCTTGTCAGGGATACAGGACGGTCCTCATATCTCCCCTTCTCAAGGAAAGTATAGGTGAAGTCATAGGCCTTCCCGACGACAAAGGTGTAACCTGTCCCTTCCTTATTCAGAGTCAATGTCCCTGTTCCGTCTTCCTTATAGACGATGGTGAAGGCATCCTTTACCCTCGTGGAGGAGTTCCTGGAAGGAACGTCTCCGACCCAGGAGCCGACCACATTCTTCTTCACCTCTTCGACGGTTTTCTTTTCGATGACCGTGTAGGAAACACTCGTCTTGACGCTTGGGTCGGTTTTGCTTCTTACTTCCACCTTTCCTTCCCCAAGTCCTACGTTCTTCAGGGAATAGCCTCCGTCTTCTTCCTTGACGACTTGGATGATCTCCTCCGTCAGGGAAACGACCTCTATCTCATCTAAGGAGTTATCCGGAGTCTTATAGATATACAGGGTCTCCTTATCCCCCTTGTAGTGGAAGGAAGAATAAGTCGCCGCCTTGATGGAGGTAAGCTTAGGGGAGACGACCTTGCAGGCGACTTCTTTCCTGATCCCGGTTTCGGAGACAATGGTCAGGGTAGTCTCGCCAAGTCCGATGGCCTTGACTACGCCATTTGAGGAGACGGAGATTACTTCCTTGTTGCTGCTTTCGGTAATGGTCAGTTTAGAATCAAGGGCCTTTTCCGGAACGGGGGATTCGGCCATGGCTTCCACATACCTATTGACAGGGAAGGAGAGGGCATCTTCTTTCTTCTTTTCTGTCCCTACTCCGTCCCAGGAGTAAAGGGCGGGAGTATAATCTCTCCTAAAGTAGTCAAGAGGATTCACCGCTTCTTTCCCTTCGTCAAGGCGGGAAGAGTAGCTATAAGTAGACTTAGTCCCGAAGACGATTGTGACAGCATCCTTGACCTGGCTTAAAAGGGTGAGATTCCCATTTGAATTTCCTTCGTCGTCCACTTCCGGCTGATATTCCTTATAGTCATAGGAATAGGAAGCAAGTCTTCCTTTGCCGTCCAGGAAAACGTCGATGACGGCAGCGAACTTGTACTTATTGTCGCCGATTGTCTCTTCCCAGCCCTGAGTGAGATGATAGCTGATCTGATTGCCTTCCCTTTTTGGCGTGATGTCATCGACTCCGGCAACAACGTTCTTGCTGACTTTCGAGGTATAGAAGGTATACAGGGAGTCTAAGGCGTTAAGCTTCGTTTTGTTCTGGTAGGTAAGAGAGGAATTCCCGATGGAGGTCTTCTCCGCCTTGTCCTTATCCTTCCCCTTTCCATAGTCAAGGATGGAATAGAAGGTGCCATGATCTATCTCCTTTAAGGAAAGATAGGTATCCTCTTCCACTTCCTTATCGTCCTTGTAGTCATAGGAGATGGTCTTCTTCTCCTTTCCGGAAACAAAGAGGGCATCGTTAAAGAAAGCCTCCCCATTCTCGCTCTTTTCCGTGACTTTGTCGGAATAGAGACTCAGTTCATAGGAAAAATAATCGCGGTGGTAGCTGACTCCCTCTTCATTTTCCTTCTCTCTTCCGCTTTTGTCGAGATAGTCAAAGAGGGAAGAGACGGTCGTAGGGGCATGAAAATCAAGCCAGCCTCCCTGGCTAGCCGAAGGAGAAGTAGACGTGGTCTGGTTTTCACTGCCACTAGAAGGCACTTCAGAGGGAGAAGAGGGCTTAGGGGAAGAAGACTCAGAAGGCTTCCCGCAGCCAAGAAGGGACAAAGAAAGAAAAGATAACAAAAGTAGATTCTTTTTCATTAGTCAAAGCTTGAGAGGTTCTTTCTCTCCTCTCCTGTCCTTTCCAAAGTGAAAGAGGTAACCGTACCAGAGTAGTCATAGTTAACAAAGCTGCCCTCTGCCAGATTTTCGCTTATGGCCGAGAAAGAGGTAAAGCCACGGTTTGTATAATAGCTTCCTTCCGCGCCGCTGATTTTAAAGGTGAGGCTCGTTTCGTCAAAGGTCCAGGTGAAGGAGGCTTCGCTTTCGTAAGCACCATACCTTCCGGTTGTGCCAGTCTTATATTTTCCGCTTCCATCCTCATTGAAGTTGACGACACCCTTATAGCCGCCTCCTTCCCCGTAGAAGGTCTTACTTAAGACGTTGTTCTTGAACTTGGAAGCATCAGGCTTTTCAATGACTTCGAAAGAAATGCTTTCCTTGACTTCGCTATTCTGTTTCGAAGCAACCGTATAGGATGCCTTGCCTAGCTTAGTCCCCTTGACCGTATAGGTCCCATCCTGGTTCAGGCTAAATTCGGCTTCTCCGACAGAGTCATCGTTCTTACTGATTGTGACTTCCTGATCGGCTTTTTCCGGAAGGAGAGAAACGGTAAGGGAAGCCGTCCCGTTGAGATAGATGTGGCCAGGGATGTTGGCCGAAAGCGAAGATGGCTTTGGCTCTACGGAGGTGACTTTGATTTTCTTTTCCTTTCCGAATCCGTTATCGAAGACAAGGGTGAACTCCCCTTCTTTCCTCACGGTCAAAGTTTTCCTGTCGACATACCCCTCTCCCTCCGCTACTTCTTTCAGATGGGGAAGAATCAGTGTCGGCTTATTATCCTTAGGAAGGAAGGCAAAGGAAAGAGTCGAACCGTTCTCCACGATGGCATTGCTCCTATCGGCTTCCTTGCTTTCCCCGGAAAGCGAATAGGAAAGGGAGATATCATAGTCGTCCATGGCGAAAGAGGAGATATCCCTCTTATTAAGAGTCGGCTTATATCCCCGTTCCCTCTTAATCTGATAGGTGCCCTTAACTGTCCCCTTGGCCCCGTCTAAAGGGAGCTTTGTCGTCTCGTCGTACTCTCCATCCCCATAGCTGACTTTCGTCAGCTTAGCCTCTTTAAGGAAACTGTCCCCGTCAAAGACAAAGGAGAGATTTACGCAGTCCGTCCCGGTCCAGGATGTGTAGTAGGCTTTCAGATCAAACGATGCACTCTTTTTATCCTCGGACACGGACTTTGTGATGTCCTTAAGACAGTAGGATAAGGAAGGAAGGGACTCCTTGTAGTCCTCGAGTTTGAAGGAAGCATTATCGGCAAAGAACCTGTCATAGATGCTCTTTGCCCCGCCTAAGGAGGAATAATTTAACTTAGCATCGCTCTCTTTAATTTCATCGACACCGACTGCTTCGCTATCATCCTTAATGATGGTCTTAAAGGAATAGGTATCCGTGACTTCCGGCGCACTGCCAAGAGAGGAAGAGGAAGTAAGGGAATAATAGATATTGTCCTCTCTTCCTCTTTCCGAGGAATAGTAAGTGGAATAGCTGTCGCTGACATTGCTTTTCTGATGTCCCTTGAGGATAAGGACGTCGTTCTTTCCCGCCACTGCCTCATAGTCCTGATAGGCGACAGTGCCGTAGAAATTATCGTTGATCAAGCTTCCTTTCTTAAAATAGGTTCCTTCCACGCTCCTTGCTTTTTCAAAGTAGGCTTTGAAGGAGGCGACATTGTTTGGAAGGGAGGAGGCATCGACGTCCTTGACCTCTAGGATTGAAGGGTCTCCAAAGGCTTCTGACTTCACCTCGATTGTCACATCATGGCTTGGCCTAGTGAAGAAATAGGTCCCTTCCTTGTTGAAAAGATGGGCAGTCTGAGAAGTTACGGAAAGAATCTCTTCTTCTTCACTTGTCAAAGTGAAAGAGACTTCTTCTCCAGGAAGTGCCTTCCCTTCGCTAAGTCCGTTGACTTCCGCCTTGACTTTATCGCTCTTATCAAAGGAGAGAGAATACTTTGTCTCTTCCTTTGTTGTAGTAGAGGAAGAAGAGGTAGAAGGTGTAGAGGGTAAAGTAGAGGGGGTAGAAGGAGTTTCCTTGCAGGAAGCAAGGGATAGACTCCTTAAGGTGACAAGAGAGAGAAGAAATTTCTTTTTGTCTGCTTTCATGAATAATATCCTCCGTTTAAGAATGAAACGAAAAAATCTGTTTCCCGCCTGTCGAATGGACTGACTGTCGGTAAGACGAGTGAGCAGTCCGACAAGGGAAAAACGGGATTCATTCTACTGAAAAGACTACACGAAAGCAAGGAAATGACTTTTTCTATTCACTGACATAATAGAATGCCTAATACCTAAAAAAGAAACCGGGAGGAAAAGGATAACGAAATTGCCTATGAGATTTCTGTCATCTATTTTATTCTAATTAGCACATCCTAGATGGCTTTTTGCCTAGTGGCTTCTAAGAAATAAAGAAGGCCATCCTAGCGCTTCCGGCTTTGTTTCTAACTTATCTCATCCCGGAAAGAATCCGTATTCTCAATAAACTTAAAGAAGCAAGGGATCCTTTCCCTTGCTTCTTTAAGAGATGTTTTATCTTAAAATTATAGGTTGTCTATCCGGCTAATCCTTGACTCCACATCGGCATCCGAGGGCATACGATAGTCTCCTCTAGGGGAAAGGGACAAGGTGCCTACCTTCGGACCGTCGGGAAGGCAGCTCCGTTTAAAGGCCTGGGAATAGAAACGCTTATAGAAGCGTTTCAGGCTATCCTTCCTCTCTTCCAGGGGAAGGGAAGGATAGGCTAGGGAAGAAAGGAGAAGAATCTTCTCCGGCTCATATCCATAGCGGAGGAAATAGAAGAGGAAGAAGTCGTTTAAGTTGTACTTTCCAATCTTCTCTTCCGTCCTTTGGGCAATCTTGCCGTCCTTGTTTGGAGTAAGCTCCGGGGTAATCGGGGTAGAGAGAATGGAGAGCAGGGTCTCTTTCAGTTTCTCTTCCCCGCAGTAATTGGCATAGGAAGAGACTAAATACTTTACCAGGGTCTTCGGAATTGAGGCATTCACCCCATAGTTGCTCCTATGGTCTCCGTTATAGGTGCACCAGCCAAGGGCTAGCTCGGATAAGTCCCCTGTCCCTACGACAAGACCATTTCTCCTATTGGCGACGTCCCTAAGGATATACCTTCTCCTTCTGGCCTGGGCGTTTTCATAGGCCGTGTCCTTCTCTCCAAGATAGGAGAGAGGGTGTCCGATGTCCTTAAGATGGCTCTCTACTCCTTCGTGGATGTCCACCTCATGGATTTCCACACCGATTTCCTTCCTTAGGTCTAGGGAGTTTTTATAGGTGAGGGAAGAGGTGTTTCCCTTATTCGGCCTGGTGTAGCCAATCAGATTCAGGTCCGGAAGAAGCTTCTTTGCTTCCTTCCTGACCAAAAGGGCAAGAGTGGAATCAAGTCCACCGCTTACTCCGATGATTAGGTTCTTCCTCCCTGTCTTTTCCGCCCGGGTCATCAGCCCGTGTGCCTGGATAGAGAGAATGGTCTTTGTCCGCTCTTCCCTTTCCTTGTCCCCCGGAATGAAAGGATAAGGATTGACACAGTAGTCTTTTTCCTTCAGGCAGGCAAGAAGATAGGGGAAGGAAGCTTCCTCTTTTCCGCCAAGGCGGGAAAGAGAGAGAGGAATCTCTCTCCTCTCTTCCTTCCTTCCTTCGAAGGAAGTCTGATGCCTGCGGTTATAAAGGGACTTCTGATAGTCGAGAATCACCCGCTTTACTTCACTAGGCTCTGGATAAAGCCCGTCTAGGACGAGCCCACCGTTGTCTCCGACTAGCCTCTGTCCGGAAAAGACAAGGTCCGTAGAACTTTCATCGCTTCCTGAGGAGACATAAAGATACTGGAGATAGCAGTCTCCGGACTGTCCTTGGACAAGTCTTCTCCGGTACTCTCTTTTCCCGATGATTTCATCGGAGGCCGAAAGGTTGAGGATGACGTTCGCTCCGGATAAGGCTAAATGGGTGCTTGGCTTATCCGGGACAAAAAGATCTTCGCAGATTTCGATTCCGATTTTCCTCTCTCCGGAAGAAAAAATCAGATCGGTTCCAAATGGAACTTCTTCCCCGTCAAAGAAGATGGAATCACCAGTAATCCCTCTTCCTTCCTTAAACCATCGTTCTTCATAAAATTCACTATAGTTCGGAAGATAGGACTTAGGGACAAAGCCTAGCACCTTTCCTTCGTTTACTACGCAGGCGACATTATAAAGGGCGTCATCCTTTCTAAGAGGAAGACCGAAGACTACCCTTAGTCCCTTTAGGTTTCTGCTTGCTTCCTTTATCTCCTTGACTCCCTTAAGGCAGGAAGAAAGTAAGGCCTGCTGGAAAAAGAGGTCTCCGCAGGTGTACCCCGAGAGGGAAAGCTCGGGGAAAAGAAGAATCTGGCTGTCCTTCTCTTTGTTCCTGACGGAAATAATTTCCTTTGTATTAAAGGGAACGTCCGAAATCTTCCTTTTCGGACAGCATAAGGACGCCTGGTAAAAGGTATTGTTCATTTTTCAATCAGTTCCTTTCTGATTTCCTTAGGGACATAAAGGGATACATCCTTCTTCTCCTTAATCCTCTTGCGGACCAAGGAAGAGGAGACGTTCTGATACTCTTCACTAGGCGGAATCAGAGTGAAATATCCTCTTCTTTCCTTAAGATAGGGAGTGGAAGAAAGAATCTTCTCACTATTCTCTCCGTTCCGGGAGAGCAGGGCGAAGCCGAACTCTCTTCCTATCTCATCGACATATTTCCACCCCTTTTCAAGCTCAGCAAGCTTATCACTTCCAAAGAGGAGCCTGATTTTAGAATATTCTTTGCTTAGCTCAAGAAGGGTGAAATAGGTTCTCGGCTGTTCCTTCTTTCTTAGTTCGATGTCGCTTACCACCCTGAAGGGATAGTCCTTGGCAATCTCTTTCAGCCTAGTCAGCCGTTTTTCTTCGCTATAGGCGAAGTCCTTCTCCTGGACAGACTCGATATACTTCGATTTCGAGGGAACGAAGATGACTTTGTCATAGTGAAGATACTCCCTGGCCGTTCTGGCCAGAAGGATATGGGCGATGGTCGGAGGATTGAAAGCCCCGGCAAAGACAAGGGCCTTCTGTTTACAAGGTTCCCCCATGGAGCTTTTCGTACCTTTCCTCACGCCTTTCATAGACCTTCTCGCTCCTATCCACGTAGTGGACATGGGGGACTTCCCTTCTTAGTTCGCTTTCCCAGACATGGTGTTCGAGCTGGTCCTTGACATACTCCTTCTTCTCCTTGATGGAGGGAAGAGGATGGTCAATCTTTCCTTTTACGATGAAGGGGACAAGAAGCTTCTCTACCCGCTTAGGGACAATCACCCGCTTCCGTTCGAATTCGTCACGGTCAAGGGAGATGACCGTGACAGGTTCTCCCGCCTTAATGACTTCCTCGTCCAAGGTGATGATGTCGCATTGACCCTGGTCGTTTTCGTCAAAGACACGCCATGCCCTAAGCTTGCCCGGGATAATGGCCTTTGAGGCAGAATCAGAGCACTTCCTCTTTGGCTCGTAGCTTCCGTCTTCCTTTTTGACGGCGACAAGCTTATAGACTCCGCCAAAGACCGGATCGGCCGAAGAGGTAATCAGTCGTTCCCCTACCCCGTAGGAATCAAAGTGAGCGTTTTCATAGATTTCCCTATTTGCCCTCTTATGTTCGTCAAGGGAGTTAGAGGCGACAAGCTTAATATAGGGCTTGCCTGCGGCATCAAGGGCCTTTCTTAGTTTCTTATATTCTCTTGCAAGGTCTCCGGAATCTATCCGGGCGGACTTGACTCTCTTATTCGGGTCGTTTGGGTACTTCTTAATCCTTTCGTCATCGATTTTAATTAGGTTCGGAAGTCCGGACTGGAAGATCGAATAGGTGTCAAGCAGCAGGGAAACATTGTCCGGATAGGTTGTGGCAAAGGCACGGAAGGCATCAAGCTCGCTAGGGAAGAACTCGATAAAGGAATGGGCAACCGTTCCTACCGCCTTGACATCGCTTCCGTACTTCCTTTCGGCCAGGCAGTTAGCGGTTCCTATGCATCCACCTAAAATGGCGGCATAGGCACCCTCATTTCCTGCACTTTCCCCCTGCGCACGGCGTGTTCCGAATTCCCTGACGTTTCTCTTTCTATGGGTAGCAAGTCCGGAGACTCTTGTTGCCTTTGTGGCAATCAAGGAATGGAAGTTCCTTGTCTGGAGAAGATAGGTCTCAATCAAAATGGCCCCCACCCTGTCACATTCGATTCTTACCCTCGGGACCTGGGGATAGCAGACAGTGCCTTCCTTTAAGGCATACCTTGTCCCCTTCCATTTATAGGTAGAAAGGTACTCAAGGAACTTATCATCCCTTCCTTTATAGCGGAGATAGGCAATGTCCTTATCGGTAAAGTGATAGTTTAAAAGGAACTTTGTGAGCTTATCCTGTCCGCAGGAGATGGAATATCCCCTGTCTTCCGGATTTTTCCGGAAGAACCTGTCGAAGACAAGGATCTTATCCTTGAATCCGTTGAGGAAGAGGCAGTTTGCCCTGGAGAACTCGTAATAGTCGGTAACCCTGGCCGGGTTGTCGTAATCCTCGTCCGGGATGAACGGTTCTGCTTTAATCATGATGAAATAATCTCCTAACCTCTTTATTATAAGGCATTAGGAAAATACGCGGATGCGAAAATAGGAAGAAAGAACGGATTTTCCCTTTCGCTCCCTGCCAGGGGTTTTGATTCTTTTCTTTTGCTTCTGCGGTAGAATAATGAGGATGTTTTAGGAGGCTATATGGACCAGAAAGAATATGCGGAATCCCTTTCCGCCCTACAAAGGCAGAAAGAGGAAGAAGATGAGCGCCTTTCTCTCTCCCTGCGGGAGAGCAAAAGACAGCTGAAAAACGCAAAGAAGAATCTGAAAGAGGAATTCAAGCAGGAAAAGAAGGATATCAGAGAAGAGAGAAGAGCGAACAAAGAAGACTTCCTTGGAAAGAAAGAATTCCTCAGAGGGAAATTCCTTGGCAAGCACAGAAAAGGCAAGGATAGAGAAAAGGAAAGGAGCACAGAGGAACTCTATAACCTTAGACGGAAGTATAAGCTTCCCCGCTATACAAGAGGAGAGGAGATCTTCAATAGGGTAAGCCATATCGTGGGTGCAGGGATGGGCCTAATCAGGCTAGTCCTGTCGATCATCTTTTCTCTTAAGCTTCGTCCCGGAGACAACCTCATTCTCTGGTCAAGGATAACCTTCTCCTTGACGAGCATCTTCCTTTATGCCAATTCCGCCATCTACCACGGCCTATACGTCAACCGGGGAAAGACCGTATTCCAGGTCCTTGACCATTGCACAATCTATGTCCTCATCGCCGGAAGCTACACCCCGATTGTTTTAATCGGTCTAGCCTCTCTTACGCCATATCATTACGTCTATCTTGCTTTTGTCTATGCTCTTGCCATCCTTGGGGTCGTCCTTAATGCCACAAGGAGGAGAAAGAAGCCGGTCAAAGTCATTTCTAGGATTATCTATATCGCCTTAGGCTGGTCAATCATCTGTTTCTACCCACGACTTGTCTTATCCTTAGGCTTGTCTTCTGTTTGGCTGCTTATTGGCGGAGGCATTGCTTATACGGTTGGTTCGATTCTCTATGGAATCGGATCAAAAAAGAAATACTGGCATTCCATCTTCCATATCTTCTGTCTGGTTGGAACACTCCTTCAGTTCCTAAGTGTCTTTCTTTATCCGGTTATCGGATTGTAAAAGAACAATTTTCCAAAGCGGAAATCGCTTCTGTTTTTTATCTTACTCTGCCAGACCTTTGAAATCACGCATAGCGGAACAAGTAACTTCCCTGAGGTTTTTTAGCATTCCAATACGGTTTGAATGGATATTACCGGAAAAACGGCAAATGCTGATTCTTTTTTGAATGAGGATGAGACTCTTCCGACTATCTTTTCCTTACCAGATTAGAGTGTTTGATGCCCCATGCAGTTCTCATGTTTTGCTGAGGATAGGCAAGAACATAAGGCTTTTTCGTCGCTGTATGTCTTTCATTTAAAAACCAAAAGAATTAGGCTCGCTTGGGAATCGGTAGATGATTATGGAAAGCGAAGAAAAATATGGATGGGAAATGGATTGGCATTCGCTAGGAAAAAGTATATTGTTTTTCTCCTGAAAATACAATAAAATTGTATTTGGTGGAGAAAATGATATATACTACCGAACAATTAATTGAAAAATATTCCAATTATCATAACCCGATGGACAAAATCAAACGTCTTAATCAGCAAGGAAAGATTATCCGCTTGATTAAAGGGGTTTATGTTGACAACAGAAATGAAAACCCGTTTTCTTTGGCCGCCTGTGTGTATTCCCCATCTTACATTAGCTTTGAATCTGCTTTAAGCTACCATGGACTGATTCCGGAAAGAGTCTATAGGATTACCTGTGCGACTTCTGCTAGAGGAAAGAACAAAACCTATAAGACCCCTTTTGGCATTTATTCCTTCCATGATGTTCCGCTTAAGGCATTTCCTTTGGGCGTAGATAGGATAGCGGATGAAACTGGCTTTTTCTACAGGGCTTCCCCTGAAAAGGCACTATGCGATAGGCTTTCTATCAAACCTCCCGTTTTTTCTCTGAAACAGCTTCGTCAACTTCTTTTTGATGATAGGAGAATTGAGAGAACTGATTTTGAGTCTCTCAATAAGAAGGACCTCGGCATACTTACTGGTTACTATGACAAACGTAATCTGAAATTCCTGAGAAAAAGGGTGATAGGAGGAGTGAAAAATGAATAATATTCTAGAAACCCAGCTTCGTAAATATGATACCTCTTCTCTGGAAAAGAAGGAAAATGCGTTAAAGGAAATCGTTCAGGAAATCACACTTTGCGGATTAGCAAAAGCAAGATTCTTTGATAAGGCGACTTTTTATGGTGGGACGGCCCTGCGGATTTTCTATCAACTTGACCGCTTTTCGGAAGATCTTGACTTTGCTCTCGTTAAAGAGGATCCTTTTTTCGACTTAAGTGCATACTTTCCTTTTGCCGCCAAAGAACTGAAATACTATGGATTAAAAAGGAACGTAGTGCTAAAAACAAAATCAAAAAGGGCTAATATACAATCCGCATTTGTAAAAGGAAACACCTTAACACAAAGGAGGACAGTCTTTCCGGAGTCTTTGGAAACAAAGAAAATCGTTTCAAATCAGGTCTTAAAAGTAAAGCCTGAAGTAGATATTCATCCGGCACTTGGTGCAGGATATGAAACGAAGTATTCTCTGTTTCCTTTTCCTTACCAGATTAGAGTGTTTGATGCACCATCCCTGTTTTCGGGAAAAATCCACGCAATTATCTGTCGAAACTGGCAAAGCCGTGTAAAAGGGAGAGACTTATACGATTATCTCTTCTATCTGGCGAAGTCTATCCCATTCAATTTAACGTATCTTCAGAAGAAATTGGAGCGGTCAGGAGTAATTTCCGCTCCTGCATCGCTAAGTCTCGAAGAAGTGAAGGGACTTCTTCGAGACCGTTTCAATAAAATTGACTTTAAGACAGCCACTGAAGATGTCAGACCCTTCCTGCCGCATCCGGAAGCTTTGGACCTGTGGTCAAAAGAACTGTTCATTTCGGTTACCGATAGTCTGAATTGTTCATCATAACGATCTTCCTTAGGAGAAACCTCTAGGAAATAATCGGTAAAGCTCTTTCTCATGCCGATAATTCAATAGTAGTCCCTTCCTTTGGGCCAAGCAGGGACTAAAAAGCTTATAGGAAAAAGAATCTTTTGCAAGAGGAAGGGCAGGATTTTCTCGTTCTACCTGTATCTTATAATCCGTTGCCTTTGGTAATTCTTAGACGAAGAAACGGAAAACAGGAAACAAAAAAAGACATCCGTTAGTGGGTGTCCTTGTTTTCGCTTTTCGGATTCTTTTCCGGATTCTTACGGACATAGTTAGAAGAGACGGTAGTCAAGGCAACGGCAGCAAGAGTCAGGAATACGGCAATACCGCCGATAATCGTCCTCAAGATTCCGGTAAGTGCAATTGGGTTTGACGAAGTAAGAAGAATTACGCCGGAAAGGAGAATTCCAAGACTGATAAGGAAGAAGAGAGAGAGAAGGGATATAAAGATTGCACTTCCCTTTTTGGACAGTCTGGATATTCCGAACCTGATCTTCGCAATGAGTTTACCAATCATTCTTTGAAATGGTGTGCCCTAAGGGATTCGAACCCTTGGCCTCAAGCTTCGGAGGCTTGCGCTCTATCCAGCTGAGCTAAGGGCACTGAGAATAAAAAATGGTGGCCGAGACGAGAATCGAACTCGTGACAAACCGCTTAGGAGACGGTTGCTCTACCATGCTGAGCTACCCGGCCAGCCGTATGAAATTATACACCTCTCTTTACAAAAAGGAAACAAAAAAATATTTTCGCTCCTGTGAATCTACTCCCATGTCTTAAGGATTCTAGTGATTTTTTTGTAATCACTTAGGAAAGATTATTCCTTTTTGAGTCCGACAAAGGAGTATTCCGTTCAATAATTTTGATAGATATTTCTTCCCGTCTATTTTAGATATTTAGCTTACAAAAGGGAGAAAAATGTTCAGAACTAGGCATGGTCTTTATTTGTGCTTCCTTGTATTTATGTACTACTTAGCGGAAAAAGCAAGCAATCTAATAAATTCCAAAATATCTATTGAAATTTCCAAAATGGAAACTATAATGAGGATAGGAGGTAATTGAAATGGCCAAAACAACAGGTCAGATTGTAAAAGATATCCTGAAAAAGGAAAAAATCAGTCAGAAGGAACTATGCAATAGGACAGGCATTTCCGAATCAGCAAGGTCTAAGTACCTTTCTTCTGAGAATAATCTTAGAGGGGATATTCTTCTTAAGCTTTCCAAGGCACTCCATGTGTCCGTCAGTTTCCTTCTAGGACAGGATGAATCGATGCAGAATGCTTTTTCTGTCTGCAAGAGTGCACTTCTTGCCCGAGGAGGCGAAGAACTTTCCGAGGAGGAAAAAAAGGAACTCATCAATATCATTCTTTCCCGATGAACTATTCTCAAATTGACGATTGCGTGGCGGATCTTTATGAGGACTATAAGATTGGGACTTATGGGTTTGATTTGTTCAAAATCGCTACAGAAAGGGGGATTGATGTGGTACCTTATTCTTCCTTTGGCAAGAACCGGGAAAAATTTATCCGCATGGATCCTGATGCCTTTTCTTTCTTCAATCCGAAAACTCAGAAGCCTGAGATTTTCTATAACGAAGCCTCAATCGCAAAGGCCCGGATGAAGTTTACTCTTGCCCATGAAATCGGACATATTGTTCTTAGGCATGTATTTCATGTCCCCTCGTCTTCAATGGAAGAAGAGGCAAACGTATTTGCCAGATCTTTTTATCTCCCTCAGATCATCCTTGTCCGCCGGAATATCGATACAATTCCTTTAATGGTGGAAAAGTTCGGGATTTCTTCCGATTATGCAAAGGTGATTTTTACGCTTCTTGAGAAAAGAAAATTTTTTCATCCTGAGGGTATTCCTTTTACACCATCTGAAGAAAGACTCTATTCTGCATTTTGTAAAAATGAGTCGGATCTTATACGGAAAACGAAAGGAAGGGAATATGGGTTCTAGACGGGTTAAGTATTGGACATTGGAAGAGGAGAAAAAGCGCAATTACTACACAGAATTCCAAATCCATGATGCGGAAGTCCTTGTCGGGAAGCAAAAGAGCTTCCATTCCCTGCCGGAGGTGTCCCGTAAGGCCGATGCAATCTATAGGAAGCTCAATCCTGACGGGACGTTCCGGGAAAGGAGAATTTTTAAGGACCATAAGCTGAGGGTTGAAATTGGATATCATGGGGAAAAACACTTGGCCGGTAAGAACGTAGCTATCCTCCATGCGCACGACATCAACGGAATTGAATACCATAAGCACCCTAAGGCACGTCATCTTACGGAAGAGGAATTTGTCAGATACAGCCCCTACTTTATTGGACTGGATCTAGAAAGGATAAAACGATAATGATAAACGGAGATGTGATGGATTTTTTAAACCGGATGGACAGGAATGAGTGGACGGTCCTTTATAAGGGGAAGTGCTATTTCTTCGAGGCGAACTATTTGCCGGATTGCGACAGGACATCGATTGAGATCCAGAGCTGGAAGGCTCATACGGATGACCACATAGACATCATTGATGAAACGAATGAAAAGGGGGAGCTTATTGATGCCACCTATCTAGAGCTTCCGAAATTCCCCACTTACCATGAGGCAATCAGGGACTTCCTGCAGCGGAAGCTGTTTGATGACAACACCAAGACCTTCTTCCAGGTGCAGAACGAGAGGGAGTGGCTTGGCTAAGTCGCTGGAGGAAATTCTCAAATGGTGAAAGGAGCATTTATGCCTAGTTATTCAGGTGATGAGCTATTCGGAATTCTTCGTCCTCTTCCTCAGAGGATAAAGCGGGGAGCGTATTCCATACCGGTTGTCCCAAAAACCGAAATTGATCTTACAAATCTTGGAAACGGTATCTTTCTGCAGGGATTCAAGAACTGCACAGCGAAGGACGTACACTGCGAAAGCAAGATTGTCCATTTCTTTCTTAACGACAAAGAATTGGACCCGATTTATAGAAAGCCATTGAAGTACGTTCCGACATTGGTGAAATACTATGCGGTCAGGACCCCGGACTTTAGCAGGTTCAAGGAGAGGGATGAGTTTGGGATTATAAACGCAACTTACAAGAACCGGTATGTTGGCGCCCTCTGGTCCTCCTATGGAATCAAGGTGATCCCGACAATCGGCTGGGCAGGGGAAGACTCGTTCCCTATTTGCTTTGAAGGGGTCGAGCAAGGATCGACGGTATCGATTTCTACGCTTGGGATCCATTCCGACAGAGAATGCGTTGATGCGTTTTTAACCGGATTCAGGGCAAGGAAGGAGAGAATCCGCCCTTCTAAGATTATCTGTCTTGGCGACTTTGTCGACGGTATGGACACGGAAAACGTCTTTTTCGTTCCTTACCGTGAATCCTTTGGAAGACAGTTCAAGAATGGATGGCAGCTTAGACTCTTCGATGAGAAAGGGAAGGTGCAGTGATATGGGTTCCCGCGGAACAAAGTATTGGGCTTTGGAAGAAGAGAAGAGCCGGAACTATAAGACGGCCGGCTATGTTCTGGATGCGGAAGTCCTTATCGGAAAGGAAAAGAGCTTCCATTCCCTTCCGGAGGTGTCCCGTAAGGCCGATGCAATCTATAGGAAGCTCAATCCTGACGGGACGTTCCGGGAAAGGCGCGTCTTTCAAAACCATAGGCTGAGGATAGAGATTGCATACCATCAGGAAAGAGAACTGTCAGGGGATTATGTTCTTATCCTCCATGCCCACGACATCAACGGAAAAGAATTCAAGGAACACCCTAAGGCACGTCACCTTACGGAAGAGGAATTTGTCAGATACAGTCCCTACTTTATTGGACTGAATCTAGAAAGGATAAAACGATAATGATAAACGGCGATGTGATGGACTTCCTGAATCGGATGGACAGGAATGAGTGGACGGTCCTTTATAAGGGGAAGTGCTATTTCTTCGAGGCGAACTATTTGCCGGATTGCGACAGGACATCGATTGAAATCCAGAGCTGGAAGGCCCATACGGATGACCACATAAATATCATCGACGATGTCGACGAGAAGGGTGAGGCTATCGATGGAATGTGTATCGAGCTTCCGAAATTCCCGACTTACCATGAGGCAATCATGGACTTCCTGAAGCGGAAGCTGTTTGACAACAACACCAAGACCTTCTTCCAGGTGCAGAATGAGAGGGAGTGGCTTGGGTAAAAAGATTTTGTTTCTAGAATTGGAAAATCAGCTTCTTTTGTCCCATATAAGATAAAGGAGGCAGGTTATGGTGAACCTAAAATTACCCGCTTTTTCCCTAGTTTGCTTTCTGACCTCGTTTTCTATTCAAAAAGGTGAAAAAGGGAGGAATAAGATTCCCTTTATTGATATTCCTTCGTGCAAAAACAATACGCTTTTCTACTCGGAAAGGGATACTACAGAAAATCATCTTCCTGTCGACTTCTATGCCCCGGCTGCCTGTGAAGGCCATTTAGGAATAGGAGGAGAACATGCCCGCCCGTTTGAAAAAAGACTTGATCCCATCTGGGTTTGGGTTCCGGAAGGGCGGATTGACATCGGAATAAGGTTTGCCCAGGAACTTGAGTTCCTTTCCAAGAACACCGAAAGGAAGGCTCTTGGTTTTTCCTTCGATTTTACCATCGACGGAAAAAGCTATAAAAAGACATTCCGGAAGGTAGTGAACACGATAGCCGATATGTTTAATGAGGAAGGGAAGAAGGACGATAACTATAACGAGGAAGTTCTGAAAACATCCTTTTTCCGGTGGAATGAGAACACAATCAATCTACGAATTGATTTGAACGGAAACAATAGGTTTTACTTGAATTCAGTTGATTTCTACTATGGTGACCTGCCAAAGAAAGTGGCCAAGGTCTATCTTCTACCTCAGAACGAAAATTCCCGTTATGATATTGAATACAACAAAGACGAATGCCATCTCTATGATGATGAATATTCCTTGAATGTTGGCACAAAAGCGGAATTTTCTCTCTCGTCCCCCTATGGAAGCTTCTTTGGAAGGGATTATCTTGAGGATTGCTTTGGAGTGCGGAAATCAAGAAGCGACGATTTTGTCATTCATGACAACAATATTGTTTCGGAGGGCGGCTCCGATTACTTTTATGCCGGACACCTTGCTCCGATAGGAACCGAATATACAATCACCTTGAAAAGCAGCTATAGGCGGTACGATGAAAAAATCATCCTTCATCTGACTGTCTCCGATAAAAAGCCGCCATCCTTTTATTTTCCGGCCGGGAAAAGCATCCAAAGGAGCTACAAGAGTGACTTTGCCTCATCTAGAAGTTATGAGAATAGCGGAGTCCTTATTTCCGACAATAAGGATGACATTCTCCAAAGGAGACTAAGGCAGAAAGACGGCAGCCCGATTCCGGAAAAGACCTGCGGAGAGTTTGCCTGTCTTCTTCAGGCCTGGGACAGGGCCGGTAATCTCCGCGAGGAAGAGGTGTCGGCCACTCTTGTTGACGATGTTCCGCCAAGTCTAGAGAGGGAGTATTCCGATCTCTTCCTACCCAAAGACAACCAGAAATCAAAAAAAGAGCTTCTTTCCCTTTTTATGGCAAGAGACGACATCGATGCCCGACCTCTTTTATCCATAAAGGAGGATACCTATTCCACAAGATGGAATCAGCCAGGGAACTACCGCTTCACCGTCCTTGCGAAAGACAAAGACGGCAATGAAGGAGAAAGGACAAGGAATATCCATGTCTTAGAGAGCTTTGGGGAGTATTACAGGAAGGAAGGCTTTCTAAAGGCAAGGGAAGGAAACGTCCCGACCAGGGAAGAAGTGGTTTCCCTGTTTATCCAAAGCGGGCAGATTGAAGATAAAAGCTATTCCGCCATTACTCAGATTGAAGGGGAGAGACTAAGCAAGGAAAGGAAGGCCGGAGTCTATCCAAGGAAGATAAAACTTTTCCAAAGCGAGGGGAAGGAATCCGTGTTTCCTTTCACCCTGGAAGTCCTAAAGAACGAGGAAAGGCCCCTAGAAGAAAAAAAAGAATCCTTCTGGCAGAAAATCGCATCTTTTTTTAACCGCATCTTTTCTGCGATTGCTTCCTTTTTCCAAAATCTCTTTGGCAGATAGGAAGCTCCTCTTTTGTTGAAAACAGAGACAAAGGGAAGCGGATTGCCTCTTCCGTCCTATCTTTTCTTTCTGCTATAATCAATTGCACTTTGCCCTCTCTTGGGGTATCATTATTGAGCTATGCAGCTGTGGCGGAACTGGTAGACGCGCTAGATTCAGGTTCTAGTGGTTTCCCGTGGGGGTTCGAGTCCCCCCAGCTGCACCACATTCGGCACCGGAATAGATACGGAAAGGTATCCTAAGCCGGTGCTTTTTTCATTGTCTTTAAGGGTGTACACAAAGGGGTTGGCCTTTCTTTTCCTTACATTTTTCTGGATTTTGACCATTTGTTTACAAAGCTTTACAGGTTTCTGGTAGAAGTGGGTTTTCGTTTTTCCTTATAATTCCTTCGTTAGTCACTAAAAAAGGAAAGAAAAAATGAAAAACAGAAAGATTCTTCTCTTAGCCGTGCTTTCTCTTCTTGCCTCCTGCGGAACGAAGCCTTCCGTAAGCGAAACGACGGACAAAGAAAAACCTTCCGAAAACACTGCCCCTCGGATCAGTGAAACCGTCAAGGAGACGGCATCCACTGGTTCATCCTCTTCCAAACCTTCCGAATCTGCTTCGACTTCTACTTCTCCTGCCGCTTCGGAATCTACTTCTTCCTCGGCTGGGAATGAGGAAAAGAAGGGAAGGGTCAGAATCAACGAAGTCGAATCGGATGGGACGGACGGAGAATGGGTCGAATTAAGGAACATCGGCGAGGCGGCCATTGATCTCTCCGGATATTTTCTTACCGATGACAAAGGACTGGAACGTTTGACTGAGAAGAAGACTACTCCGCTTCCTGCCTCGACCCTTCTTAATCCCGGTGAGCTTCTGGTTCTTGAGAACGGAATTAACTTTGATTTCGGACTTGGCAAGGCGGATACGGCCACTCTCTATGATAAGAACCAGAACGTTGTCGACTCCTATGCCTACACGACTCAGGCAGTAGGAAGCTATTCCCGTCTCCCTGACGGAACGGGCGATTTTATCGATCAGGCTTCCACAAAAGACAAATTGAACAGCACGGCCAAAGAAGACCCGAAGGATGACCCGATAAAAGACCAAGACATCAAGATTAACGAAGTCAATTCTTCACCGGATGATTGGGTTGAGATTTTCAATAATGGCGAAAAAACCGTCGATCTTTCCGGATACGAAATCCGGGATGATTCGGATGACCATCGCTTTAAGATTTCCGATGGCGTCACTCTTGAAGCAGGAAAATTCTATGTTGTCGAGGCCAATACCGCTGGAACCATCTATGACGATACGGCAAAGCAATACGTCAGCGGGAATTTCCAGGATGCAGTAGGACTTGGAGGCGGAGACTCTGTCCGTTTATACGACAGCTCTTCTGCTCTGATCGACGAGTATTCTTGGACGGAGCATGCCTCTTATGACGGAGATGAGGCTAAGGCATCCTATGGACGCTATCCTGACGGAAAGGGTTCCTTCACTTTGACAAAGGAGACCAAAGAAAAGGCAAACGATTGGTATAAACCGGATGTTGTCATCAATGAAGTCGAATCCAAGGATCCAAACGGCGGACCGGACTATGTCGAAGTCAAGAACACCGGAACCAAGGATATCGATGTTTCCGGATGGTATCTTCTTGACAATGACCCTGTCGGACATAAAGGCGAAACGACTCCTTTGGCATCCGGCACCACGTTAAAGGCTGGCGAATATCTTGTTTTCGAAGGCGACAAGAATTTCACCTTCGGACTTGGAAAGGCTGATACCGCTACTATTTATAATAAGGACGGAATCGAAGTCGCTTCCTTCGAGTGGACAGAGCAAGCTAATGGCGTCTATGCCCGCATTCCGGACGGAACAGGCGAAAGGCAGGACTATCCCACTGCTTCAAAGGGAAAGTCCAATCTCATTGTCACTGCGGCTGTCTTAAACGAAGTCCAGTCTAATGATCCCAATAAGGGACATGACTGGGTTGAGCTTGCCAATCCGACGGATGCCGAAATCGACGTTTCCGGTCTTGTTCTAAAAGACGAGAAGGATGAGACTCCCTACACTATCCCTCAGGGGACAAAGATTCCGGCTAACTCTTTCCTTGTCATCGACAGCTTTGAATTCGGCTTAGGAAAGGACGATACGGTCCGTCTGTTTGAAAAAGGCAACAGGGTCGATTCAACGCATTGGACTGGCCACACTAATCCGACATACGGACGCTATCCGGATGCAAACGGAACGACCTGGCAGAGGACAAAAGAGGCGACGAAAGGAAGTGCCAACAAATTTGCCGGCATCCCGGACAAGATTGCCTGGCCTGGCGACAGTCAGGTGACTGCCTACGATAAGACCACGATGTTTCTTGAAGACTCTTCCGGACTCGACTTCCGTAACGGAAAGCTCTATGCCGTCGATAACGGAACAGGTAAGTTCTGGTCGCTTGACGTGAACAAAACCAACGGTTCTTTGGCCTTCTCTGCCGGATACGAGAACGGGAAAATCGTCCGGTTTATCAAGGATAAGAGCAATGCTGCGGCTAAAGGCCCGGATACCGAGGGCATTTCCGTCGATGAGGCCGGAAACGTCTATTTCGCTTCCGAACGCGACAACAGCAATAAAGGCGTGAATCAGAATACGATTCTTAGGGTGAACAATAGCTCACTTAATCAAAAGGACATTGTCGCCGACAAGGAATGGGATATCACTTCACTTCTCCCCCAGGTTTCCGCCAATAGGGGCATCGAAGCCGTCGAATGGGTCAGCAAGGACTCTGTCGAAGGTAAGCTTCTTGATCAGAACACCAATGCCCTCTTCTCGATGGCAAATTATCCTGATGCCATCGCCGAAGGAATCTTCTTTGTCGCCTTAGAGGATAACGGACACGTCTATGCCTTAATTCTTAACTCTGACGGCACAGCGAAAGTCATCCAGGATATCGACTCTAAGATCGGCGGAGCGATGGCCCTTGACTATGATGAGGACGAAGGCTTCCTTTATGTCGCTTCCGACAATGGGTACAAGAACCTTACGGCAAAAATCAAGCTGAACGGAACTAAGGATAGGGATATCGTCCACCTTCTTCCCCCTGGCGGTCTTGATGTCAATGAAAATTTCGAAGGCTTTGCCCTTGCGTCTAAGGACTATGCCGTTAACGGCAAACGTCCGGTCTACCGGTTTAAGGACGGGGTGTCCTCTAACGCCTTATGGATCGGTTCTAGGAACGTCACTGCCTAGGCTTCTTCCGCCACAATAAAAAAAAGGGACGGGCAGATAGGCTGCCCCTCCCTTTTTCCTTCATAGAAAAGCGGGAAAAACCAAGGAGAGTAAGTCAGTGACTTGTCTTCTTTTAAAAGAAGCGGTGTCGCCTTTTTCTTTGAAAGGGGTAACATCTAAGGTAAAATAAAGCCATGAATGGAGGAGGAAAACAACCATGGACGAGAAACTAAACCCTTTGTTTACGCCTTGGAAGATCGGAAACCTGGAGATCAAAAACCGTATCGTAAGGACCTCAAGGGGTGGCACTGATCTTTTCGGCTGGAGGGAAATCAACCATTTCGACAAGGAAGGGGCTAAGTTCCTTCTTGATAAGGCTAAGCATGATGTCGGCCTTATCCTTCCCGGCTGTCAGCCTGTCTATAATCCTAGGCTTGGCCAATGGCTTTACCGGAAAAAGGGAAGGTTCAAGAAGGTCAGACCCTTCAGGGATGAAATCCACAAAAACGGGGCTAAGCTCTTTGTCCAGCTTACGGCCGGCTTTGGCCGTTCCTTCACCATCTCCGATAGGAGGGAAAAGCTAGCCTCCAATAAAGTTCTCAACGTTCTTTCTAAGCCCTTTAGGAACTTTGACCGAATCTGTGCCTCCGCTTCCCCCTGTCCTAACCGTTGGTCGGATAAGGTTCCTTCAAGAGAGAGGACGAAAAAGGAAATCGATAAGTTCATCAGGGCCTTTGCCAAGACCGCTAAGCTATTAAAAGATAACGGAGTGGACGGAGTGGAGGTCCATGCCGTCCATGAAGGGTATCTTCTCGACCAGTTCACGCTGAAGTACATTAACCATCGGAAAGACGAATATGGCGGAAGCAGGGAGAACCGCTACCGGTTTGCCATCGATATCGTCAAGGCCATCAAGAAGGAATGCGGCAAGGATTTCCCTGTTTCCCTGCGCTATTCCGTTCTGTCTAAGACGAAAGGATTCCGGAAAGGGGCGCTTCCGGGGGAAACCTACACGGAAGCAGGACGCGACAGGGAAGAAAGCGAAAAGGCGGTTAAGCTTCTCTCCGAAGCCGGATATGACAGGTTCAACTGCGACAACGGAACCTATGATGCCTGGTACTGGGCCCATCCGCCGATCTATAGGCCGGAAAACTGCAACCTTCAGGATGTGGAGGCCATCAAGAAGTTCACCGACAAGCCTGTCGTCTGTGCAGGACGTCTTGATCCCTTTGTGGCAAGTGAGGCTATAAAGGAAGGAAAGATCGACGGAGCAGGGTTTGCCCGTCCCTTCCTTGCCGATCCCCACTGGGTCAGTAAGAGGAAAGAAGGAAAGAGGGAGGATATCCGTCCCTGTATCTGCTGCCATAACGGCTGCTTCAACAGGTGTAAATACAATGGTCATGCCAATGACCAGGATTTGAATGATTCCCTTCATCTTTCCCGCTGTGCCGTCAATGCCGAGACGAGGCAAAGCACGAAGCATTACATCAAAAAGGCAAAGAAGGCGAAGAAGGTGATCATTATCGGTGGCGGTATCGGGGGAAGGGAAGCGGCCCGTGTCCTGAAACTCCGCGGACATGAGCCGGTTATCTACGAAAAAAGCGACCATCTTGGCGGAGTCTTCGTAGAGGCTTCTGCCGCCTCATTCAAAGGAAAGCTCAGAGAGCTTCTTGCCTGGTATGAAAAACAGAGGAAGGATTTAGGAATCGAAATCCATCTTAATCATGAAGTCAAAGACGTCTCTTCCCTTAAGGCGGACCATTATATTGTCGCTACCGGAAGCAAGCCGAAGTTCTTCTCTTCGGTTCCTGGATTTAGTAAGGCGATTGAGGCAGTGGAATTCCTTAAAGGAAAGCCGGTTGGGAAGAATGTCGTTGTCCTTGGAGGCGGCCTGACTGGGTGTGAAATCGCCTATGAGCTCTGCCTGAAAGGAAATAAGCCGACCATTGTCGAAAGGAAGGATGACTTAGTCGCCCAGAAAGGTGTCTGCCTTGCTAACTCCTCCTATCTGCGGGAATATTTTGCCCTCCATGAGGTTCCTGTCTATCTTCAGACGAAGATCAAGGAAATCAAGGACGGGGAGGTCATCTGTATAGGCAAGGACGGGAAGGACATCACGATCCCCTGCGACAGTGTCATTGCCTCTGTGGGGTACAACCCTTCTCCGATTGCAAAGAAGAGCGGCAAGGTCGACTTAGTCGGCGACTGTGACGGTATAGGCAATCTCCGGAATGTCATCTGGGGTGCCTATGAAGCCGCAAGGAAGATTTAAAGGAGAAAATCATGTATAACCCAAAAAGGCAGTTGACACAGGAAGAAAAGGAAATTCTGGAAGGAAAGCAGGGAGAGACCAAAGCCAAAAGGAGGGAATGCCTTGTCCGCTACGGGGATATCTTCGGAGCAAAAAGAAGGGTGAAGGTCACCCATAAGAAGGGACATCTTGTCACAAGCTTCGGACTTCAGCTTCTTACCCCAATCTATCCTCTGATGGATGAGCTAATTAAGGCAGGACTTGTCTCCGAGGAAGGCTTTACCTGTGACCCCCGCCCTAGGGACTATCAAAACGTCACCGCCAATCCTCTTGAGAAGCTTGTCTTCAACCACTTCAGGTATTCGACGCAGAAGCATTATGAGGAACAGCTAAAGAAAGTCGGAAGGAGAGACGACAAAGGCTTTACCTGTACCTGCTATCTCAAGGAAAACGGAAACACTCCGGAAAAGGGAGACATCATCTCCTGGGCGGAAAGCTCCGCGGTAGTCTTTGCCAACTCTGTCCTTGGTGCCCGCTGCAACCGGAATTCCGGTGTCTACGACCTCTTTGGCATCCTTCTTGGCGAGGTTCCGGAATTTGGGTTCCTTCTCGATGAAGGAAGAAAGGCAGACTATAAAGTCATCATTAAGTGTTCAAAGCTTCCCGAGGCCCAGATCCTCGGCTCCGCCATCGGAAGGAAGGTCAGGGAAAAGGTTCCCTATGTCATCGGATTGGATAAGTGGCTTAAGGACCTTCCGGACGAGGATACCCTTGCCTACCTAAAGGATTTCGGTGCCGCTACGGCAAGTAACGGAGCTGTTGGACTTTATCACATTGATAAAATCACCCCGGAGGCGAAAGAGCTTGGCGATAAGCTATTCAAGGAAGAGAGGAAGGAATATGTCATTGACGATGAAGAGATTGAACGCGTCTATCATAGCTATCCGGTCAGGTGGAAGAAGAAGTCCGCTAAGCCTCATAAGTGCTTCATCGGCTGCCCTCATCTTACCCTTAAACAGTTAATTGACTGGACGGTGAAGAGGGAAGAGGCATTAAAGGAGTCCGGAAAGAAGAAGCTTGTCATTGATACGGTCCTCACCTCCTCTCCTCATGTCATCGACGAATTTAAAAAGAGCGAATACTATCCCCGCCTTCTCTCTCTTGGTGCCCATCTCTCCTATATTTGTCCGCTTAGGTATATCGATAATCCTCTCTGCCATAGCCGTCCTTTGATCACCAATTCCAATAAGCTTCGGACCTATACCTTTGCCCGCTATGAGAAAGGCGAGAAGATTCTTGCCCTGATTACCGGAAAGGAGAAATACTAGAGATGAAAGAGTTCCACGGACGTCCCCTCTTTGCCAAAGAGTTCAAAGGGGAGGCGGTTGTTTCCCATTACGGCTTTAACACTCTTGCCAGCTTCCAGTCCTCTTTGCTGAAGAAAACCTGTAAGAATGTCGTCGTCTCCGATCAGAACAATCCCGATCTATTCAAAAAGGAGATCACCGGAAAGATCCTCTGTCTGCCTCAGACGATCGGGTCGACGACCGGAGGCCTTGTCCTTCAGACGGCCGCTAACCGCCATCTTGCCCCTGCCGCGATGCTCTTTTCCGAAACGATTGACCCTCTTGCCGCAAGCGGTGTCGTTCTCTCAAATGTCTGGGAGAAGGTCCCTCTTCTTTGCATCGACCAGCTTGGTGAGGAGTTTCTTTCTGCCGTTAAGACGGGAGACATAATCACCATCAAGGAAGACGGAACGGTGATTGTCGGATAGCCCTTCGAAATCCTATCCCTTAGTTTCATCAGGTTTGCAACGGCCATAGGACTGCTTATGGCCGTTTTCTGTGGCAAGGGAAACAGATAAAAGATGATGCTTCTTTTCCTGACCCCTTGCTGAAGTCCAAAGACGAGTAATGGATCAAATCACTACCATCCGCTTTTGGCTGGCTACGGAATAATGGAAAGAAGGAAAAAGGGATAAGTCTTTCTGTTAAAGTGAACGACATGCCAAAAACCTTCTGAGGCTGTATTGTAAGCTAAGTCCACCAGAGCGGCTTTCCGACTTCCGGCATCCCGCTAATCTATTTTCCTATGGCTCTTCGTACAGTTATCTCTGACTACTTTCTTTTTATGGCCATAGGAAATAAACCGGGATTACAAAATATTGCTGAGTTAATCCTAAGCCAAAATGATTGATTGGAATTGGTATATATTTTCTCTGAATCAGGGGCAGATAGATAGAAAAAAGATGTGTTATCTGAAACAACCATCCTTGCTTCAAACCCAAGTGAATCTTGCCCGGGTTACACTAAATGTTTCAACTGACAGTTTAAAAAAGGTTTCCATCGGAGTTGCCCAAATTCCCTTACCAACGATAGAATTCTTCACACTGCCCTGGCTTGACAAGAGAAAGGCCTTTCATTATCCTATTTTCGCATGTGGTACTAGCCTTGTTTTTGGTTATCACTCATGAAAGAGGTAAAAATGAAAAATTTCAAGAAGGCTTTTGTAATCTCAACCTTGCTATTTTTTCCTATGGCGGGGACACTGACATCCTGCAAGAACAATGTCAGCGAGGAAATCCGATACGGAACAGTCTCTGTTGCGGAAGGAATCAGTGGCGGAAGCGTCAGTGCGACAAGGCTTGGGAACGTAGCACTCGAAACTGAGGTTACAATCCTAGCAAGTCCGGACGAAGGATATGAGGTCGACTCCTATTTCCTCAATGACGCCAAGCTTGACTCCAATACGTTCAAGGTCAAGGAAGGGGCCAATGTCATTAAGGCCACTTTTAAGCAGGTAACTCCCTTAACCGAATACGGAACAGTCGAGGTCATCTCTTCGAAAGTCAATAACGGGACAATCACCGCTTCCTTAGAGGATGGGACGGAGATTGATAAAACCAACAAGCGGCTCAAAGTCGGAACCAAGGTCATCGTAAAGGCTACTCCGGTCAATAAGGCCTATCAGGTTACCTCGGTTAAGCTGAACGACAAAACCGAAGTCGCTAAGGGCAGCGACGGAAGCTATTCCTTCCTTGTCACGGAGGGAAAGAATTTCCTAGGTGCCGACTTTGACCTAATCCATCCCGGCAAGGGCCTGATTGACTTAGACGAATCCTATAAGAACGGTACCGTTTCCATCAAAAACGGAGAAACTGAAGTCAAAAACGGGGACACCGTCGATAAGGACACGGAATTATCCATTGTTGCTACCGCAAATGACAAATACATTGTCCGCTATGTCAAAGTCAACGGGAAGGAATTGACGAAGGAAGAAGGAAAAGATGGCTACACCTTCACTGTCGCCGAAGGCTTAGTCTCGATTGAAGTCAGCTTTGTCTTTAAAGCAACATCCTTATCCATCAAGATTCCGGAAACCTGGATCAAGCAGGAAAGCCGCTGGGGAGACTATTATCTTGTCGAGCAGGGCGAGACCTATGACCTGGATGCCACACTCGCTCCGGAAGGAAGCTATGCGGAGTTAGTCTGGAAGAAGGGCGACTATGATAAAGACATCGAAATCAAGGACGGAAAGCTTACTGTCCTTAACGCAAGCGAAAACACTAACACCATCACTGTCAGCCTGAAAGACAACGACTCCATCCAGGCAGAAGTCGATGTCAAGCCGATTTCCGGCGGCACCATGTTGGCAAGGAAGCTCAAAGACAAACTGGAAGCCGCCAAGACCTATGAGATTTCCAACACAAAGAAAGTCACTTTCCGCTCCCTTGTCAATGACGACTACAGCAATCAGAACGACCAGTACGATTTCGAAAGCTATTCCGATGGCTATAGTGTCACAAAGAAGACCGACAAGGACGGAGCGGTAAGTTACCTCTATCAGGGTATCGAGGAGAACACCTTCTATACCTTAAAGAAAGAGGGAGCCAAGGTCTCTTCCTTAGGAAGTACGGAAATCAGTGATGAGAATAAAGACGAATATAAAAATTACCTTGCTACCTTCGGTTCTGCGGAATTCCTGGATAACAGCGGCATAGGAACCAAGTATACAGGCTTAGCCGATCTCTACCAGAAGAGGATCATCGATTCCGTGTTCTCCCTCGAGGGAAGCGAAAATGAAATCCGTTCTTCCCTTGTCGGACTTGAGGGCACAGACGGATACAAGTTCACTTCGACCTGCGTGACAACAGGACTCCGGGGAGTGAAATACAAGACGGATGTCACCTCCTCTCTTTCCTTCAATGCCAAGGGAGGAATCGATGCCTTCTCCTATAAGCGTGTCGACCACGAAATCGACAGCGAGGGCAATCCTGTCGCCGGGAAGAAAGACCAGATAACGGAATATACCGCAACCATTGAATATGGAACCAAGGAACAGGATCCAAACCGCTATTTCAATTTTAATGACTATTATTACACTGCCTTTGACCTGAGTCTTTTCACGGACAAAAGTGATAAGGCCGGCACAAAGCTTGTGGCGGACAAAGACGGGAAATACCATCTCTATGTCTCCCAGTACGCTTACGGAGAGCTTTCCGGAATCCTCCCTTCCACCGCCATAGCCGACATCGACGAAATCAAGCTAACGAAAGATGAAGGACTTAACGCCTACGGAAGCGTGAAGTACGGGTATACGTTCTATGCGCCTAAGGCAGGGGAATATAAGGTCACCTTCCAGAGCAAAAACGTCACAAAGACTCTGACCTTTGCTGTTGAATACGCACCGATTGAGAAAGTGGCTTTTACAACCGCCCCTTCTTCCCTCTACTTCAACGACAAGAGCGAAATCAAGGCATCGGTATCTCCTAATGGAGTGGAAAACAAGAATGTTCTCTATACGATTGAAGGGGAGGATCTAGGCTGCAAGATTGTTAAAGAGGGGAGCAAGTACAGGCTGCAGGCTGGGTCTACTGCCGGAAAGATTACCCTCAAGGCAGCCTCGGAAAGGGACAAGAGCAAATCGGCTACAAAGGAAGTCGAAATCAAGGAAGCACCCTCTATCTATGACGTTGTCAAAGGGAAGAGCTACCTGGTTTCCAAAATGGACTACACGACCTATGACACTACCTACTACACCGTTTCCTTTACTGATGTTTCCAAAGACACTTTGAAAGGCAGCCTTACCATCGAAAACGAAGGGTATTACGGAGAAAAGACCACAGTCGCTTCCTTCTCCTTTGATGTCGCCGTTAAGGGAAGCACTCTTACCCTGACCAACATCACCTGCAGCACAGAGTCCTACAAAGATAAGTTAGGAAGCACGAGGACAGGGAACCTGAAGTCGGATGGCACCTTAGACGGAATCAATATCACCTTTGACGGAACAACGCTCAAGCTATCCGAAAAGACAACCTCCGGCGGTGAAGGCGGCGATTGGGGATACGACTATTAAGGAGATTCTTTAAAATGAAAAAAACGAAATTAGTTTCTTTGCTCGCCCTCCTTCTTCTTTCCGGATGCGGAAAAGAGGAAGTAAGCGAGGTTAAACTCAACGAAATCCAAGGCATCATTGCCCCTAAGGAAACGTTGGTCCAGGGAGAATCGATTCAGCTTGCCCTAAAAGCCCCATCCGATATCGATGTCAGTTGGTCCGTTTCCAATAGTCTTGCCTCCATCGATGACCAGGGACTTAGGACAGTCAAAGACAGGGACGGCTCTTTCCTTGTCACGGCAAGTTATGGGGAAAAGAACGAATTCAAGGCATCGAAGCTCTTTACCGTCCACACCCCCAGTATTAAGGAGCTGACCAAGATGAGGTATGACACAGGAAGCGGATACAATTATACCATTACCTGGACAGGTGAATTTTTCGACAGCAAAAACAATGCCGTAGACAAGGAATATATCCGGAAGAACGAAAAGACCGATGGGGACAATGATCCTGTTTCTCTCTATGAGGACCTTGCCGAAAAAGGCAATGTCTATAAGGCAGAAAGGGATGGCTATTACTTCAAGTACGGAATCGACGGTAGCGGAAACGAATATGAAGGAGGAGGCTATAACTCTCCTGATGGCTATGTCCACAACTATGATTTCGTAAACGGACAGTTCACCGAAAGCGGAATTGATCAATTCCTCGGAAGGGCAGGCATCCACGATTATAAGGAAGGATACACCGGCGACCTCTCCAAGTTCGCCTCCGACGAATTCAAAATCGAAGACTCCGGACTGGTACTAAACAACGATAAATCCGCCTTCATCTATGATTCAAAAAAGGACAGGAACGATTTTAAAGGCGAGGAATCCTACTCCATCGACTATTCCATCCCTCAGGCCGTCTTCAATACGGTGGATGGTTCTTACGCAGGCAATTTCAATGACCAGGGCTTCTTCGATGATCTGACCGGAACAATCTCCTATACGGACAAGGAAGTGAATAGGGCTTTTGATTTCAAAAATGTCGCCTTAAGCGATTCCGGAAACGCCTATACCTACCGGGCAAAGTTCAGAATCTCGGATATCGGAACAACCCTTATCCCCGGATTGAAAGAACAGATTGAAAAGGATAAGGTGAGCTTAGGCAAGTAAAATGAAAAGACGTGCAAAGCCCTTTCTTCTTTCCTTCCTTCTTTTTTCCTCATCGTCCTATCACCTTACATCCTGCCAGAATACGGTAATCAACGAACCGCTGACTCTAAAAGGGGAGAGGAAGGCCTACCTTGGGGAGTCCTATCAGTATACGGCAAACAAAGAGGCTGTGATTTTTTCTGTCAGCGATAATACTTTTGGCGTCATCTCCAACAAGGGAGTCTTCACGCCCATCAAGGCGGGGAAAGTAACGGTTTTTGCTTCCTTAGGAGAGGAAAAAGCCCAGATTGAAGTGTCTATCTATTCAAAGAAAGGCGATAAGACCTATGCTTTGGAAGTAACTTCCCTTCCTCGTAAGATAAGCTACAATACCGGGGAAGTCTTTGACAGCACCGGGAGGAAGGTCTCTCTTATCACCTACGTCGAAGGGGAAGTCTGGAAAAGACAGGAAACCGTCAACTATGTGACGGACTATGACGGAAAGCAGTTCACTGAGGCAGGCGATATCCAAATCACCGTTTCTTCGAAGAACAGCTACTTTAATATTGCACCTACATTCTTTACGGTTAAGGTCAACGATACGTTCAAGGACTTCAAGGATCAGGTTCTCTCCTTAGGCAAAAGGACAAACTATACCTTAGAGTTCACAAACGGAAGCGTCTCCTATCTGGCGAAGTATACGGACACGGCTTTCAGTAACGGCATCTTTGATAAAGACAATAACTATATCGACATCCGGGAAACAAACGGAACAGTCAACAAAAGGGTCTTCGTCAATAAAGACGGGGTCCTTAATGCCTCCTTCTATAAGGAAAATAACGTCTTAGAGCATGAAGTCACCAATGACTATTATGTGGACGCCAATACCGGGGAGAAATATCATCCGGATACTCTCTACTCGGTTCCTTCCTTCGATTTCCGGCCCGAAGTCGATAAGGAGGAGCTAAATAAGTCTTTAGAGAGGGATAAGGATTCCTATTCCTTCTCCGCTTCCGTCCTCACCTCCTTCTTCGAAAGCCTCGGATTTGAGAAAAACGAACTCTCAGGCTTCAAGCTAACCTCATCCAAAGCTCTAAGCAGGGAAAGCCAGGTCTATTCTCTTAGCAATCGGTTCACCCTGAAAATCTATGATATCGGAAAAACCGAAATCAGTGAGCTTCAGGGAATCCGGGATACCTTAAAAGGGGTCAATCAGTATCAGCATATCCTAGACTTTATGGACTATGTCAGACTCGGAGACGAAAAAGGCTACACCTTAGAGGACTTCCCTTCCTTAGAGGGGGTCTATAACTACTACCTAAACAGCGAGAGCAGTTCAGATTCCGGTCGTGCCTTAATCGGACAGGCAAGGGAGAACCCTCTTCCGGACTATGACGGAAAGAGGACAGGACTTTCTTATACCATTACCTTAAAACTCGATGATTACCAGGGCCTTAGTATCCATCAGTATCTTTCCAAGGATAAGACCTGGCAATTCTCCGTCAGGTATGATGAAATTAACCACCTTGTCTCTTTTGTCGTCTTCTATTATCAGGGAAGCTACGACAGCTACCTAAGCAAAGAGAAATACCATCAGTTGATTGAAAAACGGCTGCAGATTCCCACTTCATCTTTCATGGACGGAATTTACGATAAAGTCGTTTTCTTTTCTAATCGTTCCCTCTCCGATACTCTCTTAGAGAAGGCAAGCTATCGCCAGCTGAAAGACGGAGAGGGAAAGAACCTCCTCCAGATTGAAACCGATGTTCAAGATGAAAAGACGGCAAAGATGGCGGTAAGCAATCTCCAAAACAGGTTTGAGACGGAATCCTTCGCCAAAAAGGAAGTCAAGGACAAAGACGGGAACGTCTCTTATCTCTACTCTAAAAACAGGGGAGAGAAGACCTTAAGTGCACAGGTCGGTTATCAAGTGGATTCCTCTTCCGGTCTTCCTGTCTATAAGCTCTTAGTCCTCTTCCAAAGTTAGTTATCCGGCCTTATGCCCTGCCTAATCATGAAAACAGGCAGGGCTTTTCTGATCGTAAATGATTAATCGGTGGGAAAAGGAACAATCTTTTTTTAGAACCACCGTTTTAGAAAACTACACAGGCCGTTTTCCAGAGTCCACCAAAGAAAGTAAAGATTGGTTTAAGTAGCCTGGCATTCAAAATTTTCACGAAGAATAAGGATGAGCTATGCTAACCCACCATTTTCTATCAATCGGGAAGGCAATTGAAGGGGATTATAAATTTGTTTTATTCCTTAGCCAGTCGAGGGCATAGATGATCTTGATGCCGTTATCATCTTTAATGGGTGCTTCATCCCTTGTAAGGATCCTTTTGGGATAACTGTTCTTTAATCCTTTCAAAGGAGCGATTTCCCGCTGGTAGGTGGAATCCTCTCTGACCGATAAGGAGACCTGAATTAAATAAGTATTTTCCTTGTTCCGGACTACAAAATCAATTTCATTGGTGTCATGCTTGCCGATCCTGACTTGATATCCTCTTCTGATTAGTTCTAGGTACACGACATTTTCCAGGATATGTCCCTCATCCTGACCTTTGATTCCACAAAAAAGATTGCGAAGGCCTAAGTCTGCAGCATAGTACTTTTCCTGTGACTTCAGCCTCCTTTTGCCTTTAACGTTGTATCGCTTGACTTGATAGACTAACAGAGAATCCATTAAGGCCTGCAGATACTTCTCGACTGTTTTTTCGTTCACTTTTCTGCCGTTAGAAGACAAGGTATTGGAAATCTTATAGGGATTAAGTCGACTTCCGATGTTATCAAAAACAAACGAAGTGATACTTTGCAAGATCCTTACATCGCTAATGTGATACCGCTGGATGACATCTTTCACACGGATAGTCGAATAAAGACCATGAAGGTAATCCTGTATTGCTTTCCAATCGTCATGGTATTGGAGAACGTAGGGGAACGAGGAGAGGGTTACATATTGGTTATAAAGAGAAAGAAGGGATTTGCTCGTGTCAAATGCACTCACATATTCCCGGAAAGACAAAGGAAGCCTCTTTAATTCGATATATCTGCCAGAAAGCAAAGTGGCTAATTCAGAAGACCTAAAAAAAGCATTTGACCCAGTTAAGTAGATATCCGTATTTGGCTGAACAAAGAGACTATCGACCATTTTTTCAAAATTAAGACAGTTCTGGACTTCATCTAAAAAATATACGTCCTCTTATCCAAGACCAATCGGTTCTTAATAAAGAAGCATAGTTCTTTATAATCCCTGCCCTGATAGGTTAGGTCTTCCAAATTAATCTTGATAATCTGTTTTTCCTCACCCCCGTGGTTTAAAAGATAGTCGATAAAAATATCGAAAAGATTAGACTTTCCACATCGCCGGATACCGCTTACAACTTGGATAATGTCTTTCTCTTTGTGTGAAAGCAAAAAATTTAGATAATCATTTCGCTCTATCCAAGCCATAGATGTTCATCCTTGATATTATTTTACGACTTCGTCAGATGAAATAAGAGTATTCGTAAAAAAATCCGAAAACCTATAAAAGAAAAGAAATATTCGTATTCTGTTAGTGAAGTGGCATAAAATCTGTGCAGGGAAGGCAGGACAACGATATAGGGGAGCCTCCTAGAAAGCTAGCCTTCAAGGAAGCCGACTATTCCGGCTGGGGCTGCAGCCATGAAGAGGATAACGCAAACCCGACAGCTCAGCCACAGGGAACTGAAGGTGGTGCTGAGAGGGGAGACTTCTACGACTTGAACAAGGGATCAGCTGACACGGAAGGACTGCTGGTGGTGCAAGAGGCCTGTCCTTTCCAATGTTTCAAGCCATTTGGAAGATTGCCTCCTTGCGCATGACCCCTGAGCTAGCTCAGGGGTCATTTTGTTTGCTTCTTCATTCTCATTTCATTTTACAATTCAGATCCTTTTTTAAATCCAAGGGTAGTTTCACTTTTTCTCTTTTCATTGATAATAATGGAATCGAACATTTGAAATGAAAATGTTCATATAAATGTCGTTTAAACTATTGTAATCGCTTTCTAGTTCCTGAAGGTAAACACATGTGATTCAATAATAATCGGAATTCGGAGGTAAATATATGATGAAAATTATTTCGCTCCTTTCTTTACTTCTTCTTAATCCAATCGTTCCCTCTTCCAATGATTCTTTAGTTTCTGTTTGCGGTGAACTATCAAGTGATAGTAAACCTGTTGTAAATGTAAATTTGGAGGGTTCTGGTTCAAAGTTTGTCTACAAAGCAGGCTTCCAAACCTTGAGCACTGGCTCAGCCGAATCTTCCTTACCAGTAGTGCAATATGATTTCGATACCAAGATTACAACTTTTACTTCCGTATCCTATTCGAACTCTGGATATATTACAACAGCATCCAAGGACATTGTAGGGCCGTCAGGGTACTATAACTTTAGCCTCAAAAATTATAATTCACTTTATAATGGCAGTAAAGACAATCTCCGCCAAACTGAATATGAATATCGGCCATATACTTACCTTTCCCCTATTGGTAGAACATACGCCAAATTTAATGACTATTATTCTGTCGGAAGCTGTTTTACAGTTGGAAACTACACCGCGCTATCTGCTGCACACTGTTTCTTTAAAGATGGTGCTTTTTCTTCTTCTGCAGATGCTTTCTTTGTTCTGCAAGAAAATAATGTCTATGCACACACATCTAAAATCAATAAAGTTATCATTCCAAGAACTTATTATGATTGGGCTGATACGGATGAAGGCAAATCAACACGTGATTTTGACTGGTGTATTTGTGTTTTGGACAAGAGTGTTGGTGATGATGTTGGCTATCTTTCTGTATCATCTGGCTATACTATGGCCGGTTGTTATAATTTTGCATGTGGCTATCCATCGATAGGTGGAGATACTAGAGATGGGCAATTATGCTATTCCGCTGCTTCCGAAGTGATGGAGCCAGATGATCCTAATGATACAGCCGTATTTCATCTATATAATTATTTATTGCCTGGGATGAGCGGTGGACCGGTTTTATTCTACTATGAGAATTCTATGACTTTCGAACAGTATTCTGGAGTATCCTCTATTAACATTCAAAGAAATCTGGATGACCATAGTGGCTATGCCGTTAAGATATCCAATGCCTTGATTGAGACAAGGAGAAAGGTGGAAAATATATGAAAAAGATTTTTGGTATTTTATCCGTTCTGACCGGTTTGCTCTTTTCCTGTTCTCCGACGAATAACGATTCGTCATCGACAAAAGAATCGGCTTCCCAGAACATCGTCAATCTGCCTATCATCGTTCCTTACCAGGATGCCCAGAAAAAGACATTCTTCTTCGAGGGTACGATACATTTCACTTCCTATGCCGACTATATTGTCGATACCTATGGCTATGCCCATATCCTCTTTGGATCTAAGCAGGGGGACAAAAAGGAACCGAATTTCTATCAGTCTAAAGAGGAGAAAAGTCCAACTCTTTCTGCTAATGATTTCGTAGACGGGGAAAAGGTCTGTTTCACTTGGGGCGAGACCAATTCCTTCCTCTGCTCCAAGGTAAATGACATCTACAAATATGACAAGGATATCCTTACTCCTGTCGGAAAGAAGAAAGGGAAGATAGAGAAGGAAACAATCGGGCATTTCCTTTCTGACGACCGAACGATGGACATCACTTCGTATTATTCTGATGATTTGCTGTACCTCACTTCGGATTTTAAGGGGACAAAAGTGGACTATTCCAAGGACTATTATGCCTATACGGTAACAGGGAGGAGAACTAGGGTCCACCAGGAAGAGACCGAGGTCCTCTTCTTTGTCGAGGCCTAGGGCCATCATCCTTCGGAAAGCCGGATTCAGGTTTGCAAAAAAGAAAAGGCAGCGGCAACAGCGCTGCTTTTTTGTGTTAAAACAAGGAATAATATACAGAGGCCGGATCTAGAATCTCAGTTCTTTTACCCTTAGGTCATCTTCTAAATCGAAAAGCCGGATACCCTCTTCGTTTAATACCCTATAAGAATGGCGCCCATCCTTAGGAAGAGAGACGGAGCCTGGGTTAGCCAGGATTAGGTTCCCTTTCTTTTCCAAAACTCCCACATGGGTGTGACCCTGGAGGAAGATATCGCCCGGATTTTTCGGAAGATTGTCAAAGGAATAGTGATGACCATGGGTCATTGTGATTTGTTTGCCGAAAACATACCTTGTCCCCACTTCCGAGAAGAGGAAAGGGGAGACCATCTGATCGACTTCCGATTCGCAGTTCCCCTTTATGGCGATGATTTTCTCGGCATAGGAATTGACTAGCGCGACGCAGTCCTTCGGAGAATAGTCCTTAGGAGGGATGTTCCGTGCACCGGAATAATAGAAGTCGCCAAGAAGGATGATCTTCTCCGGGTTATACTTTTCGGCTTTCGAAAAGAAGAGCTTAGCATAGTAGAAGGAACCATGGATGTCGGAACCGATTAGGAAATTCATTTTTATTCTCCTTTGTCTGACCTAGAAGTTCAGGGACTGGACGAGGGAAGAAGAGTCAAAGTCGATGATTCTCCTTCCCTTTTCGTCCATCACCCTATAGGAATGGATGCCGTCTCTTGGCTCGGACAAGGAGCCGGGATTGGCGATGATCTTCCCATCCTTCCTTTGTGTAAGGGACGAGACATGGCTATGTCCTAAAAGCCTGATGTCGTAAGGAAAAGGACAGTTCATCGGATTGTAGTAATTCCCATGGGTGAGGACAATCCGTTTATTAAACTGGACGTCCCTGTTGATCAGTGGCCTATCAAAACGGGCAGAATCAATCTCTTCATAACTATCGCAGTTGCCTCTTACGGCAAGGATCTTTTGGTGAAGCGGGTTAAAGACGTCAATGGCATCAAAAAGAAGATCACCGAGAAGATAGAGCTTATCAAAATGCTCCTCCTTGAATAAGGAAAGGGCAGCCTTGCTATAGGCGATGTCGCCGTGAAGATCACTGAGTACCCTGATTTTCATTCCAGGAATATTGTAAGCCCTAGGCGGCAGGATGCAAGTCAGTCACCCCTGATTTTCCTTTTGGAAAGAAGGGGGACTTCCTTTTCCTCTCTCGCCTTAGAGACGCTAGGATGGTTAAGGAAGGAAAGAAGGCGGGGATTCTTGCATCGATGGAAGATATACTCCGGTGTCCCGTATTCTGCAACAAGCCCCTTATCCATGAAGAGAACCTTGCTTGATACGTTTTCGGCAAAGGACATCTCGTGGGTGACGACGATCCTTGTAATATGCTCTTTAGCCAACGCGTTCCTGACGGAAAGAACTTCTCCTACCCTCTCCGGGTCAAGGGCGCTTGTCGGTTCATCGAAAAGGATGACGTCCGGATTCCTTGAGAGGGCTCTGGCAATGGCGACTCTCTGCTTCTGTCCGCCGGAAATATCCTTGACTTTGAAGTGGATGCGGTCAGCTAGTCCGACCCGGTTTAGATTCGTCAAGGCAATTTCCTCGGCTTCTTTCTTACTACGTTTAAGGACCTTCCTCTGTCCTATCCTGCAGTTTTTCCTCACATCCCTGTTATTGAAGAGATTGAAGGACTGGAAGACCATGCTAAGACGGCTCCGGAGCCGGTTTAGATTGCACTTTGGACTATGGATGTCTTCACCGCGGTAGATAATCTGTCCGGAAGTAGGCTCCTCAAGCCGGTTAAGGCAGCGGAGAAGCGTGGATTTTCCGCTCCCGGAGGGACCGATGATGGTCAGGCATTCCCCTTCGCAGACCGAAAAGGATATATCTTTAAGGACAGAGGTGTTCCCCTCGAAGGTCTTCGAAAGATGGGATACCTTGATGATTTCCTTAGCCATTTGCATTCTCCTTCTTCCGGAAATGGAAGAACCTGTTCTGCACATTAAACTTCCTCTTCTTTCCGTCTAGCTTAAACTCCCTGAATTTCAGGATTCCGGTCGCCACTAAGGTCAGAAGAAGGTACCTTAAGGCAATAAGAAGATAGCTAGCCCTGTACTTATAATTCTTGCTGGCTGCGGCATTTGCCTGCCAATAGAGTTCGCTGACGGCGATGACGTTAAGGACGGAGGAATCCTTGATGTTGACGACCCATTCGTTCCCGATAGTCGGAATGGAATTCCGGATGGCCTGAGGGAGAAGAACGGAGAAAAGAGTCTGCCTCTTGTTCCTCCCTAGGGATCTCGCTCCTTCTTCCTGCCCCTTGTCTACGCCGTTTAGACCGGAGAGGACAATCTCTCCCCTATAGGCGGCGGTGTTAAAGGTAATGACAATCCTTCCGGCGATAAACCAGCCGTTGAAGACGGAGTTCCCTCCAAGAACCTTGTTCCAGTTAAGACCCCTGGCCTGGCATCCATACTTGAAAATCCTTGCCTGGACCATCCTAGGAGTACCCCGGATGATGAGGGAATAGGCCTCAGAGATAAACCGGATAGGATAGGAAACAAATTTCTTCCAAAGGGGAACATCTTTTACATCCCTTCTTTTTCCAAAGGCCAGAAACACTCCAAGGAAAAGCCCACCGAAAGTGCCGATAAGGGAAAGGATGATGGTAGAGAGAAGACCATAGAGATAAAAGCTTCCGTAATGGGAAAGAAGGTCGGAAAAATCGGAGAACATTATTCTGCACTGCTTCGGCTAACTGCCGAAGCCATCCTTTCCGTCCGCTCATCGGCCGAAATCGTCTTTAAGGCAGCGTTTAAGGCATCCTTAAGACCGGTGTTTTCCTTTTTGACTCCGACGGAGACGCCAAGCTGGGCTAAATCAATGCCGAGAATGCTCTGATCCCTGCGGATGATGCCAAGGCCGTTCCTGTTCTGAACGTAATTCTGGGCGACCGGCCTTTCGACCGTGAGGAAATCGGCAGTCCCGTTCTCGACATCCTTTGCCGCTAGGGCATAGCTAGTCTGGGCAGAGGCATGATGGCACCCATAATCCGTAACAAAAGTATCAATCCTATCGTCTTCGACTGTATTAGCCTGGGAGACAACCTGTTTTCCCTTTAATAGGGTTTTCAGTTCCTCAGTGCCTAAGATCTGTCCTTCATAGGGGGCAGAGAATTCACTACGGGTTATCAGAACGACTTCTGAACGGTAGTATTCGTCCGAAAAGGAAATCGACTGCCGGCGCTCTTCGGTGTCCGTCCTTCCGGCCAGAACCCTATTGATGGAATCGTTCTGGCAGTCAGTGATTAAAGATTCCCATGATTCCTTGACAATGGAAACATCCCTGCCCCTGACAGAAGAAAGCTTTTTGGCGACCTGGATGTCATAGCCGTCAGCATAGCCTTGGGCGTTTGAAATCTTGAGGGTGTAATCGTTGCTTTCGTTTTCGGTCCAGTTAAACGGGGCATAGTTACATTCCCTGCCGACCACTAACTGATCGACTTCAACATGAAAGATTTCCTCGCCGATGGTGATTTCTTTGCCCTTGGCCGTATCCCCTTTTGAACAGCCGGGAAGCAGAAAAAGCAACGACAAAACGGAAACGGCACGGATCAGACTTGTTTTAGACATGAAAAATGTCCTCCTATGATGGTCAGCCCGCACATGATGCGAAGCCGCCTAAAGGAAGACTGGACTCGTATCAATAGTGCCAACCTAGGCCGATATGCCTAGGAGAGTCCTTAAGGTATTTCCTTAAGGTCCAACTCGTCCCTTTCCCCCGCGTTAGGTACTCAGGAAGGTTTCGGCGGCTCTTACCTTTCCTTGCCGGGCAATCCGCATTTCCCGGGAAGTACTATTTTGTAGCCGCTCCTCTATTCGATCTGACAAGCCTAGTTAAAACCATAAAAGGAGAAAAAGCAACATTATTTTCTCCTGGACGGACAATTTCTTCTTGTAAGAGCTTCCAGGAGGAAAGGATGATTTTGTGGAATAGGACACAAGGATGCGACTATAATAAAAGTGAACAAGGAGAACAAATAAGATGGAAAACTTTTTCTGGGAGACACCGACAAAGGTCTATTTCGGCGAAGGAGTCGTCAAGCATCTTCCTTCCGTAAGGAAGCAATATGGAAAGAGAATTCTTCTCACCTATGGAAAGAACTCCATCAAGAAAAGGGGGCTCTATGACAAGGTATATGCCTTGCTTAAGGGGTTTGAAATCTATGAGCTCTCGGGAATAGAGCCTAATCCGAAGTACAATCCTTCCGTCATCGATGGCGTGAAGATCTGTAAGGAAAAGAAGATTGACGTCATCCTTTCCGTCGGAGGGGGATCGGTCCTTGACTGCTCTAAGGCAATCGCCGGAAGCGCCTTTTATGACGGAGATCCATGGGACATCATCATCGGAAAGGCGAAGACCGAAAAGGCCCTTCCGATAGTTGATATCCTTACCTTATCGGCAACGGGGTCGGAGTTCGATGACGGCGGAGTCATCTCTCGGAAAGAGACGAACGATAAGCTCTGCTACTCTTCTCCGCTTGTCTATCCTGCCTATTCCTTCCTTGATCCGACCTATACCTTCTCAGTAAGCAAGAAGCAGACCGCTGCAGGCGTTGCCGATGCCAGGAACCATGTCTTCGAACAGTATTTCGCCACTCCGTCCACTATCCTTAACGATGGATTCAGGGAAGCAAGGCTGCGTTCTTTAATGACCAATGTCAAGATAGCCCTTCAGGATCCGGAAAACCTTGAGGCAAGAAGCCAGATTAGGTGGGATTGCTCCTTTGGCTGCAATGGCATCCTCTCCTGCGGAAGCGGACGCTCGGGCTGGCCAAGGCACGCCAGGGAACACGCCCTTTCGGCCTATTATGACATCACCCATGGCATCGGACTTGCCATTTTGACTCCTCGCTGGAGGGAACATATCCTTAACCGGAAGAGTGTCGATCGGTTTGTCTCCTACGGAAAGAACGTCCTTGGACTGAAATACGATGAGGGCAGGGATAAGTTTGTCTTTGCAAGAATGGCGATTAAGGAGACATACGCATTCTTTGAGTCTTTAGGCATCCCAAGGCATCTTAAAGACGTCGGAATCGATTCCTCCCGTCTGGAGGAAAGGACGGAGCATATTGTCGAAAACGAGGGGCTTGATAAGGCATGGGAACCTCTTTTCCACGATGATATTCTTGCCATTTTGAAGGCATCCCTCTAAAACTAACCACCTGCCTGCCCTAAGGGGCAGGCTTTTTTTGTGGAACAAAGAACTTGTGCTCACAGCACAAGTTAGAATGTAACCCCTTTAAACTTGTATACAAGAATGGTAAACTATCTCAAAGGAGCTTGTTATTTATGGATATTTCTTCCTTCCGTCTCGACGGAAAAGTCGCCTGGGTGACTGGTGCAAGTTATGGAATCGGGTTTGCCATCGCCTCTGCCTATGCCAGAAGGGGAGCGAAAGTTGTCTTCAATGACCTTAGCGAAGAAAAACTTCAAAAAGGGATTTCTGCCTATAAGGAAATCGGAATTGACGCATTTGGAGCGGTTTGCGATGTTACCAAGGAAGAACAGGTCAATGCCTTTGTTAAGATGGTCATCGATAAATTCGGCCGTCTTGACATTCTGGTGAACAACGCTGGCATTATCAAACGGATTCCAAGGACAGAGAGGAGCGAAAAAGACTTCTCTGCCGTGATTGACGTCGATTTGATTGCCCCTTTTATCGTCTCTAAGGCCGTCATTCCCTATAGGATTAAGCAAGGCCATGGAAAGATCATCAATATCTGCTCAAGGAGGAGCGAACTTGGTCGGGAGACGGTCTCTGCCTACGCCGCAGCCAAGGGCGGTTTAAAGAGGCTCACCAAGAACATCTGCTCGGAGTATGGCTCCTATAATATTCAGTGCAACGGAATCGGGCCTGGGTATATTGCCACGCCACAGACCGCTCCCCTTCGGGAAAAACAGAAGGATGGTTCAAGGCATCCCTTTGATCAGTTTATCCGGGCAAAGACCCCTGCCGGACGCTGGGGGACTCCGGAAGACTTAAGGGGACCTGCTGTCTTTTTGGCCTCGGATGCTTCTAACTTCGTCAACGGACATATCCTGTATGTCGATGGAGGAATCCTAGCCTACATTGGAAAGCAGCCATAGGCATGCCTTGGAGGACTGACTGATGAAAAAACAATTAACTGGTCTGGCTCTTCTTCCCCTTCTTCTTACTCTGGTGGGATGCGGAAAGAAAAGGGAGGCTGCCTGCTATCTTTCGGATAAAGGGGCAGACAGACTCGAAGGACAATTTGCCCTGAAATGCTCTCTTTCGGCAAGCAAAGGCGTAATCGACTCGTTAAAATTTTCCGAGACCTATTCCCCCAATTATTGGGCGAAGGTAAAGGCGGAGGATAAGGACAAGGTCGAAACAATCGAAGTTCCTGCAAGTTATCAAGGCGATGAGGCTACTGAAAGTATTTATCTGGCGAAACATATTTATGTCAATGGCAGGAATTGGACAGGTACCCTCCGTGATTTCGATGAGGAGGCCTCCTATATCCGGTATGGGGAGTATGTTAAGTATACCGCCGATGATTCAAGCGGAGAACAGGATAGCCGACGGGATCTCCTTGTCTATCTTAATGTCGCCGATGCCGACCAGTATAAGCTTGGGTCGTTTTTAAAGACCTACTATAACGATGTAAGGGAAGATAAGATTAAGATTTTAAAGGAGCAGAGCAAAGAAGAGAAGGATGGAAAGGAAGTCTACACCTATACGGATTCCTCTCTTCTCCCCTCTTTCCCTGTGGGGAAGAATCGCCTTGAAGATCCTGCCGAGAGTGAGCTTATTGCTTCGGTTAAGGCACTTGAGACGTATCTGAAAGGAAAGAAGCTGAACTATTTTGACCGGATTACCGACGAGAACCTCGATTTCCATAATACGATCAAGATTGATAGTGATTTGACCTATAGGTACAATCCTTCCTATGCCTTCACCAATTTCCTTGACGAAAAGGAGGCGGCTGAGGCCGAAGAAAAATGGGAACGGATTGATGGCTGCAGGAGCAGTGCCTTATCCCTTACTTCCCTCGATGCCTATAGGCAGAGCGCAAACAAGGCTTTTGCCTCGGTCGAATTCGAATCAAAGTGGTGATTCATGTCTTTTACTCTCCTTTATCCGGGCTTTAGAAAGAAGGCGGTGACCTTTTCCTTTGATGACGGTGTCATCCAGGACAAGGTGACTTTAGCGATAAGGAGAAGATATCAAAGGAAAGGGACATTCAACCTCAACAGTGGGAAGTCGGGCGAAAGAAAGTTCCGTGAGGGAAAGGACTGCTCTTATCTTGCCCTTGAGAATTGCCGCCAGCTCTATCAGGACAGGGAAATCTCTTCCCATACCTTCTCTCATCCGCACAGGGAGAATCTGTCTCTGGCAGAGCAGAGAGAGGAATACAGAAAAGACAGAGAAAATCTTTTCCTTCTTTTCGGACAGGAAGTCAAAGGGTCTGCCTATCCTTATGGGACCTATAATGCCGATACAATCAGATCCTTGAAAGAGGAAGGCTTCTTTTACTCTCGGACGACGAAGCCGACTTATGGTTTCTCTCTTCCTCTCGATTTCTATCTCTGGCATCCGACGATCCATCACCGGGATAGAAGAAGGAGGGAAAGGATGGACAGCTTCCTTTCCTGCCAGGAGGAACTCCCTCTCTTCTTTATCTGGGGCCACTCCTATGAGTTTGCCCTTGACGATAACTTCTCTCTGAGGGAAGAAATCTGCAATCGGCTAAGGAAGAGGAACGATGTCTATAAAGGGACGAACAGGGAAATCTATGACTATGTCCATGCCGCTACGATGGTCTATGAACGAGACTCTCAGTTTCATAATCCGAGTGGCCTTGATGTCTATCTGAAAGACGAGATGGGTCGGTTATATTTGATACCAAAGGAAGGGGCAATCATGCATGGATAAAAATAAAGTGGTTTCCGGAAGGGGAGAAAGGCTTCTCCGCCTGACAAGCAATAAAGGACGGCAGAGGAAGGATGCCACGTCTTTCTCCTCCTGTTATGGAGGAGCGGAGGCAAATGTCCTTATGTCGCTCTCTTCCCTTGGCAGGAAGACGAGATTCCTCACGCGGCTTGGAAAGGATGAAATCTCCTTAGGTGCCCTTCTAGCCCTGAAGAAGGCGGGAGTCGATCCTTCATTTATCAAAAGAGACGATAATCCCCTTGGCCTCTATTTCTTGGAAGAAGGGGAAGGAAAACGCCCTTCCAAGGTGGTCTATCACCGAAAAGGATCATCGGCAACAGCAAGGAAAAAAGATGATTTTGATTTCGATGAAGCCTTAAAGGATGTAGCCCTGTTCCATGTTTCGGGTATCTCTCTGTGCTTGAGCGAGAGTAGGCGAGAGTGTGTTAGGGAGGCAAGGAAAGCCTGTAAGAAAAGGAACATTCCGGTTAGCTTTGACTTTAATTATCGCTCGACTTTGCTCCCTCTAGAGGACGCAAAGAAGATTTATCCTCTTGTCGTACCCTATTGCAAATATATCTTTGCCTCTTTATGGGATAGGAAGACACTTCTTGGCTTTAGGCCTTTTGAAGAAAACGAGGACGAAGTCTTCCAGAAAGCCTGCAAAGAGTTTGGATTCGACTTCATCTTCACGAAGAAACGGAGCATCATCAATGACCGCAACCAGCTTCTCCTTCCTCTTGCTTATACGGAAAAGGGAAAGATTGTAGGACGGCAAGAGGAAAGGTATATCTTCGACCGGATTGGTGCGGGTGATTCCTTTGCCGCCGGAGTCCTCTTTGGACTATTGGAAAAGAAAGAATTGAAGGAAAGCCTCGACTATGGCATTGCCAACTGTGCCTTAAAGCAGACAATCTTCGGTGACCAGGCTAATTTCTCAAAAGAGGAACTGGAAGAGTACCTCCGTAGGGGAAAGGAGGAAAGGAGAAGATGAGATTCCTTTTTCTTGGTGATTCCCTTAGGCAGGAAAACGGGGAAGAGACCTACCCTCAGGAAGGCTGGCCCAGGGAGAGGAAGAATTTTTATCCCGGAATCGACATCCTGAACTTTGCCAAGAACGGACGATCAAGCAAGTCCTTCCTTGACGAAGGAAGATTCTCTTTTGCCCTTTCAAAGGCCAGGGAAGGGGATATCTGCTTCATCGGCTTTGGACACAACGACGAAAAAAAGGAAGACCCTTCAAGATACACGGATTCCTTTACCACTTTTGAACAGAATCTGACCTATAGGGTAGAAGAGAGGAAGAAAAAGAAGGTTACCTGCATTCTTCTTACTCCCATTACCCGTTTGCGCTATTCAAGTGATGGCATCCTCCTTCACACCCACCTATCCTACCCAGCGGCGATAAAGGAAGTGGCTGAAAAGAAAAAGGTCCATCTGATTGACCTTGAGAAGAGGACCTACGGCTACTTTTCAAAGAGAAGCCAAGAGGAGAATGAAGAGTTCTTTAGGAGGCTTAAGCCGAAGGAGTACAAAAACTATCCGGAAGGCAAAGTCGACCATACCCATCTGCGGAGAAAAGGAGCAAGGCTTGTCTGCGAGATGGTCAAAAAGAAAAGGGATGAATTTCAACTAAGGAAAAAGTGAGGAACAGAAAATGTCACTCGAGCTAAAGAATATTTATAAAATCTATCCGAACGGCTACCAGGCCATCACCGACTTCAATCTGACAATAAACGACAAGGAATTCATCGTTCTGGTCGGACCATCGGGATGCGGAAAGTCGACGACCCTCCGCAGGATTGCCGGCCTTGAGGATATCACTCATGGCGACTTTCTTATCGACGGGAAAAAAGTGAACAATCTCCCGCCGAAAGATCGTGGCATTGCCATGGTCTTCCAAAGTTATGCCCTTTATCCGACTTTGACCGTCTATGAAAACATGGCTTTCGGACTCGACTTGGCTGGATTTGATGAGGACATCATTGAAAAGCGGGTGACTCAGACAGCAAAGATTCTAGGCCTTAGTGATTATCTTGACCGTCTTCCTAAGGCACTCTCCGGCGGGCAGAGACAGCGTGTTGCCCTAGGACGTGCCATTATCCGTCATGCCAAGATTTTCCTCAGGGACGAACCTCTTTCCAATCTCGACGCCCGTCAGAGAGTCTCCATGCGTTCTGAGCTTATCCGTATCCATCGTCAGATCGGAGCAACGACGATCTATGTCACCCATGATCAGATTGAGGCAAGGACTAGGGCCACACGGATTGTCTGCAGGGACGTCGGTGTCATCAAGCAGGTAGGAACGCCAAAGGAACTCTATTTCCATCCGAAGAACCTCTTTGTCGCCGGATTTATCGGCGACCCTCCGAGGAATTTCCTTCACGGAAAGGAAAAGGATGGTGTGTTTGTCAGTGAGGATGGATATCTTTCCCTGCCTCTCTCTCCCCTCTCTTCCACTAGGAAGGAAAAACTGAAGGGCAAGGAACTCGTCCTTGGCTACCGTCCCGAACATGTCACCTTAAAGAGAGAGGAAGGGAAGAACCTGCTGCCGTTAAAAGGAAGAGTGGAAGTCAGCGAAAGGCTCGGCGATGTCGTCAACGTCTATGTCAATGTCGGAAAGGAAAAGGCGATTTTAAAGCTCGCTCCCGAGGAGAATGTTTCTATCGGCGACCATATCGAATACTTCGTTGACAGGAACAACGTCCATTTCTTTGACGCCAAAAGCGAGGACGCCATCGAAGAATGAGCATGTCCTCCTCCAGGAAGAAGGAACTGAAGAAACGGGAGTTCATCCTGAAAGGGAATAGGTGGAAAGTCGTTTTCTCCATTTCAGCCCCTCTCTTCTTCTTCACCCTCTTCAATTATATCTATTCCATTATCGATACCATCAGGTGTTCAGGCATATCCAAGGCAGCAGTCGATGCGGTCGGCGCCTTAAACCAGGCAAACAGCATGGTCATGGCCCTTGGAACGGCACTTGGCGCTGGAGGAAGTATTCTCATTGCCCGGGAAATCGGAAAGAAGGACTACAAGAAGGCACATGAATACGTCTGTACCATCTTCTTCTACGCCTTTCTCCTTGGCCTAGTCGTCTCTTCTATCGTTCTGCCTCTTGCCCACCCTCTATTAAGAAGGCTGAAGATTACTGAGGAGTCGATTGAAGTAGGGATTGATTACTTCCGCTTCTCCATTCTCACCTCCGCCTTAAGGAGGATGAACAACGTCTTCAGGGGCGTTGAAAAGGCCAGAGGCCGGACAAGGAGGAGGACCATCCTGAATGTCGGTGTCGTTTTAGTCAAGGTCGGACTCAATTCTCTCTTCCTCTATGGGCTTGATTTAAGGGAGAGGAAGTATGTCTCCCTCTCCACAAGGATTGCCAATCTCTGCCTCACCCTTTTTGTCCTTGTTCAGCTCGCCTATAAAAGCTACCTTTTCCGTTTCTCCTTCAAGAAAATCAACTTCCGGAAAAAAAGGCTTAACCGCACCTTTCATATCTCCTTTCCGATTTTTCTTGGCAAGTTCATCTTCTCCTTTGGCAAGGTTGTCATCAACGCCCTGGCCTCAGGATACGGAAACGATGTCATTGGTGCCCTAGGGGTAAGCAACAACAGGGGAGGGAGTGTAACCTCCCCCATCTCCTCTATCGAAGATTCGACTTCCTCCATCATCTCCCAGAACAGGGGGGCAAAAAAGACAAAGCGGGTATTCCAGTGCTTCTTTGTCGGGCTGACCTACGCCCTTTCCATTGCTCTTATCGGCGTCATCCTCGTTACTATATTTGACACTCCCATTACCCGCTTCTTTGCCCGCAATGCAGGAAGCGAGCAGGAAATAGAAGAGTTTGCCAGACACATCTCCTCAATCTTCTTCTATGAAAAGAGGGGAATAATCACCTTGGCCGTGAATTCGGCCGTCCTTGGTCTGCTCTATGGCCTTGGCTATACCTTTCTCGCCTCCCTAATCAATATCTCCCGTGTCTTTCTCTTCCGTGTGCCTATCTTCCTTATTCTTATGGCCATCTTCCCAAATAGGGATGGATATAAGATCTGCGGACTAAGCAGGGGTATCAGCAATATCCTTATCGGAGTCAGGGCGGCAATCGTTGCAGTCTTTGTTCTTCTTCATAGGAAGAAAATGGGAACAATCAAGGAGGAAAACGAAAAAATGTTATCTAAGGAAGAAAAGCAGAAAATCGATGCCTATCTCGACAACTATCTCCGTAACTATCAGCCCTATAAAGGGGGAATCATCTGCTATGAGGATGGCGTCGTCAGGGAAGGGGCGAGGAGAAGGTATAAGGCGACAAAAGAGAAAAAATACCTCGACTTTGTCGCCCGTTATTATGACCGGCTGATTGACGAAGAGGGGAACATTCCTACCTTTAAAAAAGAAAACCACTCGATTGACGACCTTCAGCCCGGATTTGCCCTCTTCCTTCTCAATGAGATTTCTCCTAAGGAGAAGTACAAAAAGGCAATCGAGTTCCTCTATTCCCGGGTTAAGGAAAGGCCAAGACTGAAAAACACATCTTTCCAGCATAAGGACCGCTATCCTAGCCAGTGCTGGCTAGACGGACTGTTTATGGCTCTTCCCTTCTATGGGGAGTGCGCCCTTTCCTTCCACGAAGAGGAAGGAAGGAGAGACATTCTTAGGCAGTTCCAAAATGTCTTTGCCTATCATCGGGGGGAGGATGAACGCTTCTACCATGCCTACGACGAAAAGAAAGTCAGGCAGTGGGCGGATAAAGAGACCGGAAGAAGTAAGAATGTCTGGCTCCGCTCGGTCGGCTGGCTGATCAGGGCAACTTGCGATGTGGCAGAGTGCTTTGATAAGGACGGCCATCCTCTAAGGAGGGAGGAGAGGAAGAAAAGGCTAAAAGGCGAACTTGGCTCTTTGGAAAAGGCAATCGATAAGGAGAGGAACAGGATCAAGGACCTTCCCTTCATCGATGATAGAAAGAACTACTTTGAGACAAGCGGTTCCCTTAGGGATGCCTACGGCTATTTAAAGGGCAGCCGGATCGGACTGCTTCCCTTTAAAGAAAGCGGGAAGGGAGTGAAGATCTTTTCTTCCGTTGTTACCCATAGGTTAAAGGACGGCCATCTGGAGAACATCTGTCTTGTCTCCGGACTTGATAACGAGAGAAGAGACGGCTCAGTGGAGTATTATCTCTCTGAGCCCATCGTCAAAGACGACGCCAAAGGGGTAGGACCCTTTAGGATGTGCTATTCGGAGTTTCTGCAAAGGCCCTATTAGGGAGAAAGGAAGAAAAAAAGATGGAAAGGTTATCGTCGAAAGTCAGGAAAAAGGAAAAAAAGAAAATCAAAATAAGGCAGTTCGGGGAAGGGAACTTCCTCCGGGCCTTTATCGACTGGAGGATCAAGAAAAGGAACGATAAAGGAGTCTATGACGGCCACGTCGTCCTTGTCCAGCCTCTTGAAAAAGGGAGAGTGGAAGAGCTGAAGAAGCAGGACTATCTCTACACCCTTATCCTTCAGGGACTAAACGAGGAAAATAAACCGGTCAAAAGGCATGAAGTCATTCCGGTTATCGATGACGGGGTGAATCCCTATACGGAATACCAAAAATTCCTTTCCTATGGGGAGAGTAAGGATTTAGAGGTCATTATCTCCAATACGACCGAGGCCGGAATCCGTTTTGAGGAAAAGGATGTTTCCCTTGACAGGGAAAAGAATACTCCCCTTTCCTATCCCGGTAAGCTTCTCGCCCTTTTAAAACGGCGTTATGATGTCCTTGGAAAGGAATATGGACTTTCCATCATCCCCTGCGAACTCATCGATGACAACGGGGACAAGCTCAAGGAGGTTCTTCTCTCTCTTGCCAGAGCCAAGAAAAGGGATAGTGGTTTCCTTGATTACCTGGAAAAGGGCTGTCACTATACTTCTACTCTTGTGGACCGGATTGTCCCTGGCTTCCCCAAAGACGAGTTTCCTTCTCTCTGCAAGGAGTTTGGCTATATCGACAACAACAGGGTGAAGGGGGAATACTTCCACCTCTTTGTCCTGAAAAAGGAACCCTTTGTCCGGGAGAGATTCCCTGTCGACCAGGCTGGAGTTAACGCCATCTATGTCTCTGACGTCCATCCCTACAAGCAGAGAAAAGTCAGAATCCTGAACGGTTCGCATACTTCCCTTGTCCCCGTCGCCTATCTAGCGGGATATAAGGAAGTCAGAGAAAGCCTTCTCGATGAAAGAATCTACCGCTTTTTGCTGGAGGAACAGCAAGAAGAGATTCTTCCCACCCTGCATGCCAACGGAAGCGAGCAATTCGCAAAGGATGTCAGGAAGCGGTTTTTAAATCCCTATGTCCACCATGCCCTTTTATCCATTGCGTTGAATAGTCAGGCAAAATTCAAAGAAAGAGACCTTCCGACCATCCTCGATAATCTAGAAAGGGGACATAGGCCGACCCATCTTTTTTTCTCCCTTGCCGCCCTTCTTGTCTTCTACCGTGGATACTTTGTTCTCCATGGCAAACGAGAAGAGATTCCTCTGAAGGACGATGAAAATAACCTTCTTTTCAGGAAGAAAATCTGGGCGGAGTACGAGAAGGATAAGTCTAGGGATAGACTGGCTTGTTCCTATCTTTCAGACATTGAAATATTTGGTCAGGACCTGACCAAGGTCGACGGATTAAAAGACGAGTTTGTCTCTGATCTATCCTTGATCAGGGAAAGCAAGGATAGGTTTGAGGCAAGGGAGAAGAAGTTCCATGAATGACTTTGTCAGAATCTGTCCAGAGGATGATGTCATCGTCCTTCTTAAGGAGATGAAGAAAGGGGACGTCGTCGATGGTATTCCCTTACTCGATGATGTCAAAATGGGACACAAGGTTGCCATTCATGACAGGAAAAAGGGGGATTTTGTCCACAAGTACGGAACCATCATCGGCAAGGCAAAGAATGACATTAAGAGAGGCGAATTTGTCCATTCCCACAACCTGGTCACTTCTTTAGACGGAGCCAATCCCATCTACACCTATTCCCCGGTTTCCTTTCCTCCTTTTCCCAAAAGCGACAAAACCTTCCTTGGCTACCTGAGAAACAAGGATCTTGCCGGAACGAGAAACGACAGGTATCTTGTTCCGACGGTTGGCTGTGTCAACTCCCTTCTTTCCTTAAGGAAGCAGAAGTTTCTTCTCGCTCATCCTTCCTTTTCCCATCAAATCAAGATCCTCTCTCATCCCTATGGCTGCTCTCAGCTTGGGGATGATCTTACCCACACAAGAAAGATCCTTGCTGCTCTTTGCCGTAATCCAAACTGCGGCGGACTACTTGTCCTAGGCCTTGGCTGTGAGAACAATTCCCTCTCCTCTTTCAGGAAGGAAATCGGTCCGTATGATGAAAAACGTGTCCGCTACTTCAATGCCCAGGAGCAGGAAGACGAAATCCGTTACGGCGTAGAACGAAGGGAAGAACTCTATCAGGTCAGGAAGGAAGACAAGCGGACAAAGCTCCCCCTTTCGAGGATTACCTTGGGGGTGAAATGCGGAGGTTCGGACGGCTTTTCCGGACTGACGGCGAATCCGCTTCTTGGCAAGGTCAGCGACATCATCGGCTCAAGCCAAGGCAAGGTCTGCCTTACCGAAGTTCCGGAAAGGTTCGGTGCGGAACAATACCTGATGAACCGGGCAAAGGACAGAAAGACCTTTGACAAAATCGTCAACCTGATTACTTCCTTCAAGGAATACTACAAGAGAAACAATAGGCCCTGCTATGAAAATCCTTCGCCCGGAAACAAGGAAGGAGGCATTACCACCCTGGAAGAGAAGTCCAACGGATGTATCCTCAAAGGGGGTAGACTGAAAGTCAGGGATGTCCTTGATTATGGAGAGAGGGCGAAAGAGTGCGGACTTTCCTTAGTCAACGGACCGGGGAACGATCTTGTCGCCTGTACTGATCTTGCGGCAAGCGGATGCAATCTTATCTGCTTCACCACGGGAAGAGGAACCCCCTTTGGCTCGATTGTTCCGACGATCAAAATCGGGACGAATCCCTTGATCAGCAGAAAAAAGAGTGACTGGATTGACTTTGACGGGGGAAGAGTATTGACTAGTCCGTGGGATGAAGTGACTTCTTCCCTGCTTGATTTGATTATCGCCGTCGCTTCCGGAAAGGAAGTGAAGGCCGAGAGAAGCCTAGATGATCCGATTGCCTTATTTAAAACAGGGGTTACCTTATAGGAGAAAAAACGATGAAAAAATTCATAGGCGACGATTTCCTTTTGGACAACGAAGTGGCAAAACGGCTTTATGAGAAGCATGCCCGGAAAAGGCCGATTTTCGACTACCACTGCCATCTGATTCCTCGGCAGATCTATGAGGACTATCATTTTTCCTCGATTACGGAAGCCTGGCTTGGAAAGGACGGATACGGAGACCACTACAAATGGCGCCTGAGGCGAGAGAGGGGAGTCAAGGAAGAATTCATCACCGGGAAGAAAAGCGACGAGGAACGCTTCAGGAAATATGCTGAGTGCATGCCGTATTTTGTCGGAAACCCGATCTACGAATGGACCCATCTGGAACTGAAACACTTCTTTGGGATCACTAAGCCTCTAAACCCAGACACGGCCAAGGAAATCTATGACGAGTGCAACGGGAAACTTAAGACCCTCTCGGCAAGAAAGAGGAGGACAAGGAGCAACGTCACGACCGTCTATACCACTGACGACCCCGTCGATGATCTCTATTACCACCAGCTTAGGGCAAAGGACCCTTCACTGAACATCAAGGTTGCCCCTGCCTTCCGTCCGGACAAGGTCATCAATATCGAACGGGAGACCTTCCTCGGCGAAAGGAAAAAACTTGAGGAGATTTCCGGAAAGGGATTCTCTTCCCTTTCCGACAGGCTCTCTGCTTTAGATGAGCGCCTTGCCTATTTTGTCTTAAACGGATGCTGTGCAAGCGACCATGCCCTTGATGTCAGGCATTTTAAAAAGGGCGTCACCTATGAGGAGGCAAATCAGGTGTTCCTCAAGGGAAGGAAGGGAGAGAAGGTTTCCTTTGAGGAAGAGGATATCTACAAAGGGTATCTTCTCCTTCACCTTGGAAGAGAGTATCACAAGTACAACAGGGTCAGGGAACTTCACATCGGAGCTAGGCGCAATAACTCAAGCCGCTTTTATTCCTTAAGGGGCGCTGACACAGGCTTTGATGCGGTCAGCGACTATCCGATTGCCGAAAAGCTCTCCTGTTTCCTTGATACCCTCGATCAGAGCGACGAACTTCCTAAGACCGTTCTCTTCACCCTTAACGAGAAGGATTACATTGTCCTCGTCACCTTGAGGAACTGCTTCCAGAACTCTCAAAAGGGTAAGATCCAGAGGGGAACCTCCTGGTGGTTCAACGACCACTATGACGGAAGGAGGAATCAGCTTAAGTGGCTTTCTAACGATGGCCTCCTCTCCTGTTTTATCGGCAGGCTGACCGACTCCCGCAGCTTCTTAAGCTATCCCCGCCATGATTACTTCCGTCGCGAGCTATGCAATTACCTTGGCGAGCTTGTCGAAGAGGGACGCTATCCGGACGATGAAGAAACGCTTGGTAAAATCGTCGAAGATGTTTCCTATAACAACGCGGTCGCGTATTTTAAGCGTTAGTTTCTAAAAAATCATTTAGCAAGGCTTCATATCGCTTAGGCAATAGGGAGCCTTTTTTATTCCGGGTGAAGGAAGCCCGTCCATCCTTTAACGGATATTCCTCAAACCGGCAGGTCTTCTCTCTCCCCTCTCTGTTCCAGTCGATGAACAGCAAGGGATTGATGTGGTCTTGGTAGGTGCAGGAGGAGAAGACGCACTTCCCATATTCCCGCCAGGGGCGGGCAAGATAGACACTGCTTTTCTTTACTCCGCCGTTGAGGAAACGGCAGGAGGAGAAGAAAAAGCCGAAATCGTCCTTCAGGGAATGGCTTGGTGCACAGACGTAATCCTCCTCTCTTCCGTCGTCTATGCTGATGATGTCGCAGGAAGTAAAGAGGGCTCTTCCTGCCCCGAAGATAAAGTCAAGGCTTCCTATGATCTTGCAGTCCTTGAAATAGTTCGTGCAATTGCCCTCTTTGTATCTCTCTTCCTCAGGAAGAAATCCCCTATAGCGGGTGATTAAGTCATCGGGCAATGGTCCGATAAAGAGGGTGTCCTGCGTGGAGGAGAAGGATGAGCGTAAGAAAAGATTGTCGTCGCCATAGACGGCCAAGGCGACCTGCTGTCCCTTCTCTAAAGGATTTAAGGCGGTATTGGCAATGTTTAGTCCTTCAAAGACATTGTGGCTGCCAAGCACCTTCCTTGTCCTGCTCTTCCAGGTTGTCAGCTTTTTTCCCTCCTTGTCCAGCCTGTTGGCGGAAAGATCGTTGTAGACTCTTCCTTCCCTTGTCAGATGAAAGTTGGAAAAAGGGAAGGCAAAGGAGAGCTTTTCCTGGCTTTTTAGGATAAGATGGTAGGGAGATGTTTCTCTTTTCCGGATCTCCGCGCAGGCCTTAAGCCTGTCCTTGACGGAGTAGAAAGTCAGCGCCTTGCATCCTTGGAAACTTTTAAGGGAAACCATATCCATCCTCCTTTTCATACACGATTAGTCTAGCAGGGAATGAAGAAAGGAAAAACAGAAAAGATGAACCTTGGTGTCCGGGCACATGATTTATGCTCTCAGGCGGAGATTTCCGATTTTGTTTCGACAAGGGAGAAATATGGATTTTCCCTTATCCAGCTCGTCCTTCCTAAGGCAAGGAAGGATTTTTCTTTCGACAAGGGATACCTGGAAAGTCTATCCTCGGCCTTAGACCAAAAGGGAATCAAGGTAGCAAGGCTAGGGGCCTATTTCAATCCGGTCCACAGCGATAAGGACATCGTCAGAAAAGGAATCAGGAACTTTAAAAAGAGGATCGACATTGCCCCCTATTTTCATCATCCATTGATTGGAAGCGAGACCGGTTCCTATTCCGACTCCCCCTGGGTCTACCATCCAAGGAACAGAACCGAAGAAGGATACAGAAAAAGCAAAGAGGTCTTTCTCTCCCTTGCTTCCTATGCCAAGGAAAAGGGGGAGAGCATCGCCATAGAGCCTGCTTATGGGCATGTCAGGTACAGTGTCGATGTCCTCAAGAGACTTTTTGACGACCTAAAGAGGGAGAACGTCTATGCCACCATCGATTTATATAATCTGCTTGATGTTTCGAATTTTTCCCATCGGAACGAAATCTTCCATGAGGCCTTATCCGCCTTTAAGGAGAAAGTCAGAATCATCCACCTCAAGGATGGAAGGATTAAGGAGGGGAAAAGGATTCAGGTCCCTCCGTTAAAAGGAGAATTCGACTATCCCTTCAGGAGGAGAGAAATCAAGAAGTACTGCAAGGACGCGACAAGGATATTCGAAGGGGTGAAAGCGATTGACATTCTAGAATCAAAGAAAGGCATAGAAGACCTCTGGGAAAACGGTGGAAAAAGCATAAATCTGGTTTTTAAGAATTAAGTCAAGAAAAACTTTCAATATTTTTTATCGAAAAAGTGCCGAGTTCAAGGCACTTTTTTCTTTTCTTGTATACAAGTATGATTCATTTTCCAAAATTGTGCGTATAATCTATGTAAGCGGTTGCTTGTATACAAGTAAAGGAGAGCACATGAGTCTAAAGAAATATCGCTTCATCGATCTGTCCATTCTTTTTGCCCTCTCCCTGCTTGTGGAAGTCGTTACCTCCCTTGTCTTCTACTATCTAGAGATTCCAAGGCTGTATATCTCCGTCACCTATGCCGTCACAAGGATAGCAATTATCCGATGGAACAAGGAAGGAGTCCTCGTCGGAGTCCTCTCTGGTCTCCTTTCCCAAATCATCCGCTCGCTGCTTAGAAATTCCTATTCTGCCTATGGCTTCCTCGTCACTTCCCTTCCTTATCTTACATTGGCCTTCCTCCTCCTCTTCTTCCGCAAAGAAGGATTCAAGGAAAAAAGGAACAGCAATCTTCTCTTCCTACTCCTTTATTCCCTTGCCGGCTTCCTTCTCCTTGAAGCGGGAAGAAGGCTATGTGAAATAGGAAACGAAGAGTATTACTCCACCTTTGCCATCCAAAGGGGATGCGATCTTCTCCAAAGGATCGTCTCCACAATCCTCTTAGTCCTCGCCTTCTTCCAGCATTCCATTCTTATCGATAGGGATAGGAAGATTAAGGAAAGGAAAAAGGAGAACGCGACGGCAAGAAGGAGAAAGGAAAGATTCGACTATTACCGCCTTGAGGAGATTGCCAACGGAAACGACATCAATGACGCCGCCTTATTAGATGGGGGAACTCTATCGACGGAAGACCTCAAGATAAGGGAAGAGGAAAGAAGAAAAATCGAAGGGAAGGAAAGCTTCTTCGAAAAGGAAAACAAGGAGAGGCTGCAGTACTTATCCGAAAAAAAGAATAAGGGAGGAAACAGCAACCATGGCAAATCGACAGCTGCCTAAGGCAAGTGAAGAAGAAGTCCAGCGCAGGGAAAGAGAATACTGGAAAGGCAAAATCCATGCCATCTTTACCGACTGGCGTCTTTATCTCCTCCTTCTCCCCTTAGCCTTCTTCTTCATCGTCTGGAAGTATATTCCAATCGGAACGATGATCAGGTCCTTCAAGGACTACAAGATCGATTCCTCCTTCGGAGGCGGTGCATTCACTAGCGACTTCATCGGCTTCTACTCCTTCCAGTTCCTCTTCCATCAGACCAAGTTCTGGCAGGCCTTCCGGAATACCTTCCTCCTTTCCTTCTATGGACTTGTCTTCGGCTTCCCCTTCCCCATCATCCTCGCCCTCTTCTTTTCCGAAATCCGCTGCCGTTTCTTCCGTTCCGTCTCCCAGGTGCTCTGCTACCTTCCCAAGTTCATCTCCTTAGTCGTCAGGACCACCATCATCTCAAGGCTACTCGCCTCGTCAAGCCAGCTCTCTGCGGCCGGTCCTATCGCTGCTTTATTCGAAAACAGGGGGAGCAAGGAACTATTGACTAATGCCAAGGCCTTCCGCTCCATTTACACGGTATCGGGAATCTGGCAGGAGGCGGGATACGGATCCATCGTCTACTTTGCAGCCATCCTTGGCATATCCCCCACAAACTACGAGGCGGCGAGAATCGACGGAGCCACAAAGAGGCAGCAGATCCGCTATGTTACATTGCCTGGCAGGACATCCACTCTTGCCATCAGGCTGATTCTGAAGATCGGCGCCCTTCTCACCGTCGGCTATGAGAAAGTCTATCTGCTCCAGCAGCTTGGGGCGCCAAGGGAGACAAGCGAGACAGTCTCCACCTACGTTATCAACACCTTCATGGGACAGGCAAACGCAAACCAAGGTATGGGTGCCGCGGCCGACAGGTTCAACTCTCTCCTCTCCATGGTGCTTGTCATCGGAGCAAACCGAGTGTCCAAGCGGGTATCCTCCGCTTCCCTCTACTAGAAGGAGATGCAAATCATGGAAAAAAGCAGAAAACTATCGGCTAAATCAAGTCAGAAAGTCCATAGGTCATCTTCGGAACTGATTTTCAAAATCGTTGCCTATCTCTTCATTACCCTCTTTGCCCTCCTTTGCCTCTATCCGCTCCTCTTCGTCTTCTCTTCCGCCGTCTCCGCAGGAGAGGCAATCATCTCCGGCAAGGTCGTCGCCTTCCCCGTCGGATTTCAGTGGAACGCCTTTACTGCCGTCTTTACCAACAAAAGGTTCTGGATCTCCTACGCCAACACTTTCTTTGTCACCGTCTACGGAACCATCTACTGCAGGATTCTCTCCGTTTTCGGTGCCTATGCCCTTTCCAAGGGCAGAAGGCCCGGGCAGAAGCTCTTCAACTTCCTGATGGTGTTCACCATGTGGTTTGCCGCCGGTGTCATTCCAAGGAACCTCAACTATCAGCAGACCAAGTCCGTTCTCGGAACAAGGGGAATCAGCGACCAGAAATGGGTCATCATCCTCGCCATGGGCAGGGCCGCCTATAATGTCATCCTTCTCCGCAACGCCTTCCAAAGCGTCCCAAAGGAAATCGAGGAAGCAGCCACGGTGGATGGAGCGAACGACAGGCAGATCAGGCAGAAGATTTATGTTCCAAGGTCAAAAGCGACCGTTGCCACAGTTGCCCTTTTCTACGGCATTTCCCGCTGGAACGGATACTTCTGGGCAAGGAAAGTCGTCGACAATGCCTATGACCTTCCCTTGCAGGTCACCATCCAATCCCAGATTTCGACGATTGAACAGGAAATTGCCGAAAACGGGGCTGCCATTGTTAATGGATATGCCAGGCAGTCAATCATCTACGCCATGGTGGTCTGTGCCATCATTCCGATTCTGATTATTTATCCTTTCATCCAGAAGTATTTCGCTGCCGGTGTCAATTTAGGCGGCGTGAAAGAGTAGGTTTGGATAAACCGCTTCGTACTGAGGCGTTTTATAAAGGAATTTGATTCACTAGGAGGAAAAACAGATGAAATCAAAATTCGCGACGACTCTTCTCTCCATCATCTCCCTTGCAACCCTTGTCGGCTGCAAGCCTAACGTCTCCCTTCCGTCCGCAGATGAGAAGCCGAGTGAAAGTACCACCGATAAGAATGACGACAAAACCAGCAAAGACGAGGCTCAGAAAGATCCCGATAAGTACATCGATGAAGAGTATCCTCAGCCGGAGAAAAAGGTTGAACTGACTAGGTCGGTTTACTATGACAACAATGACCGCCATAGGAAGTTTATCGAAGGAACGTCGGCAAAACTTCCTTATACCGCAGCTGATGGAAACACATACTAGGCCGGTGACTTCAAACCGGTGTGGCGTCAGAGGCAGAAAGACCTCAATAGGACTATTGACGATGCTTCGCCGAATGGGAAACTATCCATCAAAGACAACTTCAACGACAGGAAATCAAAGAACTTTAAGGCCGGTGAAAAGCAGATTAACGTTGCCCAGGGCAATTCCGACCAGATCCTTGCCGCAGGAACAGATTCCGCAAAGCCGATTGTCAACCTGAAGGACCATTTGGATAAGAGGCCGAACTTCAAAGCCTTCCTTGAAAAATATCCGGCAGTCAAGAAGATTATCACTGCCCAGAACGGCGGAATCTATTATGCCCCCTACTTCGACGGATTCGATGATATCGAACGCAGGATGATGGTCCGCCAGGACTGGGTTGAAAGGCTGCTTGATGGCGACCTGCCGTCTACCTTAGGACAGACGAAGCTGGAAAACGTCGCCTATCAGGCAACAAGGCCATCTTCCCTTGACACGAACATCGATGCGGTGGTGGATGGAAAGAAGGGAAGCGTCAACAAGAAATATGCTGCAGGAAAAGGCATCATCGCCCGAAGGAATGCGGAAAATGATTTGACCGGAGAGAAAGCGGTCCGCATCCTCCGCGATTATATCGACACCACCTATGGAACAACCTATGGAACCAAACGCAGCGCCCTCTTCTGCGGAAGCAAGGCTGTCTACGATGCCGATGAATTAGTCGCCCTCTTCCGCTGTGTCAAGCTGAACGGAAAATTCCTTACCGGAAAGGAAGGCGTCAATGTTGTTCCTTTCTTCCCGCGTGGAAACACCAACGACCGTCTTCTTGACAGGTTCCGCAGGCTGCAGTTCTGGGGAATCCGTGGAACGGAATCCCGTAACCTCTTCAGGTATGTCGGAAATGACGGAAAGCTTGTCGATTCCCGTGGAACCGAGGAATTCAAGAAAGGTCTGACTATCCTCCACCAGCTCTATGAGGAAGGACTCATTTATGAAGACTTCGGCAACAAGGATAAAACGACAAACGGCGATTATCGTGCCTACCTCTTAACGAACGACAGGGGCTTTGCCACTTATGATTACAACCAGACAACCACGGTCTATAACGACAACAAAGATTGCACTCCTCTGAATAATGGCAAGTTCCTCTTCGCTTCCGTTCTTCCTGCCGTTGCTGATTATGATGATGGCACAGAAGGTAACTATATCCATTACACTGAAAGTTGGCGTTCGGTTAAGCCGCAGGGATGGTTCATTACAAGTGCCACCACTGGAGATAAGCTAGACCGGGCCTTAACCAGGTTCGACTATCTCTATTCTGTCCAGGGAAGCCGATTGATGTCCTATGGCCCTGATGCCTATCTGGCTAAGGAAGCCGATGGCTCGATCAAAGGCAGGAATTATCAGGGTAAGGCCGTTCCTGTCCTCTCGGACGCCTGCAAGCAGGAAAGGAAGACCCTGACGGGTGGAAACTACACCAACTATTATCGTTACTACTTAGGCGGCACATTCCCGGTTGGTTATGTCAAGGAACAGGGAAGGGAATTCCAGACTGTTTCTACTAAAGCCCAGCCTTCCTTAGGGGATATCAACACCGCAATCGAACTTGGCGTCATCCAGCATGTCAATCACGGCAGTGGCAATGCAAGCAATAGGCAGGACATTGTTCCGACTACCCTTCCCTTCACGGAAACCGAGAACAGTGCGATTGCCAGCCAGTTCACTGACCTTAGCGATTTCTTCACCGACAACAAGAACAAGGCAACTGCCCCTAGGTATGACATTGTTAAGAATGGTTTTGGCAAAGTCGGTGATTATGATAGGTCGGAGGCGAACTATCTTAAGACGGTCAACGAGACTAGGAACCTGAATGGCTTAGTGCAATACTACAACGACGCCTACACCCGCTATAAGGCTCTCTAACCCGTTTCGGTAAGTCAATGGCAGAGGGAGGCATCCCCTCCCTCTGCCCTTTATGAAAAGAGGTACAGACCATGAAGAAAATCCAGGCATTCCTTCAAAAGTATTTCGGCTATATCACGATTTCAGCTTTTGCGCTTTTTTCCATCTATGCTCTTGGCAGGGCTACTGCGGCCGCGCCGTGCAAATACTATGAATCGAGGAAAAACTTTTATAAGCCGATCCAGCCCTACAACAATCTGTTCTTGATTTTCTCCATCCTCGGTCTCTTGCTTGGAACATTCTATAGGGTACTAAGATGCCATACCCGTCTCGTCTATTATGTCTCCAATTATGTCTGGTTTGGCCTTTTCATCTTTCTTTCCCTTCTTTCCGGCGTCTTTCTCCTTATAGGGACGAATCTCTACAGCGCCTATTATGACCTTCTGCCTTTTGCAGAAAGGAATGCCTACTTTGCTGAACGTGGTCTTGACTTATCCATCAATCCAAATCCGGCAGTCTTCGCCCTCGGATACCTTCTTGCCGTTCTTTTCTTCCTTCTCGCCGCTTCGAGCCTTCTTGTCCTCCCAAAGAGGATCAAGGGACGGATAGCCTATGAAAAAAACAAGAAGCTTGGAGTGACAAACCCGGTCACCTACAAGGAAGAGAAAGGAGCATCCGCCAATGGAAAATAAAGAAAAAAGGTCGCTTAAGGGGAAAATCGTTTCTTTCTTTCTCCCAAAGGGGATTGAAGTCGACAGGCTGCGCTACCGTCCGAACAAATTCGGCTATTCCTTTGCCTTCCTTGGCTGTCTCCTCCTTTGCCTTGGCTTCGCTATTGCCTACTCCGGAACAGGAATCAACGATGATCCCATCCTCCTTTTTGGAAAAGAGACCACAAGCGGAAGGTGGACAGGAATTGACGTTCTCATCAATATTCTTCTCCTCCTTTTCAGGCTCACGAGTGCCCTTAGGAGGAAGAACTATTCCTTAAAGGGCTCCTTTATGGCCTTTGTCAGGGGAATAAGGAACATCCTCCGTGTCTTCTTCTTTCCGTTAAGCCTTCTTAAGGCAGGCATCAGGAGTAAGGGAATCTACGCTGGAGTAAGGATCTGTTATGTCCTTTGCGGATGTTTTCTCCTTCTTTCTTCTCTTCTTACCTTTTTCAAGGGCAGCACCCTGCACAAATACCTCAAGACCGTTAAGCCGATTGAAAATGAGAAAGGCGACTAACCATGGCCGATTTACAGCTACAGCATTTGCAGAAAATCTATGACGGCGGTGTCAAGGCAGTGGAAGACTTTACTCTCGACATCAAGGACGGAGAATTTATTGTCTTAGTCGGACCGTCAGGATGCGGAAAGTCGACGACGAGGAGAAGGGTCGCCGGACTTGAAGATATCTCAAGCGGACATCTTGTCATTGACGGAAAGGATGTGACCACCCTTGCCGCAAAAGACAGAGATATCGCCAGGGTCTTTCAGAACTACGCCTTATATGGAAACAGGACCGTATACGAAAACAGGGCATTCTCTCTGACCTTAAGAAAGACTGATCCGAAATTAGTCCATGAAAAGGTCAGGAAGGCCGCAAGCATCCTTGGCCTTGAGCAACAACTGAACAAGAAGCCTTCTGCCCTCTCCGGAGGACAGAGACAACGTGTCGCAAGGGGAAGAGCCATTGTCCGTAATCCCAAGGTCTTCCTTTTTGACGAACCCCTCTCTAATCTTGATGCTAAGCTCCGGTCCTCAAGGCGGAGAGAGATCAAGCTTCTCCACCATAAACTGAAGGCGACGAGGATCTATGTCACCCATGACCAGACCGAGGCCCTTACCCTCGCCGACCGCATTGTGGTCATGTCGATGGGAAAGGTCCAGCAGATTGGGACCCCTTACGAGGTCTACCATAATCCGGCCAATGCCTTTGTAGGATACTTCATCGGCAATCCATCGATGGACTTCTTCGACGGAAAGATTATGGACGGAAAGTTTGTTGGCAAGAACGGCCTTGTCGAAGAGATTCCTTCCCTGCTGAAAGAGAAGGTCCTTGCCTATGAAAAAGAACCGATTCTCATGGCCATCCGTCCGGAGCATTTCTCTCTTGGCGGAAAGCATTCCTTCGTTGTCGACGTTGTCGAGCACCTAGGAAGGAACTCCCTGATCCATGGCACTTTCTATGGCTACAAGACCATTAGGAAAAGGCCTGGATGGCTCGATTTTGCCCCGAAGGAGACAATCCAGGTCTCATTTAAGGAAGACAAGCTTCATTTCTTCGACTTCAGGGACGGCAAGGCGATAAGATAGAGAAAGGAGACTTCGACTCATGACTTCTAAGGATAACGAAAAGAAAACCCCCTCCTTCTCCTTCAAAAGTGATGCCGATTCTGCCATCGAAAGGAAAGGCCTGAACGAGAGAAGCGACGACGAAGAGGATTTAAGCATTGCAAGGAGCAAAAGCTCCTTCCACCTCTTTGCTGTCCGCTCCTTTATCCGCCTGAAAAACCATATTGCCACTATTCCCTTGCTGCTTTCTGTGGTGACGACGATTGTTTTCACCTTCAACAGGCCTACCCATATCAATGCCCTCGTTTCCCTGTCCAATCAGAAAAGCAATGCCTTCCTCTTCTTTGTCAATGTCGTTCTTTCCTTCCTGATTGTCCTTTGCTATCTTAATGCGCAGAGCCGGAAGGCGAAAAAGAAGAAAGCCATTCTCTTTTTCTCTCTCTTTGCCCTTCTTACCGCAATGTCCATCTTCTTAGATGCCTACCATATCCATGACATCAAGGTCGAGACAAGTCTTTATAATTCCTTAAATGCCATCAAGGACGAGGGAGGGTATGTCGCGAAGTCTCTGTCCCTGACTCTTACCCACATCGTCCTTCTCTCCCTAACTCTCCTTTTTGCTTCTCTTGTCCCTCTTCTTCAGCCCCTGTGCAAGAAAATCCATCTGAGAAAGAAGAAAACAAGGGGTAATCCATGAAAGACAAAACGCCCAATAGGAAGAAGGAAAACGTATCGCTCTGCAACGAGAAAAAGAAGAGGAGGAAGTCCCCTTCCTTTCTTTCCACTGTCCCCTATCCCGTTAAGGCGCTTTTAATCAAATACTGGTTTTTCGGTCTGAACTATTTTCTCTTCCAGAGGGGACTTGGCTATCTTTTCCTTGAACTGACGAAAGCAAACTCTCTTTACCTTAGGCTGATTTCCGGATTCGCCCTTGGAGTATTCAATGACCTTCTTCTCTATCCTATCCTCAGAGTCCTCGAAGTGAGCGAGGGAGAGTCCTTCCCCTATGTCTTCTTTACCGGGAAGCATGTCTACTCCCTTTTGATCAATGTCGCCTATGGAAGGCTAATCGGCTTCCTCTCTTATCTTGCCTGTCTTAACCTCTATAACCTCATTGCCGCCTCTTATCCAAATACCTTCTTCTTCCGGGAGCCTTTCTCCTATGGACTGATGGCCTTTCTGATTGACTTTGCCTTCCTTGGCCTTAAGAATCTCTGTGTCTACCTGATCAAAGGGAAGAACTGTCTATGAACTATCATATCGTTTCTCTCACTCCTGTCTCCATAACGGTGGAAAGGGATGATTTGACCCCTTATTACAGTGAAAAAAGCCATGATGTCTTCCTAAACGGAGAGAAGGCCCTTGAGGCAAAGACGAACGTCTTTACCCTGTTTTCCTTGAAACCAGACACTTCCTATGTTCTCTCCATCGACGGAAAGGAAACCGAATTTAAGACTGGCAAGGTTACCTCCGTCCTCCATGCCTCCGCCTTTAAAAGAGAAAATCCGGAGATGGACGATACCCTTCTTCTCCAATCCGCCATCAGCTTCACCCCGAAAGGGGGAAGGCTAGTCATCGACGGCGAATACTCCGTGACTTCCCTCTTCCTCCGTTCCGACAGGATTCTCTATCTTCCAAAGGGATCCATTTTAAAAGGAAATCCTAAGGCAAAGGATTATCCTCTTCTTCCTCCTTTCCGGCTTGTCGAAGGAAGGAAAGTCCCCTGCCAGAGCTGGGAAGGCGACTATTATCCCTCTAAACCCTCCCTTCTTAACATCATCGAAGAGGAAAACGTGAGGATCCTTGGGGAAGGAAGGATTGATGGCCTTGCCAATGAGTCAAACGAGTTCTGGAACGATGTAAAAAACCTTCCCTATGGTCGCCCTTCCCTTTTTTATTCCTACAAGGCGAAGAATGTCTCTTTGATCGGACTATCCTTCAGGAATACCCCGGCCTGGACGATTCATCCCTTTTTCAGCGAGAATCTTCATTTTCTCTCCCTGTCTATTTTTAATCCAAAGGATGCTCCGAATACTGACGGCAGGGATCTTGAATGCTGCACCAAAAGGCAGGTCCTTGGCGTCCGTTTCTCTGTCGGTGATGACTGTATTGCCTTAAAAAGCGGCAAGATCGGTCTCGCGAAGGAAAGGAAGAGAGCGCTTAGCGACTGCGTGATCCGCAACTGCCTAAGGGAAAACGGCCATGGCGCCATTGTTCTAGGAAGCGAGGCAGGGTATGGAATCAAGGACATCCAGGTCGAACGATGCCTTTTCAAAAATACTGACCGTGGGCTTCGGATTAAGACAAGACGGGGAAGAGGAAAGGACTCTATTAGGGATGGCATCCTCTTTAAGGAGATAACAAGGGATGGCGTCCTCACCCCCCTAGTGAGGAACAGGTTTTATTTCTGCGATCCGGACGGGAAGAGTGAATATGTTCAGAATAAGAATCCTCTTCCGGTTGACAAGAGAACCCCTTATCTTGGTTCGTTTGTCTTCCAGGATATTGTCGCCAGAAATTGTGAAGTCTGTTTCGGTTATTTCTACGGCCTTCCGGAAAAAAGGATTAAGTCGATTGTCATCAAGGATTCTCTTTTTGAAAGGAAGAAGGAGGCAAGAGAGGGAAGACCGGCTAGGAGGCTTGGCGTCGAAAAAAGGAAGAAGAAAGGCTTTCTGTTTACCAATGTGGAAGAGGTTGTCCTTGACCACGTGAAGATGGCTGGAAGGGAGGGGGAGAGAGTGGAAAAAGAAAATGTCCTCTCCTTGAAAGACAATGGCTAAGGCATGCATCCTCCTCTCCTTCTTCTATCCATCGGATAAAGAAAGAAGGAGGAAGGCGAGGAATAAGCTGAAAATCAAAGGCGGAAGGAAGGACTCCCTCCTTCTGTTGGAGGATGAAATAGACTATGCACTCTTCCTTTCCTGCTTTCCGGCCCTAAAGGAGGATAGGCAGGGGGAAAGGAAAGGAATCCTTGTTCCTAACGAGGATATTTCTCTTCCTCCTTCGCTGCTTGATAAAGCAAAGGATGGGGAGCTTGTTCCTCTCTGCTCCCTGCTCGGGAAAGAAGATTATTCTCTTTTCTACCCTCTTCTCTCGTCTTTCTCAAAGGATAGGCTGATGAGTGTTCTCTTCTATCTGTCCTTGAATGATTCACCGAATCTAACTTCGTTTCCTCTATATATCCATCGAAATACAGTTATCTATCGGATAAACACTTTTAAAGAGACAACTAAGTTGAATTTTGCTCTTTTTCAGGACCGGATGTTTGTCTATAATCTAATTCAGAATTATCTAAATTACCAGGAAAATCAATATAAAGGAGAAGCCGACGAAAATGAAAAAATCCGAAATCCTTAATTCGCTCCTTGGGAGCGGAGTTGTCGCCGTCATCCGGGCCGAAGGAGTCGATGATGCCGTCAAAAGGTGCAAGGCAATTCTAAAAGGCGGCATCAGAGGACTTGAGATCACCTTCACGGTTGATGGCGCAGAAGAAGTCATCAAGGAGAGGAGCAAGGACAAGGATGCCATCGTCGGGGCGGGAACCGTCCTTGACGAAGTCTCCTGCCGCTATGCCATTTTAAAGGGAGCAAAGTTCATCGTCTCTCCCTCCTTCGATAAAGAAGTCGCTGAAAGGTGCAACCTTTATCAGATTCCTTATATTCCCGGCTGCAGGACTCCTACGGAAGTCGTTACGGCAAGGAAGGCCGGATGTGAACTGATTAAGATCTTCCCCGGTTCCCTCCCTGGCCCGGAATACTTAAAGGCCCTCCACGGACCTCTTCCCCAGGCTAGCTTTCTTCCTTCCGGAGGCGTCTCCCTTGCCAACGTCAAACAATGGATTGACTGCGGCGCCGCAGCTCTCTCTGCCGGCGGGTACCTTACTGCCCCGGCAAAGACGGGAGACTATGAAGAAATCACAAAGCGCAGCAAGGCGTTTGTCCATGCGGTAAAGGAAGCAAAGAAGGTATGACGAAGGAAAGCGAAACCATTCGCCAAGAACTTGAAAACGATATTGTCACCAGGAAGTACCTTCCCGGCTGCAAGCTTGGTGAAATCGAGATTGCCAACCAGTACCACCTCTCCCGTACCCCAATCCGGGATATCTTCAAGGCCCTTGAACACGATGGCCTGCTTGAAGTGAGAAGCCAGTCCGGTTCCTTTGTTACGAAGATTAACCTCCAGGAAAGGAATGACAGGAGGTTCGTCCGCTCGGCGATTGAGTTTAAGATTCTCTGCAGGGTCAGGGGAAAGCTGAATGAGGGTGACTTTCTCTTTAGGGAGGAGAAGCTCGCCCAAAGGAAGAAAAGGGCCGAGGAAGGGAAAGACCAGTGCACCCTCGAATTTGCCAACCGCTTCTTCGATTTGGACAACTCCTTCCACGCCTATCTTTATGGCAAGGCAAAGAAAAGAAGTGTCCTCGACTGGCTGAACAACACGCATCCCACTTTTCTTCGTTATCGTTTTCTCACCTTCCTGCGGGACAATCCGGCGCTTGAATGCTTCTACGAGAACCATATGGCCATCTACGAGGTTAGGAAGAGCAAAGACCTTTCTCAGCTCAATGCCGTCGTCGAAAAACACAACTATTCCGGAAGGAACGGACTTGACAAAGTCAAAAAAGAACATCCGGAACTCTTCGCCTAAGGAAAGGAGACAGAAATGAAACTGACGACAAGAGATTATTCATCGAAAGAAGACTTTCGCCACTACGATACGGAAAGACTGCGCAAGGAGTATTTGGTCGAAAAGGTATTCGGCCTCGATGAGGTTTATCTGACCTATTCCTATATCGACCGGATTGTCTTTGGAGGAGTCATCCCCGTAGAAAAAAGAGTGTCTCTCTCCTCTGCACCGGAACTGAGAGCCGAACATTTCTTAGACCGGCGCGAAAGGGGAATCATTAATATAGGAGGGGAAGGAGTGGTTTCCCTTGACGGAGCAGACTACTCCCTTAAGCATTATGATGCCCTTTATGTCCCAAGAGGCATCAAAAATGTCCTCTTTGCTTCCAAAGACAAGGAAAACCCGGCCAAGTTCTATCTCGCCTCTGCCCCGGCCCATGTAAGCTATCCAATCGCCTATATTCCTCTTGAAAAGGCCGATCACCGGCATCTTGGAAAAAGGGAGGAGAGCAATGTCCGGACGATCAACCGGTTCATCATTCCCGAAAAGGTCAAGACCTGTCAGCTCTCGATGGGCCTAACCCATCTTGAGGATGGGTCGGTATGGAACACCATGCCCTGCCACACCCATGATCGGAGAAGGGAAGTCTATCTTTATTTCGATATCGATCCAAAGGAAGCCGTCTTCCATTTTAGGGGCCCAAAGGAGGAGACACGACATCTTCTCGTCCATAACGAGCAGGCCGTTATCTCGCCTTCTTGGTCGATTCATGCAGGCTGCGGAACCAAGGCTTATACCTTCATCTGGGCAAGGTGCGGGGAAAACCAGGATTTCGATGACAGGGACAACATTGCAACAAACGAACTCAAATAAGCTAAGCTTATACTAAACAAAAAGCGGGCACGATGCCCGCTCTTTTTATTCCTTATTTTCTACTTTGGTGGGCTCTTCTTTTTTCTTGGCCAACTTGAGGACAAGGAAGAGGGTGGCTGCTGCCCCAAGGAAGAAAAGAACAATGCCAAGGACTATGTCATAGGTCTTCCTTGTCGGATATTTAGGATAGATGGAAGAATTGATGAACCTAGAGACCAAAGAGCCGAGGATCAGGCCTAGGATAGCATAGAAGGTACTTACCCGGTGTCTGCTCAGCCTTACCTTCCTGAACTTGGAAGAGGCAACGAGGCCGAAAAGCGCACCGATAATCAGGATAACGAGGAGAAGGATTCCCGTCAGGACAAAGGTTCTGTCCGAGGAATGGAGGATGGAGGAATCACCGATCACGGTATTGATGATTGGGTAGTACCTTCCCATCACCCTTAATGACCTAGATCCGGATATGCCGGGGATGACGCAGGTTCCGGCTGCGATAAAGCCGGAAACGAAGACGAGGAGATACCTCCAATAGACTCTTTCCGTCCTATATTTGGCTAAGTCGACCTTGGTCAGTGCCGTAATGATGCCAAGCCCTGCCGTCAGGAGAAGGCAGAGAAGGAAGGAAAGAAGATGGATGGCTTTTTCCTTCCCTGTCCGTCCCTTTTTCAGTTCGCTCAGGGCGACAGGAAGGGAACCAAGGACAAAGCCGCCGAATAGGCCGGTAATCGTGAAAGGTGCCGCATCGTATCCGTATTTGATTCCAAACACGGCAAGGATGGCACCGAGAATTCCGCCAAGAAGGAAGGGAAGGAGGGTAAAAAGGGAAGTCTTGAAATGCTTTCTCCTGTCGGCCAAGGAATCAACTAGGGTGTCATAGCATTTTTCGGCGACGGCTATCGTCCCGGCGCTAAGTCCTGCCACGGCAGCGGAGATGCCTAAAGTCACGCCTTCTAGGGTATGAAGAAGAAAGGTCTTTCCTTTCTTTTCTTTCTGTGTATTCTGTTCCATGTCGTTTTTCTCTTTTCTTTGCAGTACACTCTATCATAAGCAAAAACAGGAAAAAGGCAAATTCCTTTTTCCCTGTCTTAAAGGATGATAGAATAAAACAGCTTTCAGAAAAGGAGAAAAATAATGGTTATTGCATTACCTTATGATAAGGAGACAAAGGAGATTTACCCTGCCACTGGTAGCTGTGAATGGGTTTATCTTGCGACTATTGACGAAAAGACAAAGAAGGTTGTCAAGGAAGAGGTTGTCCCTACTTTAGGGAACACCCATCGTAGGCTTCCTTCCTATCTGGCAAAGAAGGACGTATCCGTCTTTCTTTGCTCCCATATCGGAGGCCCATTACTTTCGTTAAGGAAGGAAGAAAACAGGAAGGTCTACCTTACCAATACCAGGGACGTCTTCCAGAGCATTTCCCTGTTCTTATCCGGTAACCTCATCGAGGCTACCCCTTCCTTAGGTCAGGGCTGTGGCTGCGGCTGCGGACATTGCTAAAGCAGTTTCTTGTTCTTTATCTTTCCGTTTGACTGCCGGACAGAAATTAAGTTTTCTGTCTTTTTTCCTTTTCCTATGGAAAGAAGGGTTGACAGAAATCCTGTCCTTCTGTAAAGTAAAAACAGAAAGGAGAAAATGGCAAAATGAAGAAAAAGATGATTCTTCTCTCCCTGTCAGCTATCCTTCTTTCCGGATGCAAAGGAAATCCTACTCTTCCTTCTGGCGATATATCCGATGGTTTCGCTAAGTTAGGCATTGTCACTGACAAGTCATTGAAGAAGGAAAGGAATCCGGACAAGCCGAAAAAGTACAGGGAGAGCGCAAGGCAGTCCCTAGAGGACGTCTCTGCCCTTTGGAAGGAAAATAAGGCAAATCATGTCTTCTCTCCTGCAAGTTACCTTATCGCTGTAAGCTCCCTTTTAGCCGTCTCCTCCTCCGTCGATGCCTATGAGGATGCTCTGAAAATAGAGAATCCGAAACAGGAAAGGCTTGACCTTCTCTCCTCCCTGAACGGAGAGGAGAGTACCGATTATATTTTCGGTGGGCCTGCCACCAGGATCAAAAGTGCTGCCTTTTATCAGCAGATCGGAACAAAATATGCCTTCGATAGGGAGAAACGGGAAAAGCTTGCCGGCGAATATGTCGACTCCGGTGTTACCGACCTATCAGGTTATCGGGAGCAGGCACAGGAGTATTTCGGGAAGAAAATCGGTCTGGAAAGGAAAATCCCGGAGCTAAATCCGTCAAAGGAGTCCGTCATTATCTATGGCGGACTAAAGAGGAACGACTACGCCAGCCTAGGCAAGAGGAAAAAGGACTTTACGGGAATAGACGGAAAAAAGAAGCAGGTCGACGCTGTCCCTGTGGGTAATAAGCTTGGCAGCAAGTCTTACCCTTATAGGAAAGGAAAGAACTTCCAGAGGATGTCTTTTCCTATCCGGAAGACCGACCTTGTCGTCATCCTTCCCGATGAGGGAACCGATATCACGGGTATTGATCTATCAAAGGCCTATCAGGACTTTCTTTCTTCCTCCAAATCCACGCCTCTTTATGGCTACATCCCCTTCTTCTCTTTAGACGACACCCTTAATCTGACCGAAATCTTTGATAAAGTCTCTTCCGATAAGGCAAAGTTCTGCACTGAGCTACTGAAAGACGACGTCATCAACGACCTTCTTATCCGGCAGGTCATCCAGGCCTCGACCTTCTCTTTCTCCGACAAGGGAGTGAAGGGGGAAAGCAGGACAAGGAGGCAACTGGCAGGCGCTGCCGCTCCTAAGGAGCAGCCCTACACCCTCTTTGAGGTCGACCGTCCCTTCTATGCCTTCTCCACCTATTCCACTTTCCCTCTCTTTGTCAATTGCCTTGTCGAACTATAGGAAAAAAGAGAAACAGAAATAGGAGGCAGCCGCCTCCTATTTCCTTTTCTTCAGTTTTGCTACCACAAGGGCGTCTGCAGGGCAGAAGTCTTCTTCCTTTAATTGACTGATTGGCTGAAAGGCTTCCGCTAGATGGATTCCTTCCTTCCTTTTCAGTCTTCCTTCTAGGATGTGACAGAGATAACAGTTCCTATCAAGAAAGAAGTCGCCATAGTCATATTTCACGTTCGTGAAGAAGGGACCTATGGATAAAGTGGTATCGAGTTCTTCCCTTATTTCCCGCTTTAGGGCCTTATCATCATCCTCTCCCTTTTCTACCTTTCCGCCTGGAAACTCCCACTTCCCTTTTAAGAATCCGTAGGCCCGTTCCGCAATAAAGACATCCCCGTCTTCATTCTGGATAATGGCGGCAACGACCTTAATCGTCTTTTTCATCTTTGATTTCCTCTATTCCTAGTTCATACTCCCTGTCTTTCTCTACCTTGTGGTCAAGGACAAGGTCGAAAAGAAGGCATTTCCCGATGTTGTCCGAGACCCGCGGGTTTGTCAAGGAGGCAAGTCCAAGATAGAGATAAGGCCTATCCCTGCCATCCTGTTTCTTAATCTTCCGGACGAGGACATGAATCTTCTTCCCGCTCCTTAATTCCTTCCCCGCCTTGTTTTCCCTTGTCGTATTGGGCCTTGACTCCCATTGGATGACTCTGTCGGAAAGGAACTTATCCTTGTACTTCAGCCGTTCCTCCTTCTGTGAGTCCTTATTGAGGTTGATGGTGATGACTTTCCCGTTTGGGGTATTGAAGACCCCGGTCATAATGAAAAGCTGTGATGAGTTCAAAGCGGAAGCGAAAGAGACGACGGAATAGTGGTAAAAAGGTTTCACAAGTCCCTTTTCCTGATAGAATTCCTCTTCGTATCTTGTTAGTCCGTAGTGCAAAAGGTCCTCGATCCATCTGCGGAACTCCGGATGGCTAAGGGAAAAGGTGAGACTGTAGCTTCCTTCTTCTTCCTTCACTAGTTTTACATGGGACCCTTTCCGGGTAAAGAAATATCTGTCCCTTAGCCTATTCAAGGCGTGATGGAAGGATTCTTTACGGAAATGGCTGGAAGAGGATAAGGACAGCCTTAATTGCCCAAGTGTCTTTTTCCCGTCAAGAAGCTGCTTTAGGATCAAAAACTCCCTGTCCCGGACTAAGGGAAGATACTCGGAAACCGAATCGATGACCTTTCTCTCCCTCTCGTCAAAGAAAGGAAGGTCTTCCCCGCCCTTGACCTTGACCAGGAAGTCATAATAGCTTTCAAAGGATTTTTTATGCCTGAAGCGGAGCAGGTCGGCATCGACTTCGTGGTTGAGGAAATCGCTTGGCATAGGGTATTCGCTTTGGGGGAGCTTAAGATAGGAGCGGAAGTTAAGATAGTCCTGTCTGATGATGGCAAGACTGTTGAGGTTTGTCTTCTCAATGGAGTCAAGGATCTCTTTCTGTGATTCTTCGTCAAAGTGAATCTCAAGCCCCGGAATATCGAGGGACTGATAGGAGGAGAGGACTTCGTTCCGCCTTGTCAGTTTGTCACTGTATCCTTGCCTGGAAAGTGAGCCAAGGGCCAAGGCAATCTGCACACTCCGCTTATAGGAATTGGCGATGAAGTCAAGGACGGTCAGATACTCCTTGCCGGAGTACTTCCGCAGTCCACGTCCAAGCTGCTGGATGAAAATCGTCGGAGACTGTGTCGGTCTGAGGAAGAGAACCCTGTTCCTCGAGGGAACGTCAATGCCTTCATTGAGGATGTCAACGGAAAAGACAAGATTCAGCGGATTACTCTCATCCTGCAGGTCGCTAAGGATCTTAATCCGCTCCCCCGTGGAATTCTCCGATGTAAGATAGGCAGTATGAAAGCCTACCATTTCCCTGTTCCTGGCCCTTAGCCGGGCATGTTCTTTATTCCGGCAGAAGCCAACACAACGAAGCTTACAACCTTTAGGTTGATATTTAAGGATGTTCTCTTTGATGAAAAGGCAGTTCTCCGGAGAAGAAACCTGTCTGATGATTTCTCTTATTCCCTCCTGGCTGTCATCGTTAGCATAGTTAATCAGGCTGTCTTTGATTCCGTAGTAATGGAAAGGAACGACTAAGCCGTTCCTCAGGGCATCCCGGAGTCTTAAGTCATAAGGGACATTGTTCCCAAAGAGGGAATAGACGTCCTGTCCGTCCCTGCGCTCAGGCGTTGCCGTTAGGCCGAGAAGGAACTGCGGTTTAAAGTAGTTGATGATTTTCTGGTAGGTGGATGCGCTGGCGTGATGGACTTCGTCTATGACGATATAGTCGAATTCGTCCTTGGCAAAGAGGGAGAGATGGTCTGCCCTTATTTGGTTTGTGGCAAAGAGGAAATCGGCATCGAGTTCCTTATATTCCCCAGTGTACCTTCCGTAGGTGCGGCTATTCTGAAAGACATTCTTGAAAGTCTTCCTCGCATCCTTGAGGATGATGTCCTTATGGACGATGAAAAGAAGTCTTTTGCTGTCCCTGTTCAAGGCATCAAAGGCGGCAAGGTAGGTTTTGCCTGCCCCTGTCGCGGCTACGACTAAGGCACGGTTCACTCCCCTGTCCCGGTAGCGCTGGATTTCCTTTAAGGCGGAAATCTGCCTTAGGTTCGGGCGGATTGTTTTCCTTCCTTCCGGATCAAAAAAGTCCCTGTCCCATCGGCTTATGGCATAAGGAAGATAGGACTGGTACTTTTTGATGATGTCCTTAGTCAAGGGATAGGTTCTTTTGTAGAGAGACTCGAATTCCTTTATCACCTGCCGGTAGAAGTCTTCGGTGTCATCCGTTTTCACCGCCACATCCCACTCTTTGTTCTTTAACAGGGCAAAGAAGGTGATGTTGCTTGAACCGATCAGGACTTCCTTATGGTCTTTGAAGGCGAAGAGATATCCTTTTGTGTGGAAACCGTTGTCACCAAAACAATGGTAGTCAAGATGGCAGGAAAAGCTTTCCGGGTATTTCTCCTGCAGGGAATAGAATCTCTCCAAAGAAGGTATGTCCGTGAAATTCTGATAGGTGGTGGTGATGATTCTTCCTTTTGCCCCTCTCTGAAGGGCTTTCTCCCTAGAATCAAACCTAAGATCCAGTCCCGCCTTTTTGATGAAGGAAACCGAAAAATCGAAAGAGATACACGAGGAAAGGTTCTCAATCCTTTTATCCAGGAACCGAGTAGGACTTTCGTTTGAAAAGAAGGACTTGCTGTTTTCCATTTCCGGGAAACAGTATAGCAGATCAACTTCCCTGATCAAAGAAGGCACTGCCTGGTAAAAAAAGCAGGAGGTTTGCCTCCTGCCTGTCAGGGACTTTCTTACTTCAGGGATTCAAACTCCTTGACGTTGTCAAAGGAAGGCTTTTTCTTCCCTTCCTCTATCTCGTGGACGACTTGGACCACCCTTTCATTATAGGGAGTTTTCACCCCTGCCTTTTTGCCATAGAGAACGACAGATCCGTTGATGCTGCCGACTTCCGTTTTCTTCCCCTTCTCTAAGTCCTGCAGCCTGCTTGCCTTAAGGGCGGCATGCTTCTTGATACAGAGCGGAATCAGCCTAAAGGAAAGCTTTCGTTTGATGGCATTATGGTAGTCAAGGAGCTTAACGACATCCTTTCCCTGGATCGGCTCAATCTTGATTTTGTTTGCCTTAGCCACGTCGATGCATTCCTTGATGATTCTTTGAATGCAGAGACGGGAATCCTTTCTCTTACTCGCTTCTCCGAAGGTTGCGCCCGTCACTGCCGACCTTCCCGAAAAGGCGGCATTGATCAATAGCTTAGAGAATCTCCTTCCGATGAAGTTCTTTTCCAAAACGACAGGACACCTTTTTTCAAGGATTCCCTTTGCCCGGATCAGGCGTTCATCCTCTTCTCCGTTTAGGCGTCCTAAGGAGAAGGACATGCTGTTTACCTCGCTGGTAAGTTCGGAGACTCCGTTTCCTTTCAGCGTGGCACCCCAGGCCACTGCACATCCCCTTGTTCTTTTCTCTCCGACAATCGAGGAGATAAGAACTTCCGGGAGTCCGTTCTGCCTTGTACAGATATCCCCGTCCTTAGACAGATGGTCCTTAAGGAAAGTGACCACGTTTTGGTTGTCTAATTGTTTCGTCCTTAAAAAGATCAAGTCGTATTCGCCCTGCCTCTCCTCTGGGTAGTAGGCCTTCACTTTGGCGGTGAAATCTGCTTTTCCGACAATGTGGGCTCCGTTTGCTCTTAGTCCTTCCACATGGTTCTTATTATGGGAAAAGAGATCGACATCCACCCCTGCCTTGCTTAGATAGGCACCTAAGACCGTTCCAAGGGATCCGGCTCCGTAAATAGCGATTCTCATTGTTTCTGTTTCTCCTTTCAGACAGGAACAATGTTACTACAGGCGAAAAGGAAAATAAAATAGGTTCATTGCAGGACAAAGCTGCCTGTCAACTATATTCAAACTGCAAGGAGAGAGGAAAATCCGTGCATCGCTTTATCCTTCTCTTAGAACGCTTCTGCAAAATACACATGCGGTGCAAAGAAGAATAAACTATAATAGGATGTATGTCATTTTTCTGGCCCCGATACAAAAACGATGATAAAAACTATCTGACGCTGAAGGACTGTTATTTGAAGATCCGCAAACTATTGCTCTCTGATTCCTATCTCTCCCATAGAGAGTATTCTCCGCTTCTTGCCGAGGCGAAAGATGCCTATGACAGGCTTTCCACCCTTAAGGAAAATGATACTCTTAGGTATTGGTGCAAGAAGACAAAAACCGATTATAAGGAATTGAGGCTTTATCTTGATACTTTTGCAACAGCCCCTAAGTTAGTTCAGCAGCATAACAAGGAGTTTCTATCCTCCCATTTGGTCACGGATAAGGAATATCTAGATACGATTCTTTCTAAGGAAAATCCGAATCTTCGCTTAGACAGCGATCAAAAGAAAGTCGTCCTTTGCGATGAAGACTATAGGTTAGTCATTGCCGGAGCAGGTGCAGGGAAGACCACTGCCCTTGAAGCGAAAGCAAAATACCTGGTCGAAAGAAAACATATTCTGCCGGAACGGATCCTTGTGATTTCCTTTACGAAAAAAGCGACCGAAGAGCTAAAGAGGAGATTTGATACCAACGGAATCCCGGCAAAAATTTCCACTTTCCACGCCATCGGAAACGCTCTGATTTCCGCAAACAAAGGGAAACATAGTGTCAAGTCCCAGGAATTCAGGTTTTTCGTTATCCGGAATTATCTAAGGACTAAGCTCGATGACGAAGGCTTCATCAACAAGAGGATGCTCTTTTTCGCCTCCTATCTTGACATGCCTTTTGACTCGGCAAAATCCGTCGAGCTTTATAAACGGAGCTTAGCCAATAACGATTTTTCGACAAGGAAGAACGATTTGGATGCCTTCCAGGAAAGCCTGACCAAAAAGAAAATCACTATTAAGTCGGAATATGTCCGTTCTGTCCAGGAATGCCAGATTGCCAATTTCCTCTATATTAATGGAATCGAATATGAATACGAGCCGGTTTATCCTTATTGCATCCGAGGGACGAACAAGCCTTATACTCCCGATTTTCTTCTTAAGCAAGGAGACAAGGAAGTCTATCTTGAACATTTCGGGATTGCCGAAGACGGAACCAACTGGCGCTTTACCAAGGACGAGCTTGCCAGATATAAGAAATGCATCCGGGATAAGATTCTTCTTCATCGCATCCATAAGACAAAACTGATTTATACCTTCTCCTCCTACAACGATGGAAAGGATTTGATTGTCCATCTAAAGGACCTTCTTCTTTCAAACGGCTTTTCTCTTTGCCGGAAGGACTCCAAGACCATTTACCACGAACTGGCTTCCCGAGCGGAAGAGAGATACTTCATCCGAATCGTACAGCTGATTTGCAACTTCATTAACCGGTTTAAGACCAACAATTACAAGCTCGAGAAAAGGTCCGAATTCCAGAGCCAGGCCCTGGAGAATAAGGACGAGCGGACGAACCTCTTTCTGGATATTGCAAGACAGTGCTATCTTCAATACGAAGCGGCATTAAAGGAAAGTAACGCCATTGATTTCGAGGACAGGATAAACAATGCGGCGGAAATCCTCGATGAAAAGATTGCTAACAAGGAAAAACTTCCCTATGACTACATCTTCATTGACGAATACCAGGACATCTCCTTCCAGCGGTTTAACCTTGCCGAAAAGCTCGCCCAGTGCTCGGATGCTAAGATTGTGGCGGTCGGAGACGATTGGCAGTCGATTTACCGCTTCTCCGGGTCGGACATTACCCTATTTACGGATTTTGAAAAGCGCAGGGGCTACGCCAAAGTCCTTTATCTGAATAACACCCACCGGAATTCCCAGGAGCTTATCGATGTTGCCGCCAACTTTGTGAGGAAGAACACCCTGCAGAAGCGTAAAGTGCTGAAATCCCCTCTCCATCTAGAGGATCCGATTGTGGTCGTCAGTTATGACGATTCCTTTGTTCCCAGAAAACAGCTCATGGACCATTCTTCCCTTTCCCCTTATCAAAGAAGGGGAAAGGCTATCGAGACTGCCCTTGAATGCATCAAGGACAAGTTCGGAGAAGAAGGGGATGTCCTGCTTCTAGGACGGTATAACTTTGACGGACGGAGACTTGGGCGGCTCTCCGGCAGGTTTCTCTGCACGGAGGACGGTCGGATACGGAGCGAAAAGTTCCCCAAAAGGCGAATCCGTTTCAGGACGGCCCATTCCTCCAAAGGCCTTGGTGCGGATAACGTCATTGTCGTCAACGGGAAGGACGACCTCCTCGGCTTTCCTTCCAAGATTGAGGACGACCCCGTCAGGAAGCTCGTCCTCAGCCACCAGAAAGAAATTGACTATGCGGAAGAAAGACGTCTCTTCTATGTCGCCCTGACAAGAACGAAGAACAAAGTCTATCTGATTACCCCTATCCATAAGCCATCACAGTTCATTCAGGAACTTAGGGCCAGCCATAGGAACATCGTGCTGAACGGACCAAGGCTCGAAAAAACCGACGGAAGGGATTTCCGCTATAAGTGCCCACGATGCGGATACCCTCTTCAGATCCGGAAAAAGAAGACCGCTTCCGGCGCGGCGAGGACTCTTTATGTCTGTTCTAACGATCCGGAAGTCTGCGGATTTGTCACTAACGATGTCTCCGGCGGAAACAGGAGCATCAGGAAGTGCCCGGACTGCGAGAGCGGATATCTCATCGTCAAGAAGGTCAAAAACGCCCAGGGAGAGGATACCGGCCACCGGATTTTAGGCTGCACCAATTACAAGGCGGATAAGACCGGATGCAATTACTTCATTGATGAGGAGGGATTTGCCGACACCTGGGAGAAGGCCTGTCAGAAGCGTCAGAATTATCTGGAGAACGGAAAGAAACTTGACCTAAGTGAATGTATCCTTGCCGGATATCCGATTTCCGACCTTGCCAATATCGTCCGATATGCCTTAACAAAGGCGGTGAATGGCCTTGGCTTTTCCTTTACGAAGACCTCCTTAAGCGATTTCCTGACCGGAAACCCGACTAAGGCCTTAGTGAGCTATCGTCTGAATCAGAATAAGGCCTTCGGCTGCGTAGAGAAGTGTGGCAAGAAAACCGTTTTGCAGTTTATTCAATGCTTAATCGATAGTGGATGGGTGGCTGTGGACGAAAAAGGAAGATATCCGCATCTTTCTTTTTCCGGATGGCCAAGGAACGAAAAGACGCTCCGGCGCGTGTTCGAATTCTTTGTCCATTAGCAAACGCCACTCTTTCTCTCTATTTCGCTATAATAGAGTAAGAAAAAGAGAGCCCTAACCATGAATAAAGAAACCTCGTTTATCCTAAAAGGCGACATCCTTTACTGCGGAGAGGATTTGAATCTGATAAAGAAGAAGTCCTGTTATCTTCTTGTCCTGGACGGAAAAGTCAAAGGCGTAGAAAAAGAAGCCCCTGACTTATATTCCTCCCTTCCTCTCTACGACAGGAAGGATAGCCTGATTCTTCCCGGGTTTTCAGACCTCCATGTCCACGCAAGCCAGTACAGGTACCGGGGAATAGGGGCGGACTGTGAACTTCTTGAATGGCTTAAGCGCTACGCCTTCCCTGAGGAAAAGAAGTTCAGGGACCTAGACTACGCAAAGAGAGCCTATTCGGTTTTTGTGGATGATCTGAAGCATTCCTTTTCTACCCGCGCCTCGATCTTTGCCACTATCCATAAGGAGGCAACGCTTGAATTAAGGAGACAGCTTGAAAAGGCAAATATCCCCTGTTATGTCGGACTAGTCAACAGGAACCGGAATTCTCCCTTTGACTATAGGGAAAAAGATACTCCTACGGCCCTAAAGGAGACAGAAGAGTTCATCCAGGAGGCGAAGAAATACCCTATGGAACAGCCTATCCTTACTCCCCGCTTCACTCCCTCGGTGAGCAAGGACTTAAGGGAAGGCCTTGGAAAACTAAGAGACAAATATAACCTTAGAACCCAGTCCCACCTTGACGAAAATTTAGGCGAAATTAAGTGGGTAAAGGAGCTGGAGCCGGAATGTGAGGATTATTCCTCCACCTATGACCGTTTCCATAGGAGGGGAAGAGGGTATCCTAGCATCAGGGCACACTGCATTTATAATACTGAAAAGGAAATCAGAAGGCTTAAGGATAATGGAGTATATGTCGCCCACTGCCCGGAAAGCAACCTGAATGTCGTATCCGGAATAGCCCCAATCCGGAAATATCTTGACCTTGGAATCAAGGCTGGGCTTGGAAGCGATGTTGCCGGAGGCTCCTCTCTATCCCTTTTAAAGGCCGGCTGTCTTGCTAGGCAGGTCTCAAAGAGGTATTACCGCTATATCGACTCTTCTTTCTCTCCTTTGGCTACCAAGGATGTCTTTGCCAGGGCGAGCATCATCGGCGGTTCCTTCTTTGGCAAGGTCGGCACCTTCTTAAAAGGGTATGATGCCGATATCCTAGTGATCGATGACTCTTCTCTTAAGACAGAAAGGATTTTGACCCTGGAAGAGCGGCTTGAACGCCTATTCTATCTTGGCGAGGAGAAGAGGCTGAAAAGGAAGTTCGTCAAAGGGGTCAGAATCCTTTAAGATAAAAGACACGATCAGGACTAATGTCTATTTGCCTGAACATACCAATGCGAAGGAAAAGGGAAAGTGGACATTGCGAAATACGGTCTTCTTGGCTATCAGGATTTGGAGATGCTCTTTCCAAAGGAGATTCACGGCCTCTTGTCTTGCAAGTACTTAACTGTTTCCATCGGAAAGTGAATCCTTACCTGGGAGATCTTCGCTTCGTATGTCGGCAAGTGGAAAGATCGATTAAGGGTGAACAGGGAAGCCTATCCTTTGCCATTTAAAAAGGCGTGTTTCTGTTCTCGTCTGTAACTTCCTGCCTATTTCCGGAATCGATACTGGATACTCTCCTCATTGGAGTAAAGTTTTGAAGCCTTATAATATTCCGAAAAAGAAAAGGGTAGATTGGAATTTCTATGTATCGTCCGGACAGTAAAGTGCCGTATTCGCCAGAAAGAAGCTTAGCGTTGGATCCGGTTATATAAATGTCAACTTTAGAAGAAATCCGCAGTGAGTTAATGCACTTCTCCCAGTCCGCCACTTTCTGGATTTTGTCAAGAAACAGGTAGACCGGTTTGTGAATTGAATCGATTTTCGTTTTGAGAAATTTATAAAAAGATTTAGCGTCGGTATAATCGGTAAAATACCTGTCTTCAAAATTGATGGAAATCCTTTTCTCTGACTGGATTCCGAAGCTTAGCAGGTCCTGCTTAATGAGCTCTAGCGTGGCTGTTATTTCCGCTTCGCCGAACACCTACTAGAATTTTGACTAATTCAGTTTTATTCCTGAATGAACGTAGTTTCTTCCTATAGGCCTCTCTTTCAATCCCGTCTGCGCCTCCGTGTTTTATTTGAATTATTCTATGAATAAAAATAAGCAATAACAAAAGTTTAAAACACAATTTAAGAATTCGATATTAATAGTGAAGGCTTAAAGTATCATTTAAACCTTTGCTTTATTTGCCTCATCAAAGGAAATTTTTGCCAGAAGGAAGAAATGCTATCGCAATTGAATCGAATGGAATAAGGTATGGGAGTGACAGGACCAGTTCTCCTTTTTGGAAAAGGAAAGTCCTTATTATGGATTCCTGTAGGATAGACAAAGTTGCTTCAGAAAAATAAAGAATAAGACGGATTTAGAATTGCTAGGAATACTTCCGCTTTTTTTCCCAGCAATTAAAAGACAAGCGAAGTCTTTTCCTTTGTCTCTTTATTATGGAAGATAATTGCGTTTTTAAACCGGTTTTCCTCAATCAGCTTTTTCGCCTCTCTTATCGTCTGGTGAACAGGGATGCGGACAAAGAAAGTATCCTTCCGTTCTTTCCTATATTGTTCTGCCTGGCTTCCTTTATCGATCGTCCCGGTGAAGATTAGAGCATAGTCTGTATGGCTTTCAATGGCTTTTTTAGTCTCTTCCTTTTCGGCCTGAGGATCATGGAGAAGAAGGACGGAAGCGCCTTTCTTCGGTTTCCTTTCTACCCGATGTTTGAGATAGACTTCTTCCTCTTCCCTGAAATAGGGGGAGGCGATGTCATAGTCTATTCCTTCCTTTTCCAGAAGGGAGATGACTTCCCTGCTTCTTCCGTTTTTCGGAAGAGGAAGAAGGACTTTCTCCTTCTCCTTGATCAAAGAAAGAAGCTCTTTTTTGCTCTCTTCCCTGCTTTTTGCTTCCTTATAGGCTCCGTCGACGATGGCAAGGTCGGCTTCTTTTCCTCTTATCGGGTCAACGGAAAAGATACTGTCTTCCAGATAGTCCCCCGTATAGAGGATTTTCTTTCCTTCCCTAGAAATCTGGAAGGACAGGCTTCCAAAGCAGTGTCCGCTTCTAAGAGGAAGAAGGGAAAGGAAGGGAAGCTTCCTTTCCTCTCCCGGAACGAGGAAGTCATGGGGAAAGTCTTTTATCTTCCTTGCGTCATAGGTCGGCTTTGAAAGATAGACCATCCCTTGAAAGCCAAGGGAAAAAAGCTGTTTTAGTGCACCGACATGGTCGTCATGGGAATGGGTGAGAAAAAGGGCGGATATTTTCTTGACGTTGCATCGGGAAAAGAAGGGGGGCTCCCCTTCTTCCGATAGCCCGCAGTCAAGGAGGATACTGTTCTCTCCTTTAAGGAGAAAGCAGTTTCTTCCGTGTTCGTTTATTCCGCCAAGAGAAAGGAATTCCATTGCCTAGTCCCTGATTTTCCGTACGTGGTCATAGGAATAGGATAAGAGAACATGGTCCCTTATGGCAAGATGATTCGGAGAAGAGAAGAAGAACCTTCTTCCGTTTGCATCCTTTGCCTGATAGGAATATATGCCGCCAATGCACTGACAGGAAGTGATCTCTACGTTGATACTCACGTATCCCTTTTCATTCTTCTCACCTAGAAGGATATCCTCCGGACGGAGGAAGGAGGTCTTATCTAGGAAAGAGGCTTTACCGATGAATCTGGCCGTAAAGGAAGATTTCGGATGCCAGTAGATCTCTTCTGGCGCCCCTTTCTCGATGATTTTCCCATCGTTCCTGATGATGATGGAATCGGAAATGCTCCTTGCCTCCTCCTGATCATGGGTGACAAAAAGGGCAGTCCTCTTCAGGTTCTTGACAAGGCTTCTTATCTCCCCTCTCCTCTGCTGACGGAGAATGGCGTCAAGGGCGGAAAGAGGTTCATCGAAAAGAATGAAGTCAGGATTGACGGCAATGGCTCTGGCGATGGCGACTCTCTGCTTCTGTCCTCCCGAGAGTTCGCTTGGAAGGCGGGAAGCATAGTCCTGCCTCTTCACCCTCTCTAGGCACTGCCTGACTTTATTCTTTCTTACTTCCTTAAGAATCTTCCGGTTTTTGAAATATTCCTTATCTAACTTAATCTTCTGTCTGTTCTCTAAGCCGAACTCGACATTCTGGAAGACGGTCCTATTTGGCCAAAGGGCAAAATCCTGAAAGACAAAGGAGACGTTTCTTTCCCTAGGAGACTTATTGATATCCTGTTCCTTGTCGAAGACGACTTGCTTGTCAAAGAGGATGGAACCGGTGTCGCTTGTCTCAAGACCCGAGAGGATACGGAGAAGCGTGGTCTTTCCGCAGCCGGATAGGCCAAGAAGCGTCGTAAGGGAGCCCGATTCGATAGTCAGATCAAGGTCCTTTAAGACCTTGGTCTTCTTATCGAACGTCTTGGAGAGATGGTTTCCCTGGATTCTCATTATCTTTTCCTCCGTTTCTTCTTGCTTGTCCTATATTCAAGGGGAAGAAGAAGGGCAAGCGTCCTAAATACCGAGACGACGGCTAAGGCCATCGCCGACTGCTGGCTTCCCTGCTCGAACTGAAGGTCGATATAAAGGGATATCGTATAGAAGGCCGGCGGCTGAAGAAGCTTCGCGGTGACTAGCTCACGCCTTGAGATGATTAATGTCCTTGCAAAGCCATAGAAGGCACCTTTAAGAGCCTGAGGAAGGACAATCCGCCAGTTGATGGCAAGGTTATTCTTGGCATAGACCTCTCCGGCCTCGATTAAGGATCTAGGCATCTGAAGAAGGGCGTTCTTGATATAGGAAATCCTCCCCGGCCTAAAGATGACGCTATAACCGATAATCAACATAAAGACGGTACGGTAGACCGGCAAAACCTTGTAGATGGCGTTAAAGAACCTGATCCTTCCTATACCGGTGACGATGTTCGGTATCCTCTGAGGGAGCCTGTCTAAGAATTCGACGCCCTTCCCTATCCATCTCTTCTTATTCCGGAAGGAGTAGATGGCAAGGAATAGACCAAGGCAGAGGACAACCAGCGAAGTGGCAAATCCGATAAGGAAGGAGTTTCCGATAGCTTCAAATCCGCTTCCGAAACCATCGGAATCGGAAAAAGCAATCTTGTAGTTCTCAAACGTGAAGTTTCCTTCTGCCGTCAGGTTTTTATACAGAGTCTTTTTAAAGGATGAGATCAAAATGGTGAATAGAGGAATAAAGGCAGAAAAGAAGAACCTGATGAGCAAAAAGAGGGAACCGAGGATAAGAGGAGTGATTTTCTTGGTGTACTTCCCTTCCCCTTCCTTCTTTAGGTCATAGGCTTTCTTGCTGGTCACAATCCTTTGCAAAGCGAAAAGGAACCTGCAGATGGTGACAAGGACGGAGGCCAAAGAGGAAGCCATAGGGAAATCAATCGGGGCAACCTGCCTCTTCTGGGTAATCAAGGTCGTAAAGACAGTCCTTTTGATCGTCGGACCGAAGGTGGCAGGTGTTCCGTATTCGCTAAGTGCCTTGACAAAGACAAGGAAGGCGCCGATGGCGAAGTTAGGGAGAAGGATCGGTGCATAGACTCTTGTCCTTTTTTTGTATCCCTTGTCCACATAGACATCCCTTGCATCATCTAGGCTCTTTGGGAAGGAAAGGAAGGCAGACTTCAGCCTCGTCCTTAAAAAGGGAGAGGTATGCCTAGCCCTGATCCAGGCCATACCGAAAAAGGAATAGAAGGAAGTGGCAAGAGGGCGCAGTGCAGGCCTGACCCGGTAGAGGATTCCGTTTCTCTGCCTGAAAAGCCTCCATCCCATGGAGTTGATATAAGGAGGCACCCTAAACGGAATCCTCCTGACTAGGTCTAGCCACCAAAGCTTCCGCAGTCTCGTCTTGGCTAAAATATAGGCTTCCGGGACGGCAATCAGAATCGAAAGTCCGGTGACGGCAAGCCCAAGCTTAAGGGAATTTAAGATAGCCGTAAAGACTTCCTTGTCCGTGAACATCGTCGAATAGTTGGAAAAAGTGAAATACCCTTTGTCCGTCGTAAAGGAAGTCGAAAAGACGGAAACAAGGGGACAGAGAATGAAAAAAGCCAGAAAAACCACAATAAGGGTACCTTCGAAAAGGTACCCCATTCTTTTTCTGTTACGGATTAGGCTGGCAAACGACGAAGGCATAAGACTTATTTGCTGCTTTTGTTAAGCTTAGAGACGAATTTGGTTGCAATTTCGGTTCCGTTCGCTGCCATCGTATCCCAGTTAAGGTTAGTAAGCTGAGTAATATCATCCCTGCCAAGACGGTCGGACTTTGCGGCAACCTTTGTGCTGCCAGGAAGAAGATAGGCATCACTGACAAGCTTCTGTGCACTCTCAGAGCAGAGATAGTCCCTGACCTTCTTTGCAGCATCCGCATGCTGTGTGGTACCCCTGATCCTAGCCGGACGGGCATTGACGACTGTTCCGCCGTTAGGATAGTAGATGTCGACGGCTTTGCCGGTGCTCTTGTCGGAATAGGCGTTGTAGTCGACGCCACCGACAAGAATGTCGACGTCACCACTTTCCACTTTTTGGAGCGCAGGCTTGTTTCCGCCGCCGTTGCTCCTTCCGTTCGCTGCCCAGCCATCAAGGTCTTTCCAGGCCGCTTCTTCTCCTTTAGAGCAGACATAGCCGGCTAAGAAGTCCTTGCAGGCTCCAGACTTAGTCGGATCAGGGATGGAGATTCTGGCATCGCCTTCCGTCTTTAACACACCATTGACTTTATCCTTATCGGCAAAATCTGCCCAGTCGAGCTGTTCGATTTTCGCCTTGTCGACAAGGTCAGTGTTATAAAGGACACCGACTGCAGAGGCACTGGTTCCCCAGATCTTATGGCTGGAATGCTGGAATTCCGCATAGAGCTTGTCGCTTCCTTCAGGAACGTATTCCCTAAGGTTAAGTTTGTTAAGGTTACTGATTCCGTCGCTCCAGGAAGCTAAGACAAGGACATCGCATACCGGATTAGCTTTCTCGGCTTCGATTTTGGCTAATAATTCACCGGTCGTACCGGAAGTAACGACCCTGTCAATGTCTTTATATTTTGCTTCGAAGTCTGCTTCATACTTTGTCTGAAGTCCGGCAGGGGAAGGCCTATAGACGTTGACCTTTGTTTTTTCTGTATTTCCCCCTTTGCTTGCTGAATCCGCTTTGGTTACCGAATCAGCCTTGTTTCCAGAAGCGGAAGAACCATCCGTTTCTCCGCCTTTGCAACCGACAAGAAGAAGTCCCATCAAAGCAAGCAGCGCATAACTTTTTTTCATTTGATTTATACCTCGGAAAAAATTTATCACATGTTTTTTCTAAGAGGTTGCAAAGAATTGTAAGAATTGTAAAGAAGTTGTAAGTTTTTATACTGAAAAAGTAAACCGCATCCAAATCTGCTATTGAAAAACGAAAAAACTGTTTTCTTCCGTCTTTCCCCCACGACAATCCGTTCTTCCTCTTTTGTGAATTCTGGCACAAAAACTTTCTGTTGACATTCCCACTCCCTGTTTTATACTTTATTCGCCCATAAGGGCAGAAAAGAAAAAACGGTAAATTATGGCACGGAAAATCCTTGAACTGAGAGGAATAAGAAAGGCTTACGGAGACGATGTCATCCTCGACAATCTGAATCTCTCGGTAAACGAGAACGAATTCGTGACGTTCCTTGGTCCTTCCGGATGCGGAAAGACGACGACTTTGCGGATTATTGCCGGCTTTGAGTCTAGGCAGGCAGGAGAGGTCCTTCTAGACGGAAGGGACATTTCCTCCCTTCCTGCCCATAAACGTCCCATCAACACAGTCTTCCAGAAATATGCCCTGTTCCCTAACAGGAACGTCTTTGACAACATTGCCTTCGGACTAAGAAACAATGTCTACTCCAATGTCTATGACATCGGGACAAGGAACAGGAGGAAGGAAAACGGTTTCTCCGAAGAGGAAATCGACTCTTTAAGGAAGACTCTCTCCCACATCGACAAACCAAAGGATGTGAAAAAGTATGTTACGGACCTTTTCAGGTCGGGTTCCCTACCCTATAAGGCCCTCCGCCTTCTTTCCGCCTCGGAAAAAGAAAATAAGCATAAGAAGTACGGAAAAATAAAAGACCAATGGCAGAAGATACTCTCGCCTTTAAAAATTGATTTAGAAAAATACGATATCCCGGATGGATTTTCTTTCCGGAAGGCAAAAAAGACCCTTTTTTCCTTATTGGAAAAGGACGATAGGTACGCAAAGATGATTAACCGGCTGAATTCCCGCTCCTTTAAGGAAGAGGTCATTAAAGGGGAAGTCTTTAAGGCCCTTAAGCTCGTCAACCTGGAAGGATACGGCGACCGTGACATCTCCTCCCTCTCCGGAGGGCAGAGGCAGCGTATCGCCATAGCGAGAGCCATCGTCAACAAGCCCCGTATCCTTCTTCTTGACGAGCCTCTTTCCGCCCTTGACCTCAAGCTCCGTAAGACTAGGCGTCTAGAGCTAAGAGAGAGGCAGAGAAAACTCGGCATCACCTTTATCTTTGTCACCCATGACCAGGAGGAGGCCATGGTGATGAGCGATACCATCGTCGTCAGGAACGAAGGGAAGATCCAGCAGATGGGACGTCCTGAGGATATTTATAACGCCCCAATCAATCGCTTTGTCGCTTCCTTTATCGGTGCGGCGAATATCTTCCCTGGCGTGTATTCCTCTTCCGGACGCCTTACTAGGCTAAATAAGACCTTCAAGGTCTCTGCCCACGACTTCATGCCTGGCGATCCTCTTTATGTCATTGTCGAAAAAAAGGATATCGACATCTGTACTAGGGAGAACAGCAAGTTCAAAGGTAAGATTAAAAGCGTTTCCTTCGACAGCAACAAATATCTTCTTACTGTCTTAGTCGGAAACACAGAAATCACCGTTGAGACGGACGATAAGTACTCTATCGGGGAGGAAATCGGAAGGACTATTGCCCCAAGCAATATCTACTGCGAAAGCAGGAAGGAAGACAAAAAGAGCCTTTTACAGAACTACGAGGACGGCAATATTTTGGAAGGGACGTATCTTGGATATCAGAAGGTGGCCTTTTTAGGGGCAGTATTCAACACGTATATCACAACCTTTATCCCCGGAGAAGTCGTCGATGCCGTCATCCGTCCGGAGGACTTTGATCTAGTCATCGAGAATCCGGAGAAGGCAATCCTCTGTGGCAAGGTGACGAAAAGCGTCTTCACCGGAGTCTTCTTTGAACTCTGGGTGGATGTCGGTGGGACGATCATTCTTGTCGAAGACTATCAGAACGTCGCGGTCGGAGACACCCTCGGCCTCAAGGTCGATTCCTATGAAATCCATAGGAGGAAGGTGGAAGACGATAGACAGCCGGAGAGTATCCGCTTAATCCGGGACAAGGCGAAGAAGGAAGAAGGGGAACGGAAATGAAACGCTTCAGAGGGCTTGCCATCCCTTATGCCATCTGGCTGCTTTTTCTTTTCTTTCTTCCCCTTTTCGTCAGGTTCGTCCTTAGCTTCAGGGATGCCAACGGCATGGACTTCTCTTCGGCTGTCGCTTCGCTTGAGAATTACCAACGGCTTAGCGATCCTTCCATTTATAAGGCTGTCCTTAATTCTCTTCTTGTGGCTCTGGAGACCGTCTTCTACTCCTTCGCCCTTGGTTATCCTACCGCCTATTTCATCTCCTTTTCTAAGAGGAAGCATAAAAGGCTCTTCCTCCTTCTTTTGATCCTTCCTAGGTGGTCTAACTCCATGCTCCGGTTTGTTTCCTGGCTCCGTCTTTTCTCTACCGATGCCTTTAAGGCTCTTGATTTACTTGGGACCAATAAGGCGGTAGTCCTTGTCTCGGTGACGACCTATCTTCCTTTTAGGATTTTTCCTATTTATACCGTATTGGAAAAAAGGGACCGCTCTCTCATCGAAGCAAGCCGGGACTTAGGGGTAAACAGCGTCAAGACCTTCTTCAAGGTCACTTTCCCTCTTTCCAGGAAAGGAGTCTACTCTGGGGTTCTCATGGTCTTCCTTCCTTCCGCCACTGAGTTTGCCATCTCCCAGACCATCGGCCAAGGCAAGGTAAGACTCATCGGCAACCTCATCCAGTCCGTCTTCGAAAAGAACAATTTCGGATTCGGATCCCTTCTCTCCATCCTTCTTTCCCTGATCATCATTCTTAGGATCATCCTCTTCTCCAAGAGGGGGAACAGAAAGGAGGCGAAGGCCAATGCTTGAGAAACAGACCTTTCTGACTAAACTCCTTAGCGGCCTTAAGGCATTCTTCGTCGTCCTTGTCTTTTCTTTAAGGTATGTTCCTATCGCCATCATCATCTATCAGTCCTTTAACGCCTCGGCCAATTCCATGATTCCGCTTAGTTTCGGCGGGTTCACCCTAGATAACTACAAAGCCATCTTCACGGACAGACAGCTTTATGTCTCCATCCTCGATTCTCTTCTTGTCGCCTTCTGGACGACTCTTATTGCCACCGTATTCGGTGTCTTTGCCTGCATAGGCATCCATGCGCTTGGCAGAAAAGCCCGCAAGTGGATGGACTTTCTAAACGAGATTCCTAGGCTGTCCTCGGATATCGTCATCGGCATATCAAGGAGGATTGTCTTTTCTCTTCTCCGTCCTCTCTTCCCCAAAATCTTTGGTTTCTTCTCCAGGCTTATCGCCCATGTCTTCTTTACCGTCCCTTATGTCATCAGGATGGTCCTTCCTAAGCTTGACTTATCCGACGAATCCCTCTTTGAGGCATCCATTGATTTAGGCTGTCCGCCGGTGAAAAGCCTTTTCAAGGTCATCATCCCCTCTTTGACCACAGCGATTTTAAGGGGAGCCCTGATTGCCTTCACCCTCTCCATCGACGATTTCGTTATTTCCTTCTATACCCAAGGAAACGGATTCTCCAACTTCTCCAACTATGTCTATTCTTCCTACACCAAGAAGAACTTCTCGGCAGGGAGCTATGCCTTTAACGCCTTGCTCACTTTTCTCACTCTCTTCATTGTCCTTTTAGTCTCCCTGAAAAGCACGAAAAAGAAGGAAAAGAATAAGAAGCTGAGGAGGCAGAAGAAAAAATGAAAAAGATTGCCGCCATTCTGGCATTCCTGATTTCCTTTACCGTCTTTGCCGTCCTTGTCATCTCCACCCCAAGCTCCGTCCTCTACCTGCTTAATTGGGGCGAATACATCTCCCAGGACCTAGTCAAGCAGTTCGAAAAGGAATACTCCTGCCAGGTCATCGAGGAGGATGTCACCTCAAGCGAGGCTAGGTACCAGAAAATCCTCTCCGGGGCCACGGCCTATGACGTGGCCATCCCCGGCGACTATACGGTGGAACAGTTATACAAGGAAGGATACCTGAAGAAAAGGGACGTAACAGACAAAGACTATCCTTATCTCTCCGCTTATCAGGGTGCCTTCCAGTCCTCCCTCTCTTCCTTAAGGGACGATTATGACGTAAAGAGAGAGTACTATAGGCCTTATTTCTGGGGTTCCTATTCCCTTTTATACTCCACAAGAAAGGAAGGAAGGGAAAAGGCGGTGAAGGAGAAAGGCTTTTCGACCCTTTATGACCGCTCCCTTCTTCCTAACGGGGCAAAGGTAGGAAGGTATGACACCTCCCGATGGATCGTCGCCTCCTATCTATTAAGCAAGGGAAGGAATCCGAACCTCGTCGATCTTTCAACCGGCTCGGAGGAAGGAAACCTCTCTTCCAGCCTGCAGGAGGAGATTGTCTCCGCTTTAAAGAAGGAACAGTTCGATGAGTTCGGAAACGATCAATTGAAACGCAACGTGGCTAGCGGAAGCCTTGACCTTGCCTTCGTCCAGTCCGGTGACTTTTTCGACGCCCTCTATCTCTCCCTAAGCCAGAGCGACGAAGAGGTATCCTTTAATCTGTCCGTTCCTCCCACCACGGCTGCCTTTTTTGACTCCATGGTCATTCCGACGACTTCCAAGAACGGCAAGCTCGCCAATGCCTTCATCGATTTCAGGAGGAACCCGGTAAATGCCTTTGTCAATGCCAAGGCCATCGGTTATTCTCCGACCCTAAAAGGCGTCTCTGCCTTATACAAGGAAAGCGCGGAAAACGGGGAAGACTACTATAAAGACGGAAAGAAGGAAGTCAAAAGGAGCGACTTTCTTTCTTCCTATCCTTATTACCTTGATCCTCTTTATCAGACCAAGACGGTCTACCGCCTAAAGCCGAAGGATAACTCCTATCTCACCACCTGTGAGACCATCTTCAACCACCTTGCCTAGCCTCCTTCCTTTGGAAAGGAAGTGCCAAAGAGAACCTGGACATCCTTTTACGTTTATAGACAGGAAAGCGGTTTCCTGTTTGTTTGTTCACCCTTTGGGACATAAAAGCCTTTCCTGAATGTTTTCGCTGTTTTTACAAGGATATAATAATTTGCTTAGACATTAAAAGGAGCTAATATGAAAAAGCATTCTTTGACGATCATTGCCCTTCTCTCCCTTCTTTTATCCGGCTGCAAACAGCAGGGGGATTCAACTTCTTCCCCTACCTCTTCTTCTACTTCCGATGTTGTCTCGGAGCTACCTTCCGCAAGCAGCAAGCCGAGCGAAAGTCCTTCATCCGATTCCCATTCCACCGCCGGGGAAGGAAGCTCTTCTAGCGGAAGCACTTCCACTTCCTCTGCCTCTGCTTCCCAGGACTTACAGAAGAACAAATGGCCGACAGATGTCCAGGATAAGAGGAAACAGTACCTTGGCGGAGAACTGCTTCCTTATATTAACTTAGGGGACAAGAAGCTAGTCACTGCCGAGTGGGTACAGGCGGACGAATGGGACTATGACTCAAGGGACCACCTCGAGATTTCCGGCACTGCCGTCTATGACAATGTCCTCACGGCAAGCTTTAAGACTGCCTTCGAGGCAGACGGATATACTGTCTCCCCGTCCGATACTTCCTACACTGCGAAGAATACCATCAAAGGGCTGACCGTAACTCTCAAGAAGAGGGCAAGCGATGACGATACAGCCCTTATCCAGGCCGTCTATGAAGAGCCCTATGATCCAAGTCAGTTCACGGCGTGGCCGAGCAATGTTCTTGATAGCTTCAATCAGTATTTCAATAACCATGGGAACGACATTCCTTTGATTTATCTTGGAACGAAAAATCCAAGCGTGGAGTGGGATTCGATTTATAACAAGCTGACCCTTAAGGGACCTAAATGGGACGACCGCATCCTTACCGATGCTAAGGCCACCTTCTCCGGAAACCAGTGGGAAATCTCCCCGGATTCCACCTCGGTAAAGATTATTGCCACAAAGACAATTTCCGGGGATAAATTCACCATCACGTTGCAGAAGGTTAGTTCGTATTATTCCTCAGACTATCAGCCAAAGAGGGAAATCCAGAGGCAGGAAGGCTTTAATCCTTCTTCGCTCACGGCCTGGCCGGATGATGTGAAGACAGACTTAAGCACGGCCCTAAACGGCCATGTCCCTCCCTTTGTCTACCTAGGGACGAAGGATCCCACCACCAACGTCATTGACCGAAAGAAGGAAATCGACGTCAATGGCGGAACCTTTGATAAGCAGATCCTTACCTTGGCGGATGATGCCTTTAATAAGGAAGGCGGATGGACGGTGAAGGAAGATCATTCCACTGAGAATAGCCCAAGTGTCTGGAAGGTCTGGCAGAAGACCTATGACGATGGAGACAGGGTTGAGGCAAAGCTCTGCCAAACCTATTCTTCCAAAAAAGCCTATAGGGCCTATTACTATCACGAAAAATTCGATGCCGAAAACCTAACTAGCTGGCCAAATGAAATCCAGACCTCTCTCTCTTCCACCTTCGCCGGAGACGACATTCCCTTTGTTTATCTTGGAACAAAGACTCCTAAGGGAGATGCCTCTTCGTCCGGAAAATACAGGACCATCACCGGCGGATACTGGGACGACCAGATTCTTGCCCTTGCCGAAAAGGCTTTTACTAAGGAACTTGGCTGGACAAAGGTATCCTCGCTTCTTTCAAGCGAAAAGAACGGCCCATCGGCGAAGTACACCAAGTATTTTTCCTCTACCGGAGACTATATCGTCCTCTCGTTCAGCAAAAATTACAATGGGAGGGCAGAACTTCTTATCGAGTGTCTTCCTACTTCCAAGGAAACATCCTGGTCGGATGACATCAAAACTGCCTTAAAGCCTGTCCTTGGGGACAATGACATCCCTTACTTCTATAGGGGTGCGAATAAGGATCTTACCGTGAAGACAAGCGGAAACGTGGCGACCATTGTCCAAGGAACAAATGCGACCACAAGCAAACTTAGGCTTGACTATTTCTCTGATTCGTTCAAATCGGCGGAATGGACCCTCAGCGAAAATAGGAAAGAAGATGAAGATGACTGGGATGACTATTCCTCAACTTATACCTATGACTATACCGCCAGTAAGACCATGGCAGATGGTTCGACCATCACCTGCGTCTTCCATACTGTCTACGATTATACGTTCAGCGGCACAAAGCTGACCATCACCCGGGATGTCCCTTATGACAGCAAGAACAAAGGAACTGCCTGGAGTGACGAAATCAAAAAAGCCAGGAGCGCAAATCTTGGCGGACATGACGATGTCCCCTACTTCTATCTTGGCTTCCCTGAGGCAGCCTTGGCGGAAGACAAGAATAGTGGCGAAATTCTTCTGAAAGGGGCTAAGTGGGACGATAAGATGGTAGATGAGTTTGTCTCTGCCTTCTCGGGAAAGAGTGAGTACAAAGTCACCTCCGATAAGGCAAACAAAAAGGCTAGGGCAATCGGCACTTTGACAAGCGGTGCCCCAGGAAGCAGGCAGGTTTCCTTATACAAAGACACGACGGACGGCCGTGTCTATGCGAAATTCAAGTTCAAGGAAAGTTACTCTGCCTCTTCTAGGACGGATTACAGCGAAAGTGCGAAGACGGAAATCAAGAAGGTCTTCGGTGATGTCGCTCTTCCCGCTGTTTATCTTGGTACCGTGAATCCCACGGTAAAATCCCATTCTGCGACTACCTATAGCAGTGAGAAATATGTGGAGAGGACGGGAACCCTTTGGAAGGATAAGAGGCTAGAAGACAATAAGGCCATCCTGGAAAAGGCAGGCTTTACTCTTTATTCCACCGACGAAAACGGAATGAGCCATTACTACGGCTCTTCTAAGGCTGCTTCCCTTCAGGGCTATAAATTCCTAAACGGCAGTGATCCAAGCAAAGGCAGGATCCGCTTCATCCTGACAAGAAGCACCGGGCCATCCAAGGATTCTTCCTATGCCAAATGCAAGTTCTGGTATGAAGACGGATATACTGATCCAAATGCGGGCGCAACAAGCGGACGCTGGAGCGACGACGAGGCGAATAAGAAGACAAGGACGGATACCCTTGGCGGAACTTTGATTCCTTATTTCTATGCAGGAACGGAGAAAGTAACCCTCACTTCCTATTCCCAGACTGTCTCTCTCCGTGGCGAATTCTCTTCTTCCACGCCTTGCACCTTCTCCACCCTTTATAACGCAAGGCAGACGAGGGAAAAGGCTGGAGCTACCCTTGTTTCCTTCGACTTCTCCTCTCCGAAGGCGACTAGGCGCATGGCTGCTAAGGATGGGAACATTATTACTTTGGAATTAGCCTGCTCTTCTTTTGCCTTGACCGCCAAGTTCACCCTTTCCGAAGGATATATTCCGTCTAATGCCCAGTCTGACTGGGATGAGGATATCAAGAAGGGAAGGCAGGACACTCTCGGTTATTCTCTTCCCTATGTCTATCTTGGTGCGAAGAAGCCGACAATTACTGTCGATGCGAAGAATAGGAAAGTGAGGGTCAAGGGCGCCGCATTTGATAAGAAGATTCTTAGCGATGCCGAAACTGCTCTCGCTGCAGACACGAATCTTTCCTGGACTATCATCAATGACGGGACTTCTTCCCTTTATGCTTCAGCTAGCGACAAAGACGGAAACAGGTACTATCTGACTATTGCAGATGAAGACAACCAGCCAGTAAGGACGGTCTGGAAGGTTTTGAAAACGACAACCGACAAGGCTGCCAAATAAGGTAAAGGAAGGCTCGAATAATGAAAAAACATACGCTCACTCTTGTCGCCCTTCTCTCTCTTCTCCTTACAGGATGCCAGAATCACCCCTCTAGGGGAAGTCAGGATTCTGCCCCTTCTGTGACGGAAAAAGAATCGGAGCAGACTCCGACGGAAAAGCCGTCCCACTCTGCCAAACCATCGGAAGGTAACTCTTCGTCTGCCGGTTCTTCTTCCTCCTCTACCGACTCTTCGTCCCAGACTAGCGGGTCGGAAAATCCTTCTACGGGAGAGACGACCAAATGGGGTGAAACCGTCGCCGATAGGAGGAAACGATATCTCGGTGGGAAGCTTCTCCCCTATGTTGATTTAGGAAGCGGAGTGGAAGCTATCTTCGTCGAGAAGAAAACAAGCTATTTTGATTCGGATGACGAACATCTTGAAATTTACGGGGATAAAGCTCTTTCTGATACCCTCATCAATAAATTTACCGCTGCCTTTACAAATGGTGGATATACCCTTGATTCCAGCGATAAGGAGAACGTCACGGCCAAGGACGAGGCAAACCATCTGAAGATCGTCCTGACCAAGGACACTGATCTTGACGTCGCCTCCAGGAAAGCCTACTATGATGAACCCTACGATAAGAGCAAGTTCACTTCTTATCCTAGCGATGTCCTCACCGCTAGGCAGCAGTATTTGCAAGGCCATGTCAATGACCTTCCTCTTGTCTACCTTGGAACAAACAATCCTATTGCCGAAGTTAAAGATGGCTATAGGACTATTTCAGGGCGAAAATGGAACAAGAGCGTGCTTGATGATGCCAAGTCCACTCTCCTGGCTGCCGGGTTTGATGTCAGCAAATCAAACTATAGTCAGACTCAGGGAACCAAGGACTTCCCCGATGGGGCTAAACTTACTGTCCTTGTGAAAGAAGGCGGCATTTCTTCCTCTATACCGGTTAGGACCATTCTTTTGGGCGAGAAGTTCGATCCTTCCTCTGCCTCTTCCTGGCCTAAGGAAGTCACCGATGCCTTCACGACCTATCTTGACAGGAATTCTCTGCCCTACCTCTATCTTGGGAGCAAGAATCCGACAGTCAGCTATGATAGCGAGAAATCCGAGCTTGTCATTAAGGGAAATGCCTATGACGACCAGGTCTTCTCTCTTGCCAAGACTGCCTTGGTTAACGACGGCTATTCGGTCACCTATGACGACAAAGCTACTCCCAAGGTCCTTTCCGCGACAAAGACTTTCTCCAATAAGGACATTATCAGCCTTACCCTTAAGGCAGACTCCAAATACGTTTCCGACTTAGGGCAGGTATCCTATCCAAGGCTCACCGCCTCTATCCTGAAGGACTTTGATCCTGATTCTTTCACCGATTATCCTTCCGATATTAAAACGGCAATCTCTTCACTAAGGGATTCCCATGAAGTTCCGGTCATCTATCTTGGAACGGCTACTCCGACAAGGGACCAATATGATTCCACGAATACGATTATCCTTACCGGTGAACAGTGGACGGACAGAATCGGAACACTGGCCGAGGAGGCCTTCACCAAGGCAAAATGGACAAAGGATTCTTCCTCCACTTCCACTTCCCTTGTCTTTACCAAAACCTTTGACGATAAATGCACGATTAAGGGGACGGTCGAAAAGGGATACTCCTCTGGCAAGGCGAAACTTACGTTTAAGCTGACTCCCGGCTGGAATCCGGAAGGAAGCAAGGATTATACCGATGAAGTGAAGGATGCGAGGAAGAAATACCTGGACGGAAATGTCCTCCCCTACCTCTATCTTGGGACAAAGGCCCCTACTGCAACGTGGAATAGCAACAGCGGGGAACTGGAAATCAAGGGAAAATTATGGGACGATTCCATCCTTGATAGGGCAAAGACTTCTTTTGCCTCCTATACGTTAGTCAAAGAGACCAAGGGGAAGACGTTGACCTTCGTCACGGAAAGGGAAAGCGGGTGCATCCTTTCCGTTGAAATCAGCAAAGATGGCTATTTCGATTGCTATCCGGTCAGGAGAGCATCCATCCTAAAGCCGGGCAGCGATAAGGACTGGGACGGAACGACAAAGGCTGCAATCCTTTCAAGGACGGAAAACCATTCGATCCCTTATTTCTATAGGGGAACGACACAGGAGGCTTCTTCAGGAAACAGCAAGTATATTCAGGGAAGCGTAGCTGCCGATGAAAAACTGAATTATCTCTTTGACAAGGTCTTCAAGGCCGATCAGTGGGATGTTTCCACTAACACGAGCGGAAACTACTATGCCAAAAAGAAATTTGAGGATAACTATACCCTTATCGTTACTCTGTCATCTGCCTACGTTTCTAGTCCGTCCTATAAAACCGTTTCCAAGATTAGCTTTAAGGTGATTCCTCCCTACGATAAGGATTCTCTGAAGTCCTATCCGGATGACGTAAAGAAAGACATTCAGAAAGTCTTCCCGGAGGATGTCACTCTTCCCCTTATCTATCTAGGCACCGATAAGCCGACTTCCTCGACAAGCTTAAACAGCGTGACCATCACCGGCCTTGGATATGATGAAAAGAGGGTGAGTGACAATAAGACGACGCTGGAAAGTGCCGGATTCACTTGTTTTGACGCTTCGGCCTATCTTGCAGGTGGCAGCACCTCGTCGAAGATTGTTCCGGCCTTGCAGGGATATAAGGCAATCGACGGAAAGGACTTAACCAAAGGGTATATCCGCTTCGTCCTAAAAAGGACTAGCTCGGATCAAAGCACAGTCAATGGTCAAGTCGTATTCTATTACGATAAGGCTGTAAGTATCCCTTCAAGCGATGCAAACTGGGCGGAGGACTTTGATAATTCCTCTTTGATCAGGGACAACCTTGGAGAGAGCCTTCCTTACTTCTATGCCGGAAGCGACGTAAAGGTCGCTAAGGCTACTTCCGAGAAGAGCATTTCCGTCAAAGGAAGCTTTGCTTCCAAAGACAGGAACTTCACCTATAGGAGGAATGCCGCTAACACCTTAAGGAAGGAAAAGAAGGCGGTAATCGATAAGCTTGACCTTGGCTCCACGAATAGTCCAACGAGGACAAGGAAGTCCACGGCAAGTGACGGAAACAAGATTGTCTATACTCTTTCCTGCACTTCTTCGTCCTTTACGATGACTGCCGAATATGTCGAGGAATTCGATCCTAGCCTTACCTCAGCCTGGAGCGAAGAGATCACCAAGGCAAGGAAAGACAACCTTGGCGGGAACACGATTCCTTACATCTATTTAGGCTCTACCCGTCCGACCTATGCCGTAAAAGACGGCGAGGTCATTGTCACCGGTTCTCTCTTCGATAAACAAATCTTCGCCTTGGCTAAAGCGGCTCTTAGTGGATATACGATCGTCAGCGACGATTCTACCTTCCTTGCCGCTTCTAAGGACGCGGGAAACGGAAAGAAGCTTATCGTGACGATTAAGACGGATGGTAATGGCGCTCCTGTCCTTACTGCCAGTTATAAGTAGATTCTGAAAATCCTAAAAGGCCTTCTTTGAAAAAAGGAAGGCTTTTTTGGTGGCAGTTTTTTAAGTATGGCTAAGAACGAAGATGTTTATTTCTGGACAACACAAAAGAGCCCCTGCCTAGGCAGGGGCTCTTTGGAAGTACGGTTGGTTTTACTTTGTTGTAGATGCTTTAGCCTTATAGGTGATGGTGCAGACAGGGGCGTTAGCGGAAGACTTTTCGATGGTAAGGACAATCGTGCCGTCTGTCGCTTCTGCCTTGGCAAGAAGCAGATCCTCTCCGTTGTCGACCACATTCCAGGCAAGGGAAGTGTCACTCTTTAGTGCACTTTCGCATAAGGAGAAGACTTGGCTGTCCCATGTCTTTCCCGTAAGGACGATCTGGTTAGTGGAAGCACTCCTAGTCGGGGATTTTGTTCCGAGGGAAAAGTAAGGAACAAGATGACCGCCAAGCTGTTTCGTCCTTGCATCCTTGACATTCTGTTCCCAGTCGGTTGCCGCATCTTTGTTAAAGAATTCGCTGTATTTGACGTTGATAGAAACCGTAGAGCCGACACTGCTGACTGTATAGGTAAGAAGGTCTCCGTCCGGAGTGTGTCCGCTCCAGACGCCTTTCCTTCCGACGTTGTCATAGGAGAAGTCGACATTCGTCCTTGTCAGAGTCGGATCCCAAGCCTTTAAGGCGTTATAGGCGTTCCTTAGGTAAGGCTGATGGGAAACGCTGGAGGAGCCATAGCTGACCTGAATCGAAAGCGTTCCCTTTTCGGTCGTGTAGGAACTTTCACCTACCTTGACCGTTCCGCCTAAGTCAAAGTAAGGAAGGGTCGTGTGGATGAGACTGTTCCTGGTCTTGACATTGTTGGCATCCTCGTTCCACTTATTGGTGGCGGAAGAAGCATCATTTATCGTTACCGGGGCGTCATAGAAGAAGATGGCTTCTGCCACGGCATCGTCTTTGTCGTTCTCGTCCCGTGTGATGATGAAGCGGAGGTAACCATCGGCAGGAGAAGAGCCAAGTGCCTTATAGCCCTGCAAAGAGGCTGCAGACCCATAGCCGACAAAATGGGTATAGGAATCGCCTTCCTTTGTCTCATAGACAGTGAATCCTGCCTTTTCCCTGATGGTCTTGTTATCCGTGATGACGGAATCGTTCCACTTGGTTCCGACAATCTTAATTCCGGATTTATAGGAGGCACTATAGGTTCCCGTGGTCAGCGTGTATTTCTTCGTTCCAAGGTAGACCCTAGGAATATCGTTGTTGCCAAGGGCGGTATGGATGGTGCTTACTTCGGAAGTCGTATAGCTCCTTGAGGCCTGGTCCGAGAAATTATAGGGAGGAATGACCATGATGCCTATGCCGGCATAACTATCATAGTATTCGTCATAGACAGATCCGAAGGTGACTTTGAAGGTATATCCATCAACCGTCTTTGTCGCCGTCGACCCATCAGTTGACCTTGTCCATCCGGCATCCTTATAGGCCTTCTTAAAGAGGTAGGAAGTAATCTTATTGTTGCTTAAATCGCCATAGATGATGGTCTGGCCGCCACTTTCCTCAATCTGCAACGCACTATCTTCGCCGAGGTACCTGTAGGGAAGAGCGGTTTTATTCTCCCTTAACGTCTTCACCTGTGTGTCAATGGCGGTAGGATAGCTCGTCTGGTTCGTCCAAGGCAGATAATAGACATCAATCGTAGGGACATTGGAATAGGAATCCTTGGAAACGGTGGCATAATAGAAGCCTTTCGCACTGTCATGCTTTGCAAAGGAGACGGAAGTCGCGGTTGCCCCGTCGACAACATCCCAGCCTTTGGCCTGATAGGCAGTCTTTGCCTTGGTGATGATTTCATCGTCCCAGGCTTCGCCCTCGATTTCAAGATATTTGGAGTAGGAGTAGTAGGTCGAAGTCGGATTATCGCCTCCCAAGTAGACATAAGGAAGATCGATTCCGTTAAGATTGCTGGAAATATCGTCGAGCACGTCCTGGGGATAGCTTGTGGCCGTAGAGTCAGGATTGTAGATCTTCACCCTCTTGAAGACACAGTCGACCTGATTAGAGAATTTGTAAAGGGTCCTCTCCCACTTGAAGTGGTTAGTGGCATCGACTGGGGAATTCCTAATCAAGACATTGGTTTTGTAACTATCCTCTTCCGCAGCAGTGTCTTCGGTCCATCCTTTGCCTGTCAGGAAGGTAAGGGCATTGCTTCTTGCCTCATCATGCCAGGTATTTGCCCTGATTTCCACCTGTCCGGTCTTCGTGGCGGTTCCAAGGGAGATAGTCTTCCCTAGGTATACGGCCGGAGGATAGACCCCGGCAAGACAGTACTGGTCGAAGGCATCCTTGATATCCTGCGGCCACTCGGAGAACGTGCTTGGATCGCCAAATCCTTCCGTGCAGTAAATATATGCCTTGCAGATGTCCCCATAGGCTTTAAATAGGTTGATCTTCAGCTCACATCCGTCCGTCTCCGTCTTTTTCCTGATCAATACGTTGTCCTGGTAAGAGGAAGATTCTGCCGCGGTGTCTTCGCTATAACCTGCCGCGGTAAGGACGGAAAGGGCATTTGAGCGGATTCTGTCATCCCAGGGGCCGCCGGTGATGTCGATTTCGCCAAGGGTGGCACTCTGAAAGGTGCTAGTCGGATTTTTCGTTCCCCTATAGAAGACAGGGAGTGTATGGCCATCAAAATAGGTCGGAAGAAGGTCAAGAATGTCCTGCGGCCAGGCAGTGAAGCTAGAAGGATCGTATCCCTCAATCAACTGGATTTTCCTTTCCGGATAGGCAGGCTTCTTGGAATAAGTGGATCCGGAATTCTTGGAGATTGTTATCTTCCTTGTGGTCTTATCGGAAGAGAAGTCCTTACTGGCGACAACCTCGTCCGCAGTGCTTCCTGTGGTATCGAATCCTGCTCCAGACGCCCCTAATGCGGCAAGGGCGTCGCTGATGACCTGGTCGTTCCATTTAAAGCCCGCCAGGGTCAACGAGTTGGTGGAGGAGGAGTAGGATGTCGGAACGTAAGGATTCAGCGTTCCAAGATAGACGGCGGGGACATCCTTGCCATGGGTTCCGAAAACATTCTGAAGCTCGGTTGTTATATCGGTGGGATAGCCGGTGAACTTACTCTTATCATAGGGCTCGTCATAATAAATCTTCAGAAGGGCATAATCATCCACGTTTGCCAGTTTGACGGTAAGATGGATGGAATCCTTTACTGCCTTCCTTCCGTCCGTGACAGAAGTGACGGTATAGCCGTCCTGGGTATAGACGGATTTGAAGGAATTGGCTAAGGTGGAGGTATAGTCTACGTATCCTCCTACCTCATAATGGTAATAGTCATCGTAAGAGGCCTCTTGAAAGACGAATTCGAGGTCGGAGGCTTTTCCTATGTTTATATAAGGAATCCTCTGCCCACCGAGATACTGCTTGAAGGCCTCCTTGATGGCCTTAGGCCATTGCGCGGCAAGGTCAACAGAGGAAACGGTCGGCTCTGCCGACACGCTCCCGGTCGCTAGGGTTGCCTTATCCTCACCTTTGCCGGATTCCTTATCGGATCCCTCACTTGGCTTAGTCGGTGTAGGTACTTCTTCGTGTTCTTTCTCAGATACTTCTGATGGCTGCGGAGCGGATGTCTCGCTTCCTGTCTTGTCCTTGCAACCGGTAAGGAGAAGAGACAGGAGCGCGATAAGCGTCAACGTTCTTTTCTTCATGTAATGTTTACCCCCTTAGGTATGCGATTACCTTAAAGGATAATGAGGAAACCGGAGGAAAAAATTTTTTTCGTGGCCAAAGGTGATTAAATGGCAACCGGAGGAAAAAAGGAGAAAAAAGGAGAGACTTTGGCGAAAAAACGGCCAAAAGAAAATTGTTCTTTGGCAAAACAATGAAGAGAAAAAACAATCAAAGAAAAAAGAAAGCGGTTTCTAGAGTGACGCAATTGAGAAAACCGACAATTAAAATAGAGAAAAATAGAAAAGCTATAAAGAATAGAACAAAAAGCAGCAGAACTAGTTATCATACAGGAAAGCCCTTACATGTCCTTATGCATCAAACAAAGCCGGTTATTGGACAGCCTGGCCGAAGAGGGAAGGATGGCCGGAGAAATCAGAACCCCCTTTTGGCTGACGCATTGGCTTTCTTCTTTTACTTTTTTTCCTATTTTGTGCTGTTTCCTTGGTTCTAGAAGAAGAAAAGGATTCTTCCGGACAGGCGGCTTCTTCTTTCTGCAACGGAAAAATATTATCCTTATTTACATATATGCGGATTTCCGTGCCTTTAATTAAGAATCCGGCAGGCAAACTCTCTCTTTTCCAATAGGAAAGGCCTCATAATTCAGCATTATGCCTTTTCAAATCCTTTCCTTCAATTTATAATCTTGTGCAGAGGTATTATCCACTTGGACAGTAAAAGCCTATTCTTCCTTATCGTTTCGGTCGTATTTGCCTTCTTTTCCTTCTTCTTTTCCTTATGCGAAACCTGTCTGACAAGCGCAAACAAATATCGCTTCCAGGCGGAAGCGGAAGACGGAGGGAAGAGTGCAAAACTCGTCTATTTCTTTATCCATCATTTCGACTCGAGCCTAGTCGGGATACTAGTCGGAAACAATGCCGTCAACATCGGACTTTCCTTTGTCACCACCTATCTTTTTCTCGAGGCCTTCCCTTCCTGGATGGGGGAATTCTATGTCTCCCTTATCGGATCGGTCATCGTCACCGTCATCGTCTATGCCCTTGGCGAAACCTTACCCAAAAGGCTTGGGAAACGGATCCCTGACAAACTCGCGAAGATTGTCTGTTACCCTCTCGCCGTCTGTCTCATCCTCTTTGCCCCTCTCACCCTTCTTTTCTATGGCATAAGCAAAGGGATATCCCTCCTCTTCCCCAAAAAGGAAGAACCGGAACTCACGGAAGAGGATTTTAACTCCGTACTGGAAGCCAACGAGAAGGAAGGCGCACTGGAAGAGAACGAAACAGACCTCATCCAGGCAGGATTCGACTTTACGGACACTTCCGTCGAAAAGGTGTTCACGCCGAAAAACAAAAGGTTCTCCCTCAATCTCGAGGGAAGGAACAGCAAGACCCTTCTTGGAATCATCGCCAAGGTCCCCTATAGCCGTATTCCAAGGTATTACAAAAACCCGGACCGGATTGTCGGGGTTCTCGTCGTCAAGAAGTTCCTTGCCAATTACTATGAGCATCCCACAAGGACCATCGCAAGCATCCTCGATAAGCCGTTTATCGTTTCCCGGAACATCAGGAGGGATGACGTCTTAGACGGCTTCCGCTCCCACCATACCGAAGTCGCCTTAGTCTACGAAAAGGAAAGACTTCTCGGCAGGATTACCACGGAAGACGTCCTTGAGGAATTAGTCGGAACCATCTCCGAGAAAGGAACGAAAGCCCATGAAGCCTAGGGATTATCTTTATCTCGGACTGATTCTCCTCCTTATCCTTTTTTCCGCCATCTTCTCCGGCACCGACAGGGCCTATTCCTCTGTGCGGCTTTCCCGCCTTGCAAAGGATACCTCGGGAAGCGGAAAGCTTGCCTATCGTTATGCAAAGGATTACGACAAGACCATCGCCACCATTCTTTTCGGAAACGACTTCGTCAACATCCTCGCCTCCTCCCTTGCCTCCCTTCTGAGCAAGGATGTCCTTGAACCCCATCTTGGGGACAGGGGAAGCTTTGTCAGGTCGAGGATCCTCTTCGTCGTCCTTCTCGTCTTCGGGGAGATTACCCCTAAGGCCCTTTCGAAGAGCCATTCCTTTGGCATCGCCAAGTTCTTTGCCTATTTCATCAAGGTCTGCGGCATCCTCTTTTTCCCCTTTGTCTACTTAGTCACCAAGAGGGACGCTTTCCTTGTCAACCTCTTTGTCAAGAGACAGCCTAAGGACAGCGGCGTGGCAAGCGACGATGAACTCGACAACAGGGTGGATGCCATCGAAAAGGAGGGAATCTTCGACTCCGACAAAAGCGAACTTCTCCACAACTCCATCGAGTTCAAGGACACCGCCTGCTATGAGGTAAGGACGCCAAGAGTGAAGATCGTCGGCATTGACCTAGAGCGCGACAGGTCGAAGTTTCTCATTAATCCTGACCGCTTCCGCTTCTCCCGGGTCATCGTCTTCCAGCATGACCTTGACCACATCGTCGGGTACATCAAGACAAGAAGACTCCTCCAGGCCCTCATCCAAAACGACAAGGATTACAAGAAACTGATCCTTCCCATCAATTCCGTCCCTCGGACGAGGGTCATCTCCCAGGCTAGGGAGATGAGGAAGGAGGCCAAGGAGCACATCCTTGTCGTCCGCGACGAGTACGGAGGAACGGAGGGCATCATCACAAGGGAGGACATCCTCGAAGAGGTGGTAGGGGAAATCTGGGACGAAAGCGACGAACCTGAGGCCCTTATCCGTCCTCTCAAGGAGGAGAACCTCTATCTTGTCCGGGGAAAAAGGAACATCGACGACTTTCTTTCCACCTTCGGGCTTGATGCGGACAACCTCAAGGACGACTATTCCACCCTTTCCGGCTTTATCAACAGCGAGCTTGAGCGTTTTGCCAAGGTCGGAGACGTCATCGAATACAAGAACCTGAGAATCAGGGTGAAGAAGACGACCCAGTACACCGTGGACGTCTGCCTCGTGAAGGTCCTTCCAAAGCAGGAGGACGAAGAATAGACGGCCGGAAAAAGGAAGCGACGGCTTCCTTTTTTTGTGCCGGCTTTCCAATTAAAAAACCTCCCCGAGGGGAGGCATAAGGCATGGAAGGGAAAGCTTATTTTGTGTAGAGCTTTACCGATTCAGGCAGGCTCTTTTCAAAGGCAAGGGCATTCTCTTCGAAGGTGGTGTCCTCGACGTAGGGGTACTCCTTCCTGACCTTTTCTGCCCTTTCGTCGGTGAGAAGCGGTTTTTCCCGCTCGCCTTGATAGATTGTCGCCCTCTTTTTCAACGAACGGCAGACGTCGGAAATCTTTTTGGAGACGAACCTGTGGGTTTCCTTGGCTAGGTTGTCCAGCAAGGAAGGATTTTCAATGTCGATGCCGCTAAGACGCTCCTGCCTCCTCTCCTTCCGGGTCTTGGTATTCGGATGGTGGATGCGGACGATTTCGTTTAGAAGGGCGGGATGGAGGAATTTCTTTTGGAAGATGGAGACATCGACTTTGTCCGGACAGTCCGTCCCAAGGACAAAGAGAATATTGAGGTTCTTCTTCTTGATGTTTTTCCTTTCCTTGGTGATTGCCTTATAGAAAATTTCGCTTGTCTTTCTGCTTTCTTCGTCCGTTCCCTTCGGGAAGTAGGCTTCCGCCTTGGTGATATAGAAAAGAATGTTGTTCTTCTCTTCCGCCTTGTCAAACAGCCTTTCGAAGTGGGCGATGGCATTGGTGGAATTATAGACGGAGAAGTTGACCCTAGGTTCGATGTAATAAATGGTGGCAGAAAGCTCATGGGCGAGAGACTGGACAAGGACAGACTTTGCGCATCCTTTCGGACCGTAAATCCTCAGGCCGAAGTTTCCTCCTGCGGCATAAGTGCCATTCTTCCAGGGTTCGACGATGGTCTTACTGAGATAGTCTTTAATCTCGTCCCTGCCGATGAATTCGCAGAACCCCTTCGCCTTCTTCCGGGGGACAAGCTTACTCTTTTCTAACGGGGAAAGATGGAGAGAGGAGAGATATTTTTCACCCCTGTCCTTATATTCCCCGGAAAGGGAGATCCTGTCCTCGCTTTCTTTCTTGTCGAGGGTAAGCGCGGAAAGGGCAAGAGCCTCTTCTCCTGCGGCATAGTACTCGAGATATGCGGCTTTGTAGTCCTTTACCCTTACCGCCATTTCCGCAGAGGTCAGATGGCTAGCCAGGCTTTTCTTTGCGTCCTCATAATTTTCCATAAAGAGTTTCCTCCCTTTCTTACTTATCATTATAAGAAAGATTGTGGGAAATGAAAGGAAAAGAGGAAATTGCTACTTCTCCGCCTCTTTCCTTTTTTCCCTCTGGGAAAGAAGAAAAAAGGGCCAAAGACAGGAAAAAACAGAAAGAAAAATAAAACTGGAACCGCTTACAGAAAAGTTTTAATTGAAGATAAAATATGAATTTCTTTGCTTTTTCATTTGTTTTTCTCAAAAAAAGGGGTTTATCTTTGAAAAAAATACAAAAAATGCCAGTTACCCTAATTGACTGCGTTTTTAAATTTAAGAAGAAACAAATTAAAATTTCCCTAGTTGTTTTACGGAAATGCCCTATTTCTGTAAAAAACGATAGAGGAGGTAGATTCTATGAAAGATAAGAAGAACGATTTGATTTATGACCTCAATGCCGATGACGACTTCGTCAGCAAGGGTTATGAGCTAAGCGGAAGCTATAAACGCTTTAAGAAGAAAATCAGGCGTGAACACAGGCTGAAGTCAGTCCTCTTCGGACTTACGGGCGGATTGCTTGGCGCCGCTGCTTCCATCGCCGCCTGCCGGTTTGCTAATCCTTCCAGGATGGCCTATGTCGCCCCTGCCGTTTCCGCAGCAGCACTAATCGGTACTTTCACCTTCAGTTACTTCTTCCGTAAACCCAATGACAAGAAGATTGCCGCCCGCAGGGATAATGACCTTCATCTTCAGGAGAGAGTCTCCACGATGGTCGAGTTCGACGGAAAGAAAGGCATCATCATCAGTAGACAGCGTAAGGATGCCAAGGAAAAGCTTAAGGGCCAGCCGGCTAACGGCGTCAAGCTGAAACTTGCCAGCTTTACTCTTCCTGTCCTTGTCATCGCCGCCGGCCTTTTTGCCGGTTCCTTCTTTATGCCGAACATCTCCGAGTTCCCTACCCACGTCAAGGATCCCATCAATTCCGGAAACATCGATAAAGTCAATTCCGCCGTCGATGAGATTGCCTCGGCCGGAAAGGACAACATCGATGAAATCGACCCGGATGAAGACGTCAACGAGAAGCTTGATGACGTCATCGACGAGGCAAAGGATAACCTTTATGGGGAGACCGATGAGTCTAAACGTAACGACATCGTCGAAGGGGCAAAGGACGAAGTCGACAAGATTATCGACGATGCAAACAGCAAGGAAGAAATCGGCGATGCCCTGATTAAATCCGACGATGATGCCTTAAAGAAGCTTGGACAGGCCATCAAGGATGCCGATGAGGCAAAGATCGATGAAGCCTTGGGCGAGCTCTATGACGAGAGGGACAAACTCTCCGGGCAGCCTCTTGCCGATAAGAGGCATGCCATCGCCGATGCGATTTATAAAGCCCTTGAGGATTCCAAGATTCCGGAGGGTGATCCTCTCCGGGATGCCTTAAAGGAACTTGCCGATGCCTTGGATCAGGCGGCCGACGAGCTTGAGAAAAAGCTCAATGACCCCGACGCTTCCGAGGACGACAAGAACCAGGCCTCCGAGGATGCCAAGCAGGACGCCCAGGATGCCATCAATAATGCCGGCGATAAGATTAAGGATGCCCTCGAAGACCAGAAGAAGAACGAACAGGCCGGTGAAGAGGCCAAGGACACCCTTGACCAAAGGAAGGATCCGACCCAGAACGAAGACGGAAACAGCGGTGAACAGGGTTCCGGCGAGCAAGGTTCCGGAAACCAGGGCGAACAGGGTTCTGGTTCTGGCGAACAAGGTTCCGGTAACCAGCAAGGTTCCGGTGATCAGCAAGGTTCCGGAAATCAGCAGGGTTCTGGCAACCAGCAGGGATCCGGAAATCAGCAGGGATCCGGTAACCAGCAAGGCTCCGGCAACCAAGGCAATAGCGGAAGTGGAAACGGAAACGGAAGTGGAAACGGAAGTGAAAGCGGAGGCAATGGTGCCGGTCAGGGTAACGGAGAAGGAACGCAGTATGCCGGTGACGACCATGTCTATACGGAAAACGGTGATTCCCAATACGGTGACGTCATCGATGACAGGCATAACGATGCCATCAAGGACGGAACCGAGAATGGCGATGATGAAATAAATGGTGCCATCGGTGACTACTTCGGTGATCTCTACGGCGATGGCAACGGCGGAAACAAAAATCCGTAATCCAGTGCTAGGCGAGTACTTCGTAGGTTTACAAATCAAAGGATAAAACAAACAATGGAAAACGAGCAGCTTATTCAGAACTTCAGCGAATCCGTGACGAAGATCAAGAACGAACTCCACAAGGATATCATCGGTCAGGACGAAGTCATCGATGCAGTCGTTATCGCCGTCATTGCCGGCGGTAACGTTCTGCTCGAGGGCGTTCCGGGAACGGGAAAGACCCGTCTTGTCCGTTCCCTAGGACAGACCCTCAACCTTCCTTTCAGCCGTATTCAGTTCACACCGGACCTTATGCCGAACGATGTCACCGGTGCCAACATCATCCGTAAGGACGAGAACGGCAACTTGGTGACGACCTTCCAAAAAGGCCCTATCTTCGCCCAGATTGTCCTGGCCGATGAAATCAACCGTGCCACACCGAAGACCCAGTCTGCAAGGCTCGAGGTCAGGCAGGAGCATAAGGTCACTGTCAGCGGCGTCACCTATAAGAGGGAAGAGCCTTTCTTCGTTCTTGCAACGGAAAACCCAATCGAACAGGATGGTACCTATCCGCTGCCTGAGGCCCAGATGGACCGTTTCAGGTTCAAGGTCATCATGACCTTCCCTTCTGCCAAGGAACTTGGCGACATCGTCAATAGGACCCAGAAGAACAGGAACGAAAACGCCACCAAGGTTGTTGACGGACCTAGGATCAGGGAAAGGCGGAAACTTGCCCAGGATGTTCCGGTCATTCCGGAAGTCCTCGACTATGCAAGGAACCTTGTCTCCCATACCCATCCTGAGCTTGACGAAGGTGGTGAGGTCGCCAAGAAGTATATCCGTTATGGTGCCTCCCCGCGTGCCGCACAGGCTCTTATCACCGGTGCCAAGATCCGTGCCTTAAGGCATGGCAATTACAATGTCTCCTATGATGACATCGATGCCCTTGCCTATCCTGTTCTCCGTCATCGTATCAAGATTAACTATAATGCCATCAACGAAGGACTGACCATTGATAAAGTCATTGGTCTTTTAATCAAAGAAAACAGAAAGAACAAGTAACCGAAGATGAAACAAGCGATCGACGAACAATTTCTCCAGCAAATCGAACTTTTTACGTTGGCCGTTAAGGACAACGTCGCCGGTCTTTTCGGTGGAAACCACAAATCGAAGAAATACGGTTCATCTTGCGAATTTGCCGACTACCGTGACTATATTGAAGGCGACGATGTCACGAAGATTGACTGGAACCTTTACGGAAAGTTCGAAAAAAGGTACCTGAAGCTTTATCTTGACGAACGTCAAAGGCATACCCGTATCTATATCGATACTTCCCGGTCGAGGAGTTTCTTCAATAAGGACGAAAGGGCACTGAAAATTGCTTCCACTCTTGCTTTCATGTCTGTCTCGGACAGGGACAAGGTGACCATCTACGCCCTTAAGGGAGACTATGCGCAGCCAGTCATCGAGAACCTTGTCGGAAAGGACAGCTTCAGGAACTCCATTCATCTGCTCAATAACATCAAGTTCGACGGAGACTGCTCCATTTCCGATGCCATCGTCCGTTCCACCGTCGGATACGGAGACGGGAAGAGCATCATCCTGTCTGATTTCTGCACCGATTCCAACTATACCGACGCCATCGACTACCTCCGGAACAAACGGCGGGATGTCAGGTGCGTCCAGATTCTCGGAGCCGAAGAAGTCCATCCGAATTTCCGCGGAAAGGTCATTATTCACGATTCCGAGCATGACGACCGGTTCTTCAAGGACAACATTTCCCGCGACGTTTTTAATGCCTACCAGAAGGCCCTGAAGTTTGTCCAGGACAAAATCCGGAACTTCTGTCTTTCGCGGGAATCCGATTATGTTTTCTGTTCGACGGACGAACCCTTGAAAGAGGTGTTCCTGAATAAGAGGTTATCTAGGGGGGTTATCGAATGAGTTTTCAATATCCATATGCTCTCTTGGTCCTTCTTGCCATCCCTGTCCTTATCCTGATTTATATTCTCCGGAACCGTTATAAGGAAGCAACGGCTCCTTCCACCTATCTCTGGGAGATTTCCCAGAAATTCCTGAAGAAGCGTAATCCTTTCCATTCCAGGGAGAACCTGATTGCCCTTTTCGTCCAGAGGTTCGCCATCGCCTTTATGGCCGTCACCCTTGCCCATCCTGTCCTTTCCTTCAAGAACAGTGCCGAACAGAGGGTATTTGTCCTCGACGGATCGGCAAGCAGGAACAGGAGAAAGGATTACCGCAATAAGGAAACCAAGTTCGAAGCGGCAAAGGCCGACATTCTAGCGAAAGTCAATCAGGCCAAAAAAGGTTCGACTTTTTCCCTCATCAGGACCGGAGAAGAAGAGCCGAGAACAATCTGCCAGGGGATTTCCGATCCCGGACAGTTCCAAAGGTATCTTGACACGCTAAGCTGCTCCTTCACCAAGAACGATATTTCCTCTTCTCTTTCCCTTGCCCAGAAATGGGTTTCAATGGGAAACGGAAGCGAAGTCATTCTTGCCACTGACCAGAAAGTGGATGTCAGTGACAACATTGAGGTCAGGAGCTATTACAACGATAAGCAGACGAACTATGCCATAACCAATCTTACTTACGAAGAAAAGAGCACTCCGTCGGAGTCCGGTGCAAATATCAATGTTTCCCCCACTTACGTCTGCTATGACCATGATAATGCCCTGTTCCGTATCCGCTTCTATGTCGACGGCAAGGACAGGGGCGTAGTCCGGGCTAAGCCCGAAAGCGCCGGCCTTCCTGTGACTTCCACCTATGAGCTTAAAGTAGATGATCCATCCGCCATCAAGAACATCACCGCCAAAATCGAGGAACTGACCGACGAGGAGAAGAAAGGATATCATGACGTCCTAGCCGAAGACAACGTCTATACCCTCTATCCCGCCAAGGAAGCGAAGAGCTCAAATGTCCTCCTTGTTTCCTCTTCCCCTCTCTTTCTTAAGAGCGCCTTTAAGAGCTTCGGACACAATGTCACCGTCATCTCCCCGAGTGCCTACAATAAGACCAGCGGCTATGATATTTATGTCTTTGATGGCTATGCCCCGAAGGAACTTCCGACCGACGGTGCCATCTGGTTCTTTGGAATCGACGAGCAGAGGGACGACGTCGGATTCAACTACGAGCACACCTATTCCGACGAGGCCGATGGTTATACGGCAACCTATGCAAACAATGATGACAACATCCTTTATCAGGAAATCACTAAGAATCTTGCCAAAAAGGATGTCTTAAGGAGTAAGTACAACCGTTACACCTTAAATGAAGACTTTACCACCATTCTTTCCTATAACAACATCCCTCTTATCTTCGCCGGAAAGAATTCGTTCAATCAGCGCGAAGTCGTCTTTTCCTTCACTCTCTCCGATTCCTCCCTTCCTCTTACCTACGATTTCCCGGTCATGGTCCGTAACCTAGCCTTATATTCCAATCCTGAGCTCATTTCCAATCTTCAGTATGTCACCGGAGACGACGCCACCATCAACGTCTCCGATTCCATTCAGGAGAGGGAGCTTGTCCGTCCCGACGGAAAGAGCACTCCCCTTGTCCTTGGATCTAGCCAGTATCTCACTTACGAACTAGACCAGGTAGGCACCTATACCCTGAAAACGAAAACCAACAACAATACCGATAAGGAAGTTACGTTTTTTGTTTCTTATCCTAAGGAGGAAGGCTCTCCACTCGCCGCAGACGATAACCAGTACACCCTGGTGAGGAATGCGGACACCAAGAAGGCTAACGCCATCTATGATTCCATCCTTCCTGTCGCCATCGCCGCGGCTCTATTCTTCGGTGCAGACTGGATCCTGTACGCACGTGAACAATATTAAAATCGAGAACCCTTATCTCTTCTTTATTCTCATTCCCTTAGTTGCCATCGTTGTCGTCGGTTTCTTCCTTATTCCGAAATACAAACGTTTCCGGAGGAAGAATATTCTTTCCCTATGCCTTCATCTTGTCATGTCTCTTAGGCTCACCCTTGCCTTTGTCAACATTCAGTTTGTCGATACTTCCAGTGATACGGAACTCATTGTCCTTGCCGACTGTTCGGAGAGCGAAAAGCTCAATGCCGACCACAGGGACAAGCTTATCCAGGATGTCTACTCCCAGGCTTCCCAGGTCGGCGGAACGAAAATCGGTGTCGTCGCCTTTGCCAAAGGACAGCAGGTTGTGACCCCAATCGGATCGAAGTATAAGTCCAATACGATCCAGAACAGGTTCGACGACGGCAAAAACGGGGATTTCGATCCTTCCGCAACCGACCTGAAATCAGCCCTTCTTTATGCGGACGGTCTTTATTCCAAGGACACAGCCGTACGGAGAAGGATCATCAGGAGCGATGGTCTTGAGACCGATGGAAGTGCCATCGAGGCTCTCGACAAGCTTACTTCCGATTCCGTTCAGATTGACGCCATCTCGAGGAGTCAGCCCGAATTCGACGAAGTCGCCATTACCGGACTTGATTATACCGACCACGCCTTTGTCGGGAAGACCCAGGAAGTCAAGGTATCCATCAAGTCGAAGAAGTCCGGACACTTAAACGTCACCCTAAGCCAGGGCGGAGAGGTCGTGCAGGAAGTCAAGGATCAGCCGATCAGCCGCGGACTCAACGTGGTTTCCTTCTCCTTGAAGAGCGAAACGGCCGGCAGTTTCCACTATGACGTTTCTGTCTCAGGCAGGGATGATACCTATAGCGAAAACAACAAGATGTCCTTCACCCAGGACTTCACCGACCATTACTCCGTGCTTTTTGTCGGAAGCACTCAGGAAGAGCTTGACAATCTGAAGTCTTCCGGAATCTATGCCGATGCCGAGAAGGTGAAGATTACTTCCTACATTGCCGATGCGAGTATTCCGACCTCCATTCAGGACTTGATCAAATATGATGAAATCGTCCTTTCCAACTTTAATATCGATGATGTCGATGAGCCGGAGGCCTTTGTCCAGAGCCTACAGACCTTCGTCGAGGACTACGGAAAGTCGCTTGTCACCTTAGGTGCCGTCTTTGCCGGGGAAGGAACCGGCGGTTATAAATCCGACTACAACGCCCTTCTTCCTATCCAGAACGAATCGGACGAAGGAAAGGCGATTGTTCTGCTTATCGATAATTCCGGCTCGAGGGAAACCGACAGCCGTCTTAAGAAGGCAAAGGACGGTGCATCCGCCATCCTCGACAAACTGACCGACAAAGATTATATTTCCATCATCACCTTCTCCGATTCTGCGCAAGTCGTCCAACCTCTTGTCTCTGTCAAGCAGAAGGATGCCATCCGTAAACGGATTAAGACGATTAAGACCCAGGGCGGCACGGAAAGGGGTGTCGGCCTTAAGGCCAGCCATGACCAGCTCCGCAATAGTTCCATCGTCAACAAGTTCGTCATTACCCTCTCCGACGGTGATCCTTTCGATAGCGAATCCTCTCTGATTAAGATTGTCAATCAGATGGTCAAGGATGACATCATCTGTTCCTTCATCAACATCTCGAATTCCAGCGGCACGGCTCTTCTCAAGCGTCTTGCCAATAAGGGGCAGGGAACCTACTACTACTGCCGTACTGCCTCTAGCCTAGTCAATGTCAGGCTTACCTCGGTCGTCACCGAGGTCACCGAAAAGACGGTCGAAGACACCACGGATATCAAAATCCAGGTTGCCGGAGATCCTTCCCTGAAGGGCGTCGATTCCCTCCCTGAAATCTATGGTTACAATTTCGCCCGGATCAAGAAGGCGGCGACGACGGTCCTTACCGCCCGGTATTCCCATGAGACGGAAGGAGAGGACGGCAATACGACCTCATCCACGGCTATTGTCCCTATCTATGCCTATTGGCAGGTAGGCAAGGCCAAAGGTACGGTTTCCTCCTTTACTTCTGACTTTGGCAGTGCCTGGACGGATACGCTTCGCAGCGACGAAAGGGGAAAGCTCTTTAGGAAACAGAGGTTCGAACAGGCTCTTCCGAACCGTTCCGTCAACTCTCTTCTCGATAGGAGCTATGTCAACCATGGTGTCACTTCCACGGTCAGCTTCATTGCTTCCGAGAAGGACAACAATGGTTCCATCCATATCAAGGTCACTTCTCCGGACGGAAAGAGCGTCAAGGAATATGATCTCGCCTATGACGGAGATACTTTCTCTGCGGAAATTGAGACCGGCGAGGTCGGTCAGTACACCATTCAGGCTACCTACTCCTATGACAAGAAGGACGGGGATAAGACGGAACGTGTCACTCTTGATCCGGAGAGCAGGCAGCTTAACTTCGACTATTCCTCTGAATATGACAGGTTCCCGGATACGGCCAGCACGCTTCTTTATTCCCTGACCAAGGATACTGGACAGGTCACCTATGACAAGGTCGATTACCAGGTATCCTCTTCCGAGCTTGCCTATAAGCATTATTCTTCGCTGAATGTTTTCTTCAGGATCATTGCCGTCCTCCTTCTCCTCGTCGACATCTTCATCCGGAAGACGGAATTCAAGAAGAAGAAAAAGGCGGTCAAACCGGATTTCAACCTGATGTCCGGGAAGTAGTCCGAAAAAACAGAAAAAGGGGCTCTCTTGAGGGCTCCTTTTTCTGTAGAATAAAGGAAAAAGGAAATAAACCTGTTATAAAGATGTTATACTCTCTCCTAAGGGGGATGAGGTTTCGTGATTATCTATCAGGGCACGCTGGATACTTTTCAACAGGATGTCGTTTGCGGAAGAATCGTCGATAAGATCGAGGAGGGTTTTGCCCAAAACGGGATTTGTCACCATAATCCAAAGGAAGACCGGGCCTATCAGAACTCCCTCCGGGCAAGGTGCGATGCGATTTTCTTCCATAATCCGGATATCGACAAAGAAAGGAACGTTGCCATTGAATTCCAGATTCCGTTGACTTCTAAGCGGATAGACTTCCTGTTGACCGGATATGATAAGAGGAAAAGAGGGAATGTCGTCATTGTCGAACTGAAGCAGTGGGAGACCTGTCAGAAGAGCGTGTACGAGGATGTGATTACCTATCTTGCCGGGACAAGGCGACAGGTCGTCCATCCGAGCTATCAGGCCTATTCCTATGCAAAGTCCATCGAAAATAATAATGAAACCATCCGGGATAAGAAGATCGGACTTTACCCCTGTGTCTACTGCCATAATTTCAAGGAAAGCAGCCGGGGAGAGATTGAAGACCCCCGGTATGCCAATATCATCAAGGAAGCCCCGCTCTTCCTTTCTAAGGATGCCTTAAAGCTGCAGCAGTTTATCAAAAGTCATGTCACTTCTTCCGACAAGGGAGTCATCCTTTACGAAAGGGACAAGGGAAAGATAAAGCCATCAATCGCCCTTCAGGACGCTCTCCCCTCGCTAAGGAAGGGAAAGAAGGTCTTTGACTTGATTGACGAACAGAAGGTCGCCTATTCCGTTATCAGGGAGACGAGGAAGAAGGCACTGAACGACAAGGTCAAGCATACCATTATCGTTCAGGGTGGACCTGGGACAGGCAAGAGCGTGATTGCCATCAATCTTCTCTCCAAAAGGCTAAAGAGGGGATATAACTGTGCCTACGTGACCAAGAATGCGGCACCTCGGGAGGTCTTTTACCGTGAGCTTGTCGGAAACAATTTTCAGAAGTCGTATATCTCTTCCCTTTTCAAAAGCTCAGGATGTTTTGTCACTGAGGAAAAGGACAGGTATGACTGCCTTCTTGTCGATGAGGCCCACCGGCTGAATGCTAAGTCCGGTCTTTTCTCTGGCGGCGAAAACCAAATCAAGGAAATCATCCATGCTTCCAAGGTCTCCGTTTTCTTCTTAGACGAAGACCAGATTGTCACCGGAAAGGACATCGGGACGAAAGAGGAAATCGAAAAATGGGCGAGAGTGGAAAACAGTCTTATCCACGAGGGGGACGGTCTGATTCTAAGCAGCCAGTTCCGCTGCCACGGAAGCGACGGATACCTTTCCTTCCTTGATGCTCTTCTCGGCATCAGAAAGAGGGATGATAATCCTGACAGGGAAGGCATCGACTACGACGTCCGTCTTTTCGACGACCCTAATGAAAGGCGGGAAGAACTGAGAAAGAAGAACAGGTTGAACAACAAGGCACGAAGGGTGGCCGGATACTGCTATCCGTGGCTTAGCAAAAAGGATCCATCCGCCTATGACATTATCCTGTCAAATGGGTTTAAGGCCCAGTGGAACTTCGCCACGACGAAGACCTGGGCCATTGACAAAGGCAGCTTTGAACAGGTCGGATGCATCCACACCTGCCAGGGACTGGAGTTTGACTACTGCGGGGTTATCATCGGAAAGGACCTACGCTACGAAAACGGATGTGTGATAACGGACTGCAAAAGGCGGGCAAAGGATGACCATTCGCTTTTCGGGCTGCTTAATCCTAAGGAGAGGAAGACAAACGGCCCCAAGATCGACCGGATCATCCGGAATACCTATAAGACGCTTTTAAGCCGGGGACAGAAAGGGTGCTATATCTTCTGCGAAGATAAGGCTTTGTCCGATTACATCAAGGAGCGACTTAGGAAATAGTCGTTTCCTTAGGAAGCCGTCTTGTCCAGTAGATCCTGAAGTAGCCGACGGCAAAGGAAGTCATAAGCTCGGTTAACGGCCTGCTTAGCCAGATTCCCCTTTCTCCCCAGATTAACGGAAGAAGGAGAATGAACAGAGTACAGAGGACGGCTCCCCGGAGAAGGGAGAGAAGGAGAGAGGTCCGCGGATGCCTGATGGACTGGAAGTAATAGGTGGAAAAGATGTTGAAGGGAAGAAGCAGGAAGGAGAGGGAATAGAGGATGATAATCTTCCCGGAGATAGCGAGGACTTCATCCGTGGCATTCCTCCTTAAGTCCACAATCTGCTTTGGGAAAATGCACCTGACTAAAGTCCAGAGGATGCCGAAAAAGGCACAGCTGAAAAGAGAATAGCGGAGGACTTCCTTAATTCGTTTTGGCTTTCCGGCCCCAAGGTTTGCGGAAAGGATAGGCTGGGCAGCCTGTCCTACGCTATAGGCACAGCATTGCACGCAGGTCGACCTATAGACGATGACGCCATAGACGGCTAAGGCATCCGAACCGAGGTATTTCCTGATCTGGTTATTGAGAAGGGCGGTGATGATTCCCCTCGCCCTGTCGACAAAGCCGGCGGAGAAGCCTCCTTCCCTGACTTTCCCAAGCTTAGCAAAGAAGTGGGTAGGAAGGACAAGTCCCAGTGTGTTTTTCTTCCGGAAGAAATGAATCAACCTTAAAAGGACTGAAAGTGTGTTTCCTAGTGCGGTCGCTAATCCGGCACCGAATAGTCCCCTATTTAGACCGAAGACGAAATAGAGGTCGCCGAACACGTTGACGACTCCTCCGACAAGGACGGCAATAGTCGCCAGGGTGGGCGCGTGGTCGTTCCGGAGGAAGGCGGCAAGGACCTGGGAGAAAAGATAAAAGGGAATGGCAAGTTTGACCGGCTTAAGGTATTCTTCGCAAAGGGCAAGGATTTCTTCGTCAGCCCCTAGGGCCATGAACCTCGGCTTGTCGAAGAAAAAGAAGACTGCCCTAGAGAGAAGGGAGGCAAAAAGGGCCCCGATAAGGCTGACAGTGAAGTAGCCGTTTGATTCCTTTCTTTCCCTCTTGTCTTTTCCGCGGATGTGTCCGAAAAAGACGCTTCCTCCGATACCGAAAAGAAGCCCGAAGGCAAAGACGATATTCCAGACAGGGGCCATAACGGCCCTTGCCGCCGATCCTTTAGGCCCGGAATACTGCCCGACGACGATGGAGTCAACTAGGCCGTAGATGGTGGAAATCAGGGAAGAGCCAAAGGCCGCGGCGAGGTACCGGAAATAGATCTTTTTTGTGTTTTGGTGAATTAAGTCCATAAAAACCTCAAGAATTAGAATTAGATTGGATAGTGAGGGAAAGGTTAGAGAATCACCTCCCTTCTCTTTTTAAAGAGAAGTGCGTGCTTTTTTGCAATAGCAACCAAGGCATCTCTTTCCTGCCTTGCAAGAAGGGAAAGGGTTTGTTTTCTGCTTCCACAATCGGCTTGATGTTCCTTTGACCATAGTCCTGCCCTTGTTTAGTAAGGAAGAGGGGTTTTCCTTATCCATCCCCTGCCTAACAGCTTATCGGCAATGAAGCCGAGAGTCTGCTCAGGATAGAAAGAGTACTCCAGTAGGCAGTTTTGGCTTCAGCACCCTTTTCCCAGAAGAGGAACCAAAGGGAACGATAGAAAGACTTAGCTGGCAGGATATCTTTTCCTAAAGGTTATCCTGCAACTTAAAATAGGCATTGATAACGAAAAAATTTTTCTCCCTCTTTTTCGTCCACAAAAGGAAACTAATAAAAATATAGCCCAATATTGGACAAATGGCAAGCCGTTTGTCCGGAAAGGAAGGGGGAAGGAGCCTAGTTCCTTCCCTTTAATCCGTGTTTTGCTCTAAGGGAAACGACGGTTTCGACATGGAGGGAGTTAGGGAACCTATCGACTGGCTGGACCTTTAAGACGTCGAAGTCCTTCTTCCTTTCCCCTAGGTCTCTTGCCAAGGTGACCGGATCGCAGGATACATAGACGACTCTTTCCGGCCTCCTCTCCTTAAGGGCGGAAAGGAACTCCTTTGTCGTCCCTCTTCGTGGAGGGTCCCTGATGACAAGGGAGAACTTGCCCTTGTTCTTCCTCCTATATTCGGTGCAGTCCTCGTTGATAAAAGAGGCATTCGTGATTTTGTTGATTTTGGCATTGAGAACGGCATCCTTGACGGCTTCTTTGACGATTTCCACCCCGGTAACCTTTTCCACCTTGTCGGCAAGGCATAGGCCGATCGTCCCTGTTCCGCAATAGGCATCTAGGACGACATCGTCCTTCTTTAAGGAGGCAAATTCCCTTGCCTTTCCGTAAAGGACCTCAATCTGTCTGGCGTTAGTCTGGTAAAAGGACTTCGAGGAAATCAGGAAAGTCTTGCCGAAGATTTTGTCGGAAATCTTGTCGTACCCGGCAAGTCTGACCTCCTTCTCTCCGAGGATGACGTTCGTCTTGCGGTCATTGATATTCAGGACTACCCCTCTGATTTCCTTGCACTTGCTCCTTAGCTCTTTGGCAAATTCCCTGCGTCTTTTCCTTAATGGCGAGGTGACGATTAAGGTGACAAGGGCCATAGACAGGTCGGAATTTGTCTTAATCAGAATATGACGGACAAGGCCGCTTCCCTTGTCTTCGTCGTAGGCAGGATAATGGTACTTATTCAGAAGGGAAAGAACGAGATTCGTGATTCGGTTGGAGAGCGTGCTCTCGCTTAGGCAGTCTTCGACCGGGACTAAGTCGTGGGTTCCGTTTGCATAGAAACCGGCAACGGCCTTTTTTTGCTTCGGACTGAATTTCACCGGCTTCTGGACCTTGTTCCGGAAGCGGGTCGGGTCCTTCCTTCCGATGCAGGGAAGGACGTCAATGTCGATTTTGGCGAACTTATGAAGCAGGTCCTTCACTTTCTCTCTCTTGTATTCCAGCTGCTTTGGGTAGGATAGGTGCCTTAGCTGACATCCCCCGCATTTTGGATAGTAAGGACAGAGAGGCTTGACGCGGTCCTTTGAGGTGGTCAGACGGTTTTTGACAAATGCCTCCTTTAGTTTCCCGTAGGAGAAGACGGTGGTCACCTCCGCCTCTTCGCCGGGAAGGAGGTTAGGGACGAAGGCGGTTGTCCCTTCTACGGAGACAATCCCTCTTCCGAAGTCGTCAATCCCCCGGCAGAGCGTCTTTGCTGTCTTTCTGGTCATAGAATAGTTCCTTCCTGTTTTCGCGTTCGCAGATAAAATCGTAAGTCAGGGCAACGGCCTGCTTCCTTTTCAGGGCATGTCGGTTTTTCTCCGGATTGGAAGCAAAGTATACCTTCCTGTACTTCAGATAGAGGTCGATTATCCGTTTCCTTGAGTCGTAGAAGTTCAAAAGGGCGAGCTTCCGGCAGGTTTCATCGTTGGTATAGAAGAAGAAGGAAGAGGAGGCATGATCCCTTTCGGAAGCGACCTCGTACCTGTCCGAGTGGTCGATTAGGCCGGCGAGATACTCCACCCCGAAGCGGAAGTTCAGCCGGATTTTGTTGTCGTTTGGATCATACTGGTCAAGGGAATAGATCCAGCCATAGTCGATGAATTTCTTCCTGTCCTTGCTTTTTAGGCTGTACTTCTTCCTTTCCCCTTTGATCTGCTCGAAGATCTTATCGACGTATTCTTTCGGAAAGACCCCATTATCGTTGTTGCGGAAGACCATCGAATAGTTGATGTGCTTGACATAGTTCTGACGGACCTGTTCGCTTCCGTTGACAAGCAAGGAGAGGATGCATTCACTCTCGTGGATGGTCCGCCAGGAAGAAAGGGCGTCGGTATAAAGCCCAAGGGCCATCCTTTTTGCGAATCCGTCTATCTTCTTAAAGATGGTTTCAAAGATATCATTAAGCAAGGAAACGGATGGGTTCCTATGGCTTAATGGGGCATTAATCTGTTCAAAGAACGAATTTGCCGTCGATATGGTCGACAGGAGCGGATTGAAGATTTCCCTTCCGTACCTTGCTCCCTTATTCAGGGACTGACGGAAGGTCAGGTACTTTTCCCTGATGATGGCAATAACCTCCTCCTGAGGAAGCGGAGGATTCCTTTCCTTGGAAAAACGGTATTCGCCAAGCGTGAAACCGACAAGGTAGGGTACGGCGATGGTGAACTGGGGAAGAGGAAGGTCCTTTCCCTTCCTCTCCTTCTCAAGACGGTCGGCAACGTTTAGGAAAAGGGAGTGGACAGTCTCTTCCTCCTCCTTTTTTACGTCTAACTGCTTGACCGAAAGGGAAAAGAGCTCTTCCCTTTTTTTCCGTTTATCTTCCGTCATTTCCGTTTAACACCTTTCCGGCCTTATAGCCTTCGATGAAGGATAGGCCCCTATTGAACCCTCCGCAGGGAAAGACGGGAAAAAGCCTTTCGCCGACCACCTGGACGGAAGGATTCTTCTTCCATTTCCTTGTCTTCCTGTCGATTTCCTTGAGGGAGACACCTCCGAAGGAGACCTGGCTGTCCTTAAGAGGATAAAATCCGACCGGATGGAAGAGAAAAACGCCATCCTTCACCCTTTTCCTTTCCTTCCTCCCTTGACGGAGGAAAGCCGGATAGCAGGAAGGTTCCCTCTTCTTTCCGGAGAGGAAATCAAAGGTTATCCTGCTATCCTTCCTCCCTTCTTTTAAAAGAGAGTAACGGAGATATAGGGAGGCATTAAAGGCACAGATGCCACTGATTCCGTCTTTCTTAAAGAGGATTTCCCCTTCCTCGGTATAGACAGTCTCCCCCTTCCTGAAAAGGGTAAGCCGTCCTTTCAGTCTTTGGTTCTTCCTTATGGCCGGGATTCTTTCCTTAACCAGAAGAGGACAGAGACAGCTTTTGAAGCCGCTGCTTTCCCTTCCTAAGGAGGAGAGAAGGGCGGAATTGTCTTTTCCGGCCCGGTCATAGCTTTCCCCGCCAAGGGCCAGGACAAGATGGGAGAAAGAAATAGATTCCTCCTCTCCCCTCTTATTCCGGTAAAGAAGGCGATTTCCGCTTATCTTTGTCGCTTCACCATGAAGAAACTCCGTGTTCTTCCCTTCAAGCCTTGCACGAAGAAAGGAAAGGAGGCATTCCGACCGGTTAAAGAAAGGGTAGCAAAGATGTCCCTCTTTACGATAGGCGAATCCGAGTTCCTCCGTCAGATAAGAAAAGAACTCCTTAGCTAGGTTTCTTTGGTCAAGGACGATGTCCTTGACCAAACAAAAAGGGGTGGAAGAATAAGTTTCCTCTTTTAAAAGAAGGTCATTAAAGAAGTTGGCCCGTCCGTTTCCGGAGACGAGGATCCGCTTCCCCCATAAATCACGGTCGAGAAAGGTTACCTTATGGGTCTTTGCGGCAATAAGCCCTGCCCTTAGGCCGGCAGGGCCGCTTCCTAGGACAAGAACGTCAGATGATCTTGTCTTCATCCAGGTTCCGGACCTTCCTTGCAGGTTTCTCCCCGGAGGGATAGCCTATGGCCAAGGAATCGAAGACCTCGCATTCCTTCCGGAGGCCAAGCTCCTCCTTCAGCCTCTTTCTCCTTTCCGGAGTGTTCAATGCTGCACGGGCGGAATGGATCCAGCAGGTGGCGACGCCAAGGTCGGTGGCTTCCAGCCTTGCGTTCTCTAACGCGGCACCGACGTTCAGCTCATTCAGGTTGTCTTCGCAGCGGGCAAAGGTGAACCTGATGCTTGTCGCACCATAGAAGTTCTGTTCCACGCCTGCGGCCTTTAGGATCTTTTTCCTCTTCTCTTTATCCTTTACAATGACGAAGAAGAGAGGCTGAGAATTTCTTCCTGTAGGGGCATAAATGGCTGCCTTGAGGATTTTCTCAAGCTTTTCTTCCTCCACTTCTTTAGCGGAGAAGGAACGGATAGAACGGCGATTGAATATGTTGTCTAACTGGGTAAACATGGAAATTACCTCCTTAAGATAAGAATATTATAGTCAAATCCTTGGGAAAATTGGGGGTATCTAACCTCTTTCCGCCGGCTTAGGATCGGGAAGAAGAAAAAGGGGCTTTTGCCGGCAAAGGAAAAGGCTGCCCTTCGACACAAGTCAATCAGGCAGCCTCTGCTTTTCTGGCTTTTACTTCTTTAAGCCGAGCGTCTTGACGATGGAATCGTAGTGGACAGGATCATTGTTCTTCAGATAACGGAGAAGATTCTGGCGGCGGGCGATAAGGATGTTCCTTCCACGCTTAGAAGAATAATCGTGCGGATTTTTGGTCCTGTGGACAGTCAGCTTCTTAATCTTCTCGGTGAGAAGGGAAATCTGGACTTCACTGGAACCAGTGTCCTTTTCTCCGCGGGCTGCCGCAGCCACTGCCTTCTTCGTCTCTTCTTTGGTTAATGCCATAACCGAATACCTCGTTTACTTTCTGCCATCAGCCAGCTTGAGGTGCTTGAGGAACAAGCCTTGCGCCAGCAAAAGGCAAAAAATATTATATCCGAATCAATCGGAAAAGCAAGCATAAGTAAGTCAGTTTCCTTGAAAAGACGGGGGAAAGTCGCTATAGTGTGCGAGAATGAATTTAAACGGTTTCCTCTTCGTGGATAAAGAGGCGGGGCCTTCCTCGAGAAAGAGGGACAATCTCATCAGGCGGAAGTTCTCCTGTGCCCATGTCGGGCATCTTGGGACGCTTGATCCCTTTGCAAGCGGTCTTCTGATTGTCGCCTTAGGCGAGGGGACAAAGAGGCTACCCTATCTTCCTGACGGGGAGAAGGAATATCTTGCCTGTCTTATCCTAGGTAGGGAGACGGATACGCTTGACCTCACGGGGAAGATAATCGGCCAAAAGGATGTTCCCTATTTGTCCAAGGAAGAAATTCTTTTGGCAAGGAAGGATAGGGAAGGCGTCCATAGGCAGGAGATTCCTTCCTATTCCGCTTCCCATATCCAAGGGAAACGAAGGTACGAACTTGCCCGGGAAGGAATAAAGAGGGAGAAGAAAAGGAAAGAAGTGGAAATAAAGAACAGGAAACTCGTCTCCTTTGACCAGGGGAAGATTGTCTTCTCTGCGCTTGTCTCCAAAGGAACCTATGTCCGTCAATTAGGTCTAGACCTAGCCAAGCGGCTAAATACCGTCGGCTATCTCTCTTCTCTCCGTCGACTTTCCATCGGAAAATTCTCCGTGAAAGAGGCTAAGCCACTTGCTGGAAGGTCCACCTGCGACAGGAAAGGAAGGGAAGAGCTCTTCCCTGACATCCCTTGCCTTGAGGCAAAGGACGATAGGCAGGCAAAGAAAGCCGCCCATGGAAACGAAAGGGTGCTTCCTTCTTCTTCCCCGCTCCTTTTCAGGAAGGAAAAGGGAAAGATTCTTTCTCTCTATCGTAAGGAAGGTGACAAATATGTCTGTGCCAAAGGGTTCAATCTGTGAGCTTATCCCTGTCGACAGGAATAGCACCTTTTCCGGAGAGGGGCTCTCTTTCGCCATCGGATTCTTCGATGGTGTCCATGTCGGGCACCGCTTCCTCATCCAGGAGGCGGAAAAGAGCAGCTTTCCCTGCTGTGTCCTTACTTTTTCCGATGACTTCAAGTCCTCGCTTGTCGGCAAGAAGCCTGAACTTCTAACGACAAGGAAGGAGAAGGTCTTTCTTCTCTCCTCTCTTGGCGTAAAGAAAGTCTTTTATCTTCCCTATTCTTCTTCAATCGTCCATAGCTCAGTCGAGGGGTTCTTAAACCTCCTTTCCTCGCTGAAGGCGAAGAAGATTGTGGTCGGACAGGATTTCTCCTTTGCCGATAAGGCGAGCGGAAAAGCCGAAGACCTTCTTAGAAGGCGGGAAAGAGGATGCGAGGTTTCTATCCTTGACCTTAAGGGCGTTAGGTATAAGGGCAGAGAGGAGAAGATTTCCTCAACCCTGATCAAGCAAAGGATTGCCGAGAAAGACATCGAGGAGGCAGATTCCCTTCTTGTATCTCCTTATCAAAGGAGCGGAAGAGTCATCAAGGGAAAGGAAAACGGAAGAAAAATAAACTTTCCTACGGCAAACATCCTTCCGGAAGAAAACAAGGTGCTTCCTCCGGTCGGAGTCTACCGGACAAGAACGGTTATCGATGGGCAAATCTATGACTCCAGGACGAACATCGGAACCCATCCGACCATCGACGAGACAAAAGAGAACATTATCGAGACCAATGTCTTTGGCTTTAGGGGGGATCTTTACGGGAAGAGGATCACCGTTGAGTTCCTCTCCTATCTCCGTGGACAGAAAAAGTTCGATTCGAGGGAAAGCCTAAGAGAAAACCTTCTGAGGCTGAAAAGAAAAATCCTCGGAAAATAAAATAGGCCAGGGCTTCTCCCCGGCCTATTTTTAGTGATGGAACAGCGTTATTTCTTCTTTTCCGTCTTTCTGACGGAAGTTCTCTTCCTGCGGAAGTTCTTTCCGTAGACATCCTTTAAGGTCTTCGGCTTGTCGTTGACGGCCTTTGAGATTAAATCTTCCCTCGCCTTGCCTTTTTCGAAAAGATCGTCCTTGACGAATTTCAGTTCGGGAATTTTGTAGATGTCAAGCTTCTTGGAAAGCAGGGAACGGACCTTTCCCGTCTTGTTGTTGAGGAAGCTGACCCTAGAATCCACCTTAGAGGCATCGATATTGGAGACATAGACGGTGGCATAGGAATAGTCGCTGGTCACCTTCACCTCGTTGACGGAGGCAAATTCCGTCACCGGGGATTTCAGCTCGTAGAGGATGATTTCGGAAAGGTTCTTCTGGATAAGGGCGTTGATGCGGCCGAACTTCTCAGCCATTCTTCACCTCTTCCTGGCCATAGGCCTCTAAAACATCGCCCTGCTGCAAATCGAACTTATCCGAAATCGTCGCACCGCATTCAAATCCGGCCAGGACTTCCTTGGCATCGTCTTTGAACCGTTTCAGCGAGGTGATATGGGTCTTCAGGATTAGCTCCTTGTTTCGGAAGACACGGATTTCGCTCTTGGACGTGACCTTTCCGTCCGTGACGAAAAGACCGAGAATCTGTCCGACATGGCTCGCTTTAAATAGCGAGCGGACTTCGGCATGGCCATAGACGACTTCGTGATACACAGGTCCAAGCTTTCCCTTGAGTGCGGACTCGATGTCCTCGAGAAGTTTATAGATGATATTGTATTCCCGGATTTCGACATGGTTTTCCTTCGCCCTGTCTTTGATGGCGGAGGAAACCTTGATGTCGAAGGCAAGAATGACGGAGTGACTTGCCGAGGCCAGGGTGATGTCGCTCTGGTTGACTTCCCCCGAGGCAGTATGGACGATGGTAAGCTTGGTGCCGGGGACATCAATCTTGGTCAGGGAGGATTTAAGGGCTTCCGCCGATCCCTGCGTGTCGGCCTTGACGATAAGGTTCAGCTGAGGCCTTTCCCCGTTGGAGGCGTTGGCGGCAACGGTGGCTAGAGAGACATCGCCGTTATTCTTTCCAATCCTCTTCTGGGCACGCCTGGCGGCAGCGCTTTTGGCTTCCTGTTCGTTCTCAAAGGCCCTGAAGCGGTCGCCCGCGACCGGAACACCGCTAAGGCCGGTAACCGAGACCGGAGTAGAAGGAAGGGCTTCTTTCCTTCCCTGATTGAATTCGTTGACCATTTTTCGGACTTTGCAGTAGTACTGTCCGACGGCAAGGTAGTCTCCGATATGAAGCGTTCCGTTTTGGACAAGCAAGGTTGCCTTTGGGCCTTCCTTTTTGTCCAGCTCGGCTTCGATGACGGTTCCGACGGCTTCCTTCTTGATGGTTGACTTCAGGTCAAGCCTTTCGGCCAGGTCAAGGACACCTTCCAGGAGCTTGTCGATTCCTTTATTCTGCTTTGCGGAAATCTCAAACCTCATCGTGTCTCCGCCCCATTTTTCGCTTACGACATCAAGGGAGGCAAGCTGCTGCCTGACTTTTTCCGGGTTGGCTCCCGGTTTGTCCCTTTTGTTGATGGCAACGATGATTGGGACCTTGGCGGCCTTTGCGTGGTCGATGGCTTCGACGGTCTGAGGTTTCACGCCGTCATCCGCGGCAACGACAAGGATGACGATGTCGGTCACCCTCGCACCCCGGGCACGCCTTGCGGAGAAGGCTTCATGGCCTGGAGTGTCGATAAAGGTGATTTTCTTTCCATCGACGATTTTCTGGTAGGCACCGATTTCCTGGGTGATTCCTCCGTGTTCCTTTCCGGTAATGTTGGAGTGCCGGATCGAGTCGATGAGGGTCGTCTTTCCATGGTCGACGTGTCCCCTGATTGTCACGATAGGGGAACGGGGATCCTTGTCGATGTCCCGGTCGAAGATCGGCCTTTTCGTGAAGTCGTCCCTGATGGCATCTTCCTGGCGCTTGACGTCGAGATTGTTGTTCAGGCAGATTTCCCCGACCCTGTCATCGGTTAGGACGCTGTTTAAGGAAATCCTCTGACCTTTGAGCAGGTATTCCTTGATCGTATCGGTTGCGGAAATCCCGGTCTGACGGCAAAGCTGGTCTAGCGTGATGTTTCCGCTATAAAGGAAGACTCCGTTTAGGACCTTCCCCTGGTTCTGTTGGTTTTTCTTATTGTTTCTGATTCTCTTCGACATGATTCTCCTCCTTACTGTTTTCGCCCTCTAGGGTCTCTTTGATTGCCTTTGCGAGGTGGGGATCGGAGATTCCTATGGCGGAGACCTTCTCGTATCCGATGACAAGGTTAAGGCTCATTTCGCCCCCGTAACGGATGAAGGAAAGGTCCTTATTGTCCTTGAAGTGGCTTTCCCTCTTCTCCCTGTTTTTGTCAAGACAGGTCGGGGTAAAGACGACTAGCCGGATTTTGCCTCTTTCGAGCCTTTCGTCGAGTTTCCTTCCGACATAAAGGCAATGCTTCTTCCTGGCAAAGCCGAAATAGGCCTTCAGTCTGTTTTCGTCCTGTCTGCTTTCCATTTCCTTATCTCCTGATAAAGGCCTATAAAGTCGCATCCCGGGGCAAACCGGTACAGTTTCTTCTTCAGCCTTTCCTGATTCTTCAGAAAGGAGGGATTGAGGTAAATGCCTCTTCCTCCCCTTTTTCCGTTCTTGTCGGGCACAAGTTCCTTATCGGCAAGTGCAATCCGCAGAAGCTCCTTGCGGAGGAATTTCTTTCTCGTCAGGATGTCTTCCCGGATGATCGGATAAGGCCTAGCCATCGGCTACTTTCCCTCGTCGTAGTACTTGTCGGAATCGTACTGCTCGGCGACATCCTCGTCATAATCGGCATCGGAATAGTCGTTGTCGCTATTCTGGTCCTCGTTCTGCCTGTCCTTAAGTTCTTCCTCGGTATAGATGGCCCTTCCTTTGATATTGGACGGGGCAGGGGAAGCCTTGCTCTGCTTATCTTCCTCGTTCTTCTTCTTAAAGTCGTTATATCGCTTAGGGGAACGGGTCTCGGCAGGGCCTTTCTTCTTTCCGAGGTTCTGCTCGATTTCCTCGAGATTGACCTTCGGCTTGTTCTTGATTTCGACATGGACGATTTCCGGCTCCGGTTTAGGCTCTTCCTTCTTCTCGGCAGGCCCAGCCTCTTCCCCATTAGGAACATTTTTGACTTCTTCTTCCTTAGTCAAATCATTAGTTTCTTCCTTTTCAGGAACATTTTCCGCTTTGACATCTTCCTTTACGGATAAAGGTTTAACTTCTTTCTTGTCGGAGTTGACCACAACCTCGTCCTGGCCATGGTTAAGGCCGATTTCCTCATCGGAAAGACCTTCCTCATCGGTAGACTCTGGGACTGTGGCAGTCGGAAGAGAGGAAGTAAGGGAGGCCGCCCTCTCCGGGAATTCCTTCTCGATGGCCTTGTTGATTTCCGGGACGCTCCTATATTTCACACCCTGCTTGATGGCGTCATCCGCCTGAAGGACGGAAATCGAACACTTGGTGATCTTTGAGGCGAGACGGACATTGCATCCGGCCTTGCCGATGGCGACACCCTGGTTGCCGTTCCTGACGACGACGGTGATCTTAGGGAAGACATAACCGCGGTCGTTTTCGATTTCGTCATAATGGACATTCGGATCGAAGAAATCCTCGGGGCAGGTCCTTCCGATGACGTTTGCCGGACGCCTGGCCTCGATAATCTGTAGGGCCTTGTTTTCCTTATAACGTTCGATATCCAGCCGTTCTCCGTGAAGCTCGGTGGTGATGGCACGGGAACGGGAATTCTCGGGCCCGATGCAGGTGCCGACAGGATCGATGTTCGGATTCTTGCTGTCGACTAAGACCTTCGTACGGATTCCGGCTTCGCGGGCAATCGCCTTAATGACGATTTCACCGCTGGAAAGTTCGGGAATTTCCTTTTCCCTGAGCTTCTCGACGAAACGGTCGGTGGTACGGGTGATCACTAAGGACGGCGGGTTTGACTTGTCCGAGACATCGCTTAAATAGACACAGACACGTTCGCCCTTCGCAAAGACATCCCCGGGAAGCCTGTTGCGGGCCTTTCCGCTGTTCCGGAGGGTTCCGCTTGCCTTGCCGAAGGAGACTTCAATCGTCCGCTGTTCACCTTTGCGGTCATAGCCAAGGGAAGACCCTCCAGTCTCGACCGAGACGACTGTTCCATAGATTAATCCGCCGATCTGGTCTTTGTAGATGGCAAGGACGGCCTGGCGGGAGGCGTCCTTAAGATGGGAAAGGAAAAGCTGTTTGACACGCCGCACATAGGCCTTGTCAAGCTTAGTGGTATCAAAAGGAATTTCGATGATATCGCCAACCTTTGCGCCTTTCTTATATTCCTGGGCATCCTCGAGGGAAACCTGGTAGGCATCATCGACAATATCGTCTTCCTCGGTCACGACCTTGACATCGAAAATCTTGAATTTCGTGAAGGTATCATTGAAGACGACATGGCATTTAATCAGTTCCTTGTCGGGATCCTCGCTGTCCTTGTCCTTGAAAAGTCCCGGATAGGACCATTCAAGATAGGCCTGTTCCCTGGAAGTCGTCAGGATATTGGTGATGTCTTCCTGGGAGAGCCTGCTGTCCTTGGCCGAAGTGGCCAGACTAGTGGAAAAGTTGACGGCATCGACCTTTCCGGTGATGACCTGGGCCTGGCTTTTGCGGCGCCGCTTCTTTTCGCTATTCTCCTCTTCCTTGCTTTCGTCCCTTCCCGTCCTTCCGTTTAGCAAATCATCGAGCATTTTGTTTACCTCCTGTTGATATACTCGCTAGGCCTTATAGCCCCTATGAACTTCCTGCCTCTCGTCTTCCGAGAGCTCCCTCTTCTTCTTTGCCCCCTTGACAAAGTAGAGAAACTTCGCCTTCCCTCCTTTTACTTCCCTTAGCTTCCTAGTGTGAAGGGACCCGTCCTTCTTCAGCTTGACATCCAGATATCGGTTGATCAGTTTAGGAAAGTCGGAGAAAGGAATCTTCCGCCTGCTTCCTCCGGAGGAGATGTCAAGCCTATAGGAATCGTCCCTTCCCTCCACAGAATCAAGGAGAGGACTGACCTTATCCGTATAAGCCTGTATTTCCTCCCTTTTGATGGCATAGTCATGGTCGATGAAGACCTGAAGGGTCTTGCCCATTTCCCCGTTCGGGACGAACTTTGCCTCGACGAAGGTGAGGCCCCTTTCCTTGCAGGCATCCTCAAGAAGCTTCGTCACTTTATCCCTGGTCTGAGAATCCATTTAGTCCTCCTTTTTACAAAGAAAGAGTGGACCCTTTCGGGCCCACTCTTAATGATCTGTTATTAAGAATGGAAAAGGCTTTTCGCCTCTTACGGTTTAAATTCTAGTCTTTTCCTTTGGAGAAGTCAATTCATTTCCAGGGCAAAAGAAAAAGAATTGACAACCTTTTTGGCCGGCTTAGTATCGAATAAGGAAAAGGAAAGAAGTATAATTTAGTGCCTAAGAGTCCTAAGGGAGGGCATATGAACGAAAAAGTCACTGACATTTATAAAAAACACATTCCGGAATTCATTGTCGGTCCTTTGCTGAAAAGGGTCGAGGCCTTCTTTGACCTTAGGATACCTCTTGTCAGGAAGGCCGTCATCGATAGGTCTTTCGGGACCGCAGACGACCCGGTGACAAAGGGAAGGGGGAATTTCCTTTCCTTGTCCGGGGTCTGGGTCAAGGGGAACGAAAAACTCAATTATGCCCTTATCGGTGGGACTTGGATCCTGCTTAGGGGCGTGCTTGGCTTCCTTGTCACTAGGATCACCCAGTATGTTGCCGCAAAGACCGCCATGGCCGTAGGATGTGATTTGCGGGATTCCCTTTATAAGAAAATCCTATCCCTTGGGAAAAAGGAACGGGAAGAGAGGTCCTCTTCCCGGTTGTTGACAGTCCTCAACGCGGATTCCTATCAGGTGCAGCAGGGCGTCTTGATTTTTATCCGCCTAATCGTCCGTGCCCCTTTTATCATCCTTGGCGCCTTAGTCATCTCCCTGCTTCTTAACTGGCAGATCGGACTGATCTTTGTCGCCATCATCCCTAGGATTCTTTTTGTCATCTTCTTTTTAAGGAACCGGTCGTCGAAGGAATATCTCTCCATTCAAAGCAAGCTTGACTCCCTCTCGACAAAGGCAAGCGACACCATCGAAGGGGAAAAGGTCATCCGTGCCTTCCGCAAGGAAGAAGAGGAAAACAGGAAATTCAGAGAGAAAAGCAAGGACTATGAGGAAAACTCCATCAAGGTCGCCTTTCTTAACGGACTCATCAATCCTCTTACCTTCGCCATCATCGCCTTGGCTACCTCCTTTGTCGTCCTTTTCGGGGCGCGACCCATCCTTTCTTCCCTGTCCGCCGAAAAGACCGCCCTTAGTTCCACCGTCATCACGGAAGTGAGTTATCTAAGTCAGATTTTCGTCACCCTGGTCCAGCTTACCAATGTCGTCATGATCCTCACTAAGGCCCGGGTCAGCCGTAAGCGTGCCGATGAGGTTCTCCGGATTATCCCTTCCATTAGGGAAAAGAAGAATGCCATCGTCAAGGACATTAAAGACGGGGAGGAGCTTTTTTCCTTCCGCGATGTCTCCTTAGCCTATAAGGAAGGAGGAAACTATGCCCTTTCCCACATTACTTTCTCGCTGAAGAAAGGACAGTCCCTTGGCATCATCGGCGGAACGGGAAGCGGAAAGTCCACCATCCTTAACCTAAGGGAGCGTTTCCTGGACGCCAGTTCGGGGAAGGTCTACTACAAAGGATGCGACATAAAAGACTATTCCCTCACTTCCCTGCGTCATGAGCTTTCCCTTGTCCCCCAGCATTCCTCCCTTTTCCAGGGAACCATAGCCTCCAATAGGCTAAGGGCCAAGCCTGACGCGGATGAAAAGGAAAGGACTATGGCCTTAAAAGAGGCAAGGGCCTTTGAATTCGTCCGGAAATATCCCGACTACCTCTCCCATGAGGTGGAGGAAGGGGGGAAGAATTTCTCCGGCGGACAGAGACAGCGTCTTTGTATTGCCAGAGGGATTCTCTCCTCGCCGGAGGCCATCCTGTTAGACGATGCCACAAGCGCTTTAGACCTTCTCACCGACAGAAACGTGCGGAAGAACATCGAAAGCCATTCCTCAAGGACACGGATTATCGTCTCCCAGCGGGTTTCCACAATCAGGGACTGCAATCTGATTCTTGTTCTGGAAGGAGGAAAACTGATCGGGGAAGGTTCCCATGAGGAACTAAGGAAGAGCTGCCCTGTCTATCGGGAAACCTTCTATAGTCAGACGAAGAAGGAGGAACTTTAATATGGATGAGAAAAAACGTTTCGTTGCCTATCTTCTTCCGGAGAAGAAATCAATTGGAGTCATTCTTTTCTCTGTTCTTGTCTTTCTTCTTAGCCGGCTTAGCCAGCCTTTCCTTGTCGGAAAGGCCTTGGATAGTGCCTTAGAAGGAAAGGAGAAGGTTTATCTTGTCCTCGTCCTTGTCACCCTTGGTTTATCTATCCTCGGTGCCGTATCCGATTTCGTCTTTGAATATACAGTCGGAGTAAGGACGCAGAAAAGGATAAGGAGAAGGCGCAATGATGTCTATGCCAAATTCAATAAGGTGCCGATCGGACTGCTTTTCCAAAGGCGGGAAGGGGACCTTGTCCAGCTGGAAATCGGTGACGTAGAGAATGTGGCTAATGGCCTTTTCTCCGTTTTCAAGTCCCTGATCGAAGGAGTCCTTTCCATTGTCTTAACCATTGTCTTAAGGTTCTGCGTCAACTGGATTCTTGCCCTTGCCGCCATCGTTCTTTCCCCTCTCTCTCTCTTTGTCTCCCGCTTTGTCGCCTCTTTCTCCCACCAGCATTTCAAAAAGCAGGCGAAGCTCCAGTCAAGGCTGAACCAAGTCTCTTTGGAAGCCATTAATAATAGTGACATCCTGCAGGCGATGAACTACCAGCAACGCTCCTATCAGACCTTCAAAAAGGAAGACGACAGGCTGTATAAGGAAGGCAAGACCGCCCTATTCTCCGCTTCCTGGCCTAATCCGACAACCCGCCTAGTCAATAACATTATCTATGCCCTCATCGGAATCTCGGGCATTATCAGGATCGGCTATTCTTCCGCCTACCCCATTCTTTCTAGGTCAATCGGCCGGTTATCCTCCTTTTTGAGCTATACATCGGAATATACAAAGCCGTTCAATGAAATCAGCGGGGTTCTCAGCGAGTACGAGTCGGCAAAGTTTTCCTTTGCCCGCATCAACCGGTTCCTGAACTCCAGCGAAGATGTGGACGAAGGGACTAAGGAAGTGACGGGAATTGAGGAAATCCGATTCGACCACAGGGACTTCAGCTATGAGCCTAGCCAGAGATTGATTGAAGATTTCAACGAAGTCATCCATAAAGGAGAGAAGGTGGCGATAGTCGGACCGACCGGGGCCGGGAAGTCGACCCTAGTTAATGTCCTAAGGCGCTTCTATGATCCGACCGGCGGGGCTGTCCTTTATAACGGCGTGAAAGGGACCAAAATAAAAAAGTCCTCCCTGCGGAGCAACTTCGGAAGGGTCCTCCAGGAAACCTGGATTTTTTCGGGGACCATCAGGGATAATGTCCGCTATGCCAAGCCGGAGGCGAGCGACGATGAAGTCATCGACGCCTGCAAGAGAGCCCATGCCGACACCTTCATCCGCACTCTCCCTTATGGCTATCAGACCCTTGTTTCCTCTAAGGAAGGACTTAGCGACGGCGAACGTCAGAGGATTACTATCGCCCGTGTCATGCTTCTTGAACCGGACATCGTCATCCTTGACGAAGCCACGAGTAACGTCGACACCCGGACGGAGAAACTGATCGGGGATGCCTTTGATTCCCTTCTTAAAGGGAAGACTTCTATCGTGATTGCCCACCGGCTTAGCACAATCAAGGAGGCGGACCTGATTCTTGTCCTGAAGGAAGGTCATATCATCGAATCGGGCAGCCATGATTGCCTAAGGAAGAAAAAAGGGTTCTATTACCAAAGGTATTCTTCCCAGTTCAGATAGGCACGATTAGCTTCTGTTTCCTATTTCCTCGCCGGCCTTGCCAGGCGGGCGATGATTTTTGTCACTTCCTCTTCCTTACTTTTCCTTCCTTCCTGAAAACAATGGTAGAGAAGGGAGGCAAAGGCCCCGGAATAGAAAACGTTCTTTATTTTCTTTTCTTCCTTGGTTCCGCTATAGAACATTCCCTTGCTTTCCTTGTCGAGTCTTTCGATCAGGTGGGAAATAAAAAGGGAAAGCCTATAGTACCTAGTATGCGAATGGTCGTTGTCTACCCTTTTTTTGAAAGGCAGTGTCTCCCTGGCATAGAAGAAATGGGTAATCTTTTTGATGATGGCCTTTAGAAAGAAAAGACGGGTAAGGGAATTGTATTTTCTCCTCAGGGGGAAGATTTCGTTAAGCAGGGAATCTTCGTACCGCTGGAAGAGAAAGATGAGGAGTTCGTTCTTGTCGGCAAAGTTATTATAAAAAGTGTTCTTGCTCCTCCTTGCCTTATCCGTAATCTCCTTGATTCCGATATCATCGTAGTTCTTTTCCTGGAGAAGCTCCTCTAGGGCGTTGGCTAGGTCCCGCTTGGAACGGATGATGCGCCCGTCCTCTTTCTCACTGTAATTGCTTGAATAATCCATGTATTTCACTTAGCCTTGAAATATTTCTTTCGTGCAGGTATTATATCACATGATAAGATATTGGACTAGAGTGCAATAACTAATCTGGAGGCTAAATCTGTGCATACCATAGACATTGTCAACCTAACCAAGGATTACGGACAGGGAAGAGGCGTGTTCTCCGTCTCTTTCCATGTCAAAAAGGGAGAGTGTTTTGGCTTTCTTGGACCAAACGGTGCAGGGAAGTCGACGACAATCCGGCACCTGAGGGGATTCTCCCACCCCGACAAAGGAAGCACTTTCATTAACGGAAGGAACACTCTAAAGAACCATGAGGAGGTCTTTCGGAACGTGGCCTATGTCCCAGGAGAAGTCGTTCTTCCAAGCAATCTGACCGGAACAGAGGTCATTAAGGAACAAAGGCAACTGAAAAGTGTCTTAGACGATAAGCTTTACCTTAGCCTGAAAGATTATTTCCGTCTTGATCCCTCCCTTCTTTGCAAGGAAAGGGATTTAGGAAGGAAACGGAAAAGGGCTATCGTCTGTGCCTTTAGGAGCAATCCTGACATCATAGTCCTAGACGAGCCTTCATCCGGGCTTGATCCGGAGAGGCAGGACCGATTCATCGACTTTATTCTTAACCAAAAGAAAGAGGGAAAGACCATTTTGATGTCATCCCATATCTTTTCCGAGGTTGATGCCTGCTGCGACCGGATTGCCGTCATCAAGGACGGAAAAATCGTTTCGGAAATCCTCGCGGATTCCCTTAAACACAAATCGGAAAAAAGATACCAGGTCTGTTATGGGAAGAGGGAATCCTGCAACAAGGCAAAAAAGCGGCTTAAGGAAGCCGGTTTTCCTTTTGAGGAGGACGGTGGATTATCTTTCATTGCCAAAGTCGATGATTCCCGCATTAACCTTTTCCTAAGAAATCTTCTAAGGGATGGTAGGATAGACAGGAAGGAAATCAAGGAAACCCTGGAGGACTACTTTATGTCCTTCTACAAGGAAGACCTAGTCTATGGAGGCATAAAATGAACAGGGCGGAAAAGGTCATCGAAGTCAGCCATATCACGAAGGACTATGGGAAGGGAAGAGGGAACTTTGATGTTTCCTTAACCATCCACGAAAACGAAGTCGTCGGAATCGCCGGGGAGAACGGAGCCGGAAAGACGACCTTGATGCGAAGGAGGATGGGCTTTATCAAACCCGACAGCGGTTATATCCGGATCTACGGAAAGGACAGCTATCAGCAATCGGCAAGCCTTAAGCCCTTCATCGGATACTGTCCGGGGGAAATCAACTTTCCGGACGTGAAGACCGGAAACGAATTCCTCCGCTCCTTCGGGAAAAGCCTAGGAAGGGAGGAAAAGGATTTTGCCTATGCCTCTCAACTGATTAAACGCAGGCAGCTTGACATCCGCGCCTATCCGAAACGGATGTCTAAGGGAAGGAAGGAAAAGACCGCTATCGTCTCGGCAAGGAGGAGAAAACCGAAGATTCTTCTTCTCGATGAACCCTCAATCGGTTTAGATCCATTAAGGCGGGAAGAGCTTCTCTCTCTGATTCTCGAGCAGAAGAAGGCCGGGGCGACAAGGTTCATTTCCTCCAATTCCAGGGATGAGCTAAGCCGTGTGGCCGACAAGGTCTATCTTCTCTCGAAAGGGAGAATTACCGACTCTGCGGATGTTAAGGCAGTGAAAAACCCTCCTTTCCATGATTATAAGGTTGCCTTCCTGCGGAAGGACTCTTATGAAAGGAGGAAACACTCTCCTTATCAGGTCTTGGAGGATAAGCCCCAGTATCTGCAGCTTGTCCTGCGCGTAAGGAAAGAAGACAACAGGAACTTCCTGACTGACCTAGCCTTATTCCCCATTAAGTTCAGGAGCAGGAAGAACTACGATCTGAGTACGTATTTCCGGGAACGCCGGAACGGAGGTCAAGGATAATGGCACGGAAAAAGAAAATTCTGATTGAAGGCATCGGAAACAAAGAAGAAAAAGAAGAAATAAAAGAGGGAAGGCCTGTCCACGAAAAGAAAAAAAGACGCCATCTTTTCTCCTGGGCCGTCTTTTCCGAAAGCCTTAAGTCTAAGCGGGGATCCCTTTTCCTTGTTTCGGGGCTCAATGCCTTAATCATGGTGGTCATTAGGATCATCATGTCGGGACTGAACATCAACGCGACGGCGGATTCCAGGAAAGATAGGTTTTCCAATGCAGATAGGGAAAAGACAATTAAACAGAGCACGATTGGCTTTTATACAAGCTTTGAGAACTCAGCGGAAATGGTTGTTACTTTCGACAATGCGGAGGCCCAGAGGAAACAGGCCCTGTCCTTGGCCATGGACAAGGTTGAGGATAAGCAGCTGACGAATGCCCTTGACGCCGGGAAGGTGGTCTACCAGCTTACCTATAATCTGACTTCCGGGGATACCGAGGCCAAAAAGACTGCCGCGGAAAAGGCTTCTCTTTCTGCCTTTGAACTTGCTTTGAAAACCACTAGCCTATCGGAGGAGGAAAAAAAGGTTGCCCTTGAGATCGCCTCTTCCTTCTTTGAAGCCTATGGCGAAGACAGGAACGAAACCACCAAGAACCTCCTTGTCTCTGTCCTTCCTGCTGTCATTGCCAAGGAAAGGGCCGAGGAGGCCGGGAAAGGCGAGGACGAAGTAAAAAGTGCCACGGCCACGATTACCGCCTGCTTTGACAAGGTCTTCCATCAATCCTATGACCAGGATAAGGCAATCCAGGAAGCCCTCTATCCGCTAAGGCAGTCTAGGGCCGATGAGGACGAGACACAATTCCTTACCCTGATTTCCACTGAAAGGGAAAAGGCCTATGAGGCAGATAAGGATAAATTCATCGCCGACAGCAAAATCCACGATTCTACTTTATCCTCTGTTGCCGAAAACTATATTATCGACAGCTATTCTGATAGGCTTTATTACGATTATCTTCCTGACTTCACCGTCAATTACGTCACCTCGGATTTTGGCTATCCCATCACTTATGTCGGAACCGGGAAATACAGTGAAAACGGCCAGGAAATCAGGAAGGAAGAAGAAATCAAGGAATACAATCCTTCTCTCTTTATCAAGGTGAACGGGGACAGGGGGACAAGTGCCACCAGGGTCGAGAAGAGGCATAAGAAAGCCATCACCGGAAGCGACTATAGTGAGGAAGAATACAAAGCGGCCAAAGAGAAGGCGGACGAATCCCTTCCTACCCTAAAGGATGCCCTGAATAAGTTCCTTACCGCCTTCTTTACCCGCGATCAGGACAACAAAAACCGTTTCTTCGACGGAAAGAACGTCGTCGAAAGTGAAGTGGCCTTGGCCGCCCAGGATAGGGTCTCCCAAAGGGCAGAGCAGCAGATTATTGCCAATTATAACGAAAAGAATTCGGTCAAGGTGAGTAGCATCGAGGAAATCACCAGCCAGAACTCCTCCCTCTCCGGTCAGGCAAGGAGGGACAGGGTGGATAGCTATGCCGCCTCCTCCATCAGTTCCTATAAATCCTATTATAAGAGCGCCCTTAAGAAAGGATATGGCAGGCAGGAGAGCAGGCTGATTGCCACGGTCAAGGCAAGCCAAGGCGTTATCAACGAACTTCCCGACAAGGTCGGGGATTCCCTTACCGAAATGGGGAACAGGAACACCTATGGAATCATCGTCGGTAGGATCGGCTTTGCTAGGACTACCCTTCTTGTCCCAATGGTCTATTCTATCCTTCTCGCTAACGATCTTGTTGCGAACAAGGTGGAGACAGGCTCCCTTGCCTTTACCCTTTCCACTCCATTGACCCGGAAAAGCTATATCTTCACCGAGTCCTGCTTCAGGATTTTCTCCGAAATCGTCAGGGCGGTTTTCCTCTTTGCCTTCGCGACAATCAGCCGGTATATCGGAATCTCCTTAGGCGGAAGCGACTTCATCACGTCTTTGCCGAGGAAGGATGTCGCCCTTTATGCCCTTGGTAATTTCAGGGTCACCCTCGCGATTTCCGGAATCTGCTTCCTCTCTTCCAGCATCTTCAATAAGTCGAACAAGGCTATCGGAATCGGAGGAGGACTGACGATTTTCTTCTTCATCTGCTCCATCCTTGGACTATTCGGAACAAAGGCCATTCCCGGAACGATCCGTATCGACTCTAGGAACATTTTCAACTATAGGACGATTGTCTCCTTCTTCGACCCTCTTGCCGTAAGGGACCACAATTACTTCACCTTCTTCATAAAACTGATTGGGCTTCTAGTCATCACCGTCGTCTGCTATCTTGCCTCCTCCATAATCTTTAAAAAGAAGGACCTCCCTCTTTAATTGTCTTGCCTTCATCGCTTATAATCGATCCGTGAAACAAATTGCCTTTGCATCGGACTTTGACCATACGCTCTTCTTCGGAAAGGAAGCAAAACCTTTCCGTGAGGAAGACCTTACGGCCATAAAGGCCTTCAAGGAAAAAGGCGGCCTTTTCGGTGTCTGCACCGGAAGAAGCGAAAGTGGGGTCCTATTTCCGAGCAAAGGCTTTTTGGATTACGACTTCAGGATTCTCGCCACTGGATCTTATCTTCTTGACAAAGAAGGGAAATGCTTCTATCAAAATCCCTTTTCTTTAGGCGAAGCCACTTTGCTTTATGAAAATCTATGCCGTTATCCTTCCTTCTCTCTCGTTGTGAATACCGGAAAGTCCCTTTTCTCGTCCACCTCTTCTTTCGACGGCCATCCGCCAAGGAAAGAGGAAGAGAGGCTGAAAAGGACGATAAGGGGCTTTTCCCTTGGCTGCCTTAAGGAGGAAAACGCTGCGGAAAGGAAGAAAAAGCTCGAAGGGAGCCTTTCCTTCCTTCATGCCTTCCAGAATAAGACCTTCCTTGACATCGTGAAAAGAGGAAACTCCAAAGGCGAAGGAAGGAAAAGAAGGAAGGAACATCTCTGTCTTGACGTCAGGGCGGGAAGGGGCGACTCTTTTAATGATATTCCTCTGATTGAGGAGGCTTCTCCCTCTTACACCTTCCTCTCCTCGCCAAAGGAAGTCCAGGCAAAGGCGGACTTGGTCCTCCCGACTCTTTCTTCTGCCTTACATGACCTTAGGAACCTGTTTTCCTAGGAATTAGGATAAGGAAGCGGTATACTTTATTTTTGTTGTGCCATTAAGGGAGGATAGGCAACCATGGAGAAAATGACATTTGACTGCATCATCATCGGGGCGGGACCTGCCGGAATCTTCACTGCCTTGGAACTGGCAGCAAAAAAACCGGAAAGCAAGGTTTTGATCGTCGATTCGGGAAGAAGCATCGATAAGCGTTTCTGTCCGGCGAGAAAGACGGGGGTATGCGTCCATTGTAAGCCTTGTGCCATCCTCTCAGGATGGTCCGGGGCAGGCGCCTTCTCCGACGGAAAACTGACCATCACCGACGAAGTCGGCGGGCACAGGAAAGAATATGTCGGGCATGAAGAGGCAAGGAAGTACATCAATAGGGCGGATGACATCTATGTCCGTTTCGGTGCGAGCAAGGAAGTCTACGGGCGAAACGACCCCGAGGTCGAACGGATCAGCTATGAAGCGAGCAAGTACAATATCCGTCTCATCCCTTCCCCAGTCCGCCATTTAGGGACCGAACATGCTAAGACGGTCCTTACTAACAGGCAGGATTATCTCTTAAATAAGACCAACACTACTTTCCTTGAGCTCACTACGGCGGGAAACATCCTTACTGATGGCCAAGGGAATGTGGAAGGCGTCACCCTTCAGACTCTTGGCAAGGAACCTTTCACTGCCTATAGTAAGCATATCGTCGTCGCTCCCGGAAGAGGCGGCGCCGAATGGCTTAGCGAGGAGGCGGCAAGAAGGGGACTTGTCACCAGGAACAACGAGGTAGACATCGGAGTTAGAGTCGAATGCCCTAATTCTGTCAGGGATCCTCTGACAAAATCCCTTTATGAGGCTAAGCTTGTCTATTATGCCGACACCTATGAGAACAAGGTCCGTACCTTCTGCAGGAATCCGGGCGGTGTCGTCTCCGAGGAACATTATGAAGACGGACTTGCCGTCGTCAACGGACATTCCTATGGCGACAAGAAACTCTGGACGGACAATACCAACTTCGCCCTTCTTGTCTCCAATAAATTCACTGATCCCTTCCATGAACCGATTCTTTACGGACAGTATATCGCTAAGCTCGCCAACAGGCTTACCGGAGGACCGATTATGGTCCAGCGGCTTGGCGATCTTCTTTTAGGGCGGAGAACGACAAAGTCCCGCCTTGAAAAGTCAACGGTCATCCCAACGCTGAAGAACGCTGTCCCAGGTGACCTTTCCTTTGTCCTTCCTGACCGTATCCTAACATCCATTGTGGAAGCCCTGAAGGCCTTTGACCATCTTGCCCCGGGCTTATATAGCAAGAACACCCTCCTTTACGGCGTCGAAGTTAAGTTTTATTCCTCTAAGGTTGAGGTAGATAACCGCTTCAGGACCAAGATCCATGGCTTATACGCTATCGGGGACGGTGCCGGCATCACAAGAGGCCTAAGGCAGGCCTCGGCCACCGGAATCTTCGTTGCCGATGACAGGGTCAAAAATAGGTAACCTTTCTTTGTTTCTCTTGCCCGCTTCCTTACCGGAGCGGGCTTTTTTGGTTCTCTGACTTAGGTGTGGAAGTTAGCAGACTATACTTGAAAGTGCTAATACGTTGACTATAATGATTTGCGGTAAGGTTAATGGAGGGAAGAACATGAAAGAGACTAAGCAGTTCCAGACGGAAAGCAGACAATTATTGAATCTGAGGATCAATTCCATTTATTCCAATAAGGAAGTGTTCCTCCGTGAGATTCTTTCTAACGCAAGCGATGCCATCGACAAATATCAGTATCTGTCTTTGACTGACGGCAAAGACTATCCGGCAAAGAAGGAGTATGTTATCCGCATAGAGAAAAACAGCCAGGAGAGAAGCCTGACCATCGAGGATAACGGAATCGGCAGGGATAAAAACGGACTTGAGGAGAATTTAGGGACGATTGCCCGCTCCGGTTCCAAGGAATTCCTTCTTAAGCATAAGGACGATGCCGACAAGGACAAGAGGAACATTATCGGTCAGTTCGGTGTCGGATTCTATTCTGCCTTCATGGTGGCAAAGAGAATCGAGGTCACCAGTAAGAAGAACGGGGAAGGCGCCTATAAGTTCGTCTCTGACGGGGAAGACTCTTATTCCATTGAAGACTGCCCCGATTTCTCTCTTGATTCCGGGACCAAGGTGAAACTCTTCCTTAAGGACGATACGCCGGAAGAGGATTATTCTAAGTTCCTTGAGGACGGACAGATTGAATATTTAGTTAAAAAGTATTCGGACTATGTCCGTTATCCGATTAAAAGGAGGGAGAGTCGCGTCGAGCATAGCTACGATAAGGATGGGAAGATTCTTCCTGGCCAGGATAAGACCATCAATGAGGATAAGACCCTGAACAGCAGGGTTCCTCTTTGGAAAAAGAATAAAAATGAGGTTAGCGAAGAAGAGCTTTCTTCATTCTATAAGAGCACGTTCCATGATAGTGAGGATCCGCTTTGTTCTCTTTTTGTCAAGGTCGAAGGAAGGCTTTCCTTCTCTGCCTTGCTTTTTATCCCTGGACATGCGCCTTATGACCTCTATAGCGATTCCTATGAAAAGGGGCTTAATCTCTATACCAAGGGAATCTTCATCAAGGAAAAATGCAAGGAACTGATTCCGGACTATCTGAAATTCGTCAAGGGACTAGTCGACTGCGATGACTTCCCGCTCAACATCTCCCGGGAGAGGCTTCAGTCCTCCCCAAGGAGGAAAAAGATTTCCGAAGCGGTCGAAAAGAAGCTTGTTGAGAAGCTGAAAGACAGGCAGAAGAACGACAAGGACAGATTCCTCAAGTTCACTAAGCTGTACGGAAATTATATAAAATACGGGATCTATTCTTCCTATGGCAGGAAGAAGGATGCCCTAGAGGACCTTTTAAGGTACACGACCTATAACCATAAGGATCCGATTTCCTTATCCGACTATGTCAAGGAAAGGAAGGAAGGACAGAAGGAAATCTATTTTGCCTCCGGAAAGAGCAGAGAGGCGATAGCCCTTCTTCCGCAGAGGGAAGGCGTCAAGGCAAAGAAGGAGGATGTCCTCTTCCTTCTTGACGATATCGATGAGTTCACTTTAAGGAGGCTGCACGATTATCAGGGAAAGGAATTTAAGAACGTCGAATCCGTCGATACCTCTTCTTTGACTAGCGAAGAGAAGGATAAGGTCGACAAGGCGAGGGCCGAGCATAAGCGGTTCCTGGACAATAGGACGGAGAGCCTGAAAGGAAAAGTCGACGAAGTCGCCTTTTCGGCAAAGCTGATTTCCGCCCCGGTCTGTCTTTCCACAAAGGAAGGTCTCAGCAGGAAGAGGGAAAACGTCCTCGACAGCCAGGCTAAGCGGAGGGGAGAGGAAGATAAGGCGCCGAAATCCGTCAAGGTGCTTGAAATCAACCCGGACAGCGATCTCTTTAAGGCAAGGAGCAATCTCGATGACGCCGAAGTCAAAGAATATGCAAGCGTCCTCTACGATGAGGCGAGGAGGGTATCCGGCTTTGCCATAGAGGATAAGGAAGACTTCCTCAAGAAGCTGAATTCCTTGAGGGTTAAGGCCCTGTCGAAATAGAAAACAAAAAGGGACGGCAGGAATGCCGTTCCTTTTTGTTACAAATGTCTAGGAAAAATACAAAAATTTGCTTCGACAAAAAAAGGGGAATCGAAAACATTATAAGGGAAGTGCTTGCAAAAGCAAAACATAAAACCGCTTACTTTTTACAAAAATAATTTAGTAATGAACTTTTTTTCCTTTTTCTATTTCTTTTGTAACGGGTATGATACAATCTTTCTGAGAAAACGGATGAGGGCAAATGTATGGCTGCCCTTGTGCCTTCTGACCATAAAACAGAAGCCCATCCTCCTAGCCCCCTTTCTGAAAACGGTGCCTTCTTTTTACGGCTGAAAAGGGTCCCTTTCTTGGATTCATACCTAAAAAGGAGGAAAAGTATGAAAAAGTCGTTCCTGATGCTTGTCGTTGCTTTATCTTCTGTCGGTCTTGTCGGATGCAAGGGCGGAAGCGAAGCCGAAATCGCTGTCGTCACTGATGTCGGTCAGTTAAGGGATGGCGGATTCAACCAGGGAACCTATGAAGGCGCTAAGGGATATGCGGAGGCGAACAAAAAGACGTATCAGTACTATGCTCCCGCCAATGGTTCCAATGCTACGGATGATGACCGTATCGCCGCAAGGGAACTTGCTGTAAAGAATAAGGCGAAGGTCATTGTCGCCCCTGGCTACCTGCAGGCTGCTGCAAGGCGTAAAGTCGCCAAGGAAAATCCGGATGTCAAGTTTATTTTTGTTGATGGATGGACTCTTACCGATTCCGCTGATGCGAAGGGAAACGACAATGGCGAGGCGTTGAAGAATGTCACTGCCATTACCTATAAGGAACAGGAAGCCGGTTATAGGGCCGGCTATGCCGTCGTCAAAGGCGGATACAAGCAACTTGGAGGAACCTTTGGTGGTGGAGGAGCCAATCCCGCCTGCAACCGTTATGCCTATGGATTTGCCCAGGGTGCCAATGAGGCCGCCAAAGAAAGGAACCTTACTGATGTTTCCAGGAAAGTTTCTTTTGAGTATGGGGAAAACTTCACGGCTTCCACAAGCCTCCAGACCCAGATCAGTGGCTGGTATTCCGCTGGTACGCAAGTCGTCTTTGCCTGCGGCGGATCCATGTTCCAATCCGTTAAGGCTGCTGCCGAGGCTTCCCAAAGCGGAAAAATCGTCGGTGTCGATGTTGATCAGGCACCTTTAAGCGAGCGGGTTATCACTTCTGCGACCAAAGGTCTTTCGACCTCCGTGGAGCTTGCCCTGACCGAGTTCTATTCCAATGAATGGGATACAAAACTTGGTGGCAAGACGCAGACTCTTGGTGCTGTAGAAGGTGGTGCATCCGAACAGAAATACGTCGGTCTTGGAGATTTCTCTAGACTTAGTGGATTCACCTCTACGGATTATTCCACTCTCTTTGACAAGATTGCCAAGGGGGAAATTGTACCGGACGGAAATACTCCTGACGATTGCAAAGTCGATAGTGTTTGGGCAAATGAAACCCTCTTCGATACCATTGAAATCACGTTAGTTAAGTAGTTTTCTATAAGATGTGTATAGGCCCCCTTTGAACAGAGGGGGCCCTTTATCAAATTTACGAAGGGAATAGGAACAATGGAAAACTATGTAATCGAGAGGCGGAACATCAGTAAATCTTTCCCTGGAATCAAGGCAAATGACAACATCAATCTTCAATTAAGAAAAGGGGAAATCCATGCCTTGCTTGGCGAGAACGGCGCCGGAAAGTCCACCTTGATGAGTATTCTATTCGGACTTTATCAGCCCGACGAAGGACAGATTTATAAGGACGGGAAAGAGGTCAGAATCAAGGATCCTAATGATGCTACCCGTCTTGGCATCGGTAGGGTTCATCAGCATTTTAAGCTTGTCGAATGTTTTTCTGTTCTCGACAATATTATTTTGGGTGCCGAAGACTCCCGCTTTGGCTATGTCACCAAAAAAGCTGCCCGGAAGAAAATCAACGACATAAGGCAGAAATATGGTCTTAAAGTAGACTTGGATGCCAAAATCCGGGATATTTCCGTCGGTAGGCAGCAGCGGACCGAGATTCTTAAAAGGCTTTACCGGAATAACGATATCCTGATTTTCGACGAACCGACGGCCGTGCTTACCCCTCAGGAAATCGAAGATTTGAGGAGGACAAGGCGCAACAGGGCCAAGGAAGGAAAGTCCATTCTCTTTATTTCCCATAAGCTAAACGAAATCAGGGAAGTTTCCGACCGCTGCACGATCTTGCGTAAGGGCCGTTGCATCGCAACGGTCGTCACCAAGGAAACCACGGCTTCCGAGCTTGCCGCCTTAATGGTCGGCCGGCACGTCTCCTTTACGGTCGATAAGAAAGACCCGGTTTTAGGAAACGTAATCCTTCAGGTGGAAAATCTTTTTAGGAAGGGACAAAGAGGAAAGAAGGCTGCCGTCAAAGACGTTTCCTTCAACGTGCGGGCAGGGGAGATTGTGACCATCGCGGGTATCGAAGGAAACGGACAAAGGGACTTAATCAAAGGAATAACGGGTCTTGAAAAAGTCGAAAAGGGAAAAATCTTCCTTAACGGCAAGGACATTACCCATGGGTCAATCAATAAACGGATTAAGGGCGGAAGGAGCCACATTCCGGAAGACCGGCAGAAATACGGCCTTGTCCTTGATTTCTCCCTTGAGGAGAACAGGGTAATCGAGCGATATAAGGAGAAGAAGTTCGCCCATAGGGGATGGATTAAATTCCTTTCCCGGAAAAAATATTCCGATACCGTCCTCAAGGAGTATGATGTCCGCTCCTCCCTTGGAGCGAAGACCATAGCCCGCTCCATGTCCGGCGGAAACCAGCAGAAGGCGATTGTCGGACGGGAACTTGATAAAAGCCATAACCTTCTGATTGCCGTCCAGCCTACCCGTGGACTTGATGTCGGTGCCATCGAGAGCATCCATAAGCAGATTATCGCCGATCGGGACAAAGGACGGGGTGTGCTTCTTGTCTCCCTTGAATTAGACGAAGTCAGGAACCTTTCCGATATCATCTTCGTCAGGTATGAGGGGGAGATTGTCGGTGCTTTCCTTCCAAAGGAGACGACTAGCGAGGAGAGGGGACTTTATAGGGCAGGAGGCAAAAAGAGGAGTATAGAAGAAAGGAAGAAGGTCATCCGCAAGGAGGAAGGAAGAAATGAATAAAGTCAGACATTTAGGCAAGCATGATTATTCTTCTTTGCTTGCTTCCCTTGGTGCGATACTTGTCGGTCTTCTTCTTGGCGTCATTCTTCTTGGAGCCACCTCTTCTGTTCCTGGAACGGATTTTGGGAAAGGATTAGGTCTTCTTTTCACCGGCCCCTTTGAACTAGGAATCCGGAACATAGGCAACAGGATTTTTTATGCTGTGCCACTGATTTTTACCGGTCTTTCCGTTGCCGTGGCCTATAAGACGGGGTTATTCAATATCGGGGCCCCTGGTCAGTTCCTTCTTGGAACGGGAACAAGCCTTCTTATTGCCTTGACTGTCGACAGCACGGGAAAACCTCTCCAGGCCGTAGCCGTCTGGATTCTTGCCGTACTAGCCGGCAGGATCGCCGGTGCCCTCTGGGGCGTAATTCCAGGCTTACTTAAGGCAGTCTTTGGCATCAACGAAGTCATTATCTGTATCAGGACGAACTGGATTGCCGCCAATAGGTTCACCTGGGTCTTTGATTCCCTTAACCCGCTTCATGCGACAGGAACGGGAAAAGCAGGTTATCTGATTAAGACAAGCGTCACCGGCAACTATACTCCGACGATAGGACTAGACAAGCTTACGAATGGCAGCAGGCTCGACCTTTCTATTCTTATTGCCATTGCCGTTGCCCTCCTTCTCTGGATTCTCAGGAACAAGACGACCCTTGGCTATTCTAGGCGCGCCTGCGGAAGGAACAAATTCTCGGCAAGATATGCCGGCAGGAAGGAAAAGGGAAACATCATCTTCTCTATGGCGCTGGCTGGTGGTCTTGCCGCCCTTGGCGGAGCCTTCTATTATCTTAATCCTGGCATTGAAATCCAATATAAGTCTGTCTACGGATCCCTTCCAACCTATGGCTTCGACGGAATCCCAGCTGCCTTGCTTGCCAACTGCAATCCTCTCGCCGTCATTCTCTCGTCTCTCTTCATGCGGTATATCTATGCATCGGGATCCACACTGAGCGCTGCCGGGTACAACAAATATTATGCCGACAGGATTATTGCGGTAATCATCTATAGGTCGGGCTTCTCCCGCTTCTTCGTTGAGGCCTATAACCGGATAAAACAGAAACATGCCTATGAAAGGGGTAAAAAATACCTTGCCCTTCTTACTGAAGGGCTCTTGCTCACCACTCTGCCGGCATTGGATGAAGAAAGACCGGTCGATGTTTCATCCTCCGGCATAGGGCAGGCTGACCCGGAAAAGGGAAAAACCGAAAACGAGGAGGCTAAGTAAATGAACGGTGCGGATTTAACTGTCTTCATTCTTCAACAGGCCATCATTAGGAGGATCCCTCTTAGGATTGTCGCTCTCGGCGGTGTATTTTCCGAACGAAGCGGCATCATCAACCTTGCCCTTGACGGAGAAAGGATTTTCGGTGCCTTTGCCGGTGCGATTTTTGTCAAGCTCAGGATTGAAAAGGCAGGATGGACAGTCGCCAACAAAGGCGTGGCGAGGTATCAGCTTAGGTTCGTCTTAGCTAGGCTTGTCGCCGCCCTAGCCGGTGCCTTGATGTCCCTTCTTCTCTCCTTTGCCGCCATCAAGAGGAAGGCCGACCAGACCATCGTCGGAACGGCACTCAATGTTCTTGCCCCAGCCATTGTCTGTGCCTTCGGACTTCTTTTCTTCCACCAGGAGAAAATCGATTCCGGTGGTAGCTTTGCCCTCCTAAGCTCTTCTTATCCTAAGGGGTTCGGAGAAGCCGTGGAGAATAGCCACATTCTCTCTTTCTTCTTCAATAAAGTCTATATTTCCACCTACCTTGTCCTCATCGTCTTCGTCTTAAGGAGTATCTGGCTTTACAAGAGCAAGATCGGAAGGCACCTACGTGCCTGCGGAGAGAATCCCCAGGCCGCCGATTCCGTCGGAATCAATGTCTATCGCAGGCGGTATCTTGGTTCGACAATCTCCGGCGCCTTGGCCGGCCTTGGCGGATTTGCCTATATCGCAACGGTAGCCGGTTCTACTGCCGATTCCACTGTCAACGGCCTTGGCTTTCTGGCCTTGGCGATTAGGATCTTCGGCAACTGGAATCCGCTTCTGATTGCGTTCGGCGCCTTTTTCTTCGGCTTCTTAAACTCTCTCGGTGTCCTTGCCCCGATGATTCCCTTCAGGAAAGAATGGGGTCTTCCGATGTACTTCTATAATAGGGTACCTTACCTTGTCGTCATCCTTGTCCTTATCCTCTTCCATGGAAAATCCGGGTGCCCGAAGGCGGAAGGCATCCCTTACGACAAAGGACAGCGATAGTTCAGAACATAAAAAGGTGGCTTTGCTTTGTTGGCAGATGCCACCTTTTTCGTTTCAACTTCCCCTGCTTAGCCGTGGAGAAAAATTTTCTACCTTTGGAGGACGGAAATTTTTTTGAAAATGAGAAGGATAAACAAAAGTGTT
>DBJE01000008.1 GCA_002297045.1 Caryophanales bacterium UBA784
CAAACTTTATGCTACTCCCGCTCTTGGCATTGGGCTTTCCTTTTCCAGAAGAAAGTGGCCTCTTAATATAAAAACAAGTGGCTTTTTTTATACACGGAACTAAATCCATTCGCTTATTCTAAGTGGTCTTTTTTCCTCAGCCTTGATTTACTCCCTTTATTTAGTAGAGACTTTCTTTTCTCTTTTTTAGTTTTAATTTATCAATACTTGCGAATCCATAGAGCAAAAATTCCGACACCTGCATTTTCAGTGTTGATTATTAAAAATGATGTGATATAATAACCAAGCGGCTCGGAAGAGACGCTGTTGGCCCGATAGCTCAGCTGGCAGAGCACAGCACTGAAAATGCTGGTGTCGGCAGTTCAACCCTGCCTTGGGCCACCATTTGGTTCTATCCCAGATGAAAATCTGGGATTTTTTATTTTTTTTCGTTTTTTTGTCTGTTCCCGTCCCATTTTATATAAAGGGGGGACATAAAATGGCCCGTGTGAATTGTGGCATTCGGAACGAAGAAGAAAGGGTTAAAGCACTCGATGGTAAGAAATTTAGGGAAATTAACAGAAACCTTCAATACAATAGGAAAATCCTTTTCGATGGTATTGAAGAGGATTCTGTCTTTTCTTGCGAAAAAACTGATTTGAGAGGAAAACCTGACCTCCATATAAAATGTAATGGGCAAGAACACTTTGTATCCCTGAAATCCGGTGCAGCCGAGACCGTGCAAGCCGAAGATATTAGAAAGTTTATCTTTTTCCTGAGAAAATATAATGTTTCTGTAAAATCGCAGAAGACGATTCTTCTCTTTCAATACGGAGACACAACAATGACAGGCACTGGAAAAGACATCCGATATAGTGATATGGAACTAATGCTTTTAATGAAAAAAGAGATAGCGGATTGCAATGCGGAATTGAATCAGAACCAACAGCTGGTTACCGATTTCGTTCACTTTTGTTTGTTTGAGGGAAACTTCTTGGAGCTTCCTAAAGCTGACTATATATATCATGGAACTCCTGACTATGGTGTTCTTTGTTCCCATGGCCAAATCCAAAAACATGTCACACGAAAAAGTTATTCCTATCTTAAACATCCTCATATCGGTCCTTTATTGTTTGGGCCCCGGGCTAGATATATTGATTTCAATGACCGTTTCCCAGAAAGACGCCATCTCATTGCATTCCGTTGGCCAAGACTTGCTCAGGATAGGGATTATATTTCTCGAAGATATGAAGGCTAAGCTTTACCCTTAGGATTGAGGGAAAAAGAGGGTAAACGAAGAACCTTTGTTAAGCTCAGAATGCACTAGAATTCTTATTTTATAGTTCAAACAAATATGCTTGACTATTGATAAGCCGAGTCCCGTTCCACCAAGTTTTCGGCTATGAGCTTTATCAACACGATAAAAGCGCTCAAAAATTCTGGGAATCTGATCAGAAGGGATGCCTATTCCGGTATCGCTAATACATACTGATTTCTTTTTGTCGTCCATAGCCACCGAAATACTGCCACCTGGTCTGTTGTATCGTACTGCATTTTCAATAAGGTTCTTAATCCTTTCCTGGCAGTCTTCTTTTTTCCTCAGGACATCAAAATCATTTCCCAAGACTTTTGATTTAAGGTTCCTTTGATTCCTTTGCGAATCAAACTCTTTCATGCATGCGATAACTTCATCCTTGATGGAAAGCTTGGAAATATCTTCCTCCATTGTTTCAGTCTCTAGGCGCGATAAGTCAAGCATTTGCCTGACGATATTATTCCTTCTTTTGCTCTCAAAAATAATCCGGGAAAGAGCATTGTCGATTTCTTCTTTACTGGATAGAAACCCTTTTTTAATCCTGTCGGAAAACCCGATAATAGTGGTTAAAGGAGACTTGAGCTCATGTGATGCGTTTGCAAAAAAGTCCCGTTTCGTGTCAGCCAATTGCTTTTCATCTGTCCTATCAAAAATCGAAACGGCAACTGCCCGGCCTTTTATCGAATCTGACCAGTCTGTTTCCAAAAAGTCGGTTGTTATATGATAGTAATGTCCTTCCCTAGTGAGATCCCTGTGATCGGAAATCTGGGTATTCCTTGTTTTCCGTATCGTCTGAATAATATCCGGATTAATGGTTACATCTGTAAGCTTTGGATAAGGTGTGGCATGGTATTGGAAAATATCTTTTGCTTCCGAATTAATCAGCACAACCTCTTCATTGAAATTAAGAACTAATAAACCTTGATGCCTCGTATTAATGATAAAAGCTAGCTTCTTTTGCTCTTCCTTGAGATTATTGATCTTTTCTTTTATTACATGTTCGGCATAATCAATTTGTGAAGAGATTTCATTTATATCAAGAGAATCAAACGAAGTGACCTGGTAAATTTCTTTTTTTCCGCCTAAATTAGAAAGACGGTTTAGCTGGGATTTTAGAGGCTTAAGGGTGTGGTTAATTAGACCCCTATTAATAAGAATTACCAACAAAATCTCAATTGCCATAAGTGCAAGAGAAACAATTAACCTATGCTTGAGGGCTGAGAAAACAAATCCGGAGGGTCTGGCTATCCGAATAAAAATCAAATCACCATTTCCCTGATTGACTTGACAGGCAATATACCTCATTTTTTCCTTGAGGGTGCTAGAGTATCGGTAGAAAATGGTTCCGACATTTTGTATTTCCGGACGTTGCAAGTGGCTTTCCGAAGCCGAGTCCGAAATTGTATCAGCTAAAACATTTCCATTTTGATCAATAAAAGTGATTCGCAATTCCTCATCCGAATCCTCAATAATCGCTATGGTATCATTGATTGCCAGTGCCTGCTCCTTCTCTGAAGCCTCATTTTGGTAAAGCTGACTTATTGTATTAAGTTCTATTCGAATGGAAGTTTCCTGATTTTCTTTATTGACATTCCAAGAAAAAAGACAGGAAAAAACAGTCCTTAGAAATATAATAAAAACCACAAGGAGAGAATTAGAGAGAATAAGCTTCTTCTTCATTGGCTATCAATCCCTGATATACCCTACTCCATAGACGGTACGAATAATTTTTCCTTCTTTATCGCCTATTTTCTTTCTAAGCGATGCAATATGCCTATCAATCGCACGACTTTCCCTTTCCATCGTGCTATCGTAGATTTCACCATAAATGTCATCGCGGCGAACGACTTTCCCCTCATTCTTCCTGAACCTCTTAAGAAGTTCAAATTCCCTGTTGGTCAATTTTAAGGGGACGCCCCCTTTTGTGGCATTATGATTGTTCAAATCGAGCAAAATATCCCCTTTGGACAATTCATGATTATCGTTGCGAAAACGAGCGTTTACACGGGAAATCAATTCGAGTATATCAAAAGGCTTTTCTATGTAATCATCTGCACCATTGTCAAGCCCCTCGACTTTATCCCTTGTCCTTCTTTTAGCGGAAATAATGATAATCCGCACAGAATCGTATTCCTTTTGGCTTCTTACCCATTTAAGAACATCCCTTCCGGACCTATCAGGAAGCCTCAAATCAAGAAGAATCCTATCCGGCTTTTTTTTCTTCCTTCCGGCGAGGAAATCAGTTCCAGTCGTAAATCCGGTCACATCGTATCCGGATTTACTCAAAGAAACCTGGATAATCTTACCGATATCCTCGTCATCTTCCAGGGAATATATTCTTTTCATCGGATCCTCCTACAGAATTTGCTTATCTTTGTAATATCCAGAGAGGATATAGATTACCCACTCCGCGACATTCGTGGCGTGGTCAGCAATTCGCTCTAGATATTTTACTACCAGGGCCGAAAAAATTGCATAAGAAGAAGAACATTCCTTTGCCTGGTCTTTCTCAACAAGCGTGGAAACAACCTTCACATATTCTTTGTCAACATGGATGTCCCGTCCGATCACATCATTTGCTAGCTTTGTATCACGGTTCCTATAGGATTTTACGGCATCCGAAACCATCTTCCTGACGAAGGCAGTGAGCTGAGCGATTTCAGGATTGTTGGTAGAAGGATTCTTTAGCCTCAGAGCAAACTGAAGCAAGTCCTGTGCATGGTCTCCAAGGCGCTCCAAATCCTGGACCATTGACCTGATTCCCGTGACAATTCGTAAATCATCTGCAAACAACCGTTCCTTAAGCCTAAGCTGAAGACAAGTCGTTTCAATCTTCCGTTCGAGAGCATTCACCTTTCCATCATCAATAGGCGGATATTCTTTGGTCGGGTTATAGTTCAGATAAACATCCGAAGCATAGAATAGATTCTTTTCGACTAAGCCCGACATTTCCCGGATAATGCTGTCAAGGTTCTTAATTTCAGTATCAAGGATACTCATTTAGTAAACGCTCCTTTTTATGAGAAACGACCGGTGATATAGTCTTTTGTCTTTTCCGCCTTCGGATGGGCGAAAATTTCTTCGGTCGTATTAAACTCTTCGACTTTCCCAAGCCTGAAGAAGGCAGTATAGTCTGAAACACGGGTTGCCTGTTGCCTGTTATGCGTAACGATAATAATAGTATAATTCTTTTTAAGTTGGGCAATCAATTCCTCGATTCTCTTTGTGGCTATAGGGTCAAGGGCACTCGTCGGCTCATCCCTAAGAATGACTTCCGGACGCCTCGCAAGGCATCGTGCAATGCAAAGACGTTGCTGTTGGCCGCCGGAAAGGGCAAGTCCACTTGTCTTAAGACGGTCTTTTACCTCATCATAAAGGGCTGCCTCTTTTAACGAATTAATGACAATCTCCTCGAGAACATGACGATCCTTAATTCCCTGGCATCTTGGACCATAGCAAATATTATCGTAAATGCTCCTATTGAACGGATTCGGCTGTTGGAAGACCATTCCGACTTTTGAACGTAAGTAAATGGTATTCCTCTGCCTGATATTCTTTCCGTGGAAAAGAATTTTTCCTTCTACTTTGCATCCTTCGATTAAATCATTCCTCCGATTAAGACAGCGAAGGAAAGTGGATTTGCCGCAACCGGAAGGTCCAATCAATGCAGTAACCTGCTTTTCCTTGATTTCCCTATTGACATTGAATAAGGCTTGTTTTTTTCCGTAATAGAGATTGACGTCTTCAATTTTGAAGATGGACTGTTCTTTGCTAAAGTTGTCAACCTGTAAATTGTTTTCAATTTCCATATTAACCTCTCCTACTTTTCTTTTCCCAGAAATAGGTAATCACTTTTAAGCCAATGTTGAGAACAAGGATCCTAATCAGAATCACCATGGCAACACCGCAACTAGCTTCAAAGTTCTGATGTTCGCCACTCCTTAAGTACCAGATATGGACGGCCAGGGATGCTGATCCCTGGTTCGGAATGATGACGTCCTTGATTGCCGTTCCTGCGGTATAGATTAAGGCAGCGCTTTCCCCAATGACACGGCCGATACCAAGCAAAGCAGAGGTTAAAATGCCAGGTAAGGCATTAGGAAGAATGATTTTAAAGGTCGTCTGTGTCTGACTGGCTCCTAAGGCAAGAGAAGAAAGACGCATGCCGTTTGGAATCGTACGGATAGCCTCTTCTGTCGATTTAATGATAACCGGAAGAATCCTCCTAGCCCTAGTGAAAGAACCGGCAATGATTGAATAATGGCCTCCGGTTAATGGAAGAAACACAAGACCACCGACAAGACCAAAAATGATAGAAGGGATTCCGGTGATCCTATCGATAAGACTACGCAAAGCCCGGGTAACACCATTATCTTTGGCATAGATGGCAAGATAGATTGCACCGGCGATTCCAAGTGGCCTACTGATCGCCCTAGTCAGAAGAATCCTATACAACGTAGTAATCAACGAGCCACGGATGCCTTGTCCGCCCTGGGATAATGTCCTAGTAAAAAGATACTTTCCCTTATCAAAAGCCTCGCATACCGCCTTTGCGTCTTCCTTGGCCGGTGCTAAAACTTCTGCAACATTCGGATCAGTATCGGTCCATAAGGAAACAACAGAAATGACCGCACCTTCATCGATAATAACCTTTTTTCCGTCCTGGTCAATCCATTGATTAGTGTTCGCATTCGGATCAACATAGGAAATAATCGTTATTGGATTACCTTCCTTATCGGAGGATTGGCTAAAACCAAGTCCCCAGTAGGAAGAAAAATATTCGCCTTCCTTTGGCGTGTGGTTTTCGAATGTGTTCCAAGTCGTAGGGGTTTCCCCTTCTTTTGTCGACAATGTCTCAGTTTGGGCGGCATAGTCACCGGTAATAAAGCCCCAGTTAAAAATTTTGTATCCTTTAAAGATAATGAAGGCAACCCTGGCGACTAGGCAGATAATAGAAAAAGACGAAAAGAAATAGGTTGACCCAATAGCAAAGAAATCTTTTAAGCGCCGCTTAAGCGGCAGTTTTTCAGGATTGGCAGTTATTGCTTTCTTAATCATGGTTGGCCTTTAAACCTTTCGTCCGCTCACTGATTATACGTTTTAAGTACAAATAAGGCCGTTGAATGAAAAGAGGTTGCTTATCGATAGAGGAAACGTGATTCTTAACATCGTTCAGAATCAGATTCGTCACAATTATAATCAACATTAGCCTGATTCCGGCCGAGAAGCGGACATCATAGTTCCTGCTTCCAGGAACAGCTTCGCCAATAGATAAGAGCATCTGGCTAGATAGGGTAATCGTTGTTTTCAGCGGATTAATAGTGATACCGTAAAGAGGTGCACCACAGACCATGGAGACGGCCGTGGCTTCACCAAGGCTTCGGCCAATGCCAAGGATAATCCCGGCAAAGATACCTGATTTTGCATTACGTAAAACAACTTTGAAGTTCGTTTGTGTCGGACTGGCACCGAGGGCAAGAGAGCCGTTAATCTGATTTTTGTCCACACTGTTCCTAGCGTTTACGGAAACAGACAGAATCGTCGGAAGAATCATGAGTGCAAGAACAAGTGCACCGGAAAGCCTGGAAATTCCAGTATATCCTGCACCATTCGGAAGCGAATTTGAAAACTTCTTAATGATAGGAACGATAATACCGATACCGAAGATACCATAGATAACCGAGGGGATGGCTGCTAATAAATCAATGACCGTCTGCCTGATTTTTGACAACCACTTCGGTGCAATGCGGGAAATGAAAAGACCAGTCAAAATCGACCTAGGGATAGAAAGGATGGCAACCAATAAGTTAAGGAAGAGAGTATTATAAACGAGGAAAAACACACCATATTGATATTGTCCATCCGAATATCCGTTGTTAAATCGCCTTCCAGTTAGGAAATAGGAGAGAGAAGCCTTGCCGCTTTCGTTGTTTTCGGTGTAGGTTTTCCTAAATGGCCTTAGCCCCTTAAATAAAATAAAGAAGGTGACTACAATGACAACGGAAGAACAAATTAAAGTAAGAAAAAGAAAGACGTCTTTGACAATTTTGTCAAGGACGACTTTCTTTCCAGCAGTCTCTTCGATGTGCTGATTCCTTTTTTGGTATGTTTTCTCTAAGCTCTCTACTTGGCGCTGATGTCCGACCACTTGCTAATGGTTCCTTCGCTAGAGTAGATGTTCTTAAGCTGTTCGGCAGTGATGTTAGCAATCGGATTCTCTTTGTGGACACCGACAACAATACCATCCACACAGATTTTACCGTAAGTTCCTTCTTTTAACTTTTCAGAATCGGTGAGCTTGAACTCACGGGAAGCAAAAGCGATATCTAACTGTCCCTTCTTATCTCCCTGGGTTTTGACATAAGCATCACCAGAACCGGTATGATTATGATTTGCGACAAAGTTTCCGGCTAATTTTCTGAATCCAGTAGATAATGCCTTAGCAATTTTTTCAACCGAGGTCGATCCACCAAAATTGATGGTGACGTTCGTATGGTCCTCATTAATCTTAGATAAGTCAGGATCGTTTTTGACTAAATCAGCCCATTTAGGGGTGGTGGCCGAAATCTTAACGATACCGCCATTCTGCTGGACAATCGTTAGGCCTTCCTGAGACTTGGTCCTATAAGTGACAAAGCCCTTCACAATCCTCTTTTTCGTTGCATCAGTTTCTTCAGCGAAGCAATAATTGAAGTTACGGGCGAGTTTATATTGTCCGCCAAGGATAGTATCCTCAGAAGGCGTGACACCTTCATAATTCAAGAGCTTAAGGCCTTTGGATTCGGCATCGGCTTTGGTATCAAAGGAAAAATACCCGATACCATACTCGTTCTTACTTAGCGAAGTGACCCTGTCGCCATTAGAAGCGGCCTGCTGAACAGTTGTCTTTAATTTTTTGTCGTCTTTAGCCGCGTCTTTAAGACCAATCTTTTCCCTGAAGCCTTCCCGGGTTCCAGAGTTTGTATCACGGGTATAAGGAGTAATATTCTGATTTTCATCAAAATTACTCGCAGTGGAATCGTTATTTTTTTCACTGCCGGTATTTTTGCCAGTGGCGGTGTTGCTGGCAGAAGGAGTTGTATTAGCTGATTCCTTGTTGCCGTCGTTTCCACCCTTACAACCGACTAATCCGAATCCTACGAGTGCAAGAAGACTAACGAATACTTTTCTTGTTTTTGTCATTTTGGACCTCTTTTCTTTTATCCGTTGAGAATTGTAGTTTCAAATCCCGCTTACCTTCAACCATGAGGATGTAAAAAATTGTAAATAAATGGTAAATATTTCGAAAACGGTTTTTTCCATTTAAACGGAAAGGATAATAGTAGGATATAATATCTTCATCCGTTGACAACTGGAGAGATTTGCGAAATGGAGAAAAACAGAAGAATTGTCTTAATTACCGGCGATAGTTCAGGTTTTGGACTAGAGAGGGCAAAACTGTTCTTAAAAAACGGCGACATTGTCTGTGGTTTTTCCAATCAGGAATATTCCTTACCTGGAGTTTTTCATCAATACGGGGACGTCGCTTCCTATCCATCCTGCAAAGAAGCCGTAGATCGGATAATCAACCAATATGGTCGCATTGATGTTTTGATTAATGATGCCGGATTTGGTCTTTTCGGCCCAGTGGAAGAGACGGAACCAGAACGGGCAAGGAAGCTAATCGAAGTAAACTTTAGGGGATACTTTTACAGGGCAAAATGTGTTTTACCTTATAGGCGTAAGCAAAAAGAAGGAAAAATTATTAATGTCTCTTCAATCGCTGCAACTGTTCCTTTGCCCTTTCAGGGATTCTATTCCGCCGGAAAGGCAGCAAGGGAAAGCCTATTTGACGCCTTACGTGCGGAAGTGCTTCCCTATTCTATCTCGATCACCCATATTCGGCCAGGTGATGCCAAAACCGGATTCACTGCCAGCCGGATAAAGGAGAAAATACACTCCAATTCCCCCTATTATGCTTCTTTTCGGAAATGTCTAACCCAGGTGGAAAAAGATGAACTAACTGGTGTTCCGCCGCGGGAGATTGCAAAGGCCGCTTTTAACGCGGCCGGAAAGAAAAACCCGCCTTTAGTTGTCCCTGTCGGTAGAAAAGACAGATTTCTTTCCTGGCTTTATCATTTGCTTCCAAGCAGAGTCCGGAATAAACTTTTATATAAAGTCTATGCAAAAGAATAGGAGTGAATAAATGGAAATTGAAAAAATAATCGAAGATCCGTGCAAAGATTACCCTCGCTACGCCCAAGAAAGGACTGACAGCGCCACTGCCTACTTTGATGCTCTTGCCAAGGACAGCAAGGTTGACGTCGGGCAAAATCAGGCTACCTGCGAAAAATACTATCGTGCCAAGAACGAATCGGAAGAAGGTACTAAATCAGCCAATCGAAGAAACGGCTATTCCATCGCAAGGATTTTTGTCGGCTTAATCGGCTGTGTCGCCGGTTTCTTTAGGTTCAGGGGAAGCAAAAGCACCGGAATAAAAGTCTTGGGTGTCCTCATCTTCCTTGCCGCTCTTATCGGTGCCATCGCCGTCAATATCGTGCAGTCAAAAAGAGCAAAGCAGGATAAACTAGCCGCATCCAAAGCTCAGGAGAAGGCCGATTATTATGCAAGCCAGGCTTCTGAGCAAAGGCAACCCCTGTGGTCGATGATCTTTCCGGATAGGGCAGACAAGAGGATAAGGAAAATTCTTCCGATTATTCATATTGACCCGTCTTTTGACATCAACCGATATGCCTATAGGGTCAAAAAGTTCGGTCTTCCTAGGTCTGAAGGGGACGTGGACGCATCTGTTCTGTTTGCAAAATCAGGAAGGATAAACGGAAATCCCTTCCTCGTTCTTCGGGAAAAATACCATCATGATGAAAGGAAAACCTATGTTGGGACACGTACAGTCATGGTCCGCCATAGCTACACCGATTCAAAGGGAAACACCCACTATACGACTACACCCGAGGTTTTAACGGCAACGTATTCTGAATTAGCCCCGTTTTATGATTTCTCCCATGTCTTGATTTTCGCCTCTGAAGCAGCCCCTGACCTGAAATTCTCCCGTAACCCTGTCTTGTCTAGCGGCAACGAGAACATCAAGAAAGTAATCAAGAACAATTCCAAAATATTGGAGAAAGAATCGCTTCGTCAAAGGAACGACGACAATCCGAACACGAACCTTCAGGTGATGAGCAATGACGAATTCGAATCTCTCTTCTTCGCCAAAAACCGCAACAACGAAATTCAATTCCGTCTTCTCTTCACTCCGCTTGCCCAGATAAACAGGGTCGACTTAATCAAGAATTCCCCGTATGGAGATGATTTCTGCTTTGTAAAAGATAAGAGGCTGAATTACATCATTACCGGCCATTCGTTAAATTATTCGTTCGACTTTAACTGCTCTGCCCAGTACATTTTCGACTTTAAGGTTCTCCGCAACCAGTTCATCACCGGAAGGCAGGACTACTTCAAATCGTTCTATTTCCAGCTTGCTCCGCTTCTGACTATCCCAATCTATCAGCAATTAAAACCCTTCGAATATATCTATGGGCGGGAATACGGATTCTGCGTTTCGCCATATGACCATGAATCAAGGGCAAACAGGAGGCCGGATTCCAGGCTAAGGCCAAAAGGTAGTTCTACCGACAGGATTCTTAAATCCAGCTATGAAAAAAGCATAGGATTATTTGATTTGATCACCGTCGAATCCTTTGCCTATCACGCCATCCCCCAGACGGCCCTTGTCCCAATCGTCGCAAGCGACGGCAATGTCTACAATGTTCCCGTCCCTTACTTTACCTATTCCCCTGTCCGGAAGAAGACCCGATTAGCCGTAAGGAAAACCGGATATGAAAACGGCGAACTGAGAAACCGGCTTAGCGAGGAAGAAATCAACCGGCTCATAGGCTCAATTGACACCCCAGGCTCACTCATTTATAATAAAAACGAAATCGCCTTTGCACTTTCCGGCAATCAAGGATTAGACAATGCTTTAGAAAGAATATCCGATTATCTACAAAAGAAAGGGGATAAGACAAAATGAATGAATTAGATGAAGTAACTGGTCCGATTTCGGAAGAGGGACGTGACGTCAATGTCATCCAGAAGCAGCTTCCGGCCAAGACAGGCGCAGGAACGATTGTCTTTATTGTCGTTCTGTTCCTTCTCGGCATTATTCCTGGCATCATCTTTCTGATCAGGATGGTTCAGGCACAGAACTATCTCCAGAAACTCCAACAGAAGATCCAGGCCAATGCCTCCTCCATCGATAACTTCCTCGAACAGCGGGTTCAGATTCTGAAAAATGCCGCCAAGCTTCTCGATAAGGCTATTGACTTAGATAAAACAGTCAGGACCGACGTCGCCAAGTTCCGTGGCGGAAGCAATGTCTCGGATGAAGAACGGAATAAGGTCTCCGGTCAGCTTGATTCCATCGGCCGGCAGGTCAATATCGCGTTTGAAGCCTATCCGGACTTAAAGGCCCATAACGAAATAGCCGACTGCTTACAGCAGAATAGTTATCTTCAGCGGGAAATCACTGCCGCCCGTGAACTCTACAACGATTCAGTCTATGAATGGAATGGTGCAATCAGGCAGTGGCCGGTTAAAAAATTCGTCGCTTCCCGTCATGGCTATACTACCCGTATTCCTTTCACCACAAGCAAAGAAACCAAAGAAGCCGCACGCGGAACCTTCTTCTAAAAAACAGAACAGAGAAAAGGCCTGGCAAACCGCCAGGCCTTTTTCTGTTCCGATAAATTAGTCGAATAGAGGAGTCGACCTATACCGGTCACTTCCGTCAGGAAGAATGACGACGATGTTTTTCCCCTTGAACTTCGGATCTTTTGCAAGTTCCAAAGCAGCATGGAGGGCAGCGCCGGAGGAAATTCCGACACCGAGTCCTTCGAGTCTGGCAAAGCGCTTTGCTTCCTTAAAGGCATCTTCGTCCGTGACTGTCTTTACTTCGTCTACGACATCGGCTTCATAGACGGCAGGTTTGAATCCGGCACCGATTCCCTGAATCTTGTGGGGACCTTTTACCCCCTTGGTCAGGAAGGGAGAACCTGCCGGTTCAACACCGATTATTTTTGTTTGGGTCCCCTTCTTCTTAAAGTACTCCCCGATTCCAGTAATCGTTCCACCTGTCCCGATACCAGCCACAACGGCATCGACCTTCCCATCAAGATCGTTATCGATTTCCTCTGCGGTTTTTTCATAATGTGCGGCAGGATTGAATTTGTTGTCAAACTGTCCGAGCCTATGGTAATCCTTATGACTGGCAACGAGTTCCTTCGCCTTTTCGATGGCGCCAGGCCTTCCGGCTGCACCAGGGGTAAGGACGATTTCCGCACCATAGAGTTTCCTCCTCTTGCGGCGTTCTATCGACCTAGTTTCCGGCCTAACGATAATAATGTGCCTTCCCTTAATCGTTCCCATCGAGGAAAGGGCAATTCCGGTGTTTCCACTGGTTGCTTCGACGATAGTGTCTCCTGGTTTCCAGGTTCCCTCTTCAATCCCCCTTTCCAGCCTCTTCTTTACGGCACGGTCCTTAACCGAACCGGTGGGATTGAAACACTCGGCTTTAATAAACAGATGGGCACCGATATTGGCGTCCTTTTCAAAACGGCTTGCGTGCACCAAAGGTGTATTGCCGACTAAGTCTTCTACACTAGAATAGACATTCATGGTTTTTTGCACCCCCGAACGATATTATAGTTTTTTTCTTTTACCAGTAAACAAAAGTGATAACCCCTTCCCCGATATGGAAAACAAGGGTTGGCAGCAAAAAGCTTCAGGGAGACGAGTCTTAAAAAACTTTCTAGTCCAGGCCTAGGCGTTTATACCTATAATCCACATTCCGGAGGAAATAGGAATTATCAAAACAGGAATCGATTTCTTTTTTCGAAAGGATAGGCTCCAATGCCGGGCAGGATTCCAGAAGCGACTGGAAAGGAACGGCGGTCTGAAGAGTCTGCCTGGCAAGAGGCTGGATTGTATCATAGGCCTTTTCCCGGGACCATCCCTTGGAGACAAGCAAAGAAAGAACCCGCGAGGAATAGACGGCGCCATGAGTAAAAGCAATGTTCCGCAGCCTGTTCTTGGGAAAGACGTTTAGATTTTCAATGATTTTCGTCAGCCGGCATGTCCTGTAATCAAAAAGTTCAATCCTATCGATCAGGGCAACCCGTTCGACACTGGAATGGGAGATGTCACGTTCGTGGTAAAGAGCATTATCCTCCCTGATGGGAAGAAGATAACCACGCCTCCTTCTTGCACATCCGGTGATATTTTCACTTCCAATCGGGTTTCTTTTCTGCGGCCTTGCAGAAGATCCTTTCTGCCCCTTAGAGAATCCTTCTTCCACTTCTCCGATTTCCGTCCGGGAAAGATTCCGGATTTCGGTTGCGATTTTTTCTTCGCTAGAGGCAAGTATTGCCCTAGAGGCAGCGTAATGCTCATGTCGGTCCCGGGAAAGAACCTGGGTTGCAATCGGAGCGGATAATAGGCCTAATTCCTTAGCCGCAATTTCCTGTACACTGGGATCGATGTCCGCCCAGTTTCCTAAGGCTCCGGAAAGTTTGCAGACTTCCACCCTCTTTGCCGCATCCATAAATGCTTTCCTTCCGCGGAATATCTCATCATAATAATTAGCCCACTTTAAGCCAAAGGAGGTGACTTCGGCATGCCTACCATGGGTTCTTCCCCTGCAAGGAGTGAACTTATAATCAATTGCTTTTTTCTTTACCGCCTTTAAAAGCCGTTTAAGATTTTCCAGAATGAGGAGGTTTGCCTTTTTGTAAAGACAGGAAAGGGCAGTGTCTACCACATCGGTGGACGTAAGCCCATAATGGACCCATCGTTTTTCCTCTCCCAGGGTCTCTGAAATCTGGCGGGTAAAGGCAATGACATCGTGTTTGGTGACCGCTTCGATTTCTCCAATCCGTTTGACGTCGACCTTAGCCTTTTTCCGGATCTTTTCCACATCTTCTTTCGGAACGGCACCGATTTCCGCCCACCCGGAAAGAGAGGCGAGTTCGACATTCAGATATTCGTTGAAGCGGGATTCGTCAGTGAACAGGCTCTTCCTTTCAGGCGTCATGTACCGGTCGATCATTAAAAAATCTCCTTCCGGATGATCGTCTGATCTTTATCCGGACCAACGCTAATTAAATCAAAGGAAATCCCAGTCAGTTCTTCAAGACGGTGGATATAGTTCTTGCAATTTTCCGGGAGGTCGTCGAAATCCTTAATGGAAGAAATGTCTTCCGTCCAAGAAGGCATCTCTTCATAGACGGGGGTGACTTCCTCAAGCTCAGGCAGGGAGGAAGGCATAAAGTCGATATCCTTTCCGTTAATTTGGTATTTGGTACAGATTTTAATCGTTTTCACTACCGAAAGGACATCCGTAAGCATCAGGGCAGCATGTTTTACGTTCGTCAGCGAGACAATATAATTTAATTCGGCTGTGTCTATCCAACCGATCCGGCGAGGACGTCCGGTTACAGTCCCGAATTCATGGCCCTTGTTCCGGATGAGGGAAGCAAGTTTTTCATCGCTGATTTCCGATGGGAAAGGACCTGCCCCTACTCGCGTGGTATAGGCTTTGACAATGCCGCAGATTTCCTTGACGGAGTCGGCAGGAAGTCCTGTATTGGAAGGAATCGCATTGGCCAAAGGGGAAGACGAGGTGACAAACGGGAAAGTTCCATAGGTAAGGCATAGCCTTGCCCCCTGGGCACCTTCGAAAAGAATTTTCTTCCCATCGGCTAAGGCTTTCTGCAAAAAACGGGAAGTATCGGTAAGACGAGGAAGGACAAAGGGGCGGAACTGTTCAAGATATTTCCTGATTTCCTCGACGGTAAAAGTCTTGGCGCCATATGCTTTCAGTTCCAGATTCTTTAGGGGAAGGATAGACTCTAGACGTTCTTTGACAAAATCCGGATAAAGAAGGTCGCCGGCCCGAAGGGAAAGACGGGCGGCTTTGTCTTCATAGCAAGGTCCGATACCGTTCTTCGTCGTCCCGATTCTGTTTTTCCCTAGCGCGGTTTCACGTGCTTTGTCTAGTTCGATATGGTAAGGGAGAAGAAGGGATGCCCGCTTGGAAATGAGGAGAGAGAACTCCTTATGGCCGCTTTCTTCGAGATTTTTGATTTCCTTGTCCAGGCAGGAAAGATCAATCACCCTGCCATCGGCAAGAACATTTGTCACATCCGGATTTAAGATTCCTGAGGGAAGAAGGCGTAGAGCGAATCGCTTTCCATTATGTTGAATGGTGTGGCCGGCGTTGTTTCCACCCTGGGAGCGGACAACAATATCTGCCTTCGACGCGAAATAGTCGGTGATTTTTCCTTTTCCCTCATCACCCCACTGCCTACCCTGAATTGCTAAAGTCTCCATTGAAAAATGCTCCTCTTTCACTTGTAATGAAGACCGTTCATTACTTATAGATTTTAGCACAAAAGAGAAAAGAGGGAAGATGGTGAGGATTAATTTTGCTTCTCAAGCAGAGTCCTTAAATACATTAGGCTAAGACGTCCGTTGAAGGAGAAAAGATATTCGTTGTCTTTCTTTAGCCTCTCCTTTACCTTCGTCCTTGGAATCAAAGAATAGCCGATATCTTCAAAAGGCTCTTTATTTGATTTTCCAAAAGAAACGATTTCACCCTTAACAAGGGCGATGGTTTCATCGCTTAACCCAGTTGAGGAAGGAGAGGGAGGAATAAGAAGAGAAAGATGGTCGACCACTGCCCCGGTTTCTTCCCTGCTTTCTCTCTTAGCGGCACTAAAAACGGATTCATCTTCCTTGTCCACTAATCCTGCAGGGACAGAATAAAGATAGGAACCGACAGCAGGCCGGAACTGCTTTTCAAGAAGGAGATAGAATTCGTTTTCTTTCTTGTTGAAGTAGTAAAGCAGGATCCTCACTCCATCAGGACGTAGAAAGTCATGGGTCAGGGGAAGCAACGATTTTTCATTGTGGCGGGAAGAGAGATAATAATCGTAAGGAAGGACTTTTCCATCCTTATCCACCTCGTAGTGAAGGACGTAAAAATTCAGGAAGGGATGGTTTGTCTCCTTTGTGGCGGACAAAAGTTTCCATTTCCTGCTCATTGTTCTTCCTGTCTCCTTTTCTTTTTTCCAACCAATGCGTACCTCACGGCAGTCGAAAGGTAGGCGCATAAACTTCCCACTAAAAGTCCAAAGGAAACGTCAGAAAGAAAATGGGCTCCATAAACCATCCGTGAGTAGGCGATAAGAAGATCCACGGCTAAGGAAAAGACAAATAACCTAGTTCGCCCGTTTTTCCTCTGTCCCTTCCTCACCGGATAGAGTAGAGGAAGAAGAAGGAGCTGGGCAGCAGTGGCGCAATGTCCGCTCGGCCATGATTTATAATTGTCAGAGATGGAAAGGCCGCGGAAGTGAAATTCCCACCATTGGCGGAAAATCTCATCATCGGTATTCAAATTCGGATTGACGAGGAAGCGGTAACGTGGCCGTGCGGCAAGGACTTTCAGGCCATGCATAAGGACAAACTGGATAAACCTGGCCATTAAGATGATGATTCCGGCCTGAAGAAGATAGGAGGAGGAAGCGTCGTTCCGAATCACCCAATAAAATAAGAGAGTAAATAAGAGTGAAAGAATGGTGGCAACCAGATAAGAAGGGACGGTGTTAAGCCGCCTTCCATAATCGTTATGTGCGAAGGTAAAGGAATCCCCAAGAAAATAGATGCACGCTAGGTTGGCAAGGACAAGTACGGCAATGCCGAGTGCTTTCCACTTTCTTTCTTTCTGCTGGATTAGTGCTTTGAAAATAAGAACCCCGCCAAGAGGAATCATGGCGTAGGCGATGCTTTCCCCGAAAGTTTCAAAGAAGGAGCCTAAACCTGAATTTGGGTTATAAACCAGATTGGCTAGCTTCCAGTCAAAGAGACTGCCGAATATAATGCCAATAACACATATAGCGGACACAATTAGTATATCAAGGAACTTGATTTGATACCTACTTTTTTTCATTCGTTTTCTCCCTAGTTTATTCTATAATAAAACCACTATATACTATCTTTTCTTTTCAAGTACCGCAAGGAGGTTCGTATGCGAACAAAAATATGCAAGTGGATATTGTTATTCACCCTGTCTCCTCTTGCCTTTGCATCCTGCAAGGATGAAAATTCCGGTCAGTCAGGGACGTCATCCGCTAAGCCGTCGATTGTCCTGCCGGATATTGATCCTGGGATATCTTCCTCAAATGGGGAGTCCGGAGAGGTTTCTTCGGCCCCACAGGACAATCTTGAAAATATCCTGGTCAACTCTCTCTATCAAATGCAGAACATCGATCAGGTGTCCGTCAAAACGACTGACAATACGTTCAAAGGTGATTTCGATGTCACTTATTCCTCTGTTTCCTTGACGAAAACTTCCTCTGACACTGCTGAAGATAAAATAAGGAAAACCGTTAAAGGAAATGTCAAGGTCACCGAAGGAAAATCCGAGTCTGCCTTAACTGGTCTGCAGGGCGAGGAAAGCAAAATTGCCTTAAGCAGCAAGAACTCCTGCCTGCTAACTCTTTCCGATGTCTATACCAAAGAAACCATTACCGGTTCTTCGCAGGCTTCCGAGAGGAAAAAGCAACCTGATTATTCGGGAAAGGCATCCATGGATTTCTATGTTGAGGATAGTACGGCCTATGCTGATTTCAGCGGTCTATCCTCTCTCCTCAAGACCTACAATACAAATGTTCCTGCGGTTTTAAAGTACAAAATAAGTCTTTCCTCTAGTTCCTCTTCCGTAAGTCAGAAGAAAACCAAAGAAGAAATCAAGAACGAACTTGAGGAAAGGGAGAGCTCTCTCAGCCAGGATTTCACTTATTCCAAAGAGGGAGACGATAACTACTCCGTTTCGTATCGTTTTGGAATTACCGATGCCGACCGGCTAGGACTATCGGCATTTGTTCCTTCAGTCGATAGGCAGAGGAAGCTTAGCTATAGCTCTTCAGCCTTGACTGCATTAAGTCTTAGCGGAAGTCTTTCCGTGAATTATTCAAAGAAGGCCTTACAGAATATTGTTGCCGCCATGCCTGACGGGGATGAAAAGACACAGAGGGAACAAATCATTGCCCTTCTTCCTTTTGAAACTATTGTTATCAATGTCCAGAACAGGGCAAGGAACTATGCATTTACTTATGATTCGGTGCAAGTAACGAAACTGACGCCAGCAGAGAAATTGCAGTTTGTGCAACTAAAATAACCCTTTTTGTCCAATTGTTAAGCACTTTCAAAAATATTCCTGGGAAATTAAATTATTTTCTCTTTTCATAGGATATAATAAGTTCAAACCTTGTTAGACAGGGATTTAGAATCGAGGGAAAGAGAATGGCACGTCCAATCAGACGAAATCGTCCGCATGTGCGGAAGATTAATTACATCAAGCATCCAAATGGTGTTTTCATCAACCAGAAACGCTTTGGGGAACTGGTTGAAAGGGAAGATAACCCGAAATCGCTATATAAAGTCAAAGAATACAGGTATACCGGAAGACTCCATCAGGGTTTAATCGAGTTCCGTTACGGCCAGGACCTGAAAACCGTGGTCCCTGAGCCTGCGGACTATGACCATGGATATACTTTGGAAGGAATAGCGGACAAACTCTTTGAAGCACAGAATGCCTTGGTTATCCATAGTGCCATAGAGCATCGTTCGTTCGTCTATATCAATCGGAAGACCACAAGGTCATTCGTCGGAGATCCTAACAAAGTCTATTCCGTCTATATCCGTATCTATGATAATGTCTATGGAAATTCGGACAATCGCTGGGTTGTCCTTTATGCAGAAGAGGCAAAGTAGGTCCGTTTAAAGTTTTTTGTCGAAAAAAGAAGACCTGTTGTGTAGTTTTTGTGTTGTTTTTTTCTCAGAAAGGGGCTTACTGTGGTGATTGTCATCGGTGGAAGGATCGGACTTGGAAAAACGACTACCTCGCAAATCCTGTCCAAAGAATTAAATGTTCCGGTTTATTATGAATCCGTCGAGGGAAACAAGATCCTCCCTCTTTTCTATTCGGCAAGCGAAGAAGACCAACAAAAATATCGCTATCCTTTCCTTCTTCAGCTCACCTTCCTTGCTTCCCGTTTTCATTCCATCGTGGAGGCTTTGGAAAATGATAACGCGATCCTCGACCGCTCCCTCTACGAAGATTACTATTTTGCAAAGAAAAACCATGATTTAGGACGGATTTCCGACCTGGAACTAGAGACCTATAAAGGTATCCTTGACGAGAGGAGGCTCGGCCTAGATAAGCTTCCGAAAAAGTCACCCGACGTCATGGTCTACCTCCATGGAAGTTTTGACACCTGCCTTCAACGGATCAAAGAACGGGGACGCTCTTTCGAAATCGAACCTTCCCTCGTGGACTATTATCATTTCCTCTGGAAGGATTACGACAGTTTTGTCACAGATTCCTATAAGGCTTCTCCGATTATCTCTGTCGATGTGGACAAGCGGGATATCTTAAAGAACGATAGTGACCGTAAGTGGCTCCTTGCCCAGCTTGTTCCCTACTGCCGGCGGATTTCTCCTCATTCGTCTTTGACTAAATAGTAGTCAAAGGAGAGGGAACGAAAATCGTCCCTCTCCTTTTTCCTTGCCGGCGAAAAAGAAGAAACGCGTCCCCTGCCGACGACAAAAGGATCGATGAACCGCTTCTTTACCGGGATGAGGTAGGAATAAGGCCTTCCCTTTTTCCCCCGTATGACCTTACAAAGCGAAGTAAAGGATTCATACCTTTTCCTAGTTCTTTCATCGGCATTCCTTTTACTGATGACTTCCTTCTCCGTGGAATATAAATCATTCCTTGCCAGGACATGAACCTTCCTCGCAAAGGATAGAACGTGGGAAAGGTATTCCCTGGCATAGCGGTCTTCATCGCAGGAATAGATGCGCCCCGCCTTCAGGGAAAAATAGGTAAACCTCTCTGCAGGTCCCCGTGTGCGGAAACAGATTTCCTGTTCACCTTTTTCGTTTAGGGAGACAACAAGATCGGAGAGGATTTGCCCGATTTCCGTTTCGGATGCAAATCCAAAATTGACGGAATTGGAAAGCGTATATTCCAGGCGGTCCGCGGAAAGCATAGGGGAGGCATTGTCTGCCAAGGAATAGCGATGATAATCAAAGACGTCCATGGTGGTCAGTCCCATCTTTCTTAGATTCTCCTGGATGAGGACACTGCCTTCAATCCTCTCCTTAGTCTTTCCCTCGGTGGCTTCCTGTTTCCTATGATCCCCAAGGAGGAAATCAATGACATGGGCAAAGACAGGAGTCGAAATATCGTGAAAAAGCCCACTGAGGATGACTTTCGGTTCCTTGGTAAACCGGGAAAGAAGATAACTTACTCCAACGGAGTGGACAAAGCGGGAGTAATGGCCAAGAGAAGAAAAGAAAGGAAAGGAAGTGTACTCCATTCCGCAATGCCTGTTTACCCCTTTTAGCCGCTTCCTTTCCTTCGCCGAAAGAAAAGGCTGAATATAAGAAGGGGGATAGGGCTGATAAAGGGAAAGAAGGTTTGCACTTTTATTTTTCATAATTAAAATGATTCCGAACTATGGAAATGTTTGGCTTTCTGGATAGGTTTGCAAAGAAAACAAAAAAGCCGGTGCCACAAGGCACCGGCATGAAATTTAGTAGTTGGCTTTTCCTTCGGAACCGAAGAGCTTAATCTTCTCTTCGACCTTGTCGCAGATAGCCTGATAACCAGGTTTGAGAAGCTTACGCGGATCATAGCCTTTTTCAAGGTTGGAAGCGTCCGGAGTGGCTTTTCCTTCAGCGCAGTACTCCCTAGTAGCCTTGGCGAAGACTAGCTGGCAATCCGTGTTGACATTGATCTTGGAAATACCCTCACTGATAGCACGCTTAATCTGATCATCCGGGATTCCGGTTCCGCCATGTAAGACAAGCGGAATATTCCCAGTGGCATCATTAATCTTCTGAAGGACATCAAAATGAAGTCCCTTCCAGTCAGCAGGATAAATGCCATGGATGTTTCCAATGCCGGCAGCGAGGAAATCGATGCCTAAGGCAACAATCTTCTTGCATTCTTCCGGATCAGCGACTTCACCGTCGGCAGTGATGCCATCTTCCGTTCCACCGATCGAACCGACCTCAGCCTCCCTGGAAAGGCCATGATCATGGGCCCTGTTGACGAGCTCCTTGGTCTTGGCAACATTCTCTTCGAAAGGAAGAGCGGAACCATCGAACATAATGGAAGTATAACCAGCATCGATACAGGCCTTAGCAGCCTCATAGTTTCCGTGGTCAAGGTGGATGGCGACAGGAACGGTGATGCCGAGTTCCTTATCCAAGGTACGGACAAGATTAGCAACGACTTTATAGCCGCCCCTATATTTGGCGGCACCCATGGACGAAGCAATGATAACCGGAGAATTGAGCTTCTGTGCGGTTAACAGAATCGCCTTTGTCCATTCAAGGTTGTTGGTGTTGAAGTGTCCGATGGCATAATGTCCGGCCTTAGCAACCTTTAGCCTACGCGTAGCATTAACAATCATTAAGATAAGCCTCTCTTTCAGAAATTATTTTAGTTATTTCTTTTCCTTTTTACAACAAGGAAGAAAGCGTTTTGCCCTAATTTTGGAAACGCCTGCTTATTTTGACTTCCCCGGCAATGAAATGACTGATTGCTTTCCATTTTCGGCATGCTGGATTAAGGAACGTATCCTTTGATAATTATCTTCGTTCCCACAATCAGGGAACTCAATAAAGTATCCTTGGCCGTCAACTTCCCGGATGACGATGTTTTCTCCGTTGATTTCCCTTCTGATTTTCTTTTTCTTTTGCACGCTGGAAACAAGAAAACCAGCGGAAAGAAAATCATGGATGCAGTCCTCCGCACTAGCCCAGACCTTGTTGACTTCCCCTTCTTTTAAGAGAATGTTGATTGGCCGGATGACTTTGCCGTCTTTCCGACACTTTGGGATTCCCTTGTGAACAAGGGAAGAAGGATAATAGGTCTTCCCTTTATCATGACTGACTGAACGGAGACGGAGGATGTTATTGGAATTCCTGCTTTCCTTGGAAACGGAAAAATAGGTGTCCTTTCGGTAAGAGACACGGGAAATCTTTCCTAGGCTCCTGATTTGTTCTATCGCCTTATCGCTTTTCGTATGAAGTTCCCGTTTCGTGGTGTACCTGTTGCCCTCTCGTAATTCCAAGAACGTCCTTTCGTTATCGAGAATGATATCCGCTTTCTTGCGAGAGGGAAGAATGGTTTCCCTGTATGATTTTACGATATACTTAAAATAAATTGATATTGTAAACACGGAATCGGCGGATGTGGCCTTTTCGTCACGGATAATACGGCGCAGAAAAAGGGACTTCGGATTCCCGTCGATGAAGTTCGTGATAATATCAATCCCCTTAAAGTTTTTCAGCCTGCCCATGGAGAGGGCATAAATTCCTTCCACAAGAATGACGTCAAAGTCATTTCCGTTTATGATTTGGTCATTCTCGACCTGTTCACTGATGACTTTGGAATATTTCCGCTCCTTGATCCTTTTGCCCGCATAAAGAGACTTGATATCCTCTGAGGCACTTTTTAAATCATAGACGGTCGGCTCATCAAAATTCAAAACCTTCCACTCGTCATAAAGAGACTTCAGGAACAGATTCCTATCTTTTTCAGGGATGAGACCGGCAATTTCTTTTTTGATTTTTTCAATTTGTTCAGGTGCATATTTCTTATCGAAGGGAACAGAATAAATGACCTTTTTGATTCTGGCACGGATTTCTTCCCTGTTTTTCAGCTTACCGCTAAAATAGTTGTCATTGACCTTATTCGGAATAATTCCGGAAAGTCCGAAATTATACTGGTCAAGGGAAACAATGACTGCCTTATGCCCATTCTCTCCAAGAAAATGAACCAGGGTTTTTGCAAGAAAAGACTTACCACTGGAGGAGGCTCCGCCGATAAGGACGATTGCCTTCTTGTTTGATTCTTCCGCCTCTTCGATAAGGTCGAGGTTGGCACAGGCCCATTTATCTGTGTGATGAAATTTAAAGCTCATAAAAATAATCCATTCTAATCCTCTAAAAGGGTAATCCACTGCCTAAACGAATTTGCCGTGTCATAGAATAGCCGTCCGATGGAGAAAGAAGAGGGATCATCCAGGGAGAGGTCTTTAACAAGGAAATCATTCCTCGCCGTATAGTTAAATTTCAGCCTCAGTTGGTTTATCAAAGTGAATACGATAAGCAAGGAAAATATGGAAAGACACCTTCTTGCCAGGGAATAGGACCTTCCGACAAACCGGCCGACTAGACTATTTCCTTCTTCTCCGAAAAGCCTCTTCCATAATGGCCGGAGAAGAACGATTGTCAGAGTGCTGACTAAAAGATAGACGATGAGAAAGCTAGCCAAAATCAGTGTCCTGTAGGCAAAGGAAGAAGCCAAAGCAAGGGAAACTGATCCAGAGAGGTCAAGAACATGGTTAATGACAAACCCTTGGAAGAATGCAGGGACATGAAGTTCCGATAGGGCATTATGAAGCTGCTGTGTCCATTCTTCGGAAGCCGAAGCGACATTTTGCATGAAAAGCCCTTCATTAGGCCTAGTCTTCCTATAGGCACTTGTCAGCAAGCTGTTTCCCAAGGCTGTTCCCCTAAGACCATGGGCAAGGGGAACACCACAAAGATATCCAGCCATACAGCCTAAAGTCGAGGCAAATGAATAAAGATGCTTCTGCTTAAAACCTTTAAAGAAACCAATCCTTAACGATAGTAAAAGAAGAACGAGAACAATAATATCAATTACACCCATGACTAATAATAGATACTATCTTTGACCGCCTGTGCCGTTTCTTTTCCTAATATTGTTTCAATAATGAGAAAACTGAAATCGATGACGGCAGCAGCACTTCTTCCGGTGATGAGCTTTCCGTCTCTTACGGCATATTTATCGACATATGTTCCGCCGAAATCTTCGTTCCTGCTTGTGAAACAGGTATATTGCTTCCCTTTAAGAAGCCCAAGATGCCCAAGAATCGTCGGTCCGGCACAGATGGCAGCAATGTACTTGTCCTGCGCAGCAAAAGAAAGTATCCTTTTTAAGAATTCAGGATCTTTCTCTTCGGCAATATATTCCGGTCCGCCAGGGATGACTAGCCTCCCATATTCCGAAATATCGACTTTGGAAAGATCGACAAAATTATCAACATGGATATCGTACCGGCCCCTTGCTTTTGTTGCATTGATTGCGGCGAAAGTGACATCCAGCTTTGCCCGGCGCAACAAGGCAACCGTCCCTATGGCTTCAATATCCTCGAATCCATCTGTTACCACGACAAGAATTTTCATTTTGCGTTACTCCTTCTCTTCATTCTATCGCTTATAATAATAGCATTTAGGAACAACAATAGAAAATGAACGCGATAAATTGTGATTTGGAAAACAGGGACGGCTATATCTTCCCTTTTGAAGGAGATAAGCATTATGGAACCATTGTCATGCTTCCTTACCGGAAAGACACATGGCGCAACGATGCTAAGCCTGCCTTAGAGGAATTCCTGAACGTCGTTGAGGCAATCACGCCATACGAGCGGGTTATCCTTGTCGTTGATCCTTCCATTGAGTATTCTGTGGTTTCCCGCTTTGAGCTTCCTAATGTTTTCATTCTTCGTCTTCCCTATGACGATGCCTGGGCAAGAGATTCTCTCCCGGTTTTTAGGCAGAACAAGGAATACCATCTCGCCGGAGTCGATTTCGGATTCAACGCCTGGGGAGGAACCTTTGACGGCCTTTATTCCCCCTGGGATAAGGATGACACCATTGGAAGAAAACTTCTTTTGGAACTGAGGAGGCAGAGAAAAGCGGAAAAAGATTTTATCCTGGAAGGCGGAAGCATCCACACAGACGGAAAAGGGACTCTTCTTACCACGGGGGAATGCCTTTTGTCCAAAGGCCGCAACCCATCAAGGAACAAGGAGCAGATCGAACAGAGACTTCTTGCCAGCCTGAACAGGAAGAAAGTCATTTGGCTCCCATTTGGAATTTATCAGGATGAGACGGACGGCCATGTAGACAATAGGGCCTGCTTCCTTTCCCCGGATACGATTGCCCTGGCTTGGTGTGATGATGTAAATGATCCCCAATATGAACGCTGCATGGCGGATCTGGAAGTCCTTCGGAAGGAAACCGACTTTCAGGGAAAACCCTATCGGATTATCCGTCTGCCCCTTCCGAAAGTTAGGTACAGGACAAAAGAAGAAGCTTCCGGACTGAAGAATGAGGGGGAAGCCGTAAGGCGCCAAGAAGGAAGAAGACTTGCGGGCAGTTATGTCAATTTCTACAGGGGAGAAAAATACATTCTTCTCCCGAAGTTCAACGACCCAAGGGATGAAGTCAATGCAAAAATCCTGGAAGAATTCTATCAGGGACAAAAGAAAATCATTCCTCTCTATTCCCGTGAAATTCTTCTTGGCGGAGGAAACCTTCATTGCATCACTAAGCAGATTCCCTATGGGGAGGATTATCCTATCTTTGCGGAGGACAAGGACCGATGAAAAAAGTAACATTAGCAGCCAGCCAGATGTCCTGTAGTAAGGACTATGACGAAAACATTAAAAAAGCGACGAAACTTATCCGTGATGCCAAGAAAAAAGGTGCAGACAGGATTCTTCTTCAGGAACTATTTGAACGGAACTATTTCTGCCAGACTGAAGATTATTCCCGCTTTTCCCTTGCCGAAGAATATGGCAGTTCAAAAACCTTGGAATATTTCAGCAATCTAGCAAAAGAACTTGAGATTGTCCTTCCCATTTCGTTCTTTGAGAAAAGAGGAAACTGCTTCTTTAATTCCCTTTGCGTTATTGACAAAGACGGGACACGGCTAGGTCTTTACCGGAAGACCCATATTCCGACCGGGCAGTGCTATGAGGAGAAATTCTATTTCACTCCAGGTGACACGGGATTCAAGGTTTTCGATACCAAGGCAGGAAGAAGGGGAATCGGCATTTGCTGGGATCAATGGTTTCTGGAAACCGGCCGTGAACTTGCCCTGAAAGGTGCCCAGTATCTTTGCTTCCCTACTGCCATCGGAAGCGAGCCTGTCCTTCCTAAGGATAGCCGTGACCATTGGCGCAATGCCAGGATCGGACAGTCGGCACTAAACATCATGCCGTTGATTGCCTCTAACCGTGTAGGGACGGAAAAAGATACGAATTCTTCCAGGACTTTCTATGGTTCTTCTTTTATTACCGATGAGACCGGAACAATCGTAGAAAAGTTCGATCGTACAGAAGAAGGAATCCTTCTTCACTCCTTCGACCTTGATTCCATCGACAGTAAGCGGGTGGAATGGGGCATCTTCCGTGACCGGCGTCCGGAAAGGTACAAGGATATCAGGAAGCTTGATGCCTCCAAGGAGGAAAACAAATGAGACTTAGGTCATTCAACGTCAATTCCATCAAGGCCTATCTGTCAAAAGGCCTTCTTGCCCAGTGGTCGAATGTGCGTCCCGACATTCTTGGAATCGAAGAACTTAAATTAAGCGAGAAAGAACATAAGGATTTCCCTTTCCAAAGGGAAGGATACCTTCCCTTTTGGACGGTGTCTAAGACAAAAAAAGGTTATGCAGGGACAGCGGTTAGGACAAAGAAGGCACCTCTTAACGTTCACTATGGTCTAAAGGACGGAAAGTATGACGATGAGGGACGGGTAATCACTCTTGAATTCGAAAATTTCTATTTTGTCGAGAGGTATGTCCCTAATTCCGGTGAAAACCCTACACCAAAAGAAAAACCGAAACGTCTCGGCTACCGCAGGATTTTTGAAGGCGACCTTCGGGACTATCTTTCTTCGCTGAGGAAGAATAAACCGGTCATCGTCACTGGTGACCTTAATGTCGCCCATAATGAAATCGATTTGAAGCATCCTGAGACCAACCATAATTCCGCCGGATTCACCGACGAAGAACGGGAGGCCTTCGGGAAGCTTTTGTCCTTAGGATTTGTCGACACCTTCCGTGCTTTGCATCCTAGTGAAGAAAAATATTCCTATTTTTCCTATCGTTTCCATGCACGGGAAAAGAATGCCGGCTGGCGGATTGACTATAGGCTGGTAAGTAAGGATATTTTCCCGCTTGTAAAATCCAGTGACATCCTTACTGACGTCTATGGCTCCGATCATTGCCCTGTCGTCAGGGATATCGACCTTTCCCTTTAAGAATAGATATTGAAAGCCGTGGCTTTATCCATTAAGATAGTAAGGAATAAAACGGACGGAACAGGAACCAGATAGACTAAAGAATCTATTTTTGGTGCTGCGAATCCTATGAAAAAATAAGGATGAATGAAGATGAATAACTCAAATAACAAAGAAGAAGTCAAATTTGACAGAGAAATCGGAAACTATCCGATTAAGGTCGTTGCTTTAGGCGGACTGGACGAAAACGGGAAGAACTGCTACGTCATCGAAATCAACAACGATGCGTTCATCATCGAATGCGGCATCAAATATCCGAACAACAGGATTCCCGGTGTCGACCTCATCATTCCCGACTTTACTTATATTAAGGAAATCCAGTCCCGTGTGAAGGCTATCATCATCACCCATGGACATGACGACCAATATGGCGCCCTTCCCTATCTTCTCAACGTCGTCAATGTACCGATTTACGCCAGCGAAACAACCATCACCTATATTCTCAACAAGCTTGGACAAAAGTCCTACAAGGTGAAAAATGCAAAATTCGTTCCTGTCCAGCCTAGTTCCGATGTTCTCATTTCAGGAAAGAAATTCCACTTCTTTGAGACGACCCACAGCATAGCCGAATCCTTCGGCTTCGCCTTAGAGACTCCCCAGGGAAACATCGTCTACACTTCCGACTTCATTTCGGACTATTCCGCAAGGAAAGGCTACACGTTTGATCTTCCCCGTATCGCCCGGATATCCGAGGAACAGAAGACCTTCCTTCTTAGGGCGGAGTCCGAGAGTGCAAACCTTGCCGGAAATGCCTCTCCGAATCACCGGATTATCGAAAAGGCCAAGCCTGTCTTTGAAGATCCGACCGGAAAGATTTTCGTCTCCCTTTATACCCAGGACTTTTTCAACATTCAGGAAATCATCAATCTTTCCCGTCGTTACCGCAAAAAGATCTGTATCGCGAACAAAGCGGATGTCTCTCTTTTCGATGACAGGGCCAAGCAGGGAATCAGGATGATTCCGGATTCCATGCGGATTAATGCTGACCAGATTGCCAGGATGCAGGATACAGACGTTGTGGTCTTAGTGACCGGAAGCGGAGAAGAGCTATTCAACCTGTCCAAGGATATCTGCTACAACGCGCTAGACGGAATCCGGGTCAACACGAAGGACTCCTGGATTATTGCCGCTCCTTCCGTCCCTGGCACGGAAGTCCTCGCCACAGATGCCTCCGATACCGTGTTCCGCACGGACTGCCACGTTCTTGCCTTATCCCGAAAGGAACTTGCCTCCAGGCATGCCCAGCAGGAGGATTTAAAGAGGAGGTTATCCCTCTTCCGTCCCCGTTACTATTTCCCGGTCAAAGGGGAATTCCGTCTCTTGACGGCAAATGCCCAAATCGCCCTGAACAGGAATATCGGTCTGAACAATCAGAACATCTTCGTCTTTGATAACGGCAGGGCCCTAGCCTTCGACGACAGGGGACGGCTTATCCATAAGAACATCCTTCTTAAGACCGGTGACGTCCTTGTCGACGGCAATTCGGTCGGTGAAGTAAAAGAGGCGGCAATCGAGGAACGGCAGAAGAGGGCTGACGGCGGGGTCATCATCCTCTCTTTGGCCATCAGCAGGAAGAAACGGAAGATCGTTTCTTCGCCCGATATCCAGAGGAAAGGCTTCCTTTACAGGAAGGACTTCAATCCCCTCAGGAATCAGATTTCCTGCCAGTTTACCACCTTGGTTCAAAATTGGCTTGGTAATGACAAGGCGAAAAATTCTATTGAGGACAGGAATCACCGCATTGCCGAGAAGATGTCCCGCTTTTTAAGGAAAGAGACCAAGAAGGAGCCGATGGTAAGGTGCGAGCTTATCAACGTCGACAATCTCCAGGCCTTTGACTCTCATTAGACTGACGTTCATATTTAAAAAACAGCTTCCTAGGTGATAGGGAGCTGTTTTTGTTTCTTATGAGAGTTTAGAAAGAAGATTACTTTACGATAGCAACGCCGTGCGAGGTTCCAAGCCGGTTTGCTCCGGCCTTCACCCTTTCTTCGGCAGCCTTTTTGTCGCGGATTCCACCGGCGGCCTTGACCCCCATCTTGGGTCCGACGGTCTTGCGCCTAAGACTGACATCCTCGGCCTTAGCACCCCACTTAGAGAAACCAGTGGAGGTTTTAACAAAGTCAGCCCCTGCTTTCTTGGCTAAAAGACAGGCACGGACCTTTTCCTCATCGGTCAACAGACAGCATTCAATGATGACTTTAAGAAGACGGCCGTCACACGCTTTCTTAATCTGGCTGATTTCTTTTTCCACATAATCATCCTCGTGGTCTTTCAGCTTTCCGATGTTGATGACCCTGTCGACTTCCTCGGCTCCTTTTTTAACGGCATCGGCCGCTTCGTACGCCTTGCTTTCCCTTGTCCTTGCCCCAAGAGGGAAGCCGATGACGGTACAGACCTTTGTCCTAGTCCCTTTTAGAAGCTTTGCACAGAGCTCAATCCAGCAGGGATTGACACAGACAGACGCAAAAGAGTATTCCTTTGCTTCTTCGCAAAGCTTTTCAATCTGGGCTTGTGTGGCATCCGGTGCAAGTAACGTATGATCAATTAAACGATTGTATTCCATGTTTCTTTCCTCGAAGGAAATTATAGCAAAGTTTATTTCGGTTAAACAAATTTTCTGCGACCTATTGAAATAAATGTATGACACGAGTATAATTTTTAACTGCGATTAAGCTTATTTGAATAGGAGAGTATAGAACCATGGCGAACATCAAATCCGAGAAAAAACGTATTCTTGTCCGGAAACGGAATCATGACATCAATGCTGCTTTCAAATCTTCCAGGCGTACTGCCATCAAGAAGGTCGATCAGGCCATTGCTGCCAAGGACGGTGCATTAGCCGTCAAGCTTCTTCCTGAAGCGGTTTCCTTGATTGACAAGTCGGTCAAGAAGGGCATCCAGCATAAGAACACCGCTGCCCGTCAGAAATCCCGTCTTACCCTTGCCGTCAATTCCCTTTCTGTTGCTAAAGCACCGGAAGCCAAGTAGAATTCTGTCTTTTAAAACAAAAATCGGCTTTTCAGCCGATTTTTTTGTGGTTCCTTTCTTAGACTAGTAACGGTACTTACGGGCAAAGGTTGCCAGGAAGAGCTCCATTCTCACATCCCCGTCATCCCTGTTTAGCTTCCTGTCTTTTTCCCTGTCCGCCCTGTCGGAAAGAATGTTAAGAAGGGTGGAATAGGCCCTTGCCCCCCTGTCTTTCCTGGCGTAATAGATTCGTCCCGGTTTTACGCCTAATTCCTTGGCGATCGAGTCCTGGTTCTCTCCCTGTTCGGCAAGGGCTTTGACTAAGGCCATAAAGCGGAACTGGGAGACAAAGACGGGAAATAGGCTAAGAGGAAGGCTTCCTCCCTTTCTTAGGTCCTGATAGACGCCAAGGGCTCTCTTTGTGTCCTTACGGAGAAGAGAAGTGACAATGGAAAAGACGTCTTTCTCTAAAGGAGGGGCTACCAAAAGAAGGACGTCGCTTTTCCTGACATGGCTGCTATAGCAAAGGAGCTTGTCCAAGGCGTTCTCAAAGGAGAGAAAGTCCCCGGGAAAATAGGACAAAAGCAGATTGATGGCATCCTGGTCGATTTTCTTGTTCTGTCCCGAAGCCCTTTCTTTGGCAAAAAGGGACAGATCATTGTCGCTTGGGGAAAGACAGGAGACAAGTTCGACTGAACTTTCCCTAGCCGCCTTATACAGGGTTCCCCGCTTATCGACCATGCCAGGGACAATCCTGATAAGGTCTGTTTCGTTAGAAGGCGATTTCCTGTACTCCCTAAGCCCTTTATAGTCCTGGCTTGAGTCAGGAATCGGATTCTTCTTTCCGGACTGGTTCAGGAAATAATAGGCGTTGACGACGACGATTGTCTTTTTTTCGCCAAAGAGCGAAAGAGATAGACAGTCGGAGAGGAAGTCTCCGACTAAGTCTTTATATCCGTCGTATTTTATCAGGGAAGAAAAGGCATCCTCAGGAAGGGATTTTCTAAGATCCCCCCTTGCCTTATGCTGGACAAAGCCGGAATCGGGTCCGTAATAAACCTTAATCATCGGACTAAATCAGTCTGGGATTTTCTCCACGGGGAGGTCCTTTTCGTCTATGGCTGTCGCTTCTTGGATGACGACATCCTGATAAGGCCTATCATTCGGATCTTTCTGGACAAGGGCAATCTTATCCACGGCGTCCCTTCCTTCCGTGACATGACCGAAGGCAGCATACTGTCCGTCGAGGAATTCATCGTCCGCATCACAGATGAAAAACTGGCTTCCTGCAGAGTCTGGATCCCTGGCCCGTGCCATGGAGACGGTTCCCCGTTTATGGGACAAGGTGTTTTTCACGCCATTTGCGGAGAATTCCCCCTTAATGGAATAGCCAGGCCCACCAACACCAGTGCCAAGCGGGTCTCCGCCCTGGATCCTGAAATGGCGGATTACACGATGGAACTTCAGTCCGTTATAGAAGCCCTTTTTCACTAGTTCGGTGAAATTGGCACAGGTGTTCGGCGCCTGGTCCCAGTCCAACTGGATTTTAATCGTACCATACCCTTTGATCTTTAATTCAATCATTGATGTTACCTCGTTTTCTATTATATCGGTTCGGATAGGCTTTTGCCCCAAATCAAAAAAGAAAAGAAAACCCCGCCCTCGATTTGGGCGGGGCAAAAGTCCGAATTGGATTTACTTTTTGACGGAGTCCTGGTTCTTGACGGCGTTGATCTTCGCGGCAATCTTCGCCTGATCGCCAAGGTAGTAATGCTTGATCGGTTTAAGATCCTCGTCAAGCTCATAGACAAGCGGAACACCGGTAGGGATGTTTAATCCGGCGATATCCTCATCGGAAATGTTGTCCAGATACTTGACTAAGGCACGGAGCGAATTTCCATGGGCTGCAATCAGGACCTTCTTCCCGGCTTTGATTTCCGGAACGATGACCTCATTGTAATAGGGGACGACACGGGCAATTGTATCCTTTAAGGATTCATGCAAAGGAAGAAGCTTAGGGTCGACGCCTTTATACTGCTTCTGGTTTGCCGGATTGCGGGGATCGTCTTTTTCCAGGGCCGGCGGGGCAATGTCGAAGCTACGACGCCACTGATGGACCTGTTCGGCACCATACTTGGCGGCAGTCTCGGCTTTGTTCAGTCCCTGAAGGGCACCATAGTGACGCTCATTGAGGTGCCAGTCCTTGATGACCGGAATATAATCTTCGTCGACTCCGTCTAAGACATGCCAGGCAGTGTGAATGGCACGCTTCAGATAGGAAGTGAAGCAGATATCGAAAGAATATCCGCCTTCCTTGAGAAGCTTTCCACCGGTCTTGGCTTCTTCAACGCCCTTTTCGGAAAGTTCGACATCCGTCCATCCGGTGAACAGGTTGAGCTTGTTCCACTCGGACTCGCCATGACGGATAAGCACTAGTTTTGTCATGTTTTTCCTCCTCAGTACCGGAAAAGATTATAGTCTATTCCGCAAAGGAAAGAAAGAAGTCAGGGATGCAAAGCTCTCCCTTATTTCCTCCCTGATTTCCTGGAAACCGCTTGACCAGAAGACAAGATAAACGATGTACAGGCAGAAAGCGATAAGAGAGAGAACCAATCCGATAATGCCGCAAATCCTTCCGGCCCGGGCGCGGGAATTAATGGAGGCACGCTTTGAGCCCAAAACGATGGCGACGATGCCGAGGATGATATTTGCACTGCAAATCGAAAGAATACCTAAAACAAGGGCAGCGGTGTCCTGATGTCCGTTTTCCTGGCTGTCATCCCTCCTCTTCTGGTAAGAGCCATAAGTTGAATGAAGGGAAGAGGAAGGGCTGATATTGCTGTTCCCCTGCCTATAGGGATCAAGTCTCGTCCCGCAATTTACACAGAACTTGTTGTCGGGCGAATTCGGATGTCCGCATTTTGGACAATAACGATGGTACTCCATAAATTTTCCTCCTTGATTTATTGTAACAGAAAAAATGGACTTCTGAAAAAGGACTTCCTGGAATATGACCTGTTTTAGCTTTGCAAAATCTCTCTGAAAAAGAACCGGATAGTGGAACACATTTTACAAAAAAAGCCCTGCAGCTGCAGGACTTTTGAGATCAGTGGTGACCTGGACGGGGTTCGGACCCGTGAATGCATCCTTGAAAGGGATGTGAGTTAACCACTTCTCCACCAGGCCATAAGAGAATGGCGCCAACTGTAGGATTCGAACCTACGACCTACCGGTTAACGGCCGGTTGCTCTACCGACTGAGCTAAGTTGGCAACGGGTTCTAATATATCAAATCTTTTTTAGATTTGCAAGTGCCTATTTGCGCTTGCGTTCAATTAATTCTTTGACGTCTTTGACTGTCTGAATATTCATCCTTTCTTCCTGAGAGATTTCCGGAAGTCCGAACTCGTCTTCGATGTTGATGACAAGTTCCGCCTTATCCAGGGAATCAAGACCTAAGTCATCCAGATTGGTTTCCGGCGTGACTGAATTGATATCGAAACTTTTTTTCTTAATCTGCTCATTGAGCATTTCTTTTAGCTTTGCATAAATATCCATGATGGTTAACCTCCTGTTTCCCTTTTCCTTGGACGCACCTCTTTACTATAATATACCCGTTCTCAAATTGCTAACAAGTTTTTTCCTAACTATAATAGAAAAGAATAAACGGTGGAATAATAATGGTTACCTTACAGATCCTTACCCGATCGTTTACCAAAAAAGACTTCTTCCTTCTTGGGGGAACTATTCTTTTGGTAACGAGGATCGGCATAGGAATCTTTCTTTTGATTCTTGCCTATACTAACCACCATAGGAGGAAGGAAGCGGAGAGGCATGACTATAATGTCCGCCTATACCGCTATGACAGGATCGGAAAACTGTTTTACTGCGTGGACAAAAAGAATCTGAAGAACCGGAAGACTTTCACAAGGGAAGAGTTCCTTCGCCAGTTTGTCCCTCAGGATAAGCTTCGGGTCAAAGCCTGGATCGATTCCATCAGCCGGGGAGAATACGAAGAGTACTTCAGTGCCGAAATCAAACTGAATAAGCCGAAAAGCACCTGTCCGACCATCAGGGAAGTCACGGGGATCAATCTGGACGCCCATAGGATTCACTTCGAATCCTATCTTGTACCCTACTCAAAAAGCGGCTTTTCCGAGAAAACCGGCTTTCTTAACCGCCTTCTTGCCAATCGTTACCTTCTTAAGCGTGAGGAAGAGGCTAGAAAATTCCTTGCCTCCTGCAGGGAAGAGTCGATGGGTGCCCTGTTTGTCGTCAAGATTTTCTCGGATTCCTCCCTGTCCAAAGAAGAGGAAAAAAAGAAAAACGATGCCGTTTACCTTGCCCTCATCCGCTTTCTTTCGAAAAAGCGGAGAATGTTCGTCAGCAAGCCGGATGACGAGTATGTCCTCCTTGACCAGACCACCTTCTCGAAGTTCTCGGCCAGGAATCTTGCCTCCACCATTGCGACCTCCCTTCAGCAGCAGGTGAACAGGGAACTCTCCGCCCACAGCCTCACTGTCGCTATCGGTGCCTCCCTTTCCCAGGATCATAAGGGGAACTTCCGCATAGGAATCCAACAGGCCGCAAAGAGGTGTGATGCCATAGGAAGCGGCAAGGTGAAAAAACAGCGCGTTCTTTTCTATGATTCTTCCTTCTTCACGAACTTTGAAACGCTTCAGGCCGAAAAAGAGGAAGTGAAAACCAGGATTAAGGACAAGACCTTCCGCACCTACTACACACCTTGCCTTGACTTCTTCTCCCCCCAGAGTGATAGGAGCCAAATCCGGCCTTCCTTCTATCTTGCCGAATTCGTCCCTTACGGAAGGAAGCACATCCACGGAAGGGACGATGCCTTCCAGCACATTAAGGAAAGGCCCGCTTTCTCCCGCAAGCTCTTTACCCAGATCACTTCCTGCTTTGAAAGAACCTATGAAAGCCATAAGGGCGAAGAGATAACTTTGGTAAGGAAGATTCCTTATTTTCTAAGGAAGGATGCGGAAAAAGTCTTTTCCTCCTCAAAGTCCGGCTTCCGGAGGATGTTCCTTGTATCCGAAAGCGAAATCCTCAATTCCAGCGAGGAGACCTATAGGACAAGGAAAAACATCCGGGAAAGGAAAAAACTTGGCTTCACCCCTGCACTTCTCATTGATTTTCCCTCACCCGTGCTAAAAAGCCGTATACTAAAATTGTTTGCCTATTTCTTCGTCAAGCCAGAGTATGTCCTAGGCGGCAATAGTACCCAGAGCTCCCTCCGTGCCATCCAGGCAAACTACAAAGGATATTCCGTCCCCTTTGTCTATTACGGCTTAAAGACAACGGAACAGGCAGAACTTGCCTCCCACTATGGGGCAAGATTCCTGCTCTGCGATTCCTTGGCCCTCCCCTCAAGCCGGTTAGAGCCCCTTGATGCAAAAAAGGTCGGATTCTTTATCCAGGATGCCAAGAAGCTTGCCCCTAAGCAGACACTCCTTGGAAGGAAAGGAAAAGGCGAAGAAAGACGGGAAGAGTCGGAAAAAGAATAGGAGATAACCAAAATGGCAGACAAGAAAGTGAAAAGTATTACGTCGAAGAGCGAAAACATCACCAAGTGGTACACCGATGTGTGCACAAAGGCCGAACTTATGGACTATGCCCAGGCGAAAGGATTTATCATTTACCGTCCTGACGGATATGCCCTCTGGGAAGGAATCCAGGGGTATTTCGATAAGCGCATCAAGCAACTTGGCGTCCGAAACGTCTATCTTCCCAGCCTTATTCCTAGGAGCCTATTAGCCAAGGAAGAAGACTTCGTCAAAGGCTTTGCCCCCGAGTGTGCCGTCGTGACAAAGGGAGGAAGCAAGGAACTAAGCGAACCCTTTGTTGTCCGTCCCACAAGCGAGACTCTCTTCTGCGACCACTTTAAGGATATCGTCCACTCCTATAACGACCTTCCGGTGAAATACAACCAGTGGTGCTCCGTCGTCCGTTGGGAGAAGACGACACGTCCCTTCCTCCGGGGAAGTGAATTCCTTTGGCAGGAAGGACATACTCTTCACGGAAGCGAAAACGAAGCCCGTGAATTTGCCTTGTCCATCCTTCGAATCTATAACGAACTTGGCAAAGACCTTCTTGCCATTCCTTTTGTCAGGGGAAAGAAACCGGAGAGCGAAAAGTTTGCCGGTGCCGTTGATACCTATACTATCGAGGCCCTAAGGCCGGACGGACAGGCGCTGCAATGCGGAACCAGCCATTACCTTGGGCAGAATTTCTGTAAGGCCTACAATATCCGTTATCTGAATAAGGATAACCAGATTAGCTATCCTTACTATACTTCCTGGGGGATTTCCACCCGTCTTATCGGAGCCCTGATCAGGGTGCACGGGGATGATGAGGGACTTGTCCTCCCGCCTAGGATTGCCCCTACCCAGGTTAGGATCATTCCTATCCGTGCCGATAAGGACAAGCGGATCAGGGAGAGGGCGAATAAGAGGAAGGACGAGCTTCAGAAAGAGGGAGTGCGGATTGAAATCGATGCTTCCGACAAGACCCCTGGCTGGAAGTTCAGCCAGTATGAAAGGAAGGGCATCCCTCTCCGGATTGAAATCGGGCCTAAGGACAGGGAAAACGGGACTCTTGCCCTTTCCATCCGTTATTCCGGGGAAAAGAAGTTCCTTCCTATCGAAGACGCTTTGAAGAACATCCCTCTTCTTCTTAAGGAAATCCAGGAAGGAAGGTATCAGAAGGCTCTTGCCTTCCTTAATTCCCACATTGTGGAAGTCCATGACTATGACCAGATCAAGAAAGTCGTCACCGGCGGCTTAGGATTCGCCAAAACGAGGACTAGTTCCCTCTCCGAGGCGGATGACGAGAAACGCCTTAAGGAGGATTTCAATGCCACTCCGAGAGTCATGCCCTTCAATCAGGAGCCTTTTGACGTAAAGGATGCCATAAGCGGTGAAAAGGCCGACCATGTCGTCTACTTTGCACGGGCCTATTAAGGATAAAGGAGAAAAACAATGAACGGATTTGATCAACGGATTAGCCTTCTTCAGTCCCAGAGGAAGAAAGACGGCCTTAAGGCCTACATCATTCCTTCCACCGACCCCAATAGGTCGGAGGAATGCTGTTCCCGTTTTGCCGCAGAACGTTTCTATTTCTGCCCCTTCAAAGGAAACGACGGAACGCTCCTTGTCACTTTGGACGGCTATTTCATCTATACCGACGGGCGATATTGGACAGAAGCAGAGAAAGAACTTGCCGGCAGCGGATGCACCCTTGTGAAAAGCGGCAGGGCAGGCGTCCCTTCCATGGCGCAGTATATCAAAGAGCATAAGCTCTACCCTCTTGGTCTAGACTGCTCCCTGTTTTCCGATGGGGAACTAAAGTCTTTTTATCTTGATGCTAACCATCCTATCCGACAGGTTTCCTATGCTAGTAGGGTCAAGGACATGCCCTCTCTTCCATCCGGGAAAATCTGGAAGGTAGATCCTTCCCTTCTTTCCCTTTCCCGAAAGGAACGCGTCGGAAAGATAAGGGAGGCCGTCCACGACAAAGGAGCCAAAGCCATTATTGTTCCTAGGCTTGACGATATCGCCTACGTTTTAGGCTATCGGGGGAGCGACATCCCTTGTACGCCGGTTTTCTATTCCTATCTTTATATCGACCAGGATGAGAATCTCCATCTGTTCATCGAAAAGAACAAGTTGCCCGAAGGCTTTTCCGAAGAGAAGGTCATCGTCCACCCATATGAAGAATTCCCTTCCTTCCTTGAATCGGTCAAGGACGTTGCCACCCTCGTTGACCCGAATAAGACAAACGCCTATATCTGCTCTGTCCTCAAAAACAAGGTCTTTGCCCCATCCCCTGTTTACTCCCAGAAATCGGTCAAGGGCCCTGTCGAAGTGGAGAACACCAAAAAGGTCCAGGCCATCGACGGCATCGCCGTCCTTAAGCTAAGGAAATACATCGATGACACCATTGATACCGGACGTCTTAGCGAACTTAGCTGTGCCGAATACATCGATAAGGCTAGAAGAAGCAACCCCCGCTGCTTCGACATCTCCTTTGGCACCATTGCCGCCTGCGACAGCAATGCGGCAAGGAGGCATTATGCCCCTAGTAAAGATAATTTCTCCTCTCTGACCAGAAACAACCAGCTTCTCCTCGTGGATTCCGGCGGACAATACTATGGGGGAACCACGGATACAACCCGTACCTTTATCGTTTCCAACCATGTCAGCAAGGAAGTCAGGCACGATTATACCTTGACGCTGAAAGCCCAGATTGCCCTTTCGACCACGATATTTGAGAAGGGTTGCACCGGGCATTCCATTGATATCCGTGCCCGCGAGGTAAGGTGGAAGGAAGGAAGGGACTATAAATGCGGAACCGGCCACGGAGTCGGCTATAGGTCCTGTGTCCATGAAGGCCCCATTGGCTTCCGCTTCTACGAACATCCAGACCGCGGAGACAAAGGAGAGCTTGAACTTGGCCATATCATTACGATTGAGCCTGGCGTATATAAGGCCCATCGGTATGGAATCCGTCTGGAAAACAATCTGCTCGTCGTTCCTGCGTTTGTGACCGATGACGGCATCTTCTATAAGTTCGAAACCATTACCTACGTTCCTTATGACCGCAGAGGCATTGACTTAACCAGGCTGAATGAGGAAGAACTGGAATGGCTTAACGGCTATCATAAGATGGTCTTTGAAAAGCTTGCCCCTTATTGTGCCGGCGACTCCGCCCTGCTTGCCTATCTTGTCAAACAGACGGCCCCGCTTTACCGCTAAATGAACCGGGTTGTGCTTTTCGAACCGGAAAAGCCCGCCAATGTCGGAAACATCATCCGGACCTGTGTCGCCTTTGATTTGTCGTTGACGATTATCGGCAATCTGACTTTTGACCTCAATGACAAATCCCTCCGCCGTGCCCAGAGGGATTATGCCATCGGTTTTCCGATTGAGAGAGTCTCTTCCCTTGATGAATTCTTCAACCTACACGGGAAGGAAAAAGGCTTTTTTGTCACCCGGTACTCGAAGAATATCTATTCCTCCTTTGACTTATCCGACCCTGTCCATGACAGGTGGTTCAGGTTCGGCCGGGAGTCCACCGGGATCCCAAAGATTGTCCTTAAGGAACATCTTAGCCAGACTAGGCGGATTCCAAGGGCCATCAATGCGCGGAGCCTTAATCTTTCAAACTCCGTCGCCCTGGTAAGGGCCGAAGCCCTCCGGCAGCAGCACTTCCCTAACCTTGCCACGGAGGAAACCATCAAGGGCGAGGACTATCTGGAAAAATGGACCAAGGAAAGCATCAGGTAAGCGTTGTTCTTTTCTTTCCTTCCTTTTTGCCTTATAATTCTAAGCGTCTAAGAAACTTATGCGCTTTTCCGACAAATTGCGTTTCGGGAGCCTAGTCCCTTATCCTGTGTTGAAAGCCTGCTCTAGGCAGGAATCCTAATGGATGAGGCAGGGCACCCACTTATTCATGGGGAAAAACCCAATACTCTTAGATCAGGCGGGAGAAATCCCGCCTGCTTTTTTTCTTTAAAGATAATAGCCTAGAGAGTAAAATAGAAAAAGAACCAAACAAGGAGGAACATGATGAAATACGACCATATAGCCTTAGAAAGCCTGCGTGGGCTTGCTTTAGACGAAATCGCACGTGCCAAAAGCGGCCACCCCGGAATGGCCCTATCTGCCGCCCCCTTACTTTATACCCTCTATACCCGCCACAGGAACGCCAACCCCCTAGACCCGACCTATTTTAACCGTGACCGGTTCGTCCTATCCGCCGGACATGGTTCGGCCCTTCTCTATGCCCTTCTCCATCTTGCCGGTTATTCTATTCCTAGGGACCAGCTCCGGCAGTTCCGTCAGCTTGGCTCCCTTACGCCTGGACATCCGGAAGTCGGACACACCCCTGGCGTCGATGCCACGAGCGGCCCTCTTGGGCAAGGTATCGCCCAGGCCGTAGGCAGGGCTAGGGCGGAAGCCCATCTTTCGGCTATCTATCCTCATGGGGAAAGGATCTGTAACCACTATACCTACTGCCTTACCGGGGACGGATGCCTTGAGGAAGGAATCAGCCAGGAGGCAATTTCCCTTGCCGGAGTCTGGCACCTGAATAAACTTATCCTTCTTTATGATAAAAACGACTGCACTCTGGACGGTCCTCTTTCTAATTCCTCCCTTGAAGATACCAAGGGCCGGTTTATGTCGGCAGGATGGAACGTATTGGAAGTAAGGAACGGAAACGACATCGAGGAAATCGACCATGCCCTCGTCCTTGCCAAGACCGCCAAGGAAAAGCCGACCATCATCATCTGCCATACGGTGATTGGCTACGGCTCGGAACTTGCCGGAAGCCATCTCGCCCACGGCAAGGCCTTCTCCTTGGAGATGGTCGTCAAGACAAAGGAAAACCTTGGGGTCTCCTTCCCGCCTTTTGAAGTTCCTGAGGAGGCCTACCTGGCGTTTAAGGAAACCTTCCTCTCCCGCGGCAAAAAAGCGGAGGAAGAAGACGATAAACGTCTTGAGGAGTACAAGGAAAAATATCCCGTGGACTACCAGCGCTTTAGGGATCTAAAGAGCGGAAACGTCGCTCCTTATCTTTTCCGGAATGCCCCGAAATATGAGGAAGGCTTCAAGGACGCAACGCGCAACACTTCCCAAGCCCTGCTGAACATTGTCGCGGATGAATTGCCGAATCTTTTCGGCGGTTCTGCCGATGTGGCCGATTCGGTCAAGACCCATGTCAAGAAATTCACCGATTTCTCCAAGGAAAACCGGAAGGGGGAGAACATTAATTTCGGTATCCGCGAGTTCGCCATGGCGGCCATCCAGAATGGCATCCTGCTCCATGGGGGAAGGCGGACTTATGTCGGGTGCTTCCTCGTCTTTTCCGATTATAGGAAGGCCGCCATCCGTATGGCAGCCAGGGAACGGATTCCTGCAATTTACCTTTTTAGCCATGATTCCCTTGCCGTCGGGGAAGACGGCCCGACCCACCAGCCGATTGAGCAGCTGACGATGCTTCGTGCCATTCCCCGTCTTGTCCTCTTCCGTCCTGCCGATGCCATCGAGACGGCTGGTGCCTATCGCAGTGCATTTCTAAGTAATGACCATCCTACCTGCATCGTCCTTTCCCGCCAGGCCCTTTTTAACAATCCTCTTTCTTCCTTTGAAGGGACAAGGAAAGGCGGATACATTGTCAGCAAGGAAAAGGAAAAAGCCCTTCTTACCCTCATTGCGACTGGCTCGGAAGTCAACCTTGCCGTCAAGGCCCAGGAGACGCTTTTGGCGGATGGCATTGACGTCCGTGTCGTTTCCTTGCCTTCCACAGAATTATTCGACAGGCAGGACGATGCTTATAAGGATGAGGTCTTCGGGAATGACTATGCCCACCGGGTATTTATCGAAAGGGGTAAATCGGACGGCAATTACCGGTATGCCAAGACCGTCATCGGAGTGGATGACTTCGGCGAGTCAGCTCCGGCCGATAAGGTCCTTGATGCCTATGGGTTTACTCCGGAGAAGATTGCCTTGCGGATTAAAGGCCTCCTTTCCTAATCCGACTTCCTTTAAGAAAATGACCGGTCCTGATTGGACCGGTTTTTTCTTTTTTTCTGGAAATTTTCTTATTCCTATCCCATATGAGATAGGAGGACGTCCTAGATGAAGAAAAGAATCCTTCTCCCTATCCTTAGGTCCGGTCTTGTGGTCAGGGGCTTTAGGGGAGTCTATCTGTTCCGGAAAAAAAGGGAGAGTGCCCCTAGCTCTTATTCCATCCTAAGGGAAGAGAAAATCGTAAGGGAAAAAGGGCAGAGCAGGGAAGTGACTTATGGCTTTGACGAAGACTATCTTCCGCGGCTGACCTATTCTCTTTCCTTTTTAGAGGGGGGAAGAGCGGCCTTAGACTATCTCTCGGTCGAACTATTGGAAAAGAAGCAGGTCATTCTGTTCACCTGCCGGCAGACTTTTGACAAGAGCAGGGAATTCATTCTTTCCGATGCTGATCATCCGGACATCTTTTCTAAGAGGGCGATTGAATGTAAGGGAAGCCTGATTCAGGAAGCCAGTGCAGAAATCCAATGCGATGGATTTGAGGAGGGAAAACCTCTTCTTTATACCTTCCATCCCGCCGTTTATGAGGAAGGGACCCTGAAAGAGCATAAGGAGGAAGGAATCCAAGGCGTCCTTTCCTTCGGAAACTACCCTTTGGAGAATCTTTTTTCTTCAAAGAGGAAGGAATCCGGGCACTGTTCCTATCTTGGGGAAAAAGTGGAAAACACAGAGGAGGGAAGGAAAAAGAGGAAGGGGAAAAGGGTCGAAGGGATAAAAGAGTACCTTTCCGCCCTGCTTGTGGGAGAGAGGGTGTTTTCCTATGAGGAAAGGAAGAAACGGAGGTCCTACACTTATTTTGGAAAAGGAGAGGACGGCATAAGGCGGGAAATGACGTCCATCGATTTCTGCCATTCCTTCTTTGACAACTACGAAAAGGAAAGGGAAAAAGGAAAAAGCCTTATCCGCCTTCAGATTAGGCAAGGCGAAGAAAGGCTGACGGAAAAGGATAGGAAATTCATTGATGTGCCCGTTTTTGCGGATAAGATATCCCCAGAAACAGACGAGATAATCTTCTAGCAGTGGATGACCTTTGCAAGTCCGCCAAGGGAAGTCTCCTTGAGATCAGCGGATAATTCGCTTCCGGTTTCCTTCCTCGCTAGGATAACATTATCGAAGGAAACCTTATTCGTGCGGTAAACCGATATTTCCTTGGCAAATTCAAAGGCGGCATAGGCATGGATGGAGGCCATGGCATTCCGTTCAATGCAGGGAATCTGAACATATCCGTTTACGGGATCACAGGTCAACCCAAGGAAATGCTCCCTTGCCACCTCTGATGCATACTCAATCTGATAAAGGGAGAGACCATTTAGATAGGAGAGAGCGGCAGCGGCAAAACAGCAGGCTGAACCGATTTCCGCCTGACAACCTAGGACGGCCCCGGAAATGGAGGCGTTGGTTTTAATAAAATCGCAGACTAAGCCACCGACTAGGTAGGCTTTGGCAAGACTTTCCCTGTCTTTGTTCCGGAACTTGTACTGGTGGTATAAGACCGCGGGGACGACCCCGGAGGAGCCGCAGGTCGGAGCAGTGACGACCCTCCCGCCTCTTGCGTTTTCTTCGCTTGTGGCGTAGGCAAAGGAAGAAAGAAGCATCCTATCCTTTTCAAAGCCATCCTTGCTTTTCCTAGCCTGCCTATAGATGTCCTTGGATACCGACTGCAAACGAAGGGGGCCGGGAAGAATGTCGTCTTTCGTCCTGGACAACTCGATAGTTTTAAAGGAAAGGGAAAGAAGTTCTTCGGCAAAGGGAATCCTGTCCTCCTTTTCAAAGAAAGGAATCAAGGAATACCTGTCGCTTATGTTCTTTTCCTTCCTGAACTTCTTCCTTTCTTCGAAACAGTTGAAAGGATAGACATCCTTTTCCTCGGGGGCTTTTCCTTCTAGGGCAAACGACCCGCCTCCCAAAGAGCAATAACGTTTTTTGGAAAGCAGGTTGCCTTTCCTGTCATAGGCGGCGCATTCCCTGGTGTTTGGATGATGGAGGTGGCTTTCCTTCCTGTCAAAGAGGACAATACAGGGAAGAGGGGCAAATGCCTTTTCGATGATCTTGTCCGTCCTATGCCCCTTCCCGGTCAGGGCAAGGGAACCAAAGAGGGTAGCCTTTATTAAGGCGGTATCTTCCCCAAGGGTGGATAAGAAATCCTTACAGATGCGGAAAGGACCGATGGTATGGCTAGAGGAAGGACCAGGTCCCCTAATCAAAAGGTTCTTTAATGATTTCATGACTACTATTGTAAACGGAGGGAGGAGAAAAAGCACAAAAAAAGGCTGCCGAAGCAGCCTTAGTGCCCATTAATGACGACGACGGGCGTTTTCGGATTTGAGCTTACGCTTAAGACCCTTCTTTAAGAAAAAGTCGTGCTTGCGATAATCGGCGATGGTGCCGGCTTTGTTGACCTGACGTTTAAAACGTTTCCTGGCCCTGTCTAAGCTCTCATTATCCTTGACAATAGTCTTTGGCAAAGTAACTCACCTCGTTTCTAAAATGCCACAGAGAATTTTACTAACTTTTCTTTTGTTTTACAAGAGAAAGAGGAAAAATCTAATCGTTTTGCCTAAGAAGGGAATATTTCCGGCAGCTTAGACGATAGAAAACAAAGGACAGGCAGAGGGAGAGAGGGAGATAAATCAAAAGGCCAAGATAGGAAATCCCTGAAAAGAGGGAAATCAGACCAAAAAAGAGGGGGACAAAGGAAAGAAGGGCGAAACTAAGGAAGGCTAGGAAAGGACCAAGTCCTTTATTCAGCTCCACAACGTTCTGATAGTGGAAATTAACAAAAACCTGGCCAAGGAAGAAGCAGAACCTTTCCCTAAAAAGGAAATGGGCGAGCATGGAAAGGACGAACACGATCCGATAAGTGACGGATAAGGGGGAGAGAAGGGAGAAGGCTAGGGAGGAGATTAGGGAGAATAATCCATTGATGGCTAGGGACGGGCAAAGTTTGTACCGGCAGGATCTCTTGGCGGAAAGAGGCATAGACTTCCTGATGGAAAAATTGTCCTTTTCAAGTGACGTGGAGACTAAAGGAAGAATGGGCGAGAATCCGGAAAAGGAACTAAGGACAGGGTAAAGAAGGAGAGCGATAGAGGTGGCTTCCTGAGTCGATTCCCCGTCAGACCCTTGGAAGATAAAGCAAAAGATGACCATTCCGATTAAATAAAGGGCTGGCCTGATCCTGTTCCTTGTCAGAAAGCTTCCATCCCTTAAATAGTTTTTCCATTGCCTTTTCTGCCTGTTGAAAGAGAGGGAACGGGAAAAAGCTTTTTCCCTTTTCTTCTCCACCGCCGCTAAAGGAATCTGTCTTTCCTTGAATTTCGGTTCCGCTTCAAGCCGGGAAATAAAGAAAACGCGGGCAAAAAGATAGACAAGTCCAAAAAGGATGGCGAACAGGATGACGGTTCCCCTGTTGGCGAGGATATTTCCGGTCAAATCCCAGTATAGTGATCGGCCGAGGAAAAGAAGTCCTCCCAGTTCCTTATCCAATAAAAGGAAAAACTGATTTAAATCACCATGGACAAAGGAAGGAATAAGAAGGGAGACAAGAAGAAAAACTACGCTAAGTAGGCTGAACAAGGTGGCATGGACAAGACGGAAAACCTTTCCTTTTTTTCCTTTCCACAGCCGGGCAAACAGACTGCTGAAAAGGAAGGCAAGGCAAGGACAAAGAACAAGATAGGCTAGACCGATGAGGACGGCGATAAGGTAAGAATAGGCGGGAAGAGAGGCAAGGAAGGAATAGGCCAGCCTAGATATCCTTAGACTTAATCCGCCGAAAAGAGAGGAATAATAGATTCCTAGGCTCATTTGAGCCAGGAAAAGCCGGAAGCCACTGATTGGAAGATAAAGGAAAGCATCCTGATTTTTTTGATAATAGATGTTTGGACAGATACTGACGCTGAACAAAAAAGAGAACAGAATGAAGCAAGACCATGATAGCCTACCAAAGGCGGCAAAAGCATCGGCAGAGACTACAGCCTTCCTTCTTACCCTTGCACTGATGTTCTGGGCAGAAATCCCGACAACAAAAAACAGAAAATAAATAAGGAAGGAGAAGACGTTTCCGAGTTTGGATGCTTTTTTCTTTCCGCTGTTCCTCGTCCTGCCATTGGCATTCAAGGCTTTGATGAGGTAATAGAAGGCTTTCATTCTGCTCCCCCGGTAAGATGAAGGAAGAGGTCCTCAAGACCGCTGTTAAGCAGATTCTCCTTTTTCCGTAGCTGTTCGATGGTTCCAAGGAAGCAAAGTTTTCCTTTATCGAGAATCGCCACTTCGTCGCAGACCTTCTCCGCCACGTCCAGGACATGAGTGGAAAAAAGAACGGCTTTTCCTTCCTCTGCCCTCTTTCGCCTGATTTTCTTTACTTCATAGGAGGATTGAGGATCAAGTCCCGTCCTTGGTTCGTCGAGAATCCAGTTGTTCGGATTGGAAAGAAGGGATCCGATAATGAAAATCTTCTGCCGCCTTCCGTGGGAATAGTTGACAATCCGGTCGGACAGCGCATCCTGTAGATGAAGTTCTTTTGCCCTGTCCCTTGCCCGTTCTCTCCCCTCTTTCTGGTCCATATGGTAGACAGAGGAGATAAAGGCTAAATATTCATACCCTTTCCTTCCTAAAAACCTATCCGGTGTATCGGGAACATAGCCAATGTTCCTTTTTGCCTTCCTTGGTTGCCGCTTGATGGAAACGGAATCAATGAAAATTTCGCCTTTCGTCGGGGTAATGATCCCGGTTATGGCTTTTAGCGTCGTCGACTTCCCGGCCCCGTTTGGTCCGATAAGCCCGATGACCTTTCCGTTTTCAATGGTCAGATTCCTATCCGTCACAGCTTTCTTCGACTGGTAGTCTTTTGAAAAGTTCTGGATGCTAATCATGGGTTAATACGGAATCCTTTCCCTGTTCTTATCAAATGTTTCAGAAATAATCCCGGACCCTAAAAGTCTGTCTCCCTGGTAGAGGACGGCAATCTGTCCCTTGGCGACATAGTCGTATCCAGGATAGGTCAGCCATGCCTTACTTGGGTCTGGCTGCAAGGCAAAGGTCACCGGCCTATCCTTCCCCCGATAACGGAACTTGCAATAGCAGGGATATTCGGTCATGGGCAGGTCGCTTCCTATCCAGTTAAGTCCTTCAAGGGAACAGCGATAGGACTTCCGGAATTCATTGCCCTTCTCCTGTGCCACATAAAGGATATTCTTTTTTACATCTTTCCCGACCACGAAATAGGGATCCCTGGAATGCCCCTTGACTCCTCCGATGTCTAGCCCGCGGTGCTGTCCGACGGTGTAGTAAAGAACTCCGTCATGCTTCTTGATGACTTCTCCTGTCTGCCTGTCGACGATGTCGCCTGGCTTTGCGGGAAGGTAATTACTAAGGAACTGTTTGAAATTTCTTTCGCCGATGAAACACACGCCGGTGGAGTCCTTCTTCTTGGCGACAGAGAGATTGAGTTTTCCGGCCAACTCTCTTACTTGCGGCTTTGTGAAATTGGCAAGAGGGAAAAGAGCATGGGAGAGCTGCTCCCTGCTAATCTGACCGAGAAAATAGGACTGATCCTTGTTTCGGTCGAAGGCCTTATATAAATGGCTTTCCCCGTCTTCGTCAAGACGCCTTGCGTAATGTCCCATGGCAATCGTATCAAAGCCTAGGCTTTTCGCATAAGAAAGAAAATGGCCGAACTTGATGAACTTGTTGCAGAAGACGTCTGGGTCTGGAGTCTGTCCTTTTTCATAGGTTTTGATGAAAATCGAAAAGACCTCTTTCCAATACTCTTCGATAAAATCCTTGCGGATAATCGGTAAGTCCAGCTCAAAAGCGGTTTCGACTGCATCATCGTAATCGAATTCCTGGGAACATTTGCTTCCGCTTAGAGTCGGATTTCCTTTGATATCGTTATTCGTAATGCTGTCCCAGTTCCGCCTGAAGCAACAGGTGACATCATATCCCTGTTCACGGAGGAGATAGGCGGCTATGGCTGAATCCACTCCTCCGGACAGACCAAGCAATACTTTCTGTTTCATTTACAAATCTCCTTACTGTCCATAAAGATGGTAAAAGGACCATCATTAATCAAACGGACTTTCCTATCCTCTCCGAAGACACCGAATCGGGCTTCTACATATTTGGATAGTTTCTTACAGAAGCATTCATAGAGAACCTTTGCCTCATCCCCTTTCAGGGCAGACTGGAAAGAAGGACGGTTTCCTTTAGAAATGTCAGCATAGAGAGTGAACTGCGAGACACAAAGCACTTGTCCGTTCACCTGGGAAAGGGAAAGGTTTGTTTTCCCTTCCGCATCCTTGAAGATTCTCAGTTTTATCCTTTTGGCAAGCCTTTTGTCTAGGATTTCCTCATTATCTCCTTGCGTGAAGCCGACAAAAATCACTTCCCCGTTTTGGATGGAGGAAACTACCTTGCCAGAGATAGTTACGGAGCCTTCAAGGCATTCCTGAATAAGTAATCGCATAAAGATATTATAACGGAACAGAGAGGGGATAGGGTAGGGCTTGCTGCTGTTTCCGCTACTCTTGAAAGGAAGAATTTCCTATAATAATGAGGAGGCAGAAAAATGAATTATCAGCAATATCTTGAGAGGCAGGCCTTTGTCAGAGGGAAAACTTCCTTTGTTCCTTCTATCGGAGTTGTTTTAGGAACCGGGCTTGGGCAGTTTGCCTCTAAGCTCTCCTCTTCTTTCTCCCTTCCCTATTCTGTTATCCCCCATAGGCCAAAAGCGACTAACGCCGGCCATAAAGGCAGGCTTGTCTTTGGATATTATCAAGGAATCCCTGTCCTTCTAAGCCAAGGGCGTCTACATTACTATGAAGGCTATACGGGCGAAGAGGCTGTACGCCCTGTCCGGCTGAGGAAAAGGCTTGGCGTGAAACGGATTATCCTCACTAATGCCTGCGGAATAGCCAACCCTAAATTTACCCCTGGCTCCTTTATGCTGATAAAGGACCAGATATCCCTCAGGGTCCCCTCTCCTCTTATCGGCGGGAATATCCCTGAGTTCGGCCCCCGTTTTCCGGACAGGTCCGATGTCTACGACAGCGAAGAACGGAAGGAAATCCTTAAGGAAGCCCGGAACAATTCCCTCCCTGTTTGCGAGGGGACATATAGGCAGTTTTCCGGCCCTCAGTTTGAAACGGCGGCCGAAGTGTCCTTGGCAGCAAGACTTGGCGCCGATGCCGTCGGAAGGTCCACGGCCATCGAAGCTATCGCCTGTGCACACAGGGGAATCAAGACCATTGGCATCTCCCTTCTGACCAATTACGGAACCGGTCTGTCAAAAGAGAAGCTGACGGATGAAGAAGTCAAGGAAAGGGGAGTAAAGAATTCCTCTCTTTTTGAGCAGCTTCTCTCTCTTTCCCTGCATGTGTTAGACAAAGGAAGGAAACATGATTGATAAACCGCTTGCCTACCGAAGGCGTCCAGATAAGTTAGAGGATGTGATCGGCCAGAAGAAAATCGTTTCTTTCCTGGAAAAACTCAAAGAGGCTTCTTCCCTTCTTTCGATGGTTTTCTATGGACCTCCGGGCACGGGGAAGACGACTTTGGCCAAGGCTTTTGCCAATTCAAGGAATGTCAATTCCCTGTTTCTCAATGCCGTCCTGGACAAAAAGGAAAAGAGGGAGAAGACCTTCGAGGAAGCCATCCGTTTTGCACCGAGCATCGTCATCATCGATGAAATCCACCGTCTGGACAAGGCAAAACAGGATCTTCTTCTTCCTCATCTTGAGAATGGGGATTTCTATCTGATCGGATGCACGACTGCAAATCCTTTGATTTCCCTTAATCCTGCCATCCGTTCCCGCTGCCGGCTTTTGGAGACCATTCCTTTGACGGAGGAGGAAATTAAAACCGGTCTTATCAAGGCCTTAACGAGTCCCAAAGGCCTTGACGGGCAAAGAAAGTTTTCTGATGAAGCAATTAATTATTTAGCGAAAATATCGGGAGGAGATTTTCGCTTTGCGTATAACCAACTTGAAGCGGTAGCCTTAAGCTATTCCAAGGAACATCTTATCAGCCTACAAGAGGCAAAAGAGGTGGCCAATAGGCCGAACTATCTTTCCGATAAGGACGGAGACGAACATTATGACACCGTTTCCGCCTTTCAGAAGTCCATCCGGGGAAGCGAGGTGGATGCCGCCATCTACTATCTTGCCAAGCTGCTTAAGGGTGGAGACCTTGAAGGCCTTATCCGCCGGTTAATGGTCATTGCCTACGAGGATGTCGGTTTAGCCAATCCTCAGGCTGTGGGGCGATGCTATGATGCCTGCCAGGTGGCGAGAGAGGTCGGACTCCCTGAGGCTGCACTCCCTCTCTCTTTTACCGTCACCGAACTGGCATTATCCCCAAAATCAAGAGGAAGTGCCGATGCCATTGAAACGGCCAGGGCAACTGTCTCAGATGAACCCTGCCACGTCAGAAGTTATCTAAGACTGAAAACATACGGGACAAGCAAGGAAGAGAGTTACCCTTATGATGACAAAGAGGTCTGGTACCGGCTGGAATACCTCCCGGAAGGAAGGGAGGACCTTGTCTTCTATCATGGATGGGACACCGGAAAATACGAACGTGCCCTGAATGAGTACCGAAAGCTAAGCGGAAAGAAGCGGGTCACAGACAGGGCAGAGGCAAAACGCCTTGCCGCCCTTGACCGGGCCGAAGACAAGAAAAAGATTTAAAAAAGGTGCCTTTGTCTGGCACCTTTTCTATTAAGGGAGAAGATTTCCAGTCGAGCAATATAGGCCGTACCACTCGGTTTTTGTCCTTTGGATGGATACTCCGTCAAGTGTCTCTTTGATGTGGGAAAGGTCCGTGGATCCGGTGATGACCTCGATATTGTCGCCAAGCCTAGTGAGGAAACTTGTGGCAATGGCACAGGGGGTGGTGTGGTACTTTTCGGCAATCTGCTTTAATAGGGCCTGAGTCGGCTTCCTGTGGCTATTGGTGAAGATAGAGCCGTTGAAGAATTCATATTGATAGGGCGACCAGCATTGTAGCGGCCTATTCTTTCGCTTCCTATAGAAGAACAGTCCGTCGGAAAGAAGCGGGGACTGATCAGGGTTGTTGGTGTTGAACACCTGGGAGAGAAGCGAAGGCTGTCCTAAGGAGAGCTGAAGCTGGTTTACTTCGACTTGGTTACTTCCTCCCTCCTGCAAGTAGTCGATGATTTCCTTGTCCCTGTTCGAGACACCGAAATGAAGGATCTTTCCTTTCTTTTTCAGGATGGAGATAGCCTCCTGGATTTCCTTGTTATCCCTGAAGATATCCGGACGATGGAGAAGAAGACAGTCAACATGGTCGGTATTCCTTCTCCTAAGGGAGGCATCGACAGCCTCAAGAATATGCTTCTTGGATAGGTCCCTTACTGTCGGATCGCCGGGGTTTCGGACAATGCCGCATTTTGTCTGGATGAACCTCTTGCTCCGGAGGGAAGGGTTGGCCTTTAGGACTTTCCCGAGTTTTTCCTCGCAGACACCGCCGGTATAAATGTCGGCAATATCAAAATAATGAATTCCTAAATCAAGGGCACCCTTAATTAAGCTTTCAACCTCTTTGTCCGAGGAATGGGCGATTCGCCTCAGTCCGAGAATGACTCTGTTCTGCTTAATGAAATCCTTATCCATTTTCTTTTTCTCCTATTTGGTTAATGAAACGAACTGACACTGACAGGCCTTTTGAAGGTTATCCGGGGTAAGTTCGATTTGATCCCCGATTCTTCCTCCCGAAACAAGCAGGGAGGGAAGAGCAAGGGCGGAAGAATCGACAAAGGTCGGAAGCCTTTTTTTCCTTCCTATCGGGGAGCAGCCGCCATGGATGTAGCCGGTGAGAGGGAGAAGCTCCTTCTGCGGAAGCCTTTCGATGAATTTTTCATCGGCCGCTTCGGCTGCCTTCTTTAAGTCAAGCTCCCCGGTTGCAGGAAGAACGAAGACATAATGCTCTCCAGACTTCCCATAGGTCACCAATGTCTTAAAGACCCTCTTTGGGTCTTCCTTTAAATAAGCGGCCACATCCGTAGCCGAAATAGCCTCTTTCGGATCATAAGTGTGGATAATGAAGGGAATCTTCTTCTGCTCAAGAAGACGCCTTGCATTTGTTTTGACTAGTTTCTGTTTTCCCATATTATGCCAATACCTTTCCTTGGAAATCTCTGACTCCGTTACTGAAGTCGGAGGCGCTCCTGATTTTCTTTCCCGGACGCTGGAGAAGAGTAAGGCGGACCTGCCCTTTGGCTAATTGCAGAATGATGTCCTTTTTGTGGGAAAGGACAATCGTCCCTTTCTCTGCTTCCGCTTTGTCGCTATAGGCCTCCGCCTGGAAGATTTTCAGTGGCTGTCCATCGAGAAGAAGGAAGGCGCCTGGTTCCCTTGAAAGGGCACGGACATGGTTGACAAAGTCCACCGGTGACAAATCAAGGGAGAGATGCTCGTCTTCTTTTTTGATCCTATGGGTGAAGGTGGCAAGACGAGGATCCTGCTTGACGGGGATGAGCATCCCCTGAAAATAAAGAGGCAGTTTTTCCCTGGCAAGCTCCCTTGCCGCAATCGCCCTTTTCTGGCACAGGGAAGTGTAGTTGTCTTCCTCAGAGAGAGGAATCTTCTTCCTTGCATAGACGTCCCCGGCGTCCCTTTCCTTGACCCTCTCCCTAAGGGATACACCGGTTTCCTTCTCTCCGTTAAGCAGGGCGTACTGCCTAGGGGCAGCCCCCCGGTATTTCGGAAGCAGGGAACCATGGAGGTTAAGAGGCTTGTATTTGCCTAGCGAGAGAACCTTTTCGGAGAGAATCTGGCCGTAGGCAAAGGTGAGAAGAAGGTCCGGATGCCACGATTCGACCCTTGCAAAATCCAGATTGAGCTTGTGTGGCTTATGGAGAGGGAGGCCAAGCTTTTTCGCCCTGAGGCTGACCGGGGATTCTTCCCTCCTCCTTTTCCGTCCCTTCGGTCTGTCTTCCTTAGTGACGACGCCTACAATGTTCCTTCCGGATTTGACTAGGCCTTCGAGACAGACCGCGGAGATTTCCGGAGTGCCGAGGAATACGATTCGCTTGTCCATTTCCAACCCCCTATTTTTTGTTTATATGTTATCATAAATCAGGGGATAAGAAATATGTTTATGCTAAGGAACGGCCAGATGGAAGACCAGAATTATCTGGTCAGCAAATTGCTGATTCTTTATCTTTTCAGGTTTAGGGCAGGATGTAGGCTCGGCTATCTAATCGAAGTCCTTTTCCGTCGCTTCTTTTCGGCAAAGAAATGGGTGAACCCCGGCTTTTTGAAAGGCCCATGGCTTCCTCTCTACGGCTTTGGAATCGTGTCCATGTTCACCTTTTGCTTCATCCTTTACCGGTTCCTTCCTGACTCTCTTCCTCTTTTCCTTCCTGTCGAAGGGAGGTATGGAAAAAGCTATACCCACGGGGCAAGCATAAACGATCTTCTCCCTATCTGCATAAGGGGGACAAGCCTAGTCCTTCTGGAATTCATTGCCGGCCTAATCTTCGTCAAAGGCTTCAAAGTTAGACTATGGGATTACACGAACCAGAAAGGAAATGTCAGGGGGATCATCTGCCCGCTCTTCTCCATAATCTGGTTTGCCATCGCCATTATCTACTACTATGTCCTCAATCCCTTCGTCTATGAATTCGCCTCCAAGGCCTTCGTCTATCTCTTTGGAAGCGGAAATGCCCAGAATGCCGCCCACTTCGGCTCGATTTTCATCTTAGGCCTTACCTATGGCGTCTTTGCCATTGATGTCATCGTTTCGGAAAACCTTTTTGCCAAGATCAGCAAGGCGACCAAGCAGTCCCACTTTGCCCAGCAGTATGAAAAAATCCGGGAAAACCAGAAGGAGGCGGCAAAGGTGAACCGGAAACGCTTCTATGATGCCTTGCCGGAGAAACTTAAGGAGGGACTTGGAAAGAAATCCCGCCTGGAACCGGCGAAGAAGCTTTCCATGGCCTTGCGGAAGATTCTTCTTAAGGATCCGCAAAAGCAAGCGGAAGATAACTACCAGGCGGACGGCCGGCCGAAAAAAGAGGATGATGGAAAAGAGGGAACCGGCCAAGAACAGGAGTAGGAGTTTTTTCTTCCTAAGGATGGATTTACCTAGTTGAAACAGAAAATTCTCTGACTATAATCTATTTAGTGCAATCCACTTAGGAGGAATGGAAATGGATAAGTACACTCGTTGGATGGAGACAAATCCGAAATGGCTGAAGATTGTTCTTTGCTTCTGGATCCTGGACTGGTCATGGGCATTCTGGCGTATTGCTAAGGCACTAGAGCATAATAACAGGGTTGAGCTAATCCTCGGAATCCTATGGATCCTCTTCGGCGGCACAATCGGATGGATTCTTGACATCGTCTTCATTCTCCTCTATGATTATCCCTTCTGGTTCAGATAAACAAAAAGCGGGTGGCCTTTCCCACCCGCTTTTGTTTTTCCGTATTTTGGCGGAAAGCAACTACTTATTGTAGTTCTTCCACCTTGCGTCCGTTGCTTCCTTAATGGAAGAAGTCACCGCCTCGACTTTTTTCTTCTCCCATTTTCCAGGGTCTTCCCGGAGGAAGGAAGTCCGGTCAATCCGGTTATCGAATACTCCGATAGGAAGGTGGAAGGTTTTCCCTGACGAAACGATGGTAATCGTGTCCTTGACCGGAGAGGAATCCCTAAGGTACTTCCTGTCGTCGACACCGTATTCATCCCTCCTCACCGCCCTAGGAACGCCGTGGAAAAGATTCGATCCTGGGTCGTTTGGATTTGCCCGGGCAAAGTTCTTCCGGCGGGATTCCTCGGGCGTGACCCAGATATAAAGGATTGCGGCATCCTGAAGAAGGTCGGGAGAGAAAAGGGAAAGAGAATACTGGTATCCCCTAGTGCCCTTTAAGGGCCTAGGCGAGCCACTCTTCCCGCCCCGGGCCGCCTCAATGACGATGGTCTTGTTCTCGAAGGAATCCGGCCTCTGGCTTTCCTTTCCTTTCAGGATTTCCCGGGCCTCTTTTTCAAGTGCGGATGCAATCTTCGCTCTTATTTCCTCCTTTAGCAGAGACAGCCGCGGCTTAAGGCCGACCCTTAACGAGCAACGGTCAAGGCGTTCGAAAAGATATTGGCTCACGCTGTCTGGATGCACTCTGTTGGTGTTAAGAAGGTCGTGGTAGTCTTCGTTTAGCATCTGGATTAACGTTCCCCAGTCCCGTCCGTCATAGAAGGTGTCCTCGTCGTTTTTATAGAAAAGACGGGGTTCTCCGATCTTGACTAGTTCCTGGTCAATCCGGCGCCTAAAGTTGACATAGGGAAAATCATCGAGCTGAAGATTCTCTCCGATGTGGAAGTCTTTTTCAAGGATGGAGGGCTTCCTATGTGCCATCAGATTCCGGACTTCGGATTTTCCGCTTGCCGGAAGGGCAAGAAGAAGGATGGTTTTAAATGTTTTCATTGGCTTATACCTCGGGCTTATTTTACAACGGAAAGGCGAAAAAAACACCATGTTCCGTTTGAAAGGCTAAACCGAGCTAAGGAAGGATAAGGCTGTGACAATGCCACAGCCGGATTTTCATTGGAAGAAAAACGATTTCTGGTTTTTCTGCATCCGTACCTTTCGGAAAGTCCGCATCTTTGGTCCATAATCCTGTCTGGTTTCGGCAAAGAAAAAGAGATGCATAGATTTTCTCATTTCCCTTTTTCGGATTTAGGATGCCAGTGGCTTAGATAATCTTGGATGTACCTTACCAGTGATTTATCTTCATTAAAGATTCTTTTCCCATCTTTCCACATAAAGTCCATGGTTTTAATCTTCCTTATTCCACTTTCGTTACCTGTCTCATGGAAGTATTTCTTTGCGATAAATCCCATAGCAGATCAAAACTTGAAAAAAGGGAACTCGGAACAGAAAAAGACGGACCATCACAGATCCGCCTTCTTTGTTGGTTGCCGGAATAATTACGGAGCATCTAATCTTAAGCCGGACCTTCCCTTGCAGAGGAAGAACTCTTTGGCGAAAGTCCGACAGACATTCTATTTGGTGGAGCTGACGAGGATCGAACTCGCTACCTCATGCTTGCAAAGCACGCGCTCTCCCAGGTGAGCTACAGCCCCAAAACAGACAAAGAACATTATAAGGATTTCTTTCCGCCCAATCAAGGGAAAAGAGAAGAAATTACTTCTTCTCCCTGCCCGGCTTGACGAACTTGCCGGTCCTATTCTCCTTGAAGGGAAATTCGTAGCGGAGATAATGCTGGCTGTATCCTTCGTATTTCCCTTCCTTGTTTTTGCCTTCAATCAGGACAAGTTCATCTTCTACTTCCTGTCGGTATTTCCTTTCGTTTGCTTCCGAGAGGGAAATCAGTCTTCTTGTCCGTTCCTGACGGATGGCCGGATCTATCTTCCCCTGGAGCTTAGCCGCCATCGTAAAAGGACGTTCCGAATAGGGAAAAGCGTGAATACGCCTGAATCCGACTTTCCGGCAGAAATCATAGGTGCTCTGGAAATCTTCTTCATTTTCCGTAGGGAATCCGGTGATGACATCGGTGGAAAGGGCGACAGAAGGAATCCTATTTTTAATTTCGTCCACCTTGTCGAGATACTGGCTAAGAGAATACTTCCGGTTCCTCCTTTTGAGGATTTTTCCGCTTCCGGACTGAAGCGGAATGTGGAAATGGGGGCAGAGGACATCCTGATGATGGGCAAAGAGAGAGATATACTCTTCGTCAATCTGACTGATTTCAATCGAGGAAACCCGTATCCGGTAAGGATAGGGGGCAAGATGAAGCCTGTCCTTCAACAAGTCCTTCAGGCGGTAGTCATGGTCTAAAGGATCCTGGTAGCTCCCGGTATCGATTCCGCCGATGATGAGTTCTCTTACGCCATGGCTTAAAAGACTCTTTGCCTCCTTTAGGATAGACTCTCTCCCTCTCGAACGGGATTTCCCTCTTGTGTAAGGGACGACACAGTAGGAACAGAAGTTATCGCATCCGTCCTGTATCTTCCTGTAGCCACGCACGGATTTCTCCCCTTTTTGTGTCGGGGTATCCTCGAAGGTGAATTCACGTGACTTCCTGTCGACGTGGTCCTTCCCCTGAGTGAGCTTTTCGATGTCCGACTTATGGGAGGAACCGGCGACCAAATCCACGCCATCGATTGAAAGGTATTCTTCTTTGTGTATCTGACTTGAGCAGCCCCTGACGACAATCCGTTTACCGGGGAAGGAACGGGAAAGGGAGCGGACCTTCTGGAGGTCCTTTCTCTCCGCCTCGTTGGTGACCGCACAGGTGTTGACGAAATAGATGTCCGCTTCCTTTCCTTTCGCCTCAATAAAGCCTTCCTTAAGAAGCCGTTCCTTCAGGGCTTCCGACTCATAGGCATTGACTTTGCATCCAAGCGTATAGATTTTAAAGGTCATCGTGTTTCTCCTTATTCTGCTTTTCCTTGCTTTTGATGGCAGAAAGGACGATGGAGGGGGAGAGAAGGGATAGATGGATTAGGTCCTGGGAAAGCTTTCCGAAATCATTGGAATAATAGTCTAGGGCGATTGAGCTAAGCCGCTCGCTAAGGTGGCTATAGTCCTTCTTCCTTCCCTCGTCGAAGAAAGGAATCCTTGTCTCTAGATAACCGGCCGAATCGATAAAAAAGAGGATTCCCTCCTTCTCTAGATAATAGCAGGAAGAGTCGATGTCCTTGACCGGAAGCTTCTTCAGTCTAAGGCAGGAAAAGGAATAAAGATGGCTTCCGTATTCCTGCAAGGGGTCTACAAGGGAACAGTCGCTGTCTTTAAGGAAGGCCTGGTAAGGGAAAGAGTAGAAGGAAGCGGGATTAGAAGCAAACCGCTGGTTGACATAGGGGGAGTAGAAGGGAAAATAGATTTTGACGGAATCATAAAGGAAATAGGGCCTTGCGGAAAAGATCTTCTTCCATGAGGGACCCTGGGTGGAAAAAGTTTCCTTGGCGGAAGAGGATAACAGGGAGAGAACCCTGTTCCGCCTTTTCAGGCTTCTAAGGAGGGCGTAGGCACGCAGAATGGAAAAGGGGGAGTCAAAGAGGTCGTACTTCCGCCTTTCCCTAGGGAAGAGCCCTCGGTTTTCGATGTCATAGCTAAGTTCCTCGCTGGCATCCCTTGTCTTCGGGACGGCCCAGTTAAGATAGGAAAAGAAACCTCTGGACATATCGGTTCATTATAATATAGGCCGCATGAAGAAACAAAAAAAGCCCGGAAGACCGGACTATAGATTCATGGAGCAAGCGACGGGAATCGGACCCGCGTGTCAACCTTGGCAAGGTTGCGTTCTACCATTGAACTACGCCTGCAAGAAGATGGCGGATCCTACGGGATTTGAACCCGTGATCTTCTCCGTGACAGGGAGACGTGATAGGCCGCTACACTAAGGATCCACCTAACTTTTTTGCACCGCTTTCTTCAAGCGCGCTTAAAGATTATCGCATGCAGGTTAAAGAAATGCAAGACTTTTTTTAAAAATGTGTCTTCGAAGCTTCCCCCATCGGCTGGGAACCAGGAAAGAGAGCCAAACAGAAAAGGATAAAGCGTTTTCACAGGAAAAATCCTGGACAAAACTATTGTATTTATCCAAATTTATATAAAATATTGTTACTTACCAGAGGAGAACAATATGGAGAAACTTATCCTGTCGGAAGATGAAATTTCCCGCATCTGCAATCGGCTTGCCTCGGAAATTGAGCCCAAGCTCAAGGAAGACGACAACGGCATCCCTATTTTCGTGGGAGTAAGGAACGGGGCGCTTCCCTTCCTATTCGAACTTGTCCGCCATTTAAAGGGGGCCTATTGGCTGGACACAAGGAAGGTTTCTTCCTATGACGGAGAATCCTCTACCGGCAAGGTCATCCTTGAGAAGGAGCCTGACCATAATCTCGAAGGCCGGGACGTCGTCCTTGTCGAGGATATCATCGACACCGGGACAACTAGGCATTTCCTCAAGGAGTTCGTCAGGAAAAAGTACAAACCGAAGCACTTATATATCTGCGTCCTCGTCAAACGGCACAACCCTAAGGAAACCTATGACGAGGTTGCCGATTTCACCGGACTGACGACCGACGAGCAGCGCTATATCGTCGGATTCGGATTCGACTACTACGGACTCTTCCGCAACGATCCCTATGTCTTCGTCCCTTCCAAGGACGACAGGGAGTCATGGGATAAAATCCTCGACGAGGACAAGAAGAAACATCCTAACCAACTAAGAAAGTAGCAAACAAAAATGCCGGGGGGGGGGTTTCCCCGGCTTTTTTGCTTTCCTAAGCCTCCAAGGAATCAAAGAGCTTCCTTGCTTCCCTGATGGTGTCGTCCCTGTCAAAGTAACTATAGGAACCAAGCCGGCCGGCGAAGAAAACATTCTCTTCTTTTCCGGCCATTTTCTTATATTCCTCGGCTAGGGCTTTGTTCTTTTCGTTGCTGATCGGATAAAGGGGCCTGTCGCCTTTTTCAAACTCTTTAGGGTACTCCTTTGTGATATAGGTGACCTTATGATTATGTCTGTCCATGAAATGCTTATGCTCGCAGATTCGCGTGTAAGGGACATCTCTGTCGGTATAGTTAACAACGGCGACTTTCTGGTAGTATTCCTGCTCAAGTCTCTCCGTCTCAAAACGAAGCGTCCGGTACTCAAGCTGTCCGAGTCTGAATCCGAAATAGGCATCGATGGCTCCGGTATAAATAACCTTTCCGGCCCTCTTTCTGAACTTTTCCTTGTCGGCAAGGAAATCGGTATTCAGTAGAAGGTCACATCCTTCAAGCCTGTTTTCGATGGTTTTAGTGTACCCTTCCCTAGGAATCCCGGAATAGGTATCGTTGAAGTAGTTGTTGTTGAAGGTGAACCGGACCGGAAGCCGTTTGATGATGGAAGCGGGGAGATCTTCGCAGGAGCGTCCCCACTGCTTTTCCGTATAGCCCTTGACGAGAATCTCGAAGATATCCTTTCCAACCCTCTTAATGGCCTGCTCCTTAAGGTTCTTTGGCTCTCCGATATGGGAGGCCACGATCTGCTCCTTAATCTTCTTTTTTGCTTCTTCGGGGTCAGTGATCCCCCAAAGGTCCTTGAACGTGTTCCTGTTAAAGGGCCTATGGTAATACTTTCCTTTGTAGAAGGCCAAGGGTTCGTTGATGAAGGTCTTCCTTTTTCCGTAGGAATCAAAGAAGTCGTAGGCAGACTTATCCGAAGTGTGGAAAATATGGGGACCGACGACGTGGATATCGATGTCGTCCTTTCTCTCCGTGCGGATAGCGCCCCCCACAACGGGGGACTTCTCTAGGACAAGGACGGAACGCCCTTTCTTTTTCGCCCTGGCGGCGAAGCTTGAGCCAAAGAGTCCGGCCCCGACAATGAGATAATCGTACATTCTAGAGCAGTCCTTTCTTCCTTAAAAGGGGACGAAGAGTGTCAGAAGTAGAGAAATCCTTCTCTTCTCTTGCCTTTTGGTAGTCGGCATAGTTCTTTCTGTCTTCCTCAGTGACCTGAGGCACATCAAATACAAGGCCAAGGATAGAGAAGAACTTCCTCAGGGTTCCATAAAGAGAAGAGACAAGGTTTAAGTCCGCATCCTTTTTCCTAACGAGGGAGTTCAGTTCCTTGACTACCTTGTCGACAACAGCCCTAGCGTTAGAGACGTTAAGGTCACTAGCTAAATCGTCCCTGAATTTCCCGTAGTCTTCCTGGCTAAGAGGGGAGGCAGGGACGTTCTTAAGCTGAAGAAGGGCAGATGCCCGCCTGACGGTGGACTGGAATTTATTGGCTTTCTTGTCGAAGAGGTCAAGCTGTTCCTCTGTATAGTTAATCGGAGCACGGTAGTGGGTGGAATAGAAGAACCTTCTTACTCCGTTTCCGCTGTGACGGGAAAGAACGTCTTTTGCCAGAATGGAGTTTCCAAGGGATTTACTCCTCTTCGTTCCGTTGGTGAGAAGGAAGCCGACATGCATCCAGTAATTGGCAAGGTGGGTATGGTTTGCCGCCTCGGACTGGGCGATTTCGTTCTCGTGATGAGGGAACTTGAGATCGAAACCTCCACCGTGGATATCAATCAAGGGTTTATGGAAGACGGAGTTGACCATGACCACGCATTCGGTGTGCCAGCCTGGACGCCCCGTGCCGACAATGGTGTCGAACTTGATTCCATCATCCTTCGTCAGCTTCCAAAGGGCGAAGTCGAGGGGGTTCTCCTTGTGGGAGTTGACGTCGATTCTTGCTCCTGAGACAAGGTCGTCGATGTTCTGCTTGCTCAGTGTCCCGTAGTCTTTGATTTTTCCGACACGGAAATAAATGTCGTCGTCTGCCTTATAGGCATAGTCCGTCTCGACTAGCCCCTTGATGAATTCAGCCATCTTATTGATGTACTGACTTGCCTTAGGGTGGTCATAGAGCTTAAGGATATGGAGCTTATCCAGGCAGTCCTCATAGGCCTTGATATAGAATTCGGAAAGCTCTTTTTCGCTCTTTCCTTCCTTTTTCGCCTCATTGATGATCTTGTCGTCGATGTCGGTGTAATTGGAAACGCATTTGACCTTGTACCCGGCTTCCGAAAGAAAACGGGTGAGAAGGTCAAAGGTGATGGTCGGACGGAAGTTTCCAAGGTGGACATAGTTATAGACGGTCGGTCCGCAGTAGTAGATGTCTACCTCGTTTCCCTCTAGCGGAACAAACTTCCGTAGTTTCCCCTGATAGGAGTCATAAAGGACGATGTTTTCCTTGTTCATGTTAATCTCTTCCTTTCTTCAGATTGTTTTCCCTGTTTTGGAGTCTGTAAAGATTATAGTAGATTTGATGGTGTTTCAATAGTTCATTGTGATTTCCCTGCTCCCTTAGCCGTCCCTTGTGGATGACAAAGATGATGTCCGCATCCTTGATGGTGCTAAGCCGGTGGGCGACAATCACCCTCGTTCCGATTTCCCGCCTCCGGAGGAGGGACTTCTGGATAATCTGCTCCGTCTCGGTGTCGATGTTCGCCGTCGCCTCGTCAAGGAGAACCATGGATGGCTTATAGACAAGAGTCCGGGCAAAGGAAATCAGCTGCCGCTGCCCGGCGGAGTAATTGTCTCCCCGTTCCTTGACGACTTCCCCGTAGCCATTCGGAAGGGCAGTAATGAAGGAATCCGCCCCTACTTCCTTGCAGGCTTTGACAATTTCCTCCTTGGAAATATTTTTGTCCCCAAGGGAGATATTGTCCCTAAGAGTGCCGGAGAAAAGAAAGACGTCCTGAAGCATGACCCCGATGTTGCGTCTGATGCAGTCTAACGAGTAATCCCTGATATTGATGTCATCGATAAGAATCTCCCCCTTATTGGCTTCATAAGTCCGGTTAATCAGAGAAATGATGGTCGACTTCCCGGCTCCGGTTGCCCCGACAAAGGCGGCAGTCTCTCCGGGCTGAATCACAAAAGAGACATCCTTTAAGACAAAGTCATTCTTTTCGTAGGCGAAATAGACGTGCCGAAACTCGATCTTTCCTTTAAAGGAAGGAACATCGATGCCGCCTTTTTCCTCCTCTTCCTTAGCCTTGGACTTCAGGATGAAAAGAACCCGTTCGGCGGAAGAGAAAATCGACTGCCTCTGGTTAAGCCTCTTTGTGACGGTCTGAATTGGCTGGAAGAACTGGCCGTTAAAGGAGATGAGCCTTTGAAAGGTTCCAATCGTCAGCCCTCCCCTTGTGGGATCCCTGTTCACCCTAGGAAGGGAAAGGGCAATGATTAGAATGTAGGACCTAACCTGTAAAAGGTACCTGGTCGGATAGAAGGCGGAATAGACATTCGAGCACTTCAGGGCGCTCTTCCATATGGCCGTGTTCTTTTCATCGAACTCTTCCCTCTTTTTGTCCTCCGCCGCAAATAGCTTGACGACCTTTACGCCCTGAAAGGTTTCGCTAAGGAAGGAATTCCTCTCGGAGATGGATTTCTTATTCGCCCGGTAGTACTTCTTCGTTTTCTTCGTGAAGGCGAGGGAGACAAAGAAGACAACCGGGATGAAGGCTAGGAAGATGAGGCCGAAATAAAAGCACCCGGCCAAGGAAGAGACGATAAAGGTCCCAAGCGTGATGATTGTAATCGTCCTTATCGAGCGGAGGAACTGGGGGACGATGTCACTAAAGAAAGTCGACAGGTTCTCACTGTCGTTCGTGATTCTGGTGACGTAGCTTCCGATTTTCAGCTGCCGGAGTTCGGAGAGGGAATAGCTGCCTACCTTTTTGAACCTGTCGTTCCGCCTGTCTTTGACGACATGCTGTCCGAGCTTTTTTAAGCCCCTGTTAACGAAATAGGCCCCGATTCCGGCAAGGAACCAGAGAAGGGTGTCGGCAAGGGTCAGATAGATGACCGGAAGGAAGACGCTTCCTTGATAGGGCTTTGGCCTTTTCGAGGCCTTAGAAAGATAGTCGATCAAAAACCGGGCAAGGAAAGGCTCGCCGGTAAAGAGCGCGTTGACGAAGAGATCAAGAATCAGGATCAGGACAAAGTTTTTCCTATAAGGACGGAAATAGGGAAGGATATCCTTAAGAAGGGATAGCTTTTCTTTTTTTTCTGGGTCTTTTTTATTTAGCAGCATCATTCCCTCTCCTTCGCCAGCTTCTGCCTTTCAACAATGCCGTGGTAGAAGGGACAATCTCTCCTTAGCTCTTCGTGTTTTCCTTTTCCGATGAGCTTTCCTTTGTCAAGGACAAGAATCAGGTCTGCATTCTCCAAGGTGGAAATCCGGTGGGCGATAATAAACGTCGTCCTCTTTCGTTCCCTGGACTTCAGGTGCAGAAGAATCTCTTTTTCCGTGTCAGCATCGACGGCGGAGAGAGAATCATCCAGGACAAGGACGGAAGGCTCTTTATAGAAGGCACGGGCAAGGCAGATCCGCTGTCTCTGCCCGCCGGAAACGGTCGAACCTCTTTCCCCGACGATTGTGGAATATCCGTCCTGGAAAGAAAGAATATCCTTATCGACGCAGGCAAGGGAAGCGCACTCTTTGACTTTCTGCCTGTCGATTCTGCTCTTGTCCTTTTCACTGAAGGCAATGTTTTCCCTGACGGAACCGGAAAAAAGATAGCCAAGCTGTAGGACAAAACCAATCCTTTTTCTTAGATCCTCCTTCCGCCAGGAACAGATATCGACTCCGTCAAGGAAAAGAGATCCCTCTTTGATCGGATAAAGCTTTGGAAGAAGGGAGACAAGGGTCGACTTTCCGCTTCCTGTCCGTCCGACGATGCCGATGATTTCTCCTTCCTTGGCGTGGAAGGAGATGTCTTTCAAAGCCGGTTCTTTGCTCTCCGGATAAGTAAAAGAGAGATGGGAAAAGAGAACGTCTCCTTTAAGAATATCGTTTTTCGGATTATCCTGGTCCTTGATTTCCCCGCAAGCGGAGAGAATCGCCCCGATTCTTTTCTGTGCACCTCTACCCCGGGAAGCATAGTCGATGAGAAGTCCTCCTGCCCTCCTTGGCCAAATCAGGGCATCATAGTATCCGGTAAAGGTCATCCTTTTTCCGACATCCGTAATGGTGCCGGCAAAAGAAGAGTCGTGATAAAGGATAGAGGCAGCGCACCTGATATAAAGTATCCCAAAGGCCAAAGCTAAAAGGAAGTTAATTGATGCATCGATTAAGGAAGAAAACCGGAGATAGCCGATAGAGGCATCTTCTGCCTTAATGGATAGCTTTTTAAAATCTTCCTGCCGTTCCTTTTCCTTTCTAAATGCCTTGATGACGTTGAACCCCTGAAGATTCTCTTCGGTGAAGTCCGAGAGTCCTTCAAAGGCATCGGAGGAAAGCTTGAACCGCTTGGCCTCTGCCTTTCCGACAATGCCGCCAAAGACGATGAAAAGGACTAGAGGAAGGGCAGTGAAAAGAGTAATCGGATAACTCCTTAACCTCCTTCCAGTGAAGGAAACGGTCCCCAGTACGACTAAATCCACGGTATCAAGGATGCCGTCGGTGAAGCAGACGACGATCGTCTGTACGTCGTTAGTGAAATAGGAAAGAAGCCCTCCTACCTTTTTGTCGGAATAATAGGATAAAGGCATAGTCTGGATATGGACGAACCTCTCTCTTCGTAAATCACGTTCGATATTCGCCCCGATCCGTCCGAGAAGAAAACGCCACCCCCTCCGCCCAAGGAAGATAAGTAGCCCAAGGGTTCCGATTATCCTTATGACAAGGAAAAGGTCCGTTTTGTAAAAGGGTAGCCCTTCGGCAGGATGAAAGGTGAATTTTGATGTATAGCCGACAAAAAAACGTTTCCACGAACTGTCGGCTGCTGCTGGCAAAGAATCCTGGCTGTTAAGGGCGGAAACCACGTTTCCGATTAGCAGAGGAAGCCTTAGTTGGAGGATGTCGACGAGGGAATCGACAAGCAGGACAAGAAGGAAATAGTACCAATATCTTTTATAGTATTTGTTAACGTATTTGCCGAAAATCACTATTCTGCCTTTCGGATGATTTCTTCGACTTCCGCCTCAAGATCGTATACCCCTGCATTGACGACCTTGGCCTTGACTAAATCCCCTTCGTTAAGAGGATAACGGGAATAAAGACGCCTTTCCCCGTCGATGTCATCCGGAGCATAGACATTGTTGATGCAGGAATAGGAAAGCCCGTCGTTGTTCTTTTTGGTGACGAGACACTTGTAGGAAGTCCCGATTCTCTTTTTGTTCAGGGCATAGGAAATCCGTTTCTGGGTCTGCCTGACCTTTTTATAACGGGCAAGCTTGACCTCTTCCGGAATTTGATCCTTAAACAAGGCACCAGGCGTTCCTTCCTCCGGACAATAGGTGAAACAGCCAAGATGATCGAATTTCAGTTCCTTCCTCTGCTTGATCAGCTCATCGACATCCTCTTCCGTTTCCCCGGGGAAGCCGACCATGACAGTGGTCCGGATGATGCTTCCGGGAACCTTTTCCCGGAAACGGTGAATCAGGTCAATAATGTCCTGCTCGGTTCCTCTTCGTCCCCTTCGCTTTAATACACTGTTAGAGAAATGCTGAACAGGCAAATCAAAGTAGGGCGTGATGCTGTTATCGGCGGCATAAAGGTCAATTAACTCTTCCGGAACCTCGTCAGGATACCTGTACCTTAGTTTGACAAAGTCGAAATTCGGATGTCTGATAATCTCCTTCACTAAATCCACTAGGGAAAGATGAATGTCACGGCCATACCTAGATGTATCCTGGGAAATGACGGTCAGGGAACGGATGCCATCCTCTTCCCTCTCCTTTAACTCCGTCTTCAGCGTTTCAAAGGGAACGGACTTGAATCTGCCGCGGATATAAGGAATGGCACAGAAGGTGCAGAAATTATTGCATCCGTCGGAGATACGAAGATAAGCCTCCCGTTTAGGAGAGATGAAAAGACGCTTGGTCGGATCAATCTGTCCGGTCAGTTTGCGGTCCTTGACCAGTTTCTGGAAATGCCTGCCGAAGTTCTTATATTCTTCAAGCGGTATCCACTCCGCCACTTCGGGAATTTCTTTCTTCAGTTCTTCTAAGTACCGGGTGGCAAGACAGCCGGTTACGACTACCGGCTTCCCATACTTGCACCTTTCTAGAATTGCATCGATGGATTCCTTCTTTGCCGATTCGATGAAACCACAGGTATTGACTAAAATAATGTCGCTTAGCTCTGGATTAGATACGGTTTCAAAACCGTTTTTCTTCAGGTAGGCCAGAATCTCTTCGAGATCGACCTGGTTCTTTGCACATCCTAATGAAACAATGCCAACGTTCATGCTTACCTCTTTGATTTAAAAGCCTAGGTTTAAAATTACCTTTATATGATAGCAAAAATAAGATTTGAACGGCGTGAAATACGTAAGCCGTTGAAGGGAAATGTCAAAATTCATCCAGCGTAAACACAATCCTAGGGCTCCTTTTTCGACATTTTCCGAAGCTCTTCTTTCCGGGTAAGAAAAAATATGTGCTGTAAAAAGGCCCGGTCTAAAGGAATAAAAAAAGAAAAAACAAGAAAACTGGCTTGACGGGGAAACCGACAAGCCAGCTTTTGGATTGAAAAATGGTTTCTTAGGATTTAGAAGGATAAAGTTACCTGCGTCTTAAGTCCTGTCGCAGATGTGCGATCGACCATTGTGGTGAATTTATTCAGCGCCTGGTCACTCTTTGCGTTGCGAACGAAGTTAAGAAGCTTATCAAGGAATGCCTTAGGCAGGAAGGTGTACTCGCCTAAAGTCCTTTGGCCCTGCTTAAAAGCGTAATGATGCTCTCCCTCTTCGCCGTCAACCCGTTCGATAAAAAGAAGATAAGGGGAGGTAAGGATGATTTTTGTCGGTTTGATGATGTAGGGGGTGTTCGTTGTACTTCCGAAAACATAGGTGACAAATGTGGCATCATCCCTATAGCCTTCGGCGGTCTCGTCGTAGAATTTCTTGTACTGTGCGCCCCTGGACTTGTAGTATCCCCGGGCAATCGCAATGACGGATGCCTTCTCGGAAGTAGGGAGGGCATTGACCTGCTCGGTAGTGTAGAAATTTGCCGTGCCGATGATTTCAACGCCATAGGAAGTGAAATAGTTCGGAGCCCTGCTCCTATCCTCGGCCCGGAGCTGGCGTGTCCAGTAAAGGGCAACATCCGGATCCTTCTTCCTGTCTAAGACCTTCCCAGTGACGGATTCCGAAGAGCCGAAAAACCAATGGTTATTGGTATCCCTATAGTATTCGACGGATGCAATCTGGGGTTTGCCATTGGAAAGGGTGGCAATCTGCCTCCTTTCACGATGGTTATCTCCGATTCCGGAAAGGTAGGTGTCAAGGGCTTCTTTCTTTAAATCATCCGACCAGTCGACATCACCAAAGTTAAGCCCTCCCTGTCCTGTCTCGGTGGCTCCGGCTTCGATGTCTCCGTCAGAAGAAGAGGAAGCCGACGAATTGTCGGAATCCTTGGAAACTTCTGAATTGGTGGTCGGCTCGGAAAGGCTAGGACTTGAAGTCTCTTTACGTGCACATCCGGTCAGTAATAATGCCCTTAAGGCAAGCGAAATCATTTTTTTCTTCATGGTATTCTTTATCCTCCTTGAAAATGATGACGGAATTATTTTATATGAACTTGTTCATAAAATCAATATGAATTGATTCATTTTCTTTTCCATTTGAGTTTAAGGGAAACGGTGTTATAAAATAAAAACATGCCAAAGATAATCACGGACTTAAGAAACCGGCTTCTTCATACCGCAAGCGAGATCATCGAAAGCAAGGGACCCGGGGCTTTCTCCAGGAAGGAACTTGCCAAAGAGAGCGAAATCGCCGTTGGGACGATATATAACTATTTTCCGGATAAGAATTCCCTTCTCATCTGCATAGCAATCGAAGACTGGAATGCACTTGAAGGTCAGATCAGGAAGAAAATCGGAAGCCTTTCTTCCTTCGACGAGGGAGTCCGGCTTCTTTATGATTCCTTCTCCTCCTTTTCCCTGGAACACCAGGAACTGTTCTCCCATGTCGTCCACAAGGGACCGAAAACATACTATGATTCTTATATAAACTTCGTCGAAAAAGGGAACACGCTGCTTAAGGCCCTTTGCGACCATTTCCATAGGGGCAAGGGGAAAAAGGATTATCGGATAGCGGCGAGTATCTTCTCCTTTGCCATTCACTATCCTGACACGCCTTTCAGTGTCATTCTTTCAGCAGTGAAGTCACTTCTATAAAACCCAGTCTCTTTTTCAAAGAATTTAAAAAAAGCCCTTGCTCATGGCTTTTTTAACTGGTCGAGAGTATGGGAAGTGTAAACAAGATTTTATAAGCTTTTATAGTAATGCAATGATTTCCGAATTTTCCCTATGTAATGGGAATATTTTCGAAAACGCCGTTATAGGCATGAAATGGGGATTGTATCCCCTTTTTGTTTTTTTGGCGCCCAAATGGCGCCCAAGCCATCAAAAAAAGCCCTTAGTTTAGGGCTTTTTTAAGAATCTGGTCGAGAGTATGAGATTTGAACTCATGGCCCCCTGCTCCCAAAGCAGGTGCGCTACCAAGCTGCGCTAACTCTCGTTATAAAAGAAAAGAGCCGTTAGGGCTCTCTCTTTTTTGGTGCCCTCGAAGAGACTCGAACTCTTGACCCTTTGATTCGTAGTCAAATACTCTAATCCAACTGAGCTACGAGGGCATATGCTTGGAGGATCCAGCCGGATTTGAACCGACGGTTAGGGATTTGCAATCCCGTGCGTTACCAACTTCGCTATGGATCCAGCGAAAGATAGTTTAACACAGAGATTTGCCTGAGACAACAGAAACTTTTAGAAATTTGATCCGTTGTATCCCCAATGCGGCGTTTCAAAATAGCTGACATAGATGCGGTCTTTCTGGATTGGAAGATAGGAAACAACGATATCCGTCAGCTTTCCGGTAAACCGATTGTAATCATCCGGACTAGAAGAACCAAAGACAGAAACCTTGATCATCCTAAGAGGGTCTTTGCTTCCGGCAAATGTCCTCTTACACCCATCATCGATACGGGTCCTAAGCCAGTCTAAGGTTTTTCCGGGAAGGAATGAAATCACTTTCCCAAAATCTTTTTCCCTTCTGGCCTCAGTGGAAGAATCAATGTTAATGTTCGTCCTTACGTGGATAAAAGGCAATGGATTTACCTCCGAAACGTATTTTATCACAGGAAATTTACAATTGCATAGTTTTTTCTTTTGCCGTCTGCTTTTTACGCAGTCCTATTTTCATATGATAAGATATTGACTATGGAAACGAAATTTAAACTTTCTTTGACTCATGTGCAGAGAACAGCCCTAAAGTGGACCTCTTTTATTCTTTTCCTTCTCCTTTCCTTTTTTGCCCCTTTTATCCTTTCTTTTGTCTTACTCCGTAACAGGGGGTTCTATCCTTTCGATGAGAAAGGATATACCATCATCAGGAGGGACTTCCAGAGCCAATATATCTCCTACCTCCGCTATTACCGTACCTTGCTTATTGAGCACGGGTCATTCATCTATACCACCAGTAAATTCTTCGGCGGGGATTTCCTTTCTCTGTTTACCTACTATCTAGCTTCTCCCTTCAATCTCTTTCTTCCTCTGATTGGCGAGAGTGATATTCCTTATTTCATTCTTGTTTCCAATATTCTGAAAAGGTCTTTTGCCTCCTTGTTCTTCTACCTTCTCTGTCATTTCCGCTTTGGGAAGGACAGCCTTCTTTTCTCCGGCCTTGCCATCGGCTACGGAAGGATCAGTTACTTTTTTGTCTATGCTTCCAACTTTAGGTGGCTTGATACCTTGGCCCTTCTTCCTTTGGTGGTCCTCGGTTATGAATTCCTAAAGGACTGCAAACACTTTTGGCTATATCCGCTTGCAGTTTGCTTTACCAGGTTGGTAGGATGGTATCTAGGTTGCCTTGTCTGCCTTTTCCTCCTTCTCTTCTTTCTTTCCGACTTTGTCATCAGGGGAGACAAAAAGCATTATGCCCTCCCCTTCCTTTACCGTTTTGTCCTTCTTTCCTTGCTTGGAGGATTATTGGCCGGCATTCTCTGGATTCCCGCCTTCCTTCACTTCTCCGGGACTAAGGCGTCGAGGAAAATGCCTAACTTTACCTTAGCCAACCCCTTCTCCTTCCTCCAGGGGTTTCTCGAAAATGGATACACCACCTCCGAAGTCATCCAACAGAACTTCGGCTACAGGACAAGCTTTGTCGGAATGGTTCCTCTTGTCTTAGCACAGCTTTATTTCTTCAGCCAGGGCTATCCGCTGAAAAAACGCCTTTCCAGTGTTCTTCTTTTCTTTGTCTATGTCCTTGGATCTTTGACCTCCGTCACGAATGCCCTCCTCCACGGCGGACGGGAACCGACCTGGTTCCCTTGCCGCTTTTCCTTCCTTATGGGCTTCCTTGTCTGCTATTTCGCCTCCTCCTTTGTCGCTTCGAAGGAAAAGACCCATCTTTACGGATATGCCCTCCCTCTTATTCCTCTTACCCTTGTCTGCCTGATTGTCAGCAAAGGAAAGGATAGCTTCGGATTTCCAATCACCCTTTCTATTCCTTCCCTTATTATCTATCTCTTCACTTTGTTTTTCTGTTTCGGGTTTGAAATGGTGCGCTATTTTAAACCAAAATTCTCCTTTATCGCCTACCCCCTCCTTTCCCTGTTTCTCACTCCTTTATGCAGGGTTTCCTCCTATAACGGAGGGAAGAACGTTATCAGTACCAATATCGAGCATAATCAATATAAGACCCAGGACCTCTACTTGGAGGACAGGGCCTATCAGGGCGATGTGGATAAGATTAAGGAATACGCAGCCGATGATGGACCTTACCGGAGGGAGAGGACATTCAACCGGCCAGGGAACTATAATGAAATCGACAATAACCCAAGGTTCTATGGGTATTCAGGACTTGCCCATTTTTCATCCACGGCGAAGAAAAACGTGGAAAACTTCCTTCCTAAGCTTGGCTTCCAGTATAACGGGTTTTCCGAAAGGCATGACGGAGGTTCCACTCTAGCCATGACCTCACTTCTCGGATTGAAATATTGGATTGACGAACCTTCTTCCTCAGATACCAATCTTGCCCTGTACCCTTCCAATACTTCTAACGGTATCAGGAAGAAGCTGGATCTGGAGGGACATGATTCCGCAATCTCCTTCTATGAAAACACCAAGGCTCTTCCTCTCGGCTATCCGATCGGACACACCTATGAAACCTACGTCGCGGAAGGAAGATACAACGAAGATGAAAGCATCTATTGGTTCGATGCCTTTGAATATCAGAATCAGATTTATAAGGAATTCGTCCCAGGCCTAGTCGATAATCAGGGGAAGGAGAAGGAAATCTTTTATTCCCTTGAACTACAGAAAATAGGAGGGGCAGCCACGATTTCCTCCCTTAGGCAAGACGGGTACTACCGGCTAAGCGGAAAGAAAGGAGACACCCTTTCTTTCTCATTCCTCGTGCCCGAGGAAGCCTATGGCAAGAATCTCTATAGGGGAGTAAAGAATAATTTCTCCGGCATCGATTTCTTCCTTGACGGAAAATATAGGGAAATCAATACCTACTGGCACCAGGGAATCCGGGGATTTAAGGATAATCGTTATCACCGGCATACTCTTTCCCTTACCTTGAAACAGGACTTCGATGAAGCAAAATTCCGTCCGGAAGTCTATTATGAGGACGATGAAGTGCTTGGCGAATACCTTGATTGTCTCCTCTCTTCCCATACCGAGCTAAAGGAAGTGAAAGGCTTTTTCTCCTATGGGTACGAGGGAACCTTTGAAAAGAAAGGACAGCAGGATTTTTTGTTCACCCTCCCAAGGGAGAAGGGGATTTCCCTCTATGTGGACGGGAAAAAGAGGGAGGCTGTTACCCGCTTCTCCATCTTCTCTGCCATCGATCTCACTTCGATAGAAGACGGAAGGCACACGATTAAGATTCTTTATACCGATAACGGATACAAGATTGGATTCGTCGTGACGATTCTCTCCTTCCTTTCCCTTGGTGCAGTGCTTCTCCTTGCCCCGAAATTCAGGTATCCAAGCGGAATAAATCCAGAAAGCTTTTTAACACGGAGGAAACATGGAAAAAGAAAAGTTGAAAAATAAAGCATCCGAAGTGAAAAAGAAGGTCTCTTCCTTTAGGACGAAAAGTTCCCTTCTGGCAAGAGGCTTTCTCTTCCGCTACTTCCCCTATATTGTTTCGCTCATTATCCTCGCACTTGGGCTCTATATCCGCTTTAAGGTCATTAGGATGCCATATGGGGATCTTCTTAATTTCAACATCCCCTGGATAAGAGAAATCAAATCCCTTGGATTTAAGAACTTCTACAAGGTGGAAGGGGCGGACTATTCTTCCTTTTACCTTTTCTTTTTAGCCATTGTCTCCCTTCTTCCGGAAGGAAAAAGGGTGACCATCTCCGGCTATACGTTCGAATCGAATTATAGGATTGCCATCAAAGCAAGGAACTTCGTGTTCGACCTCCTCCTTGCCTTTTCCGTCTTCCTTCTTTTAAAGAAATTGTCTAAGGAGAAATATATTCCCTTTCTTGGCGCCTGGATCTGTTTTCTCCTTCCTATCCAGTACCTGAATTCTGCCCTCTGGGGACAGTGCGACAATTTCTGGGCCCTATCCATCGTCCTCGCCCTCTATTTTGTCAGGGACGGAAAAGACTCCTTTGCCTGGCTTTTTGTCGGGCTAGGCCTTGCAATCAAGCTACAGATTGTCTTTATTCTTCCTCTCTTTGCCGTTTTCTGGAGGAAAAAGATGGTTTCCCTGTGGAAGATCCTCTTTGCTTTCTTTGGCTTCTTCCTCACCCTTCTTCCAGCCCTATTCTGCGGTGCCGGCTTTTCTGAGGCGGCCTCCTTCATCGTCATCCAGATCGGACGCTATTCCAATCTTAATCTAGGCTGTGCGAACAGGTGGCATCTGTTTAATTCCTTCTCCGGGGATGACTTAGACCTTGCAAACGGGTCAGCCACTTTCCTTGCCTTAGGACTTATTGCCCTATGCTGCATCTTCGTTTTAATCCACAATCCGGATTTGAAGGAGAAGAAGACCTTCATCCTCGTTTCCGCCTTTTTAATCAACGTTGTCCCCTTCTTCCTTCCCCATAGGCATGAACGGTATTTTTATTCTAGGGACATTCTTCTTCTCGTTTATTGCCTTACGGCGAAGAAGGACTACTTCCTTCTTCCCCTAAGCCAGCTCTCCGGCGTAATTGCCTATTATAATTACCTTTCCCGCTTTACGACCTATTTCTTCCCTTCCCTTGGCGACAGCTCAGTCGCCATAGCGAGTCTAATCAACCTCTTCCTCCTTCTTTTCCTTTTTTACCGGATCAGGCAAGGCAAGAAGGGAATTTCAAGGGAAGAGGAAGCCGACGAAAGGAAAATCGCATTTGCCGGAAAGGATAGACCGACTGCAGAAAACCAAGAAAAGGAGATTTCAAAATGAAAACCGTTACGATTATCACTCCATGTTACAACGAAGAGGAGACGATTCCGTTATTCGTCAAGACCTTAGACCCCATCCTGAAAGGCATCCAAGGCTACCGCTTTGAATATCTCTTCGTCAACGACGGATCAAAGGACGGGACTCTTGCCGTCAGGGAGAAGCTCTATCAGGAACGGAACGACGTGACCATCGTCAGTGAAAGCCGTAATTTCGGCCAGGAAAGTGCCCTTTACGCAGGAAGGAAAAGCGCTAAAGGTGACTTTGTCATTAGGAGGGACTGCGATCTGCAGGATAGCCCCGACATCCTTCCTTTGATCTGCGGAAAATTCAGTGAAGGCTATGACATCGTCAATCCCCATCGTGCCAATCGGAAGAAAGACTCCTTCCTGAAGCGTTGCACGGCCGGAAGGTTCTACAAGTTCATCAACTTCGTGGAGGGGAAAGACTCCTTCCCGAAGAACGTCAATCTCTTCCGCGGACTATCAAGAAGAGCGCTTGACCTCCTTCTCTCCCTTCCGGAATCCGATCGGCACCTTATGGTTGAATATGCCTACATCGGATTAAAGACGGCGCATATCGATTTCGTCCGGGGAAAACGTTCCGTCGGAAAGAGCAAGTACAATGTCAAAGCCCTTTTCAACCATGCTTTCAACCAGCTTTCTTCCGGAACTAGCCGGCCTCTTTTCCTTCCTTGCTTCTTCGGTGCCCTTTCCACCATCTTCAACGGGCTTGGTTTCTTAGCCTTCCTCATCCTCTTTATCCTGGAGCAGGCAAAAGTTATCTATGGTTCCTACATCATTCCTCTCTTCCTTGTTTTTTCCCTCTTCCTTGCCAGGTCCTTTATTATCGACGTCCTTGCCGTTGCAAGGCTCTATGAACACAATATCCTCTTAAATACCCGGAACCGGCCGACGACCATCATAGACTTTGTGAAACGTCCGGAAGATAAGAAACAATAAGGTAAACGGGGCCGCTAAGTCGGCCCTTCTCTTTGTCGATCAAGGAAAACACAAAAAAATCCGGCATTTGCCGGATTCTTTTTTGGAGCAGGCGACGGGAATCGAACCCGCATGATCAGCTTGGAAGGCTGAAGTTCTACCACTGAACTACGCCTGCAACTCAAGCGCGAAAATAATTATAGAGGCTTAGGTTCCCTTTTTCAAGATTAATTTGAAAAATTATCGGTAGATGAAGACTTTCCGGGTGATGTAGTTGAAGACCATGACAAGGAGAGTCCGGATGACGAAACAGACCGGATAGGAAAAGAAGGCCAATCCTTTGTTTAGGTTAAGAAAGTCGTAGAAGAAATACTGTAGGCCGATTCCGATGAATAGGCCGACAAGGGCAAAAAGAAGGAAGTAGACCTTTCCGACCCTGGTCTTGGAAAAATCGTTGGTTGTTGCCTTATAGACCCTGTAGGTGGACCTTAGGTAATTGATGACGACTCCGATGGCAAACCCGGCCGCTGTCGAAATACCGGTTACATATATCGCCGTGTTTCCCTTAAAAAGGGCAAACTGGAACAGGGAGGTAGTGAGAAAGTCAAAAACGGAAGCGACTAGACCGACTAAGGCGAAACGGAAGATTTCCCAGAAGAGAAGATTCGAATAGGTTCTCTGCTCCCTGTAAAGCTTATAGATGAGGAAAAGATAGGTGTTTACGGAAAGGGCGGCCAAGGTGACAGTAAGATACCGGTCTAGGCCGAATCCGTCTAGGAACACATCGAGGACGATAAAGGCAAGGACTCCGAAAAGGTCGAGGATGACCCTTGCCGTGAGCCACTTGGATTTGTCTCCCCATTTCGGTCTAAGGCCGCTCGGGCGGATTAAGGAAAAAAGAAGGTAAACAAGAAAACAAGAGAGAAATCCGGCAAAAACGGAGAAACTAAGGAAGGAAAGAGAAAAATCCATTGTCTTGTCCGCCGAATAGGTAAAAGACTTGATGTCGCTTTTTCCCGGCTTGAAGAGGTTAAGGGAATAAAGACCGAGCCTGGCAAAAGACACAAAAAGGATAATCCTTATGGTAGAAAAGATTTCTACGCCTCTTGGACGGGTTGCGTTTCTTAGAAATGGAGAGGGAGCAACCTTTTTCTTTTCTCCGTCCTTTTTGGCAAAGGGATTCAGTTTCTGGAAATTCATGTGACTATTCTACCTTTTTTTTCGGCCATACAAAAGAAATGATTTTTTTTGGCTTTAGGTTTGCTATAATATTTCCGCAGTTTTTTGGAGCGATACCCAAGTGGTTGAAGGGACTGGTTTCGAAAACCAGCAGGGGATTCACATCCCGCCAGAGTTCAAATCTCTGTCGCTCCGCCATCTGATTTCAATCCGAACCTTGTTATGGGCTCGTGTTACCCTCAAACTTGAAATGCGGAATAAAATCCCTGAAGAGTTGGATTGGTAAATAGCAAAACGATCACTCCAGAGATGGGGTGATTATTTTTTAAACCATTAACAATAGTGCTTCTGAAAGCAGCGTAATTTCCCTTTTCTAAGATATTCCTCAAGTTGTCTATAAGTTGAAAAAAGAATCCCTCATTGCTCTTCGCCTTTTTTCATCAATGGGCGGAAGAAAGAACCTTTTAGAAGTCATATCCTATTCTCTGTCACTTATTCCGTTATGTTTACCTTTTGCTCCTTTAGACGGCAGGTTAATTTAAGTTTTGATTAGGACTATCTGCCCTGAAGAAAAGTCCGGCTTTCTATTGCGCTAGCCTTCGAGTAAACCCATAAAGATGTCTTCAGCCCTCTATAAACAGCCAAAAGCCAACCCCTGCTAACTGGAAATCGTCAAAGAAATGGATTATAGTGAAACAAATGCAAAAAAAGAAAAACAAAGTCATCTATTATTATCGGACGGATAAGAAGGGAACGAGGAAAGTCTTTGACGTTCTGGCAGTCTTTCCTAAACAAAAGAACTGCATCTTTTATAACAACTGTGAAAGCATCGATGATTTCTTTCTTAAGGCACGGTATTTTAATTACACAGGATTCCAGAAGAAGATTGATTCTTTGGTTAAGAATGGATATTCCCTGGAAACGGTCGAGGGTGTCTCCTCGAAAGTCAAAAAGGAACAAATCCTTCAGGCACTGAATATCGAACTTCCCTTGGAGATTCTAAGTTCCAGGAACCGGTTCAGAAGGACACCGGGTGAGTATTTCAGCAGGTCCTTTGTCGAAAAGACCGAAAAATATTATTTATCGGGGAAGAGGAACGATTCTTACCTACATGCCTGGGTTGAACTTTATCAGCATGTGCTTCAGGAGTCCATCCGCCACGGAGACAAAAAAACGGCGAAAACCGTTCTTGCCATCAGTTCCTGTCTTGCCGAATTCGAACTTGCCTTAAAGGAAAGCAAGATCCTGGAAGGGAACAAGGAAACGGAAGCCGCCCTTGCCGCCAGGCGGAAAATCATGAAAATCATGTCCCTTAGCCAGAAACAGAGAATAAAGAACCTAACCAAGAATCTTCTTTAAGGAAATCCCTTTACAACGAAAGCTGCCCTGACTATACTAATTGCCGTAACAGCGGTACTGCCAAGTGGCAGTTGAGAGGGCAATAGCCTAACGCTTCGAACCTGTTGGTCAAGACCAGTGTAGGGAGTTATCCAATCTCGATAATCGCTAGAACCTATATTGTGCCCTGACTGATAGTCAGGGCATTTATTTTTTGCCCGGAAAGGATAGTTCCATTATGGAAAATGAAGAAAAGCCGAAGCCGTATTCTGTCTCGGGTACAAGGGCTGAAGGAGCCCGGACAAGCTCAAAGAAGGCCTTAAGCAGCATTATCATCTCCGCAAGGAGGCTTGCCCTCGCAGTCGTCATCAAATGTGTATTTAAGTATGTCACTCCTCTGGAATTCCCTAACGGAGGAAGCATTTCCATCGTCATGGCTCCGCTTGTCCTGAACGCTCTTTATTGTGGTCCCGTATATGGATTCTCGATTGCCTTTGCCTATGGAGTCATCGATAGGTTAATCGATGGTGCGGTCGCCTATCATTGGCTCTCTCTGATTCTTGATTATTTTGTCGGGTTTGGTGTCTTAGGTGTTGCCTTTATCTTCCATCGGCAGTTCTTTGAAAAGAAGACCTGGTCGCTTGTTGCCGGAAGGAGTCTTGCCGGAGCCTGCCGTTTCGTTTCGTCCTTCTTCTCCGGTTTACTCATCACGTGGGGAGACGATGGCTCTTCCGTTCTTGATCCTCAGAGGAATGCCGGCGGGTTCATTTATTCTTTAGGATACAACCTAGGCTACAGGGTTCCCTCCATTCTTATCTGTGCCCTCCTTCTTGTCGCCCTAAGTAAACCCCTATTTGAAACCCTGAATCTTCCTCTTGTCAGACCTCTCACTCCGAAGGGACTTCGGGATAAAGAAGAAACCAAGGTCTCCCTATCTTTGGAGACAGGCTTTTCGTTTGTCGCCATCCTCTCTCTCCTTCTTGCCGTTTTTGCCCTCATCCCTCCCTGCGGTGCATCACTCAAGGGATGGAACTTCTGGTCCGGTTATTTCTGGCTTGCCGCAATCAGCGGAGTGATTTCTTTGTTCACCCTCTTTTATGCTCTTTATCAGCTCATCTACAGCAAGCGGCTTAACGAATCTTATTGCGGATACTTCAAGGTGAAGAGGTCCTATTCCTCTTTCTATCTTTATAGGATTTTGGTTTCCCTGTTCCTTTTGATTCTTAGCCTTATTGCCATCGTCGGACGATTCACCTTCTATGCCCCGCTTTATTCTTCCGCTGATTAAATGACGGACTAAAAAACCTGCCTAGGGGCCAAAAAGGGCCCCTTTTTTGTATCGTAAGGAAGGCCCGTTTTGCTTCCTTTCCTTTCTTGTTGAAAGAAAAGGGCTTATAATCTGTTTAATCAGCATTTGGAGGAAGAAATTATGCTATCCCTTGACGAATATTTGATTTCCTTAGTAGGAAAATGGAATGGATGGGGCCTTGTCCTTTATAGCCTCATTACTGTCTCTTTGGCTGCCGTCCTTACCGGCTTTATCGGCTTCGAGCGGGAAAGGCGGGGACAGGCGGCAGGACTGAGAACCCATGTCATCATCGGAAGGTCGAGCTGTCTAGTCAGGATGATCTCCATTTACGCCCTTCGTGTGGCTATAGGCAAGACCTCCGGCTTTTTCAAGGACGCGGAAGGCAATTTGGAGGCCCCCTATTATGATTCTTCCCGTATAGCCGCCTCCATTCTTGCCGGCTTTGGCTTCATGGGCGCAGGCACCATTGTCAAAAACGGCTTATCCATCCGTGGGCTGACAACGGCGGCGACTATCTGGTTTTCCGCCGCCATCGGTAGGGGATGCGGTGCAGGATTTGTCCTTGAGACCACCATCGTCACCCTTCTTGCCTTTATCCTGATTCTTGCCCTGGCCAAGGTGGAGAAGAGGCTTGATGCCCGTTCCCCTCATGTGATTAGGAAGGTCGCTCCGAATATTCCGATCCTTCACGAAATCCGTTCTCAGGCAGACAAATATTCCTTGGTCGTGAAAAACATTGTCTCCCAGTCGGAAATCGACGAAAAGAACGGAGAGGAAGTCAAAGTGACGGTCTATTTCTCCTACCATGCGGATAAGGCAACCATTGCCGATTTCTGCGAATCCTTCTCTTCTTACCCCTATGTCTATTCCATTGTCCGTTCAACGGACAAAGAGAAGGAAAAAGATGACTGAGCAGCCCGTCTTCTTTCTCGATTCCTCCTTGTATGGCAGGAACGTTTCGTTCCGGGAATTAAGATTGAGGGTAGGAATGGTCCATACCTTATTCTTCCTTTCCCGGCCGGAAAGGAAAGTCGACGATCTGGAAGCAAAGATTAACCCGTTTCTTCCTGTCACTACTGACCGGAATCAAAGGACAATTGATTTGACTCATGCCGATAACCATCGGCGATACATTCTGTCCGTGGAATCAAAACACTGTTCTTTTTCCTTCACCTATCTTCTTGTGCCTTTAAAGAAAAGGGAAACGAAGGATTTTATCGGAGAATACCAATCCGTGAAGCAAAAGAGACACCGCCTTGTCCTTTTGCCGGACGGAACAGGATGGATATCTTTCGGTTCCTTTTTCGGCTTAAAGGAAAATCTGAAGATTCTTTCGTATTCTTTCCATCCGAAGAAAAGGGAAAGGGAGGTCATTTTCCCTGCGTCTGAAAATGACGATGGCGACAGGGTCACTTACTTTTCCTCTTTTCGTTACGATGAGGAAAAAGAAGGTTTCCTTGTCTTCCTGAAGCGCTCCATCGAAAGGAATGGGGGTGGCTATGCGGAAGAGGAAAACCTTCTTGGACACTGTCCTGTCCGGGAACTATTCCAGAAAGTTTAGTTTTTCTTTTTAAGAATCATCGGCAGGGTGGAACTTACGCAACCATTTGAGACAACTTCCTTGCCGGAAAGAAGATCGATATAGGTTCCTTCCTCAAACGGTACGGAAAGAGGTTTACTTGAGAGATTAAAGATTCCCCATTCGACATAGTCGTCTTCAAAACAGTTTTCTGCCTTGATGTAAAGGGAAGGCTCCTGGTCGAGGAAGGTGTTGTTCAGTTTTTTCCTGATCTCTCTGTGTTTAAGGGAAGCAAGCTTCAGGTAGAGAGAATAGGTATCCCTGTCCTTGGCCTTGACTAGAGTGTCCTTGTCAAAGAGCGAAGGAGTGTGGGTCTGTCCTCTCTCTTCGTCCCTATAGACAAAACTCGGCCCTTTTGTAAAGAAGGAATAGGCCAAAAGGTTTAAGTGGACCTGTTTGCTTTCCCCATAGGAGGCAATCCGCTTACGGTCGTGGTTCTCAATGGCCCGGACGATGGAAGTGGAGGCAGGAATAGAAACCTCTTCGAGATTGACCCTGCATTTATAAGTCTGAAGATCCCCTTCCTTACCATCCTGAAGATAGTTGAGGAGATAGCGGTGAGAATTGTAGTGGTAAAAAAGGTTCCTTCCCCCTTGGGCAAGTTCTCCGTTGCTCCTTGCCGTGAACCCCTTGTTCCGGAAAGCATTCAGCCTTTCCTGGTCAACCGATTCGGAAATGAAAATGATATTGTCTCCGAGTTTCTTCCGTGCCAAGGCATAGAAGGAGGAAGGAATCCTTGAACCGACATCGAAGCGGAAGCCATCCACTCCACTGTCGACATACTTCTTTAAGACAGAAACAAGGTATTCCTCTACCTTTGGATTGGTGTGGTCAAGATCATAGACGTCGCTCCACTCTTCTACCTTGGTGGCGATATTTCCGTTTTTGTCATGATAGAAGAAATCGGGATGTTCCTTAAGTAGCTTGGAATCACGGGAGGTGTGGTTGAACACCCTGTCAAGCCTGAACTTCCTTCCCTGCCGATGGGTCTCCTTGACCAAGGAAAGGAAATCCTCCCATGTTCCTAGTTCCGGATTGATTTCCTCATAGTCGGAAATCGAATAGGGGCAGCCAAGAAGCCCTTTCCGTCCCACCTTTCCGATCGGATTAAGGGGCATTGAATAAAGAATATCTGCCTTGGCCTCTTCCTTGATTTCCTTGATGTGGGGAAGGAAAGCCTTTATCGTCCCTTCATTTGTATAATTCCGGATAAAAACCTGATAAATGATCTGGTTCAGCAATGAATCCATTCTGAGTTATCCTCCGACAATATTTTAGCAAAATCACTTGTAAAGGGAGGGAAAAGTGTTTATCGTTAATTTAGATATGAAAAAGCTTACTTTTATCCGGCAGATCAAGGGTGTTACGGCCTGTTCCTTCCTCGGCTATGGGTATTTGGCCAAAGAAGAGAAACGGATTGTTCTTAAGGACAGGGATAATTCCGACGTGGTCTCTCTTCCTAATTCCCTCTATGGCCGTCGCTTCATCCTTTCCCCTGCAGGGAAAGACTTCCTCTTCCTTCCTTCTCTCTTCCCCCACTCCCTTACCCTTTACTCCCTGCCCACCCTAAGAGAGGAGGCTGTATTCGAAAAAGAAGGATGCGTGTTTAAGGATGCCGCTTTTTCCAGCGGCGGGGAAACCCTTTATCTTCTTGCCGACAAGGAAAGGGAAGACAAGGTCGAGACCATCCTTCTTGTCTATGACAGGAGGAAAAAGACCTGCACCTGCTATTTTGAAGGAGAAGGGCGCCGTTTTGACTCCCTTGTCTTTTCCCCGTACCATTTCTGCCTGACCTTGCTGGAAAGAAAGGGAAAGATTTCCTTTTTCCAGGACGGTTCCCTGATTAAGGAAAGGAAGGTCCCTTCTTTTCGGAAAATCTTCCTCAGGGATAAAGGGACAAACAGGATCTGCGACTGCGACTACGGATTCCGCATTCTTTCCCAGAGTGGGAAAGTCCTTCGAAACTGTGACTTTCTTCTTCCCCGGAGGGAGAAGAAGGCCACCCCTGCCCAGAGGAAAAAGAGGCAGCAGTATCGTGAAAGGCAGACCCTCAGGGGCAAAGGAAATCCCCTCGACTTAAAGAAGGGAAGGAATGAAAAATATGCCGACAGGCTTGTTCCGTTTAAGGAAAACCAGGTCTTTTATGTCACTGTTTCCTTCCCTGAGAGGAAGTACAGCCTATACTTTTTCTCCCTTAACTCATTTAGGAGGAAAAAGAAGTTTTCTCTCAAAGGGGACTATTTCTCGATGTCCTATTCCCAGGGACGCTTATTTGTGTTTACAAGCCTTGGATGCTTCCTCTTCCAACTAGACGACGAATAAAAAAACGTCCGCCATTTCCTTGACGGACGTTTTTCCTAGGGCTTAATCAGAAGACTTCCCGTTCTTTTCGGCTTCTGCCGCCTTCTTGGCTTCCCTTTCTTCCTTCTGTGCCTTCAGCTTGGCTTCGAAGGCAAGACGCTTTTCGTGCACACTGGTGAAGACCTTGATGATGACAAAAAGGGTCAAGGCAATGCAAAGGAAGGTGATGACGGCATTGATGAAACTTCCCCAGTCAATCGTCGCGGACCTGTTATAGGTGTAAATAGTTCCGTGAAGAGTGTACTTCCCGGCGATGAAGCTCTTGGCGTTATCAATAAGGGTCGGATTATTGGCGACAACATCGGCTCCGTAGTTCGCCTCTGCATAGGCCTTAGCCAAAGACTGAAGGTCTCCGGCAGCGAACTTCTGGCCAAGATTGATGGTGGGATCGAGTCCGGCCTGTGCATCATTGACAGCCGGAAGGACGGTGACTAGTCCTTTAATACCTCCTGGAACCGCCCAGGTGCAGACAGAGAGCAGAATGTTCGTTAGAGCGGTAACGATGGCATTGAAGGCACCGCCCATGATGACACCGACGGACCTGTCAAGGACGTTTCCACGGGTGATGAACTTCTTGAATTCCTGCCCAAGGGTCTTCCCCTGTGCCTTCTTCTGTTCCTTTAAGGCTTTCTTCTCTTCTTTCGTAAGCTTCTTCTTAGACATGACAGAATATTACCTCCGATTTACTGAACCATTTTAATTCGCCCTTTTCTCCTTTACAAGAAAGAAAAGGAAAAAAGAATCAAGACGCATTATAAAAGAAAAGAAAAAGCCCGGCATAGCCGGGCGGAAGACTACTTTCCGAAGGTGCCGTCGAGAATGGCACGGAAGTTTTCCTCCGGCCTTGCGCCGAGAATGACTTCCTGCTTAGTCTCCCCATCCCTTACGTCGACCCGTTTGCCATCTTTGAAGGCAACCATCCTCGGAATGGAGACGACACCGAATTTCTGGGCAAGAAACGGGAATTCATCGGTATCGACCTTAAGGAAGGTAAGATCGGAATAGTCGTTTTCGATTCCTTCGATAATCCGTCCCCTCCTGCGGCAGGGACCGCACCATTTGGCGTTGAAGTCGACAAGAACCTTCTTGTCGGAGGCAATCACCTTATCGAAATCAGCTTCGTTTTCAAGAACTTTAATCATTTAGAGAATCTCCTTAGTACTAACTTTAGAACGAAAAAGTTTATTCTTCAAGTCAAACGCCCTAGAGAGTGGCTAGGACACCGAAAAAGTAGGATAGAATGCCAAGGAGGGCAAGATGGAAGGGATAGTAGGCATAGAAGCAGATCCGGATGACCTTGTTATCTGGCCCTCTTTTTCCGTTATAAAGGAAAAGAAGAAGGGTTCCGAGAAGGGAATAGGTTCCAATCGGGATGAATTCATTGGGAAGCAGACGGAAAGATGCCGAATAGAGTCCAAGCCGGTAGAAAAGATAGAAAAGAAGATAACAGGTCGCCCTTGAAATAACTTCATATAACGTCAAGGGAAGTTGCCCCTGGCTTTCTTTCCTTGCCAAAAAGGGAACCTTCCTTTCCTTCGCCTTCTTTTCCCTGCGGAAATCATAAAGACAGCGCCCAAGATACCTAAAAAGGAAGTGGAGGATGCTAAAAGCTCCCCAGTCCGACTTTGTCAGTGTCCCATAGGAGGAAGAAATAACGAAGCCGGAAAGGAATTCATAGGCCAAAGGAAGCAGGGCAAGAAAAGAGTACCCATCTTTCCGTCTAAGAAGATAGACAAGCAGGGCACCGGAAAATAAATCCGTGAAGACATTTCCGATTAAGGGATTGTCTGCTACAGGAAGGCCGGCGAAAAGTCCGAAAAGATAACCGAAGGCATCCCTCACAAGGGCACAGAGTCCTAGACGGAGGAGATAGTTCTTAATGGAAGAGGTGTGGTAGACCCCTTCCCTTACAAAAAAAGCAAAAACCGGAAAGGCGCATTTCCCGATTGCCCGAAGGAGATAATAGGCCAAAGGGATAGAAACGCCTGTTCCCTTGCTGACAAAAAGCCTTCCGATGTGGTCAAGGGTCCTTAATAGACAGGCGATAAGCTTAAGAGGGAAAGAGGGGAGAGAAAATCTGAATTTGTTCATTTTTAAAAGAGGACGAAAGGAAGAAGGGCGACTTGAGAGGACAAGGCCATTACTTCAATCGAGGAAAGGGCGTTTAGCCTAAGATGGGAAACCATCGATGATCCAAGCTTTCCGCTCGAGACATACGTCAGGCCAAGGACTGCCCCGGAAAAGACATAGACAGGAAGATTAAGTAATTCGTTGACGAAAGACATCCGATATGCCTCAAAGGCCTCCTGGTTACCTGCCGAGACAACCCTAAGCAAACCAGAAGAGAAGTCGAAATGGATAAGTCCGAAGACAAGGGCCGAAACGATGACCCCGACGATTCTTTTCCGCTTCCCCACCCTGTCAAGAAGTCCGGCACGATAAGTCATCTCCTCGCAGAACGGGGCGAAAAGGACGACTGTCACAATCGAAAAGAAAGGACTCGCCTTCCTCCTTGTTTCTATCGACGTCTGATTTGCGTTGGCACCATAGTCAGGGATAAGAGCATTATATATGCTGTTAAAGAAGATGTTGACGAGAATAAGAGCGAAAAATCCGACTAGACCATAGATGTAGGTCTTAAAATTTACAAAATCCTTAAAGAGCTTGCAATAGGTTTTCCGGCCGTCGAAGAAGAGGAAGAGAAGGAAGGCGGCAAGAAGAAGGCCATAGCTGAAAAACATCAGCAAGGCATTTCCCTTGGGAGTCAATTCGGAAGTTTCCGCATTGAAATAGGGAGTCGCCCTGAGAATAGCCGAGACAAGGGTGCTTAGGATGCTTAGGCCGATAAAGCCCCTAAGGAAAAAGACAAGTTTTTCCCAGAAAGGAACACCGAAGTTCCTTTCGCTCGGATGAAGGAAACGATAGGTTCTCTCCTTTCCGTCAGGGGTAAAACCTTTTTTTGGTTTCTTGTTTTCCTTTTTCTGCTTTTCAGTGAGGTTATCATTGTATATTTCCATCGGTCAGCCTCCTTAACGACGTTAATTATAATACGATTCTCTTCTTTTTTGTTTCTTTGGTTGTAAGTGGGATGAAAAAGCGATTTGATTCTTCCCTTGCTATGTCAAAACGATGACCTGTGCATTAATAAGGAAAAGTGTCCAATCTCTTTTCAAATGTTCAAATAGGGTTTCCGGCTTGGTATAATTGAACCAACGGAGATTAGTGCAATGGCAATTGATCAAGTGGTTTTCCTGATATTGGTTATCCTTCTGTGTGCCGGTGTCTTTTTCTCGCTTCTCGCGGGGCTTGCCGGCTTCCTTAAAGGCATATATAAAACCGGGGTGAAGGTCCTCGTCAAGACAATCCTGCTGATTGTGGCAATTTTCCTTGCCCTCCCGATTGCGAACCTTATTTCCGGCAGGGAAATTGATGCACTTAACTCCCTTTGGCAGTCGGTGGGACAGACATCGGCTAACTTAAATCCCCCTACCTTACAGAATTTTGTCTCTTCCTATCTTCTTTTGATCACGGACATTTCCCCTAGGAACGGAATCTCCGTCTATCAAAGGTGTTGGAACCTTGCCGGTTCGCTTATTGCCATCGTCGTCTTCTTCCTGGAAAGGATTCTCATCCAGATTTTCATCTCCCTTGTCACGGCGATTGTCTACAATGGTATTTTCCGCTGGATCATCCCGGCCGAAACTCCCAAACAATGGAAAATACGCCGGAAGGGAAAGAAAAAGAACTCTCTCACCTCCGGAATAAGCAATGATGATGGAAGTGCGAGTGAAAGGAAGACCAAACGGCGTCTTCCCCTTCTTCGTCTCCCTGGTGCCCTTCTTGGCTCCGTCCAGGAGTTTGTTTATTTTAGGATCATCCTTTCCCCTCTGACCGGCCTATGCCGGATGGCAATAGAAAACAAGGCCGTTGTCAACCAGTTTGTTTCCGACAGGGACACGAAGAAGAAAAGGAATAATGTCAGGGATGCCATCTCTTCTTCCGCGGTTTATAAGATTAACGGCCTTGGCAACAGGGACAGGGTCATAAGGAACAAAGCAACGGAATTCGAATCCGCAGGAGGGGTGAAGATTTCCCTTGTCGGCCTAGTTGACTCCGTTTTTGACGTCGCCAAGCCTTTGCTTGACGCTAATGCTCTCTCCTATGATGCCGCCGGAACCCTTGTCATCAATTATTCTGCCCTTCTTTCCACCGGAACGGTCGGTCAGCTTCTTACCCGTCTTGCTGCCAATCCACAGGTTATGGCCCTTATTCCTCCCCTTGCCGAAGCGGCTGCCTCTTCCCTTACGGGAACGAATTTCCCTGTCCAGGAACTGAGCAGGAAAGACATCGCCTGGAAGGACGATATCAATATTTTTTCCGGAATCTACCAAAGCAGGTATCAGTATATTATCGAGCCGAGGATAACTTCGGACACGAGCATCGATCCAGGAAAGATTTCCCTTGATCCGTCTAAGAGGACGGATGAAGAAATCGATACTATTTCCTCCTCTATCGGCAATCTTGGAAAAAGGACCCTATTTAAAAACAATAGGTCAGTCATTCTTGCCTATGCCGGAAGGTATGCGCAAAAGAACGGAGTAAGCATCCTTCCTTCCGATTCCGAGAAATACAAATCCCTCGATTGGTCTTCCGAACTGACCATCTTCACGAAGAATGTGTTGAAACTGGCCCGCTCTCTTTCCCTTTCTTTTTCTGCATCCACGGACTGGAATTCCATTCCGGATACGCTTAGGGAATCCTTCTCCGACCCGGTGAAAAGAAAAGTCGTCCGTTCTTCGATTCTCGGTGACGAGAGCAACGCGGGTATTCTCGACAGGGGAATCTTCGATCTGGTCTCTATCCCTGAGACAAGGTCTTCCCTTGTCAGCTTCATTCCGGGAAGGAGCAAATATTCCAAACAGATTGATTTCCACTCCCTTCTCGGTAATTTTGACAAAACGCAGGAAAAAAACGAAATCGGGAAAAGGTTTGATATCAGGGAGATTCTTTTTGACCATGATTCCCCAATCGACATCAAAGACCTTAAAACCATTGATCTGACTGATGATAAGACCTGTGAGACCCTATGCCTCGTTTTTGAGAAGGCAGAGGAATCTGTTTTATTCTCTAAGCTGCTCCCTCTTGTATCCAAAGCGTTCTTCTTTAATTCCGGTTTCGATTTCAGCCAGTACAGGTTTTCCCTTAATCCTTATTGCTTTAATTATGACGACCCTGACTTCAGGGAGAATAGGGAACAGGTTCTTCTTCTTAGGCCGAAGATTGCCACAATGGTCCAGAAGAGGAACGATTCCTCCCTTAGCAACGAACAGAAAGTTTCCTATATCGATACCGATGCCTTACGTCAACTGCTTAGCATAGTCAGGAATTCCCAGTTCTTTAATTCGGACAAGGAAACCGGTATTGCTTCCGATGCCCAGAAAAACGCAAATCTCCATTACTTCCTTAAGTCTCTCTTTTCCTCTTCCCTTTTTCAGAACTTCCCTCTCTCTGCACCAAGCCTTTCGGAAAGGTCCGACATTACTTGGGGGGAAGGAAAGAAGGGAGACGGCGGGGAAATCGACCGGATATGCACAACCATCGAGTCGGCCAAGAAAAATGCAAAATTCAGGTTTGGGAAGGAAAAGAAGATTTCCGACATCCAAGACTTCGATGCGGTAGGTTCCTTAATTTCCAACGGCAGGGAAAGTGAGATCATCCGTCCCTGTGCCTTACAGATTATCGACCAATCCCTGAATTCCTATTTTACCAAACTCGGCATTCCTCTTTCCCTTAACCAAAGGCGGACGGAAAGGTGGAAGGACGATTCCGATAATATCGCGAACATCCTCCGCCTGTTAAAAGGGACGGACAGGGATGACTTCGATCTTTCTACCTTTGATTCCGACCGCCTCAATGCCCTTCTCTGTCAAAGGAAGGACAGGAACCTGATTAAGATAGCTAATTCGGAAGATGATCCTTTCGGCTATGAGCTATATAAACTGATTACGTCCCAGAAGGCAAGGAAGGACAGGGGAATCGATTCGACAAGGGATGCTTCCCTTTTCCGCGAATCCTCTTCCGATCCCTGGATTGGGGACAAGACCAAGAAGACCATTGACGGAAAAGAATATGAAATCGACACCAGCGGGCGGATTTACTTCCTCTGCAAGAGGAGGAAGGCTAGGCAGGAAGTCGGAATGGACAACCTGACAAACGGCAATATCCCGAAGGACTTTATCAAGAATGACAATCTACAAGAGTCTTTTTCTTCTCCGTTCATCCGTAAGGTTTTCGTTTCCTTTATCCAGTGCACCCTCTTCCACATTGACCTTTCTTCCCTCGCCATTTCCGATGGGGACATCTTCGATTTTTCCTTAAGGAAGAAAAGGGAAAAGGATGAATTTGTCAAGACCCTGGATTTCATTGACTTCCTCTATGCCTTGTCCACGGACAAAATCGATGGAAAGGATAAGCTTTCCGTCAGGTTTGAAAATCCTTTCGCCTGGCAGGAGACAAAGGCCTATCCGGAAGTGACGGATACAGCTTCACCCAATTATGGAAAGACCTTCCTTGACGTTTTCAACGAAAGGGTAGACGGTAGGACTTCTCTTTCCCTCTTTACCGCCCGGAAGGAGGGAAGCCTCCTTTCCCCGGTTTCCTATTTCCTAGAGAAAACAAGCAAGGAAAGGAATCTGTCTTCCCTTAGGACAAGGGAACAGGGGGATAGTGCCCTAGACGCCCTTTTTGCCTCCCTTGGGAAGGACGACTATGTTGTGGAAGGAGCCTATTGTAAGAAGCTTGCCCTGGATAGGCAGGGCAGGGCAGAGGATTCCACCCTTTCCAGGAAAGGGCTCACCAAGGATAAGGCCCTTTCTAGGAGGACTAGGAGGAATAAGAGCAAGATCTTCCACCGGGTTCCTATTTTCTTAAGGAAGCAAGGCTTTGAAGATGCCGGTCTTGCCTCTTATCTCTATGACCCAGACACGAAAAAGGGGATAAACGGGCCTTCCTTCTTTGTCCACCTGACTACGGGTAAGGATGATGTCGACTTCTGGCAGAAGGAAATCAGCAACGGCGTGGAAAGGCTTCTCGGCGATGGAGAACTTCTGTCCCTTCTTGATAAAGGAAGCAGCCTTTCCGATGCCAAGAGGGAAGACATCAACCTTTCTTTCCTTTATTACCTTGGAAACAGGGAAATCTTCAAGGAAAGCCGATCCTACCTCCTCTATAATCTTATCGACCGTCTGACTAAGGATGCCCTCAAGGGAACGGGGAAGAGCCTGTCTCTGTTTGCCTTAAGCACCTCCTCCCCCTATGGAGAGAGCGAGAAGGCCTATCGGAGGGAGGAACTTCTCTTCTCCAATCCGAAACTACTCGGAGCCGACCAAAAACTCGATGAGCAAAAGACAAAGGACGATTTGGCTAGGGTAAAGTCCCTCCTTGTCTCTGTCCTAGACCAGCTCTCCTGTCTGGTAGACGGAAACAAGATAGACCGAATCAAGTTTGACTTTGAACAAAGCGCCCTGATTTGCCTAAGGGACGACAATGGTTCTCTCTATCGTTCGGATAGGGCGAGTGAGGTCTTTGCCGGGGCGATGAATGCGTTCTGGGAGAACGAAAAGGTTACCGCCCTGATTGGCCCTTCTGTCTCTTCCTACGACTTCTATGCTTCCGACCATTATCTTGTCAATCCTAAGGAAGGACTCGCCTTAAACGGACTGTTAGTCCTCTTAAAAACCGTCCCCTCAAGGCAGAGCACTTCTTCCCCCTCTCTTCCCTATTACACCAAGAAACAGCTTGAGACCTTCTATCCTCTCTTTGGAAAGAATAACCCTTATCCAAATGACATCCGCTATTCCACTTTCTATAAGGATGGCGGGAATTCCTCCTTTGCCAATGTTTTCCGGAACAAGATTTTTGCCCTACCGGTCCTAACAAAAGCTTCCTTGATTTCCACTTTCGATAAAGTTGTTTCCATCGATTTGACACACCATTCCGTTTCCGAACTTCTGGAAAAAGCAGAGATCCAGTAGGAAGGAAAACACAAGAAAAAGGCAGCCGGCCGGCTGCCTTTTTCTGTTTGGATTCTACTACTTGACCAAATCGTGTTTCAGCCTGTAGGACAGACCTACCGTATCGTCTCCGCAGTGGCAGGCGATGATTCCCGAGGCTTCGACCGGGAAGAGGATGGAGGTTCCGACATAGCTTTCGAGTTCCTTGATGATTTTCTTGACGTGATCGTTTCCTCCGACATGGGGAATCCTGATCGGATAGGCGACGTCGATGTTCCCTTTGTTCAGCTCGGTCCTGAATTCATCCACGATGGAGTTGACGCCCTTTCCGATATCCTTTCCGCGGACTAGCTTATGGACGCCCCTCTTTCCGTCTTCCAGGCGGATAATCGGGTGGATATGGAATTTGTTCCCTAACAGGAAGGTAAGACCGGAGCAGCGCCCACCCTTATAAAGGAAGTCCATCGTACTGATGACGAAGGACCTGCTAACCTTCTTCAGCCGTTCTTCGTGGCGAGAGACGATTTCCGCCGGGCTTAACCCATGGCTGATGTCGTTAGCGATTCCGATTGCCTCAAGGCCCGTTCCGCAGGAGAGGGAAAGAGAATCGAGTACAGTGATTTTCTCTTCTGCCTGCCTCCTTTTTACCGCCCTATGCGCATTGTTGTTGATGGAAGAAATGTAAGAAGAAATCGGCCTATAATAAAGATGTTCGGCATGTTTCAGTCCTTCTTCGAAGGCGGCCTTAAGTTCCGGTATATTCAGGGCGCTTGTCTTAGGAAACTGCTTTGTCGCCTTATATTTCTCTATGATTTCCTGTGCGGTGATGTCTTTTCTGTCCCGGTATTCCCGTTCTCCGAAATGGACAATCAAATCGGTGACTCCGATGTTCAGCTTGGAAAGGAACTCACTAGGCAGGTCGCAGCTGGAATCGACAATCAATCTTGCTTTTTCCATAATTAAAACCTCACAATTTTGTTTCTCTTTGATTTAAAGGCTTTTTTTATTTTAAGTGTTTGGCTACAATAAGTCAAAGAAAGGGGAAGGCGAGATGGACACTCTTCGTTATGAGGAAAAAGGATCTTTGTTTCTTGCTTATTTCCTTACCCTGGATTCCCCGGAAATGGGGGAGGATTTCCTCAGAAAACTAAAGGAAGAGAACAAAAAGGCACGGCATTTCCTTTATGCCAGGCGTTACAAGAATAAGTTCGGGGCAAGGAGGACGACCTCCAGCGAAGACCGGGAACCGGTCTCCTCAAGGAAGAAAATCGCAAGGCTAAGGGAGAAAAAGGACAGGAGAGGCTGCGGTGTTTTCATCGTCCGCTATTTCGGAGGGAAAAAGCTTGGTGCCAGCCATCTGGATTCCGTCTATTTTTCCTTGGGGACACGGCTTTTCCCTCATTGATTGCCTTCCTCATGAAAACTTTCTTTTAAACCAGTATAATAGAAAAGAAACGAGGTATTCTCTATTATGGATAATAACAATCAGGGTTCTGCCAAAAAGGCTCCCTACCTTCCGAAAAGTTCTCCGGCCCAAGGGGCCCATATCGGGCATGTCATTGCCGTCAGGTCCGGCAAAGGCGGTGTAGGAAAGTCCTTTGTCTCCTCCTATCTCGCCGTCCTTCTCTCCCGGAAAGGATTCAAGGTCGGAATCAGGGACTGCGACATCACCGGCCCTTCCGTCCCTTTTGCCTTCAATAGGAAAGGTCCTGTCTATGGCGAAGGAGCCTTCTTCTATCCGTTAAAGACTAAGGGCGGCATTGAGGTAATGTCCTCCAACCTTCTTCTCGATAAGCCAGAGGATCCGATCGTCTGGCGCGGGGCGAGGATTTCCACCCTTATCGAGCAGTTTTATGCCCAGGTTGTCTGGAATGTTGACTTTCTGATTCTTGATCTTGCCCCAGGGACCGGCGATATTTCTCTTACCGTCTTCCAGAAGATCCCTGTCGATGCTTCTGTTGTCGTCGCCACTCCCCAGTCTCTGGTCAACCTGATTGTCGAAAAGAGTGCCAAGATGGCCGACAGGCTCAATGTCCCGCTTCTTTCCTTGGTGGAGAACAGGGCCTATGTCAAATGCCCTCACTGCGGCGAACGGATTGATATCTACGGCAAGAGTGATGCCGAAGTTGCCAAGAAGCATAATATCCCTGTCTTTGACGAGATTCCTTTTGACAAGGAAATCGCTTCCTATATGGACAAAGGGGACATCGAGGATTTCAAAGGGGACTATCTTTCTTCTACGGTCGATGCCATCATCAATAGCCTGAAATAGGAAGGGACAGATATGGACGAAAAAGAACGGAAGGATGTTTTTCTAGAACGGTTCAAGGAACTTGAACAGAAACTTCTCTCGCTATGCAAGAGTACCGGGGACGAGCATGTCTCTTTTTCCCGTGCCTTGAACAGGGTTTATTATGAGGGAAAGGATCCGATTGTCTCAGTCTGGGATAACTACGACTTCCTTCGGACCGCAAGTGACTTACGGAATATCCTTTCCCATGAAAACAATGTCTGTGCTCCGACCGAGAGTTTTCTCTCCCGCTTTACCTCTCTTGCCGGGTCAATCATCAAACCTCTTAAGGCAAGGGACATCAGGACACGCAACAGGATCGTCTGCTCAAGGCAGGAAAAGGTCTCTTCCCTTCTGCCTGTCAGGAACAAGGAAAGGATATCCCATGTGCCTATCCTCGGGGAGAACGGAGTGGTGCTTGGCATTTTCTCCCGTTCGACTCTCTTTGACTATCTTTCCCTGAAAAAGGATGTTGATTCTTCCTTCCTGGAGAAAAGAAGGTGGGAGAGGGAGGAAATCGTTTCTCCTTACGGCCATCTAAATGAACGGTTTGTCTTTGTGTCTCCTTACGCCCGGGCCGATGAAAGGAATTCTCTGATCAGGAAGACAAAATCCCACGACAAGCCTGTCGGCCTGATTCTCGTCACCAAGAACGGAAACCGGAAGGACAAGCTGCTTGGCCTTATCACCCTTACCGATTTAGCTAAGATCCGGAAATAAAGAAAAGAAAAAAAAGAGCCGGCGCCGGCTCTTTTTTGGTGAGGCTGGAGGGACTCGGACCCTCGACCCCCTGCTTAGAGGGCAGATGCTCTATCCAACTGAGCTACAGCCCCAGAAAACCAAATGAAATTTTAACCGAAAACAGGCGGTTTTTCAAGACTAAGACTTGCAAAATCATTGCGGGGAAAAACGAATTTTTATAAAATAATGCGAAATGAGGTAATAGACATGATCCAAGATGGGGAAATAAAACAGAGGAAGAAGGAGTTCCGGCTTCTGCTTAGGAAGATTAAGGAATATGATACGATTGTCATTTACCGTCATCTCTCTCCTGATTTTGATGCTTTAGGAAGTCAGCTTGGTCTGAAGACATGGATTCAGGATAACTTTCCGGAAAAGACGGTTGTCGCCATAGGCGACAGAAGGGAAAGCAAGATGCCTTCCCTCTTTCCTTATCCGGACGAGGTCGGAGAGGATTTCTATAAAAAAGAGCATCTTGCCATCACCGTTGACGTGGCCGACCGGCAGAGAGTGAGTGGTGACCACCTGGCAATGGCAAAAGAGGTTTATAAAATCGACCATCATCCTCTTCCTTCTCCAGAAAAGTGCTTCGGAAGCATGACCAGCATACACCCTTCCCGTCCTGCCGCTGCCGAGATTGTCGCCCTCTTTACACTTTCCTTGCCGAAGAAATACTCCCTTTCTAAAAAGGCTGCCTCCTACCTGTATGTCGGAATCGTCGGCGATTCCGGACGCTTCAGCTATCAGGATGTCGATGGTGCGACAAGGCGGATTGCCGGGGATTTGATGGACAAGGGCATTGAAAAAGAAAAGCTCCTTCATCTTAGGTATGACCATGACAAACGGGAAATCGGAATCCTGAAGTTCGTCCTCGACCACTACCAGGATGCCGGAGACGGAATCTTCTATTATGTCCTAAAGAAGGAAGATTTCGCTTCCCTTGGGAGGTTTCAGGGAGAAGGAAATCTTTTCCTTAACTCTATCCGGGACAGGAAAGAGTGCGAGATTGCGATTTCCGTCAGTTATGATGAGGCAAAGAATGACTATCGTGTTTCCCTGAGAAGCAAGACAAAAAAGATAAATCAGATTGCCAACCTCTTTAATGGCGGAGGACATGACTATGCCGCAGGCTGCCATATCCCTTCTTTGGATGCCCTTCCTGAACTTATCGCTTCCCTAAAGAAACTTCCCAAGTGAACGCCTTTCTTTTATCCGATAAGGACGTATCCGTTTTCCTTGTAGTCTAAGGAAATAAGGCCAAGGGCACTAGAGAGCTGTTGGCCTTTTTCTTTTAGTGAGGTATCGTCTAGGAAGTAAAAGGAGGCGTCTATCCCTTTTAAAGAGGAATAGTCGGAAAGAAGATCTTTGTCCACAAGGCAAAGGGGCTTTTCCTCTTTTTCCTCGCTTGAGAAAGGAAGGCTTCCCTTATAGGCTGTCTCTATCCGGTAGACAGGGTACTGGGAAGAATAGGTAAGGCCTGAGCGGTTTTCAAAACCATTAAGCAGGGCACGGGAGGAAGGAAAGCAATATTGGTGGATGAGCGAAGTGAAGTCATCGGTATCGGAATAGTCTTCTTCAAGGTTCTTCACCTGTTTGACTATTGATCCATTCGCATAGAAGACAAGGGCGGATTCCGTCAGGGAGGAAGAGGGATTGGAACGGAGGTAGTTGGAGAGAGTCATGAAGGGAAAGAGGACACCTTCCTTTTTGATGTAGCCCTGCCTTGTATAGGAAAATAAGTCACAGGTTCCGCAGCCTTCCGCATAGATGAAAAGGGGGAAAGAGGCTTTCTTTTCCCTTAAAAAAGTCAGGTCGGTATCGGAAAGGGAACAAAAGTACCCTTTCTTCCCTTTTTCCGTTTCCTGGACGGCCCCTTTAAAGAGAAGAAGCGGGATTTTTTCCTCCCTTCCCTTCCTCTTGCAGGAGGAGAGAACAAGGAGAAAGGCGGTAACCAAATTCCGAAGGATCAATCTTTTATGCATGAGAGAAGGAAATCCCTGTTGAGTCTGACGTCTTTTTCCTGGACCTTTGCCCTTAGTTCCTTTAAGGCCTTTTGGTAGGCGGAAGAACCCTCGACATCGGTGTCTTTCAGTTTCGTCTTGCTTTTTATTGTTGTGAGTTCTGGATAGAAGGCGACCTTAAAGGAAAGGCTTCCGTCATCGTTTTTGATGACGTCCTGCTGGTTAGCGAAGACGGACAGGCGGTAAGACGTTTCACTCTGGAAGACAACCGTCGGAACAAAACCGGCTTTGTTTCCGAGAATGTCTTCCGTCGGGTAATCCGAAAGATGGTGGTCAATGCAGAACCGGGACCAGAGGTTTAGGACTTCGTTCCGCCTTGCGATGTCTTCGCTCCGTTTGCAGACCATAAAACCATCCGTCTCATAAAAATAGATTTTGGTTTCAGGATGGTTTTTCCTAAAAGGAATAAGGACCATTTTTGAGTAATCCTGGCAGTCGTGGCATCGTCTCCACGTGTAAAGGACGATTTTGTCCTTTCCGTCAGAAAGGAGTGCATCAAGACGGGTTGTCCCAAAGCCTAGATAATCCACGTTCTCGCTGAAGGAGTGGTTTTCTGTGTTGTCTAGGACATAGGTGTCCCGGCTTTGATCATAGGAGTAATCGTTCCTCTGATAAAAATTATCCAGTACGGTGTATTTGGCAAACCTGTCAGAAAAGAAAGCCTCGGATATTTCACTGCTTTCCTGCGTGGCTTTCAGGCTGCCTCCTTTGTAGAACCTATAAAAAGGCGTTCCATATTTTACCCTCCCGCTAGGATAGAGAGGGGAATTCTCCGAGTTCTTATAAGTATCGTAGGCTTCCTTATAGACACTGGCATAGTCGACTTCGTAAATCACCCTCTCTTTTTCCTTTATCCTTGGTTTTAGCAGGCCTTTCGCTTCTTTGCAGTAGTGACATGTAGGCGAGGTGACCCTGATCCTACAGTCATCATAGGTGAGAGCGGTATTTAACTGGGAAATGGTATCAAGGGATACAGTCGAATCAATTCCTTCCCTTTTGTGCAGCCGTACCTTGTCGTTGTCGTTGCTTTCTGAACAAGCGCAAAGGAAAAAGGAGGCCATTAGAAGAGAGAAAAAGAAAGCCTTTATCTTCATCGTGTTGTTTTGGTTTCCTTTATGATTAGAACGGATTCGAAAAAGAACTATAAACCGAGAATACGGGCGGTATCCAGGGCAATCCTTAATTCCTCGTCGGTCGGAATGACGGCGACAGGGACTTTACTGTCCTTTGCCGAGATGATGCCTTCTTTTCCAAGACGGATTTCGTTATTCAGCTTGTCATCAAGTTTGATTCCGAAGGCGTCTGTAAGAAGCTCAAAAGTCTTTTCCCGGTATAACGGGGCATTTTCAAATACGCCGGCCGAGCAGACAATCCTGTCAACATGGCCTAGTTTGCCATAATACCTCGAGATATAATCCGCGATATGCTGGGCATACCTTTCGATGGCTAACTTAGAACGTTCATCGCCTTTCCGATAGGCGGCTTCGACATCCCGCGTATCGTTACTGACACCGGAAATTCCTAAAATTCCTGACTGGTGATTAAAGATGGAGTAAAGCTCTTGAGCACTCTTTCCAGTACATCCGACAAGATAAGGCCTGCAAGAAGGATCGATATCACCTGTGCGGGTGCCCATCCTGACTCCGGCAAGAGGGGTAAGACCCATGGATGTCGCTATGCATTTTCCGTCCTTGACGGCAGCCAGAGAAGCCCCGGAACCGATGTGGCAGGTGATAATGTTGACATGTTCCTGCTTCGGGAAGTAAAGTTCCTTCGCCCTGATGGAGAGGTATTTATGGCTTGTTCCGTGTGCACCGTAACGACGCACCGCATACTTCTCGTAATATTCATAGGGAAGAGCATACATGAATTCCTTCGGTTCCCTTGTCTGATGGAAAGATGTGTCGAAGACGGCTACTTCCCCGGCATCAGGCAAGGCCTTCCTGAAGGCGTCGTAGCAGGTAAGGTGGGCCTGGGCATGAAGAGGATCAAGAGGAATCAGTTCCTTGATTTTGTCATAGACATAATTGTCGAAAAGCGCGGAATCCGAGAAATATTTTCCTCCTTGGACGACGCGGTTTCCAACCCCGGCGATTTCCTTGACGTCTTGGATGACCCCAAAGCGTTTCAGTCCGTCAAGAACTAGTTTCGCGGCTTCGTCATGGTCTTTTACCGGAAGGACTTCGCTATGCTTGAATCCGCCCGGCTTTTTCAACGTAAAGATTCCGTCTTCGTGGCCGATACGTTCCACGATCCCGTTAGTCAAGGCTTTTAAGTGCTTTGCCTTGCCGGAAAGAGTGGTTTCTTCTCTCGCACCATCGTCCCTTTCGTAGAGCTTGAACTTTAAGGACGACGAACCTGCGTTTACACACCTGATTTTGAAAGTTTTAGACATGATGCTCCCCTCTAAATTGGACAAACTCATTTTAGTTACTCCGATTTCTTTTTACAAGGTTCACTTCTTTTTTTCCACCTATGTTATAATTTATGCGGAAAAGAGAGGATATTGTCATGGGGACTGACACTTTCTTTGAAGATTTTCTTCAGGGACATTTGCCTGATGCTTATCGTTACTTTGGCGCACATAAGGCGAAAACGCAAGAAAAGGAAGGCTACATCTTCCGGCTCTACGCTCCAATGGCAAAGAAAATCAGCGTCATCGGTTCGTTTAATCGCTGGGATGCGGAAAGAAATCCAAGGAAAAAAACGGATTACCGAGGTCTTTGGGAAGTCTTTATCCCCGATGTCAAAGAAGGGGATGGCTATAAATTCAAAATTCTTTGCTGCGACAATGTGCTACGGGACAAACAGGATCCTTTTGCCTTCTGTGACGAAGTAAGCGGAGACCATTGCTCATATGTCGTCGATTTGGATAACATAAAAATCGACGATGGCGTATTTCTATCCACGCGTAACCGAAACTTCGACTCGCCTAGGTCTATTTTCGAATTCCATAGGGGTACCTTCCAAAGAAAGCCTGACGGTTCCTTATATAATTACAGCGAGAGGGCAGACATTCTTATTCCCTATCTTAAGGAAATGGGATATACCCATGTGGAAAGTCTTCCTATTACTTCCTATCCGAACGATCTAAGCTGGGGCTACCAGACTCTTGGTTATTTTGCGATTGATAAGCGCTATGGGTCACTGAAAGACTTCGCCGCCTTTGTCGAAAAGAGGCACAAGGCGGGAATCGGAATTATCATGGATTTTGTCCCAGTCCACTTTGCCTTGGACGATTTCGGACTGGAAAAGTTTGACGGCTCCTGCGTGTTCGAATATAGCAATGAACACGAGTTCAGCCAGTGGGGGACAAAAAACTTTGATTTGGGCAAGGATCCTGTCCGGTCCTTCCTGATTTCCTCCTTACACTTCATGGCGACGGTCTATCATATCGACGGTTTTCGCTTTGATGCCGTTTCGAACATTATTTATTGGGATGGAAACAGCCAGAAGGGAGAAAATTCCGGTGCAATCGAGTTCATCAAGCGGGCAAACGGATATAGGCACACCTTGTTCCCGACTGTCAGGAGGATTGCCGAGGATTCCTCTGCCTACGGGCATGTGACAAAGGGTAGGCCGGGTGCCGATGCACTTGGATTTGACTACAAATGGGACCTTGGATGGAGGAATGATACCCTTAAATATTATGGCAAGGATCCCATTTACCGGAAATACTGCCATAATCAGCTTACTTTCTCTAGGGCGTATTTCTACAGCGAAAACTTTATCCTTCCTCTTAGCCACGATGAGGTCGTCCACAGGAAAGGGTCGATTTTAAACAAGAGGTGGGGGGATTATGATTCAAAATTCGCCAACGTCCGCAATCTCTATGCCTACAGGTTTGCCCATCCGGGAAAGAAGCTGAACTTCAGGAGCAACGATATCGGCTCCTTCGATGAATGGAAGGAGAACGTGGTTATCCCTTGGTCGGTCCTTTCCTACCCTAAACATAAGGGGCTGCATGAACTCTTTAAGGACCTTAACCATCTCTATAAGACGCATTCTTCCAGGTACATCCAGGAATATAATCCCGTGCACTTTAAATGGATAAGGGCGGACAATGCCGAACAGTCAGTCTATGTCTTCGAACGGGAAAGCGACGAGGAATGCAGGGTGTTTATCTTCAATAGGACACCGAACTTCTATTGGGACTATGATATCGGAGTTCCCTATGAGGGTTCTTACGAGGAGGTTCTCAATACCGATAAAGCGGTCTATGGAGGCTGGAACCAGTATAACGGGACTCCCTTGACCACACATGGCGAAGGAAAACACAACCAGCCTTATAAGATTACGGTAAAAATTCCTTCCTTCGGCGCTATTTACCTCTGCCACCGCAAGGAGAACAAGGATATTCTCCGCCCCTATGCGAGCAAGGACGGCAAAAAGTCCGTCTTAGCCTGCGAGACAACAAAGTAGAAACGGCCGCGTCAGCCGAATCCATGACGCAGAAAGCGATTATTGCCACATGTTTGAATTTAAGGAAAGCCAGAATTTTAATCAGGACTTCCGCAAAGCCTTTACGGAACGTTGTGTCGCCAAATATTCCCGTGATGTAAAGGACCTTGATAGTCATGAACTTTATGATGTCCTTGGAACGATGGTCCGTGACTACGCTAACGCCCTTTCCAAGAAGTGCAAGGAAGAGGTGCTAAAGCAAAACGGACGTCAGCTAATCTATTTTTCCAGGGAATTCCTTCTCGGCCGCAGGCTCACCATCAACCTGTTCAACCTCGGTGTGCTGGAACAGACAAAATCCGCCCTTAAGGAAAGGGGCATCGATTTTGATTCCTTGAAAGAGGAGGAACCCGATGCCGGGCTTGGAAACGGCGGACTTGGCCGTCTTGCCGCCTGTTTCAGGGATTCCATCGCCTCTTTGGGACTTCCCGGACACGGAAACTGCATCCGATACGAATATGGCTTCTTCCACCAGAAAATCCAAAACGGAAAACAGGTGGAATATCCGGACACCTGGCTTCTAGACGGATTCCCTTGGGAAATCCGCAAACCTAACGATGCCGTGGACATTTATTTCTACGGAAATCCGGAAGTCTACCGTGATCCTCTGACTAACGAGAACCGGTGGCGTACGGCAAATGCCTATGTCGTCAAGGCTGTCCCCTATGACGTCCCTAGGATCGGAAAGGGCAATGATGTTGTCAACACCCTCCGGCTTTGGTATGCCGAGCCTAGCGACGAGAAACTTCCTCCGAACACGGATTTCAATGCCTATCTGAAATTCATCCGTGACATCACCCATGGCTTATATCCTGATGATTCGACGGAAGAAGGAAAACTTCTGCGTCTCCGCCAGCAGTACTTCCTTGTCTCTGCAGGCATCCAGTTTGCCGTGAACTACGAAAAGAAGAACTACGGAACTCTTGATCATCTCCCTGAGCATTATGTCTTCCATTTGAACGACACCCATCCAATCAGGACCATTCCTGAATTAAGGCGTATCCTGATGGACGAAAACGGGTACGGCTGGGATGATGCCTATGCCATCGTTTCCAAATGCTTTGCCTTCACTAACCATACTGTCATGCCGGAAGCCCTGGAGAAATGGCCTTGCCGGTATCTTGCCTCCGTCTGCCCCCGTGTATATAGGATTATCGAAGAGTTCAACCGCCGTGCCAGGAGGAAGAGGCATAGCAGGAATAGGAGCGATGCCGAGATTGCCAACTGTGAAATCATCAAGGACGGGAACGTCAACAGGTGCCAGCTTGCCATCCATGTCGCCTATTCCGTCAACGGAGTCGCTGCCCTCCACACCAAGATTCTCGAAAACCAGACTTTCCATGATCTTTATAGGAGGTATCCGAATAAATTCTCCAATAAGACGAACGGAATCGACCACCGGCGTTTCCTTCTCTGCGCCAATCCTTCCCTTTCCAAGGAAATCGAATCCCTGATCGGAGATGGATTCATCTCGCGTCCTGAGGAACTGAAGAAGCTGAACGATTTCCTTGCTCCGAATGCGGAAAACGAGAAGGTCTTTGCCGAAATCAACGAAATCAAATTCCGGAACAAACTGCTCGCCCTGCCCTTAATCAAGAAATTCTCCCAAATTGATGCGAATCCGGAGTCCATTTTCGACACGCAGATCAAGCGTCTACATGCCTATAAGCGTCAATTACTCAATCTGTTCCACATCATCTCTCTCTATCTTGACATCAAAAACGGACTAAAGAAGGACTATTATCCTCATACCTATATCTTCGGTGCAAAGGCCGCCCCAAGTTACGTTTTAGCCAAGAAGATCATTGAGCTCATTCTTGCCGTAAGCAAGACCATCGATAACGATCCAAGTGTCAATAACCTCATTAAGATTGCCTTCATCGAAAACTATGATGTCTCTAAGGCCGAAGTGCTGATTCCGGCCAGCGATGTCTCCGAACAGATTTCCCTTGCCGGAAAGGAGGCAAGCGGAACGAGCAACAGGAAGCTTAGGAGGAATGGTGCCGTTACCCTTGGAACAAGGGATGGTGCGAATATCGAAATCGCCCAGCTTGCCGGCAAGGACAACGTCTTTACTTTCGGAAGGAGTGAAGAGGAAGTCAAGGCCATCAAGTTTGCCAATTCCTATAATCCCTGGGATGCCTATCATAGTAGCCGGAAAGTAAAAGAGGTGATGGATTCCCTCATCAGCGGCGTCTTCTCTTCCGATAAAGGCCAGTTCCAGATGATCTACGACGAAATCAGGTACCGGAACGACGAATTCATGGTTCTTAAGGACTTTGATAGCTACGATAAAGCCTGTGAAGACGTCCAGAAGGCTTATCTCGACCGTCTTGGATGGGGCCGAAAGTGTCTAGCGAATATCGCCAACTCCGGTTGGTTCTCTTCCGACCGTACGATTAAGGAATACAACGACGAGATCTGGCATAGGAGAAAGACCCATTGAGGGAAGTAGACTTCACGGAAGCGATTTCCCTTTCCGTCCCTCCGGAAAAAGGCGACAGGCGGGCGTGGACCTTCTTTTCGAAGGTTTTCCTCTCCCAAGACAAAGAGGAGATTAAGAAGGAAAGGATGGGGATGTTTTCTTCCTATCTGCGTCCTTTGTTTCCCTCCATCGGCTTCTCCCCTTTTTCCAAGGAGGAGAGGAAGGGAATGGTTAAGGGGAGCAGGGCGGAAAAATCCTATTTTGCCTTTTCTGCCTTTGTTGCCTCTTCTTACCAGGACATTCCTTCCCTTTTTCTGTCCATCCGTTACAGGATAAGCTACCTTTTTTTGCCGTAACCTAGCCTGTTTCCTTGAACTTTATCTTTTCCGTTCATATAATAATTAGACGTTTTCACACGATTAAAGGAGTAAAAATAAATGAAACACACGTTCAAAGACGAAGAAGGACATCTGATTGCCAGCGTCAGCTTTGATAAGGACGAAATCAAGACTGCCAACGAAAAGGCCATTAATAAGCTGGTCACTTTAGTTACCGTCCCTGGTTTCCGTAAGGGAAAGGCCCCCGTAGATAGGGCTAGCCGCTATCTTCGTAACGGCGATGTCAGGGACGAGATGGTCAATCAGCTTTTACGCAGGGTTGATAAAGGATTCGAAAAGGACGAAGAATTCAAGAAATACGTAGACGGACGCAAACTTTTGGGCCAGTTCCGTCCGAAAGTCGACCTAAAGAAGTTCACGGAGGACGAAGCTGACTTTGTCATCACCTATGTCCTTCGTCCGGAAGTGAAGAAACTTGGCGAATACAAAGGACTTAAGAGCAAGGCCACCTTGAAGAAGGTCACCGATAAGGATGTGGAAGGCAAACTTGCCTCTTTAGCCGAAGATAATGCCGAACTTGTCCCTGTGGAACGGGAAGCCAAGACGGGCGACACGGTCAATCTTGACTTTGTCGGAGTCAGGGACGGAAAGGAATTCGAAGGCGGATCGGCCAAAGGCTTTGATTTGGTTCTTGGATCCGGCCGGTTTGTTCCTGGATTCGAGGATCAGGTTGTCGGGCATAAGGCCGGCGAGAAGTTCGATATCAAGCTCACTAGGCCGGAGAACTATCCTGAGCCCCTTACCGGCAAGGATGTCATCTTTAAGGTCACCGTCAATGCCGTCAAGGAAAAACAGGTTCCGGAAATCAACGACGAATTCGCCACTACTCTTTCCGGAAATTATGCTAGCAAGGATTTGGCTGAACTGAAGGGCAAGGTCAAGGCTGACCTGGAAAAGGCCAGCAGGGACGCCTTCACCAACCAAAAGGTCAACGACTATCTTTTAGCCATCCGTGATGCATCCGAATTTGTCATTCCGCAGGAATACCTTGACTCCCTTGTCGAAGACCGCAGGAAGAGCGATGCCGCTTCCGTTGAAAAACAGGGCCTTACCAGGGATGAATATCTAAAGCTTGTCAAACAGACTCAGGAAGATTACAAGAAGTCCCTCCGCGAAGGAATCGAAGCCGAATTAAAATCTTCCCTTGTCTTTGATGCTTTGGCCGAAGCCGAGAAGATCCCTGCTCCGGATCAGAAGGATCTTGAGAAGCAGATCGGCTCTCCGCTTCAGACTTTCGTTTCCAATTTCACGAACTATCTGAAGACCCAGAAGCTTAGCCAGGACCAGATTAACGACCAGATTAACCGCTACCTCAATCAGGTCTTCTCTTCGATTAGGACTGCCCGTATCCAGGCTAAGGTCCTTGAACTGAATGAACCGAAGAAAGCCGCTTCAAAGCCGGAAGAAAAGCCTGCACAGGCGAATAACGCGGAAGAACCTGCCAAGGAAGCAAAACCTGAGGCTAAGGAAGCAAAGTAGTTTTTCTTTCGTTTCCCATCTTTTCTTCTCTGTGTGTTATTAATGGAGGTTTTTTGATATGGAATCTTATGCTCCGAAACATCTTTCCATTCTTCCTAACAATAAGACGGTCGGTCTTCCCGATATCAAAAGGTCGATTACCGGCCAGAACAACTATGATAGGCATCTTCTCTCCCGTTTGAAGAAGGGGGACGAAATCGTCCTTGCCCTTTCCTCTAAAGATGATGTATACGGCGATTTTGATAATCTGATTCTTCCCGGCGTCCGGACAGTCGGCTGTCTTTGCCGTGTTCTTTCCCTTTCTCCTACGGCAACGGGGAGGAAGGCAGAAGTTATTGGCATCTCGCCGGTTGACCTTTCCGATTTCAATGTCGATAACGTCTCTTCCACGATTACCGCTGCGGTTTCTTCCCGTCCTATCTATGACCGTGAGGACAATAAGCTTTATGAGGCCTTTGGAAACTTTACCAGGACCTATTCCGGACTGCGGAAGAAATATCCTCAGCTTCCCGAACTTCCGGACTTCTCCCAGAGCGTTCCCGAAGTCAAGAATATCCCCTACCATCTTGCCGCATTCCTTGACTCCTCTCCTTTCATCAAAGAGGAAATTCTTGAAGAAAAGGATCCGATTGAGAAATTCCGGATCCTGATTGAAGACCTTGACCGGTTCAACCTCGATTCCAAGATCGAGTACGAAATCCAAAAGCAGGTTTCCGATGCCATCGACAAGAACCAGCGGGAATACGTCCTCCGGGAAAAGAGGAAGGCCGTTCGGAACCAGCTGAAGGAATTCGACGGCGGTGACACTATCGATGGTTTTGAGAAGCGTCTTGAAGACCATCCTGATGCCTATCCGGAAAACATCAAGAAGCGGATCCGCAGCGAGATTACCCGGCTTAAGGCCATGCCGAGCGGCTCCCAGGAGATTTCCGTTTCGACGAATTATATCCAGCTTCTTCTCGACCTGCCTTGGCGGGTCTCATCTAGGGACAACGAAGATCTTGACAACGTCAAGAAAGTCTTGGACGAAAACCATTACGGACTGGAAAAACAGAAGGAACGTATCCTTCAGTATCTTGCCGTAAAACAGCTGACGAAATCGCTTAAGGCACCGATTCTCTGTCTCTATGGGGCACCAGGCGTAGGCAAGACTTCTTTGGCCGTATCCATTGCGGAGGCACTAGGACGCAAATTCATCAAAGTCGCCCTTGGCGGTATTTCGGATGAGGCTGAAATCCGCGGCCACCGGAAGACCTATGTCGGGGCAAGGCCCGGCAAGATCATTTCCTCGATTGCCAAATGCGGGACCAATAACCCTGTCTTCCTCCTCGATGAAATCGACAAGATAAACGGCGGCGGATACCATGGCGACCCTGCCTCAGCCCTTTTGGAAGTCCTTGATCCGGAGCAGAATACGAATTTCAGGGACAACTATCTCGATGAGCCTTTCGATTTGTCCAATGTCCTCTTTATCTGCACCGCAAATGACATTTCCAAGATTCCCGGCCCTCTCTTTGACCGTCTCGAAAGGATCGAGCTGAATACCTATACCAAGTTCGAAAAGCTTTCCATCGCCAAGACCCATCTTATCGGCCTTGACGAAAAGGACAACGGAATCAAGCCTGGCAGGAGGGAATGGACGGACGATGCCCTTAACTACATCATCGAATACTACACCAGGGAAGCCGGTGTGCGTGAACTCCGCCGGAAGATTTCCACTATCGACCGCAAGTTTGCCGTCGACTTTCTCCGCGACCCTTCCTTTAATCACATCGTTGTCGATAAGGATGTCGTCAAAAAGTACCTCGGAGCCGAAATCTATATCCACGAAAAGAACCTTAACGATTCCCAGGTCGGCATCATCAATGGTTTAGCCTATACCGACGCCGGAGGTGAGGTCCTGAAAATCGAATGCAACACCTTCCCGGGCCGTGGTCAGCTTCTTCTGACCGGCAACCTTGGGGATGTCAGGAAGGAAGCCTGTGAGACTGCCCTTAGCTATGTGAAGTCCATCGGCGGGGAAATCGGCATCAATCCGGAGTTCTTCTCTAGTAACGACATTCACTTGCATTTCCCGGAGAGCGCAACCCCAAAGGATGGTCCTTCTGCCGGTGCTGCAACGGCAATCTGCATCCTTTCCGCCATCTGTAAAATCCGTATCCGCAATGACGTGGCTAGGACAGGGGAAGTCGACCTGCGCGGAAACGTCATGCCGATAGGCGGCTTACGGGAAAAATGCAACGCGGCAAGCCGGGAACACATCAAAACCGTCTTTATCCCGTATGAGAACCATAAGGACAGAAGGGAACTTCCCAAGGAGATATCCGACACGTTGGAAATCGTCGAGGTGAAGAAAGTCGGCGAAAGGTTCTCCCGTGTCTTCCTAGATGATATTTCTAAAAGGAAGGATGCCATCTATAAAGAAACGACTCCTAAGAAAAAGGAGTCTAAGTCAAAGAAAAAGGCGGAATAGGCCTTGAAAATCTGTTTTCAGAAAGTCCGGTTTGTTAAGTCCGCGGTAAAAAAAGAGGAATTCCTTCTTGACAAGCCTGTCTTCACCTTTATCGGACGCAGCAACGTCGGAAAATCGACCTTGATCAACCGTCTTGTCCAGCAAAAAGGCTTCAGGAAGACCAGCAAGACCGCGGGACGGACAAACAGGGTGAATTATGCCCTCATTGACAACAAGATCTACCTTGCCGATGTTCCTGGGTACGGCTTTGCGACTTTCGAGCGCGATTCCTTTTCTCCGATGAGGAAGTCGTTCCTGGAGGAAAACAAGGCATTGAAGAAGGTTTACCTTCTCATCGATTCACGGCGTCTTTTAAGGCCGGCGGACGATTCCTTCATCGACTATCTAGAATCCCTTTCCCTTCCTCTCACCTGCGTCTTTACGAAAAGGGACAAGCTGAAAAGCCAGGAAAAGGAGAGGGTCAGTCTTCAGGAAGAGAAGCTTCTCCCCTACTCCTCCATTGAAGTCTCGCTTAAAGACGAGAAAGGCATCATCGCCTTACGGAAAGACAGGGAAAAGACAAGGGAAGAGGGGCGTTAAACGCCCCTTTTTCCTTTGTTGAAAGGAAAAGGGAAAGGAATTATAATATTTCCGGCTAGGAAGGGAAGGGAAAGGGTAACGCCTTTTAAAGAGACTCCTTACGTGGTGGAAAAGGAGAAAGGAAGCTCTTTCTGTCGTCCTGGAGCCATGGTAGGAATACCCCGTTTGGCCCGGTTAGGCCATCAATGAGAGCGGATTCTCCGAAGAGGGGTGGTACCGCGCAAGAGATTGCGTCCCTTCGTTTTCTTAAAAAAGGAGGGGCTTTTTCAATGGATGGAACAAAAAGGAACAAGGCTTATGATCATAACCTTGTCGAAAAGGGCCGGGAAGAATTCTGGGAGAAGAACCATTACTTCGAGGCGAACCGGGAAGAGAACAGAGCAAAACCTGCCTTTTCCAGGATTGTCCCCCCGCCGAATGTCACCGGGATTCTTCATATCGGACATGCGACCAATACGACAATCCTTGATATCATCGCCCGTTATAAAAAACTGTGCGGATATGACGTCCTCTTTCTGCCAGACAGGGACCATGCCGGAATTGCGACCCAGGCGAAAGTCGAGGCGAAACTCCGGGAAGAGGGAATCGACAAGTATACTCTTGGCCGTGAAGGGTTTCTTAAGGAAGCCTGGAAATGGAAAGAGGAACACGGAGACTACATTTCCAGCCAGTGGCGTGCCCTTGGATTAAGCAGGGATTACTCCAAGGAACGCTTTACGTTGGACAAGGAAAGGTGTGTGGCCGTCAACAAGGTTTTTAAGACCCTTTACGATGAGGGCCTGATTTACCGCGGCGAACGGATCATCAACTGGGATCCTGTGCTCAAAACCGCCCTTAGCGACATCGAGGTGGAGTATTCCCAGGACAATGGTCATTTCTATTATTTCAAATACTGGCTTGAAGACCGTTCCGCCTATCTTACCATAGCAACCACGCGTCCTGAGACGAGGTTCGGCGACCAGGCCGTCGTCTTCAATCCCGATGACAAACGGTACCAGAAGTATCTCGGCAGGAAGGTCATCAACCCGGCTAACGGTCAGCTTCTTCCAATCATCGCCGACCGATATGTGGATATTTCCTTCGGAACCGGCCTTAGGAAATGCACCCCTGCCCATGATCCGAACGATTTCCAGATTGCCAAGCGTCACAATCTAAAGAGGGTCAAGACAAGGACCGAGGAGGCAAAGAGGAACCAAAACTGCCCCAAAGACTATGTCGGACTTGACCGCTATGATTGCCGGAAGAAGCTTGTTGCCCAGATTAAGGAACAGGGCGATTTAATCAAGATCGAAGACATTGTCCATAACGTCGGCCACAGCCAGAGAAGCAAGGCCGTCGTCGAGCCAAGGCTTTCTAAGCAGTGGTTTGTCAAGATGGATACCCTCTCTCAGGCAGTCATTGACTACCAGAAGAGCGGAAAGAAGACCGACTTCTTCCCTCCCCGTTTTTCCGATGCGTTCATGCAGTGGCTGAAGAATACGCAGGACTGGTGCATTTCCCGTCAGCTTTGGTGGGGACACCGCATTCCGGTCTATACCAATAAAAAGACCAAGGAAGTCGTCTGCAGCGATACTCCCCTCCCTAGCGAGGAATACGAACAGGATCCGGACGTATTGGATACCTGGTTCTCTTCCGCCCTTGCTCCGTTTGCCTTCCTTGGATGGCCGAATGTCCATGATCCTCTCTATCAGCGGTTCTATCCTCTTGATGTAAGGGTGACCGCCTACGACATCCTTTTCTTCTGGGTGGAACGGAGGGCCTTCCAGGGAGTCCATTTTACTTCGGTCAGGCCTTTTAAGAAGGTCTATATCCATGGCCTAGTTCGTGACAGCCAGGGGCGGAAGAGGTCTAAGTCCCTAGGGAACGGAATCGATCCCTTCGATGTCATCAAAAAGTACGGGACTGACTCTTTGCGTTATTCCCTGGCCACAGGGGGAACGCCCGGCCTGGATTTGAATTTTAACAGGAACCGTGTGGAAAACGCCCACAATTTCCTAAACAAGGTCTGGAATGCCTCCCGTTATCTTCTTTCCAGGATTCCCGAAGGGTTCAAGCCTGACCAACTGAAGGTGGAATCCCTGTCTTTCCTTGACCTGTGGATTCTACAGGAAAGCGATGCCTTGCTTAGCCATGTTTCCTCCAATAGGGAAAAGTACGAACTTGGGGAAGCGGCCAATTATGTCTATAATTTCGTCTACGATGAGTTCTGTTCCGAATACCTTGAATACAGCAAGGTTGCCCTGTCTTTGTCTTCTCCGGAAACAAAGAATGTTACGCTTAATGTCCTCTATCAGGTCAGGAAGAAAATCCTGATCGTCCTTTTCCCCTTCGCCCCATTCATCACCGAGGAAATCTATTCCTATCTGCCCGGACATAAAAAATCCATTTATGAAGAGGAATATCCTAAACCCTTTGGCTTCTCTTATGATAAGGAAAGCCTAAGGCTGGCCAAATCTCTCCGCGATGCCATTAAGGACATCCGGAACCATAAGTCTTCCTTGTCCATGGCTCCGAACAGCCCGATTTCCCTCCTTTTCTTTGGCAGCGAGGAAAATAGGGAGAAGGTCTCTCCTTATCTTACCCGGTTTGGCTTTGCCTCCTCGAGGAAGAGGAGCAAGGACGACAAGAACTTCACCCACTTCCCCTCTTTCTCCCTTTTCATCGTGGATAATAGTGGGGAAGAGGCAAAAAAGAAAATCCAGGAACGGATTGTTTTCCTAAAGAAGGAAATCGAACGCGAGGAGAAAAGGCTCAATAACCCTGCCTTCAGGGCAAAAGCAAAACCGGAGAAGATTGCCAAGGAACAGGAAAAATACAAGGCCTATCTTGACGAATTGAAGAAATATCTTGGCTAGTTCCGTTTTTTCTCCCTTTTCTGTCCCATATGAGATAGGAGGTGAGAAAATGCGTAAGAGACTGACGGAGGAAGAAAGGGTCAAGGTCACGGGCGGAGAAGCCGTCACCCTTGCCGCTGTCCTGGCAATCAGGGCAATCGGCGTCAGGGCCGTAGTCACCTATAAACTCTTCTTTTCCAAGAAGGGGAAGAGCGTCCTTCCCGGAGGCTTCTCCTTTTCATGGGAATAAAGAAAAAACTTTCTCCCGGGGCACTTCTTCCCCGGGAGAAGGCCCTGAAAGAGGGAAGGGCGTCACTGACGGACAGCGAACTTATCGCCCTTCTTCTTGACTTCGGCACGAAAAAGGAAGACGTTCTCTCCCTTTCGTCCCGTTTTCTTACCGATAAAGGCGGACTGCGGGGAATTTTTTCCTCGACCTATTCGGATTTACTGACCTATGGCGTGAAGAAGGCGAAAATCTTCCGTTTCCTCGCCGTAAGCGAGATTTCCCGGCGGCTGATGCTGAATAAGGATGACTTAATCAGGGACTCGGAAAGTGCCTTCCTTTTGACTAAACCCTATTTCTTCGGGCGGAAGCAGGAGAGGATCAGGACCATTTATCTTTCCAAGGGCAAACGGGTCATTAAAAAAGACATTTTTGAATCGGAAAGGGAAGAAAGGGTTTATCTCCCTGTTTCCGAGATTACCCGGGAGGCTATCCGTGTGGACGCCTTCTTCGTCCTTGTGCTTCATAACCATCCATCGGGCAAAATTTCCCCCTCTCCCTCGGATCTGTTTTCCACTCTCGCCCTTTATAAAAGTCTTGCCAATGCCAACAGGGTTTTGCTCGATTCCCTCATCGTGAACGGCGAAGAGCATCTCTCCTTCCGCAAGTCCGGACTTGGACCGTTTTCCAGCGGAGAAAGGAAAGGGTGAAAATTCCTTTTTTCCAGACTAATTTTTTATTGCAAGAAGCATTGCACGCCTTTATAATAAAGAAAAATACCTCGGAGGAAAGAACATGTCTAACGTAGAAAACAAAAGCCAGAAGGCGTATCGGATTGACAAGGACCTTGCACAGGGAAGGAAGCTAATCGAAGAGGGAAAGAAAATCGACACTGCCCTTAAGCTGATCAACAAGTCTGCCCGTGTCGGAGAGACCAAGGGAAAGTCTTATTTCGAAGTCGCCAACATCATCCGTCTCGGTCTGCCCGGACTTGATGCAAATCCAGAGGAAAGCCGGACTTATTATGATGCCGCCAGGGAAAATTTTTCTGCCGAGGAAAACAAGGACGGAATGGACTATCGCGAGAGGGGCGATTATCACTATTATGGCCTTGGAACCCATCCCGCAGACATCAACCAGGCCCTTGAGTACTATGATTTAGGGGCAAAGGACGGAGATGAGGCTTCTGCCAAAAAGGCCGAGGAAATCCGTCTCCTTCTGAAGAAAGGAAACAGCGACCAGGCTCCCCATCTTGATGAAAATGCCCAGGTGGTCAAGGATAGGGAGACAAAGCCCGAAGAGGAAAAGGCCCCGGCCAAGGAAGAAAAGACAGAGGAACGCCAAGTCAGAAAGCCTTCCGCTCCGATTTATTTCGTCAAACCGAAACAGGCCGCTCCGATTAGGAGCGAAGGACAGCCGATTAAGACCGAGGACAAGGACATCAACGACGTCATCGACAAGGAACAGAAACTCAGGCAGGCCCTCCGTATCCTCGATTCCGCCGCTTCCAGCCGTCAGGACAAGCTCGATGCCATTGCCCTTGCCAAGGAGGCAAGCGAAGAAGGTTCCTGCCGTGCTTCCGTCCTCTTAGGCTATCTCTATGAAGGGGATAACGAACTTATCGGCAAGGACTTTGACAAAGCAAAAGAATTTTATGAAAAAGCTATAAGTCAGGGATCTGTCTCGGCCCTCTTCCGCCTTGGCATTCTCTATACGGACCAGGATACGTCCTTCTACAATCCGGACAAGGGACATGAGAGGATCATCGAATCCGCCCGGAAAGGCTACAGCTGGTCCCTGTGCTATCTGGGAGACTGCTTCCGGGAGAAGGTCAGGGATCCCCGCAATCTCGAGGTTGCCTATCGCTACTATGCCTTGGCCGGTGAACGCGGTCTTGGGTTAGGTTACCATAATAGGGCCGAAATCGATGCTTCCCGCCAACAGTTCGAACTTGCCTCCCAGCATGAGAAGTCTGCCTTCGAACACGGATACGATCCTGCCAAAGGATACCAGGATCCGGTGTTCTATACTCTCCATCTGTAAAAAGCCGAAAATGAATCTTAAGCCGCCTTCCCTATAGGCGGCTTTTTTTTCATGCCGGAAAGAAGAAAACAAAGATTATCCGGGGAAAAAATAATAATAAATAGAAATATGCTTAATAATTTGAAGTCCATCCCTAAGGTAATCGCTTACATGAAAAAAAGAGTAATTTTTTCCTTAACCTGCTTGAAATTAGAAAAAGGCAAGAATATACTTAACAAGCTTTCAAAAATTGCACAGCAACGATGAAGGCACTGAGTGTAAGAATTCAGTAAGGCAGTGAAAAAGTCTCTTGACAATTCATCCGTCCTCTGATACACTCATTCTCGCTTCCCCAAAATTAAGGAAGCATACGATCGCTCTTTGAAAAC
>DBJE01000003.1 GCA_002297045.1 Caryophanales bacterium UBA784
CACAAACTTTATGCTACTCCCTTGCCCTCCTTTATCTGCTTGAACGGAAGCCTTTGAATGTGGCTTCCTTGGTTCTTTCTTCCACTCTTTCTTCTGCTTCCCTTTGGCGGGAAGAGACTCATTCGCTTCTGTCCTATTTGCCGAAAGAGGAAAAGGAAGCTCTTCTTTTTGCAGAAGAGAGTGGGGATTACTCCTCTTTGGAATATCAACTTGCCTATGAACATTATTCTCATCTTTTTATCGGCGGTCCGTTTGTGAAAGGAATTGACCCGGATTGTCTTACCCGGGAAAAGGCTACAGGGAGAGAGGCCTATCTTGCTTCCTGGGGTCCTTGTGAGTTTTCTCCCCAAGGGAACCTTAAGGATTATGAGGTGACTTCCAAAAGGAAGGAAATCAAGGTCCCTACCTTGATTCTTTCCGGAGAAAGGGATGAATCGACTCCTTATCAGAATAAGGTGAGGTATGAGGCATTGGAAACGAAGAAGAAATGGATTCTTTATCCTCATTCCCGGCATAGGACCTATGTCGATAGTAAGGATGAATATGAAAGAGATCTCTTCTCTTTCCTGAACGGAACGGAGGAAGTAAAACATGGTTAAGGATAGGAATACTCTTTGCAAGGAACTGAGCTTTGCCCAGCTTAGGCCAACTACTTTGCAGCAGGTCCGGTTTGATTTACATGAAGGTGAGTTTGATCTTCTTTTCGAAGGGTACGATCCCGTAAAAATCAGGAAGAACGGATCATATTTAAATCAGCTTAACCGTGTTCTGAAAGTTTTTTCCCCAGCTTCTGTTTCTCCTTTTAAAAAGAGGACCAAGGCTGTTTATCTTTCTGCCCGGTATCTTTCCCGTTTTTCCTCTTTGGACGAGTTTGAAAAGAGGGTCAAGGATTCCACAAAGGATGAAAAGGAACTTTATGCCTTTCTTGATCACTTCCGTCTCTCTTCCTCTCTCTCCTCAAGGTACTTCCACCGGAGCTGTCTTTTCTTCCGGACGGTCGGACTTCTTGATATCCCTGTTCTTTCTCCTAAACTGAAGGAAGTGGCAAGGAGAGAACTTTCCCTTCCGGATGATAATGAAAAGCTTTTCTTCGCTTTACTTGACCTTGCTAAGAAGCAGGGGAAGAGCTGCCTTGATTTAGAAAAGGAATTACTTAGCAAGTAATGCTGAAAATCGAGAATCTCTGCAAGGATTATGCCATCGACGGAAAACCTTTTCCGGCTCTGAAAGGAATCTCGCTTGAGTTTCCTTCTGTTCAGCTTGTCTCGGTCCTTGGACCGTCGGGATGTGGGAAGACCACCCTTCTGAACCTTATCGGAGGACTTGACCGTCTGACGAAAGGAAAGATTCTTTTCCAGCAAAGAGATGTCGGAAAGAGGAGCGAAAAGGAACTTGACGGCTATCGAAACCATCATATCGGATTCATCTTCCAGAACTATTATCTGATTCCTAATCTCACTGTTTTTGAAAATGTGAAAAGGGCTCTTTCTGTCCGTGGCTATACTGCTGCAGAGAGGAAGAGAAGAACGAGGGATGTCTTGGAAAAGGTCGGCATTGCCTCTTTATCCAAAAAGCGGCCGAGCCAGCTTTCCGGCGGACAGGCACAGAGAGCCGCCATTGCCAGAGCCTTGGTCACTGACCCTAGTATTCTTCTTGCCGATGAGCCGACGGGTGCCCTAGACAGTGAGAACTCCAAAAGGATCAGGGAACTGCTCAAGGATATCTCTAAGGACCGTCTTGTCATCCTTGTGACCCACAATGAAGAACTTGCCAAGGAATATTCCGACCGTCTCATCCGTAGGAAGGACGGAAGGATAACCCAGGATGAAATCCTTTCTGCATGCCCCCAGAACAGGGAAAGAAATGAAACAGTCAACGGAAAAAGCCGCCTTTCTCTGAAGAGGAAAAGGTCTCTTGCCCTTCATAATCTTTTTTCGAGAAAATGGAAGACGGTATTATCGGCAATTGCCAATTCCTTTGGAAGGATAGGCATTGCTTTTTTCCTCGCTATTAACTATGGCTTTTCTGTCTACTCGAACGATTTGTCTGTTGCTTCGGCCACTTCTCTTCCGGTTGTTGTTTCCTCCTTTGACCAAGTGACGCAGAGCGAAAATTACGGGGATAAGAACCAGAATACGGAGTATCCGGACACGGATGAAATCTATCCTTCTCTTCCTGTTTCTTCGAATTACGGGTACACGAGAAACGAGTTCAGCCAGAAATATAGGAACTATCTGAATAAAAGGAAGGAAGAAGGGATTCTTTCTTCCTATTCCATTAACTATGGAAATTCCTATAACTTTAATCTGACGACCGAATATCCCGCCTCCTTAAACGGAAAACAGGAAGGGGGACGAAGGGAAGTCGATACTTCGAAGACAAGTTATAACTATTACGCTTACTCTGCCGGACTTCCTTACAATATTTTCCATCCTTTATATGGAGATCTTGGACAGTATGATTTACTTGCAGGGGAAAGGCCTAATGATGACAGCCAGCTTGTCCTTGTCGTTTCTAGCTACAACGCCATCAGCTTTTCAATCCTGCAAGGGCTTGGATTCTATAATCCTTCCGATACGGAGGATGATGTCTCTGATGCCTCCCTTTCTTCCAAGGTGAAGCCGATTTCCTTTTCCGATGTCTTAGGGAAAAGCTACCGGATTTTCGATAACGACGACTATTTCATCCAACAGGAACCTGTGGTCGTCACGGATGCCGATAACAATAGCCGGACTATCTATCGATATGAGAAAAAAGAACTGACTTCTTCTTTCTATCAGTCCGGAAAGGAACTGAAGATTTCGGCGATTCTCCGCCCGAAAAAAGGAAGCAACAGGAATAGGTTAGCTCCCTCTCTTTGTTTCCTTCCTTCCCTTCAGGAAGAACTTGTCCAGAAAAACGAGAAAAGCCAGGTTGCTTCCACAATCGGAAACAATCTCGTCTTTTATTCTAGTTCCGGGTCAAAAGGGGAAAATGTCTCCGCTTCCTTTATCCAGGAAAGGTCTGACCTTATTCGAGAATTCGAAGAGGGAAAGTCTAAAGTCCTTCCCACGGATAAAATCAACGATATTGTCAATCGTTATTTCTGTTACTATCCCTTTGATTCATCTGGCTTTGTCTATATCGGAACTTCTTCCTTTCTTAGCGACAGCCGGAAGGTTGGAGCCGACCTTGTCCTGGACGAAAGGAAGAAGAGGGACTTCAACGATAAGTCTACCCTTGATCAGCTTAGGAACGATAGGCAGAAAGAGTACAGGCAGGGAAGTATCAGCGGGAACAGGGATGGATTATATAAGACCATTGTTTCTTTGATTGCCTATGTAAATGCCTATTCCCAGATTCAGAACATCGTCCTCTTCCCTAGTGATCTCTCTAAGCGTGCGGTCCTCCTTGAGAAACTGGATGAGTTTAATTCTATTCAGGAAGGAAGCGATGAACATGCTGCTAACAAGAACGAACAGGTCTTTTACCATAAAAGCGATGCTTCCGGAAGGATTACTGACGTGGCGGAAAGGATATCCCTTGTTTCGACCATCTTGATTATCTTCGCCTGTATCTCCCTTGTCGTCTCTTCGGCTAGGACCGGACTCCTTACTTCCAACAATGTCCTTGAGCGGAAGAAGGAAATCGGCCTTCTCCGTTCCCTTGGGGCGAAGAAGGGCGATGTCGCCTCTGTCTTTGAAATCGAGTCCTTCCTGACCGGTTTTCTTGCCGGAATAATCGGATCACTTGTTACCTATGTTCTCTGCTTCCCGATCAACGCCCTTTTGAATAAGTATTATTCTTTCTATTCTGTCGGGCAGATTTGCAATTTCACTTTCTATCATGCTCTTCTGGTGATTCTCTTTTCCGTTATCCTTGGCATGGTCTCCGCCCTGATTCCTGCCATTAAGGCAGGGAAGGAAGACCCGGTCAAGGCCTTGAAGGATGAATAAACATGAAACCGATTGAATACAGACATACCCTTGCCCTGCTTAGGAAGATAAAGGATGACTTAAGCCATATTGCGTTTATTCTTAGGATTGTTGTCCAGACTTCCCTTCTTCTCTATTATTCTTTTTCCATTTATTCCCATGTTTCCTCGCTTCCTTATCTCATCATTTATTCGATTCTTCTCCTTCTTTCTGTTCTTGTTTTTGCCGACAATCTCCTCTTTTCCCTGAAAGGAAAGAAAGGCCGGGTCAGGCATAAGAAACGTCATCAGGTTCTTTCTGTCTGTGGAATACTTGATAAGGTGTCTTTGCTTGTCGTTTCCTTGATTCCCATCGTTCAGGGAAAGGCAAGTGACTTCGATAAGGTGGCGATAAGGATAAGGACGGTCATTCTTCTAGCCCAGACTGCCTTTCTTTTCGCCTCCTCCCTTTTCGGGAAATATCTTCTCTGGCTGAAAGAAGCAATAGAACTTGATTATAAGGAATCCCTGATTTCCTTTAAGCCTAGCCAGGCTCTTTCGGACAAAATCCATGATTTTGCGAGGAATCTTACGGGAAAAAAGGAAGAAGAGAGCTCTCCTCTTCAGGAAAAACTAAAGGACCGGATTGAGGAAAACAGGAAGAAGGAAAAAGAGAAGAAGAGGGCAAAGAAAAGGGAAAGAAGAAAACAACGTCGACAGGATATATCTAGGATAATTAATTATTATTCTGAGAAGAGAAGGAAGAAAAAGATGACGGAGGATAAGATTGATAAGGCAATCTTAGATGCGGAAAAGAAAGCGGACAAGATTTCTTCCCATAAGGACAAGCTTGTAAAGGTCCTTGCTAAAGTAGAGGGAAAAAGGAAGGAATCTTCTCTTCCGGATTCCCTCTCCGTTTTGGGGGATTATCTCTTAGCCTTGAAGAGGGATTCCCCTAGCTTTTCTTCCGAGCAGAAGAAATATAGGTTAGTCAATCTTCTCTATTATCTTGACCCTCTTGTTCCGGATAAAGACACTATAGAGGATGAAAAAAGGGTGCTTAGGAAGACTAAGGATAAAATCAGCCTTTCTCTTCCAAGGGAAGAAAAACAGAAGAAAAAGTAAGCGTTTTTAACCCGAAAGGCTATATTTCCCTTGTATCTTCTTAGGCAGAAATTTATAATATCCTAGCTAGTGGTTTGCAGTTTTTGACTGCAAAACACAAAAAAGAAAGAAAAGAGGTATTCACTATGGGACGTGCACACGAAGTACGAGCAAAGAAAATTGCACAGACTAATGCCGCCAAATCGGCCCTGTACAACCGCGCAAGCAAGGAAATCTATCTTGCTGCCAAGTCTGGTGTCCCTGATCCCAATGAAAACCTTGCCTTGCGTTCTGCCATTGAAAAATGGAAGGCACAGCATGTTACCCGTGATGTCATTGACCGGGCTATCCAGAAGGCAAAAAGCAAGGATGCCGCTGCCTATGTCGCAGGACGTTATGAAGGATTCGGTCCTGGTGGTGTCGCCATCATGGTCGACACGCTGACGGACAACGAAAAGCGTGCCTTTTCCGCTGTCCGTGCCGCTTTTACCCATCATGGCGGCAAGATCGGCAACTCCGGTTCTGCGGCTTTCAACTTTGTCCAGAGGGGTGTCATTTCCTTTGATACTGATAAGACTGCCGAGGAAATCGAAGATGATCTTATCCTTAACGATGTTGACGTTCAATCCGTCGATGCTGAAGAGGGAACTATTGTCATTCAGGTCACTCCTTCCGATTTAAAGAAGGCCCGTGAGGTCTTAAGGAAGGACTTTGGCCTTACCGATGATTCCTTCTCCACTTCCGAAGTTACTTATGTTCCAAACGGAGACTATGTCAAACTCTCCGACGATGACAAGGCTAAGCTCCAGAATCTGATTGATGCCTTAAACGACATCGAAGACGTCCAGGCTGTCTACCATAACGCAGACAGGTAGTTGATTTCTGTTTGATTAACCTAAGTGCCCTGATTCATTGGGGCACTTTTTCTGTTACAATATTTTCGTATGAAAAACTATTTCAAACGTTTCAAGTCTTTCACTGTCCACGAATGGGTAACCTGCAGTTTTAGGTTCCTCGCCCTTGTCTTAGGGCTTTATTTCTCTATTTCCTTTTCTGTAAAGAGGGGTCAAGGCTTCACCCTTTTCGGGGATTCGAACAGGCAGGATAATGTTCTTGAGGTGAAAGGTCCGACAAGCAGTGATCTTTTAGTCCTTTCCCTGTTCTGGATTCTGACTATCCTTGTTCTTCTTCTTTTTGTTTATACCTTCTTCTTTAAGAAAAAAGAAGAGATAAAGAGGAACAGCAAGGATATTGTCGATGGAAAGACGGTTGTCCTTAAGGAGAAGAAAGAAAATGACCGGAAATGACCTTCTTGCCGATTTGTCGAATCTAAAGGAAACCGAAATCATCCGTTTTAGCAGACAGGGAGATGTACTCTCCCTTCAGGTTGTCTTTGACAACGAGGAAGATATTGCCCTGAACGAACAGAGCGAAGAGGAGGATGACGAAGACATCCTTAACGGACATCTCTATACCCTGATTTTTCAAGGCGTCAAAGACTTCAAGACCGAAGGTGAGGAAGCCGATAACTATACAATTCAAAAAATCGCTGCCGAAAAGGAGAAACTTTCTCTCTCCCTTCTTGGACACAATAGGGACGGAGACGATACGTATCTTCTTCTTTCCTTTTCCTTTACCTCCTATTCCCTAGTGGACGAAGGAAGAATCAAAGGGCCGGATGTCTGATCCCTCTCTTGAAATCAACCAAAGTTATTTCTATTATAAATAGGCAGGGCAACCTGCAAAATCGCGGATGTTCACCGCCGTACAAAGGGTGAAGCGATAAAATCGCGGATGGCCACCGCCGTATAAAGGGTGGTACGATAAAATCGCGGATGGCCACCGCCGTACAAAGGGTGGTACGATAAAATCTGGAGTCGAAAGGCTCCTTTTCTTTCTAAAAAAAGCAGGAGGGAACTTATATTATGTCCGTTCAGTTATTCACTATCTCTGATTCTTTTATCAGACAGCTTTCTCAAATTGATTCCCGTGTTTTGTCAAACCACGAAAATAAGCGACTGCATAAAAGACCATATATTGGCTTTTTGATACAGCTTGGCCGATTCGATTATTTTCTTCCTCTCTCCTCCCCGGATTCTACTGACTATATTGAAGGAAAAGTAAGACCTTCCACTCGAACAATTCTGAGAAGGTTTGATAAGGATAATGATTTTATCGGAAAAATACTTTTGAATAACAGGATTCCTGTTCTCTTAAGTCAGGTGACAAAGATTCAAATTCCTAAAAAACAGCCAGTTGGAATTGAAGATAGAAATTATATAAATCTTCTTTTGAAAGAAAGAAAGTGGATTTCATCGCATATTTCTTTGATTATAAAAAACTCAAAAATCATCTATCAACAGAAAAAGAATGAAACAAATCTGGAATACTTTAATAATTCAAAGAAACCGAACTATCTTTCTGCAACGGTTGATTTCCATAAACTGGAAGCATATATACTAAGTCTTTCCTCATAAGTTTTGCATGCAAGAAAAAAGACAGACCTTTCTCTATGATTGGTCTGTCTCATTTCTTGGATTTACTTTTCTTGATGATGACGGTTAATCACATCCTTGCGGATTCCGGTAAGTGCCTGATAGACTTCATCGTTTGTGGCATCCGGATGTTCTTTTAGATAACGATCGAAGTCTCCGATGATGTCTCCCCTATAGGGTTCCTCATAGGTTTCCTCATACTGCTCCTTTTCTTCCTCTTCATCATGTGCTTCCTGTGCCTGGACAGTATTGCCCTTGTTCCTATAGAGTGGATAGTCACTGTCAGTGAACCTATATTCGTGTTTTGGATCGTAATAGGAGAAGAGGATGCGGATATGGATGGCAGCATCGTCCTTGAGAAGGGCGGCAATGGCGTTTGCCGCTTCCTTTTCCTTTTCTTCCCTTCCTTTAGGAGCCTCGATTTTGACGTCAAGACGGAATGAGGTCTGCTCCCTTCCGTCATGGATTAAAAAGGAACGGGGAGCGAAGAAATTGATTTCTTCGTCTTTGCAGTGGTAGATATCCTTGATGGCTTCGTGAAGCTTATGGGTATATCTTATGGCTTCGTATTCATCCCTTCCTAAGAGTGAAACGGTAATCATGGTCTGTTGAATTCTCCTTCTATTCAATGTCCCTTATTTTAACACGGGTTTCCAGGTTTTACTAAAGATAGAAAAGTAGAGATGCCAGGCAAGAAAAACCATTTTGTATTGGACGATGCGGTTCTCTTATGGCCGCAGGAGATATTTTAGTCAGTAGAAGATAATGCACACAGAAAAGGGGCTGACCGCACCATATCCTGCTTTGGGTATTATCCCAAACCGGACCTTTCCTGTGCGGTAGCCCCTGACGGATTCAGAATCTAAACCAGACTAGAAGTAGAAGATCTGAAGAATCGGACGCTCTTTCTCACTTGCAAGTCCTTTGTGCAACTTGAGCGAGACGTAATGCGTCTCTGTCTTCTCAGGCGTAATGACAGTTCCGTCTTTATCCTTTACTGCCGGAGTAGTGACTGTATAGCTTCCGTTTGCTTCGTAAACGAGTGCTTGATAGTAACTGGAATAGCTTCCACTCTTGGATAGATACGTATAATCGATGCCAAACTGCCAATTGGTTATCGTCGTATCCGTGCCTAAAGCAGTCTTCCTGTTTGTCCAGATGGCATCGTCCCAAGTCAATCCGGTCAGAGTAATATGCGGATTAGAGTATTCGCTTTCTGTTACATCCGGATCCTGGGCACCCCTATAGAAGTAAGGAAGCTGGTATCCATTCCTGTTTTTGTTAAACGATGCCGTGATCTTATCTGACCATGCGGCTTTATCTCCGGTCGGAGCAGTGAAATTCTCACGGAAGAGAACTGTTATGGTGACAGAGCTGCTTCCTGAAGTTGCAGTCAGTTCAAGCGTGCCATTAGAGATTTTCTTTTGTGCGGTAACGGTAGAAACGTAAGTAGGATCATTGACTGCAGTAAAGACATCCTGGGTCGCTGTCCAACCGCCTTTTTCTAGCGTTTCCTTGATGTTTTTCCTGTTGAAGTAATTGCTCGTCCTGTTGCCCTTAATCGTGACATAGCCACCGTTGGCAGTGCTGGAGTCTACCTTTACGCCGGTTCCGACAGGAAGAGAAGGCAGGACGGATTCATCCGTCTGACCCAGGGTTTCTTTCCTTGTCTTCTTCTGGGCATCTGTCCAGACGGTAGGCGTGTTCGTGTCTGCTTTCGCCTTATCATCGTAGAAGACACGCCTTGAGACGACGGCATCGTCATTGTTCGTCCAGCGGCTGATTCCGGCACGGAGGATTCCTGTTTCGTTGCCATTTGCATCCTTGATGACCTTATAGGCCTCGTGGGATTCTTTGCCATAGCGGATCTTATGCTCGCTGACTAATGTCCAGCCGGCCTTTGTCCTGGAATTGTCGAACTCGGTAAGAACCCGGTCTTCGAAAATGGCACCCTGAATCTGTACATATTTCTGGTAGTTGTTATTTGTGGAAGAAACATCCGGGTCATCCGTTCCTAAGTAGACATACGGGACAAGATCCGTAGCGGGGAATCCGGCATTGGTCCTTCCGTCCTTGACTTCCTGACTCCAGTCAGTGGCCTGTGCTTTCCAGACACCCTTGACATAGACGGTCCTTTCTGTGACATGGACCGGGGTATAAGTGGTCGGATCATCCGGCTTTGTAATGACGGCCTTTAACGTAACTCCGTCGGCAAAGGTCTTTTCTGCCGTCCTTGTCGTCGCCTTAGTAAGATCCTGATTGTCCTGGGTAAACGTCCAGTCTCCGTCTCCTGTCGCCTTCTTTGCGTTATCGTTAGTAAAAGAAGCCTTAGCCTGCGTCAAAAGCTGGCTATCCCAGGTCCCACCATAAACCGTCCTCCTCTTCTTCTTATCATCCCAACTTGAATTATGATGTTTGGTTCCGAGATAAATGTAGGGAAGGCTGTGCCCACCGAAATTCTGGTCCCTGGAATGACCGGTGGAAGTCGTATCGCCTCCTGTCAGGTTGTCGGCCCCACGATCGGACGCCCAGCTACCTTTCGTGGAATAAGTGGAATCATATTTCTCATACTTCTGCAGTTCAAGACTGCATTTGTCAGTGATGTCCACGGATTCCAAAGTTGCGGTGATTTTATCTCCGTTGGGGAATGTCTTTTCCGCAAACCTATCGTCTCCATCATCGCCGTCCGTGACTGTCACCGTCCATCCTGCGGCCTTAAAGGTTTCGATGGCCTTGATGACAATCCTAGAAGTAGAGAATGTTCCGTCTGTTTCTGTTTCGATAGACCTGGAAGCGTAGGCATTGCTATAGTCTGCCGTAGCATCGGTTCCGCCAAGATAGACAAACGGAATCTCGATATCGCTTCCGAACTGGGCGGTAAAAGTGTTCTTTACCTGATCCGGCCAGGCAGTTGCCTCGGCAGGAATAGTCAGTTTAGGAATGTAGTATATATTGGCAATGACTTTGGAAGTGGAAGAAGAAGGACGGCTGATTAGGACTTTGAACCTGCATCCGTCCGGGTAAGAATAGGTTGCTCTTAGGCCTGTTCCATAAGAGCCTTCCGTATCTTCTACTTTCCATCCTGCGTTTTGCAGAGTCGTTTTGACTCCGGGAATGGTCTTTTCATCAAATACACCGCCGGTAATTTTGAACTTATAGGAATCACTGTCGTAATCATAGGTGGGGTTCTTTGTTCCAAGATAGAAGAAAGTCGGAGTGTGATTATCACAGTCTGCCGCAAAGTCGCTTGCTAGGGTGCTCGGCCAGGCAGAGGCAAGGGTGTTGTCCCATTTCTCGGTAAGGACGATGTACCTTGCATACCGGGTTTTGACAGTCGAAGAAGGGGTATCCAAGGTTATGGTAAGGACATCACCGGTGGAAGAGAATTCTTTCACTGCGGTAATCGTCGGTCCATTGGACTTACTTGTTTCCGTCACCGTCCATCCTGCAGCCTTAAAGGTTGCCTCAGCGGTGGTCAGGATAGAGGCATCAAAAGTGTATCCGTAGATTCTGGCAGAAGGAGAGGTTGTATAGGTTTTCGCATAAGTGACTGGAGCACCAAGATAAATGTAAGGAATCTGTGTGGTAAGACTGCCGAAGACCGTCTGAAGCTCGTCTAAAGTATCCGTATCATATGCGCTAGGTGCCTTACTGGCATCAAAGACGCAGGCATAGTAGGCCTTCCTATCGAATAAATCATTGTCGTCTCCGATTTCTACCTTAAAGGCGCCCTTTTTGAACGTGATGGATTCGGCGGATTCCTTTTCGGTCGTCCATCCTTCGCTTTCATAGGTCTGTTTGAATGAGGCAAGCTTGGTCTTATCGAAATCCGATCCGACAAAATGAAGATAGGTGTCTTCCTTGTAAGTGTCGTCTACCCATTCGACATCATAAGAGCCGATGGAAACATAGGGGATGATGGTGCCGTCGAAATACTTCTCCCTGAGCTTCTTCGCTGTTGCGTTCCAAAGTGTGTTGACTGTGCTTGTTGATGTCGATGTAGAAGCGCTTTCACTCCCACTTGTGCTGCTATTTCCTGATCCAGTGTCTGGGGCTTCGCTTGGCTTTGCAGTATTGCCATTTTCATGGCTTTCTGATGGAACCTCCTGAATTTCACTGCCAGGAACGGTAGCCGATGAAGTGCTATCTGTGTTCTTACATCCGGCAAAGGCAAGGGATAATAGGGCTAAAAGTACGATTTTCCGCTTGTTTTTCATTTTTCTGTCCTCCATGCGTGTCCTTGCCGTAATTATAAAAGCGGAATTTTCTATCAGAAGCGGGAAGAAAACAAAAACTTGCTTTATTGGGCATGTAAGCGGTTTTACGTTTATAAGACAAAAATGAAGAGGAAAATTTAAAAATAACGAGAAAAATATGTATTTTTTTTTTTTTTTTTATTTTGAAAACAAAATATAAACATTGTTTTTTCCCTTTTCTATAATGAAAACGGCGATGTTAATAGAAAGGATTTATAGCATATGAAAAAACATTTTACCTTGTTTGCCGTTCTTACTATCCTACTTGCTGGCTGTGAGAAAAAGCCCGTGGCTAGCGCTTATCCATCCGTATCGGAGGAACCGGAAAGGAGTGAGGTATCCACAGGCACGTCGTCTTCTGAAACTGCAAAGCCATCGGAAGGTCCTTCTGACTCTTCAGGGACTTCTTCCGGAGGAAGTGACTCTTCTTCAGACTCTGGCACTACAACTGTTTCCCTATGGGGAAAGGACCTCGAAGCAGACAGGAAATCCTATCTAGGCGGTTATGTCCTCCCTTATATCAACATTGGGAAGAATGATAGGCTTACTTATACTTTTGTCAACACTTTTAAAAAGGGAAGCTCTTATTACTCCCTCCTTGGAGATATTGATTTTGATGGTTCCAAGCTGTCCAATGAGTTTAAGCCGGCCTTTGAAAAGGATGGCTTCATTGTCACCATTGACGATCAAAACACAGTTAGGACGGCAACTAAAGACTCTGCCCACCTTAAAGTGACTATCTCTCAGCAGGACGAAACTTTCGGCATCAAGGTCTTCTATGACGAGCCTTTCGATGCTACGAAAAAGACGGCCTGGACAAAGGATGAGGAAGCAGAAAGGACTGCCTCTCTTTCCGGACATATCCTTCCTTTTGTCTATTTAGGAAGCGCACATCCTTATAGGTACACGAGCTATGATGGCAAGACGTTCTCTATTTATGGCTGGAGCTATGATGATTCCATTAGGACAAACGCCCTTCTGGCTTTTAAGAGCGAGGATGGGTGGAATGCAAGCAAAAAGGAAGAAAACGGAGCCACCAAGTTTACGGCTGAAAAGGCGTTTGATGACTGCACTCTGACCGTCACAAGGTCTTCCAGGGATAATACTTCCAATGACCGTATGGTTAGGACTGTCGCAAAGGAGGAATACTGGAATCCGGATGTTGCAACCGGTACCTGGGGAGACGATATCAACGATGAAATCCACCAGAACAGGGATAACCATGACCTTCCGTATGTCTATCTTGGAACCTTGAATCCGACTCTCAACTTTAGTACGAAAACGAATCAATTGACAATTAAGGGCGGATACTGGAACGATGAGGTCATCACTCTTGCCGAGACTGCCTTTAAAAACGCGAACTGGACAGTCAGTAAGTACACGAATTCCTACGGGAACTGCATCAGGGCGACTATTGTCGAAGAGGACGGCTGCCGCTTAAGCAGGTCGATTGAGGCTCCTTATCGTCCTACATCCGGAAAGATTGAAAGGACGGTGATTTACACTCCTTCCTTAACCGTTCCCTCTGACTGCAGTGACTGGGACGAAGACACGAAGGCAAGGAGGACGAAGTACTTCAACGGACATGTCATTCCTTACTTCTATATCGGGGCAAAGGATACCCGCGCCTCTTTTAGCTATACCTCTTCTAAGATTTCCATCTCTCCTGCATTAAGCAACACTTACAATAACCAGATGATTTATGATGCCGAAGTGGCCTTGATCAAAGACGGGTATTCAGTATCACGGACTTATTCTTCCGGAGGTATATACGATATTACTGCAACGAAGACCTTTGATGATCAGGATACCTTGATTGTAAAAAGGAAGCATGATACCTCTTCCCTTTCTGCCGGAACGGCAAGTGTGGATGTTACCTATCTTGAACACTATAATCCGCAGGATGTCTCTTCCTGGGCAAACGGCTATGATTCTAAGGATCTGAAGACAACGACCGAGTCGACTAGGAAGAGCGGGTTCGGAAGTGACCATAGTATCCCCTTTATCTATCTTGGCGCAGAGCATTTCTATTCTTCCTGGAGCGATGCAAATAAGGAACTGACTATCTATGGCGGAAACTGGAACGAGGGAATCCTGACCAATTTAAAGACTGTCCTCGCAAATGACAATGATGCGACAAAAGGAACGTGGGGAACGGCAAGCGAAACAAAAGACTCCACAGGCAAGGTCATTTATACGGCAACAAAGACATTCACTGACGGAGCAACAATCAAGCTTACCCTTACCCAGCCTTCCGATACAAAGGAAGATGAACCTTTTAAACCGACTGTCCTGACTCTGACCTATAGCGAAGCCTATAATCCGGAGACGGCATGGGATGAGACAAAGGTCCTTACCCCTAGGAGAGCCGCTTTGAACAATAACGTCATTCCTTATGTCTATCTCCACACCGATAATTCCGGGCTGACTGTCCGTAAGAGTATCGATTCGACCAATAAGGCTTATAGCTACATTACCATCAACGGGGGCATCTGGGATGACCGCGTCCTTACCGATGCCGTCCCAGTCTTTGAGAAGGACGGATATACGGTAAGTACGGACAGAATTCGAAATGAGCATAGTTCCATTGAGGCCTATAAGAAGCTAGATGATGGTTCTTACATCCGTATCCTTCTCTACAAGAATGGAAAAGACAGCACAAGCAAGGCAGTCTTAAAGGCCTTCTATGATCCTTCTATCGTCATTCCTGCCACGGCAACCGACTGGGATGACAGCATCAAGCAGGCTTATTCTGGCAAAATCTATAATGACATTCCGTATTTCTATAGGGGCGACTATATTACTTCTACCTGGACTGACAAAACCACAAACGCAGAAAGCTATGTCCAGTTCAAGAAGCAATCCAAGACACCCGACGGAAAGTATTATTATCTCTACAACAATTTAAACTATATCCTTAATGCTAAGGCTGCCTTTGAGAAGGGAAAGTGGAATGTAAAGAGGGATTGGTTCAATAGTGTTCTTAATGGCAGCGATGGCTATGCTTCCTTTATTGCTGAAATCAAGAACGCCAATGGTTCGCTTACCCGTGCAAAGGTTACTGCCAGCAAAAACGAAATCCTGAGGAAGGTCTACTCCTTTGATGCGTATCAGCTGCCGGAAGCCGAAGATCAGAAATGGTCTTCTGACGACACGATTATTAGGCAGGATTGCTTCTATGGAGAGACTGCTCCTTATGTCTACCTTGGAACGAGCAATCCTCATCAGATAAGCCAATTCCCGAGCAGTCACACTGTGACTAGGCAGGGAGGCATTTGGAACGATTCTGTCCTTACCGATGCTGAGAACACCTTTAAGAACGACAAGACCATTAAATGGACTTACAGGTACTCCTATAGGAGATATGAGGATGAGACGGTTAAGCATCTTGTGGCAACCGGTGAGCAGACGAATGCTGATGGGACAAAGTCCTATTGGACTTATGATATCTTCCCTGAGAAGGAAGACTTCACGAAGACCATACAGTGTGAGATTTACTTCTTTAAGTAAAAAGATGCCGGGCAGCAGGAGCTGCCCGGCATTTTCCTCTTTCTACCTGCTTTCCTTTTCCGGATCGACATTGATGGATATCTCAACGTCTTTGTTGGCAAGCCGGATATCCTTGATTCCGTCTAGAATCTGGGAATTCTCTTCTTTCGACTTGTATTTGAGAAGGATGGTGCGATAGTATCTTCCGTTCCTATGGGGGATAAAGGGGGCGGATGGGCCATAGACATTGAACCGCTTGTTTCCTATCGCCTTGACGAGATACTGCTCCACGGCAAGGGAAACTTCATCCACCCGGCCTTTATCTACTCCTTTCCTGATTAAAGAGGTCAGATAGGTATAGGGAGGGTAGAGGTATTTCCGTCTCTCCTCCCTTTCGTAGAGATAGAAGGCCTCATAGTCCTGCTTCACTGCCCATTGGATGACCTTGTTTTCCGGTAGATAGGTCTGCACTAGGATTGTCCCTTTCAGGTCTTTTCTTCCGGCCCGGCCCACGAACTGGGCAATAAGGTCAAAGGTTTCTTCGTTAGCAAGATAACTTGGAAGGGTAAGCGTCCTATCTGCATCAAGAATGATGCCAAGAGTGACTTTGGGAAAGTCGTGTCCCTTGGCAATCACCTGTGTTCCGACAATGATGTCGGTGTCTCCCTTGGCAAAGTCCTCAAGGACTTCATGACGGACTTCATTGGAGGAGACATCGGAATCAAGTCGGGTGATTTTTGCCCTGGGGAAGAGGCTTCTTATTTCCTGATAAACCCGCTCTGTCCCCTGCCCGAGGGCAAGAAAGTCGCTTTCATGGCAGCTTGGACAGACATAGCCAATGCTTGAGATTTTATAGCCACAATGATGGCAGCGTAAGGTGTCATCCTTTTTGTGGTAGGAAAGAGGGATTGCACAGTTTGGGCAGAGTACTCTTTTGTGGCAGTTCCGGCAGACATAGACAGGGGCAAATCCTCTGCGATTAAGTAAGATCCTAGTCTGCTGCTTTTTCAAAAGGTTATCTTTGATTTTCTCAATTGCCGGAAGGGAGATGAAGGCGGATTTATAGGGATCAATCAGATTGACGTCGTTCCTATCTATGATTTGAATCTGCTTGTCTTGATTAAGGGAGTATCTTGTGTTCCTATAAAGCCTCTGGAACAGGCCATGCTCAGCCCTTGCCTTATCCACTATCCGGGGAGTGGCTGAACCAAGAAGTACTCTTGCTCCTTCCCTTTCTCCCCGCCTTATTGCAACGTTTATGGCATTGTAATAAGGGTCGCTATCCTGTTTGTACGAGGAGGAATGTTCCTCGTCGATGATAATCAGTCCAAGGTCTTTGACTGGGGAGAAGATTGCAGACCGTGTTCCAAGTACGACTTTGCTTTCACCGGAAGCAATCCGGTGGTATTCATCAAACTTTCGGCTATTTGACAAAGAAGAGTTGAGAATGGAGAGAGTGTTTGGGAAATAGCTTGCAAATAAGGCTGCCCTTTGGTCGGTCAAGGCGATTTCCGGAATTAGAACAAGGACTCCCTTCCCTTCGCTTAGATATTTCTTGGCCAAGGTAAGATAGACTGCGGTCTTTCCGCTTCCTGTCACACCCTGAAGGAGAGTAACCTTCTTTTCACTTTTTAGAAAGGAGTCATAGACTTCCTTTTGGCTGTTAGTCAGTTCATAGGGGGCAAGGTTCCCCGCCTCAATCTCCGGAATACGGGAAACCGGGACTTCTTTTATTTCGACTGCCTTTTTCCTGATTAGCTTAGCTAAGGCTGCTTTAGCGGTTATCCTGCTTTTTCTCCTTCCGTTCTTTTCCTTTTTTATTTTGCTGTAGAGAACTTTTTCGTTTTTTCCTAAGTCTTCTTCTTTGTAGGGTAAGGAAAAGACGAACTCGATATATTTTGCCTGAGGTTTCGTTAAGGCGGAATTCTTCGGCTTTAAAGACGGAGGGAGCCTTGTCGAGAGTACGCGGATTAAATCGGATTTGTAATAGGAAGAAACCTTTTTTGCCAAAGCAAGAAGGACAGGGGAAAGAAGCGGAACGTCATCAAGAGAGGAAGTTATCCGGTTTAGTTTGTGTCCTATTTTCTTTTCGTAGTCTTCAACGTCTTCTTCCCTAACACAGGGGGGTTCAATGACAAAACCGACCGTCTCCTTACACGAAGAAAAAGGCACCCTTACCCGCCTTCCCCTTTTTATGGAAGGATCCTCCGTGTAATAGTCAAAGGGCCGGTCGAGGGAAACTACGGCACGGCCGATAAGAACCTTGACAAGATAAAACATTAAGAATTCTTGATGACATAGTCGGAAGGGATATCTTTCCCTTCTTCGACTGCTTTGATATATTCCAGGCGCTTTTCGATGGACTGATTGCAACGCTTGGCTGTCCGTTTCAGTTCGTAGTTATTCAGGACGACATCAAAATCCTCTGTATCATTGTTGTCCTGCTTGGCAAGGGAGAGGACTTTCTTTACTTGATAGAGGGGCGCTCTCCGCAGGTTTTTCTTTACCCGGCTAGAGAGCCTTTCCGCTGGGATATGGATATCGATAGTCCTTGTATACCTTCCGGGGAACATCTTCCTTAGCTCTTTTGCTGCAGAATGGGGCCTTTCTAGAATGACCTTTTTTCCTTCTTTAAGGGCTTTTTCTGTCGCTTCCTTGTCTAGTCCGTACTCACAGCCTTGGTCTTGGAAAGTGAAGAGAAAAGTTCCCTGTTCTTTTGCTTTTTGGAATTCGTTTTGCCGAAGAAAACGGAATTCCGCTCCGGAAATTTCCTTTCTTCTCGGCATACGGCTTGTATACACGGGGATGTAGGTGAGCCTAGGATTTGTTTCGACTACGACTCTCCGGACGGTTTTCTTTCCCGCTCCTATGCTACCTGTGATGATGATAAGCAGACCTTGTTTCATAAATCCTTAACCCTTTCTTCCTTAATAGGGACGTCTTCTTTTTCTGATTTCCTTAGTCTTTTCTGAAAGGAATCGCTTTGTTTCCTCTTCCCTTCCTTCTTTCTTGACGGTCAGGAGCAGACCGTCATGAGTCAGAAAGACAAAGAGGAAACTATCTTTCGTCTCTTTCGCATCGTCCCTATAGTCGAAATCATAGGAGACGACTCTTTCTTTGCTTTTTACAATGAGACTTGGAGTGACGATTTCAATTGTTTCTTCTTTCTTCGTTTTTCTGTCTTTCTTAAGCCTTATGGTAGGTAGAAGGAACAAATACAGAAGGCCAAAAGCAAAGAGAAGGAGGAAGAGGACAAGAATGGTATAAAAGAATCCGCTGTGCTTCCTCCTCTTTGGATTGACTAGAAGGGCAATGGCAGCAAGAAGAAGATAAAAACAGCTTAGCGAAAGAGAAAGGAGATTCTTTTTTTCTTCCCTCCTGTTCCCGACGAAATAATCTTTGTAACTTAGGCTTCTTCCTTCCTTAAGTTCCTGGTAGGAACGATAGGGGGCCTGATCCGTCTTTTCCTTTTCTTTGATCTTCCTTGCCGGCTTCTTAAAGTAAAGAACAATTGAATCAATGATATAGGCTATCCCTAAGAGAAGAAAGAGTGCGCCGAAAACTATCCTTGCAACGGAGGAAGCCAGAGAAGACTTATATTCTCCAGGGGAAACCTCTTTTGTCAGGGCGCCATAGATAATCCAGGATATCCTTAAAAAGGTAAAAGCCCTCAATGCCGAAACCTTTAAAAAGAAGCGGGCTTTTGTCTTCCGATAGTCTTTCATTCCTTTGAAATCTCCTTGCTATCATTTTACCTTACAGCAGTGAGGAATAAAAGGGGAATCAGGCCTTGTTGATGTTCGTGCGGAAGAAGGAATAGGCTCTCTTTAGGTCTTCTTTGGCAGTAAGGGAATAATTGCCTGTTGGACAAGAATGAAGAGGAGAAAAGAAGGCTACTCCTTCTTTCTTCCTCTTATCTTTGATATCTTCATCGATTATTCCAGAGAGAAGGACGCCTTTGACTTTCCTTTTCTTTGCCCTTTGCAAAACAGGAAATAGGCTTTTTCCCTGCAAGGTGCTTTTATCTGTATGGCCTTCCCCTAAAAGAACAAAATCGCATCCCTTCCTTCTTTCTTCCCTTTTTCCTTTTTCCCTAATATAACTAGCTCCGGAAGTCACCTCTGTTTTAAAAAAGCGCTGAAAGAAAGCACCTAATCCACCAGCTGCCCCGGAAGAAGGGAAAGAGGAAACATCCTTACCTATTGATTGGGAAATAAGACGATTTAGATGTTTCCTTCCTTTCTCATACCAAGGGAGTCTTTCTTTTTTTGCGCCTTTTTGAACGCTAAAGAGATAGGTTGCCCCGTTTTCACCTAAGAGTGTACTCTTTACATCGCAGAGCAGAGTCACAGAAACTTCTTTTGTATCAATGCTAGGAGGCATTTCCCTTCTTTCAATGGTCAGTAGATTTCCAGAGACTGGGAAAACTTCCTTTCCTTCTTTGTCAAAGAAGGAAAATCCCAATGCTTTCCTTGCTCCGGCTCCCTCATCGGCTATAGCACTTCCTCCAAGTCCGACTAGGAAGGAGGAAAAACCCATCTCCCTTCCTTTCTTAAGAAGCAGTCCTAGCCCATAGCTTGTCGTCTCATCAAAACAAAGGCCTGGATTCAGAGAGAGCCCAAGAATCTGGGCAACTTCAATTACCATGGTGTTATCAAGAATCCCGTAGGATGCCTTTACCCTGTTCTCTCTCAAAGGCCCTGGAAGATAAACCTCCTTTATCTTCCTGCCGGGGAAAAGAAAGGAAAGGCAGGAAAGTGTTCCCTCCCCTCCATCGGCTAAGGGAAACTGCGAGACATCATCCTCTGGATAGCACTGGGAAGAATACTTTTGGATGATTTCATTTGCCTGCCTTGAAGACAGACATCCCTTATAGGAACAAAGGCAGGATAAGATTTTCATTTTCTTTTCCATTATAATATTCCGGCAATGAAAGAGAAGCTTGAACATCTAGACCATTCTCTGCTTCCTCCTTTCCTTCCCAAGGAAGCTCAAATTCTTATTCTTGGCTCCTTCCCTTCCCGGGAAAGCAGAAAGCAGGGCTTTTACTATGCTAATAAGCATAATCGTTTCTTTCCTGTCCTTGCCTCTTTATTTAAAGAAGAGGTTCCGGTAGGAACCGAAGAACGGAAAATCTTCCTTTTCACTCATCGGATAGCCCTAAGTGATGTCATCTTTTCCTGCGATATCCATGCTTCTAGCGATACCTCAATTAAAAACGTTGTCCCTATGGATATCCCCTCGAGGTTAGAAGAATATCCGATTAAGAAAGTCTTTACGACTGGGAAAAAGGCAAGTGATTTATATCATCTTTATTTCGGAATAGACAATATCTCTCTTCCCTCCACTTCTTCCGCTAATGCGGCAAGGACGAGGGAAGAACTAGTCAAGGAATACTCCGTGATTCTGAAGTATCTTTGCCCGCCGGATGGAATTGAAAAGAAAGGGTTTATCTGCTAAAATCTTTTATCGTTATGGGGCTGTAGCTCAGTTGGGAGAGCGTCTCGTTCGCAACGAGGAGGTCGCGAGTTCGATCCTCGTCAGCTCCACCAAATTGGATGGTGGTCGGACTGCTGCTGTTTGAGGTCTTCTCTATAACGGAACATCTGGCTTAGGATTAGATTCTTCGTATTTATTCCGGCATCAAACAAAGAAGGCGGACTAGTGATGGCCCGCCTTTTTTCTTCTTTGCCGATTCAAATCTATTTTGTGTAGTTTGATGCTCCTGGTCATAGTCTACTATCACTATTTAGGTTGGAAAAATGAAATTTTTGTCCAATGACATTAATTAAAGAGAAAGATGCTTCATCGGAAAATAGCAAAAGAAATTCAAGAATGGTATCTGAATAGCTCAACTAGATTACTTATTGATTGTGCAAGACAAATTGGGAAAATAACAATCATCAGAGATTTTTTAGTTAAAAGTAATAAAAGTTTCATCGAATTGAAATTGTTTGAAAACAAACTGGCTTAGAAGCTTTCAATACGGCAGAAAATGAAAAAGAACTTTTGTTTCATTTGTCATCTTTATCCAACTAAAGAATTAATAGAGAATGAGATCGTAATTTTCATTGATGAGATTCAGGTAGCTGATGATGCCATCACTTCAATCAAATTCTTGGTTCGTAATACTAAGTTCAAATTAATTTTTTCTGGTTCGCTATTAGGAATAAAGATGCAGGATATACAGCTTTGCCTGTCCGTTTTCTGACTGTCTTGCAGATGTATCCGATGGATTTTGGCGAGTTCTGCAAAGCAGTCGGTGTTTCCGATAAAACCCTCTCTTATCTGGGACGAATGCTTTGAAAGCAAGAAATTTATTGATGATATCATTCATAAACAAATGCTGAATTTAAAACCTATATCATTGTTGGAGGAATGCCAGAAGCTGTTTCTGTGTTTGTTAGAACCAATGATATGACTAAAGTTAATCGAGTGTTGGAAAACATCGATTTTGGTTACTGACAGGATATTATGAAATACAAAAAGAGTAGCAAGCTACTCATTCAAGATATCTATAGTCTCATCCCAAGCGAATTAAATACCCAAAATAAGCGATTCATTCTGAAAAGCCTAAATGAAAAAGCCAGATTTTATCAATATGAGACTTCTTTCACATGGCTGAAAAATAGTGGGGTCGGATTATTTGCTCATAATGTGGGCAATCCGCTTAATCCTTTGCTAGCCAGTAAAGAGAGAACATTGTTTAAACTATTTTTATGGTGATGTCGGTTTACTAACCTATAAATTGTATAACGAAAACCAGATTTCAATACTGAATGGAGATTCTGATTTGAATTATGGCGCTGTTTATGAGGCTGTGGTCGCTCAAGAGCTGAATGCTCATGGCATTGAGTTGTTTTGTAACAACGATAAGAAAAGAGGTGAGATTGACTTTTTTGATTGAAAAAGGTAACACTGTAATACCTCTGGAATTAAAAAGCGGCAAGAGCTATAAAAGACATTTGGCTCTTGCGCAGCTCATGGCTAGCAACGCTTTTCGTTATCATCAAGGCATTGTCTTATGCAACAGCAATGTTGAGATTGAAAACAAAATTGTTTATTTTTCTGTTTCTTCAAAAGACAGAGAATAATAAGAAAACACTTGTTTATATGGATGTTTTCAGCTTAATCTAGGACATGACCGAGAACTTGATTTTGATTCAAGATGATGGAATAATCACGTTTTAACACCATTAGCGGAAAAGTGAGAAGAAAGCTTTTCCTTTTTTCTGACTAGACCGCCAAATAATCCGCCAAATTGACTATCTATTGAAATATCTTCGATTTAATACTGCCTGTCAATCAATCTGGAATTCGATTCCATTTGCGGAGTTGCTTTTTTGCTTTCAGAAATTTAACGCGAATATTATTCTCACCTTTCTTGAAACTAGGTAACTCAAATATTGGCTTACCATTCTGCACTTTGGACTTTCCCACAAAGGAAAGGGGCGGCCTTGTACTACAATAGTATAAGAATGATTGGCGGCCCTGCTATTATGCTATCAAAATGAAAAAGCAAATTATATACTTCGTTTTGTGATAGGCTTTTTGCATTGTTTCCTCTATTCGGCATAATTGGACATCTCCAAATAGCTGTTTATGCAGTGGCCTTAGTTCTTGCCCTTAAGATTTTCATTTGGTATTCTTTTTTAAAAGGAGCTGGTTTTCTTTATGATTCTTAAGATCGCTATTGTCGAAGATGACAGTACTCATCTTGACCTTACAATCAAGACTTTGGAAAAATATTCTAAAGAGCATAATGCCTCCTTCATCTTCTATCCTTTTGAAAACGGATTTCGGTTCCTTCAGGACTTCAGAAAGGGCCTTTATGACATCGTTTTTATGGATATTAATATGCCAGGTGTTAACGGGCTTGAGGCCGCTAAGGAGATGCGACTCGCCGACAAAGACGTCACGCTTGTTTTTGTTACTGACTTTGCCCAGTTTGCAATCCGGGGCTATGAAGTAGATGCTTACGACTTCATTGTTAAACCCATCAACTATGAGCATCTCTGCCTGAAGTTCGATCGTCTTATTCCGATGCTCAATCGTAAATGCGAAGCTAAGAAACTCATTCTCAATATCAGAGGGAAAATAGTGGCTATCCTTCTTGACGAAATCACTTACATCGAAGTTATCTCACATGACACCATCATTCATACGCAGGATGGTGAACAGAGATTCCGTATTCCCCTTTCCCAGATTGAGGGCAAGCTTCCCAAAGACAGATTTAGCCGCTGTAACCATTGTTATATCGCCAATCTTAGATTTGTTAGCTCTGTCGACAAGTTCCAGATTACTATGAGAGGAGGGGAGACACTCGCCATATCTCATCCGAAAAAGAAGGAATTCATGAAGGCGTTGATGACTTACTTAGGAGAGACGACATGAACATCAAGGCATTCTTCTCCTATTCCCTTATTGTATTTCTTTCATCCATGTTACTTACTTTTGCTCTCAGCTATTCGGTGGATAAACGGAAACATTTCTGGATCAGAAGTGTGGCAAGTTTTGTCACCTTCTATTTTCTTATGTTTGGTTTCAACCATATTAGAATGCCCTTTGGAAGTCTCATCAACACCTGTGTGCGGTTTACCGCCGTCATTCTGATGGCTTCTTTCTTCAACTGCATATGCTATAGAGTCAAATTCGTTTCTTCGAGGTTCTTAAGCATTGTCGCCTATACCTACAGACATATGATTTATCTAGTTTCGAGGATTACTGTCTTTATCCTAAAAGACGCCATAGCAGGTTTCAATATGAATATCTACATCAAAAACTTTCTCTTCCCACTTCTTCTTCATCTGGTCTTCCTTCCCCTTCTAATCCAGCTGATGACGACTATCCGAAAATACAAGGATATCGTTCTGACTCCGACCTGGGTAACCTTACTTGTCTCCGGAATCGCCGTTCTAGGAGATGTCATCTTCAATACCTTTTCCCTACGTTATTTCAACCGGGATCCTCTATTGAAATACTGGATGAATTCTTTCAATATCCTACTTTGCGTGATGGCGCTTGTCATCATGCTAGGCTATACCAAGCAGATAAAGGTTCAGTCGGATATTGCTGTTATGAACAGACTCGAATACGACCGGAATAAACGATTCAGGATGGCCAAAGAAAACATTGAGATCATCAACATTAAATGCCATGATCTTCGTCATCAGATTCGTGGCTTAGAAGTAATCTCTAATCCCAAAATGCAGGAGGAACTCAAGGAAATTGAGAAGCGGTTAAGACTTTATGACACCGGAGTGAAGTCCGGAAACAACACTTTAGACATCCTGCTTAGCGAAAAGTCTCTCATTTGCCATAAGAATGACATTTCTATGGACTGCATCATCGATGGTAAGCAAATCGAATTCATGAGCGAAAATGAGATTAACGCTCTCTTCGGAAACATCATGGACAATGCCATCGAGTCGGTATTGAAAATTGAGAATCATAAGAAAAGAATCATCACCCTTAAGATAAACCAAGCCTTCGGAGGAAGATACATCATCGAAGAGAACCCCTATGAAGGTGTTGTGCAGATGGTAAAGGGCTATCCGGTTACCGACAAAAAGAAGAAATACCATGGTTTTGGAATGAAGTCAATTGAAAACGTCGTGAATCGTTACGATGGTGTTATTCAGATTAAGGCTGAAAGTGGGATCTTTCGCCTTCAGATCTTCTTTCCCAAGGCATAAAACGAGCCTGAAAGGGCTCGTTTTTATTTCTGTATTTTCTTGTCTGTATTTTCTTGACGTGACTTGATTTATCTATTTTCAGTTATTCATAAAAATATACAAAAGTATATTTAATAGTAAAGGAAACCCCTTTCATTTGTTTCAAAAGTGTAAAGTTAGGACAGAAAGTAGAAAGCTTAAGGCTTTTCAAATCCAAATGGTAGCGTTTTCAAATATACTATTCCCAACTTCCACGGAAAGCAAAGCAACCGAGGAGAGTTTTCCAAAAAAATCCAATAAAGGAGGATCAAAAATGAGAAAACTAAATTGCATGCTAATTCTCTCACCAACCCTGCTTGCCATGGCCGTTTCGACATTCAAGGCTGCCCCTACACCGACCTTGAATAAACGTTTCTATGTAGACTATGACACTCATGAAGAGGAAATGGTTGACGCGAAGAAACTGAATATCGAAATGGCTGCTGAGTCGTCCATTCTGAGGAAGAACAACAACAATGTACTTCCGTTCGATTCCAGAGTTAAGAATGTATCAGTCTTCGGACATGCCGCCTTCGACTATCGTTCCGGTGGCGGAGGATCTGGTTCCTCCGGCACTGATGCTGATGCTACCATTGCCAATTCTTTGGAAATGGCTGGCCTCAAAGTCAATCCGAAGCTCATGGACTTTAATAAAAATTGGGCTGAGAACAATGCTATTGTTTCTGGATCTGGCTTTTCTTCTAGCAAAACCGTTATCGAAATGCCGACTTCCTATTTGGAACCTGTAGAAGGCACTTATCAGCTCTACCATGATGCAGCCATTGTTGTTATCTCTAGACCAGGATCTGAATTTTCTGATAATAAGACCTACAATGTTCCTGGACATTCCAATAAACTCGACCACATCCTTATGCTTGAAGACAACGAGAAGGAAATGATCAAGTATGTTAAGGAACAAGGGTTTAACAAAGTCGTCGTAGTCATCAATTCTGCTTCTGCAATGGAACTGGATCCAATCGTCTCCGGCGAACTTGCTGACAAGGTCGACTCCATTCTTTGGATAGGCTACACCGGACAGAATGGCATCCTTGCCTTAGGAGATGTTTTAGTTGGCAATCGCGAACCAAGCGGAAGAACTGTCGACATCTATCCAAAAGATTTCAAAAAGGACCCGACCTGGAACAACTTTTCCGATGGAACTCATGTCGGTGCCACGATCGATGGTGATAAGCTAAACACCACTGATAAAACCACTGTCCTTGGACCTAACGGCGAAGTCTATAAAGGGTGGAACTCCAAGGTCAACGAGGACGGAACCCTCAAGCTGGATGGTACGGCTTATACTGAAGTGAGCTATGAAGAAGGAATCTATGTCGGTTACCGTTATTATGAGACCAGAGCCGAAGAAGAGACCAATAAAGACTGGTATGAAGAAAATGTCGTCTATCCGTTCGGATACGGCTTAAGCTATACCAACTTCGAATATGAAATGATCACAACCGCCGGGGAAGCCATCACCAGCGCTGATCAGGCAATCAATATCAAGGTCAAAGTCACGAACAAAGGCAAAAGAGCCGGTAAGGACGTTGTCCAACTCTACTACAAGAGCGACTATAGCAAGGGTGGCATCGAAAAAGCCTCTGCCAATATGGCCGACTTTGCCAAGACCAGCATGCTTAACCCAGAAGAATCCGAAGTTCTCACCCTTTCCGTCAAAGCCCGTGAACTTGCTGACTTTGACTATAATGATGCAAATGGTAATGGCTTCCAGGGGTATGAACTTGAAGCTGGAAACTATGAACTTTCCCTTAGAGAGAACTCCCATACGGTTCTGAAGTCCACTTCCGGAGCTGATATGAAGTTGACCTATACTGTCTCTCAAGCTGCCGGAGATACTGCCACTAAGGGCAAGACCGGACTTAAGATTGAAACTAGCGCCAAGACGGGCAAAAAGATTGATGCTTGGTTCAGCAAAGATGATGAATACAATACCAACAAAGTCGGTGTCACTGTTGCTGATGAAGAGGACAAGAAGGGTATCACGTACCTATCAAGAGCGGATTTTGAAGGTACTTTCCCTTCGGCTCCGACCAAAGCCGACCTCACCTATAACCAAAAGACCCTCGACTTCCTCAATAATCAGGCTGCGGATTACTGCTATGAAGACAAGGAAAGCGATCCCTGGTATGTCAAGGAAGCCGGTGCAAACTGGAAACAGCTCACCGATGCTGAAGCCAAAGCTAAACCGACTGCCAAAGACAGAGGCATCGATCTCAACATCATGATTGGCAAAGACCTCGATGATCCGGAATGGGACAACATCCTTAATAACCTCTCTTACGAGGAAATGAATGCCTATCTTTCCGGCAACAGCCGTAAAATGAATGCCCTTAAGGGTATTGGAAAACTTGCGGAAGTCGACAACGACGGTCCTGCCCAGCTGAAGGGCGGTTCTAAAGGAAGTGGCGTAGCATGGGTTTCTGAAGTCAATGTCGCCTCTACCTACAATAAGGAACTTGCCAGAAAGCAAGGAGTTATGGTCGGTAACGATGGATTGTTCGTTGGTGTTAATGGCTGGTATGGTCCAGCCACTGATACCCATCGTTCACCACTTTCCGGACGCAACTTCGAATACTATTCCCAGGATGGCGTTCAGGGTGGAAAGATTGCTGCAGAAGTCATTAAGGGTGTCCAGTCTAAGGGTATGCATGTCTACCTCAAACACTTTGCTCTTAACGATCAGGAAATGAACCGAGGAACCTCCGGAGGTCTTATCACTTACTGCAATGAGCAGGCTATGCGTCAGATTTACCTTAAGAGCTTTGAACTTTGCTTCACCGAGGCTGACTGCAATGGTACCATGTCCGCTTTCAATCGTATTGGTCTTAGCAAATCCGTCAATTACCGTCTATATCATAATATCCTCCAGGATGAGTGGGGATTCAAGGGAGTCTCCGATTCCGATATCGGTGGCAACGTTCAGACTATGTACGACTTCGTAAGATGCAACGCATATCCGATGGGAACCAACACTCGTGCCGGTAACGAACTCGAAGGCATCTATGACAAAGCCACGAATATGGTCTATGTCGCCAAGGATGCCGAAGAATATGTTGCTAAGAAGGCTACCTTACCCAGCCCAACTCAGTGGTCTAGTGTCCGTGACACTGTCAGAAGATCCCTATGGACCTATTGCAATACCTCAGGTATCCAGAACGGTGTCAAGGTCGATGAACTTGCCGGAAAAGATGATCTTGAAGGCGCGGTCGGTGAAGCTATGAATGTGAGCATCGCCCTAACTGACAGTGAAACCAACAATGCCAAAGAAGTTCGTTACGCAGTCACCAAGGGAAAACTCCCCGAAGGCGTTACTTTTAATGCCGGAAAGCTCACCGGAACTCCGTTGGCCTCTGGTAAGTTCGACTTTACTGTTAAGGTCACCATCGATGGTTGGATTGAAAAGGAACTCGATTACACCCTCAATGTTGCCACTGCTTTCACCCTCTCTCAGACCAGCGTCAAAGTGAACGAAGATTATAACTGCAAAGTTTCTACTGAACTTGTTACCGAAGAAGTTGGTTACAAGAACATCAAGTACACCATAGCGGACGGAGAGCTTCCCGAAGGGCTTGTGATTTCCGATGATGGTACGATTTCTGGTAAAGCTACAAAGGAAGGAAAGTATACCTTCACCGTCAACTGTTATGCCGAACAGGGTAGTGGATGGAGAGTCACCCGTTACAACTACAAGGAAACCTTTACCATAGAAGTTACTGGAACAGGCGAACCCGTAAAGGATGAGACTACCAGTAAGATTGAAGCCCTCGAAAAGGAAATAGCCGATTTAAAGGCAAAACTCGACAATGCTGGATCGGATGAAGCTAAAGCACTCGAAGATAAGATCAAAGACCTTGAGACTACTATCAGCGAACTAAAGAATCAAAAGAGTTCCAATGGATATGGAGGGTCTATTGTCATAAGCACGTGTGCACTTGCTGCTGTTGCCCTTCTTGGTCTTGCACTTGCTTTAATTGCCCTTAAGAAAAAGAAAAGGACGAAAGAAGAAAAGTAAACTGTAACGAGTAGACGCTATACAATCCCAGGCTTTACCCTGGGATTGTATTTATAAACTGAATGGAGAATCAAAACGTGAAACTGAAAAAAATATTACCATTACTGATGTTACCTATGCTGATTGCTTCCTGTGGGAAAAGCTCTGATGAATCCCAAAAAGATTCCGTGAGTAAGCCAGGCAATACTATCACAAGCAGCAAAACTGAATCCTCCACATCGACTGGCCAAAATTCTTCATCTGCCTCCACTAGTGCTTCTGACACAACGACTTCCGACAAATTCACGATGGAAGCCGAATACACTGATCTGACTGGAAAGAAGGGAGCAGGCTATTCCGGCGGATGTAGTGGAAAGGAAATGGTTCAGAAAGATGAGGGCGGTAAGGCTAACGCCTCCAATGGCTATTGGGTTGGTTATCTCTACGTCAGCAATCTTTCCGTTGATTTTGTTTTCAATAGTACCAAAGCTATTGATGATGTTACATTGACGTTGCGCCTGAGTGCTGAAATCAAGGATATCGTCCTGACTTCGGATAATTACAAGGTAAATGTCAACGGGACTGACATCGATGACTATGGAACGATTAACTTATCCGGCACGTCTACAAGTGATAGTGATAACTATGTCAGACCTTTCTCAAACCACAAACTGAAGAAAAAGATCAGCTTAGTTGAAGGAGAGAACACTATTAGACTTATCACTGCTAATTCTGATGGCATGGGTGGAACCATGTATGCTACTGCACCTATGGTGGATGCTGTTACTCTGTCTGATTTCAAAGATACTAATCTTTCCTACAACAAAATCGAAGACAATCTGTCGCTGTTCGAAGAATAAATCCCGTTGAGGAGGGACAAATGACAGTAAAAAAGTTTTTTAAGAATATTGTCACCCGACTGTGGTTCATTATTTCCTGCATTCTCGCATTCTTCCTTCTTATCATTAATATCGCCTTGGCTATTCCTACGGTCAAGAGTGCCGCTGAACTCGCTTTAGGACGCGTCAGTCTAGGTGGAAACAAAACAGATATCGAAAAGGATTACTATAAGCGAACGACTAAGAGCAAGGACGAAGCCAGAGAAAAGGGAGATGAATTCAATGTCGATATCGCAAGAGAAGGCATTATCATGCTCAAGAACAAGGACAAGGCGTTTCCCTTTGACATCAAAAAGGAAGGAAAAAAAGTCTCCGTCTTCGGAAAAAATTCCGTTAACATCGTCTATGGAGGATCCGGCTCAGGCGCCGTCAAATCCGACGGAGCAAAAACTCTTGCCGACTCTTTAACAGCCGTAGGCTTTGAAGTCAATCCGACTTTGACCGCCTTCTATAAGGACAATGATAAATCCGGACCCGGAAGAGACAGTAATCCGACCGATCTCGATTCTGGAAATACCGTAAGCCTTGCTACCGGTGAGACTCCCTATTCGAGCTATACTAGCGAAGTCAAGCAATCCTATAGAGATTATTCCGATCTTGCCTTGATCATTATTTCCAGAATCGGTGGTGAAGGATTCGACCTTCCAAGAACATCATCTGAGGAAGGAAAACACTACCTTGAAATCGATCAGAATGAGACAGAGATGATCCGTAATGTCGTCAATGCCGGCTTTAAGAAGGTGGCACTGATTGTCAATTCCAGTAATGCCGTTGAACTCGGCTTTGCTGAGAAAGGTGAATTTGCCGACAAGATAGATGCTGTTTACTTCATGCCTGGAACTGGAACCACTGGGGTCATGGCCTTAGGAGAGATTTTAACTGGTAAGGTCAATCCGAGTGGTCATACTGTTGATACTTTTGCTTCGGATTTTACCAAAGCTCCGAGTTTCCAGAACTTTGGCGACAATCAGAAGGTGGATGGAGACCAGTTCAAGCTTGACGGAAAGAATGCCGATTACTATTTCGTTGATTATGAAGAGGGCATTTATGTCGGATATCGTTACTATGAGACTCGGGGCGAGACGGAAGGCGAGAACTGGTATAAGGACAACGTCATCTACCCCTTCGGATATGGTCTTAGTTACACCGATTTCAGTTACACCATCGAAGACAGGGAAAATCTTCCGGGCAAGCTCACCAATGACAAATTCACCGTCAAAGTGAAGGTGAAAAACACTGGCAAGGTGAAAGGCAAGGCCGTTCTCCAGATTTATGGTTCTGCACCCTATGTCTCTGGCCAGATTCAAAAGAGCTCTGTTCAGCTTCTTGGCTTTGCCAAGACCTCTGAACTGGAAGCTGGCAATGAAGATACTCTCGAGATGGAAATCAATCCGTATTATCTTGCCTCATATGATTATAAAGATCAAAATGGGGATGGCTTTAAAGGCTATACGCTTGATAAAGGAAACTATGTATTCTCCTTGAGAAGTGATAGCCACCATGTGCTTGATACTTTCAGTATGGATCTTGATGAAACCATTCGGTTTGAAAATGACAACGTCACCGGAAACAAAGTTGAAAACCGCTATACCGATAATGAGGATAAGTTTATGGATTCCGACTATCATCTTCAGAGCGTTCTTTCCCGTGATGATTTTGAAGGAACCTTCCCAAAGGCTCCGGAAGGAGAAGACTATCATCTCACTGCCGAAGAGAAGACGATTTTAGTGGACCGAGACCCCAACAATCCGGAAACCTACACCCTTCCTGATACTTCTGTCAAAGAAGATGATAAGAATCTCAAACTCTGGAACCTTTTCGAGAAGAACGAAGACGGATCTATGAAGCTCAATGAGTTTGGTGCTCCCTACATGGATTATGACAACCCGAAATGGGATGCCCTGATTAACAAGATTAGCCTCGATAAACTTAAGGAACATATGAACAAAGCTGCTTTCCATACTATCGCCCTTGAAGAAATTGATAAACCAAGAACCTATGAGACGGATGGACCTGCCGGCTTTGTTAACTTTATGTTTCAGAAGGAATTCTACGGTACTGCCGCTTACTGCTCCGAAGTCATGATGGGGCAAACCTACAATACTGATCTTGCCGAAGAATGGGGCAAAGTTGTCGGTGAAGAGAGTTTATGGGGAGACCTCAGTACAAATTCGCCGTATTCAGGATGGTATGCTCCTGGCATCAATACTCATCGTTCTCCATTCGGAGGGAGAAACTTTGAATATTATTCAGAAGATCCTTTACACGCCGGAAAAATGGCTGCCGCTCAGATCAGAGGTACAAGAAAGAAAGGTGTCTACTGCTTTGCAAAGCACTTTGCCCTCAACGAACAGGAAACCCACCGCCAAAGCAATGGGGATATTTCGTATGTCACTGAGCAGGCAATGCGTGAAATCTTCCTTAGACCATTTGAAATAGCTGTTAAGGAAGGCAAGTGTATTGGTATCATGACTTCTTTCAACCGTATCGGCCTAAGATGGGCAGGAGGCGATTATAGACTCCTCACTAAAATTCTAAGAGATGAATGGGGATTCAAAGGTGCTGTCATTGATGATTTCAATACTCCGGGTTACATGCCTGTCAAACAAATGGCCTATGCCGGAGGTGACATTAATCTATCCATAACCCGTGCCTGGAACAAGGTCGATGAGAACAATGCCAATGACGTTTATGTCGTCCGTCGCTGTCTGAAAAACATGCTCTATGTCACCGGTAATTCTAATGCCATGAATGGCATCGGAGAAGGCTTCACCAAGAGCTCCGGGACACCAGTAATCGACATAATCCAAATTACCATTGATATCGCTCTTCCTCTTATCATTGTCGTCTACGGAGTCATTGCGTTCATCCTCGTTAAGAAAAAGGAAAATGCAACGAAAACGGTCAATTAATCTTTTCAAGGATTGATATTCGTCACGAGAAAAGGGGCTGTTTAAAAGGCCTAGGCTGGAAAGCCTCGGCAAACAGCCTTTTTTTGTGCTTTCAGAAAGATTTTACTTAAGTTTTGCTGCTTTCAGGGCGTCTATAGTGAGGTAAATTAAAGGCGGGCGAAAATAAGCCAGAGCAGAGCCGAAGAAAAAGAGTGAAAAACAAAAATAAGGAGGATAGTGTATTGAAAGAAAACAGGCGGATGTTGGATGAAGACAGGAATGCTTATAGGCTACTTGCGGCATTGTTCGAACCGATCGTATCTGAAGAACTTCGAATGAGGAAAGTGGAAGAAAAGAAAGACTATGTAATCTCCGTATTCCTGACCGAAAAAACGGGAATTATAGACCGCGGATTTAGACGAAAAGGATCCCTCATGCATAACGGGATAAGGAACTGGTGCAATTTGCGCCAGTTCTGCGATCAAGGCAAGTGCCTTGATCGGTGGGAAACCCACCATGCGCCTGAAGAAAAAGACACATATATGTTACATTTATGATACAATTTAATCATGGACTTTTCCAGAATCGTAAAAGAACTAAGAACGAAAATGATGCTGAGCCAAACCGAGTTTGCCAAGAAGATCGGTGTTTCCTATGCAACCATCAATCGGTGGGAGAACGGGCATCATAAGCCTGTTTTCAATGACCAACGCAAAATAGCCAAGCTCTGCAAAAAATATGGTGTCGTTTTAGAGGAAAAGGAGGAAGACAGATGACATCGGCTATCATTACGGAAGAAATCGAAAAAGAATATCCCAATGTCCTGGGCATCCTCCTTCAAGACCATTCGACCAAGAAAAACATCGTCTGGGGAACCGACAATTATAAGGCGAACGGCAAAGACTATCACGCTGAAGACACCATGAAGCTTTCCTCCATTTCAGGAAAGATGAAAAAACTCATCAAGCCTAGAACCTGCAAGAGCGAACGTGAGCAGAAGAAGCGAAGTAAAGACATGGCCGAAGTTTTCACGCCATCCTGGATCTGCAATTTTCAGAACAATGCCGTGGACGAAAAATGGTTCGGGCACAAGGATGCCTTCAACAAGGATGGAGGCAAAACCTGGATTCCGACGGAAAAGGTCGTCTTCGACAATGGCAAAACCTGGCAGGACTATGTGAAAGACCTCCGCCTTGAAATCACCTGCGGAGAAGCCCCTTATCTCACAAGCCGGTACGATGCGACCAACGGGGAGCAGATTCCCGTTAAAATGCGCACGGGCCTATTGGACCGCAAGCTCAGAGTGATAAGCGAAAACGTTGAAGATGAGCAGGAATGGGCGGAATGGACAAAGGTTGCTTTGAAAAGCGTCTATGGTTTTGATTTCCAGGGCGACAACGTCCTTCTGGCGCGGGAGAACCTTTTCGTCGACGTACTTGAGTTCTTCCGGGATAAGTTCAGCAAACCGTTCGAGAACGGATACGCAGACGAAATCGCCCAAATCATCTCATGGAACATCTTCCAAATGGATGGGATGAAATATGTCGTGCCCTACACCTGCCATAACGAAGAAGGCGAAGGGCAGATGTCGCTTGATTTCCTTACGGGAGAAAGCGTCATGCCTGAGAAATCGGAATGCCCCGGATGCAAGACGGGCGACAACAGCCGGCACAATGGAGTTTATGCGAAGGTTATGGACTGGGAGAAGAACAGAACGGTCAAGTTCTTCGATATCGTGAGAGGGAGGAAATGATTATGAACGAGGAAAGCATCAAGAAATTCCAATCCACCTTTGAATACAAGCTGATTTACATATTCAGAATCAACGACAAGACACATGAAGGCTGCCTTAAGATCGGCGATGCAACGGTTCATACGGAAAGGGGTTGGAATGCGTTGAGTCCGAACTGCCATGACCTCAACTTCTCGGCGAGAAAGAGAATCGATGAATACACCTCTACCGCCGGAATAACCTATGATCTTCTCCACACGGAAATCGCGGTCTATGTCGACCATTGCAACGGAAAACTGAAAAGCTTCCGTGACCATAAGGTGCATGATGTCCTGATCCGCAGCGGAATCAAGAGAAAGTTCTTCGATACGCAGAAGAAGCAGAACGAATGGTTCGTAACGGATTTGGAGACCGCAAAAAAAGCCATACAAGCCGTTAAAGACGGAAAGACGGCACTGGATTCATCCTCGATTACCAAGGATAAGAATCCAATCATTTTCCGCCCTGAGCAGGAACAGGCGATAAAGGAAACACTGAAACGTTTCAAAACAGGCAACAAGATGCTTTGGAATGCGAAGATGCGTTTCGGAAAGACCCTATGCGCTCTGCAGGTGGCAAAGGAAGAGGAATTCAAATCCACCATCATTCTTACGCATCGTCCTGTAGTCTCCGATGGATGGTACGAGGATTTCGGCAAGATTTTCTATGACAGACCCGATTATGAGTTTGCATCCAAGACAAAAGGTAAGCCCATCAGTGAATTGGAAAAAGAAGGGAAACACTTCGTTTACTTTGCCTCCATCCAAGACCTTCGCGGGGCTTCAGCCGTCGGTGGGAAATTCGATAAAGATGATGAGATCTATGACCGCGATTGGGATTTCGTCGTCGTGGACGAAGCCCATGAAGGAACCCAGACCGACTTAGGAAAGAAGGTCATAAACCAAGTCATATCCGGAAAGACAAAGGAAGCCAAAGTCCTGGAGCTTTCGGGAACCCCGTTCAACCTGCTCGAGCAATACGAATCAGGCGACATCTACACCTGGGATTACATCATGGAACAGGAAGCGAAGCAGGAGTTCGCCTTGAACCACTTCGGAGACTCCAACCCCTATGAAGACCTTCCGAAGCTTAATATCTATACCTATCATTTGGAAAAGAGTTTTGCGGGTTATAAAGACCTTGACGATAAGGCGTTCAACTTCAAAGAGTTCTTCCGTGTCTGGACGGGCGATAGCAAAAAAGACACGAAACCTGTTCCGGAAGGAGCGAAAATCGGCGATTTTGTCCATGAAGATGACATTGTCAAGTTCCTCAACCTGATTTCACAGAAGAGCGAAACCACGAATTACCCATTCTCCACCGAGGAATACCGGAAGCTGTTTAAGAATACGCTGTGGGTTGTTCCCGGAGTCAAGGAAGCCAAAGCTTTGAGCTCCCTCCTCCAGAGCCATCCCGTTTTCGGCGCTTTCAAAATCGTCAACGTGGCCGGTGACGGGGATGAGGAAATCAATTCAACGGATGCCCTTACGGCAGTCAGAAACGCATTCAAGGAGAACGAATACACCATCACTCTTTCCTGCGGACGTCTGACAACCGGCGTTTCTGTCCCTGAGTGGACGGCAGTGATGATGCTCGCGGGTTCCTATTCGACCTCAGCAAGTCAATATCTGCAGACAATCTTCCGTGTCCAGACCCCGGCCAACATAGATGGGAAAATGAAGGAAAACTGCTACGTCTTCGATTTCGCACCGGACAGAACTTTGAAGATGGTCGCCGAATCCGTCCAGCTTTCCGCAAAAGCCGGAAAGAAAGAAGCACGTGCCGAATTGACGCTGAAGAAATTCCTCAATTTCTGCCCTGTCGTGTCAATCGATGAAACCAGAATGAAGGAATTCAAAGTTGATCAGCTCCTTCAGGCTTTGAAGAAGGCTTATATCGAAAAAGTTGCAAAGAACGGATTCGACGATAGCAAGCTTTACAACGACGAGCTGTTGAAGCTTGACGGGCTTGAATTGGAAGAATTCCAGAAACTGAAGCAGATCATCGGTGCCTCGAACCAGCAGAAGAAAGCCGGAGACATCGATATCAACAGCGAAGGGTTTACGGACGAAGAATACGAAGCAGAAGAAAAAATCAAGGGAAAGAAAAGCCGTGGCGAATCCTTGACCGAAGAAGAGAAGGAGAAGCTTAAGCAGCTTAAGGAAAAGAAGAAAAACCGCGATACGGCCATATCCATTCTCCGGGGCATTTCCATCCGTATCCCACTTTTGGTCTATGGAATCGACATGGATATCAAATCGGATATTACCATCGATACCTTCGGTGACCCTAAGATCATCGATGATCTTTCCTGGAATGAGTTCATGCCGAAGGGCGTGACAAGAGAGATGTTCAGGAAGTTCTCCAAATACTACGACAAGGACATCTTCATCGGGGCCTGCAGAAGAATACGCGCCGTCTCGAAAAACGCAGACAACCTTGAGCCAACCGAAAGAGTCGAGAGAATCGCAGAATTATTCTCGACGTTCAAGAATCCGGATAAAGAGACTGTTCTGACTCCATGGAGAGTTGTCAACCTTCATTTAGGAGAAGCCCTTGGAGGCTACTCGTTTTATGACGACAAGTTCGAAAATACGATTTCCGAGCCTCGATTGATAGAGAAGGAAGGAATCACTTCCCGCGTTTTCAACAAGGAATCGAATATTCTGGAAATCAATTCCAAAACGGGATTGTATCCGCTGTATGTTTCCTATACTCTCTACCGACTGAGATTGAACGAAATCCCGGAAGAACAGCAGACATTCGAAAACAAGCAAAAAATATGGGATGACGTTGTTAAGAACCAAGTGTTCGTCGTATGCAAAACCCCAATGGCAAAGCAAATCACCAAACGCACGTTGGTCGGCTACAGAGATGCCAAGGTGAACACAAGATATTTCGAGGATTTGATCAACCAGCTCAAGGACAAACGCAAATGTGAGTCCTTCATCAAGAAAGTACGTCAAGGAAAGACATATTGGAACCGCAAGGAGGATGACAACATGAAGTTCAATGCAGTGGTAGGAAATCCACCTTATCAACAAGAAATAGATAATAGTCATCGCGCTATTCCTGTGTATAACTATTTTTATGATGTGGCTTTTAGAATCGGCAAAATTGTTTCTTTAATCTCTCCAGCCAGATTTTTATTCAAGGCCGGTCTCACTCCTTCTGAATGGAATCAAAAGATGCTAGATGACCCCCATTTTAAAGTGATTGATTATTTTAAAGACTCTAAGATTGTTTTTCCAACGGCGGATATAAAAGGTGGAGTTGTAATAACATTACGAGATTCGCAGGAGACGTATGGCGCTATAAAAATTTTCACTGAAAATCGTATATTGAGTAGCATTTTGAATCGAGTTAAGACACAAACTAACGAAAATCTTTCCTCAATTGTCTTCAGTAAGAGTACATATAATCTAACCCCAGAGGTTTATCAAGATTTTCCTTTCTACAATAAGTCTTTCACAAAGGGCAATGAATATATTCTTGATGCTTCTGTTTTTGATGTAATGCCTTTATTGTTCCATGACTCAAATTTTGATAATGGTAATACTTTACTTATTTATGGAAGACAGGGTAATAAGCGTGTATCAAAGTTCATTTCAAAAAAGTATATTCGCCCGATTTCTTGTTTAGAAAAATATAAAGTCATTCTTCCTGGAGCTAATGGCAAAGGGCAACTTGGTGAAAAGCTTGGACAACCATTTATTGGCAACCCATTTGAACTATATACTCAAACATATATGAGTATTGGAATGTTCGACACCAAAGTTGAGGCCTTGAATGCTGAGAAATACATAAAAACAAAATTTGCCAGAATTTTACTAGGCACTCTAAAAATAACTCAGAATACAGCAAAAGACACCTGGGCAAACATACCCCTTATAGATTTTAAACCCAACTCAGAAATTGATTGGTCTAAATCCATAGAAAATATCGATTTACAATTGTTTACTAAATTTAAATTAACTGAGGAGGAAAAAGAATATATAGAGAAAACTGCTGAAAACATGAAATAATCCGCTACGGCATCGCAATCTCAGTAAACGACTGAGCCTTGCGGTCTGCTTCTTGGCAAAACAGTAGTAAAAGAGATGCCTTAAGAGAGCATAGTCCATCTACACGTTTGGCTCGTTGGGAAAAAAGCCAAAAGACAATCAACCGCTCGTTACGATTTGTCATAGTGTATTGGACTTTTGCTTTCCTTGAATTGTCCAATCACGGCTGTGACAGGAAAGGAAACACCCATGACAAGAGGTGTTATTTACGCACGCTATGCGTGCAATAAGCAACGAGATGAATCTATCGAAGGTGTCAGATTCGTGAATGCAAGGAGTTTGCTAGAAGCGGAAAGCCATCTGCGAGCGGAAGCGTGTCCCATATGCTCACGAACCAGAAATACATCGGTGAATACCATTGGTGCGATGTCAAGAACGACTATACCTATCTTATCGTAGAAAAAAACCTTGTTCGGAAAGGGTCAGAAGAGGCTCGAGGACAACGCAAGCGACTCTCGGAAATTTTCAGGCAACCGAGAACTAAAGCGCTTTTACAACTCGGACCGGCTGACAGAGTATCTTCATTGGAAGTTGCCTCAGGAGACTCTTTCTAATTCTGGTACTATTTGATAACTTATCCCTAATCGGTTCAAGTTTCGGAGTACGGAACAATGCAATGTATTTTATTAAAAAAGGATAAACAATAGTGTTTCTAACGGCCGTAAACCTCCCGTCTTCTGAGGGTTTTCCCTGAGAGGAAGATCATTCCGTGGAAGAACGGCATGTATTCTGCAAATGACAGCCCACGGCCGTTCTCCCTGCGGAGTGCTTTCTCTGGCAGCCAGAGCTGCGCTCTCTTGCGGTGGATCCGGAGATGGACCGCAAACTTCCGCATCACCTGGGCGTACAGCCGGTTGACAAGGCTTAGCAGCCCATTGGCCTCCTCATCCTTCGACTTGACGGTCGGCTACAGAAGCTGCCTGGAAAGCCCTCGCTTTTTTCCTTCCCCTGCGCTTCGACATCGGCGCGTTTATGTACGTGTGGTGAACCTACACATCCCCGGAAAGCACCTTGTTTCCGGCGTTTTCCGGGATTCTCTGTATTTCTCTCTTCCATAGCAGTGCGGTCTGCAGGGAGACATGCGCCTTCTGTGCCGCCTGTCTCAGGGTCGTGCCGTCGGAGGGCATGGACAGCAGGGTCCGGATCTGAGACGGCCTCAGCTTGGAGGAGGACAGCACGGTTCCCGTTCTGTCCGGGAACGTCTTTCCGCAGCCGCGGCACACCCATCCATGGTGTCCGTGCCTCTTCAGGCGATGGCCGTGGCAGTACGGACATTCGAAAAAAATTGGCGCGACCTCTTTCCGAGGTCGAAGACGTGTTCGCAAAAAGACATACGGATGGTCCTTTCCGGAAGTTCCGGGACCGGCCACAGGGGAAAGTTGCTACATTGGCCCATGGCCGGCCTCGGAACTCCACTGATATAGCACGGAAATTTTACCGCGTCCTGGAACCGGGAACACTATTGTTTATCCTTTTTTATTACTCTCCCCCTACGCTTAGGAGAGAAAACTAAAATTCATTTCCCTATATGTACCGAAGGTGAACGGACCAAAAAGTGTCATGGCCTTACTTCTTCCTCGACGCAATGATCTTCTCTGCGATTTCCTTAGGGACGGGGCGATAATCTTCAAAGGAAAGGTTAAAAAAGCCTGTGGATTTGGTCAACGATTTCAGTTCGTTTGCATATTCCAGGATTTCCGCCTGGGGGACAATGGCAGTCACGTTGAGCGTTGCATCGTCTCCTTCTTCTGTGGAACGGATCTGACCGCGTTTCCGGCTCAAATCCGAGTAGACTGCATTGAGGTAGTCCGGTGACACATTTACGATGATCTTGTAGTATGGCTCCAAAAGAATCGGCGAGCAGTTCCTATAGGCGTTTTTGAAAGCGAGCATGGCGGCATTCTTAAAGGCCCTTTCGTTGCTGTCGACCGTATGTTGCTTTCCATCCCTTAAAGTAGCTTTGACATTGATGACTTCACTTCCGGTCAGAAGTCCTTTCTTCCTTGCTTCACGGAAGCCTTCCTCGACCGGAGGGAAGTATCCTTTATCGATGTGTCCACCGAATACGGTGGACACAAAACTTGTTTCCTTAGCCGGTTCAAAGGACATGAGAACAACGCCATAGTATCCGGAACCTCCCGATTGTTTGATGTACCGGCCCTCGGCTTCCGCCTTTTTCGTAATGGTTTCCTTGTACTCGATTCTGACCGGTTCTGTATGGAACTTGATTCCGCTTTGGGCAATCTGGTCAAGAACATAATCGAGATGGGAGGAAGAAAGGGAACCAAGAAGAATCTGCCCGGTATGAATGTTGTTGTCTAGCTTAAGGGTAGGCATCTGAAGCTGATATTTGGCGATTTCCGGGAAGAGTTTATCCGAGTCTTTCTTTGTTTCAGGGACAATGGCTTTAAAGAAAGTGGCGGTCGGATATTTTGTTGGTTTGAATTGGACAACCCGCTCCTGGGCGGATAAGGTGTAAGAGACTTTCCTGTCTTCGAGCTTGGTGGCGGCTCCGATATCCCCGGCGGATATTTCACTGACTGGATTAAGCTTCTCTCCACAAGGGGAATAGAGGGCGGAAAGCTTATAGCTTTTCTTGTTATTCGGACAGAAGAGAGTATCTCCGACACGGACGATTCCTGAGTTCACCTTGAAAACGGAAATCCTTCCCTGATAGGGATTGTAAGATTCTTTGAAGATGACGAGTGAGGCCGGCTCTTCATTATCTGTCTTAACATCGATTTCCTTTCCGTTTTCATCATGGGCCACATAAGGCTTTAAGTCACTAGGGGACGGAAGGTAATCGATGAACCTATTTAACCTTGTGTTTAAACCGATGTTCTTTGTGGCTGACCCGACGAGAATCGGATAAAGATCGCCGTTTAAGACGCCCTTTCGAAGCCCGGCCTTGATTTCCCTGTCCGTTAATGGCTCACCGGAGCAGAACTTATCTAGCCTATCCTCGCTAGAGTAGGCGACGGATTCACATAGGCGATTGTATAAAGCAAAAATAATCGGTTTTTTGTCATCATAGATGACATCATCGACACAATCGGTTCCGTTGAACTTCCGTGCTTTCTTTTCCGGAACGTTGACAAAGCCATCGAAGTTCTCTCTTCGTCCGATTGGATAGGAGAAGGGAACGCACTTATGTTCGTCCAGCTTCTGCTTGATTTCTTCGTACAAAGAATCAAAGTCGACGTCATCTTTATCCCTTTTATTCAGGTAGATAAAGATAGGTACCCCTCTCTTCTTTAGCCTCTTGAAGGCTTTCCTTGTTCCAACCTGGACTCCCTTGCTTGCATCGATGACAAGGACTGCCCCTTTGATTAGGCGGGTAATGCCAATCTGCTCGTAGACAAAATCATCGTTTCCAGGAAGATCGATGAGATTGATTTTATAGTCTTTATAGGTTAAAGGAATGATGGAAGAAGACAGCGACATCTGTTTTTTCTTCTCTTCAGGGGTAAAGTCTGACAGAGTATTCTTCTCTTCGATGCTTCCTTTAGTCTTGATTAGGCCGGTTAGATAGGCGAGTGCTTCAACTAGGGTCGTCTTTCCGCTTCCCTGATGTCCGACTACGGCAATGTTTCGGATTTTCTCTGGTGTGTAGATCATGAATTCCCTTTCTTTAATGTAATCGCTTACACGGCAACTGCCATTAGTATAATGGCTAAATTAGAGAATTTCCACTATTTTCTATGAAAGGGGATACAAAATAAAACTCCTGGCCATTGCCGTTTCTTTTGTCAGTTGCTTTTTCAGCTAACAAAACACCTGATCTGTATGCTTTCACTTATAAGAAAGAGAAAGAATCAGACTTATTCTTTGTTTTGATTGGAAATCAAGAGAGTAATCCACAGTCCGGGTAAACAGGAAAGAGCCAATGATGATTTTCATCCTTTCTTCCTGCCGCGACAGAAAGAACGGGCGTCCCTAAACAGAAACCAAATCCGTTTCCTTTCGTCTCAGCCTCGTATCGTCTCGGAAAAGACGTTCCGGATTAGAAAAAGACAAGAACCGTCTTTAGCGAATATACGGAACCTCTATGAAAGAACTAATTTCTGCCATCTTAGAAGACACTGGATTTATGGCCGTCATTAGCACTTCTGCTTATCCTTCCCTGCTGAATTTTGGTCGGATAGTTTTTTGTTTTGCGGAGGATTTCTGCTTCCTTTGTGGGGAAACCGGTCATTCTCCTTTTTGGCTGTAGGCTGTCTTCCCTTTGCTTTAATTCTCTTGCTTTTTTCTGCTACTCGATTTAAAATTAACTTTGCTTTGGCTACGTAGCTCAGTTGGTAGAGCGGGCGGTTCATACCCGCTATGTCGAGGGTTCGACTCCCCCCGTAGCCACCAAACTGGAACAATAGCTCAATTGGTTAGAGCCCTCGGCCCATAACCGAGTGGTTGTAGGTTCAAGTCCTACTTGTTCCACCATCTTTGTAGTACGAAAAAGCTACAAAACATAAAAAGCACAAGATTTAGTAGGTCTTGTGCTTTTTTGTTACTATATTTAGTGTTTTACGCACTTTGCGGAATATTTGAATTTGTGAGCTGCGTTTTGACCTGTTTTTCAAAAAAACAGGACTTGAACTGACGACTTCGTTTTAATCCTCGCCTGACACCTACAATTTAATACAAATCTTTTAAGAGAGAACAAGGATAAATGTTCTCTCTTTTTTATGCCGTTTTGATGGGTGATTTCCTAAATAAGGATAAACAATAGTGTTCCCGGTTCCAGGACGCGGTATATTCCTTGCTATATCAATTGAGTTCCGAGGCCGGTCACAGCTTGATATAACAACTTTCCCCTGTGGCCGGTCCCGGAACTTCCGGAAAGGATCATCCGTATGTCTTTTTGCGAACACGTCTTCGACCTCGGAAAGAGGTCGCGCCAATTTTTCGTCGAATGTCTGTACTGCCACGGCCATCGCCTGAAGAGGCACGGAAGGGAGCACGTCTCCCTGCAGACCGCGCTGCTATGGAAGAGAAAAATACAGAGAATCCCGGAAAACGCCGGAAACAAGGTGCTTTCCGGGGATGTGTGGGTTGACCACACGTACGTAAACGTGCCGATGTCGGAGCGCAGGGGAAGAAAAAAGCGGGGGCTTTCCAGGGAGCTGCTGTAGGCGAACGTCAACTCGAAGGATGAGGAAGCCCATGGGCTGCTCAGCCCTGTCAATCGGCTTTTGCACCTAGGCAAAGCAGAGGTTTGCAGTCCATCTCCGGATCCACCGCAAGAGAGCACAGCCCTGGCTGTCGGAGAAGGCGTTCCGCAGGGAGAAGGGACGCGGGCTGTCATTTGCAGAATACATGTCACTTTTCTACAAAAAGACCTTCCTCTCAGGGAAAACCCTCAGAAGACGGGAGGTTTACGGCCGTCAGGAACACTATTGTTTATCCTTTTTTTCGGTAAAACAGACGGTATGGATATTCGTACATTCTCGAAAGACGGCGATTTGGAATTCTATCAGAAAGAACATTTCATCGCAATGACGGGCGACGGCGCAGGATTTTATCGCCTTGAAAGTTTCGATACACCCGAAATGAAAGAACTTTTGTCCCGTAAATGCGAGAAACGCGAAGAGTGGAAAGGCGCATGCAAAGGCGTGAACGGACTGTCAACGATGACCGACCGTGACGTCGTGGAAAAGCGTCGAACGCAAAGAACGGGGATAAATTCAAAAGACTTTATGCGGGCGAAGAATTGCAGAACAATCACTCGAACTCGGATATGTCGCTGATGAACTTGCTTTCCTATTGGTGTAACGGCGATAAAGAGCAAATGCTTCGTATTTTTGCCACGAGCGGGTTGTTCAGACCGAATAAATCGCCTGACTATTACGAGGGAACGGCAATCAAAGCCTTCCGTTCAATGCCCGTTAAATCGACCTATACGCCGACTGTTCCTAAAAATACAGGCGGTAACGGCAAACGATGATACGATTTTATCACGGCGACTGTCTGACGGTGATGAAAGAACTACCGGAGCAAAGCGTTGACCTTATTCTATGCGATCTTCCGTATGGTTGCGGCAAGATAAAACATAAGTGGGATAGGGAAATCGAGCTGACGGAACTTTGGAAAGGATATAAGCGACTTCTGAAACCGGACGGTATCGTCTGCTTATTCGGGAACGAACCTTTTACAAGCAAACTCATTCAGAGCAATACGGATATGTTTCGTTACAAAATGGTATGGGAAAAAGAGAGTCCGACGGGATTTCTGAACTCTAATTACAAGCTGCTGTCCCTGTTTGAAGATACTGTTGTTTTCAGCAAAGGGACGGTAGGCAGTAAGAGCAAACTGCCGATACGGTATTACCCGCAAGGGCTTATTCAAAAAGAACAAGTGAAACGAAACGGACCGAATTCAACGTGGCGAAACGGAAAAGGGTACGGCGGAAATAACAAACTCAATTCGGATACGGAATACGTTACGCATTATACGAACTATCCGACGGATATATTGAAGTTTTCAAGAGATAGGAACGCCGTTCACCCGATGCAGAAACCTGTCGAACTTCTCGAATACCTGATTAAAACCTATACGAAAGATGGCGAGATGGTAATGGATAACTGTGTGGGATCGGGGAGCGCGGGCATTGCCTGTGCAAATACAGGAAGGCAATTTATAGGTATTAAAGCGAACGATTATTACTTTCAGACGGCAAAAGAGAGAATAGAAAAAGGCTACGACAGTTAGCCGTAGCCGAAAAACAGCAATCGTTGCAAATGAAAGTTATTTATTCAAATTGAAATGTTGCAAGAAAGTCTTTGATAAGGAAAGCGCAAAAGTGAGGGAAAGTGCAGATGTTGGAGTCGAATCCGATATTTCCTTTTACGATTTTTATTCCGAAACGGATTTCCGGATAGTTGTCGCTTTTTATTAAAGTCGAAAGAGATTTGGAATTGTTATTGCCGGCTTTCACTTCAATCGGTACGAGATAATCTTTATATCGAACAAGGAATTCTTCCTGCAAAGTTGAGTTTTCCTTTTTGTAATAACGAAGGTCGTAACCGGATTTTACGAGTGCTTCTCCGATAATGCTTTCAAATAAGCCGCCTTTATAAACGTCAAGGTTCTTATTTTGGCGGAAATCCATTTGGGCTTCGTCGTCGAGCTGAGAAAGGAGTAGACCGTTATCTGCGTAATAAAGGATACAGCAATCTTCGATGACGTTTCCTTTAAGCGGTAAATTCGGGGTTTGTAAAGCTCTGCTGACGTTTACGATGCCTGCGTCTTCAAGCCATTCGAGCGAACCGCGGTAATCTGCAAATTTTGCGCCTGAACGAACCTTTGAAATTTGGAATTTCTTGTTTTCTTTGCCGAGTTGGAAAGGAACGGATTGAAATACGTTTGTAATACGCGATTTATCAAGCCCTACTGCATACTTCCGGATGTCTGCCTCGTAGCCGATAATGATTTGGCGTTGAATTTCAAGAGTGTTTTCAAACGTCTTTTTTGAAACAAAATCTTTTACGGCGTCAGGCATACCGCCCACGATGCAGTAATCCAAAAACAAGTCGTTATAGATTTTCAGCACGGCAGGAGAAAACGGGGTAAACGATTGCATGTGAGATAAAATATCTTCCTTAACGGAATCGTCGTATCCGAGCGCCCATAGGAACTCTTCAAAGTCGAGCGAACGCATTTCGATTTCGGTCTTATAGCCTACGCTGATATTCGAGATTTCCTTGTAATGAACGCCAAGCAAAGAACCGCTGCAAATCACATCGTAATTTCCGTCAAGCGAAAAGAATTTTAAAGACGTTGCAATGTCGGGAAATTCTTGAATTTCATCAAAGAAAATAAGAGTTTTGCCTTTGATAAATCGGGCTTCCGGGTTGATTCGAGAAATGTTTTTGATAACGGCTTCGGCAGAGTATCCGTTTTCAACAATTTGCTTATAAACAGGATCTTCGGCAAAGTTGATTTCAACAATGCTTTCGTAATTCTGCTCGGCAAAGGTTTCGATTGATTTTGTTTTGCCGACCTGTCTTGCACCTTTTATAATAAGTGGTTTGCGATTCGGGTTTGCTTTCCAATCGAAAAGAAATTTGTCGATTTTACGTTTCAAGTATTCGCTCATAGTTAAGCACCTCATTTTGATCCTATTATAGCACATTAAATAAAATCAAGCCGTTTTATAAAAAATGAGCGAGTTTTAATCTGCGGTAACTAAAAAATTGGTGAGTTTATGTAGATAAATGCCATTTTTATGTTTATCATGCTAGGTGGGAGTAATGTGGTTTGAGGTGAAAATTCATAAAAATGATTTTTCGAGGAGGTAAAAAATGAGGAAAAACAATATACGAGATACCCCCCCGTTATCGTAATTCCGAAAGGTTACACGATAGACGACTTGATGGACTTCGACGACGAGGAATATGAAAACGGCGAGCCGGCAATGGTAGAGGAGGTGAAAGTTGTCTTTGAGCAGTGAAGAAAAGAATACGGTGTAGGAGAAACTAACGCCGCAGAGAAAGCAACTTGTGGACAAGGAAATGGAAAACCTTGAAAAAGACAATCTCTTTTGGATGCAAGGTTGGGTATCGTCGGGCGCGCCGGAATTGGCAATTACAGGCAAAAAATATCACGGGATCAATAACCTTTTCCTGTCGCTTATTGCGATGAGCGAAAACTACGGTGATAACCGTTGGGCAACGTTCAGGCAGATGGAAGAAAAGGGTTGGACTTTCAAGAAAGAAGAGGAAGGCAACAGTCTTGCAAAGGGTAAGGGCGCGAGCATTGAATATTACGAAATGCGAGATAAAGAAACGAAAAAGCGTTTTGACAGAAGCGTTCTTGACGGAATGACGGCAAGCGAACAGCAGGAATATACGGAAATAGCCAATGAAATCAACCCTGTGTTGAGAGAAGATTATAAATATGTGATAGAATTATTGCACCTTTGCGGATCGAGAGATTTAAGTGTTAAAACATTTAGCGAAAGATATAATTCTGTTAACCATGAGTTTCGTCTTTTACCTTTGGATTTGTTGGAGTTTTTATATAGTGTAGGAATAATTGAAAACACTTGGAAGGATAAGGTCGGAAGACCCATGCATCGATCCATTTTCAGAAATGAAGGTGATTTTGATAGAAATCTTCAGTTGAGAATTATTCCTGCAGTATGGAATGGTCTAACAGTGTAAATGGAAATAGTAGTGCAGCTATTTCGTATGTGATAGCCAGACTTAACCGCGGGGAAATCCGTGGTTTTTCTTTTTTCAGAGGAAAACCAAGGTATCAGGTTAGGGAATCTAAGGATAAGGAGAAAAATAGTCTGTTTTAGTGTAGAATATGCAGGAAGAGAAAGTGAAATCTATCGTATGGATAAAGAACGGATTCAGAAGATCCTCTCCGAAAGGGGAGTGTGTTCCCGAAGAAAGGCAGAAGCCCTTCTTGCAGAAGGGAAAATCAAAGTAAACGGAAAGGTTGTCGATGAGCCTGGTTTTAAGTGCACAAGGGAAGATGAGATTGAAGTGGATGGACAGAAGGTCAGCCCACAGGAAAAGAGTGCTCCTGTCTATCTAAGGAGGAACAAACCCTATGATGTCGTCTCCACTTCCAGCGACCCGGAAGGCAGAAGGACCATCCTTGACTTTGTCCCGAAGAAATACGGACGTGTCTTTTCCATTGGACGTCTTGACCATAATTCGACCGGTCTGCTTCTTTTGACCAACGACGGCGAGTTTGCCAACTTGATGACTCATCCTTCCTCCGCTCCGGAAAAGGAATATCTTGTCCAATGCAAGAATCCCTATCAGGGGGATGAAATCGAAAAAAGGGCAAAAGGAATCTATATTCCTCAGGACGCCTACAAGACAAAGCCTTGCGAAGCTAAACTTGTCCGGAGCCTTGATTCATCCTGTGTTTTTTCTCTTGTTCTCCATGAAGGAAAAAAACGGGAAATCCGTCATAGGAGGGAGACAAGGAACCATCCGGTCACTGTCTTAAGGCGAATCCGGATTGGCGATATCCTTCTCGGAAAAAGGAAACCCGGCGAGGTGAAGGAAATCCCTTCCGAACTAGTGAAGCAAAGGCGTGAGGAGTGCCTTTTACGGAAGAAAGACAATCAGTTAAGCGGAGATGCCAATGAGGACGACGATCAATAATAAAGGAATGGATATCCGGTGGAAAAAGGCAGCCAGGATTTTCCTTCTTGCCTTAGCCGGATATGGAATCGCCCTATTTGGGCAGATACCGGGTGCCAGATTTTCTTCCCTTTATCCGATTGACCTTTCTGATGTCAGGCTACTCTTTACTTATGCCCTCTACGGCTTCTTCCCATCCTTTTTCGTTCTTGTCTTTAAAAACGCTATGGTTTCCCTTACCTTCTTTTCTACCCTCTGCCTACCTTTTCCTGTCTATCCGATCAGGATTACCATTAACAGCCTTTTTAGGCTTTTATCTTTGTTCTTCTTTGATCGTTTCCATCGCTTCTTTTCTTCTTTCTTCCCCCTCCGATTTCTTGCGTATCTTCTCCTTCTTGCCCTTGTTTCTTCTTCCTGCGGATATTTCTCCTTTCTTTTTCTTCTTCCTTCCAGTCTAAAAGGAAGTTTCTCCTCTGTTTATTGTTCCTCAATGCCGAAAATAGAAGAAAGGCGAACGATATCCTCGTTCTTCTTTTTCTCGGATTCCTATGCAGTTTCTTCTTTCTGCTATGGTCTCTTCTATGGGCTTATCTGTGAAGGAAGTTCTCTCTTCCTCTATGAAATTTTATTGAATCCCTTAATTTTTAAGATAAGGAAATCCCCGGCCAATACTTCAAAGGTGTTTCTTACTAAGCGGGAAAGGAGCCACTTTTCCCCCTTTGACTCCATTCTCTCTATTGCCATCAAGGAAGGAGAAGACAAAAGGAAACGACAAAGGATTATCAATAAGCGGCGGGTCAAAGACATCAAGGATGATGCTCCGGTAGAAAAAGACATCAACGAAAACCGATATGAGTACCAGCTCTCCATTGACGAATTCGGAGTAAGCCGGAAAATCACCCTCTCCTCCCTTGTCCATTCCTCGGCCCTCATTCTTGCCTATCTGAAAAACATCTATCCAAAGCAGAGCTATAAAATCCTTTCCTATCAATACTTAGGGGATTCCTATGTGGATGCCTCGACTGACGGTCTTTCCAAAGACGTCTTCCGTAAGCTTCACCACTGCGACAAGATTACGACTTCTAGCTATTCCGTCACCATTCGGATAAGATAGACAACAAAAAACTGCCCTCGGATTGTCCCGAAGGCAGTTTTCTTTTGCTGTTTAGGAATTAGTCCTCGGCAGTGATAGCCTGGACCGGGCAGCCGTCGATGGCGGACTGGACAGCAGATTCATCGGTGATCTTTCCGGTGAAAGCAGCCTTTCCTTCGTCATTGAGCTCGAAGGTGTCGGCAGCAATGCCAGTGCAGGCACCGCATCCAATGCATAAAGAATCATCAATAACAACTTTGGTCATTTCAGTTACATCCTCCATGGCATATTGTAGCCAAAGCAGGTTAGACTTTCAAGAGTCATCATCGGAATAAATTGTTTGTCTTAAAAGTTAGCGTAATCTAACTGAAAATCGGAAAAAATTGCTTCTTCTTCCTTCAGGCCTGTTTTCATCCTGGTCCACCCTTGGTAAAGTTTTCTTCAATAAACCGTTGACAATAAATAGAAACTGCGGTAAGATTATTTCCGCTTAAATGGGCCTTTAGCTCAGTTGGTTAGAGCGTGCGCTTGATAAGCGCAAGGTCGGTGGTCCGAGCCCACTAAGGCCCACCATTTAAGAAAATAAGCCGGGCGGTATCGTCCGGCTTTTCTAGTGTCTTTATTCTAAGGACAAGGAGCCGTCTGTCAGTCTTAAAGTAGAGGAGAAGTAGGTCTCTATCAGTCTTGCCCTGTTGTTGATGTCTTCGCTTCCGCATAGTTCCGTTGAGGAATGCCTGGCAAGCTGAGGGAGTCCGATATCGCATGCCGTCAGGGAGACTTCGGAATTGGAGAGGTTTCCTAGTGTCGATCCTCCTCTTAGATCGCTGCGGTTTGTGAAGTACTGGAGAGGGGCTTTGGCTTTCTGTCCAAGAAGGGAAATCATCGCCCTTGAATAGGCATCGCTGGTGTAGGACTGGTTGGCGTTTGACTTGACGACGATTCCCTTATTCCTTTCCACGTCTGTTGTCTTATCGCTGATTTCCGGATGGTTTGGATGGTTGGCATGGGCATTATCGATGGAAAGAAGGCAGGATTTTGATATAGCCTGTTTCCTTTCATCTAGGTTACCTTTTAAAGCATAGGACACCCGTTCCAGGACATCCTTTAGGAATGTGGAATTTGCCCCTTGCTTAGTCAGACTTCCTACTTCTTCATTGTCGAAGGAGGCGAAGACATTGACTGCCTTGTTGTCCTTTGCCGAAAGGAAGCCAAAGAGTGCGCTATAGGCACTAGAGAGATCGTCTAACCGGGGAGAAGAAAGGAACTCCTTGTTCCTTCCGACATAGCAGGGCTTTACCCGGCTATAAAGGAAGAGGTCGTGGGAGAGGATTTCTACGTCCTTCTCTAAGCCGAGCTTTTCCTTCAGGTAGGTTTCAAAAGAGAAGTCTTCCTTACCGACTCCTAGGATAGGAAGCCTATCCTTAGAGGGGTTATAGGACATCGAGGAATTGATGTTCCGGTTAAAGTGGATGGCAAGGTTAGGAATGGTCAGGAGGTCTTCATCGATGTTTAATAGCCTAGACTTAGCCTCCCTTCCCTTCTTGACCATGACTCTTCCGGCGAAGGAAAGAGGACGGTCAAGCCAGGTGTTATAGATGCCTCCTCCATAAGGCTCCGTGTTAAGAAGAATCAGATTCTGATAATGGATGACTGGGTTAGGCTTGATTTTGAAGGATGGGGAGTCATTGTGTGTCGCACTGATTTGGAAGAATAGCTGGTTTTCTTCTTTCGGTATCCGGAAAGCAATCAGGGAGGAGCCGTTTCGGGTTAGATAATACTTCCCTCCCCGATGGATGTTCCTAGGCTCCCTCTCCGAAAGCTTTGTGTATCCTTCCTTTGATAATTCCTCTTCCCTGTTTCTTACCGCATGGAAGACGGAATAGGACTTGGTTAGCCTGTCTTTGACGAAATCTTTTGCCTGTGACATGATGAATTACCTCGGTAGTATTCTAGCAGAGGGGAAGGAAAAACGGGTCTTTCTTGTAAAGTGCCTTTTTCGATGATAAACTAGTATGCTGTCTAGCCGAGTGCTTAGCTCAGCGGGAGAGCGCTTCCTTCACACGGAAGAGGTCGTAGGTCCGATCCCTATAGCACTCACCAGTGAAATGCCAACTTAGCTCATCAGGTAGAGCAGCTGATTTGTAATCAGCAGGTGGCTGGTCCGAGTCCGGCAGTTGGCACCATATGAAAAGGCTGCCTAATGCTAAGGCGAAAAGCCTAGGCGGGCAGCCTTTTTTTGTATCCAAAATCATGTCTTTCCTTTGGCCAATGATGGTCTATCTGGAAATGCAATGTCCGTTCAATAACGATTCTCTTCTTGGTCAGCTTCATTTGCGTGCCATTTTCCATCCAGACTTCCTTCAGACGTCTGTGCCGCTAAAGAAAGAGAGGAAGCAACGGGAACTGTAACGGACTTGTGTTGAGAATAGGTGAAGAAGGGACCGGGGATTGGAAAGAAAAAACGAGGAAGGACATTTATTCTATTGACTAGCCGGTTCATTCTTATTTCGATTTACAAATCAGCCAAAAAGAAAAATCACCCCGTTTCTGAGGTCATTGTTTCGCTATTTGCCTTCCGACTCTTGAGAGATTTTACTCCACTTGTCAAGTTTTATGGTAACACCGAACCCGTAAAGGTGAACAGACAGGATTCGGATACAAATCCGATGGGGGCAATGTAGGATTTTTTCGAACATTTTTGTCTATTTATAAACATCTCGCCGATGTCCGATTTTGATTACCAAAATAATCAGCCGATCATCCTTGATAAGACACAATAATCGAAAATCGCCAATACGATAACGCCATTGTCCGGATTTATTTCCTACAAGAGGCTTTCCGATGGATCTTGGGTTTTCGTTTGACTCAAGATGCTTCCGAATCCAAGCATCAATTAGCTTTTGAGTGTATTTGTCGAGTTTTCCGAATTCTTTAAAGGCTTCATCTGAAAACTCAATTTTATAAGCCATATGTTTTTCTCAGCTCATCCAAAGAATGCGTCTTAGGATTCTTGTTGAATTTTTCAACCTCTTCAGCCATTTCCGCCACATCGAATTCATCCTCGATTTTTTCCAGCAGTGCACGTTTATATGCTTCCGAAATAGAGATGCCGTGAATGGCAGAATAACTTTTAAAAAGCTTTGTCTCTTCTTCGTTTGTTCTAACTGACACTACAGCCATTTCATTATTTCTCCTTTGATGCAATTATAATTGTAAACTACATTGTAGTCAAGAAAAAAAGTAAAAAAACACGGATTTCTCCGTGTTGAATTTTAGATGGCGGGGCAATGCAGGATTTATTCGAACCCTTATCGTTCGTAATGTGACCACATGGAATGAACAATCACGATATGCTTTTGGGAATCAATGCGATAAACAAGTCGATGCTGGATATTGATTCTTCGGGAATAATATCCGTTCAAATCTCCAACAAGTTTTTCAAAAGAAGGAGGCGTCTGAAATGGGTTTTCAGAAAGCAACACCAGCAAGGACTTGGCTTTCTTCTCTAAACCGGCCATTTTCAATTTCGGCTTATCTTTCTCAGCGTTTTTGGTAAAAAAGACAGCCCACATCTACCATTCCTCGTTCGGGTCGAATTTGGACATTTCGGAGGTCCGTTCTTTTTCGCCTTCCTTGATTTTGGAAACCAATCCAGGCTGTGACATGAGATAAACCGTTTCCAAAAGCGCATTATAATCCTCTTCGCTTAAAAGAACTGCGTTTCCATTCTTCGTAGTCACCTGAACGGGCTCGTTGAATTTAATGACGGAATCTATTGTATTGAACAAGTTTTTTCTCAATTCAGTAACATTCGTTGTTGCCATGTCTTTTACCTCGTTACCATTATACGGAAATAAACGTACATAAACAAGTACGCTAATTGCTAAGCAAAGAAAAAACACGGATTTCTCCGTGTTGAATTTCAGATGGCGGGGGAAGAAAGAATCGAACTCTCAATAATGGTTTTGGAGACCACTGTTATACCACTTAACTATTCCCCCACCGAGAAACAGCCTAAGTATTTTAGGGCTTAGGCTGAGGAAAGTCAATTCTCCCTCTGACGGAAAAAAGCTACTTTCCTTGATAGGATTTAGCGATTTTGGATACCAGTCCCCTATCTGCCTTACCGGCGTACTTCGTCTTAAAGACAACCATTACATTCTTAATGGAATGATCGGCAAGACCTTCAATGACCGCCTTGATTTCTTCCTCAGACATCCTTTTTGGAAGATAGGATTCGACAATCTGAATCTGTTTATCTGTATTTTCGGCTTCTTCCTGCTTCTTTCCGGTAAGATACCTTTCCTTCTCTTCGACTAGTTCCTTCTTTACCTTGTTTAAGAGAGAAACCCTGTCGGCATCATTCCTTTCCTTCCCCTGTCCTCTTCTGTCGGCTTCCAGTTTCTGATAATCGCCGATAATGACGCCAAGGACGTCCTGGGCATTCTCGTCATGGTTTTTCAAAGCCATCCTCTTTGCTTTCTTCAGTTCCAATAGTGTAACCATAAAGTTACCTCCTTTATTTTATTTCCCTGCCTTGAGGGAAATATAGGTCTTCAATCCATTGATGACAGATAGTTCCGGATTGTCTGCGACATGGACGGGGATAGAAAGACATTCCCGGAAATAATCCTTCAGTCCGGAAAGGAGTGCCCCTCCCCCGGTCAGGATTAGGCCGCTTTTTGTCAGATCGGCGGCAAGGTCGGAAGATACAGAGGAAATGACGTCCGTCACTTTCCTTACTAGATAGTCAGCGAGAGGAGTGAGGACGTTTCGGATTTCGCCGGAAGAGACAATGACGGAAGAAGGAAGGGAAGTGAGAGTGTCCCGTCCTTTCACTTCGACAAGCTTGTTCTCTCCCCTTTTACTGATTGTCCCAACGCGCCTTTTGATGTAGGAGCTTGTTCTCCTGCCAATGGCAAGATGCTGCTTTTGACTCCTATATCGCCGGATTGCTTCGGAAAACGTATCGCCGGAGATAAAGGAATTGTCGCAGCTGATGATTTCCCCAAGGGATAGAATCCCAGTGTCGGTGATTCCGGAGCCTATACACCTGACTAAGGTGGCACTTGGTGCAAAGACCTTTTCGTCTGTTCCTATGGCGGCCCTTTTTACGGAAGGCTCAATATAGACTTCTTTGGCAAAAAGACGTCTGGCGATTTCGATTAGGATTTTGCGGTTTGTCTTTCCGCATAAGGACGGAGCGGAGAGGAAAAGAACTGTCGGATTATGCTTGAGATCCAAACGAAGCTGGTGAAAGACGGAAGAAAGATAAAGATAAAGGGCGTCATCGTCATTAACGATTCCATGCCGGATTGGATAGATGACTTTAATCGGAAAAGGAGACCGCCCTTCGATTTTCGATGCAAGATAGCCTACTTCCTTTACTCCGTTATTATGACTGTCAAGGGCAATGCAGGTAGGCTCCTGAAAAAGGATACGGTTTTCCTTATAGGAATAGATGAGCGTGTTTTCGGAACCGAGATCAATTCCTAAGTATTCTTTTTTCATGCTGTTTCTATTCTACACTCTTTCTTTTCCCTTGAAAAGAAGAGAAAAGGGGCCTAAATCCCCTTTTCTCCGTTAACTAGGAACATAGGACTATTCCGGCAATGTTTCTATGTCCTCAGCCTCCGGCTTCTTGTCTTTTAGGATGGCGTTCCTGATAATACCAAGGATCCTAGCCGTAGCTGTGGAAGTGACCTTTACCCTTTCCGGATTCTCCCATGGGCCGAAGGAAAGGATAAGGCCTCCTATTCCGGCGACAAGGATGACGGAAGTGACGAAGATGTTCTTTGTCTTTCCCCTGTCGACATGCTCGTTGATCCTCCTTTTGACTCCCGAAGCGGCAATGAATCCATAAAGAAGAAGAGAGACTCCGCCTGTCACGCAGGAAGGAATTGTCTCTGTCAGTGCCCTAAGAGGGGAGAGAAACGCAAGAAGGATAGAGAAAAGGCAGGCGAGAGCGATGACTTTGACCGATGCGACTTTTGTGACACCGACGACGGCGACATTTTCCCCGTATGTGGTATTGGCAGCTCCGCAGAATAGACCGGATGCGGCAGTTGCTAATCCATCGCCCCTAAGCGTTCTTGTCAGGCCGGGATCCTTTAAAAGGTCGCGCTGAAGAAGTCCGGACCTGTTCTTATGGTCCCCGATATGTTCACAGATGGTGACGAAGGAAACCGGGAGGAAGAGAAGGGCGATTGAACCGATCTGGGAAGCGGAAAAAGGGTTGCCTGCCTTGACTAAGGTGGAAGTATCGATTATTGTTTTCCCTTCTTCCAAAAGGGAAGGAAGTGTTCCGTTTGTTGTGTAAACGTAGGAAGAGGAGGAGTAATTCCAGCTTTCCGGAAGGAAGAGGAATTTCGGATAGTCTAAGAAAGACTGAAAGCTTAGGGAGAAAACTCTTTCCCCTTCTTTGTTGGTCGTGGTGAATAGATCCACGATGGGAGAGAAATCAATGATGCGGAAGTACTCATGAAGGGGGTTAGCCTCATTAATGGCGTAGGAGATAAGGGTGAAGATAAGGGCAAAGCCATATCCTGCCAGCCTTCCTAGAACAAAGGGAATCAGGGCGACTGTCTTTTTCCCATAGTGTGAGCAAAGGGCGGTGACTAACCTTGCCACGAGTCCGGAGGCCAAGGCGATAAGGTTATATCCGCTTGACCAGCTTGTCTTCCCAAGGGCATCGAAGCTAAGGTGCGGACCGCTCCTTAACGAAGAGACGGCGGAAGAAGAAAGACCAAGACCGATGACCATGATAACCGGACCTACGACGATGGTCGGAAGAAGTTTGTTCAGCCATCCTACTCCGACCGATTTGATGATGAGGGCGACAATGACATAGACTAGTCCGACAAATGCCCTGCCAAGAGGAAGGGAGAAGAGGTTTGCACTATAGCCGAGAAAGACTCCCGATTCATTGAACAAAGGCTCTTTTCCAAGGCTTACCGCAGAGACCATCGGGGAGATGTAGGCAAACGAGGAAGAAAGAAACCTGGGAGACTTCCTTTTGGTCAGAATAAGATAAATGAGGCTTCCTATTCCCGCAGAGAGAATGGTCGGGGCAATCAGGCTGGAAACCAAGGATTCCCCGTTTGGGCCGACATAGCCTGCAAAGACAATCCTAGGTACGGTGATACAGGCGACAAACCTTGCCAGCACATGCTGGATGGCAAGGATAATCCATTCCCGTGCCTTTTTCGGATTTTCGTCGACTTCCAGAATCATCCCGTTCTTGTGTCTTCTCTGTTCTTCCATTCTGTTTTCTCCTTTCCGGGCAAAAAAAAGAGGGCCTTAAGGAAGGCCCCCTGATGGTTATCGCTGAATGATGTTAGTGAGAAGAGAAAAGAAGGAAACTCTCCCCCTGCTTTTTCTTTTTGGCTGAGTTTTTCTTTTCGTTTCGCTTCTCATTTTTTACCCTGGGGGAAAGTTTAACGGAGCAAAAGGAAAAAAGCAACAGAAATTTTCTTTTCGGACATTTTTCTCTGTTGTGTCTTTTATGAAAAAGATAAGAAAAAACATAGTCTTTTTTCTTCCTTCCTTTTTTGTTTTAAGCTACCATATTAAGGAATTAAAAATAAAAGGGGACGGCATGCTAAGATTAACCGAAATCAAGAAAACTTATAAAAGGAAAGACTACGAAGTCCATGCTTTAAAAGGAATCTCTCTCTCTTTCCGTGACAACGAGTTTGTTTCCATCCTTGGCCCTTCCGGATGCGGAAAGACGACTTTGCTCAATATTTTGGGAGGCCTTGACCACTACACCAGTGGTGATCTTGCCATAAACGGGCGGTCGACAAAGGACTTTTCCGACCGGGACTGGGACGTCTACCGCAATCATCGTATCGGCTTCGTCTTTCAGAGCTATAACCTGATTCCTCAGGAAAATATTCTGGAGAACGTGGAGCTTGCCTTGACCATTTCGGGAATCGGAAAGGCAGAGCGGGAAAGACGGGCAAAGGCCGTGTTGGATGAGGTCGGCCTAAAAGGCAGGTACAAGAAGAAACCGAACCAGCTTTCCGGCGGGCAGTGCCAGAGAGTCGCTATCGCCAGAGCCTTAGTCAACGAACCGGAAATCCTTCTTGCCGACGAACCTACCGGTGCACTTGACAGCAAGACTTCTGTCCAGATCAGGGAACTAATCAAACGGGTAAGCCAGAAGCGGCTAGTCATCATGGTTACCCATAATCCTGAGCTTGCCAAGATCTATTCTTCCCGTATTATTTCTCTGCTTGACGGGCAGGTGATTTCCGACAGCAACCCTTTGACGAGACAGGAAGAGGAAAAAGCGGAAAAAGAAGCCAAAGACTATCCTCTCCTTTCTTCGTCCAAAGAAAGTGCCAAGAAGGAGAAGGCGAAAAGGTCCTGGTGGACTGCCTTTAAGCTTTCCGCAAAGAACCTTCTTGCCAAAAAGAACCGGACGGTCAGGACGGTGATTGCCGCCTCTATCGGAATTATCGGTGTCTCTGCCGTCTTGGCGGTCAGCCAGGGTGTCACGAATTACAGGGGCAGCAGGGAAAGGCAGATGCTTTCCGGAAACCCTGTCTATGTCTCCAAACAGACAAGGGACCTCTCCTCTCTTAGGGGGAACAGGAGTTCTTCAAGTGCAAAGGAAACGATAAAAGAAAGCACACAGGATGGGAAGATCAATGTCGACTTCAGGATTAAGAAGCTCATTGAACAGGAAAAAAGGCTCGGAAGTGCCATGGTCCAGAACGAAATCACCGAGGACTACATCAACTATCTCTCCCAGGGACCTTCCTCGCTTCTCTCTTCTTTAGACCTTGATTATGGAATAGATCCCTCGAACAACATCTATACGCAGGACTATAGGTACGGACACAGCAAGGATGAAAAGTACTCCCTTTCTTCCCTGAGGGCATTTGCCCGGGCAATCATTGAAGAAGGAGGAAGAGAGGACGGACAGGAATTATCTTCTATTTCCTCAAGGATCGGCGAGCTGACTTCCTTTTCCCAGTGCCTCTCCAATCAGGATTATATCCTTACCCAATATGACATCATGGCCGGGCATTATGCCACTGAGCCCGATGAGAGGAGGCTTGTCGTCTCCTCGAAGGAAGAAGTGACTGATCTTTCTTTGGCTCTTCTTGGCTATTACGACCAGGATGATATCATGCGGGTAATCAACAAATACCGCGGACTTGAATATGATGAGGAAAAGTTCAACGAGCGGAAACAGGTTGCTTATCAGGAAATAAGGAATAAAGATTATTATTATTATCCGAATGATGTTGTCTTCCAAAAAAATACATCCTCTTCTTCCTCCCTTCGTCCTTACTATTATTCCTATCAGCCGAAAGAGAGCTGGAATAGTGATAAGAAGGCAAGGAAGAGGAAGGTAGTCGGAATAAGGAAGCCGAAAGAGAACCGCAGGTATTCGTCCCTTTCCGCCGGTTTCTATTACACCCCCGCGTTTGCAAAGAAGTACATCGAAGACAACTATTCCTCCGGGATTGTTTCTTTTCTTAAGGATTACAGGGAGAAGAATCCTTCACGGGATGGGTATACTTCAGGAGAAAGGACGACGACCGATTCCAGCGGCAACACTAGCACAATCGATTACGGAATCTACTATAAGTTCAGCTATCAGTACCATGATCCGGACAAAGACGTCACCGATTCGGAAAGGAAGACCGGAACAAGCTTCATCGGAAGCTATTCTAGTTCCCTTGCGTCTATTTTCTCGATGCTTAGGGGGGCCTCAGGAGGGAAAAGCAGCCAAAACGCTACCCTAACCCCGCGAAGGACTGGAGGAGAACACCTTCCTTCCACCATCAACTTCTATCCGAAGGATTTCCCCGAAAAAGACGTCATCACTTCCTATCTTGATAAATGGAACAGCGATGAAGATATCGTTCTTTCTTCCGGAAAGGTTCTGACTAAGGACGATAGAAAAGACATTAAGTACACCGATAATGTTGCCTTAGTCGTTTCTAGGATCGATAGGATTATTAAGAGCATCACTATTGCCTTAATTGCCTTTACTTCCCTCTCCTTGGTCGTGTCGACAGTCAGGATATCCATCATCACCTATGTCTCAGTCAGGGAGAGAATAAAGGAAATCGGAGTCATCCGTGCCTTAGGCGGAAGAAAGAAAGATGTTTCCCATCTCTTCAATGCAGAATCAAGGATGATCGGACTCTCGTCAGGTCTATTCGGAATCGTATTTACCTATATTTTCCAGGTTCTCTTCAATGTGATTATCCACGCAAAATACAGCTATCTTAGCGGACTTGCCGCGTTGGCTCCCTGGACTGCCCTTGTCGTTCTGCTTATCTCCATCATCCTTACCTCCATCGCCGGTCTTGTCCCTGCCTTAAGCGCCGCCAAGAAAGACCCCGTCGAAGCCTTAAGAAGCGAATAAGGAAAACGCCTGCGGCAATCCCCAGGCGTTTTTTATCGGCTGCCATCTGATTCTTTTCTGCTAAGGTGGCCAGGGCAGAAAAGCCCGACTTAAAATAATCCTTCCGTACCGGATGGATATTCTTCCGACAGAAAAAGTCCTGCCACAGAGACAGGACTTTTGTTTGGTTTAGTTCCGCCCGTAAAGCTCAGGATGGTGAGCTTCGAATTTCTTCCGCTCTGCCGTATTCAATATCTTCTTCCGCCTGCGGATGGCCTTCGGAGTGATTTCGACAAGCTCATCCGTATTGATGTAGTCAAGGCAGTCTTCCCTTGACCTGCGGCGAGGAGACTTAAGGACGATTGTGACATCCTTGTTGGAGTTACGCTCGTTGTTTAAGGCCTTAGTCCGGACGACATTGACGGCAAGATCCATCGGATATTTGTTCTCTCCGACAATCCTTCCTTCGTAGACATCGATGCCAGGACCGATGAACCTTGTTCCGCGGTCTTCCGCAGACTTGATGGCATAGGCAGTGGACTTTCCCTGATCCGTAGCGACAAGGACACCAAGGTTACGCGTCCCAATGGGTTTATTGATCTTCGGACGGTATTCCTTGAAGGAATGATTGATGATTCCGTATCCTTTCGTAAGTGTCCTGAAGGTATTCCTGAAGGAAATCAGTCCGCGGGAAGGAATGACATAGACAAGACGGGTCTGTCCGTTTTCTTCGTTCCTGGAGATAGTCTCGGCACAGCGGGAACCGACAAGCTGCCTGACGTTTCCGGCGTATTCATCCGGAACATCGATCTGCAGGTCCTCGAAAGGCTCGCATTCCACTCCGTCGATTACCTTGGTGATGACCTGCGGCTTAGAGACCTGAAGTTCAAAGCCTTCGCGCCGCCTTGTTTCGATTAAGACGGAAAGATGAAGTTCACCGCGTCCTACGACCTGGAAGGACTGGTCGGTGTGGTTGATTTCAAAACGCCTGGAGACATCCTTCTGGCTTTCCTCATAGAGCCGATCCTGGATTTTCTGGGCAGTCAGCAAAGTGCCGTCATGTCCGGCAAAAGGAGAATCATTGGCCGCAAAAGTCATACGCCTTGTCGGCTCATCGATACGAAGGGGAGGAAGGGCCTCAAGATGGTCCGGCGGGCAGATTGTCTCTCCGACCATGATGTCGGGAAGACCGGCTACGCCGCAGATATCTCCGCCTTCGACATGGTCGACTTCGACACGGTCTAGTCCATGGTAGGTGAAGAGCTTTGTGATTTTGAAGTTTTCCGTGCTCTTGTCAAGACGGATGCAGGTCACGGCATCGCCAAGGTGGATTTCACCCCGGTCGACTCTTCCGATTCCGATACGGCCGACATAACGGTTGTAGTCGAGAAGGGAAGGCTGGAACTGCAAGGGAGCGCTAGTGTCTGCCTTCGGGGCAGGGATAGTCTTGATGATGGTGTCGAAAAGCGGGTTCCTTCCGTACTTCTGCGTGGCAATGTCCGAAGAGTAGGAGGAAGTCCTGTTTAAAGCGGAAGTATAGATGACAGGGAAGTCAAGCTGGGTGTCGTCTGCACCAAGATCCCTGAAAAGATTCAAGACTTCGTCAAGGGCTTTTTGCGGATTTGCGCCAGGACGGTCGACCTTATTGATGACGACGACGGTCTTGAGATGATAGGAGATTGCCTGCTTAAGGACAAAGCGGGTCTGCGGCCTAGGTCCGTCGAAGGCGTCGACGAGAAGGCAGACACCGTCGACCCTGTTCCTGATTCGTTCGACTTCTCCGGAAAAATCGGCATGGCCTGGAGTGTCGACGATGTTGATTTTATAGCCGTTGTAGTTGATGGCGGTTGTCTTTGCGAGAATCGTGATGCCACGTTCATGCTCGATCGGGTTATTATCCCTGGCCCGGACCATGACCTTTTCGTTTTCACGGAAAGTTCCGCTGGTCTTTAAAAGAGCGTCGACAAGGGTTGTTTTTCCATGGTCGACATGGGCGATAATGGCTACGTTACGGATTTTGTCGTTCATAAATAATCTCCTTCATCACAAAAAAGTAGTTTCACAAGAACTTATTATACTGAGTAGTGTCAACCAAATAAACAAATAAGCAGATTTTTCCCACATGAAAGCGGTATAGACTACCTGGATAGTTCAAGTTCGGAATAGAGGCTAGTCAGCTGCTTATCAATCTCTTCCCTCTCTTTGTTGATTTCCTCCCTCTTTTTGCTGTCCGTGTAGTTTTCTTCTAGATAACAGCTATCCGAGAGTTCTTTCTTCTTTTTCTCCCTTTTGTCGATTTTCTCCCTGATTTTTTCCGGTGAGAGTCGGGTTACCCGTGTCTTCCCTGCCTTTTCCTCTTTCTTTTTTCTTAATTCTTCTTTTTTCCTTGCCTGCTTTTCCTTCTGCTTGGCCTCTAAGGCTTCCTTCTCCTCCTGCCTGATTTTGCTGAGGTCGTGTTCCTTGAACTCTTCATAGGATCCCTCATAGAAATAGCCTGTCCCGTTATAGAAATAGAGAACCTTGTTGCAGGTCTTGTCGATAAAGTCGCGGTCATGGGAAATGATGACCAAAGTTCCTTCGTATTGGTTTAAGGCATCGACTAGTTCGCTAATCGACATCCTATCTAAGTGGTTAGTGGGCTCGTCAAGAAGTAAAAGATCATAATTCTCCCTTGATAACTGGAGAATCTCAATCCGCCTTAGTTCACCGCCGGAAAGGTTGCAGAGCTTCTTCTCGTTGGCTTCTTTGTACGTGAAGGCGTAGCTTCCAAGTCCGGAATAGATTTCCTCGTTCGACCTCTTTGGATACAGGTTCCGGAAATGCTCGAACAGAGTTTCTTCCGAAGAATAGGAACGGATGTCCTGCCGTAAAACACCCCTTGTCCTATGGAAATACCGGCGGATAGTCCCTCCTAAAGGTTTTAGTTCGTCCCTTAGGACCTTTCCAAAGGTCGACTTTCCTATTCCGTTTGCTCCCATGACGGCAAGATGGTCTTTTCCGCAGAGGGTAAACGTAATATGGGAAATTAAGGGAGAGGTATATCCGACGGAGACATCGTTAAAGTCAATCAGTTTCTTCCCTTCCCGGATTTCTCCTTTTAGTCCGATATTCAGGCTTCTTTCCTTTCTTGTCGGATCAAGGATGCTGTTTTGCTCTAGGCGGTCTAGCTTATGGACTCTGTCTCTTGCCCGGGAAGCGAATCTCGGCTTTGGCCTATAGAAGGTGATAAACCGCTCAAGTTTCGCCTTTTCCTCTTCCTGTCTCTGGTACTGGGCAAGAAGGTTTTCATACCGGTTCTTCTTTTCTACCGCAAAATTATCATAGGTCCTGTTATACCTAGTGAAAACTTTGTTATCAATATCAAGAATGTGATCAGCGAGATGACGGACAAAGGCAATATCGTGAGAGACAAAGAGAACGGCTCCTTGATACGATTTAAGATAATCTTCCAGCCATTCGATGGAAATAATGTCAAGGTGGTTTGTCGGTTCGTCGAGAATAAGGACATCCGGATTGATTAAAAGGAGCTTAGCGAAGGCTACCCGGGTCTTTTCTCCGCCGGAGAAAGTGGAGATCTTCCGGTCGTATTCGTCTTTATGGAAGGAAAACCTATTAAGAATCCTGTCGATTTTATAGTGGTAGTTATAGCCTTCTTTGGCCTCGAAATCGCTTTGAAGTCTGGAGTACTCATCGATGAGTTCCCTGCTATTTGGGTCAAGAGCCCTTTTTTTCGTCAATTCATCCCTCTTTTTCTCTTCCTCTTTCAGCGAAGAGAAGACTTCCTCACACTCCTGGTAGAGGGTGTTGTCCGGATTCTCGATGACGTCCTGGCTAAGATAGCCAAGGGTGACATTCTTGGAGAAGACAATGTTTCCGCTTGTTTTCTCTTCCTTGCCGAGAATCCTTTTGATCAGGGTAGACTTTCCTGAGCCATTTGGTCCAAGTATTGCCGTTTTGTCATGATCACGCAACACAAAAGAGAGCGGCTCGAAGAGCCGTTCTCCTGAAAATTCCTTTGTTAGGTTCTGGACGGAGAGCAGAATTGGCATAATGGTATTACTCTTTCTCGATGACGAATTTTCCTTCCTGATCCCTGCAAATCAGTTCTTCGACGACTTTAGGCGGCTCAACAGGAGTGCTGGAGAAATCGTAGTCGTTTAGGATATCCGCGGAGAGAGTGGAAACACTCGGGCGTTCGGAATACCTTGTGGCAAGCAGATCGCCTTTGTTCACTTTGTCTCCGATTTTCTTGTTAATGACGATTCCGGCAGCCGTATCGATGATATCATCTTTCGTCTCTCTTCCGGCGCCAAGGCGCCTAGAAACGAGACCGATGCCCATCGTGTTCCTAGCCGAGACATAACCTTCCTTGACCGAACGGACTTCGAAGGAATAGCGGGCCTTAGGGAATTTACTCCTATCATCGATATAGGAGACGTCGCCTCCCTGGGCTTTGACAAAGCTCTTGAAGACACGTAGTGCCTTCCCGCTGGAGATTGTTTCCTTTAATGCCTTGACGGCTTCTTCCCGGCTGTCAAACAGCTTTGCCTGCCTTAGCAAGGTTGCTCCGGAAGACAGGCATAGTTCCGTAAAGTCTTTCGGACCCTTTCCTAGAAGAGTTCTGACGGCTTCTTCGACTTCCAGGATGTTTCCCACGGCATTGCCAAGAGGTTCGTTCCTGCTCGTGATTTCGGCACGGACGTCCTTATGGAAATAATTTCCGATTTCCACCATGCATTTGGCAAGCTCTTCCGCTTTTTCCTTTGTCGGCCTGAAGGCTCCCGATCCGTACTTGACGTCAAGAAGGATGCAGTCGCAACCGGCAGCGAGTTTCTTTGACCTGATGGAGGAGGCAATCAGAGGAATGGAATCGACGGTTGCCGTGACGTCACGGAGGGCATAAAGTTTCTTATCCGCCGGATCGATTTCTTCGCTCTGGCCGATGATGGCCCTTCCAATATGGGTGACCTGTTCGATGAAGTCATGGGGAGAGAGTGTGGTGCTCCTACCAGGAATGGATTCGAGTTTGTCAAGGGTACCGCCAGTGAATCCTAGTCCACGTCCAGACCTTTTGGCCACTTTCAGACCTAAGGAGGCAATCATCGGACAAAGGGCCATGGTGGTCTTATCCCCGACCCCTCCGGTAGAATGCTTATCTACCTTTATTCCGGGAATCTTGCTTAAATCAAAAGTCTCCCCGGAATTCCTCCTTGCTTCGTTTAAATCAAAGGTTTCCTGCTTTGTCCTTCCGTTGAGACGGATTGCCCTAAGAAGTGCAGCGCTTTGATAGTCAGGGATGGTACCTTTCACATAGTTCTTTATCCAGTAATGGATTTCTTCTTTGGTCAGTTCCTGATTCAGCTTCTTTTTTTCGATGATTCCTATCCTATCCATATTTTGCCTTACTTTCTATCCGACTAATGTCGGGTGTTTCTTCTACTTCCTGGAGATGACGACCCAGCGATCATTATCCAGACCGGAAAGATTATCGTAGATCCGGATGAAAAGTTCCTTCCTTCCGCTTTCCCCTTTGTAGTAAAGGGAAGAGTCCTTATTGATGTAGACATAAATCTGATCATCCCTTTTTTCCCCTAAAGCGACAAGGGCGTGTTTTGCTTCGAAGTTGTTCTTTGCGATTCCAATCAGGGTATATCCGCAGTTGGAATTTCCCGGAACCGGAATCCGTCTTCCGTCCTTATGGGCAAAACGGATTTCTTCCCCTTTCGTGAGATTTCCGTGGAAGACCCATTCATCCACTCCGTAAAGGGGAGATTTCTGACTGTAGAGTTGATACATCTTGTTGCCTTGGACTAGATAAATGTCACCGCCTATTTTGTCCGAAGGAACAATCTTGGAACTTTCCCTCCTAGGCTTCGCCTTGAATCCGCCGCTCTTCCCCCGCCTTGTCTCTAATTTCTTAACTACTCTCTTTTTCTGGCTAATCATATTTCTTCCTCCTTGCTGGAAACGGCTCAACTTATTATATAGTATTTTTATGATAAAATCTTCTTTGATGAAGAATATTGACAGGAAAGAGAACAGGGATTTTGACTTTGCCTCCCTTAGGAAAGACTACGCCAATAAGGGGCAGAGGGAGCAATTCCGCCTTGGAAGGAAGGAGGATCCTGTTTCCTGCGCAAGGAGGAATCCTTCTTATAGGACAAGTGAAAAAAGGAAGCAGGTATTTCCTTATCTTGAAGAGGATAAAAACGATCCTCTTCTTTTCCGTTTCGACAAGAAGAAGCATGCTTTAGGGAAAAGCATGGAACAGGCTATCGGTGCTTTCTATATTCTTGACCCCTCTAGTGCCTACCCATCCTATTTCCTGGGGAAACTTCTTCCCCCTTCTTTTGTGTCTATGGACTTATGTGCAGCTCCCGGAGGCAAATCCATCGCCCTGTCCTTCAGAAGAAAGGACGGACTCTTTTTGGCTAACGATATTTCCTATACCCGTGCCATCGAAATACAGAAGAACGCAGATAAATTAGGCAGGGATAATCTTCTCTCCCTGTCAAGGGATCCAAGGAAGAGGAACCTTTCATCCTGTTTTGACTTAGTCATCCTTGATGCTCCCTGCTCGGGTTCCGGAAGGATCCGGAAAGAGAAGAAAAGGAGGGATGACTTCTCCTTGGAGAAGGTCTCCCGTCTTCTTCCTATTCAGGAATCCCTTCTGGAAAAAGCTGTTTCTTTAGTAAAGAAAGGCGGCTATCTTTGCTATTCCACCTGTTCCCTTTCTATAGAGGAAGATGAAGAACAGGTTAGGAAAAGGATGAAGAGACATAAGGAAATGGAATTAGTCGAGCTACCTGTAGATAGAAACGTTCTTATAGGAAAAAACAAGATTGGCTACCATATGGTTCCAGGGATTTATCAAGGGGAGGGGATTTACTTTGCCGTATTAAGAAAAAACGACGGGGAAAGGAACAGTCTGACTCCTTTATCCTTACAGAACCATGTTTTCCCCTTCCGTAAAAGGGAATACTACGTTCAGAGAATGTTCAAGGAGATTTCTTCCCTTGGCTATATTTCACCAGGCCTGAAAATCAAGGATAGTTCTCCCTATCCAAAGTGTGAATTCGATTATGCCTATAGTAAGGCAGTGACCACTCTTCCCTTCCTTCCTCTTTCCCGCAAAGAGGCTAGGGACTATCTTCTTGGCAATCAGCTATCGATTCATAGTGAAAGGAAGGACGGACTTGTCGTTCTCTCCTATCAGGGAATCCCTCTTGGGTTTGGAAAGAAAATAAAAAACCAGGTGAAGAACTATCTTCCCAAAGGACTCCGCGTCAAAACCGAATGAAGTTTTTTCAGTACGGAAAGAAGGAGACCGAGTATCTTTCTAGGAAGGACCATCGCCTAGATAGGATAATTCAGAAGAAACCGTTTATCGCCCGTGAGAGGGATGAAGATATTTTTTCCTGCCTATGCCATTATATTATCGGACAGCAGATTTCTTCCTCTGCCCAGGCTTCCGTATATACCAAAAGGAAAAAGAGGGTAGGAAAAGTCAGCCCCGAATCCGTAATCCTTCTTTCTTCCTCTTCACTTTGTTCCTGTGGAAGGAATAAACGGAAGGCAGAAAATATTCTCTCTCTTGCCGCAAAAATTGTCTGTCATCAGCTCGATTTGGATCTTCTAAAAAAGAAAGATGACGAAGAGGTTATAAAGGAACTGACGTCTTTATCTGGGGTAGGAACCTGGACGGCCGAAAGGGTCCTTCTTTTTTCCAGGAACCGAAGGGATGTTTTCAGTCCATTCGACTATGGAATTATCCGTGGAATGAAAATGGTCTATCACCATCGGAAAATCACTCAGCAGATGTTCAATCGTTATAAGAAACGCTTCTCTCCTTATGGAAGCGTTGCTTCTCTTTATTTTTGGGCTGTTTCCTCCGGTGACATCTCTCTAGACGATAACGCTATTGCTAATAACGGAAACGCTTAGTCTAAAAAAGGGGCGGCAGATGCCGCCCCTTTCTATTGCTCCTCTTCTGCCTGAAAAGGGGATACAGGCAGAAAAGATGACAATCTGGTGATTATTTAATCAGTCCGCTTTCTTTAAGCAGAAGCTCGACATCCGTCCCTTTCACCTTCTTGGTGACGATCTTAAGCAGTTCCTTCTCCTTGAAGGATAGTTTAATATCGCAAAGAGGCTTCTTGTCGATGGCATAGTAGCAGGCACGGAGAAGCTCGCGGACATCGTACTTGCTTCCCCAGACTTCCGGTACTCCACGGTCGATATTGAGCAGAGTATAGACGGCTTCCCTTCCTGTGCGCCTAGAATATTCTGTCGTGAAGATCGTGTCCCGGGGCGTCTCGGCAAACTGACCGATGAAGGCAAAGTTGACGGAGCCTTTCGGAACGACGAGAGGACGGTCGGATCCTTTCCGCGGCTGGAAGAAGGCGTTGATGTATGGCCTAAAGCAGGTCGTGGTGTTGCAGGCATTCTTGGCCAAGGACTCAATGTCCTCTTCCGGAACTCCGATGTGATAGAGCCACTCTTTGCAGACTTCTTCGCCGGTGCATTCCTTCCTAGGCTTCTTGACAAAGTTTCCTTCTTTGTCGGTGCTAAGGGCATAGAGCCAGACAAGAATCCTGTTTTTGTCCTGGGATTTAAACTGCGGCTGACGGTTGATGGTCCAGGAAAGATACCAGTTGTCCCTGCTATCCTTCACGGTGACAATACCGCCGGTCGTGACCTTTCCGGAGCGCGGATCACGCTTGCAGATTTTCCTGATGTGGTCGATGATTTCCTGATTGGAAGTGGCGACTGTCGCACTCCTCCAGTTCGTGGCCTTGATGTCGCTACAGAAGGCATCCGGGTTTCCGTATTCCCCGTTCTTCGCCTGACTGGCGATTGCCTTCCACCTGTCCCAGGATTCTCCTTTTCCGTTCTCTAGATGGGAGAGATCCGGGGCATGGCTTTGATCCCCGTAGCAGGAGGAATCGGTGCAGCAGCCGTTGGTGATGAAGACAAGATCATCCTCAATCAGGTCGATTGTCGCTTCCTTTCCGTCCTTGACATAGACAATCTTCTTGGCAACTTTCTTTCCGTTCACATCTTCGATGATGACGTTCTTGACGTCCCTGCCATATTCGATCTTTACTCCGTGGCTTTCGAGATATTTGACAAGGGGAAGAATCCTGCTCTCATATTGGTTATATTTGGTGAACCGAAGGGCCGAAAAATCCGGAAGTCCGTCGATGTGATGGACATAACGGCAGAGATAACGCTTCCTTTCTAATGCACTTGACCAGCGCTGGAAGGCAAACCTAGTCTGCCAGTAAAGCCAGAAGTTCGTTGACCAGAAGGATTCCGGAAGGACGTCGGAAATCTTCTTGTCTTCCAGATCCTCTTCCGGAGTAAGGAAGAGTTTGGAAAGGGCGAGTGCAGATTCCTTGTCTAATTTGAACCTTTTGTCGGTGTGGGCATCCTCTCCGCATTTCACGGTTGCGCGGCAGAGAGAGTAGTTCGGATCATGCTTGTTCAGCCAATAGTACTCATCCAGTACGGAGTTATCCGGATTGTCTAGGCTAGGGACGGAACGGAAGGTGTCCCACCTGACTTCGAAATGATTGTCCCTTTCCCGTCCTCCGCGCCTAAAGAATCCTTTGGTCACATCCTTGCGTCCGTCGCAGCTTCCTCCGGCGAGTTCAAGCTTCTCGAGAAGATGGATATGTTCGCCTTTCCTCTGTCCGTCACGGACAAGATAGAAGGCTGCGGTAAGTCCGGCTAAGCCGGTTCCGATAATATAGGCAGACTTGCTGTCGACTCCCTGAGGCTTCTCCGGACGGGCGAATGCCTCATAATTTCCTGCGGAATAGTACATGTTTAAGACCTCCCTGTTTTTGTCTTCGTGGATATTCTAGAGAAAAGAAAAAAGTTTCCTATAGACAATAAAAGCCCGGTGATTAGTTTTTTATCACCGGGCGGAAAACTGTAAAAAGATTTATCAGAACAGGGAAAGTGATAAATCAGAGAGCGAATTTCTTTAAAGCGTCTTTTATTGTCCCTTTGATCAGTCTGGCAAATTTCCCGACAATCCTTTTTGGATCGTCACGCCTATTGTTTTTGATCCAGTCGAGCCTGATTCCGATGAAGGTATAGGAGAATACCCGGGCGATGAAAGCCTTGTCTTCCTCCCGGACTACCCTTCCTTTTGCCTCCTCGTTGATGACGTTAAGAAGAAGCCGGTCGACAAGAGGAGTAAGGTATCGCTCGACCTGTTCCTGGTGGACGCTTTTATAGACGTTCCTGATAAAGGGTTTGTTCTTTTCCACGGCCTCGAAAATCTGGAGGAAGCCTTGCTGCCAGGTATCATAGGTCTTTTTTTCTTCTAATGCCTGCTTGGCATCTTCCCTGCAGGACCATTCCACTAAGTCATAAATGTCCTGAAAATGATAATAAAAGGTCCTGCGGTTGATTCCGCAGTCCTGGGCTATTTCACTGACTGTGATATCGGAAAGAGGTTTTTTCCTAAGAAGTTTTTTCAAAGACTGTTCAAGCGCTTTTTTGGTTACCTCGGACATGGTTTCTTCTCCTCCTTTATCTGGTAAATAATTTACTTTCCAAAGCAAAAAATAGCAAGGTCTTTGCCGAGGGAAGCTCCTAATGAAACGATGGAAAGAAAAGCCATGATTACTATTTAGGCTAAAGCAGGGGAGTTTTCCTGTAAAGGATAATTAATCCTTTCCTTTCCCGCTTCCTTCTTGAATGCAAAAATAACCCGTATATAATAAACATTGCACATGATAAAGGGTAAATTTATCGTACCGGACTATTATCCGGAATTCTCCTGCAAAGGCAAAGAATGCAGACAATGCTGCTGTGACGGATGGACCATCACCATCAGTCAGGATGAATATTTCCGATTAAGGAGTCTTCCTCTTAGTAAAGACAGGAAAGAGAGAAGAGATGCCTATGTCGGCATCCTTCTTCATCCTACCGAAGAGAGATACGCACGGATCAATCTAAACTTCTTTGGGGAATGCCCAAGGCGCTTGGAGAACGGATACTGCGGCCTTCAGGTTCAGGTCGGAGAGGAAAATATTCCTTCCGTCTGTCGCTACTATCCCCGGGCACCACGCCTTTATCCCTATAAGGTTTCCTGCCTAAGCAATTCCTGTGAATGGGTGCTGGAAAAAAGGAGGGAAAGCGATGCTCCTCTTTCCTTTCAGGAAGAAGAGCTTACCTTCTACTTTAATGAAAAAGAGGTGGTGAAAGATGTTCCAAAAGATTATCTTCCCTTGCATCGCAAATCTCTCGAACTTCTTAAGGACAGAAGCAGGACGTTTAATGAACGTCTTCTTTCTCTTGGTAAAATGCTTCATATAGATGTATCCTTCTTTAACGATAAGATAGAGGAACAAATTCTTCGTTCCCTTTGTGAGAAATTCAAACGTTCTCTAAGTATCGGAGACTATATTTCCTCTCTTCCTTCCTCCTTTCTTTCTAGGAAGGAAAGAGAAGAAAGCAGGAGAAAAAAGAGGAATAAATTTGATCTTTATAGGGAAAAGTTCTTTTCCAATCATCTTCTGTTCACCTGCTTTCCCTATGTCGATTTAATCCATCGTAAGGATGAATCTTTCTATGGACTTTATTTTATCTATGACTTCTATCTCCTCCTTCTGGACGGTAATCTTAAGGATGGGGAGAAGACTCCCTTTGTTGACTTATCTTCCTGTGCGTTCCGTGTGATTGAACATAGCAATAGGTATAGTCTGATTCCTGCCCTTATCCATCAGGAAAACGAGGAATAATTCTTTTCTTTCTGTTATTCTATTCATTAAAAGGAGAACATATAAAATGAGACAGGAAATCGACAGGACAAAATACAAGAAACGGAATCTCTTCGACTGGTTTGTTCAGTATGGGGAGAGCGAATATGGCTTCGATGTCGACAGGGATGTAACAGAAATCGTGAATCTGTCCAAGGAAAGAAAGCAGTCTTTCTTCGAGTATTTCTTCTTTGCCGTAAGGAAAGGAGTCAACTCTGTTAAGGAGAGGAGAAGGCGGCTTGTTTCCAATAAGGCTTATCTCTATGACGTCATTCATCCGACAAGGACAGTGAGGGGAGAGGAAGGCGTTTATCAGAATTCCGGCTTTGAAAGGAAGGACGACTTCTCTTCTTTCCAAAAGGAATGCCGGAAGACGATAGAGGAGGCAAAGCATAGGCCGATTAACGGAGATCTTAACCGCTTTCCTATCTGTAACGAGCCGAATGTCGTCTATGCAACCTGCATTCCCATGCTGAACTTCAAGGGGATGACCCATCCGACTCCTACCGGAAACCAGGAGGCACTCTCCGTCCCTCGCATCTGCTGGGGAAAATACTATCTTGGACTAGACAAACGATACCATGTGACCCTGAACATCACTGTCAGCCACCTCTTTGTCGACGGCTACCCCTTGGCTGCCTGCTTTGGAAACATCCAAAAATTCCTAGACAATAAGGAAAGCTTCCTTCAATAAAAGTACTTTGATTTGTCTTTTCCATTTTTATCCGCTATGATGAATTGAATAAGGAGAGAATAATTATGGCTGAATTTATCCTTAGCTGTGAGTCGACATGTGACCTTAGTCACGAACACCTCGTCTCCCGGAAGATTCAATACATCAGGTTCCATTTCTCCCTCGGTGGGAAAGATTATCAGGATGATTTAGGACAGTCGATATCCTATCCGGAATTTTATTCCCGCAGGGCAAAAGGGGAAATGACCCACACGTCCCAGATTTCCGTCGGTGAATATGTCGGTTATTTCGAGCCCTTCCTCAAGGATGGGAAAGACATCCTTCACGTTTCTCTTTCTTCCGGCCTTAGCGGAACCTATAACTCCGCCTGCGTTGCCGCAAATAGGCTGAAAAGCAAATACCCGGACCGGAAAATCTACATTGTCGACTCCCTTGGCGCTTCCTCCGGATATGGCTTAATCAGGGAAACCCTTGCCGATAGGCGGGATGAAGGCAGGGATATTGATGCTCTCCATAGGTGGATTGAGGAACATAAACTGAACAGGGAACATTGGTTCTTCTCTACGGATCTTCAATACTATGTCCGGGGTGGCCGTATCTCTAAGACTTCCGGTTTCTTTGGCACCCTTCTTCGCATCTGCCCGTTACTGAATAGGGATGAGGATGGAAAACTCCGGCCCCGTGAAAAGATTCGGACCATCAAGAAAGTGGAAGAAGCCATCTTTGAAAAAAGGAAAGGCGATGTCCAAGATGGGAAAGACTATGGCGGAAAGGTCTTTATGTCACAGAGTAACTGCAGGGACATGGCTCTTCCGGTCAAAAACGAAGTCGAGTCCTATTTTCCTAAGAGGAACGGAAAGGTCCTGGTCAATTGGATAGGAACCACCATCGGTTCCCATACCGGACCTGGAACGGTCGCCCTCTTCTATTGGGGAAAGAAGCGGACAAGTTAGTCGGAAAAAGAAACAGATTGCTGGGGAGATGCCGGAAATCCGGTGTCTCTTTTTTATTTTCTTCTGACTTGAAATCTTTTTCCGTTTTTCAAAGAAGAAGGAGAAAATAAATAGTCCGGTTAAGAATAGAGGAAAAGAGACAGGAAGACACTTCTGAAAGAAACAGACAACAAAAAAAGGAGACCTTTCGGTCTCCCTGATTTTCTGGTAGCGGGGGAAGGATTTGAACCTCCGGCCTTCAGGTTATGAGCCTGACGAGCTACCACTGCTCTACCCCGCGATGTATGCTTACTTTCTTTCAGCGAAGGATATTATAGAGGAAGCAGGGCCGTATTTCAAGGGAGAGAAATAAGAAAAGGAAAAGGCGGCGCATGGCCGCCTTCCTTTTAAGCCTTCTTTTCGGCTTCCTTCCTCTTCTTTGTCTGCAGCTTCTCTTCCTTCCTTGCTTTTTCGGCTTCCTTGATTTTCTGCTTCTGAATCAGCTGACGCTGTTTCTTCCGCTCATGACGTTCCTTTTCCTTGGTGTGACGATAGACAAGGGTGAAAATCCAACCTCCAAGTCCGCCGACGATAAGAAGAAGGACGATGACATAGACCCAGGTAGGAAGGAATTTGTTCTTTACTCTCCTCCACCTCTGGGTAATCTTATCGTTCTGGCTTCCGTAGTCGTTCCTGATGGAAAGGGACGGAAGGAGGGATTCCTCCGGGTAGGAGGCATCAAAGCGACGGTTATGTTCCGTGGCAGGGATGTAGAAGACGGTATCTTCATCCGTATATTCATCTAGCGTGCCTTTGAAGAAGTAATCGATGTTCCGTTTATAGACGGAGTTTTCTTTTTCTTCCTCGGTCAGGGAGGCGATGTCTTTCTGGTCGACGACGGTGTATTCGTCAAGAAGATCCGGATTGTACACCCTCTCGCCATCATCGTTTTCTTCATAACGGACGTCACCGAAGTTCTCCTTGACATAATCGAGGATGGTATCAGAGCCGATGACCGGGGTGTAACCGATCCAGTCCCTGTTTTCTTCGGCAATTTCCGGCTTCGAGATGTAGTCGACGAAAGCCTCTGCGATTTCCTTGTTTCCCCGCTTCTCGACAGCCTTAGGAAGGGCCCAGCAGTCGACCCAGATGTTTCCGCCTTCATCCGGAATCGTATACTTCAGCGTAACCGGTTCAAAGGATTTGTCATCCGGATAGGCTTCCCTATGTTCCTCGTTGAACTCGTCTGCCCTGTCCATGGCCCATACGGCATCGCCGGACCAGGCAAGGTTGATGGCGAAGTATTGTCCTTTTGCCCTGTCGGACTTTCCAGAGTCGACTTCAAAACCGTAGGCATTGTCCCGTAGAGTCTTCAGGTTTGCTTCGACTTTGGCGATAGTGTCATCGTCACAGAAATTGAACAGGCGGGTGAATTTGTTATTGTATTCTTCGGCAGTATAGACTCCTTCTTCGTATTTTTTCTTAAGGGTGTTAAACCCTTCTTCCTGCTTTCCATCCAGGGTAAAGTCATTGGCGTAGGTGTAAAGGATTCCTGCGGCGTAGGTGTCACGCCTTGAATCCTTGATGGATACCCTGTTTTCGTACTTCTTATCCCATAAGGAAGCCCAGTCTTTCCTGTCCTCGTCCCTTTGTTCGGGAGAGATGCCACGCTGGGAAAGCTTTTTGAATTCGGTATTGTAGAGGATGCCTAAGGTCCCCCACCTGTAGCCTCTTGCATATTGGTTGAAGTTTCCTTTTCCCTCGTCCCTATGGATCTTCGAGAGCTTATCCTTGATGTAAGGAGAACAATACTGACCATAGGTAGGAGTAGTAGAGTAGGCATCAGAGGCAAATTCTTCGTTTGTTTCAAAAGGAATGATTAAGTCATCCTTGATCCTTTTTTCGATGATATAGTCAGAGGCACAGACAAGGTCGTATTCCGATCCCATCTTCAATTGGGAAAGCCTGTTTTCCCTGGTGTCGAAACAGGAATAGGAGACACGGACATTCCTTCCTTTTTCCTCTTTCCTATAGTCTTCGAATTCCTGGATGACGCCCTTGGAAATGACATTTCCGTCATCATCGACGTCTTCTTCGGCAATATAATCCTGGGAATTATAGACGTTAAGGACAATCTCATCGCTATTAGCGGCTTTGATCCGGTTCGCCCTTTTTATGGCATCCTGGTTTGCACTATAGAAAACACCAGTGGAATTGATGGCAATGAACGAAAGGGAGCCGAGGAACAAAAGACCAGAGACAATCTTTTTAGATTTCATGCTTTTCTCTCCACTTCTGATGGTTCTTTCCTTTGGTCGAACCATTCTTCTTTGCCTTATAGGAATCGACAAGAGTCTTTACAACAATGATGATGACGACGGTAAGGAAGAGCAGGGTGCAATAGGCACGCCTTTCCGGAGGAACATCTCCCCGTTTGATCTTCTCTTCGACCAGGGTAGAGACGGTCTCGATGGTATCCTTTCCGTTCAATAGTCCGCTTCCGCGGGTAAAGAAGGTGACGATGAAGTCGTCCAAGGAAAGAGAGAAGGCGAGGGAGAATCCGGCAAAGATGCCAGGCCTGATTTCCGGAATGATGACACGGTGAAGGGCTTTTGTCGGAGTATAGCCAAGATCAAGGGCAGCTTCATAAAGGGCGGGATCCCTCTGAATGAGCTTTGGTTTGACGTTAAGATAGACAAAAGGAACGGCAAGGCAGCAATGGCCAATCAAAAGTGTCCAGAATCCTTTGATGTCATTTCCACCCCTTAGATGTTGTCCGATGAAGACAAAGGTGACGGCGAGAGAAATGGCCATCACAATTTCGGCATTGACTACCGGAATCTGGTTGACCTTTTCCCAAAGACCGCGCCACCGCTTTTTGGAGTAGAAAAGACCGATTGCGCCTAGAGTTCCGACAACCACGGAAACGACAGATGCAATAAGGGCAAGAAGAAGGGTGTTTCCGATGGCTCTCAGGGATTCGGCAGACTTGAAGAGTTTGACGTAAAGCTGGAAGGAGAACCCGTTCCACTGTCCGACCATTTCCGTATTGGTGAAGGAAGAGGCGATTAAATAGATGATAGGAAGATACCTTAGGGCAAGAATCAGATAGACAAAAGAGGACTTCAGAATCTTTTTTACCATGATGCGCTGCCCTCCTTTTCACTGCTGTCATTAAACTTCTTCGTGACAATCCTGGCGACAAAGATGATGACGAGCCTGATTAGGGCCATGAAGGAACCGCCTTCCCAGTCTGAATTGGAGAAGCTGGTTTCAATGGAATTACCAAAGAGCCTTAATTGACGCTCAGACCTGACATCGGTGATGACGTAGGAAGAAATCGTCGGCCTAAAGACCATCCTGCAGGCCGAGATGATGCCAGGCCTGGACTGAGGGAGGATAGAGCGGGTGAAGGTGTGGAAAGGATTACAGCCAAGATCCTTGGCTGCCTCAATCTGAGAGTGGTCCAATTTAAGAAGAGTGGAATGAAGCGGGATGATGGTGAAAGGAAGATAGTCGGCAACTAGACCGATGATTGCAGAGAGATAAGGAAGCTCTCCTGTCGACTTACCGAACCATCCATAGACGACATTGAGTAAGTCACGGAGTGCGCCGGTGCGGAGAACGAAGTTAATCCACCTAGGGATAACGAAGAGCATGACGAAGACAGAAGAGGACTTGAAGCTGCTTCCGGCAAGAATCCAGGCAATCGGGAATCCGATCAACCTGCAGACAATCGTGGTGACAAGTCCGATAAGGAGGGAGACAAAGAGGACGTTCAGCTTCGTCCTGTTCGAGAAGAAGTCGACAAAGGCCTGAAAAGTGAAATATCCCTGGGAATCGGTGAAGGCATAGTAGACGATGAAGAGCCTAGGCCTGATGACAAAGAGGATTTCAAACAGGACAAAAGGGATGCAAAGTCCCTTCCGATATGTTTTATAAAACATAGTCTTCCAGGTTTCCTTTGAGTTTTAAGGCAATATTCTTTTTATCGACGCGTAGGCCGACGACATCGCCGACATTGAAGGTGTAGGGAGTGAAAACATAGAAGTCTTCTTCTTCCTCGCTACGGACAAGCAGTTCATAGTGGTCGCCGACATAGACGGAAGAGATGACTTCCCCGCTTTCCTCGGCTTCCGACGTATCATCGGAAATAATGAAATTCTCCGGTGCGATGGAAGCCACGACATCGGCATCGTTGAAGTCATACTTCTTTTTGTCCGGGCCGACCAGGTAGCCTTCCTCATCCCTTGTGGACTTGGCGACTAACTGGGTGAGGTCGCAGTCGAACGGATGTTCGTCGATATAGACCTTATTGTCCTTGCCGATATAGGCATCACGATAGACGTTGCTCGTATCACTCTTCTTCCTGAGATGGATTCCGTCCGGACGGATCTGGATGTAGATAGGCTTAGACCTGTCAAAGTCCTTGATGGACTGAGCAGTGACTTCATTGCGTCCGACCATGATGGTGTACTGGTAATGAATGCCTTTAAAGACCTTTTGGGTAATCTTTCCTTCCACATACCCCTCTTTCGGCTCTAAGGAATAGTGGATATCCTCAGGACGGACAACGACGTCTACACGTTCATTGAGCTTGAACTGGTCTTCGCATTCCCAGTTTGCACCAAGGAAGTGCACTTTGTTTCCTTCCCTCCTCGTGCCAGAGTAGATGTTGGAAGATCCGATGAAGTCGGCAACGAAGGCGTTCTTCGGCTCGTTGTAGATATCTTCCGGCGTTCCAATCTGCTGAATGACTCCGTCATTCCTGACGATGATGGTATCGGACCTGGTCAGAGCCTCTTCCTGGTCATGGGTGACATAGATAAAGGTGATGCCAAGCTTCTTGTGCCTTTCCTTTAATTCAAGCTGCCTGTCCTTCCGCCTCTTTAAGTCAAGGGCGCCGAGAGGCTCATCAAGCAGAAGAATCTCAGGCTCGTTGATGATGGCGCGGGCGATGGCAACACGCTGCTGTTGCCCACCGGAGAGAGTGGAAATATCACGGTCTTCTAGCTCATCAAGGTCGACGATGCTTAAGGCATGGACGACGGCATCATCGATTTCCTTGTCTGTGAGATGACGGAACTTCCTTGCGGGGCGGGGATTGGCGAGAACTTCCTCAAGCTGCGAAGAGAAGGCATCGATTCGCTTCTCTTTTTCCTCTTCCGCCCTGATTTTATCCTTTTTCCTTCGCTTTATCTGGCTCTTAAGATATTTAACCTGGGCCTTATCGACCTTTAGGACAGGATTTCCCTCCTTATCCTTTAATTCCCTAGGAATCTTCTTGTTGCGAAGACCGAAGGCGACGTTGTCGTAGACATCTAGGTTAGGGAAGAGAGCATAATGCTGGAAGACGGTGTTGATCGGACGCTTATAAGGCGGAACCGGAGTAATATCCTTTCCGTTAAGAAGGATATCGCCGGAATCCGGATTCTCAAAACCGGCAATCCTGCGTAAAGTGGTGGACTTTCCGCATCCTGACGGTCCCAAAATGGTGACGAACTCACCTTTTCGGATGTTCAGATTCCTTTTGTCAATAACCGTAACGCCATCGTAGATTTTCGTCAGATTCTGAAGCTGAATGATGTACTGGCTCTGTTTCGAGTCCAGTGACGTCTCATCGAAACGATTCATGGAAAGGACCCCCCTTTTTTTACGCTGAAAGTTATATAGAAAACGAAAGGAAAAATCAATCATTTTTTTAAAAAATTTTTTAGCGAAAAACCGAAATCAAAAAAGCAGAAACTAAAATCAAAGTTCATTGTCTAGAAAATATAGACAAAATATTGTCGTTTACTAGTTTTTAATAATACAAACAATCGATGAACAGAATAAAAAGATTTTGAACAAAAAACAAAGTAGGGAATTTTAAAAAATTCTTTACTTTTTTTGCTTAAAAACAAGGTGACTTTTCCCGCTTGGCATCCCCCCTCTTTTTCTAGCCCGTTTTTTTGCTTCTTTCTGTGCTATAGTAATGCCTGAGGTGAGGTGAAATGAACAGCAAATATCAGTCCTTTATTTTCGATAGGGATGGCACGATTGTCGCAACGAGGGAAGACATTGCCGATAGTGTCAATCTTTCCTTGGAACATCATCATCTTCCTACCCATCCGCTGAACGAGAGGATGACCTTTATCGGAAACGGATCAGTCAAACTGATTCAGCGTGCGTTGGGGGAAGGACACCTTGATCAGTACGAATCCGTTTTCGATGAGTACTACCGAATCTATGCTAAGCACTATAAAGATAAGACTCATCCTTTCCCGGGGATCATTGAATCCCTTGAATATGCCAAAAGCAGTGGCATTCTTCTCTTTATTTATACGAATAAGCCACAGAATATTGCTCTGGATGTCAGGAAAACCTACTTTGGAGACTTGTTCACCAAGATGGTCGGAATCCCTCTTGGAGGAGTGGTTAAACCTGATCCCAAGGCTTTCCTCGAGCAGACTAAGCCTTATCATCTTGACTTTGCCAAGGCTGCCTATTTCGGTGATTCCGTCACTGATCTTCAGACTGCCTTTAATCTTCATATCGAAAACCGCTATTCTGTCCTCTGGGGATACCAAAGCAAGGAAAAACTTCTTTCCTATCCTATCCAGCCCAAGGCGTTCCTTGCATCCCCACTCCAGATTAAAGATGTAGTTGACGGGAAAATTTAGGAAAAACATCGTTTTTCTTCCTTTTTTCCGTTGCAACTGAAAGAAAAAGAGATTAGAATATCTAACCAAATCGAGGAGGCATCAGATGATTGTTCTAACCGGACCTTCTGCCAGCGGCAAGACTGCCACGTGTCTTTATCTTCAGGAACACTACGGGATCAAGAAAGTCATCACGCATACGACCCGTCAGAGGCGTAAGGGCGAAGTCAACAACGTTGACTATCATTTCGTTTCTGTGGAAGAGTTCAGGAAGAGGAAGGCGAACGATGAATTCATCGAGACTACCTTCTATAACGGAAACTACTACGGAACAAGCCGCAAGGAAGTCTCCATCGATAAATGCAGGGCTGTGGAAGGGGCAGGGGCAAAGACCTATAAATCCTTCCATGATCCGAAAATCGTCCTCTTCTATAGGCTTCTTGACGAGAAAACAAGACGGGAGAGAAGGGAAAGCCGGGGAGATGACCCGGAAAAAATCAAGGCCCGTCTTCTCAATGATGAAAAGGCCTTCTGCCTCGATGAGGAAAGGAAGAAGATCGTCGATGTCTATGTCGATACGAAAAAATACGATATCCCTTCCGTTGCCGAGTACATTTATTCGCAGTATCTTGAGGTCCTAAAGAAAAACGGGGTGGATACTTCCTCCTTGATAAAGTAAAACTAAGTCTCCTGCGGTCAGGGAGACTTTTTCTGCTGCATAGGAAAAGAAAAACGCTCCGGCAGGGCCGGGGCGGTTTTTCTTAATAGAGTCTTAGTTGGTGGAAGATCGGAAGGTGTTTTTCTTTCTCTATGTTGTTCCTGTCGTTTTGGTATCCTACGGCAATGGTATAAAGGTTCTTTCGGTTGGAAAGATAGTTTTCGTAATAATGGATGCCGTTTCTGTCTTCTTCGGCAATCTTTTCCCTAGGGACGATCCTCAGCCCTGGCTTATCGATGACAAGCTTTGTCTGATAGAGAGGTTCAAGGCTGTTTCTTCTTCCCCTGCGGAAGCCTGGGTTTCCGTCGATTCTGGCAAATACCCTGTCCTGGGAACTGATGAAGATAGGGGAAGCAATGATTTTTCCGTCTTGCAGTGCCTTGACGATGAGATACTGGGTGTCGATTTCGTTCTCTGCTCCGTCCGGAAGATAAATATAAAGGACTTCGGAGCTTTTATAATGGGAATCCTGTACGATTTCCCTCGCCCTTTTCCTTGATTTATCTTTTATCTGTTCGCTTGTCAAACCCATGTTCTCTCCTCTCAGCGAAAACTAAACGTATAATTGCAATTCTCAATATAATAGGAAAGGAAACAAAGTTCAATTTGAAATCGCTTACGGAAAAGAAAAGGCAAGAAAAAAAGGATAAAATGTTTCTTTCTTTCAAAGGTATATAGGCTGGAGTCTAGAAAAATCTGATAAATAAAGGCAAAGGTTGGCAATATGGTAAATAATCTAAACCATAATATGAAGTATATTTAAATTTACTTTGTAACTAAGACGAACGAAAAATGTCCAATCTATTTTCCCTGCTTCCGGAGGCGGCTTCTTTCCCGCCACTGTCTCTGTCAAGGGATTGCTTCTTTTTCTTTTCTATTGTGCAGCAGACCGGAAGAAAAAAAGGAAACCTTTCGTTTCCGACAGAACTCAGACTTAATGGATAGACTTCTGCTGGTAAAGTTGTTTGCTTCTTCATCCGAGTCTCTCCCTTGGCCCCTATAATGGGAAACGATGAAACGCATTGACCGGAATATCCTAGCCATCGATTTGAAGTCGTTCTACGCTTCCGTAGAATGTCTGGACCGGAACAGGGATCCCTTCTCTACTCCTCTTGTCGTGGCCGACGAGGAAAGAGGGGACGGAACCATTGTTTTGGCTGCCTCCCCGTTCATTAAGGCAAAATACGGAGTCAAGAGCCGCTGCCGGCTCTATGACGTCCCGAAAGACATACCGGGACTAATCATCGCCAAGCCGAAAAGGAGCCGGTATCTTAAGGTCTCTGCCGGAATAAACCGGATTTACCGGGAATACGTCAGCAAGGAGGACAGGCTCGTCTACTCCATTGATGAATCGTTTCTCGATGTCACTGATTATCTTTCCATCCACCACGACACTCCGGAATCCTATGCAAGAAAGATCATCCGGGAGATTAAGGACACGACGGGACTGACGGTGACGGCGGGAATCGGACTGAATCTTTTTATGGCTAAGGCGGCCATGGACATTGAGGCAAAACACAGAAAAGACTGTCTTGCATCCTGGACCTATGATGATATCCCTTTGCATCTTTGGCCGATTGCGCCTTTGTCGAAGAGGTGGGGGATAGGCTCAAGAAGGGAAAAGCGTCTGAACCAGAGGGGATTCTATTCTGTCGGTGATATTGCCGTGTCCGATCCTCTCTTCCTGAAAAGAGAGCTTGGGGTCATCGGCGAGGAAATCTATTATCATAGCCGCGGATATGATGATGCACTACTTAAGGACAGCTATGTCTCTAACCATCATTCCCTTTCTGTCGGGCAGGTTCTTCTCCGTGACTTTTCGGACACGGAAAGGGTGACTTTGATCCGGGATAGGTCCATCGAGCTTTCTGACCGAAGGTACGAGGAGGGAGTAAAGGCAAACTCGTTTTTCCTTTACCTCGGATATAAGGACCACTCGGGATACGGAAGGAAGGCGAGGTTCCTCTCTCCGACGGATTCGGCGGAAACGATAGGAAAAGAATTCACCCGTCAGTATAGGGGGCTAGCTCAGGATATCCGCTGCCATCTCTATCGTCAGATTTCCCTTGTGGCGGATAATGTCGCCTCTAAGGAAGAAGAACAGCTCTCTCTGTTTGAGGACTATCAGGAGAAGAAACGGATCGGATGCCTGGAAAAGGCTTTACTATCCATCCGGAAGCGGTACGGGCCGAGAAAAGCAAGGCCCTGTTCGGCAAGGACAAGGTCAAGTACGTTTCTGGCGAGAAGCAATCAGATAGGAGGACACCATGCATGAGAGGTAGGAAGAAATGGCTGCCGTTTAAGTCTCTGATTGGACAGTACGAAAGGCTGGATGAAAGGGATAAGGAGAGGGAGAAAGTCCCCCGCCCTGAGATTTCCCTTGATGAAAGGGAAGACATTAATAATACTTTGACAAGCCTTCGGAAGAAGGACAGAGTCAAGGTCACCTATTATGAAGACGGAAAAGTCCTTACGGAAAGGAAGACGTTCCTTTTCTGTGACCTTGTGCAGCTGAAAATCCGTTTCAAAGAAGGCTGGCTTCTTTTCGACAACCTTCTTGCCCTTTCCCGTGCATAGGACAATTGGGTGATAGGATGATCGGATTAAGTGCTGCCCTAAGTCTTCTGCAGGAAATGATCGAGAACGGATGAAATGGAAGGTGCCTACGAAATAAGATAGGCGTTTTTAATAGTAGGATTTATTTTCTGAATAATTCCGAGTGCGTATCAATTCGATAGAGCATTAAAACTAGTACGTTGTTTTGAATCTCATAAATTAGCAACCAGTCCGGTTCGATGCGGCACTCGCGCACTCCTCTATAGTTTCCCTTAAGATCGTGGTCACTATATCTAGAATTCAAGGTGCCACCATTTGCAAGGATATTAATGACTTCAAACAGCTTATCGAGATTCTTATTCTGCTTTTTTTGCGAGTTTCAAATCCTTTTTAAACTGACTAGTAAACAATACGTCATATTTCACGAATTTAGGGCTGACTTTAGTTCGTCCATGGTGGAATATCGCTTAGCAGAAGGGTCGGCAACAAGTTTTTTTCCTTCTTCGATTGCCGCAATGGTCGCACTATTGGGATTTTCCACTCTTAAATCGAAGGGAATCCCATGTTCGCGTATTGACGCTCTTAAAAATATATTGATAGCCGCTGTCCTATTCAGTCCGAGTTCATTGAAAATTGCTTCTGCTTGTTTTTTAGTTTCCTTACCAATTCGAATATTTAAAGATGTTGTTGCCATAGAGAATACCTCCTAGTTAATTTATTATATATTTAAAAATGATGATGATGTCAATATATTGTTATTACAATGTGTGTACAATAAGAACAACACTACCAAAAAGTAATCTCTTGCTTCGAAATGATCCAAGTTAAGTGCTGCCCTAACTCTTCTGCAGGCATTCATCGAAGACCATGCCTAAAACCTCTAAAGGGGATTCCAGTCGGTCTTATCGGTATATTTCGGAAGTCGATACAATCCTTATTGTAAGGGACAGCATTTCCAGAATTTTGACTCCATATGGCCGCTCTTGACGGTCGAAAGATTGCTTGACGATAAGGCAATCCTGCTGGTGTGCATCATAAACGGAGGAAAGGCCTTTGCTTCTGTCTGCATTGTGATTGTATTTGCTAAGTGCAGAAAAAACATTAGATGGCTTTGCACCGTGAAGCAATGCTGCGAGCGTCTTCTATATGATGGCAAAATTAGGCCATGCAAGCCGGTTGCTGACGCTGAACTAAGGTTGTCCTTTTGGCTGAAAAAGAAAGAAGATTGGAAATCCGGTGCGTTTCTGTCCCATATAAGGTGAGTAGAGGAAAAGAGAGGAAATATTTCTTTACTTTAATCGCCCTAAAGGATAAAATGACAAGTGGCCTTTCTCATCAAAGGCCATATACTTTCTTGCCGGCTCCTGATGTAGAGTCGGCCGAAAGACCACAGGGAGGTATAAACACATGAAGAAATACGAACTCATGTACATCCTTATGCCCACTCTTAGCGATGAGGAACTCGAGAAGGAAAACGAAAAACTTCAGAAGCTTCTCACGGACAATGGTGCCCAGATCACCGGCGTCAATAAGTGGGGAAGGAGAGACCTGGCCTATGAAATCAAGAAGCAGACCAAAGGCTACTATGTCGTCGTCGATTTCACCGCTGAAGGTAAGATCGTCGAACAGGCAAACAAAGTCAGGCTTCTTGACGAAAAGGTCATGCGTTTCCTTTTCACTCTTGCTCATTAATAGCAATAGGTAAAGGAGATTAGCTATGGCTGGAATGAATCGTGTCGTCTTAGTCGGAAGAATGGTCCGTGACCCGGAAAGGAAACGGACAAACAGCGGTGCGTCGGTGACTTCGTTCACCATCGCAGTGGATAACCCTGCGAAGACCGGGGGAGAGCGTTCGACAAGCTTCATCCCATGCACCTGCTGGAGCAAGACTGCTGAAAATGTCGCCAAATACTGTTCCAAGGGTTCCTTGGTCGGTGTCGACGGCAGACTGAATCAGCGCAGCTACGAAGACCGGAACAAGCAGAAACGTTCGGTCATCGAAGTGATTGCCGAGTCGGTTCAGTTCCTTGAGCGGAAAGGTGCCTCCGAAGGTGCCTCTCAGACGGACTTAGCCGGCGCTCCGAGTGCTTCTAATGAAGCTCCGGACACCAACAGCAATGCTGCCCATGAAGGAATCGATTCTTCGGACGACGATCTTCCGTTCTAGCTTCGGCTCAAATGAAAGGATGGAAAAACAAATATGTTCAAAAGAATGAAACCTCGCAAAAAGGTTTGCTACTTCACTAAGAACCATATCAAGTACATCGATTACAAAGATGTCGATCTGTTAAAGAAGTACATCTCGCCTAGCGGCAAGATCACTCCTAAGCGGATCACCGGCACTTCGGCAAAGTACCAGCGCAGGCTGGCCGATGCCATCAAGCGTGCCCGTTTCATGGCTCTGTTACCGTTCGTTTCCGATAACTAAACAAACCAAGGAAAAGCCCGGATGCATCACCGGGCTTTTTTCTTTCTCAGGAAACGGATAAAATAAAGCCATGATCAAAAATTACCAGAAAGACTTCGATTATTCCTATACGGAAGGCTTCTTTCCCACCTTTGAACTGATAGAGAATAGGAATGACCGATTGCGTCTTGTCTATGTTTCCCCGGATGCCCTTGACACTCCCGGCTATAGGAAACTGAAGGGCAGGGTAGAGGAGAAGAAAATCGTTGTCTCCGCAAAGGCCTTCGCCATAACGAAGAGCAAGGAAAATGCCCACGTTCTTGGTGTATTCGGCAAGTTCCAAAGCAAGCTTGATCCTTCTCTCTGCCATCTTGTCAGGGTGAATCCATCGGACAGGGGAAATCTAGGAAACGCAAGGCGGACCCTTCTCGCCTTCGGCTTCCACGACCTTGCCTTAATTACCCCCTGTGCAGACTATTTCTCCCCGAAGGCCGTCCGGGCCTCAAGGGGTGCTCTTTTCCATCTCCGGATTGAGGCCTTTCCTTCGTTCCAGGATTATTTGAAATCCTATCCACGGCCTTATTATCCCTTTGTCCTTCGACAGAGCAGACCGCTTAAGGAAGTCTCTTTTGCTAACCCCTGTTCCCTTGTCTTTGGAAACGAGGCGAGCGGCCTTCCGGAAAGCATCTACAACGAAAACAATGTCCGGATCGAGCAGAGCGATGAAGTCGATAGTCTGAATCTGACGACTTCGATTGCCATCGGACTATATGAACTGAAAAGGCAGCTTAGCCTATTTCAATAGGCTAAGCTGCTCCTGATTATGGTCGACTAGGGTGACTTTCTCTCGGCCTAGCCAGTCTTCTTTGTTCTTTGTGAGAGACAGGAAAAGATCTTTGTCCTTTTTTGCAAAGCACCTTGGCCTTCTTGGATGGCAGGCATAGACAAGAAGGGAAGGCTTTTCGGTAAGAATGACAAAGTTGTTATTGTGGTAGATACCTGCTAGATAGAATAGTTTATTCTTTTCCTCAGTGAAATAATGTAGTTTCTTTTCTTTGTCGTACTCAAAAAATCCGCTCACAGGGACAAGAAGGCGTCTGTTTCTATAGTCGTCGCGGAACAGGGACTTCTCCTCTATGGTCTCTATCCGGGCATTGACGACTTCCTTTTCAAAGAGCGGATAGCCGAAACTCGGATAGAAGATAGAATAGGATCCTTCTTCCTTTCTTAGGCAGAGCGCTCTCCTTTTCGGAACGATTGTCTCTTCACAAAAACCGCCCTCGTACCCTTTTAGGGCAGAGAAGGCGGTTTTCCTTTGCGTGGTCAAAGTGAAACGGCGGCACATGGAAGAAGCTAGATCCCCTTAAGGATCAGTGCAGTGAAGACAAAGAAGCAGACAATGGACATGATATCCCTGATTGTAGAAAGAAGAGGCTGAGACCTTACGGCCGGATCGAGATGAAGCTTCTTTGCCACCCTAGGCAAAGAGCAGGCAAGGACCTTGGCGATGATGATGGAGAAAAAGTAGGTTGCGGCAGAGGCAAGAGAGAGAAGAACGTAGACAAGCCTCTCGTTTCCGCCATATTGGTTCTGGATGTAATTGATCGACTCCTGGCTCTTTGTCAGAAGAGGAGTGGAGATTTCAAGCCTTGTCCAGCCAAAGGCGACGACGGCCAAGATGGCCCCGGTTACCCTTGCCGCTCTTGCCTCCTTCCACAGAGCCTTACCGAAATTCTTATCCGTAATGTTTCCTAGCGCCCTCTCTCGGATTGTGACGGCAGAGGTCTGGTCGGTAGCGTTTCCGTTGGCGGCCATGATGCTCGGAAGCAAGGTGATTAGGAGCGGAAAGACGGCCAAAGGCGCCTGTAGGTTCGCCATGACGATGGAAGTGAAGGTGTCTAAGGCGAGAAGTCCGATCAGCCAGACCGCATAGTTCTTCACCCTCTTCCTGATGTTCAGCTTCCTATAGGGAGTTTCGCTAGGAAGGACGGCGGCGGAAAGGGCGATATCCTCGGTGATTTCGTCGCTGGCGACATCCATGGCATCATCGAAGGTGATGATGCCTAGCCTTCTTTGGTCATTGTTGACGACCGGAATGACGGAAACATCATACTTCCGGAAGGCCTTGATGACCACTTCCTGGTCGGTGTTGACGTTGGCGGAGATGATTTCGGTATTCCTGATAGCTTTCCTGGTGTCATTTCCATCTGCCTCGATCAGTTTGTCGAGAGTGACGGTCCCGACAAGCCGGCGGGTGTTATCGGTGACGAAAAGCTCCCAGATCGTTTCCTTGTCTTCTCCGTTCTCCCGTATCTTCTTGATGGCATGTTCGACACTGTCCGTGTCTTTCAGCTCAAGATATTCCGGTGTCCTTATTGTGCCGGCTGAGTCGTCCTTGAAATTTAAATAGGTGGAAACAAGCTGTCTGTCTTCCGGAGAAGTTGCCTTTAGTACCTTAGTGATTAGATTGGAGGGTAAATCATCCACGAAGTCGACAAGGTCATCCTTTGCCCTAGGTTCGACAAGGTCGTGGAGTTCGGCGGAAGAAAAGGCGGAGACGACTTCCTCCTTCGATTCCTGGCTAAGGTGGGTGAAGACTTCGGCGGAATAATCGCTTTTGACGCTCTTAAAGAAGAAGAGCCTCTCTTCCGGATCGAGGGTCTCGACCGCCTTAGCGACGTTGATGGGGTCATAGGTCTCTACCCTGATATTGAGGATGTTGGTGTTCTTGTTGTGGATAATGGCTTTTAAGGCATCACTGGAAAGAGGATGGTTGACTCTTCCCTTGATGCTTTCGTCTGCCTTGATTTCCTCGACCTTTTTCTGGTCGTTTTTTTCTTTTTTCATCTCTCTTCCCTCCTTAATGGACGACGGACTGAATTGTGGCTATGGCCAGAGGAATTTCGCCTGGATCAATGGAATTGATGATTAGCGTGGCAATTCCAAAGTATAGAAGCAGGGTGACGATATCCCTTAAGGAAGTCCTAAGCGGCCCTGACCTTACGGCCGGATCGATATGTAGGGCCTTGGCAAGAAGAGGAAGCCTTGAGGCAAAGAACTTCGAGAAAGTGATGCCGACAAAGAGGGCAGTCGAGGTGATGGCCGCAATGACGAGATACACCATCTGCTTATTGTTTCCAAAGGCAGCCATGAAGGCCTGATTGGTAGTAAAGCTCTGGGCATCGGAGCCAAGAAGGCCAGGGATGTTTAACTCCGCGATGACCCATCCGAAGTTGAAGACGGCCGAGAGAAGTCCGGTGATGGCTCCGACATAGAGTTCACGCCTAGAGGCTTTAAAATAATCTTTCTTGTTCAGCTCCCCTGTGGCCATGGCACGGATGACCATGGAGGCGGTCTGACTTGAGGAATTGCCGACCGAGTCGTTTAAGGCAGGAATGAAGGCGGTGAGGACAGGAAGGGTCGTCAAGGCTAGCTCGAACCGGTTTAGGACGATGCTAGAGAAGGTATTGATAATCAAAAGGATGACAAGCCAGATGACATAGGAGAAGGCAATCTTGTAGACCTTGTTCTGCCTATAGGGAGTCTTGCTTGGAGCGACGGCGCCCTGATGAAGGATATCTTCGGATGCCTCTTCCTCAAGGACGTCCATCACATCGTCGAAGGTGACGATTCCAAGCCTTTCCCCGTTTTTGCTGACAACAGGAAGGACAGGAAGATCGTACTCTTTACAAATCGGAACGGCACTTTCCTTATCCGCGACAGGCGAGATGAAGGAGAAGTCCTTCGACCTGACCTGGTCGATTTTTTCCTCCGGTTTTTCAAACCTCAGCGATTCAAGGCGCTCGGTGCCAAGCAGCTTGTTCTTTTCGTCAACGACGAAAATCGTCCGGACGGTCTCAAGCTGGTTTCCGATGGCTTTGATCTTGTTCCTGACGTCTTTCACTGTCGTTCCGGAGAGGACGGAGAGATATTCCGTCGTCCTGATGGAACCGACGGTATCGTCGGAGAAGCGGGCGAGTTCTTCGATGACCTGTCGCCGTTTACTCGGAAGATAGGAAAGAATTTTGCTTCTTAGTGTCTTCGTGATATCTTCGAAGAAGTCGGCAAGGTCGTCGTTTGAGACGTTGGCCAGAACGGCCTGCACGGTTTTCTTGGGCAGGGAAGAGACAAGTGTCCTTCTTTCTTCGACGGACAGGTAGGAGAACCTCTCACCTAGTTTATCGTAGTCGAAATTGATGATGGAATAGAAAAGGACTATCTGATCATCATCGAGGGGAAGAAGGGAATCGGCAAGCTGAACCGCCGAATGGCTCTTGAACAGAGTGAGGAGCGTCCCATTGTCATCATGGATCAGGGCTTCGTGAAGCTCACTGCTTAAGGAAGAACTATCATCAAGGAGAAGACTGCCCGATGCCTGTTCTTTCTGGTCAGTCCCGTTTTCTTCCGGTAATGTGTTTTTTTCTTTGTTTTCCATAAAGTGTCCCGTTCTTTCGTCGCTTTATTATAACAACGGAAAAAAGCAAGTGGTATCGCACGCACTTGCTTTTTTTCTGATAGTGCTTCCTTATAGGAAGCAGGACTTATTCGACTTGGATTTCTTTCTCCTTGGCCCTGAGAAGAGAGAGTAGGAAAAGACGGATGTTCTCTTTTTTTGTGCCAAAGAGCTTTTCGACGACATGCTGGTAGACATGGAGCTGGTCTTCATAGGCGGGATCATCGATTTCCTTTGTCTTATAGTCAACGATGTAATAGGTCCCTTCATAGAGGAAGAGAAGATCGATAGAGCCCTGCCTTTCTTCCTCTTCGCTTAGGTCATAGCTTAGCTCCTGCCGATAGGAAGAAGCCTTTTTTGCCTTCTGCCTTAACGGAGTAGAGAAGACTTTATTGATGGCATCCTTCCTCTTTTTGTCGCTAAGGAAGGATAAGTCCGGATTTTTCAGATTGATGCCCTGCCTGATTTCATGGAGTCTTGTTCCAAAGTCAAGCAGACGGTTTTCCCTTCTTTCGTCTTGGGTCAGTTTCTTGGAAGCACGGATTCTCTTCTTTTCCTCAAAGCCGAGGTCATCGTCGTTTAAGGTTCCGCTTTCCTTGCCGGGGATAGGATAGAGGAATTCGTCTTGTTTCCCTTTCCCAGAACACTTGTTGTCTTTTACTGAGTCATAGATGGCATAGGGGATCTCCTCATCATCGAGATAATAGTGGCTTCTTGTCACATATTCGATTCTATTTGACGGATTGTTTTCAGTCCTGATGTTGACAAGGGAAAGAAGGAAGGCTTTATTGATTCTTTTCAGTCTATCTTTTTTATTCTTGATGTTCTTCCTTCCTAGCTTAAGGCAGTCACCTTCCTTTAGTCCATCGAGAATGTCACGGAGGAAAGCTTCTCTGCCATCCTTGTTCCTCTTTTTCCTTTGTTCCTCAAAGGATGCGGATGCGGAATCCTCGTCTTCATCGCTGCCCTGATCTTCATCGCTTTCCTCCTCATCCTCATCCCTTGTAGGGGTAAGAGAATCAAGATAATCGTTCAGCTGATTGAAGGTGGTTAAGTCTTTCTTCAGATAATGGAAGGCAAACAGGGCACTGATTTGGTCAAGAGTAGGGTTCGATTCAAGGAATCTGTTCCGGTATTGGTTACCTAAGACCTCCCTGATTCCCTCCCTTTGTTCTTCATAGAGACTGCTATAGTACGGAAGAAGAACCTCGTTTTTAAAGCGGTCATATAATGCCTGATTTTCCCCTTTTAGATTGCTGATAGGGAAGGAGAGAGAGGCAAGGTCTTTTTTCCGCTCTTCCAGTGCATCCTTCCTCTCTTTGTTGATCAGAAGAGGGTTCCTTTCTTTGATGTGTGGGAGCCTATTCCTCCTATATTGGGCGTTTTCCTTTTTCTTATCCGTGGAATCCTTTTCCCCGTCTCCGACAAAGATGAGATTGTTCTCGGCACGGGTTAAGGCGACATAGAAGAGACGGACGTGTTCGTCTCTCTCTTCTTTCTTTAAATCTTCCCTCTTATACCTTTTATAGTTGAAGGGATAGATATCCTTATCCGGGAAGGAGAGAAGATCCCCGTCTCGATTGTACTTTGGATTAATCCGGTAATCGGGAAGGAGAATTCCGTATTTCAGGGAGAAGTCATAGTCCGGCTTTGTCCTCTGATTTACTTTTGTCCTCTTGTTTTGGTAAATCGGCCTATAGAGGATATTCCTTTCAAGACCCTTAGAACCATGGATAGTCCTTAAATTGACGGCATCCTCGTTCCTAACGGAAGACTTATCGAGAAGCTCGACTTTGTACTTGTTCCTGTTCTGCCTTAAGGAGAGGAAGCCATCCCTTCCTTCTCCCCTCTCTTCCTGGTTTTTAATCCTTGCCTGCCTGGATTCAAGTTTTGCCAAGGAAACGGAGACATTGCCGAGCGTATAGAGCTTATCGATGATGGAGAAGGAGGAGAGCCTATTGGTGAAGATCAGGGAGAAAGGATTATCTTGGTTATCCTGGATGAACTGTTTCCTCTTTGAAAAAAGAGGATCCTTTAGGACTAAGTCAAGAGTCCCCTGCGGCTTATCGTTGCTCTTGCCATAGGCAAGAATCGGGAAGAGCGTATCATCGGAATAGTTCCTGATATAACTTCTTGCCACAGAGGCAAAAAGATGTTTGACCTGGCAGGTTGGGTTCTTTCCCCTAAGATAGGCCATTAAAGAGACAAGCGACTGAACGACAATCACCGGTTCGACCTTGGAAAGAGCATCCTCGGAGATGGAATTCAGCGGAATGTTTCTTTTCTGGAAAACTTCCTGGAAAGAGGAAAAACTGGATTTCGTTCGGCAGAGGATTCCAAAGTCGGAGTATCTTACCTTGCGGAAAGAGGCCCTGTCCCGGTCATAGATCTGGTAGCCTTCCTTCCTTTTCTTCTCGATATCGTCAGCGATGGCATTGATTTCCCATTCTCTGCAGTTTTTAGAGTTCTTTGCCCCGTCATAGTCTTCCCGGATAGAAATAATCCGGGAAATTCCAAAGGACTTATTCTTCCTCTCCTTGTCCTTGTAAAGGTCGACACCATTATCATAGCTTAACTGCTCACTTTCATCCCTGTAGTCGATTCCGCCATGGTCGAGAGTCCTGTACTTTTCAAAGATGGCGTTAATCTGATGGAGAAGGCGGGGCTGGGAACGGTAGTTCTTGTTCCTGGCAATGACTTCTCCGTTCTCCGGATGGTCGAGATAGTCCTTCTGACGTTTACGGAAGAGCTCGACCTTGGAATTACGGAACCCATAGATGGACTGCTTGGCATCGCCGACACAAAAGAGGTGCGATCTTGTTCCGTCATCCTTCTTCTGCCTAAGGGAAGAGAGGAACAGTTCCTGGGCATCGTTGGTATCCTGGTATTCATCCACCCTGATGTAGGTGAAACGGTTACGGATTTCTTTTGCCGCCTTTTCGTATTTTTTATCGGTCCTTAGCCTAAGAGAGAGTCTTCCGATGTCGGCAAAGGTGAAGACGTTGCTTGTCTTTTTGTAGTCCGAGATCCGTTTTTCAAGATCCTGGAGCCTAAAAAGGAGGAAATGGATTGCTTTAGACTGTTCCTTGGCGTTTTTCCTGTCTGTATCGACATCTCCATAATAGGGAACCAGCCTAGGATCTGAGCCTCCTAGAATTTGTTTCCTTCGTTCAAATCCCCTTCCTTCCTTTTTGATGGCAAATAGGTCTTCATGGTCTTTGGTAAAGCTTGAAAGAGCGGAAAGAAAGTCATCCCCTTCCTTCTTCCTTAGCTTTAGGTAGGCCTCATACCTTTCCTGCTCTTTCTCATTTTTAAACGGAAGCTGGTCATAAGGAAGAGTAAAATAGCCTGGATTCTTCCTCCTTGCATTGGCAAGTCGGACGGGGACTAGTCCCTTGTCTTCGTTAAAGCCACTATAGAAATCGGAGAGAAGGAAAGCGAACTTCAGTTCATCGGCAATCTTCTTCTTCGTCTTCCGGATGTACTCCTTTTTAAAGCCGTTGAGGACTTTGTCGGAGAGAAAACTATCTTCATAGTCCGAAAAGAATCTTTTTTTCTCCTCTTCGGTAAGGGATGCCCTTTGATCGTCTAAATCGAGAAGAATGGCTCTTAGGGCTGAGTCGTTCTGCCTAGTCAGGGAATGGATGAGGAAGAAGAGGGAATCCTTTTTCCTCCTGTCCTGATAGTATTCCGTTAGCCTCTCGTCCAAGATGACCTGCTTTTTTGTTTCCCTCACGACATCATCGGCAATAGTGATCTTCGGAGAGATGCCAAGCCTTGAGGAATAGGTGGAGACAAGGTACTGGGAGAAGGAATCGAAGGTCTGAACATGGCAGGAGAGCCTCTCGTCACTTAGTTTTTTGTAGCGTGTTCTTTCTTTTTCATTCAGATTTGGATCATTTTCCGCTTTCTTAAAGCGGGCAACGATTCTTTCCTTCCTTTCATGGGCGGCATTGTTGGTAAACGTCCTGACAAGCAATTCACTCGGCTTGACTTCTCCTTTGTCAATTAAGGAGAAGACACGCTCCGTGAGAGTCTTCGTTTTTCCTGATCCCGCACCGGCGGAGATTAGGATATTTTTATTGGATGGAGCAGAGACAGCCTTTGCCTGTTCGGTATTGAAACTAGCCATTCTTCTTTTCTCCTTTTCCTTCCTTATTTTCTTTTTTCTTCTTCCTCTTTTTCCGCTCGGTTTCGACATTGTCTATTTTCTTCTTATAGTCTAGGGCATCGTTGATTTTGTGGAAACAGACATCCTTGTAATTGCAGAGACGGCAAATGAGATTGTCCGTAGTGAAGGAAGTGAGAGGACTAGAGGTCGGCTGGATAGGGAATTCCCCTTTCTCAAGGTGATGGATGATTGATAGGGCAGAGTTTACCGAATCCTGCCTTACCTGCTTCCTACTTATCTTCCTGTTCGTTCTGTCTTTCCTTAAGGTCGGATCAGCCTCTTTCTCATCCTTAGCGAAAGTGGCGACAGGGGCAAACATCAGGCTCTGGTTAAAGCGGATGTCCCCTTTCTTATTCTTGTACTGAATGGCATCAGTCCTTGTTCCTTCCGTGTCGAAGAACTTTGTCCTGGATTTAAGATAGTCCTCATCCTCAAGGACTAGTCCCTCTAGCTTGACCTTTGTACTAAGATCTGCCTCTGTCCTTGTCTTTTCTTTTTTCTTCGAAAGGGCGAACCTGCCTTTCGGGGACTTATCGTAGATATGCTCAATCGCAAATCCGCCGAAGGTCGCCTTAAGATTCGGCCTATAGGGAATAGAGTCCTGCTTTTTTGCTACGGCCTCTTCCTTCTTCTGCTCGATGGCATAGGCATAAAGAGGAAGCTGGATAGACCGTCCGAAATAGGTTTCCTTCGGAATAAAGGATTCTGCCCCTGTCTTATAATCGACAATCGTATAGAAATGACGTCCTTCCCTTTCACTGAAGATCCTCTTATCGATATAACCGGAAAAGGGATAGGTCTTGCCATGATCGCTTAAGGTAAATTCAATCTTCCTTTCGGCATCGTTGTCGTTGACCCTTAAGGAAATATTTTCTTTTACCCTCTTACGGACTTCGCCGGCTATCGGCTTAAGCCACTCTTTGATGTTCTCCCTCGTCCTCTCCCTCTGCTTATCGAATTTCTGTCCGCGTTTCTCCCTGTCTTCCCTAAGGGACTTCTTTCCCCGTTCAAAAGCCTCATCGAAGGAATAGTCCTTATGGTTGATGGTCTCAAATACACTGTGGATCCTCGTTCCGCGGAAACGGCTGAAGTAGTCCTGAATCTGATCGGGAATCCTAGCCTCCCTATAATACTTGAACGGACAGAGAATATAGGATTCAAGATTGGTGACGGAGAACTTCTCTGGGAGTGGGAAGATATTCTCTTTTAGTCCCTTAAAGGAGTGATCATATCCGTTAAAGACGATACTTTCTCCCTCTTTTGTGTTAAGTCTGTACTTTCCAAAACGGAACTGACTATCTCTCTGCCTTGCAAGATAAGCCTTCCTGCTTTCACTGGTATAGACCCCTTCCTTGTTGTAGTCTTCTGTTTCACAAAGCTGAGGTAAGAGGACATCCTTATGTGCCTTCATATACTTCTTCTCTTCTTCCTTCCTTTCGTTGAAGAACTGGGAAGAGAAAAGGTTATCGTTTAGATGCTGCTTGACCCGGGAAAGAAGAACGATGTTCCTATAGGAGAGATAGTTCTTTTTCTTCCGGCGGTCAAGATTGGTTGTCACATAGCTTGGATTGAAGGAAATCTTGACCAGTTCGTCATCGGTAAGGACATTGTTGTCCTTACTCTCAAGATAGAAACGTCCAAAGAGGAAGTCGGTCACATAGACAATCTGACCAGGCCGGAAAAGGAACTTATCGCTTGCCCTTACCCCTCTTTTTGAAGTAAAACCTTTCCTTTTATAGGAAGAGATGATCTCTAGTAGACAGGAGAAGGCAAAAGAGAATCCCTGCTTCTCTTCTACCTCTTTAAGGGAATATTTCTCAATCCTTTGATTCAGGCTCTTCCTGTTAGGTTTGACCCTTTCTTCCTCAGTGAAGGAAAAGTCTTTCGTTTTATAGATACTATCAAGTTTGTCCTTCACTCCCTCTTCGGCAAGGAAAGAGGAGCTTGTTTCTTTAATGACCGGTATCGAGAAAAGATTTCCGATTCCGGAAAGATAAAAGACGTCCTCATCCCCTTTCACATGGATAAGGATATCCGATTTCCTTTTCCCTGTCTTATCTTCCAGGATTCTTTTCCGGATATCGGAAAAGACATACCTGAACTGATGGAACTTGTCAGAGAAGAGAATGGTCTTTGGATGATTAAGAAGGGTATACCGGTTTTCAAGATGGAAGGACTCGATATCTAAATCCTTGAAAGGGATGTTAAGCCGCTTAAGAAAGCCATGGACGACAAGGTCTTCCTGCCTTTCAAAGAGATTGACCTGATAAGAGGATATCCTTGCCTTGCCAAACGGTTTCTCTCTTATCCTTCCTTGCTGCTGAAGTTCATCATGCCTTTTTTTCAGTTTTTCGTTTTTCCGGTAGTCAGAGTGGATAAGTAGATCAAGATAGTCGTTTGCTTTCTGGTAGCTGATGCCCTGTTTCCTAAGATAGGGGACTGCATTAGAAGAGATTTCATCGGCTACATGATTAAACAAATCATCAATCGACCAGATTGTAATTTGCTTGTTCCTATCCTTGCCTAAGTGCTCAAAGAGAAAAGGAAGATAATCCTTATCAGCAATTACAAGCCTGCCTTTGTTATTATCCATATTCATTCTCCTTTCAGAATTATAACATTTAGGAGAGGAACTTTTAGCTTGCCATAACCTGAACGGCAATACATGAATACCAAAACTTGACTGGGACTATCCTTTTTTGACTATTGCTTTCCTGGTTCCCTGTGAAATTACAGGAGTTTTTCGGTTATGGGTGTGTTGATATGAATTTTGCGACTTCTAAGCATTCTTCTTTGAATTCTGACTCAGTTGCATAATCGTCAGTGAAGTCTGATTAAACATATCCTCAAGTTCCTTAAGGAGCGTATTTCGTCGGTTGGCGTTCGAAAGCAGTCTGCTCAAATTGTTCTTTATGTAATACTGGAATGCATCTCTTATCTTGAAGCCATACTTATTCCTGATGTCGATAACCTCATCACTCAACTTATGAAGCTCTGGATAAGCGTTTATCCTTGCCGGAACTAATGTGCTTATAGGCTGATCATGGTCCAACGAAATTTGTTTCACATGTTTCACAAGCCTTGGGAAAAACCCAGTGGAGGAATGTGTGCTGTCAAAAGTCTCCGTATATACTTGTTCTAAAATTTCGGACTCGGATGTGGGTGCCGTCAGGATAAAAACATCACCATTGTCCATAATGTAGAGCTTTTTAATTTCTGACAGAGTCCGATAAGTTTTCGGACTTGGGCCGATTAGAAACTTAATTCTGTTCACCAAATCATCCATTGCCTTTTTAAAATTTTTGTCACCCTTAAAGGCTTTGAAGATTATTCTCATTGGCAAACAATAATTATTATTGGAATAGAGTCGATCTTGCGTTCTTAAACGAGAAGAAAATATTCTTTTCAGCTGTTTCTGGTCGAACACGGCTTTTATGGCAGATCCGCTAATCCTAGCACCGCCCACGGGCGAAGGAGAGGATGTGGTATTTGAAGACAGATAACGCAGATATCGTGCATAGCAGTTATATGCGGGAATCCAATGTCTTATGCCGCTTGGGGTCGGTGTGGCTGATAAGGAAGAGTTCAAATATGACAGATATGATTTGGCTGTGCCTACACTTAACCCTTCGACCTTGGTTACATAGTCTTCAAAACTCCTGTAGGAACTTGTTTTGCTCACCTTAATGTTTGGCATGGTTTATTTGCCTCCTTTTCAATTTGTTTTCAAAAAATATCAAGAGAATTTCCTTTAGATTTCAACTTTTATTCGTTTTGATGATAAAAGGAAATTAGAAAATGATGTTTTCAATACGATAGAGAGTGTTTCCGAGTCCGACGGTTAACACTGCTTGGCGTCCATCTTTAAGTTTGATTAAATATTTTGTACCATAAAAACTAGTTGTAACATTATCTTTATGCTCAATATCAATAACTCCCATGGCTAAAACACTAGCTGAATCAACCATGTCGTGAGTAATCTTAATTTCTTCTTTACTAGGAAGGGTGAAAATCATAGCCGATTCACCTTCATCGCTTCCAAAATTAATTGTTGTACCAACCGGAAAATCGTGACTGCTTACATAACCTGCACTTGTCATAGCTTTAAGGGCACCAGCCCCTGCCTGTTTTAATTTGTCAAGAAAACCCATAATTACTTACCTCCTATTGGTTTGACTTCTCTGTTTTACCCCCCCCCCGCAAAAAGTCAAGAAATGTCTTGAAATTAAATTTGCAAGCCAAAAATATCGAACAAAATTCGTAGAAAATGTTCATTTATATCCGTGCAACTAAAATTTATGGAAGAATAAAAAAACGAAGAAAAATATCAGACTATAAGACTATCTTCTTTTTTCTTGCTGATTCAAAGTATCAACATTCCCATGTTTAGCTCAGGAACTTCCGAAAACAGTCATAGTCTTTTTTAACTGTCGTACGGAGAAAGATGAGTATACTCTTCATTCTCCTTGATGCAGGATTGCATCTGCATCAAGGAAAGCATGAAGATACTTGATAATGAATTACTTTGCGGCCATGTATGGTCAGAGCACAAATGTATGAGGATGCAGCATGCTACCACCTACTGCTTTCGCTTCTGTCTATTCAACAAGTCTATTAGGACCCTCGGTGAGTCAACCATAGAACATCTAGAAGTGTCCTGCCTTCCCCTTTAGAAATGGATACAGGATGAGTTATTGAAATCTAGTTGAAAATATTTTTTAAAGCGTTCACTTCAAAGATGGTTCACTGATTATAACATCCAAGTGGTGCATTAACACTTCAGTTTCTTCTTTAGAGATACATTTAGTCTTTAAACTTCAGTAAGCCCCTTGTAAATCCGTTTGGATTGGTGAACTTCTTCTCTCCGGCGGCAAAACGGACAGTTATATATTTGCCTTTCTTGTCTATATTTATGATTTCGCCGTCCCCAAACTTAGGATTGACGACCTTGGCACCGACGACAATCTTAGAGAAGTCTATGTTCATGGCTTTGGCATAGTCGTTGACCTGTTTTAGAATGGGCTTGATTGTCTCTTTGGCTTTGTTATCGGCGGGGCCTGTCTTGTCTGCTTCGGTTGAAATAAGTTCCTCCGAGTTCTTCCTGGTTTCCTGCTGGTTATAGAAGAGTTTCTCGTATTCTTCTCTTCTGATTACTGTATCCCAGCCACCGACATCCTCGCCCTTATGCCTTTCCAGACCAGTATAAGAAAGAGAGGAATCCTCGTATCTCTTGAATTTGAAGATGGCGTCGTTCATCAAGGAAGCATTGAAAACACCCAAAGAGCAGAGAAGCTCGAAGTCTTTGACATCCAGTCCGGTAACCTTCTTAAACAGGTCAGGCTCAAGCTGGGTGATGACATCCTTAAGGCATCTTTCCCGGTAGTCGGTGAGGTACCTGAAGACAGGGATTCTGGTCGCGAACTTGATCAGCTTCTCCTGGATTTCCTTTCTCTTGGACTTGTATTCCTTCTCTTCTTCGGTAAGTTCTTTCTTCTGCTTCGGAGTGAGCTTGTCATCCCCGTCCTTCTTTGTGTTCTTGACGTGTTCAGATTTGTTGATGATGGTCTCAATATCAGAGTTCAAAGAACGGAACCCTTCAATGTTCATCAAGGCATCCAAAGCCTCTTTGTTGGTCAGAAGCTTGTTTAATGTGTCATTGTCCACATTGACCAAAAGAGCCGATTCCCATCTTCTGGCAAGCAAAGTCGCAGAAGTCCCGGCCATTGCGATATCAAGGACATCCTGGGCATTAATCTGCTTCCTGGTCGAGCCATCATAGGCGAGAACCGGAAGGAAGCTGATGAATTCCGCAACCTTCTTTTCAGGATTGTTTCCGTCCTGATTAAGACGGCAGGAATAGTCCGAAATCTCTCTCAGGGCCCGGTCTAATGCAAAATCAAAGACATAGCATTCCTGCTTAAGAATCGTCTCCGTTCCGTCCGGATTCTTGATCGTCCAGGGGGACTGGACACGGAATGCAGACTGGAAATAGGTTTCCGGTGATTTCAGGTTCCGGAGCCTAAAGATGCCTGTCCAAGGCCGGATAGTGACGCCAGTGGTCAGCTTTCCGCAGGAGAGAGTAATCGTCTTAGTCTCCAAAGGAGACTTTCCGTCCTTCTCCCTAGAATCGATGACTGGCTTTACGGCATCAAGACCAATCCCCGCTTTCGGTCCTGCACAGAGGTTGATGGTGTAGTCATGATAGAACGTGTTCTGCCGTTCCCTGAGAAGGTTATACCTTGCTTCGCAGGAAGCGACATTCGGCAGGAACCAAAGAGTGTGGGAGAGAACATTTAAAAGACGGACATCCGAGAAGGGCATCGGAGGACGCTTGTCCTGCCCAAGTTTAAGATCGTCGATGCTGGCAGACAGGTACTGGCCTCTAATCAGATCGAGCCACTTCTGGACTTCGTTTTTGTACTTGAAAGTAGCATTCGCCCCTCTTCCTTCCGCAGAGAAGAAGACATTGAGGTCGAACTCGTTGAATTCGCCATCCATGGCGACCTGTTTGATGCTGTCTGGAATCTGATAGGTCATCAAGACCATTCTCGGCAAGGAGAGATAGGGATTGTTCGATCCCTTCCAGTTCGCCTTCGCTCTCTGTTCATCGGAATATGTCCAGTTATAAATCTGATCTTCGATGAACTCCCCGCTGTTGATTGCTCTAAAAGGAGTTCCGGAAAGGAAGAGATAATAATTCGTAGTGATAGGAAGGAATGTTTCGTTGTAGGCATTGCCCGCCTCTTCATCCTGGTATTTCTCGACGTCAAAGTCGGCATCTGCCTCTTCGTCTGGATTCTCGAAGAGCTTTTTTGCATTCTCACGCCAGGCACCAAAGTGGTATTCGTCAAAGATGACCCTGTCCCAGTTCTCTGTATGGATGAATTCGTTTTTCGCCTTTATTCCGCCGTTCTCGTTGGTCCCGAGAAGGTTCTGGAAGGAGCCGAAGACGACAATCGGCTTTGACTTGTCACACTCCGCAAATTCCTTATCCAGACGGGTACTAGAGCCCTTGGCGTCGTTGTCCGAGACAAACTGCCATCCATCGAAATCGATGTGGGTAAGCAGGTCCTCTTTCCAGGCCGATTCGACTGCAGGTTTGAAAGTGAGGATAAGGATTCTCTTCAGACCCATTCTCTTGGCAAGCTCATAGGAGGCGAAAGTCTTCCCAAAGCGCATCTTGCAGTTCCAAAGGAACTTCGGCGCCTTATTAGGCTCTTCCTCTTTGGCCTTCTTGAAGTATTCTTCCGTGTATTGGACTGCTCTGACCTGTTCAGGTCTCCTCTTGAATGTCTCTGTTCTTCCGCGTGATGTGATGATACCGTCTCTGACTTCCAATATGGCTTTCTTCACATCGTCCAAGGAGCATTTGAACCATTCGTTCTTGTCTTCCCCGTTGTAGAGCTGTTTGATTCCTTCTCTCTTTAAAACGGCATGGATATCATGGTCCATGAAGCAGGTTCCGTCGGAACGCATGGCGGAAGTGACAAAGATTGTCTTATGCTTCAGACCGCTAGTATGTAACTGCTCGTTGATTCTGTCTTCATAATCCTCACGATCTGTGTATCCGATTTTCAGATAGCCATCATGAGATGGGACATCTGGAAGAGTGTAGACATATATGGTCGGTTTGACCTCTGGTCTTTGCTTAAAAAAATCCGTTGCCATCGATTAGTTCTCCGAATGGGGCCAAACGGTTGATTCTATGTAATTAATCTCGTCATCTGTCAAGCCGAAAAAACTATACAACAGAGAATCATTCCATTCTTGGCTAAATGGAACTTTTGGAATAAAATCATAGCATCCTCGGACAGTGTCTTGAGAGACCTTTTTCAGAGATAAGAGAAAATGGAAAAACTTTGTTTCAATATAACTTTTTACGTTTTTGGCTTCTTTTAAACTTTTAAATGGCCCACAAATTAAATATGTTCCGGAGCAGCAAGTATTAGGCTCAGCAATGATTGGTTTTACTTTATCTGTTTTGACATCTGCACTACCAACTGAGCGTGGCAAAAGAATTTTATATTTATCGATGTATTCAGCTCCTCTAGTAATTTCTGAACGTTTGATCCATCCTCTGTTTTTCATTACATATGCAAAGATGTCTGTACTAGAAGTTTTGTTTTCAGATAAAGAATTGAAAGTGGATTTGGTAGTGAAAGGCCATAGAGAACCAACAAGCTCAGAAAATGGGCTTAATCCTTTTGTACGGACCTGGTGTAATATGTCAATTGCTTCATTATCTCTTATAATTGTGGTGCACCCAGATTCTAATAAATATCTTGATTCCTTTGATAATATTTTATTGCCAGAGTGGTTATAAAAAGTACATTTTCCTTTGTAGTTTTTATCCCATAAGAAGTAGCAAACGCCACCTTTAATTTCTACACCTGAAAAACAATCTTCAGCTTTCGGAAAATCATGAATTTCTTTTATATTATTGGACGATGTCATATATTCTCTGAAAGTCTTTATGCATGGGAAGCCACCAGCATACCATCTAGCAGGAATAATCATGGCAACATAATTTGGTTGCAGTTTAAACGCTGCTTCAACGAATTTGTCATATAAAGGGGTTGCCTGGGCTTGCCCTCCTCCTGTACTTAATTGATATGGCGGATTACTTATTATGACGTCAAACTTCATCTTAAATACCTCCTCCACGTTCATTCCGTGAATGAACTCATAAGCATGCGTTTCTAAATCGGATTCTCTGTCATATTCGTTTTTTGATGCGCCACAATAAATACAAGAAGCGTGGCTTTTTCCTGATGAATCATAAACCTCTTTTTCCCAGGTGTGATTTGTTCTTTTAAACCGGATATTTCCATCCGTATTTTCGAAATGGGTAATGGAGAATTCGCTGCTTGCATTTTTGGAGCAGTAGACACTACGTCTGGAAAGAAGACTCGTGAGTTCCGTTATGGCAATTCCGAAAAGCTGCTTATGGAAGATATGGTCCACTCTCTCCTGAAGATCAGGAAACTGGTTCTCAAGTCCCTTTAAAAGTCTCTTGGCAATCTCCCGCAGGAAGACCCCTGTCTTGCAGGCTGGGTCAAGGAATGTGGTATCCGGATTCTCGAATAGTTCTTGTGGAAGCATATCGAGCATCTGATTGACGACATCCGGTGAGGTGAAGACTTCATCGCTTGAAAGGTTGGCTAGACAGCTTAGCACATCCGGGTTATAGACCTTGTTGAATAAATCATCACTCATAATCTTTTAACCTCTTGTAGTTCATTACACACCGGTGGACAAACTTTCCTTCTCCGTTGTTGTTATTGTCGAAGAGGGATTCTTGCCCATTTAGGTCCCTCTCAGGATTTTCGTTCTGCTTAAGAATCTCATCGAACGTGTATTCGCTTCTGGATAGCTGAGGTCCGGTCACGAATCCCCATTCGCTGAAGACAATCGGTTTGTCTATGTCATTTCCTTTTTCGTCGACTTCATGCAACGTCAGAGCATTCCCGCAGACGATGTTTTTAGAAAGAATGAAACGGATGGAGTCCCGCCTATCCTCGCCGCATTCCTTTTTGCAGACTGATTTGTATTGTTTGTCCCAGATTTTGAAAAGACGTTCCCGGCATGCAATCACGTTGTCCATCCTGATGTCTACGCCATATAGGCTGGATACGGCAAGAAGGGAATTCTTCTCGAAATCCATTACGCTTCGGCGGTATTTCTTCTTCACGACTGCCAGTTTTCTATCGAGAATCTCGGCAAGGAAGTTCCCGTCACCACACGCAGGCTCCAAAAATCTTGAATCAATTCTCTGGGTTTCGTCGTTGACGAGGTCACACATCGCCTTGACTTCACGCTCATTGGTGAAGACCTCACCATGGTCTACGACACGCTTTCTGGACTTGATCTGCCTGTTCGTTTTCTTTTTCGTTTCCTTAGGCATCACTCGTCCACCTCGATCTTGTGTTTCTTGAAATAAGGAGCGAGCTTTCTCTTTGCTTTGATGGTCGGCTTATGGGAGCCTCTTTCCCAGCGGTTGACGGTCTGAAAGGAAACACCCAAAAGATCGGCTAGTTCCGTCTGCGACAATATCAAAGTGGTTCTCAGCTTCTTGACAGCTTCTGCATAGGTCATAGGTCCGCTCCTGTTCTGTTTCAAAAGTATACCATTTTCATCCCATTCTGTCGATGAACCATAGAGAGGAATCTAGACTTCTCTATTAGTTCTTGACCAACTGTTTAAGATATTCGCGCAGATTATCATCCTCCGCATAAATGAATGTTCCTTTTACGCCGCGTGTAAGAAGGACTTTATAGGTGTTTCGGATCAGTCTCTCGGCTAAGGCATCATCGGCTGTTCTGATTCCGCTTGCGGAATCGCTATGGGCGTTCCTTTCCTTATGGAATTCGATTTTTCCTGTTCTCTTGTTGTAAGTAAGATCCTTTCCGATGATGACCCCCGCATATTCGACTTCCAGCCCTTGGATAGTATGAATACAGAATACGTTCCTCTTCTGCGTGTCATCCAAAATGGCCGCTCTATCCGCCTTCTTGATGTTCCAGCGTAGTTTTGTTCCGTCCTCGTATTCGAAATCGTATTTCTCGGAATCGTATTGGCTGACCCATTCATGGGTGTAGCCGGCCATCAGTCTCATCTGATGGTTGGAATTCCAAAGCTTATTCCATTTCTCCATCCTGTCTTTCCTGGAACCCATGATTTCCACTTTGTATTTCATGCCTTTGAGGGATACGAAATCATTCGTATAACCTAGGAAATGATTGACGAAGGCGATGTACTGCTCTCCGCCCACGCATCTGAACTGGGAGGAGAGAATCATTCTGCTATCTTCGATGACCTTCGAACCGTATTTTTCGGCATATTCCTTTATCTGCTTGATTGACAAATCATCGGAAGCGGTGACAACCTGATCCTCATCGATCAGAAACACGTTGACTCTTGACGCATTGAAGAGCTTGTCGATGACATCAACGCTTTTCTGCACGCCCCATCCGAACTTCCATTTCAGCCTTCGGTGGGCTTCATCGACGATAATGCAGTCAAAATCATAGGCCGCCGACTTTGCAAAGGCGGCAGGAGTCTTGAAGAGTTCCTTGATTGCCTTCTTCGTGAAATCCTTGGTCAGGATATCGCTGAAATAAGTACGCGGAGTGAAGTTTGCGGTCACATAGCAGGCGTTGCGTCTTGGCCGTCCATCTTTTGGGTGGATGAGCTGGCCAAGCGCGTTGATGGCGACGATGGACTTGCCTGACCCCGGCCCTCCTTTTACGATGATGGTTCTTCTCTCTCCTTTTTCCAAAGCCTCCTGAACCTCGCTGACGATTTTGGAAACGGAATAGGACTGCTCGGCATCATAGGAGAAGAAGGGCTCGCCGTTGATGGCGTCTGCGACCATCTTGGAGAAGCCTTCGCTCGGTCTGATCTGGGAACTGTCGATTTCATAGAGCGTGTTGCGACTGTAGGGTTTCTTTATATATCTGGCGATGAATTCGCTGAGCTTCTTCTGATCGTCCTTTAAGAAAGCAGGTGCCTCACGCACTAAAGGATAGTCCTTTTCATTTTTCAGAAGGACTTCATATCCTTCCGGCATATTGTGGAGATACGAGCAGGCGTTCACTCCGACGTTGTTAGTATAGATATACTCGTTGAAATCCTTCCTGATGTTGGCATAGTTCAGTGCCTGGTAGGAAGGATGCCAGTAATCGTCCACGCCATGTCCTCCATCGGTGACGACATAGTCTTTCAAGAAGGATCTTCTCACCGAGCTCCATTGCTTGAGCTCGATAAGGATGACATTCTCTTTGTCTTTTTCGTCTCTTCCGAAAATGAGGAAGTCGACTCTCTGCTTTGTGTCGACAAGCTTATATTCGACACCGACGCCGGCTTCCTTTGGAATGGAACCATCCTCCAATGCTTCTGCCACTTTTGGAAGGGAGTGGATCCAGGAATTGTATTCGCTTATTGATCCTCCACCGATATGGTGTGCCTTGAATCCATCCAAAAGCAACTTGCCGATGACAGGATTTGGTCCTTCACAGTTGCTTATGAAATTCCCTACACTATCGCTATATAAAATCATCAGGCCCCCTCCTATATCCTGAATAATAGTTTATAGCAGAGATATATCAGTTCGGTAATCTCTGTAGATAAAACGAAATAAGAGGATAAACAATAGTGTTCCTAATGGTCGTACCTCGTCTTCTGCGTTTTCCCGGAAAGGAAGATCTTTCCGTAGAACAGGAACATGTATTCGCTAAAGGACAGTCCGCGTCCGTTCTCTTTAAGGAACGTCTTCTCCGACAGTTAGAGCTGCATACTCTTGTGGTGAATCTGGAGATGAACCGCAAAAACGCAGCATTATTTGGGTGCACCGCCGGTTGACCGGACTGAGCAGCCTATGGGCCTATTTATCCTTCGAGAGACATTGCCACCTGCAGCAGCTGCCTGGAAAGTCTCCGGCTTTTCTTGCCTTTCCGGAGGTTCCGCGACCGGCCACAGGGGAAAGGACTATATCAACCTGCAACCGACCTCGGAACTTCAGCAATGTAGTACGGAAATTAAACCGTCTCCCATGGCCGGGAACACTATTGTTTATCTTTTTTATTATTTTTTTGCTTTTTCAATCAAATCATCCACGCTTCCTATAGTGTCAACTAGCTTACGCAATAATCAGCTTTTGATTGAACTATAAACGAACTTCTGATTGAACTAATCATTGAACTAATGATTGAACTAATTAGATACTATGCGAAGACAAATCAGCCTATAGTATGAACTTTAAGAGCTGTCAATAGTAAAACCATCGATGGTCTTAAAAAAGCTGTTTTTGATGCAGCCAAGAGTGGTAGTGACATTGTCAGTAGCTATAATAGCAAAAGAGTTGCTTTTAGCCTATTATTTCAGTTTTGCCGATTTACGATAGCTTCTATCAGAAATTAACAATTTATTAATTTTTACTAAACTTAGGTCTACAGGATATAAAAAAGGAACAGAGGAAAAACATCTTCTGTTCCATTCTGTTTAGCTTAGTTCCACCTTTCCGGTATAGAGGTCATAGTACTTCTTGTGAAGGGCGAGAAGCTCATCCTGTGTTCCTCTTTCCTGAATGACGCCATGTTCAAGGACAATGATTTCATCGGCATCCCGGATGGTGCTAAGACGGTGGGCAATCCTAATCGTTGATCTAGACCGCCTTAATTCGTTAAGGCTCTTCTGGATCAACAGCTCGCTTCTTGTATCGATGTTGCTTGTCGCCTCATCGAGGATGAGAACCGGAGGCTGGTTTAAGGTGGCACGGGTTAGGCCGAGAAGCTGACGCTGCCCTTCGGAAAGATTGGCTCCGTCATCATATAGCCTAGTCTCGTATCCCTTAGGAGTACGGCGGATAAAGGAATCGGCCTGCGTCTTCTCGGCGGCCTTGACGACTTCTTCCTTAGTTGAATGGCGCCGGACATACCGGATGTTGTTCTCGATCGTATCGGTGAAAAGATGGGTATCCTGGGTGACCATGGAGAGGGCACGGCGGAGGGACTCTAGGGAGATGTCCCTGATATTGATTCCGTCATAGGTGATTTCCCCGGAGTCAATCGGATAGAATCTGGCAAGTAAGGAGATGATGGTTGTCTTTCCGGCGCCGGTGGCGCCGACAAAGGCGGTCTTCTTTCCTCTGTGGCATTCAAAGGAGATGTCCTTTAGGATGGGCTTTCCTTTGACGTAGGAGAAGTAGACATGCTTGAATTCAATCTTGCCTTCGACTGGAATCAGACTTCCATCCTCTTTCTTCCAGGCATAGCGCTTAGAAAAGTCTTCATCATCGGAGACTTTCTCTAAGGTAATCTTTCCGGTCTCTTTCTCCTCCTGCTCGTCGAGGAAGCCAAAGACGCGCTCAGCTCCTGCCCTGGCGGCAAGGATGTTGTTTAAATGCCTGGTGAAGTAGTTGAACGGACGGCAGGCATTACGGACTAAGACAAGATAAGACTGTAACTGACCGAAGTTGAAGCTTCCCCTAGTCCCCGTGCAGAGGGCGAAAACACCCATGACGGAAGAGACGGCAAAGTTAAGATAGGAGAGGGAGACAAAGAAAGGAGTATTCCTCTGCGTGTGGTAGAAAGCAAGTGAACTTGCACTTCTCCATTCCTCATTCGCCTTCTCGAACTTTTCGAAGCTTTCCTTTTCGTGGTTGAAGGCCTTGATGACTCTCGTTCCGGAGATATCCTCTTCCGCAACGGAATTGACATGGCTTAATGCCTGCTGGGTCTTATCGAAATAGCGCCGTGAAATCTTTGCATTGATGACCATGAAGACCATCCTAACAAAGATGAAGAAGACGACAATCAGGGAGAGATAGACATTGAGAATGAATAAGGAGACGATGGTTCCTATCCTGTTTGTCGCGGACATGACGATGTTGGCAAGGGAGTCGTTGAGACAGTTAAGGATGGAGTCGACGTCGTTGGTGAAGAAGGACCTAATCTCTCCGTGGGTATGGGTATCGAAATAGCCGATAGGGAGAGACTGCCTTTTCGCCCTTAACTGGCTGCGGAGTCTAAAGAGGATTTTCTGGGTCAGTACGACCCTGATTTCATTATGGATGAGGGCGCAGAGCACACCGGCTGAATAAAGGGCAATTAATTTGATTCCCCTGTTCCTGTACTCCTGCCAGCGAGTGGCCTTATCAAGAGTCTGGGAATTAAGAATATAGTTCGTCCTATCTCCGGCATACCTTGTCCCGACAAGGTTGGCTACCGCGGTAAACACGGTCCTAAGGAGAACGAGAAGGAAAAGGAACCAATAAGGTTTGAAATAGGACCTGAGACGGAAGAAGGTTCCCTTAAGGTTCTTCGGACGGGCACGATTAGTGAATTTCATTTTGTAAGTCCCTCCTTCTGAATCGAATAAATGTCCTGATAAATCGGATCATGCTCCAAAAGCCAGGAAGATGTGCCGATATTGTTGATTCTGCCGTCCTTAAGGACGATGATGCGGTCACTGTCCTCGATTGTCGACGTCTTCTGGGAGATGACAATCTTCGTCCTTTCCGGATAGCAGTCCTTTAGGTTCTTCTTCAGCCGGCTTTCCGTTATCCGGTCTAGGGCAGAGAAGGAATCATCGAGAATCAGGATCTTAGGATGGCGGAGCAAGGCTCTTGCGATGCATAATCGCTGTCTCTGCCCACCCGAGACGTTGCTTCCTGACTGGCCGATCTGGGTGTCTAGCCCTTTCGGAAGGCTTTCCCTGATGAAATCATAGCAGCAGGCAATCTTGCAGGCCTGGATGATTTCCTCTTCACTTGCCTTTGGATTCCCCCAGAGAAGGTTTTCTCTCACCGTTCCGGTGAAAAGAAGCGGAGACTGGAAGGCAATGGCGGTCTCCTTCCGGATCTCTTCTAAGGAATAGTCTTTAATCGGGTGACCGCCTATTCTGATTTCCCCCTTGTTGATATCATAGAAACGCTCAATCAGATAAATCAGAGTCGACTTAGAGGCTCCTGTCTCTCCAAGGATACCGATGGTTTCCCCGCTGTTGATGGAGAAACTGACATCGCTAAGGACGTCTTCCTTTGCGCTTTTATCGTATTTGAAGAAGACATGGTCAAAGGATATTGAGCCATCTTCTAGTTTCAGGGAAGAAGTAGGATTATCTTTAATCTCACTTTCTGCCGAAAAGACTTCTTTCACCCGTTCCACTGACGCAGAGGAACGGGTGAAGAGCATGAAGACGGAGGAAATCCTCTCTAAGGATGCCCTCCTTTGCGTGGTGTAGCTAAGGAAGGAGGTGATATTGGTCACCTCGTTTTTGATATCTGCGGGGATGGTGAAGTTCTCAATGATGTTGTTTCCGCCGATGAGGAGGATTCCGCAGATGCAGGCATAGGTCATCAACTGGGTGATGGCCCTATTGGAACCGACAAGGGCCAAGGATTTCCTTGATACGCTCTTGACCTGCGTGTTGACTAGGTTGAATTTCTCTTCCTCATAGTCCTTCTTGGCGTTGGCACGGATGAGCTTCCTCGCCCGCAGGGATTCGTCGGTCGTCCGGTTGACTCTGTCCCTAGCCTTCTGTAAGGCATAGAAGTGGGGGCGGGAGCAGAGGACGACCACAGTTAAGGCAAGGGCCAGAAGAGGAATGGATATCGCATAGACGATGGTCAGCTTCGTCGAAATCCTTACAGCAAAGACGAGGGCAAAAAGAAGCTGGAAGGGTCCGCGCAGAAAAGGGCGAAGGGACTGGCAGAAGCTATCGGAAATCAATTGGACATCGTTGGTCCTTCTTGTGATCAGGGAATTGACCCGGAACTGATCAAGGTTGGAAAAGGAAAATGCCTGGATTTTCTTGTACTCTTCCTTTCTCAGTTCATAGCCGAACCCTCTTCCTGCCTTGGCGGTTTCCTTGGCGCTTACAAGGCCAAGGACGAAGGCAAGAAGGGCAAAGCCGATCCTTACTCCGGCAATCCTTAAGACGAACCCACGGTCATAGGAATAGCTTCCGTCCTTATTTAGGTTCCTGCCGTTAAGAAGCCTGATGTTCCTTAAAAACGGAAGGGAAATCTCCAGTGCGTTTTCCAGCCTGATACAGGCGCAGGCAGGAATCAGATTGGCCTTATAAGGCTTCCTGTATGTCCAAAGAGAAACGGTTTCCTTTTTCTTCTTTGTATGGATTGTTTTATTCATATTTAGACACCCCTTAAAATCACGAATGATTAGTCTATATCTTACTTCAACAGAATACTAGATGGGATAATCCTGCTTTGGAATTTTTTGCTGCCCGGCCCTTAGTCTTTCCTTCTCCCTTAGCCGCCTGAGCGTTTTTCTTTTTGCCTCTTTTTCCTATGCTATAATAAGCCCGAACATTGGAGGTGTTCGATATGACAGAAAAAGATTTGAAACGTTTAGCAGGTACGCAGACAGAAAAGAACTTACAGGCTGCCTTTGCCGGCGAAAGCCAGGCACATACAAAGTACGCCTATTATGCTTCCGTTGCCAAGAACGAGGGACATCAGGCCTTTGCCGACCTCTTCAGGGAGACCTCTTTAAACGAGAACGAGCATGCTAAGCTCTGGTTCAAGTACCTTCACGGCGGAAACATTCCGGCCACGGAAGCCAACCTTGAAGATGCCGCTAACGGCGAACATTATGAGCAGACCACAAGGTATCCTGAATTCGCCAAGGTAGCCAAGGAAGAAGGCTTCCCGGAAATCGCTGCCAAATTCGCCCTTGTCGGTGCCATCGAAGCCCGTCACGAAGCCCGCTATAAAGAGCTTCTTGCCCAGCTTAAATCCAATAAGGTCGTCATCAAAGAGAACGTCCTTGTTGTCTGGAAGTGCACAGTCTGCGGCCATATTGCCGTTGGTGCAAAGCCGACTGTCTGCCCGGTCTGCGGCCATAAGGATTCCTTCGTTCCGGAAGCCTTAAACTACGGCTGGACTCCTTCTAAGTAATCCCTAAGAGAGTTTGTTTAAGGAAAGGGGCGACCCTTTCCTTTTTTTGGTTCAGGATATCCTTTTCCTGTTTATGAAAAAATTTTCATAAACTCAACCATTGCTTTCTTTTTTCCTATATAATAAAGAAGATTAGAGTCTGGAGGATTCATACAATGGACGAAATTAATGTCGTGAAAGCAAATCGCAAGGAACGGCCGACGATTTACGAAGTCGCCAAAGTAGCCGGTGTCTCCCTTGCCACGGTCAGCCGTGTAATCAATAACCACACAAACGTTACGGAGAAGACAAGAAAGGCAGTCGAAGACGCCATTCAGCGTCTTGGCTACAAGCCTTCCGCCCTTGCCCAGGGCTTAGCCAATTCTTCTTCGACGAACATCGGCATCAGGATTCCTTCTACCGGATATTCCTATGTTTCCAATAGGTTGGACGGAAGGATCGATGTCGCCAAGATTTATCACTATCTCACTTCCATTTTCATCACTAAGCGGACGAAAATCGATGCCGGCAATGTCATCGACAGCCTAATCCAGAGCCATGTCGACGGTGCTGTCATCTACGACGATGAGTTAGGTACGGATGAAATCCGTTCGATTCAGAACTACCATATTCCGCTCATTGTCATCGGACACGATAGGGAAGGAACGGAACTTGGGTCCATCAGGATCGAATATAAAGATCCGGTCAGGGATGTCGTCAAGGCCCACAGGAATTCCACTAAGGAAGATGATGTCTATCTTCTTGATATCGTCAATCAGGGAAAGAGGCTCGATGATATCCGTGACGGTCTTCTTGAGTATGCCCAGGCAAACGGCCGGAAGATTAACCTTCTGAATTTCAACGATTCCTACGGCATCGTCTATTCCGGAAGGCAGGAGTTCTTCAAAACCCACAAGAAGGGCTATATTGTCTGCCCCCGTGATTCTTTGGCTGCCGCGGTCAATAATGCTGCCATCGAGGCCGGACTGAAGATTCCTGAGGATGTCCAGGTCCTCGCTGAAATCGGGAGCAAGTATTCCTATATCGTCCGTCCGGAGATTTCCTCTTTCTCCATTGATAGGTTCAAGGTCGGAGCCTTAGCCGTCCGTAGGCTGACTAAGCTTATTAAGAGCCAGCCTTTGTCCAAGAAGACTCTACGCATCCGTGCGACGTACAATAAGCGTAATACGACGATTTAGAGGAAACTGTTTCTATGCCGTTATTTCTAGTAAATGCCGGTGTAGTTGTTGGTATCGTTTTCGGAGCCCTTGCTGCCTTAGGCCTTCTTTTCCTTGCCCTATGGTTTACTGCCCGCAAGCGGCTTAAAAGCATTCCCAAACAGCTCCGGGAGACTTTTGATACCTACTATACCCAGCTGACGACAAGTTGCAGACAGTCGGTCGACCGCCTTGGCAAATTAGGAAAGTTTTCTCCTGATTATCAGCAGAAGTACCTTGCCAAGAAGGAACAGTACGACAAAATCCTTAATGAGCGCGGAAAAGATGTAAAAGACTCCCTTAATTCCATGGATGGCCTTATCAGCGATAAAGACTGGCGGTCTTTGCGCAGCAATCTTCCTGATTTCCAGAAAGGCGTAGAAGACTTTCATGGTGCTGTCTCCCGTTTCTCCTTGGATCTTTCGTCTCTTCTTCAGGATGAAAACGATACGTTTTCCGGATCTGTCTCTGTCCAGGAGAAGAACCGTAAAGCCAGAGAATTCTATGAGGAAAACAAAGAGGCCCTATCTCCGATCAGTGAAAGCTTTTCGGTAATCTTTGCCGAAGCGGACAACGACTTCAAGAAATTCAACGAGTTAGCCAACCAGGGAAAGTTCAAGGATGCCCAGGCCTCCTTAGAAGACATTAACGGCGCCTTGACTGCTCTTATTCAGATTGAGGATAAACTTCCTCTTCTTACCGCCTCTCTTTATTCTGTCCTTCCTCAGAAGAGGGATAGCCTCTTAGAAAAGAATGAGAACAGGATCAAGGATGGCTTTGTCATCGAGTACAGGGAAGTCCCGGACAAGGTCAGAGAGAGGCGTATTGAGGTCGCTACTCTCTGTGCCCGTCTGAAGAACCTTGATGTCGAGGGAATTGATAGTCGGATTCAGGTTATCTCCAAGGAAATCAATAATCTGGAAGCCCAGTTCTGCAATGAAGAGAAGGCAAAGCAGGAGTTCCTTAGCGGACAGGATATCCTCTCTTCTTCTTCCTATCAGCTTGAGAAACGGTTTAGCCGCTCTATGGACAGGCTCGATGAATATAAGAAGTACTATTGCATCGACGAAAAATATATCCGCGACAGGAACGGTCTAAAGGGAGTTATCGAGAACATCAATCTATTGAAGACAAAGCTTGATTCCTATACCGGGACCGGAAGGAAAGAGTCCTATATCGTCATTGTCCGGATTAGGAACGAAAGGCGTAGGGGAAGGCAGAAAGCCGAAAAGACCAGGAATGCCTATGATGAGTACATCAAGTCCATCCGGCAGAAGACCGGAGACACCTTTAAGGAAATCAGGGACACCTACTATCGGCTGAAAGTCGGAGAGAAGACCCTGCGGGAAAGGAATGTCGCTTCCTCTCTCGCCCTTTATCTTCCCCGCTTTAGGAAAAGGGAGGCCTTGGCGAAAAAAGGAACCGACATCCTTTCCGTCGTTCCGATTGATTTGAATGCACTCGCCGAGACAAATGACGAACTGCAAAGCTCGACTTCTGCGCTGCTGAAAGAAGTGGAAGAGCGGAATAAGGAAAGGGAACTATCCGAAGCGGCCATTGTCACGGGAAACCTTTATCGGCAGAACTTCACCGATGCCAACAGCTTGCTTGACCAGGCCGAGAAAAGCTTCCGTGAAGGCGACTTCGAGCGCGCCTTCAGCGAAGCCACCCGGGTCATCCAAAGGAGGAAGACGGACAACCGGAATCCATCGGCTATCCGTTAGTCACCATGAAAGAAATCTATTTCGATAATGCCGCTACGACGAAACCTTATCCGGAGGTTCTTTCAATCTTCGATAAGGTCGCCAGGGATGATTTTGCTAACGCCAGCTCAAGGCATGCCTTAGGGCTTAAGGCCCATGACCTGTTAGAGAAGGCCAGACGGCAGATTGCCCGCTACCTAAAAGTGAAGGAGAACGAAATCGTCTTTACCTCCGGCGCAAGCGAAGGAAATAACCTTGCCATCAAGGGGGTCAGCTATCATAACCATGGCTGGGCGAACCGGATCATTACCACAAAGGCCGAACATCCCTCGGTGAGGAATGTCTTCATGAAGCTTGAGAAAGAAGGCTTTGATGTCGTCTACCTTGACTATGACAAAGAAGGCAGACTGAACCTTGAAGAGCTAAAGAACGCCCTGAACGAACACACTTCCTTAGTCTCCGTCATGGCTGTCAATAATGAACTCGGGGATGTCTTCCCTATCCATGAAGTCCATGAGCTTCTGAAAGGAAGCAAGGCTGTCCTCCATGTTGACGCCACGCAGGCAATCGGCAAGGAGGATGTGGACAGCAAGGACTATGACCTGATGACTTTCTCTGGACATAAAATCGGTGGAAGGAAGGGATCTGGTCTGCTGGTCAAGAAGGAAAAAGTCAGGCTCGACGGACAGATTCTAGGCGGAAGCCAGGAAGAGGGCCTTCGGGCAGGGACAAGTCCGCTTCCTCTTGACTGCTCTCTTGCCACTGCAATCCGTCTTACCCTCACTTCCCAAAAAGAGAGAAGAGAAAACGCCAGAAAGAGGAACGGATTCCTAAGAGAGGAATTATCCAAGATTCCGGAAATCGTCATCACTTCCCCTAACAGTGGGACTCCCTTTATTCTTTCTTTCGCCTTGACTAAACATAAAGGCTCCGTCATTGCCCAGGCTCTTTCGGATAGAGGCATCTATGTATCGACGAAGTCAGCCTGCTCGGCAAGAGAAGCCGGTTTCTCTTCCGTGGTGAAAAACGCCGGCTATTCTTCCTTGGTTGCCTCTAACAATATCCGTCTTTCCTTTTCGGGAAGAGAGAGCCTAGAGGAAGGAAGCTACTTCAGGGAAGTGTTGAAGGATATCCTTGCCCATACAAGGATTAAGGAGTGAACATGGACGGAAACAGCAATCTTATCGTCGTCTTTTTCGGTGAACTGACGACCAAAGGGAAGAACATCAGGGATTTTATCAACCTGCTCGGGAAGAACATCCGTTTTGCCCTGAAAAAATATAAAAACCTGACCTATGATATCCGTAGGGATCATATTTATATCCATCTGAACGGGGAGGACTATGCATCCATCAAGGAAGACCTTTCTAAGGTTCCTGGCATTGGTTCCTTTGCTTTGGCAATCCGTGTCGACAAAGACCTTGCCGCCATCAAGGAACAGGCCTTAGAAAGGTATAAGGAAGTCAGTCCCTCCTCTTTCAAAATCGACACGAAGCGTGCCGACAAGACTTTTCCTTTGACCTCCGATGAGATAAGCCGGGAAGTCGGGGCCTATATTCTCACCCACAGCGAGAACGGACACGTCGATGTCCATCATCCGGAGCTTATGATCCATGTCTCCATCCGGAGGAAGGATGCCTATGTCTACGGAAAGAAGGATAAAGGCAGGGGCGGCTATCCTTTAGGAATTGCCGGAAAGTCTTTGTGTCTTCTCTCCGGCGGCATCGATTCCCCGGTTGCAGCCTATCTTAGGAGGAAGCGTGGAGTCAAACTGGAGTGCATCCATTTTGCCGCCCCGCCTTATACCTCCCAGGCCGTCATCGAGAAAATCCATGATCTTCTCCATGTCCTTAATGTCTATCAGCCTGACATCAAGCTTTACGTCGTCCCCTTCACGAATCTAGAGCGGAAAATCTACGAAGTCGCCGGCCCTAGCTATTGTGTCACCGTCAGGAGACGGAGGATGCTCCGGATCAGCGAAGCCATCGCCTATAAACACAATGACCTAGTCATCTCAGGCGGAGAAAGCATCGGCCAGGTTGCCAGCCAGACCCTCTATTCAAGGAAGGTCATTGAGGAAGTGTCCACGCTTCCCTTTATCCGACCTCTTGCCACCTATGATAAAACCGAAATCATCGATATTGCACAGAAAATCGGGACGTTCGACATCTCCATCCGTCCATACGAGGACTGCTGCACGATTTTCACCCTGAAAGACCCGGTAACGCATCCGAATCTAGACAAGGTCAAGGAAATCGAGAATAGTTTCGACTGGAAGAGCCTGAGGGTCGAATGCATTAAGAACACAACCGCTGAGCATATCACCAGCGATGAGGAATTCTAAAACCGCGAAAGAAAAAAACCTGTCTGTCAGACCGGACAGGTTTTTCTCTTTTGATTTAAGTTGCTTAAGCAGCTTTCTTGCCGTTCTCGATGGCTTTCTTGGAAAGTTCGACGAACTGTTTGAACTGCTCTGCGTTGGTTCCGGCTAATTCGGATAACCTCTTACGGTTAAGCTGGACATCAGCAAGCTTAAGTCCGTACCTGAACTGGGAATAAGAGATTCCGTTCAGCTTGCAGGCTGCGGAGATACGGCGGATCCAAAGCTTACGATAGTCACGTTTCCGTTCCTTACGGCCGACGAAGCTCTTGGCATCGGCTTTCCTGACCGCTTCCTTGGCAGTCTTGAAAAGCTTATGACGGGATCCGTAGAATCCCTCTGCGCGGTCTAAGATACGTTTCCGGCTATCATGCCGGACAGTTCCACGTTTAACTCTCATTGTAGATTAGTCCTCTCTTTACTTGTTGATCAGCTGACGCCTCTTCTTCGTATTTAACGAAGTGAGGTAACGGGCCTTCCGGTTGTGACGGATCAGCTTATGGCTCTTGCTGTGCGAGAGGTGGCTTGTATTCTGGTTCCACTTCTTGATTTTGCCGGTTCCCGTAACTTTGAAACGTTTGACGGCAGTACGTTTACTCTTCCTCTTTGGCATTAGATTGCCCTCCTTGTTTTTTCCTGACGACGTTCTTCGGATTCAGCCTGACGAAGTAATCCCGTCCTAACAGATCGGGAGCCTTCTCCCTCGTGCTATGGTCTTTGACGAGCTCAAGGAAGCTTGCCCTTGTCTCCTTGACGATGTCCCTTCTTTGCCTCCTACGGCCTTTGATGAAGACGGCGACTTTGACTTTCCTTCCATCATCAAGGAACTTGTTGGCGGCTTTTGCCTTCGTCTCAAGATCGTGCTTATCGGTCGTCGCAGTGAAGCGGATTTCCTTAATCACGGTCTTCTTCTGGTTCTTCTTTGCCTCTTTGGCTTTCTTTTCCCGGTCGAACTTGTATTTGCCGTAGTCGACAATCTTGCAGACCGGAGGATGGGCCATAGGAGAAATGCAGAGAAGATCCATCTGGGCATCATAGGACTTTGCCTGGGCGACACGGATCGGCACGATCCCGTAGTTTTCGCCCTGAGGTCCGATAAGAAGAACCTCTTTGAAGTGGATACGCTCATTGACGAGATCCGTATTCTTCTTCGGACGGAAACGATTGTTCGGGTTATTACTGTTAAGTATAAGAATTACCTCCGTTAGTAGTGCGAAAAAGCGGGTACCGAGACAGAGTACCCGCTTTCGAAAAGACTATGATTTCTGTGCTAAATGACACATCAGTCAAGCTCTTTGCCGATCGAAACAGGATTCAATCCGGCGAGAAGTGGTGTTCTCTTTCTTGGTGCGAGAAATTTCGCATTAGTAATTGTAGTGGTTATTGCAAGGGATGTCAACTATTTTTTCTGTCCGCCGCTTCCGGCCTCAAGACGGGCAAGAATCTTCTTCAGTTCATCGACATCGTACTTATAAGTCTTTCCGCAGAAGTCACAGGTGGCTTCCACCGGTTTGTTTTCTTCAATCCTCTGTCTGAGGGCAGGGATGCCAAGCGTTCCGATGACTTCCCTTCCTCTGTCTTTGGAACAATTGCAATGCCAGAAGACTTCTTTTTTACTGGTGACCTGATGGTCGAATCCATCTAGGACGATGTCGAGCCTCTCTTCCGGACTCTTCCCTGCTTTGAGAATCTCGGTGACGGAAGGAATCTTCTTTAAATTCTCCTCAAGCCTGTCGATGACCTTTGGGTCGGTGTTCGGCCTAAGCTGCACGATAAATCCGCCGGAGGCCGTCACCCGCTGCTTTTCAAGGAGAACCCCAAGTCCGACCGCCGTCGGAATCTGCTCCGACTGGGCAAAATAATAGGTCAGGTCATCGGCGATTTCTCCGGAATATAAATCGATGGTAGAGGAATACGGCTCTTTCCTGCCAAGATCGCGGATGACGGTCAGGCTTCCCTTCCCGATTCCGCCTCCGACATCGAGGTGTCCGTTTTGCTTAAGAGGTAGTTCGGCACTAGGATTGGAAACATAGCCGCGCACTTCGCCTTTGTAATTGGAGGTGACGATGACATGCTTTAAAGGTCCGTCCCCGATCAGCTGAAGGGTAAGTTTGTCGCTATCGGATTTCCTCCTTGCACCCATCCTTAGTCCGGCGGACCTAAGCCGGCCAAGTGCTGCGGTAGCCAAAGAGGAATTGTGATGGATGGTTCTTGCATAGTCCACTAGTCCTCGGTCTGTGACGGCAAAGGCACGGACCTGCTCTTTGGCAGCTATTTCCCGGATCAGATAGTCTTCCATCGTATAGATTACTCCTTTAAGAGCTTTTCTAATTCGTCAACGAGCTCTTTCCTTCTCTTTGTAACTGCGGAGAAGGCCTCTTTCTTTGTTAAGTCTACTCCTGCCCTTTTCACTTCGTCAATCGGATACCTGCTTCCGCCGGATTTGAGCATTTTGAGGTAGTTTTCAAAAGCGTCCTTCTCTCCGTTACGGAAGTTTTCGTAGATGAGCCTAGAGGCAGTGAAGCTGGTTGCATATTGATAGACATAGAAAGGGGTATAGAAAAGATGGGGGATATAAGCCCAGACAAGGGGCTTAAGCTCTTCTTTGGTAATATCGATTCCATAATAGGTCTTGTAGAGCTTGACCCTTTCTTTGGAAAGGACTTCATAGTTGATTGGCTCTCCTTTTTCCGCCCTCTGGCTGATTTCCCATTCGTACTGGGCAAAAAGGGTCTGACGGTAGAAGGTGGAGACAATCTGGTCGATTGACTTCTGCAATAAGGCAATCTTGTCGTTTTTCGACAGGGATTTGCTCTTCCTGAAGTAGTCGAGCAGATTGTGTTCGTTGAAGGTGGATGCGATTTCGGCGACGAAGATGGTGTAGTCCTGCTTGACAAGGGGCTGGCTTTCCTCTGAGTACCTGGTATGGACACTATGCCCTGCTTCATGGGCAAGGGTGAAGACATCCTCGAGGTCTCCGTTGAAGTTTAGCAGGATATAGGGGTGGATATTCGCACTTCCCGAAGAATATCCTCCTGTCCGTTTCCCGCTTCTTGGATAGACATCCACGTATCCTTCCTTGAGGACATCATTGGCCTTTTCCTTATAATCGGTTGGGTAATCTTTTATGGAATCAAAGAAAATGGATTTTGCTTCTTCATAGGTGTATTTCTTTTCGCTCTTAGCCAAAGAGAGAAAACGGTCAAAGGAATAATGATGGTCGAGATGGAAGAACTTCCGGCGGATTTCATAGTACTTATGTAGCGGAGCGGCGTTTTCGCTTGCTTCCTTTATCAGATTCTGGAAGACGGACTCATCGATTTTATTGGAATAGAGATGTTCCTCAAGGACAGAAGAATATCCTCTTGCTTTCCTTTCACTGATTTCTGCCTGGATGACACTGTTATAGATTTCCCCATAGGTGTTTTTATGTTCGTCATACCAGGAATAGAGGCTGAGGAAGACTTTTCTCCGGTCTTCCTGTTTTTCCAAGGAACCTTCCAGGGAAGTCCAGTTGGACCTATTCACTTCGACTTCCTCTCCGCTTGAAAGTTTTACTTTCTTCGGGACATAGTCTCCGACGGAAAGCTGGGAATAGAGGGTGGCTCCCCTTCCCTGAAGAGGAGCAAAATAACTCCTAAGCTTTTCCTCTCTTACCGGGAGAGTGAATTTCCCTCCCCGGAAGACTTTCTCAATCTGGAAGTCAAAATCTTTGTATTCGGGGTTTTTGGCAAAAAACCCGTCCCTATGTTCCTTGCCTAACGCAAGGATTTCAGGTGTGGAATAGGAATCCTGGGATCCGTATTCGTTAAATAGGTTTTCGACCTTGGCCAAATCCGTCAGGTTTCTGACGTTCTTCTTATCTAAGTCAGAACGCCTGGAAGCATACCTTCCTAGATGATTGAGAACTTCGCTTGCTTTTCTTTCCCTGTCGAAATAGGCTTTCCTTTCCTTCTCGTCCTTCAGTTTCCCTTGGAAGGAGGAAATCCCCTTAAGAAGCACCTCCTGAGCATAGGAAAGGTCTTTTTCGAAGTCGTCCTGCGTTTTATAGATGTGGCTTAAATCCCAGATTTTGTCCATGTCCGTACTCTCCTTTTCTGGCAGTAATTATTATACGAAGAAGAAACCTTTTTGTCTTGTTTATGCCTAGGAAAAAAATCAAAGGAAAAAGAAAGGGGTTTCCTCTATCACTTTTGGGAAAAGCCATTAAAATACAGCCTGAGGAGAATATTTTGTTATGCTTCAAATGAATTCGAGTCTGTTCCTTGCCGAAAGCGAACAGCCCTACAAGATTCTGATTGTCCTTGGCTTCATCCTGATTTTGGCAAAGACTTTTTCCCTTGTCCTGTCGAAACTTCATGTTCCCCAGGTCATCGGGTATCTGATTGCCGGCCTAGTCGTCGGACTTCTTACCTTCATTCCTAATGATCCTTTTGAAATTACTGTCGTTAACGGGACGAAATCCTATGTCGGGAACGGACTTGACTTCTTTGCCAAGGTCGGTGTCGTCCTAATCAGGTTCTCTGCCGGTCTTGAAACGGACCTAAAGAAAGTGAAATCAAGGGGTATCCAGTCTTCCATCATCACCGTCCTTGGTGTCATCGTCCCTCTTCTTTTTGGATTCCTTGCCGCTTTTGTCACGAATAAAGTGACCGGTGGCATCTTGACCCCTGAAGGACAGCCGGAAATCTATTCCGAGCTTTACTATGGCGTCATTCTCTCTGCCACTTCTGTTTCGATTACTGTTGCTACACTGAAGGAACTAAAAAAGTTAGATACCCCTGTCGGAACAGCACTTGTTTCCGCTGCCATCCTTGATGATATTATCGGCATTGTTCTTCTCTCCCTGATTCTCTCCTTGGCTTCGAGCGGCACAGGAGGAGGGGACAGCTCAACCTTTGCCGGAAGGATTATCAATGCAGCAGACATCACCAATACTGCCGCTTCGATTTCCTTGATTGTCTTCTTCATGCTTCTCTTCTTTGCCATTACCGTTTTCCTTGGCTACATTAGGAAGCGATTCTTCAACTATCTAGGAAAGAAATACCCTCATCATATCCGAATCACCATTCTAGCCTTAGGCTTCTGCTTCGTCTGGTCCTATCTTGCGGAATATTTCTCTATTGCCGATATTACCGGTGCATATAGGATCGGCCTTGTCCTCTCCTCCACCATCGTTCAACACTATGTCGACCATCGTACCGAGACGATTGCCGATAACATCTTTGCCCCGGTCTTCTTTGCCAATATCGCAAGGGCAAGGTACCAGGGGGAGAAGTTCACCTCAGAGTTCCTTGCCTTTGGCATAGTCTGGGTCATCTGCGGACTGCTTGGGAAAATCATCGGCGCAGGGACAGGTTCCCTTATCTGCAAGTTTAAGTTCAAGGATGCCCTTCGGGTCGGAATCGGAAGGATGGCTAGAGCAGAGGTCTTGATTGTCTGTGCCGATAAAGGCGTTGCCGGCGGGCTTGTCGATAATCAGATTATGGTCTATACCTTAGTTCTCATCCTTGTCAGTTCCTTCCTTACTCCTATTCTTCTTAAGGTTCTGTATAAAGGAGACGATTCCTCTAGCGTCGGACTGAAGAAAGAAGAAAAACAGGCCTAGAGAAAAAAGACCGCCCTAGGCAGGGCGGCCCTTTTTAGTTTGTAAGCGGCTGGCTGACAACGGGAACGTACTTTTTGATGTAGTCGAACTTTTCCCCGAATCCGCCGTAGTAGTTTAGGTATTCTTCGTAACTACGGTAATGGTCGCCTGTGAAGAAAACATAGCGGTCAGATGAATCCTTGATGACTTTGTCGTCTCCGTATTTATAGGAGAAGACAAGACGTAGGGTATCCCGGGTAATCTTCTGCCCATCATTATACCCTTTCGCCCCGATATCCCTCTCCCTGTATTGGTATTCCCCCTCATGTCCGGTGCCACTTTTTGTCGGGAGCTTTGGCTCTTTGGCATAGCTTCCCGAAGCCGTGTTATAGAAGCGGGAGAAGTTCAGGCGGAGGTATTTTCCCCATGGGGAAGTCTTGACATTGACCCCGTTTTTCTTTGCCACATAATTGGCAGGTATGTTTCCAAAGGCCATGACATAGGCACACACATCTTCGATTGTGATATATGCCCCTCCTTTATAGATGGTTTTGACCGGTTTCCCCTCTCCGTCGTAGACGGTATAACTGTTGCCGTCTGCGGAATAGGAATATCCGCTGTTACGGATATAGGTGTCACCAAGCCTTGGCTGATAGGAAGCGTGCTGAGGGGAACTAAGCAGTGGGGTTAAATCCCCACTCCTGAAATAATGCTCGCTCCGGAAAAGGGCATCCTGATAGGAGGTAGCGGGGACGTAGTTAGCATAGAAGGTCTCTTCACTCCTATTGATGTAGGGATCTTTCTCTGAGGAAGTACTTTCCGTTTCCGAGTCTGATGATGAGGATGCTTCCTCCTCGCTTGGCTTTTCCGGGACCGAGGAGGAGTCTTCGGCAGTCGAAGAAGGATAGGATGTGCTTGGTGAGGATGGAACATTTGAGCAGCTACTGATTAGAAAAAATAATACGAATAGAGACAGATACTTTTTCATACCTAAATAGCTTCTGTTTCAGGTTAATTAGTCTTCTTTTTCCTTTTCCCGGTGAAGGGAGTCGTTGACCGAGAAATGGCTTCCGTGGTATCGCTTATGGAGTTTATCAAGGTTATACTGGGCTACTTCCTCAAGGGAGAGAGAAAGCCCGCTTGCCGTTTCGGCGATGTACCAAAGGACGTCTCCAAGTTCTTCCCTCCTGTGTTCCTTGTTGAAGGGATGCCCCTGGAAGAGATTCTTTTTAACAATGTCGGCACATTCCCCGCTTTCTCCCGAGAGGCCCAAGACTCCGTTAAGGACAAGGTTCTTCTTCCCTTCCTCGCTGATAAGCTCATAGGCTTCCTTCTGGTACTGGTTGAAACTCAGCTTTTCTTTTTTGTCATCCATGATCTTCTTTCCTTTCTTTAATCGACTACGATAGTAAAGTCTTTCTTTTTGTATTTGATAATCGGCTCATAGCTTCCGACAAGGAATTCCTCTTTTCCTGGAAGACGGTCAAAAGGAAGAAAGGCAATCCTTGTGGATTCTTCGTCATGGGGACGGTTCAATAAGCATTCTTTCGAATCGACCTTGAAGAGAAAAACGATGTTGGTGTAGGCGGTCACGTCTCCGTTTGGATAGGTGACCTTGTTCTTATTCGGGGAAATGATCCTAAACAGGTTTCCTCCTTTAAGGGAGAGACCGGTCTCTTCTTTTATTTCCCGCAGCACCCCTTCCCTGATTGTTTCATCCCTGTCAAGGCAGCCACCGGGAAGAGAATACTTTCCGTTGTCTCTTCTCTTTTCCAGCAGGATTTCGTCTTTTTCGTTGACCACTAGGGCACTGACCCCGGTCGCCCTGACTTCTCTGTGTCCGATCATTTTCCGGATATAAGGAATATATTCTCTGTTTCGGCTCATGGAAACATTATAATAGAAACGATATGGATAGGAGAAGAATCGAGGCAAAAACAGCGCTTTCCCTTAGGAAGGCGGGGTATCGTCTTTTTTCTCTTTCTTCCGGGGAGAAGACAGGTTTCTTCCTTGACGGAGAAGGTAATGTTTTCGTCTATGACGAAAAGAAGGAAAGGCGTCTTTCCCCCTATCTTTTCCTTTCTTTAGACGAGACTTCCCTCTTTGAAAGGGACGGGGAGCAGGAAGAGGAAACGGTCGACAGGAAAAAGGATGAGGAATATTATTCCTGGCGACAATAACTCTTGAAATATCTCTTCTTTTTGCTATAATGGTTTGCGTTATCTGAGGTGAATTATCATGGGAAAGAAAAGATTCGAAGCACGTGGCTTTGCCGATGAATGGAGAGCACGTCGCGAGAAGAAAGTCGCCAAGGAAGCCAAGCGCGAAGCCTTAAAGAAGGCTCAGCATAAGGCCGAAAAGGCTGCCGCTGCCGCCAAGGCAGAGTCTGCAAAAGCAGAGTAGCGTTGGCTTTGGAAGTCCGGCATACCGCCGGACTTTTTTCTTTCGAAAAAATCCTGCCGCACAGGGCAGGATTTCTTTTTTACTTATTTTCCTCAGCTTCCCTAAGGATACGTTTCCGCTCCTCGAGACGGCGCTTCTTGGCTTCCTCGTTCTTTGCCTTTGCGGTATAGGCATAGACGACGATGATGATGCCGATCCTAGCAAAGAGCATCACCAAGGTTCCGAAGATACGGAAGTCGATGACTCCGCTCCTCTTCCAGGCGCTAGCCCAGTTCTTCTGCCAGGTATAGAACACGTTATCGGAAGCATGGCCGACATTGAAGGCAATCCTTCCGAAGATGGCAAACACAAGACCGGTAATCCAGACTAGACCGAAGATGGCATACCAGGCGATTTCGCTCTTGTACCTTTTCTTTCCTTCGTCCTTGGAAGCTTCCTTTATGATTTGGTTTTCCATGGTTTTTCTTCTCCTTTTAGTCTTTCTTCTCTTCGGCAGGCTCTGCAGCAGGGGCAGCCTTAGCAGCCGGGGCTGGGGCAGGTTTATTTTCTACTTTCTTATCCCTCTCCTCACCGGCCTTGATGAACCTGATGTTCAGCTTCGAGCGGGTCTCCTTGATGATGGTGTCGAAATAGGAAGTGAACCTGTCAAAGAAGACACGAAGGTCACTGGTCTGTTTCTTTCCGGTGAAGATTTCCGCATCGGAATAGACCTGGCTTCTCGCAAAGGCAAAGTCAGGGTCTTTGTCTCCATAGGTGTTCAGGACATTTACCCTGTCCTGATTCAGCTCATGGAATTCGTTTTCGAGCCTGCGGAAGGATGGATCGTTATGGACATCGAATTCCGGATCCTTGTTCGGATCGATTCCGTTGTGGGACTTGGAATAACTTTCGGCATAGGTCTTGACGTTCTTATTTAGTTCCCTGAACTTATTGGCAATCAGAATACAGGAAATCTTTCCGGAAAAGGCGTGATAATAGCGGATGTCCGTCCTGATGAGGTCGTAGAAATCCTGATCCAGCTTATTTTGTTCCTTTAAGGCCTTTAAGGCAGAAGTAAGGAACCTCTCAAGGAAGCTTCGGAGGCTGACAATCGAGGAATAAAGTTCGAGAATTAGGGATTCCTCGACATGGACCTTTGAATTGATGTCGACGGTGACGATACGGCCAGGATTTCCGTAGACGTCCTCGATGAAATACTGCCTGTCCTCCTTCAGTTTCTTCCCTGCGTCTCCGTTGCGGTCGCAGTTGACCGCAAAAGGAGTTCCTTCCTGGGTTAAGGAAACCAAAGCCTTTCCCCGCTGGGTACGTTCCTCAAGGCTGAAGCCATTGGCCGAGGTTGCAGGGAGGCAGTACCAGAGAGAGGATTCGAGAATTCTTGCTATCGTAAGGATTGTCCTCACGTTCCGTTCTTCGTTATTCATGTTTTCTGCTCCTATTGAATAAAATCACGCACACTTTTCCATTATAGCCAAAAAGAGGAGGTTTTCCAAAGGGTTTAACGCTTAATCATGCACGACTTTGTCATTCTCCCTCAGGGAAGGATAGTCGAGATATTTTTTAAGGTCGTAGACATGATGGATGACATGGTTTGCCTTTGCCTTGAACGTATCTTCGGAATGGGACCTGGCGAAGGAATGGGGGAAGCGGGCGAACCTTGTCAAATCGTTTCCGCTGTCTCCGCAGACTAGGACTTCGTCGGGAGAGATACCATGTTCCTGACAGTATTTCCTCAGCACATCCCCCTTGTTTGCCCCGGGGGCGGTGACTTCCACAGTCGGTCCGGAATCGGCGAAGGAAAAGAAGTCACCGTATTCTTTCTGCCTTTTCTCTTTGTATAAGGCTGCTTTCTTCTTGGCCTTCTTTCCTACTCCGAAAAGGAGCCTCCTTTTGTAGGAGTCGGAAGTCATCCTCTTTTTCTCGAAAAGGGCGTCTTCCCCAAGCCTGATTTCCCGGAATGCCGGGCGGAGGTAGTTATAGAGATAATAAAGGACGACCGAAACCGTGCTCCTATGGGGCTTAGTGATATAGAGAAAATCGTACTGATCGAAAAGAACCCAGCCAATCACGTTCTTGTCCGGAAGATATTTCTCATAGAATTCCTTCCTTTTCCTCTTATTGAGGGGCTTCCTGTCGTGGAAGCCTTTCCCGTCCTTGATATATCCACCGTTGCAGCCGATGAAGTCACTCTCCCGTTTCAGTCCCTTCCTGATCCGGGGAAGGATTTTGACGTTCCGGCCGGAAACCCTGCAGAGTTTTCCGCCACGGTCGATGAAGTTTCTTAGAAAGATCCGGTTCTTCTTCGGCCTTGCATAAACCCTATTTTTGGGATAAAAAAGCGTTCCGTCCAAGTCTGTCGCGATGAGTTTTATCATACATCATCATTATACAGGCTTTAAGGACGGAACGTATCGGCTAATTGGATAAAATCGGATTATCTGTCTATTTCGATGTTGCCGTAAGAGTGGTCATCACGCTCATAGAGGACGTTGACAAGCCCTGTCGCGGAATCAAGATAGATGAAGAAGGAATGGCCAAGCGCATCCCTGCGGGCTAAGGCCTCATCCCTATCCCTTGGGGCCAGGGAGAGAGACTTCCGCTTGACGACTTCGAAGTCCTTTTCGTCTAGTTCGCTCTTGGAGATATCCTCCCTCTTGAAGGAATCGTTGAAGGATTTGTTTTTCTTTTTTGCCTTTTCGAGCTGCGTCTTCCTTTTCCGCCTCTGACCTTCTAGCTTTTCGACCACTAGGTCAATGGCATTGTAATAGTCGGAGTCAATGGCTTTTGCACGGAGAAACACACTTCCCGCCTGCCTGGACACTTCTACGGATACCTGTCTCTCTGAAAGCACTTTCAGAGTTACCGAAGTGTGGATGTTTTCCCTGTTGCGGAAGTAACGATTGAATTTTGATAGCTTATCTTCGGTACTTTTCTTCCTTGCCGGAGTAACGGATACATCTTTGGATATATATTGGATTTCCATATTACTGTAACCCCTTTCGTACTTATATTATAGAGAAAGAAGCCGGCTTTTTAAAGGGGAAGGAAAAAGGCCGGCTTCCACCGGCCTTCCCCTTATTTTCTTTCGACTACTTTGATGGTGCTGTCTTTGGTGTCCTTGAGGATCTGTCCCTTCTCCTTCCTATAGAAGCTGATCCTCTTCAAGGTCTCTTTGTTTACCCTTTCCCCAGGGAGGATTATCGGAATTCCCGGAGGATAGGCCCTGATGGTCTCTTCCGAGATTTCACCGACGGCATCCTTGAGGGAAACAACCTTGCAGGGTGCATCGTAGGCTGCTCTTGGTGCCCTTACCCTTGTCGGATAGGAGAATCGGTAGCGAAGGACGGATATCTTCTTTCCATCCCTGTAATGCTCCTTGGAAAGACGTTTAAAGGCATCGATCAGTCTATCCACGTGTTCTTTTGTGGTGCCAGGACCGACAATAGCCAGGACGACCGACACTTCCCCAAGCTCAAGCTGGATATTGGATTCTTTCCGGATTTCCTTGAAGACGTCATAGCCGAACCTGTTTAATCCCCGGACATCAATGACAAGCTTAGTCAGATCCACATCGTGTACGCCGGTGTTGTTCTTTTCCTTGACGTATTCCTTGCCAAAGACTTTGATTCCAGGAATTTGATTCAGTTCCTTCCGGGCATATTTTGCAAGGGAAAGACAGTTTTCGATGATTTCCTCTCCGTGGAGGGCCCTTTCCTTTCTTGCGGCATCCAGACTACACAGGAAAGGATGGTAGGGGGAGGTGGAAGAAAGCCTGGCAAAGGCTCTCTTCACTTCCCTGAAGTCGACCATCTTCCCTTTTGTCAGGAGCAGGGAGGTCTGGGTCAGGGAGCCGGAGTTCTTATGCCTGCTCCTTGCCGTGATGTCGGCATTGCAGGCCATGGCCGAGCTAGGAAGCTTAGAGGAAAAGTAGAAGTTTGAACCATGGGCTTCGTCGCACCTGACAATCCTATTCCGGCTATGGGCTTCCTTGACGATGTCCTTTAAATCGCTTACTACTCCAAAATAGGTCGGATTGATGACGAAAACGGCTTTGGCGTCTCTGTTCTCGTCCCTCGCCTTGATGACGTCTTCCTTTCTCCTTCCGCAGGCTATGCCAAGGTCTTCGTCGATATAAGGATTGACGAAAACAGGAACGGCCCCGGAAAGAATAAGGCCGTTCACGATGGATTTATGGATGTTCCGCGGCCTGATGATCTTGTCTTTTGCACAGAGGCAGGCAAGCATCCTTGTAAGGATGGCACCTGTCGTACCATTCACGGAAAACAGACAATGATCCGCATGACAGGCTTTGGCAGCAAGCTCTTCAGCCTGTTTGATCACACCGGTGGAATGATAAAGGTTATCAAGGCCGATAGGGGCGTTAGCATCATCTTTGGCAAAACAGGGCGAAAGCTTCCGGGCAAGATCGGTCTCGAAATTCCCGAGTTTATGGCCCGGAACGTCAAACGGTACCGGATTAGAAGCAAGATAGGAACAGTAGGCATCAAGGAAGGGGGTCTGTTCCTGTTCCCCAGTTTTTTTGTTTTCCATGATTCAGAAGGAGATATTACAGACAGGCTTTTTTCAGTTGCTCGACTTTATCACATTTTTCCCAAGGAAGGTTCAGATCAGGGCGTCCGAAATGGCCGTAGGCGCTAAGATCCTGATAACGGAAGGAAGGATGGGTAAGAGAGAAGGCTGAGATGATTCCGCCAGGGGTGAAATCGAAAATCGATTCATCACACAAGGCAGAGAGGATCTTCTCTTTTGCCACGTGCTCGCTTCCATAGGTCTCTACGGCAATCGAAACGGGCTTAGAGACACCGATGGCATAGCTAAGTTCAATAAGGCAGCGGTCGCAGAGCTTTGCGGCAACGATGTTCTTTGCCGCATAACGGGCGGCATAGGCGGCCGTACGGTCGACCTTGGTCGGATCCTTTCCGGAGAAGCTTCCTCCTCCATGGGGAGCGGATCCGCCATAGGTGTCGACGATGATCTTCCGTCCTGTGAGTCCGGTATCGCCCTTAGGGCCGCCGATTTCAAAACGGCCAGTCGGATTGATATAGAACTCTTCTAGGCCAGTACGGTCAACATGGAAAGAATCGATAACGGGAAGAATGACCTTTTCCTTAATCCTCTTTCTTAAATAGTCCCTGTCGGTGGAAGGCTTATGCTGGCAGGAGAAGACAACCGCGTTGACCTTAGGCTTTTCGTCCGTGTAGTCAATGGTCACCTGGCTCTTCCTATCCGGACGGGCGAAGTCAAGCGCGCCGCTTTTCCGGAGGCTTGTAGCATAACGGACGAGCTTGTGGGCGAGGACAAGGGGAAGAGGCATAAGGTTTTCAGTTTCGTTTGTTGCATAGCCGAACCTGATTCCCTGGTCTCCGGCACCGATAGAATGGAGATCAAGGGAAGAGTCGACTCCCCTTGCAATGTCCGGAGACTGCTTATCAATATAGACTTCCACTTTCCTGCTGTCCGGCCCGATTCCGCTGTCGGCATCGGTATATCCGATTTCCTTGACAACCGTGCGGGCAATCTTTTCATAGTCGACACTGACGTCCGAGGAAACTTCACCGGAAATAATGATGCGCTCTCGTGTGGCCATTACCTCCACTGCGGTACGGGAAGTGGGATTTAAGGCAAGTCTTGCGTCGAGGATGGCGTCGGCAATCCGGTCGCAGAGTTTATCCGGATGCCCCTCAGAAACGGATTCAGAAGTAAATAGATTCTTCCTTTTCTTCATCTTTTTCTCCTTTGGATTTTCATCTTGAAGGAATTTGAGGGGCATTCATTCAAGTGCAAAAATTATACCACTAAACAAAAAAGGATAGAAGCAAAAAACAAAGAAAAAAAGCGGCCACTTATTTTGCCGCTTTTTTTCCTTTCCAGTATTTCCAGACGGCACCTGGCTGTCTGCCATAATAGTCTAGGCCGGTAAGGTACTTGGCGATGGTGTCATAATTGAATCCTTTTTTCAGTTCCTTATAGCACTGATGGGTCAGTTCCGTTGCCTTGGCGTGCCTTTGGATAAAGGAATCGTTATGAAGTTCCCCGGTGACCGGGTCTCTCCAGTCCTTCTTTTCTTCGTTGAGGATGCTTAAGTCCGCTTTTTCCGGTGCACGGAGTGCGCCAATCTGGCTTTTTCCGTAAAGAAAAGAGAAAAACTTTCCTTTTTTGTTTGCCAACTTATAGAGGGAAATCCAGTTTTTGATGCAGCCGGTATAGTAATGCTTAGGGAATTTCTTCAGGCCGAACATTGCCTTGAGGACTTCTCCGTAATGCTGATCAAGCCTAGCTAAGGCGTCCTTCCGGTCAGGAATCGGAAAGTGGTTAGGCTCAAGATAGTAGGATATGCCGTACTTTGCGCCTAAGGCAGAATCGATTCTCGTTTCAAAGTAGCCATGCTCGAAATGGTATTTCCCGCTGATTCTTCCGTCTTCTCCGAACCCCGATTGGTACCTGACAAACGGATGGGCAGTGGAATCAAGGAAATAATGACATAGCTGGCCTAATATGAAGGCTTCCCTCTGCTTCCGATGCTTCACATCGTCGATTGAATAGACTTCATCGACTAAATATTTGAAGTATTTCTTCCCATCTGTTTTATGGATCCGGTTTCCTAGCTTCTTCCTTGCGTAGCCAAGATGGAGTCCGTTTTGTGGGAGAAGACCGCCGAAAAAGAGGGCATCCGGCCCAAAAGAGCCAAGGATAAAGAAATCCTCCGTCTCTGGCAGGAGAAAACTTGCCTCATCCTGAATTTCCTTTGCCCTAACTCTTTTTGCGACAAGCGAATGAGCGAGAAAGTTCGGCATCGGTTTCTGGCTAGAATTTGATATCGACTAACGTTCCTTCGACGCCGGTGGCTAATCCGCCGATGGCGTTGGATTCATCGGTATCGATGTGCCTGGCAAGAGAGAACTTATCGCTGACACGGATGACGACATCGCCGAAGATGGCACTGCGTCCGTTAGAAGAGACGATCTTGACGGCTACGATGTCGCCGTTCTTGACACCGAACTCTTCGGCATCCTTAGGAGTCCTGTGGATATGACGCTTTGCGACAATCCTGCCTTCCGGAAGATCGACGGAATTTCCGTTGAGCGGATTGACTAAGGTAACCGGGCAGGAGCCTGAGATCCTTCCCGATTCACGGATCGGAACGATGGCCTTTAAGCCTCTGGCTTCGGTCAGAGAGATTTCGACCTGGTTGAATTTACGGACAGGTCCGAGAATGGACCTGTTTTTGATGGTGAAGTCCTTCTTGACCATCTCTCCGGTCTTTTTGTCCTTGATGGTGGCATGGTAGATGATATCAAGACGCTGGTTGGATGCAAACTGTCCAGGCTGGGAAAGGTATTTCTTGACCGTCAGCTGAGCTCCCTCGCCAAATAATTTTTCTAAGGTTTCCTGTGTGACATGAATGTGATGTGCACTAGTCTCGACAATAAACTTCTTTTCCGTATTCATAAGTATTATTTCCTCCATAAAGAGTTTACCACAGATAAGGGAAAAGAGCGGAAAAAGCAAAAGGAGGGAGGTGCTTTTTCTCTCTTGTTTTCTATGGTACAATTCTTGCAAATGACAGACGGAGATATCAATTCGGCCTTGATGAAGGCCTTCCCGGAAAGGGAGAACGACTACCTGGAGAGGAAGAGGACACAGAATGACGGAGAGGAAGTCAAACCGGTCTTTTTCCTTCTCTGCTCTTTGGCTCCTATAAGGAAAATCCACCTTCTTAGGAAGAATGACGGCCTGATTGCTAAGGACAGGGACGGTCTGGAGAGCCTCTTTAAACTCAATGACAAAGAAAGGAAAGACACTCTTTCTCCTCTTTTTGACTACCTGAAACAGGAAGACCTGCTCAAGGAAGCCGAAAAGCATTTCCGGACTTTGACTTTAAAAGCGGAAAAGGAAAGTAAAGAGGATTAGCCTTTCCTAGGCCGGAAATCAAAAAAGGAGGCTTTGCGGCCTCCCTTTTATTTGCTTTCCGTCTTTGGATGCGTCCGGTTGTACTCATCTAGCTCCTGCTGGGCCTGCTCTTCTTCCTTCAGACGCTTAAGCAGATCTTCGAAGGAATCCTGCTGAGGCTGGACTAGTTCGACCCGTTTGACTTCCGGAACCTCTTCTGTGATGACGACGGAGAAGGAATCGGAAACATCGTTCGTGGCAAGATAGCATCCGTTGCAGGCGCCTGTCCTTCTGACATAGAGTGTCCCGTCATTATCGTCGAAGTGGTCGATCTCGATATTTCCGCCTTCCCGCTGAAGGAAGGGGCGGAGCCGTTCAAGTACTTCCTCGATGTTTGCCTCGATCCGTGCTTTGTCTACGGCTGCATCGACAACTGTCGTGACCGCCTTATCTGTTTTCTTGTTTTCTTCGTCCATCATGATGATTCTCCTAAACAAGTTAGGATTATATCACGGAAGAAAGGGGATTTCAGGGATTTGCAATTAGCAGTGGGCGGAAAGGAAGCCAAGGATAGCCTGGTCAACGAGGGAGTGGTTTTCCTCATTAAGGACTTCATGGCGCCTTTTGGGGTAGACTTTCCTTTCGATGTCCTTATATCCTGCCTGTCGTAGCCTTTTCTCAGACTTCTTCCTCCCCTTTTCGTATCCCGTGACTGGGTCATCTTCCCCGCAGGCAAAGAGGATGGGAAGAGAAGGATTCCGGCAATTGAATTTCTTCGGCTTGGCTAGTTCCCCGGCCCTTTTGAACCTGACGGTATAGCCCTCGTTGTCAAAAGTGGTTAGCTGTTCCTTATCCTTTTCCACGTCCTCTATATTGGCCTTGGAATAGCTCAGCCATTGATCAAGAGGCTTATCTAATCCGGCCATCTTTTTCAAAAGCTGATTATGCCCGTGCTTTCCGCCTGTAAAAGGATAAAGCATCTTGGCAAGGAAGACGCCAAACACGCCGGCCTTCCGTGGACTTGGAGCACCGGTAAGAATCAGTCCATCAATCCTTTCGTCATGATTTCTAAGGTAGAGTCTTGCTTCCCTTGAACCCATGGAATGGCCAAGAAGGAAGAGTTTCCTGTTAGGATTCTTTTCCTTCCTATAGGAACTGATCTGGAAGATATCTTCGATCCTTTGATTGATTTCCTTCCTGTTTTCCTTAGGGTGGCTCTCAGCAAAAGACTTCCCATGGCCCCGCTGGTCATGAAGGATGAGTGAATATCCGCTATTGTTCAATAGGCGGATAAACCGCCTATAGCGTTCCTTGTGTTCCCATGCGCCATGGACAATCTGAACCAAGGCCTTTGGGTGTTCGACAGGTGCATAAAGGACGGATACCTTGAAGCCGTCACGCATCGGCAGATAAAACTCTTCCATTTCGTCTACTCCTTTTCTTTATTGTATAGGAATGCTGGAGAAAAGTCATGGAAAAGAAAAAAATCAGCATTTTCATGCTGATTGATTCAATTTAAGTGGTGCCCGGGGCCGGAATCGAACCGGCATGGAGGATTGGTCCGCAGGATTTTAAATCCTGTGCGTCTACCGATTTCGCCACCCGGGCAAAATGGTGACTCGTATGGAACTCGAATCCATGGCCCCTTGATTAAAAGTCAAGTGCTCTACCGACTGAGCTAACGAGTCATCAATGCGTCGGATACGGACAGATCGAAGAAAGGAAGACAGAATGGCTGGGGCATCTGGATTCGAACCAGAGCATAGCAGAGTCAAAGTCTGCTGCCTTACCACTTGGCTATGCCCCAAGCGGTCTCTTCAATCTATTGAATCACCTCCGGTAGGAGATGGATCAACCTAAGTGGTGGGCAGTGGTGGATTCGGACCACCGAACCCGAAGGAACAGATTTACAGTCTGCCGCGTTTGACCGCTTCGCTAACCGCCCACAATGGACATCGTGCTGAAGAAGATGGTGGATGCTAAGAGATTCGGACTCCTGACCTCCGCCGTGTAAAGGCGATGCTCTAACCAGCTGAGCTAAGCATCCGCCGAATTTCAGCGCTTTGATATTCTATCAAAGAGGAAAAATATATTCAAGAGAATTTTTGAAGGCGGAGCAAATCCGCCTTCAAAAATGCTTCGGCTTAGAAGAAAAAGACTCTACTTGTCCGTATATCCAGGCTTGCCTAAAAGCTTGAACCTATTCTTCTTGTAGATTTCCACGCCAGGCTGGTTGAAGGGGTTGACGTTAAGGAGATAGGCGGAGAAGGCGCAGGCACGGAAGAAGAAGTAGGCCATGTTGCCCATGTTATAGGCATCCCTTTTAGGAATATCTAAGACGACTGCAGAAGTATGACCTTCGGTGTGGGCCTTAAGGGTTGCCTTGAAGGCGACTTCATTGACTTCGGAAACGGTCTTTCCGGCAAGATAGTTGAGATTATCGAGGTTTTCCTTGTCGCTTGGGAAGACGATGTCGTTCCTCGGGGCGACGGTATGGAGAATGGTTTCATAGAGGGAAGGAGTTCCCTGCTGGATGAACTGACCCATGGAATGGAGGTCGGTCGTGAAGGTTGCGGAAGAGCAAAGGAGTCCTTCGAATTCCTTTCCTTCCGATTCGTCAAAGAGCTGCTTAAGCCATTCGGTTATCCTCTTGAACTGAAGGTTGTAGGAGACAAACCTTTCCGAGGCAATCTTGGCTTCCTTATTCCTTAGATAACGCAAGGAACCATAATAATAGGCCGGATTCTTGCGGTAATCCTTGCCGGAATAGTCTTTTTCGCCGTCTTTGACACCCTTGATGAATTCGCGGATATCAATTCCGGCACAGGCGATAGGAAGAAGGCCTACCGGAGTGATGACGGAGAAGCGTCCGCCGATATCATCCGGAATGACAAAGCACTCGTATCCTTCTTTATCGGCTTCCGCCTTTAAGGCTCCTTTAACCTTATCGGTTGTCGCAAAGACGGCATCCTTAAGATAACTGTGCCCGTATTTCTTGATCAGCCTTTCCTTGAACAGACGGAAGGAAAGGGCGGTTTCGGTTGTCGTTCCGGACTTGGAGATGACGTTGATGGCGAATTTCTTGTTTTCGACATGCTTCCTAATCTGATAGAGGTAGCAGGAAGAAAGCGTGTTTCCGGCAAAGATGATTTCAAATTTGTCTTCCGGATACAAGCCGTTGATGGCTTCGATGACTGCACGTGCGCCAAGGTAGGAACCTCCGATGCCGCAGACAATCAGGCAGTCATAGTTTTTCCGGATTTTCTTTGCCGCTGCTTCGATACGGGCAATTTCCTCTTCGGGAAGCTTGCCTGCATAGTCGAGCCAGCCAAGGAAATCATTTCCTGCACCGGTACGATTGTCGATGGAATCGATGATTTCATCGGCCCGCTCATCGACAGAAGCAAAGTCAAGTTTGCTGATGACTTTGCCATACGTAGAAACTTTAATCATTTGTTATTACCCCGCTAATAACCGAGCCTATATCATAATTCAAAAAAAACTAAATACAATGAAAATATAAGCAAAAATTTACAAAAAATCTCTACTCCTTTTTCTGACAGCAAAAAGGAAGCGCATACAATGGGCTGGTGGCTTAAAATGTAAGAGTGAAAGGCTATTTAATACGGCAGCCTTTCTATCTTTTCCCTTGGTTAAGGGCGAAGGCTATCCTTTCTGCCCTTCTCCTTTCGTCCCGGTCGGTGATTTTAAAGCCGAGGCTTTCCCCTTTGACATAGCCGCAGGAAAAGCCATGGGTCAGAGCTTTCTGGAATTCGTCGGTCGTATCCTTCTTATCCGACCTGATTTCGTTCCTGCAGGAAGAGGAAAAAACCTGGGGCGTCCTTACCCGGCAGATTCCCTTTCGGTCAACGTAGGAAGCTTTTTCCTCTTTCCGTAGTAAGGAATCGTAAATCGGAGAGAGAGGAACGATAGCATCGTCCTCTTTCTCTTTTTCCATCAAAGCGAGGATAAGCTTTTCGCTGACAAAGGGACGGTCTCCGTCATGGATAAAGAGATAGGAGGAAGGTTTCCTTTTTTCTTTGATTGCCCTATAACCGTTATAGACCGATTCGCTCCGGCTTTTTCCTCCTTTGGCAAGAAGGATTCTTTCTCTCTGCTGTTTGGGAAGCAAGGCTAGATTTTTTCTTACTTCTTCCCTGTCTTCTTCCTGGACGACAAGGACAAGGGAAGAGAAAAGTCCGGTCTTTAAGAAAGTCTCGAGAGGATAAAGGAACCTCGCTTTTCCGTCTAGGAGGGAAAACTGTTTCTTTTTTTCTTCCTTCCTTCTTGTCGAATAGCCGGCAAGAAGGAGAATCAGGTATTGGTTGTCCATTGCCATTATTTTAGCACTCTTCCTTGTTTTTTCCCTTTTCTTTGTCTATCTTAGTAAAAAGGAAGGAAATACGATTGATATGCAACCTTGGGTGATTCTCCTTATTGTCCTTGCCTGCTTACTTCTTCTTTATATCCTATCTGGAAGGATTGTCAAAATCTTGCTGAAAAAGGCGAAGAAAAAGGCAATTGATGCCTTGGATTCCTTGGCCGGATACGAGCAGGACCGTCTTGACCGGCTGATTAAAATCAAAGACGAACTAGTCAATGACCATAAGTTTCTGCCAAAAAACAGGCTGGATGCCTTTGAGGAGACAAAGGCAATCTTTCTCTCCGTCCCTAGCGATGTCGCCAAGGCGAAAGGACAGAATGATTTCCTTGTCCTCTATCTTCGCAAGTTCCTGAAAGAGAAACGCCTTCTTGCCCAGGGTAAATATAAGGACAGGGATATGCGTCTAGAAGGGGAAGTGCACATTGATCCAAGCGACAGAAAAAGCCCTTATTATTCCTACAATAGAAAGGCCCTTAAATATAACGCTCTTCGGAACAGGACCTTCTTTTCCCTTTTTACCAATAACGGAAACAATCCTTCTGCTCCAATACTTTAAAAAAAGAAACAATAAGAAAGGAGAACTTTATGGACTTATTTCTCGACACGGCGAATTTGAAGGAGATTAAGGAAGGAAGCGGATGGGGCTTTTTGAAAGGAGTCACAACAAATCCTTCCCTAATTGCCAAAGAAGGAAGGAAACAGAAGGACATCATCTCCGAAATCGTCAAAAGGATCGATGGTCCGATTTCCGCGGAAGTCACGGCGGAAAAAAGCGAAGAAAGGATTAGCCAGGGGAAGGAACTTTACAAGATTGATCCTAAGCACATCGTCATCAAGCTCCCGATTACGATGGACGGGCTTAAGGCCTGCTCCGTTCTTCATTCCCTTTCCATTCCTACAAACCTTACTCTCTGTTTCTCCTTAAGCCAGGCCCTGCTTTCTAGGGAGGCTGGGGCAAGCTATGTCTCTCCTTTCCTTGGGCGGCTTGACGATAACGGATGGGACAGTGCTAAGCTGATCGAGGACATCGTCACCTTGAAGAAGAACTACGGATATAAGACGAAAATCATCTGCGCCTCTATCCGCTCGGTCAGACATGTCGAGCTTTGTGCCTTAGCCGGTGCCGATATCGCCACCGTTCCTTATAAAGTCATGGTCAGACTCGTTCACCATCCTCTTACCGATGCCGGACTTGTCAGCTTCGAAAAAGCAGCTGCAGAAACTGCAAAATTAAAGTAACAAAGTTCTTTTTCCACTAGGGAAGAATATTTTGTCCGATGGCCTTTGGCCTTTTCCCTTTTTCTCTTGGAAAAGAGGGAAAAACCGATTGAGTTTTAATATTGGATAGAATGATTGTTGCCAGGTTTTTAAGTATGCTTAAGGTCTACATGATTGCCTAGGCAACCTTTTTTAATTTCACTCCATTCCCGCTTTCCCGGTTAGGCGGAAAAGGGGAAACTGACCTCCTGGCATTTCCCTCCAATCGGTTTATTTAATAGGGAACAGGAATGAGAGGAAGAAACAAAAGAACTTTCTTGATTCCCCCATGTCCTGTTTCCTATCCTTCCGCCTCATCAAAAGAGGTGTTTTCTTTTCGGAAAACCCTGTTAAGGCACATCAGGCTTTTTAACCGTCTTTTCCCTCTTTATTGGTAGTCGTCTTGGGATATCGTAGGGTTACTTCCTAAGGAAAGAAAATACTCCTTATACCTATCCCGGATGAAGATAGGACTTCCGTCTTCTTTGATATTCTTATAGGAATTCTTGGATTTCCAGTAGTCTGAAGTGAAGACAAAGTCAATCGAGATGACATCATAGTTTTCGTCCTGTTTTACGCTTCCCCCTCCTTCGACTAAATAGCAGTAGTATTTTGTCGCATGGTTTCCTACGTCTGAGCCGATGCAATTCCGGATATCTTTACCGGATACGTTTTCACTGACTAAGACGAGGTTATCAAAAGGAGAGAACTTAAACAGCTCTTTTTCACTGACCGGCCCTTTATAGATGTTGCTTCTAATGCCGGCAAGGTTATGGATGGCGAGAGCCTTTCTCCCGCTTTTTTCCTTGCTTATCCCTTCTTCTTTCCCATAGGCAAGCCTAGCGGAAGGGACAAAGGAATTCAGTTTTTTATAGCGATAGAAGGTATCCTTGAATGTTGCGAGTGTACTGGTCGGATGGTCTTTGTCTGCCTTTTCCAGAAGTTCCTCGATTCCTGTCTCAAGAAGATCCTTGCTCAGGGTAAGGTACTCTTTGGGTTCTACATACTGCCTGTCTGTCACTTTCTTCTCTTTTAGGGAGAAGGTCCTCTTTCCGTATCCCTTGCTATTACTTCCTGCCTGGATATAAGGAAGAGAATGGCCCCCTACTTTGTCGTTTTGGAACTGATGGCTGTGTCCACCGAAGATGCCGTTTAACTGAGAAGAGGCGAAGGTATTTCCGACAGAGAGAATGTACTCGCTCTTCCTATCGGCATGGGCGGAAAGAAGGACTAGGTCGCAGCCTTCTTCGTATAGGGTATTCCTTTCGCTTCGAATCAGGTTCCTGTCACTGGAAAAAGAGTAGCCTCCCCTTGCTCCGGCTTTGATCGAGCTAGTCAATGTCGGATCAATGGCTCCGATTATTCCGTATTTGACTCCGCCTTTTTCCACAATCGTGCTTTTTTTGATGAAAGAGGGATTGTTTCCTTCGGAATCTAAGATGTTGACACCAAGGTAGGGATATGGTGAAACTTTACTCAAGGCTTCTATTTCATCAACTCCCCAGTCAAATTCATGGTTTCCTATTGCCCTAGCCATGACGCCCCTTTTTCCTAATAAGGCATCGGTAAGGGATTTGTCCTCATAGGCAAGGTAGCCGCCCTGCCAGGAATCCCCGCTTGAAAGGATGATGGAAGTCTCAGAATCATAGTCCTTGTCATGTTTTATGGCATAGCTAAGCCGGGAGATGCCAAGTTCCTTCTCGTTCCTATCCCGTTCTAAGGAACCATGGATATCATTGACGGAAAAGACGGTGACCGTATCCGGTTTCTTTTGGGAGGAAGAAGCCGTTTCTTGGTTGCTTCCTTCCGAAGGAAGAGAAGAAGGGCTTTGGCTGCCCATAGAGTTTTTTTCCGTTCCGCATCCGATAAGAAGAAAAAGAGAAAGAAGGGCAATAGTCAGTTGTTTCATCGTTTCAGGTCCCTGTTTTCTTTTCTGTTGAACCTTTCATATCCGTCGTGGTTATAAACGTCCTTCCGGTTATAGGAGAACTCCTTTCCTTTTCCGTCAAGGAAAATCCCACCGGCTTCCTTGACAAGAAGGTCCCTTGCACAGACATCCCACTCCTTGGTGTGCTTAGTATACCGGATGGAAAAGTCCCCCTCCCCTTTGGCAAGGGCAATCCCTTTCAAGGACGCTCCCCTTGAAAGGGAGGAAGCGATTCTATCCTTATTCTTTTCCCAGATTTCCTTTTCCGAGGGAAGAAGATGGGTCTTGGAGACGAGCCTGACTAATCCATTTATGCGCTTTGAGACGGCTAGGCGCCTTGTCTTCCCTTCCTCATCGACAAAAAAGGCACCCTTTCCCTTTGCTGCAAAGGCATAACCCGCCTTTGCCGGATATCCGATAAAAGAAAGAACAGGCTTTCCTTCTTCCACATAGGCAATGTTGAGGGAAAACGAGTCGTCCTTCCGCAGGAAATCTTCTGTTCCGTCAAGGGGATCGACGATAAAGACCCCTTTTCTATTAAGACGGCTTAAGTCATCTTTGCTCTCCTCGGAAAGCCAGCCGACGGTGGAAAAGCGGGAAAGCATTTTTCTGATGATTCCGTTGGAGGCCAGATCGGCATCGGTGACGGGCGAAGAATCTTCCTTATAGGACACGGAAAATCCTTTGTCATAGATTTCCCTGATTTTCTTCCCGGCCTCTTTTCCGGCTAGAATCCTTGCCTTGAGGATTTCCTCTTCTTTAGCCATGGATTTCCTCTAGTCCGTTTAAGGCATCAAGGACGGCCTTGACTTCCCCAAGGCTCTTCAAAGTGCATCCGGAAGCCGCAAGATGGCCTCCTCCGGAAAACCTGACTGCCGCAAGCTGGACATTAAAGAAGCCGTTGGAACGGAGTTCGACGCGGACAGAGGAATCCTCCTGCTCGGTGAAAAGGGCCCAGATAGGATGGTGGTCGAGTAAGGCGAGAAGATTGACTTTTCCGCTGGCCTCTTCCTGCGTCCTATTTAAGGCATGGTAGTCTTCTTTCTTTACGACACAGAAACTGACCTTGCCGTCGAAGTCAAAATGGGAATAGATGAAGGACCGATATCGGAGGTCACGGCTATTTTGCTGGTACCTATTGTTATAAAGGGCTTTATAATCCACACCATAGGAAACAAGCTTTGCAGCCATCTCAAAAGTGGAAGGCTTCGCATCGAACTGGAACCGTCCGGAATCGGTGACTAGTCCCCTATAAAGGTAGGTGGCCGCCTTAACGGATGGGATCTTGCCGTAACGCTCTAGAAGGCACTTAGCGAGGACATAAGTCGCACTCGGTGCCTCAATATCCCGAACGACCGGGAAAGAGAGAGAAGAAGAGGCGATGTGGTGATCGATGCAGACGATTTCCTTGGCAAGAAGGATTCTCTGGTCTTCCACCCGGGGAAGGTCGCTTAGGTCAATCCTGACGGCCAAAGACTTCTTTATTGTCTCATCGTCGACGACGTCACTTTCATCGACCGGCCCAAGATAAGAGGGATGCGTCCCTAGGGCATAGACCTTCTTGTCCGGAAAGAGGGACAGAAGGGAATACTTCCTTCCTAGGACGGAACCGACGCAGTCTCCGTCCGGATTCTTGTGTCCGAAGATGACGATGGAAGGGGCCTTTTCGATTTTTGAAAAAACGGAATTGATTTCCTGCTGTGAATAACCCATGGCTGTTTTTCTCCTTGATATTTTTGCTGAAAAGAAAAAACCCTTTCGGGCTTTTTCATCGGTTCATTTACTAGCCGTACTAGTTGTTTTCGTCTTCGTCGTCGTTATGATAAGCCGGCCTCTTGGTGTCAGCATCCGAATCCTCGTCATCGTCGTCCTCGCTATCGGATGAACCCTCGCCATCATAGTCCTTCTCGTCCTTCTTCCCTACCTCTTCCTCTTCTTCTCCATATTCATCATAGGAGTAGGCATCATTCCTATCGATGTGGGAATCGGCATATTTCTCATGTTCGCGGAGAGACCAGGTGTTGTTTTCCCGGATGACAAACCGTCCGTCGAGAGTCAGTTCGGTGTAGAAATGGGAGGCACGCTCAATCAGCTCATTCCCATCCGTAATTCCACGTAAGGAACCGACTTTCTTTAATAGATCAGAAAATGCGACAGGCTTAAAGTCCTTTCCTTCCTTGGCATAGATGTCCGTCCTGACATCATAGGCAAGGTCCACTAAAGACTTGTTTTCATTATTTTCCATGAACGGATTTCTCCTTTTTGATATTTCCAAAGCAAATAGAGTATACACATTCTAACCTTATTTATAAAGGGAAGAATGAAAATTAGGCTTCCTTCTTTTCTTCCGAATACCTGTGCTCAGGGGCAGAGACGGCAATAAGGCCAAGGGCGTTCTTCAGAACATCCTTGCATGCCTCGACAAGGCCGAGCCGTTCCTTGGTCAGGGTGACGTTCAAGTCGTCTAGGACACGGCATTTGGTGTAGAATTCATTGATTTGCTGGCTTAAGGAGTGGACGTAGTTCGCCATCCGGTAAGGATCGTTGTCTTTTAAGGCGCCTTCGATTTCCTTTGGATAATCCTTCAGCTTGATTAACAGATTCTTTTCCGACTCGCTTACAAGCAGAGTGCTTTGATAGTCGAGAGGGAAGAACTTCTTGCCATTATCGAGGATTCCGCACAGACGGGCGTGGGTATACTGGGCATAATAGACCGGATTCTCGGATCCGAGCTTTTTGGCTAGGTCGATGTTGAAGTCGAGATGGGAATCCAAGGAGCGGGAGACGAAGAAATAACGGGCCGCATCCACCCCCACTTCTTCGATAAGTTCCTTCCTGGAAATCGCATTGCCTGTCCGCTTGCTCCTTTTGAATTCCTGTCCGTCCTTGAACAGGCGGACCATCTGGACAAGAAGAACATTGAGATGGCTGGGATCATGTCCTAAATCCTTCTGGGAAGATTTCAGACGGGCGACATATCCGTAGTGGTCCGCACCGAAAAGATCGATGAGGATATCGAATCCACGGTTGAACTTATCGTTGTGGTAGGCAATGTCCGGAAGAAGATAGGTGTATGTTCCATCCGATTTGACAAGGACCCGGTCCTTGTCATCTCCGTCCTTTGTCGTGTTCAGCCATAATGCCCCGTCTTTCTCGTAGCAATAAGGCTTTAATTCCTCCAGAACCTTTTTGACGTCTCCGCGGTCGCGGATAGCCTTTTCGGAAGTGTAGACATCCTGGTCGACACGGAATTCATGAAGGTCTTTCTTGATGGCCTGAAGGAGTTTTTCTCCTCCGAATTTCTTAAAGTCTCCTAGATGGGAGAATGGATCCTTGACATAGCTATCCCCCACCTTCTCTTTGATTTCCTTGGCGATTGTGATGATTTCCTGTCCGTGGTATCCATCTTCCGGAACCGGATGGTCAATAGAAAAAAGCTGTAGATATCGTGCAAGGATGGATTCGGCAAGATGATCCCTTTGTACGCCGGCATCGTTGACATAATATTCGCGGGTGACATCATAGCCGCCCTTTTTGTATAAACGGGCGAGGGAGTCTCCGATGGCGGCACCGCGTGCGTGGCCGAGGTGAAGGGTACCGGTAGGATTGGCGGAGACGTATTCGATGTCGACCTTCTTTCCCTTACCTATCGTCAGGTCACCGTAGTGTTCGGAATTCTTGACAATCCTAGAGATGACTAAGCCAAGTTCATCCTGGCAGAGGAAGAAGTTGAGGAAGCCCGGTTTGACCGCTTCCACATGGTCGACCCCTTCCCTTTTAAACTCCGAGGCAATCTTTTCGGCAAGGGAAAGAGGCGGCATTTTGAGCAGTTTCGCCTTACGGAAGGCAAGGTTCGTGGCATAGTCTCCATGGTCCCGCTTGTCGGATGGGGCAAGGACGATTTCCTCGTCCTTTACTTCCACACCATAACCTTTCCTCATTTCCTTCAGCCGGCTTTTGATTTTTTCCTGGATATCCATAGGAATCCTCCTTATTTTTCCCTTGCGACTGTCGCAAGGCAGCAGATGGCTTTTTCTTCTCCGACGCTTCCCCTTCCTTCAAAGGTGTTGGCCCTTATTCCGATATCGGACACGGAAAGGTTTAAAAGAAGGGCAAGGTTTTTCTTCCTCTCTTCCTTATAAGGAAGAAGCTTAGGCTTCTCAAGCAGGATGGTAACGGTGATGTTCGAAAGATGATAGCCTTCCTCCTTCCTCCTTTTTAGGCAGAAAGAGAGAATCTTACTTGAATCCAACCCTTCCGTTTCTTTCTCCGTGTCAGGGAAATAGGTTCCAATGTCTTCTTTCCCCATTGCGGAGAGGATGGCATTAGACAAGGCATGAAGGAGACAGTCTCCGTCGGAATGGGCAATGACTTCTTTCCCACGGATTTTTACTCCGGCAAGAGGAAAGGAGTCCCCTTCTTTTAGCCGATGGATATCGAATCCTAGCCCTGTCCGGAACATGTTCTATTTTTTCTTGGCGGCAGAAAGAATGTACAGGATGTCACCATCGTTGACAATGTAGTCCTTTCCGACCGTCCGCCTCTTCCCCGCTTCCTTGACGGCGAGCTCGCTTCCATAGTGAAGAAGGTCATCATAGCTATAGACTTCCGCTTTTAGGAAGAACTTCCTGAAATCGGTATGGATTACCCCTGCACACTGCTGGGCGTTCCTTCCTTCCTTGAAGGTCCAGGCACGGACTTCATCTTCCCCTCCGGTGAAGAAGGTACGTAAGCCGAGAATGTGATAGGCAGCCCTTGTAATCTTGTCTAGGCCGGTTAAGGAAGTCCCTAACCTAGAGAGGTATTCCTTACGGTCTTCCTCGGATTGCTGGCTTAACTCCTCTTCCAGAAGGGCAGAGACAGGGATGCATTCGGCACCCTCTTTTTTGGCAAAGTCTTCTAGGGCCTTGAAGTACTTGTTTCCGTCCGGATTGGCGTAACTATCTTCGTCGACATTTCCGACATAGATGACCGGCTTCCTGGTAATCAGGTTGAATTCCTTGGCCTTGGCCTTTTCATCGATGGAGAGAGGAATATCCTTGGCCCTGACTTCCTTTTCCAGTCCGTCTTTAATTTTGTGCAGGGCAGAGACTTCCGTCAGGGAGTCCTTATCCTTTGTTGTCAATGCCTTGCGTTCCACCTTCTCCAGACGTTTGTTGACAACGTCAAGATCGGAGAGCCTAAGTTCAAGGTTGACTTCCCTTGCATCGGTCACCGGATCGACAGGCCGGCCATTATAGGAAATGATTTCACTGCTGTCGAAGCAGCGGATGACGTGGACGATGGCGTCCGTGTTCCGGATGTTTCCTAAGAACTGGTTTCCTAGTCCCTCCCCTTTGCTTGCCCCTTTGACAAGACCGGCGATGTCCGTAAACTCAAAAGAGGCCCGGACGGTCTTTTTCGGGTTGAAGATGCGAACTAGTTCCTTGATACGGGGATCGTTGACGTAAACGACTCCGACATTTGGCTCAATTGTCGCAAACGGATAGTTCTCGGCCAAGACATGGTTATTGGTGATGGCGTTGAACAAAGTGGATTTTCCGACATTCGGTAATCCGACAATACCTGCAGTTAAACTCATAATCGTTGCTTCTTTCCTGCACAATAAAAAACGAGTGCCTTAACATTATAGGATACAGAAAAAAATAATCAAAGGGAGAGAAAGGATGTGTTTTCCCTGTTTTTGGGATTCCCTAGGCTTAGGGAAGCTTCTTCCTGTCGGAACAAAAAAGAGAAGGAGGCGAAGAAAGAATCAGGCAAGCAGGTAGACGGTCATGGAGGCAGCTGGCCATCTTAGGGAAAGAGGTATCCTTTTCCCGTCCTCATTGACATAGAGTGCTTTATAGGAGGGAAGGTCTGAAGCATAGTCGCTGATTAGCGACGAGGGAACCACTTTAAGGGAATCGACTAAAATCTTTTCCTGGTTATTATAGTCTTTAATGGTGATGGTAATTGCCTTTGTCCTTTTCCGGTAAATCGTAATCTCTTCTCTCTTTTCATGTCCTGTGTTCCTTACATGAGGGAAGGTGAAGGGTTTTGTCATGGCCTCATCAAGGTAAAGCCCGTCATAAAGATAGGTATTTCCGTCTTTTTCATAGGCCTTCTTTAAAGAGGGGAAGGAAGCTTCTTCAAAGAGGGAAGGTCCGACTTCCCCAGTGTCCTTGTCCGCCTTAAAAGAGCCATAGGCAACCCTGTCTTCCGTCTCTCCCCTGCTTATATAGGAATCGCTTGGATTATACGAAGATTTAATCGTCCTCTTTCCTAAATAGTCAAGGACATAGGTAAGGGTTAGGTCATTATTTGGCCTGACGGATGAGGTGAATGCCACTTCTTTCCCGTTCTGCAAAAGATAATATCCTTTGGCATAGAGATGGTGGTCCGTGATGGTTTTGGTCGATTTTTTTGCAAAGCTCTCAAGGTAGGATGAAAGATTATCGTTTTCCTTTACCGGAATCTTCTCCCTGGGAAGTCTCTCTGCCTCGGGGAAGTCGGTAGGATAATCGATGGAAAGAGTGAGAAGAGGATAAGAATCATAGACGGCAAGAAGGGTCAACTCTTCTTTTCCTCTTGGAAGAGGATCATAAACTACATCAAAGTCCTCTCCTTCCAAGGTAAAGCCTTTGAAATGGGCGTTCGTCTTGACCGGTGCGTGGCTTTCCTTGAACTTCTTTCCGAGGATGTCTTCGGAATAGTAGGTATCTATGGTTTCCTTTTCTTTTCCGTCGACCTTTCCTCCGTCATAATCTATCGTCAAGGTGATCTTATTGTCCCATTTTAGATAAAGATCGAAGCTTACGCTTCCGATAGGGGAATCCCTATAGAACGGTTCGGTGAGTTCCTTGTCGAGGAAAAAGCCGGCAAAGCGGTATTTTTTACTGTCTGAAGGATAGTAGAACTGCAAGTGCTCGGTAGAATAGTCAAAGGAGAACTTCTCCGACATGATTTCCTTCAGCTTTGTTTCGATGCTATTCTTTCCTTGGAAAGATTCGTCTTCCCTTCCTTCGATACCATAATGAAGGGTGATTGTAGGATCGCTGATATAGGATGCATAAAGTGTCCTATTGTTTCCTTCCCTTTCCGGGAACTGCCTTTTTTCATCGCCGAAAGAAGAAGTAAACGGATAGACACCTTCCGGTTTAGTCCTATCAAGGGAATAGTGGGTTATCTTGTTTTCGTCTTCGCTGGCGATAAGCGGATACTTTGTATACCAGTAGTCAAAGGTCAGATGGCTCTCTTCCGGACAGCTGACCGTGGGGAGATAGGACGTATCGGTAATCGGCTTGGAAGTATAGCCGTTCAGCCTGTTTCCGGAAAAAGACTTGGCATCGTTGACTGGAGCAACAAGACTTGCCCCTTTCTCCTTCCCAGTGGTCAAATCGAAGGAAAAGGAGGCAAGAGGTTCAAAATAGGCATAAAGTGTTGTCGTTCCATAGGGATAAAAATAATAGGATTCCGTACCCTGAGGATCCCTGCGCTTATTGATTGCACGATACTTTCCGTTTTTGTCTTTCTCCTGCCACCCCACAAAATAATAGCCATCCTTTTTTGCATCGGGAATGTCGACTTGAATCTTTTCCCCGGCAGGCCCTTCCAAATAGTCGGTCGAGAAAGAAGGGGAGACAAATTCTCCTCCGTTGAGGACGAAATTGATCCGTCCTTTTGTGCTTTGACAGGAAGCGAGAGAAAGCAGAGAGCAGAGAAAAACAAGAATATTTGCTTTTTTCATCTTACTATATTATATCGTTTTCCCTTTCCTATGAAAAGAAAAAGTCCGGCCCATGGCCGGACTTAATCTTCAAAAGGATTATTTATGGTCGCGGTGGAAGGAATGGTTAGGCTTGGAAGCGGGACGCGGACGGTCAGGACGATCGATGTAGCCTTCCGGTTTCGGAGTGAATTCGCGATGGCTGATGTCGATTCTTCCCTGGGCATCGATACCGGTGACGATGACCTTAAGGGTATCGCCAAGATGGCAGACATCCTCAACCTTCTCGACTCTGTTCCATCCGAGTTTAGAAATGTGGCAGAGGGCATCGGTATTTCCAAAGAGGTTCACAAAGCAGCCGTAGCTTTCAATGCGGACAACCTTTCCATCAAAGACATCACCGACTTTGGCGACACGTGCGATATTCCTGATCCTGTTGTAGGCCTTATCGATGGTCTCGTAATGGACGGAATAAAGGATGACACGGCCATCATCGTTGATATCAATCTTTACATCGTTGTCGCAATCGGCAATGATACCATTGATGACCTTGCCCTGCGATCCGATGACTTCACGGATTTTGTCGGGTTCGATGTTGAACTTCTTCCTCTTTAAGGCATAAGGAGAAAGTTCCTTGCGAGGCTCGGGAATGGCCTTGAGCCTGACGGAGAGAATCTGCCTACGTGCAGGATGAGACTGGGCAAGTGCTTCTTTCAGGACTTCACGGGTGATTCCGCGGATTTTAATATCCATCTGAAGGGCAGTGATACCATTAGGAGTTCCGGCAACCTTGAAGTCCCTGTCTCCGAGATGGTCTTCCCTTCCCTGGATATCGGTAAGGATCGTATACGGATGATTTCCGTCTAACGGTCCGGAAGTGATAAGTCCCATGGCAATGCCGGAGACCGGTGCCTTAAGAGGAACGCCGGCATCCCTTAATGCCATACAGCTAGCACAGATGGAAGCCTGGGAAGAGGAACCATTGGACTCGCAGACTTCGGCAACGCAGCGGATGGTGTAGGGGAAGTCTTCGACAGAAGGGAGAACATAGCTTAATGCTCTTTCCCCTAACGTTCCATGGCCGATTTCCCGGCGTCCCGGAGTTCCCCTGCGGCCAAGCTCACCGACGGAGAAAGGCGGGAAGTTATAGTGATGGAGCCAGCGTTTTTCCGTGTCTCCGGTGATGTCGTCGATAATCTGGGCCTCTTCAAGCGAACCTAACGTACAGGAAGAAATGACCTGCGTCTGTCCGCGGGTGAACATGGCTGAACCATGTGCACGGGGAAGAAGATGGACTTGGGCATCGAGAGGACGGATTTCGTCGACCTTACGGCCGTCAGGACGGACCTTGTCGACCGTGATGAGACGGCGGACTTCATTGCGGACAACCTGTTCAAGGACTTCCTTAGCCTCATTGACGGCAAGGTCATGCCTTTGCTGGTTCTCGTATTTCTCGTTGGTGACGATGTTCTGGGCATCGACTAAATCGATGACTTCCTTTTCTAAGGCATCAATCGTGTTCTGACGTTCGAGCTTGTCGAAAATGGAAACAGCCTTGATGATTCTCTTTTCCTGGGTTTCGCTTTCGCCAGGGGCAATATAGTTACGGCACTTGTTGGCGAATTCCTCGTCGATGTGATAGATGTTAAGCGGACGCTTTGCCTTTCCGACTTTGGCAGTGATTTCCTTTTCGAATGCACAAAGCTTCTTGATGGCCTCGTGACCGAACCTTAAGGCGTCAAGCCTGTCATCCTCGCTCACTTCGGCGGCACCGGCTTCAACCATATTGATGGCAGCCTCGGTTCCGGCGACAGAAAGGTTGATATCGGAATTCTTCCTCTCTTCGACTGTCGGGTTGATAATCAGCTGTCCGTTGACTCTTCCGACATGGACGCCGGCAATCGGCCCCTCAAAGGGGATATCGGAGATGCAGAGAGCCAAGGAAGCACCGAACATGGCGGTCCTATCCGGGCTTGCATCCCTATCAGCGGACCTGACGGTGCAGGTGACCTGGGTTTCGTTGACGTATCCTTCCGGGAACATCGGACGGATAGGACGGTCAATCAGACGGGAAATCAAAGTCTCCCGATAGGATTGACGGCCTTCCCGGCGGAGGAAGGAGCCTGGAATCTTTCCGGCTGCATACTGACGTTCGAAATAGTTGACCGTAAGGGGGAAGAAATCCTGGCCTAGTTTGGCCTCTTTTGCCCCGCATACTGCACATAGGACGGCGGTATCGTTAAACCGGACGAAGGCGGATCCATCGGCCTGTTTAGCGATTTCTCCGATTTCAACGGAAAGCTTTTTTCCGTAGAAGTCGAGGGAGAACACTTGCTTTGACATTCTTTTTTTACCTCATGTATTTCTATTTACCCGCTTATTTTATCATATTGAATAGAGAAAGTTTCAGCATTTTCCGATTGTCGGAGGAAAACTCATTCCTGTGACTGGTATTTCCGATAAATCCGGAAATAGTAGGCCTTCCAAAGGGCATAGACTTTCTCTTCGCTGTAGGTCGAAGAGACTTCTTCGCTTGTTTCCTTGGCCTTCTTATAAAAGGCCGGATTATTTTTCCTTTGGGAAAGAAGAGAGGAAAACTCTTCCTCGTTGTTGGCACGGAGGGAGGAAGAGGGGAGGATGGGATTATAGAGAGGCAAATCCCGGATGATGTAAGGGACATCGCATGCACAGCTTTCCAAAAGCGCCATGGGGAAGAGTTCATTGTAGCTAGGAAGAAGAAAGACGTTGCTGAGGTTGTAGACTTCGTTCCTCTTCTTCCGATCGACAATGCCAAGGAATTTCCTGTTTTTGCGTGGCTTCTTCCTTTCTTTTTTCAGTACGTCATAGCCATCGGTTATTCCTTTGAAGGAAAATCCCCCTGCCCAGAGGAAATACCTTTCCGGATGCTTTTCGCTTAGGGAAAGAAAGTCGAGGATTCCTTTTCTTGTCTGAACCTGTCCTACACCAAGGACGACAAAGGCATCCTTTGGAACTCCGTATTTTTCTCTCAGTTTCCTTTTCCTTTCTTTTTCAAGAGGAAAAAATTCGTCTTTTGATACAAAGTTTGGAATATAGCTTATTTTGTCTTCTTTTAGCCCATAACGGATTAACTCCTCTTTGAAAGAAGGGTTTACAACCACAATTTCTTTTGCTTTTCTGTAAAACGAGATAACGTATTTTTTAAAAATCCGGAAGAAGAGCTTAGGAAGACGGATACTGCCTTCAAGAGTATCCGGCCTGAAATGAACGAACATGATGGTAGTCTTTCTTTTCGTCCTTCTTAGATAGAAAGAAGGATTGATGCTATGGATATGATAAAGGTCAAAGGAGGAAAAGTGTTTATTGACGGAAACGGAAAAATCGTTTTTTCCATATTTTTCCAGAAGTTTCCTTTCCTCAAGATAGACGCTGCCAACGCCTTGTGCCTTGACGCTGTCCGCCTTACTCAGCCTATTGATTCTCAGTTTCTGTTTCACTTGCATGGCTCAATTTCCCGTTTTAGAATATCGGCATAGTTTTCATTATTATAAACAAAAAGGAGGAAGGCATGATTCAGCATTTTTCACCCGACTTTGTCCATCTCGAGGATGTCAAAGTCTATGCTCTTGATCAGAAGGAAATCATCAATAAGATCAACGGACTCGATGAAAGAAGGAAAAAGGCGGAAAACGGACAGGAGGCAGTCGCCTTAGTCAAGGAATATTTTGCCTTGGAAGACGATATCCAGACAGCCAGGTGTCTGATTAACATCCGCTATACCATCAACACCAAGGACGAGTACTATCACCGGCTGTATGACGAAAGGAATCAAATCCTTCCGCAAATCCAGGAGGCAACCAATCGGTTTGACAAGGATTTCTATTCCTCCCCCTTCCGGAAGGAGCTTGTGGAAGCCTTCGGACAGCTCTATTTCGATCAGGTTGCATTAGGGAGGAAGACCTTTTCACCGGAAATTATCAATGACTTGGTCGAAGAGAATAAGCTCGTCAGGGAATACACAGATCTTCTTTCTTCCGGAATCATCGAGTTCCGCGGTGAAAAGTATTCTATTCCCCAGATGGGGAAGTTCACTACTTCCCTTGACCGGGAAACACGCAAGGAAGCCTCTCAGCTTGTCTGGGACTTCTATGCTAAGAACGATGAAAAAATCGGAAGGATATACGATCAAAGGGTCCACGTCCGGGACCGCAGGGCGAAAAAACTTGGGTTTAAGAACTATCTCCCTCTTGGCTATGCCAGAAGGGGAAGACTGGATTGGAACGAGGATGATGCCAAGGAATACCGAAGAAAGATTCTCGAAGAAGTTGTCCCTCTTTCCAATAGAATCCGTGCCGCCCAGAAGGAACGCTTAGGATATAAGGAAGACACCCGCTTCTATGATTATTCCATCTTCTATAAAAGCGGCAATCCAACGCCTAAAGGAACGGAAGAAGAGCTCTTGGCTGCTGCCTCACAAAGGTATAATGAACTTTCTCCTGTGGCGGGGAAATATTTCGACTTCATGGTCAGCCACCATTGCTTAGACCTTCTTGCCAAACCAGGAAAAGCTGGGGGAGGATACAGGGAATACATTCCTGGACTTAAGACATCCTTTATCTTTGCCAATTTTAACGGAACCTCAGACGATGTTGATACCTTGACTCATGAATTCGGTCATTCTCTTCAGGGTTTTCTTGGCGGAGAGAGGCTTGTGCCGAATTACCGGTGCCCTGGAAGGGAGTGTGCAGAGAGGCACTCTAGGTCAAGGGAATACCTGACCTATCCCTACAGGAAGCTTTTCTTTAAGGAAGACGAGGAAAAATATCGTTATCAGCATCTCTGCGATGCCATAACCTTCATTCCTTATGGCTGTATCGTCGATGCCTTCCAGGCCCATGTCTATGAGAATCCGGATAGGACCTGGAAGGAAAGAAAGGCCTACTGGCGTTCCTTGGAAAAGGAATATCTCCCCTACCGGGAATATCCGGATAATGCATTCCTGCAATCCGGAGGATATTTCTACCGCCAAGGGCATATCTTCCAGAACCCCCTTTACTACCTTGACTATACTATCGCCCAGGTTGTCGCCCTGGAATTCTTCAGTGAATCTCTTCGTGATCCGAAAAAGACCTTTGATAAATACCTCGCTTTCTGTCGGCTTGGCGGCACCCTTCCTTTCCGTAAGCTACTTGCTAAGGCGGGAATCGAGAATCCGATGGATGGTGACACACTAAAGGATGTCAGGCAATCAATTTGGTCTTACTTAGGCACTTTTCATCCAAATGACCTTGAAAAATAAGGTAAAATTCTGTAACCTTATGTGAAAGAGGAAACATTATGAAATATTGTTCACACTGTGGGAAGGAAATTGACGATAATGTTAAGTTTTGTCCTTATTGCGGCCAGCCGGTGAATGGCGGCTTCAATGAGGTAGGGAGGAATCAGAGCTATGAATACTCTTCTTCCTCTTCCAGCTCTGCTCTTGTCTTAGTTGCTTTCATTCTCGGTATTCTTTCGACAATCGCCAGGGGATGGCTTCTCATCCCTCTTGCCTGGTGCATTCCAAGGCTGATTAAGGTGAATGATGCAAGAACGAATGGCGCCCGCCTCTCCGTAGGCTTCTGCGTCTGCTTCCTTCTCTTTGTCAACCTTATTGGTGGAATTCTTCTTCTCTGCAGCGATTCTGTCGAACAATAAATAGGATATGAGGTAAAAAAGGCAGCCACAGACAAGGGCTGCCTTTTTCGATGGACTATTTTCCTTCCTGGATGATTTGCTTCCTCGCGGATGGAAGGTCAAGGATGGAACCTATGGCAGGGGAGATTTCTTCTGCTTTTCTTTCTGCTGCCAGGTGGATCCTTTGATCCCCGAAAAGAATCACTTCTTCTTTAGACATGAGGGAACCGGCAAAGCTTAATAGCCCTGCCAAATATCCGGAGAGTCCGTCTCCGGATCCCGCCTTTCCTAAAAGGGAACAGGGAAGGTAGGATGAAGGAATCCTTTCCTTTTCCGTGACGAGAAGGGAGGAAAAGCTTTTTAGTAGGATCCTTACATGATGCTGTCTGGAAAAGCTCTGTGCTTCCTTGGCATAGTCCTGTGGATTACGGGAAGGAAGAGAAAGGCCAAACAGGGTTCTTGCTTCGCCAAGATGGGGAGTTAGGAGAATCCTTTTTGGAGAAAACGGACCATGGAACCCGGAATCCAGAATTTCCTTGAACCTTCTTATTCCCGAAGCATCAATAAGAAGGGTGCCATGATAAAGGGTAAGGATGTCTTCAAGCAGGCGGAGGTTTTTCTCCGAAATCTCAATGCCGTTTCCGAACAAAAGTGAGGAATATCCATCGAGTGTCTTCTTCTTACTGTTTTTCTCTTCCGACTGCAAATCCTCAAGGCACCAAGGTGAAAAGACCCTGTTGAGGGAAACACGGCTGGCAGCCAGAGGATAAATAACCTTAGGAACGCAAAGAGAAGTGTACCCTGTACCGGACAGAGAAGAAAACAGGGCCGCAATCCTTGTGGCGCTTGGATAAGGAAGGCTTGAACCGATGATTAGGGTCTTTCCAAAGTCTGACTTGATTCCCTCCGGGTTTCTTTTCCAATAGATGGCTTTTAGGATCTCACTGAATCTTTTGTTTGTCATTTTTCAACAGAAAAGATTTTCTTTTCCCTCCGTTTGATTTCTTTCTTCGCCTTTTTGTCTTTTGCCTCTATCGAGGAGTTGAAATCATAGGAAAACTGAAGTTTCCTTGCCAGCCATAGTTTTCCAAAGAGCTTCTTTGTCCTCTCCGGTGCATGCAGTTTAGTGTATTCTTTCGCTTTTTTAAAAGCTACGAGGTGTTCTCTTATATTATTTCCTTCCCGGTTCCTTAAGGAGGACTTGTGTCTTCTATAGTAATAAATCGGTTTTTTCAGATAACAGACCTTGGCTGAGTTAAGCCTTACCTGGAAAAAGAACAAGGTATCTTCATATTTTCTCTGTGTCTGATCAAATAGAATGCCACAGGAAACCAGCAATGATTTTTTATAGAGTCTTCCCCAGCAGAATGTTCGCCTCTTCCTTAAGGGAGAGCGCCTGAGCTTTTTTAGTGCCTTCTTTCCATTTCCGGTAAAAGATGTTCTTGAATACCCTTTGACTGTCTTTTTTCCTAAGTCGAGGTAGTATCCCCCGGTTATGACATCGGCACCGGTTTTCCTTTCCCTGGAATAGAGGGTGGAAAGATAGTCTTTGGATACATAGTCGTCTCCATCGATAAAGGTGAGGAATTCTCCGCTTGAATGAAGAATACCAAGATTCCGCGATAGAGACGGACCGGAATTTTTCTCATAGCGATAATAGAAAACCTTTCCAGGATTTTCCTTTTCGTATTTCTTTCCTATCTCTTCCTCTCCACTATCACTTTTGCAGTCGATAAGGATGATGTTATAGCTCTTATCAAAGTCCTGGGAAAGAAGAGAGTCTAAACATTGGGAAAGAAAAGGAGCAGTATTATAGCAAGGTACAATAACGGATATGCAGGTCATTGGCATAGCAATAGTTTAATAGAAAACGGATTAAATAACTATCTCCTTTTCCTGATTTTCTTTTTCCTTTCCTTTAAAATCCTATAAATCTGATAAGACACGGTGGAAACCGCCTTGCTTTGGATCTTTCCGATTTCTTTGAAGGACAGGCCAAGAAAGTACCTATTCCTCCTTTCCCGCTTTTCATTGCTCAGGCCATTCCTATAATTTTCAATATCGAACTTCCTCCTTGCCCTTTTTTCAAGGCTATCATCTTTTGCATGACTGTCGCCCCTGTAGCTGCTTTGGCAGATGTTATAGATCCGTGTTCCAAGCACCCGCCTTTCCTGGTGATATCGGATGGCCTGCGACTTGATCAGGCTTTTCCCTGCCCAATAGAACATTTTGCGGAGAAGCCGCCTGAAGGGACCTCTTGCTTCCTCATATTTTTCAATGCCTTGGACAATGGCTTTCTCCCTGGTTTGATAGACAATGTCGAACTCGAGAAAACTGTTTTTCTTGCACAAAGCTTCAGTATAGCGGATGATGTCAAATTTCGTCCGGAGAAAGACTTCCTCTTTTGCCTGCCGGTCGTTCTTCGCCTTCCTAACTAGTTCATCGATGGAATAGGAGGAAAAACTAATCCGCTTTCCCGACTCTTCTATCTCCTTTTCCAAACGGAAGGATGCAAAGGCGAAAATCGGAATGCAGAAAGAAGGAATGAGGATACAAAACCTGTTTTTCTGAATCATAAACTTTCCCTGGCCAATCCGACCAGGCCTCCTTTTGCTAACGGAAAAAAGATGGCTATATACTATTTTGCCTTCTTCTCAAGTTTTCTTCTGCGGCTGGAATTGACTTCTGCGAGAAAGACTGCAGCTGCTATGGATGCATTAAGAGCCTTGACTTTACCAGGCAGGGGGATAGAGGCGACATAGTCGGAATTCTCCCGGACCAGTCGCGAGACGCCAAAGCCTTCGGAACCGACAACGAGGACGATTTTTCCGCTGTAATCGATTTTATCGTAGACATCCTTTCCTTCTCCGGCGCTGGAAACAATCCAGTAGCCGGCCTTTTTCAAGGAATGGATAGTCTGGTTAAGGTTTGTCACCTGAACGATAGGAATGATTTCCTCTCCTCCTGTCGCAATCTTGGATACGGTTGCCGTGACCTGTACCTGGCGATTCTTTCCGATGATGATCGCATCGACGTCAAAAGCGGTGGATGAGCGGATTATGGATCCGAAATTAACCGGATCCTCGATTCCGTCTAGCATGATGATAGTGGAATTTTCCTTTTCTTTTGTCTTTTCCAAAACGTCACTTAGTTCCGTATAGCGGAACTGAGGCATGGAACAGACGGCTCCTTGATGGTTCCTATGGTCGCATAACGATCCAAGGGCATCTAAAGAAACCCTTTTGACAGGAACTTTCTTTTCCTTGGCTATCTGTAGGATTTCCTGATCTGGATGTGCCTGATTTAAGAAAACATGAATTGGCTTTCTTGTGCCGAGTAAGGCGTTCTTTACCGGAATCTTCCCGAAAACGATGTTTTTGTCCATGGTGGCATGGCCTCACTATAGTGTATTTAGAATATACGACAAATGGCAAAGAACCGCAAATGAGGAGTTCTATTTTCTTTTGCCACGCATTGCCTCTAAGGGCATAAAAGACTAACCCGTTACCTTTTTTCTTTGAAGAACAAAAGCAAAAGAGCCTTCTGAAATAGGGTATAATTGAGGCATGCCATATAGTCCGCTGAATACCATCACCGCCTATCAATTCGGGGACTCCATTCTTTTGCCATCCTCTTATGTCACCCGTTGCAAGGAACTTGGATTTTCTGCCTGCGGAATCGCTGATTCGAATAGGTATGCCTACCCTTCCTTTGCTGAAAGCTGTGCGGCACAGGGAAGGAAGCCGGTTTTCGGACTGCGGATATCCCTTTCTTCCGCCGTTCGGGGAAGCTATCAGGGTGTCCTTTATATTAAAAACGAGCAAGGGTATAAGAACCTGTGTCTTCTTGTTTCCCGTCAGGAAGGAATCTATGGAACGGATTTGCTTAGCCAATACCAAGAAGGGCTCATTCTTGTCCTTGTCCTTGATGATCCTCTTTTTTATCAGGAAGAATACCAGAAAAGGGTGTCAAAAGAACTTTTTGCCTATTCTAAGGTCTTTGGCGGGGATTTCTATCTTGGCGTCTCCTTGGAAAGTAAGGCAGACAGGGAAGAATCAGAGACTCTTTATCGTTTTATCGATGAAAGGGAGTATCAATCCCTTGCTTTTCCTTTGGCCCGGTACCTTTATAAGAATGATGCCGGCTCCTATGACCTTTTCCACTGTGCAGTCCATAAGCTGACCTATGTTTCCAAAGGCGAATCCGGGCCGGAATTCCTTCTTTCTTCTTTTTCGGCTGAAAAGACATATCGGAAAAAGGAAATCCAGTCTGCTTCCGATAGGCTGAAAAAGATTGACTTCACGTTCTTTATCAAACGGGGTTCTTTAATCCGGTTTGAGAAGGAAGACGAGGAACTGAAAAGGAAAGCCACAGAGGGGCTTTCTTCCCGCTTTTCCGGGAAGAATATCCCTAAGGCTTATTCCGAAAGACTTGCGTACGAACTTTCTGTCATCCGGGAAAGGAAGTTCTCTTCTTATTTCCTTCTTGTCTGTGATTATGTCTCTCAGGCAAGAAAAAGGGGAATCTATGTCGGTCCGGGCCGTGGGTCAGCAGGGGGGTCCCTTGTCAGTTATTCCCTAGGGATAACCCAGATTGATCCTATTCAATACTCTCTGTCGTTCGAACGTTTCCTTAATCCAAAGAGAAAGACGAGGCCGGATATCGACAGGGATTTCGAGGATACACGGAGAAGGGAAGTCGTCAACTACCTTTTCCAGCGGTACGGGGAAAGACACTGTTCAGACATTATCACTTTTTCCACCCTTAAGCCACGCTCTGCCCTTAATCTAGTCGGAACCGCACTTAACTATCCTCCTTCCCGTAGGAAACCATTGACTTCCCTGCTTCCTGAGCAGGCCCCTGATTTTTCTTCCGCCTTAAAAGAAAGGCGTGTTTACCAAAAGGAAAAATATGAGAAACTTAGGAAGGACGACTATTATGCAAGCCTTGTGAAAAAGGCATCTGCGTTTCTCTCTCTTCCTATCAATACATCTATTCATGCTGCCGGTATCATTCTTTCCCAAGAGGAAATCTATAAAAATGTCCCCTTAAGCAAGGGAAGGTCTGGAACAGCATTATACGAGTACCCATACAGGGAAAAATTAGGGTTCTTAAAGGTCGATATTCTTTCACTTGGCAATTTATCCTTTATTCATCAGATTGAGGATAAAAGGAAAGCGGACGGGATTTCCCTTCCCTCTTTCAGGGATGACCTGGAAAATCCAAAAGTCTACGAAGAAATCAACGCCCTTCATCTCTGCAGGATCTTTCAACTGGATAATTCCAATGGGATTAAGAAGGCCATAGAGGAAATCACCCCGGACTCCTTTAAGGACATTGCCTCCCTTCTTGCCCTGTACCGTCCAGGACCAAGGAACTATATCTCCAGCTTTGCCAAGCGGAAAAAGGGAAGGGAAAAGATTGTCTACCCTTCTAAGCTTCTTGAGCCGATTCTTAAGGATACTTACGGAATCAGGGTTTATCAGGAACAGGTCAGGCAGTCGGTTATGGCCTTTGCCGGCTTTTCCGCAAGTGATGCGGATCTTTTCCGGCGCGCGATTTCCAAAAAGGACATCGGCAAAAGGAAACAGTACGAGCCTCTGTTTTATCTCGGTGCAGAGAAAAATGGAGTCGACGATGTAACGGCCAAAGGCATCTATCAGGATATCCTGAAGTTTGCCGGATACGGGTTTAACAAATCCCATGCCTATTGTTATTCCTTGATTACCTATCAGTTGCTTTATTACAAGGCCCTCTATCCAAAGGAATTCTATGAATGCGCCTTTTCGTCGACTTCCCTTGGGTCAGTGAAGTCCATCCAGCTTAGGCAGGAATTAAAGGACAAGGGGATAACCAGGGGTAGAGTGGATGTAAACTTTTCCTTGTCTAGTCACTATTATCTAGAGGGGAAGACCTTCCGTATTCCTCTTTCCTGTGTGAAACAGACGGACAGAAAAGTCCTTGATCTGATTGTCGAGGCACGAAAGGAAAGAGGAGCATTCCTCTCTTTTTATGACTTCTTTGTCAAACTTGATGGAAAGATTTCCTCTTCTTCTCTGAAAACCATCTATGCCCTGATAGAAGCAGGTGCATTCGATTCCCTTTCCCCCTTCCGGGAGGGAAGGAAAAAGTGTGCCGGTCTCTATCTCTCCTATGCCTCTATGTCGTTTCCTCCAGAGCAGGTCCCTGCCATAGAGGAGAGGAAACAGGATGAAGGAATCGTTCTGAGGCAGGAAAAGTCCGCCATAGGACTGATTAGGTCAAGACGTCTCTCCTCCCTTTGCTTCCGTAAAGGATATAAGACGAGGATTGTCTCCGATGTCTCTTTGCTTTCTAACCGGGGGAGGATTACGGCAATAACGGAAATCGGGGAGTATACCCTTCTCCTTCGGCAGAAGGCAGACAGGGAAAAAGGAGGTATCATCCTTATTCCGGATGAGGATTTCCATCCGGAAAAAAGCTGGCTTTATCCAAGAAGTTATCTTTATCAGGGAAAGGAAGAAAAATAAACACTTATGGCTAAGACATTCATTATCGATGGTAATTCGCTCTTGTTCCGTGCCTATTATTCCACTGCCTATTCCGGCGACCTAAGGAAGACAAAAGAAGGTCTTCCGGTCAATGCCCTGTATTCCCTTCACAACAGGAGGAAGAAAATCAAGGCCCAGGCTAAGCCTGGCGACCATCTTTTTGTCAGCTTCGATACGGGCGAGCCGACTTTCCGCAAAAAGGAATTCAAAGACTATAAGGCCCAGCGGCAGAAGGCACCGGATGAACTGATTGCCCAGATGCCCTTGGCCAGAGAGAGGCTGACTGACAGGAACATCTTCTGGGATGAGAAAACGGGATATGAGGGAGACGACCTTGCGGGATCAAGGGCAAAATACGCTTGCGGAAAAGGAGACGAGGTCTATCTTTATACTTCAGACAAGGATTTTCTTCAGCTTCTCGACTTCTCTGACCATATTTCCCTTGTGTTCCTGAAAAAGGGACTGACGGAAACAATTGTTTATACCAAAAACAACCTGAAACAGCTTAGGGATCTTTATCCTAATCAGATTCCTGACTTCAAAGGAATAGCCGGCGATTCGAGCGACAATTATCCTGGCATTGAGGGCGTAGGGGAGAAATCCGCCAAGAAGCTTCTTGACCAGTATCATGATCTTGACGGAATCCTTGCCTATGCCAAGGGGAATAGGAAGAGCAAGCTATGCCAGAAAATCGTGCAGGGGGAAAAGGACGCCAGATTCTTTAAGAGCCTAGCCACCATCAGGACGGATATCGATAGGAAGGAAGACTATGAGAAGAGCAAGTATACTCCTTATCTTAAGTCTAAGCTCAGGAAGTTCTATACGGAATTCCAGTTTTCCAAATTTGCCTCCCAGGTTGACAAAAGGCCTGGAAGGCAAGACGATCTTTCCGACCATCAAAGGACGCTTTTTGAGTCGGTCGGGGAGCCGATCAAGGAGAACAAGGACTTAGGAGAGGAAATTGTCGTCCATTCTTTTCGGGAAATTAAGGAAGAGGTCAAAGGAATCACCTACGATGCTTCCTTAGAAAACGAAAACCTTGCCAGGCTTTATGGTTTTGCCTTGGCAGGAGAGAAAAACACTTATCTTATTTCCCACCAGGATGCTAGGAAAGACCCTGACTTTCTTTCCTATCTTTCCGACGAAGGGAAGAAGAAGTCTGTCTATGATTTAAAGGGGCTTATCGTTCTTCTTAGCCGCTTTGGTTATCCACAGATTAAGGGTGTCGATTTTGACCTTCTTCTCTCTACCTATCTTCTTAATCCGGATGCCGGACAGAAACGCAACGATCTTTTCTTTTCCTATGGGATAACTCTTGACCGGCAGAAGAATCTTTCCGGGCAATGCATCTTCCATACTCTGGCCTTGAAGGATAAGGTACTTAGCGACCTGAAGAAGAATCAGGAAGACGGACTATTCTATCAAGTCGAGCTTCCGCTAAGCCGCATCTTGGCCGGAAGGGAAATCGAGGGCTTCCCAAGGGATAAACCGACTTTGGCGAAAATCAACGAAGAATATACCCAGATTCTCTCCTCCCTGGAAAAGAAAATCAGGGAATATGCGGGGAAGGACTTTAAAATCTCCTCTCCGAAACAGGTTGAGCAGGTCCTGTTTACGGATTTAGGCATTCAGAAGTATAAAGGGGAGAAAGGAACGGGCATTGATGTCCTTCTTGCCCATCAGAATGACCATCCGATTGTCCCTTTGATTATCCAGTACCGCAAATACTCTAAACTTGTCTCCGGATATACTTCCTCTCTGCCAGACCATGTCGGAAAGGACGGGAAAATCCATGCCCTTTATAATCAGGCCCTCACTTCGACCGGCCGTCTAAGTAGGAGCGAACCGAACCTTCAGAACATTTCTATCCGGGATGAAGAAGGGAAAACTATCCGCAAGGCTTTTTTCTACCCTGGGGATGATTACTATAGGCTCTCCTTAGACTATTCCCAGATTGAGTTGCGGAGGCTTGCCCATGTCGGAAAAATTAAGACTCTCAGGGAAATCTTCCAGGAGGGTAAGGACATCCATAAGGCCACTGCAAGCCGGGTCTTCCATGTTCCTTTCGATGAAGTGACCAGTGAAAGGCGAAGACGGGCCAAGGCAGTGAATTTCGGCATCGTCTATGGCATCTCCGCCTACGGCCTCTCTCAGCAGCTTGGTATTTCCAGCGGGGAGGCAAAAGACCTGATCGGGCAGTTCAAGCAGACATTTGAGGGTCTTGATGAATTCGAACAGGGCTGTATCAATCAGGCGAAGGAAAAAGGATATGTGACTACCATCTTAAACCGTAGACGGTATCTTAAGGACATCAATTCTTCTAACCGCGCCCTGCGTTCTTTCTCCGAGCGGGCGAGTGTCAACAGTGTGATTCAGGGGTCTGCCGCCGATTTAAGGAAGGTAAGCAGGATCAAGGTCAATGATTTACTCAAGGACTATAAGACAAAGACTATCCTTCAAATCCACGACGAACTTCTCTTTAAAGTGCCGAAAGAGGAATTAGACATTATCCAGCCTAAGCTTGCCTATGTCAGGGAACATGCAAGGGAGCTTTCCGTTCCGCTCAAGGTCGACGGTGAGGCGGCAAAGACCTGGTACGAGGTGCACTAGAATGCCTGAGCTTCCGGAAGTCGAGACGGTCAGAAGAGAATTAGAGAAGAGAATCATCGGAAAAGTCTTTGCCTCCCCGACTATTTACTTCCCTAAAAGGATTAAAAGCGACATTTCCGTTTTTTCTTCCCGGATAGCGGATAAGAAAATCCTTTCCCTCTCCCGGAGAGGAAAATTCCTGATTTTCCATCTTTCAATGGGATGGAAACTCCTTTTCCATCTAAGAAGGGAAGGGAAACTTTATGTCGTCGGACAGGAAGGGTATTCTCTTTCCCACCTCTCTCTCTTCCTCCCTTTTAAAGATGGCAAGGATGCACTTGCCTTCTATGACGTGAGAAAATTCGGTGTCTGTTATCTTCTGAGAGAAGAAGAGGAGGGTCCTCTCTCCTTGCTTGGAAAAGAACCGTTTGATTTTACGGACGATGGTTTTTTCTCTCTTCTCCATGGAAAGAGAGGAAGGATTAAGGAAGTGCTAAGGGATCAGAAGACAGTTTCCGGAATAGGGAACATCTATGCCGATGAAATCTGCTTCGCCGCAAAAGTCTCTCCCTTCAAGAAAGCCAATATCCTTAGCAAGGAAGAAACTTCCTCCCTTTTGCAAAATGCCAAGGAAATTCTTTCAAAGGCGATAAAGGAACATGGTTCGACAGTCAGAAGCTATAAGGCGAGTCAAAAAGTCACTGGCTCCTACCAGTCCTTCTTAAAGGTCTATGGCCGGGAAGGAAAAGACTGCCTTGTCTGCAAAAGAACGGAAATCAGGAAAAGAAGCCTGGATGGGAGAGGAACCTGTTTCTGCCCCTATTGTCAGAAAAGGGGGATAACCCTCGCCGTTACCGGAAAAATCGCTTCCGGTAAGTCCTTGGCCACATCCTATTTTGGAAAACACGGTTTTCTTACTCTTTCCTGCGATGAAATCGTCCATGGCATCTACCAGGACGGGAAGGAAAGGGAAGAAATAAAGAAAGCATTCCCTTTGATCTTCACTCCCTTATTTGATAAGGCCAAGGTCACTTTGCTTCTGGAAACCGATTCCGGTTTTAAGCATAGCTATCTTTCTTTGATTAACCATAAGGTCCAAAGAAAAGTCACAGACTTTCTTAACCAGAACGATGGAAAAGACATCGCCGTGGAAGTCCCTTTGCTATTTGACAGCCATAGGGAACACTTATTCCAGTATTTAGTAGGGGTAGAAACTACGAAGCAATTAAAGCATCTTAAGGAAAGAGGCGGAAATGCCAGCCAGATGAAGTTCAACGGGCTCAATTCCTATGATCGGCACCGGAACGAACTTGACTTTATCCTTAAGAGCGACGGAACAAAAAAGGAATTAGAAAAACAGGTGGTCTCCGTCATCAGGAAAAGGAAAGAAAAAGAAAAATAGGACGGCGTTGCGTCCTATTTCTTTTTTGCGTGATAGACGTCTTTCTTAAAGAGAAGCGGGTTTGCTATTCCGGCCTTCTTTGCTGTTTTTCTCAGATGCCGTCTTTCTGCTAAGCTTGTGTAATAGGTTCTTCCCCTCTTCTTGTCTTCCTCGTTTTTATCGTATTCGTTTTTCCTCATCGTCTCCAGCTCTTTGACTTTATCCGTGATATCGAAGGTTTTGGCAAATTCGATGTATTTTTCCGATAGCTCCGGCCTTACTTCTCTATGTTCATAGAAGTATTCGATTCTCTCCTTGAGGGAATTGCTGTCCCCGGCCGTGAAAAGACATCGTTTGTCTAGGGAGAAATGGTTTGTTGCGGAGTACTTGGAGTCGGAAATGACCGGCACCTTTCCGCAGGCAAAGGCCTCAATGCAGGCAATGGCCTCGCTTTCGGCATCCGATGCGTGGATGTATAGATCGGAATAATTGATGATTTTCCTTAGTTCCTGCTGGGTGACGAAGTGGAACTTGCACGGGTTGGCTAGGTACTTTTTGGCGAGCTTCCTATAATGCTTCTTTCTCGGTCCCTGGCCACAGAGTATCAGCTGGATGTTCTTGTTGTATTTAGACTTTCCGATGGCCTTGATGATAAGGTCCTGTCTTTTTTCCCCGGAGAGACGTCCGACCATAAGAACAATGAACTTGTCTTTCAGTTCCTCCGGTTTTTCCACTTTCCTTGGGTGGAAACGGGGAATCCTTCCGTTGGAAATCGGATAGATTTCGTTTTTGTAGTGATGTTCAATCCTCAGTTCCTTCCTTGTCTGGCTTGGCGTATGGATGCTTCGGGTGTATTTATACCTCCAGTCATAGAAGAGGATATAAATCATCCAGTTGATCAGTTTCAGCTTTCCCCTGTGAAGATTGAAGGAAATGTTTTCCGGCTGGACATGAAAGGCACTCGTGACGGCAATTCCCATCGCTTTGGCGACTCTTCTCGCCTTCGCTTCAAGCGGGAAGGGGAAGAAGAGGTGAACGACATCGCTGCCTTTGATGAACTGGGCGATTTCCTTCTCCGTGGCTGTTCCGAAGGTAAACCCATTATCGGCAATGACCGAAAGATTGGAAATCTTTGTCTTCCGGCATCGAAGAATCTTGAATCGTTTTAAGAAATCCGGTTCCGATTTAGGAGAAATCCATCCGATAATCCGGACTTCGTTTCCTAAATCCTGAAGATAGGAAGCCGTTCTCCTTGCTGTGACAGTCGTTCCATTATTCGGATCACCGAAGATGTCAATGACTAAAGTGATAACCATGATAATCTGATATTAAAATCCTTATCCGATCTTTTCAACTATTTGAAAGCAAAACTATCATCCCTTTTCAACCAAAGGGGCTTAGTGTAGAAAACATTCTTTTGGAACTGGCCTTTGGGAAGGACGAGCCTGTATTCGTTAAGCCTCCTCCGTCTGAAGGAGGAAGCGGAATATTTTTTATCGCCAAGCAAGGTATAGGAAGAAGAGGAAAGGGCAAGACGGATCTGGTTCTGTCTTCCTGTCCTTATCTTGATTTTCACGACGGTTCCAAGTTCGGTCTTATGGTCTGGAATGATTTCCGTGATGGCAAGCTTCCCCCTCTTTGGGTCTTTGGTGACAAAGCTCCTTCCTGACTTGCTGTTATAGGCGACGTACTGCTTGACAAGAAGAGGATTTTTCCTCTCCTGTGTTACAATTGCCTCATAGTAGCGTCCTACTTCCTGGCTTTCAAAAGCAGCCTGAAGCTTCTGCTTCCTGAAAATACTTTTGGCAAAAAGGACAATGCCTGATGTATCTCTGTCTAGACGGTGGACAATAAAGCATTTCTGTTTTTTCCGGTTAAGATAGTCGCGCACATAGTGATAGAGGTTATGGTAATTCCCTTCCACCTTGGCAATAGTCAGAAGTCCGCTTTTTTTCCTGACGGCAATCCTATCCTTGTCTTCAAAAAGGATATCAAAAGAGCGTTTCATGTTTCTATTCTACACTCTTGTTGACAGATAAGCAAAAAGTGATTAGATTAGTCAACAAGGGAAGGATGGTGTTTGCATGGATAAGAAAACAGAGGAACTATTAAACAGCGGCGGACTCTATGACCCAAGAAAATTGGGGGAAAGCCAAAGGAAGTTAAGGGAAGAAGTAAACCAATATAATCTAACCCCTTCGGATCCTTCTTCGCTGAAAAGGCGGGAAGCAAGGCTTAGGAAAAGGCTTAAGCGGGCTGGCAAGAATATTTATATTGAGCCCCCTTTTCATTCTAGCTGGGGACTAAGACACGTCATTATCGGTGACAATTTTTATGCAAACTTCAATCTGACTCTGATTGATGACGCGGAGATTATCATCGGCGATTATGTCAGGTGCGGTCCGAATGTCACAATCGTAACCGCCAGCCATCCTATCTCCCCGTCCCTTCGCCGATCTCAGATTGAATACAACAAGCCTGTTTTTATTTCTTCCGGAGTATGGATCGGGGCCAATGTCACCATACTTCCAGGGATTAAAATAGGAAAAAACTCTGTCATTGGGGCTGGAAGTGTTGTGACGAAAGATATTCCTGACAATGTTGTTGCAAGGGGATGCCCATGCAAGGTTTACCGGAAGATAACAGAAAAAGACGAAGAACTATACGACCACGATAAAGAAATCGGCGAGGAATGGCGGAACCGATTTAGGTTTTAAAAGCCTTTTCTATCGGTTATAATGAATTCCCGAAGACAAAAGAAAGGAGACTTCAATATGGATTTGAAGAAATATCCGAATGTCACCCTCCTCAACCATCCCTTATTGACCCACAAGATTTCTTTGCTCCGGGACGTCCACACGGGAACCAACGAGTTCCGCCACCTTGTTAAGGAAATCGCCGTCAGGGAAGGCTATGAAGCCCTCCGCACCCTGCCGACCGAAAGGGTGGAAATCACTACTCCTGTCGAAAAAGCCAAGGTGCCGATGATTTCCGGGAAGAAGCTCTGCTTCGTTCCGATTCTCCGTGCCGGACTTGGAAGGGTGGACGGAAGGCTCGAACTTGTTCCATCCGCGAAGGTCGGTCATCTTGGAAGGTACCGGGATGAAAAGACCCATCGACCGGTTGAATACTATTGTAAGCTTCCCTATTCTCTTGGAGAGCGGGAAATCTATGTTCTTGATCCGATGCTTGCCACAGGCGGAAGCGCCATCGATGCCAGGGGAAGGCTGATTAAACATGGCGCGGAACGGAAGAATCTTCATTTCATCTGCATCATTGCAGCTCCCGAGGGCGTAGAGGCGTTTGAAAAGAATTATCCGGACATTCCTCTTTACATCGGAAACCTTGATCGTTGCTTAAACGATCATGCCTATATCTGTCCGGGACTTGGCGATGCAGGCGATCGAATCTTCGGAACGATAAAGTATTAAGCCTGCCTATTCTGACCTAAAGAAAAAGGCGCCCGAATCAACGGGCGCCTCTTTTATTTGTCTGCCTTGGAAGGAGATGCCTCTTCTTTGTCGGCTGTCTTAAGGGCTTCCTTTGCCGCCATCCTATAGGATGTCAGGTCCTGGAGATTGGAAGGGACGATCAGCTTGACGGACTTTCCGTCGGCAACCTTTACCCTCGTCTCCCTGGAGCGTAGAGCCAATGCTTCTTTGCTTGGAAGGGACTTGTTAATCCTTTCGATTCCCTTCGCCTCGGATTCACGGACGAGAAGCTCGCCGTCCGCCTGGGCCTTCTTAATCTTCAATATGGCCTCTGCCTCTGCTTCTGCCGCTTTGATTTTGGCTTGCTTGTCGGCATCGGCATTCAAGATGGCGGCTTCCTTCTTTCCTTCGGCGATGGTGATGGCGGAAGTCTTTTCTCCCTCGGCGATAAGGATCTTTTCCCGCTTTTCCCGCTCGGCACGCCTCTGCTTTTCCCTGGCCTCCTGGATATCATGGGGTGGAAGGATGTTCTTTACTTCGACGCGGGTGACCTTGATTCCCCAAGGGTCGGTTGCCTCATCGACAATGGACCGCCTCTTTGAATTGATATAGTCGCGGCTAGTCAGGGTATCGTCTAAGTCAAGGTCTCCGATCAGGTTCCGCCTTGTGGTTGCGGTCAAAGCCTCGATGCCGGCAATCGGGTTCTCTACGCCGTAAGTGAATAGCTTACTGTCGGTCACCTGGAAGAAGACGATGGAATCAATCTGCCTGGTGACATTATCCTTTGTGATGACTGGCTGAGGCGGAAAATCATAGATTTGCTCTTTTAAGGACACCTTTTTGGCGACATGATCGATAAACGGGCAGAGAAAATGGATGCCGGTTGACCAGGTCGTCCTATATTTTCCAAAGCGTTCGATGATGTAATTCTCAGTCTGACGGACGATGCGGAAGGATGTAATAAGGATAATGAAGACAATGAGGAAGAGAACGACTAGAACGACGATTAGAGCAATTAAAACGGGGTTCATATGATTAGCCCTCCTTTTTTTCTTCTTCGACAATCAGGGTGTTTCCCTCGATTGATTTGACGATGACTCTGCTTCCTAAAGGAATCCTCTTTCCCTTCTCTGATTTTGCGTTATAGATGACGTCATTGACCTTAACTTCTCCTAGTCCCTCTTTATCGGTCTCCTTCATCCTGATTAGTTCTTTTCCTATCCTTCCTTCGGAATTGAATCTCCTTTTGTGGGGAGAGTACTTTTTTGCAAGCGGACGAAGAAGGAAAAGCCTAAGAAGACTGACGAGGAAGAACACAATAATGGAAACATAGTAAGGAACCTGGGGAATCCTTGCAAGGATGAAGGCACAGAGGGAACCGGCCACGAACCAGATAGAAACAAGCTCGACTGTGCAGATTTCAGCTATGACAAAGAGAAAGGCCAGGCAGACAAAGACAATGGCGCAGATTAGATTCGGTGTCATCTAGTTATCCCTCCTTTTTTAGTATATCAAAAATGAGATATAAAAATATTATTTTCTCAGATACCGATTATCCCGTAAGAGGGAAACGTATCCTTCAGCGGAATAAATAAGAATATTGTCTGCATACCTATAGAAAGAGGCGGAAAGAAGCAGAAGGGAATAGGATCCTTTGAAAAGGAGAGTGATGGTAAAGGAGATTAGAACGGAAATACTCCTCAGGAGCAGTTCCGCCCCATAAAGGCCGGAGGCGTTCTTCCATCTCCTGACATCCTTAAAACTGACTTTTCTTTCTCCTTGAAGGATCCAGGCGGCGAAAAGAGAAAAATAAAGACGGAAGAGGAAGAGAAGAAGGGAAGAGAGTGCCCCAAAAAGGGGAAAGAGGCCGAAAAGATAAGTGAGGAAGCCGATTAAGGCTGTGGAAAGGACGGAGTTAAGAAGCCGCCGCAAGAGAAAACGGACGATTCCTCCTTTGACTCTCCTCTCTTTTCTAAGGAAGAGACTGATAAGGAAATTAGTAAGAAAGTAAGTTCCTAGGACAAGCAGGAAGCTAATCAGCCTATAAAGGAAAAAAGAATCAATCAGACCATCATAAAAGGAGGAAAGAACAGCCTCTTCACCATTAACAGGAAGAATTGCTTTCTTGTAGTCTCCCCTTTTTGATAGCCAGTCTTTCCTATGTACAGAGACATTCAACAGTGAAGAGAAGTCTCTTTTCCTCAGGGGCGTGAAATAGGAATAGGTTCGTTCGTAGAGAGAAGGATAGGACTGAAAAAGACTTTCCTTAGAGGAAAGCAGATAGTGATATCCGGCTTTCCTGCCGAAAAAGGACGGAAGCAGGGAGAGAAGAATCCCCATCCTCATCCTGAAAATGGCGAACAGGATATAGTAAATATGGGAAAAGAAGAATTTCCTTGTCGTTTTGAATATTTTCATTTCTTGGTGTGCTTTTCTTTTTCCCGCTGGGCCTTCTGAATGGCTGAGATTTTCTCTGATAGCCCTTCCTGCCTCTTACTTTGTGCAGTTTCAAGTTTAACCACAAGTGCAGTATCCCTGATGTTGGTCCGTTTCTGCCGCTGAAGGAAGGACGATATTATTGAGACAATCAGAAAGAAAAAGGTGAATCCGCACTGGATAATCAGTTTCCATTCTTTTTCCTTGAACCCCACATAAAGGCCAAAACCGAAGACAAGGGCGATAAGGGTTCCTCCGATTAGAGAGAAGGCACGGAAATGATGGGAACTATTGTATAGGTTGAAGGCACCTATTCCGGCAAAGAAACAGGATAGGACAAACAGGGAAGAACAGGTAACAAGGATGGCAAGGGCAAGACTTTTAGGAAAAGAGGAAAGGAGACCGATCTGCTCCACCCGCTCAGGATGGATGAGGAAGTCGATCCTGCTTAGACACCTTGTGAATCCCATGCCCCAGAGACCGCCTCCAGCGACGAGGAGACCGATTCTTGCTCCTTTCCGGAAAGAGGCATAAGGAGAATATTTCCGCTTTGCCTTTCCCGAGGAGTAGACAAGTTTGATTTTCCCTTCCCCGTCGGCAAAAGAGATCGAATTGATTTTTCTTATTGCCCCTACCTTGAAGATGGTATCTTCGCTCGGTGTCACAAGAAGGATGGAAACAGCCTCCCAGATGAACACCCAGGCGGTTATGTCCCTGAATTCCTTAATGATTTCGACATTGGTGCTATCCGCGGAAAGATACCCTTCCCTCTGAAGGAAATACCTGAGGTACAGGGTGGCTAGGCCGACAAGAACTAACCTTGTCGCGGCAAACCAGGTGTTCTTCTTTCCGCTTTGGTGGGCATAGCCCATCATGGAAAAACTATCATTCCTCTTTTTATTCAGAGTCTCTGGTTCCCTTCCCTGGTAGTCTTTGACACAGAGGACGATGTCCGCTTTATAGGAACTTGGCCTCTTGGCAATGTCCTTCTGAATCTCTTCCCTGACTTCCGGAGAAAAGAAACGGTTTTCCTTCTTTTGGTGGGAATTTTCCAATAATTCATCGGCAGAATCAAAATAAAGGTTAATTGTCCTTGATTTTTTCCTCTTATTCAGCGAGAAATATCCTGCCAGGATATTCGCCTCCCGCTCTTCGAAGCTGATGGTTTTCTTTGCCATATGTCCCGCCTTTTCTTACCTTTGTATCGAAAATATTTTACCAATTTCTAAAGAGTCTGACTATTTCTTCCTTCTTTTTCTACGTTTCTATGGAAATTTAGGAAAAACAGACTAAAATATTTTCGATAGCGCCGTTATTAAGAGGCGGAAAGGGACTGAAAAGAAGAATATGGATATTTCAAAACGTGCAGCCGGAGTGCTTAGGCCGGTTTCTTCATTACCGACCAGTCATGGAATCGGAACCTTTGGGAAAGAAGCTTATGAATTCGTCGACTTTCTTTCCGAAAGCCGGCAGGGATATTGGCAGAGGTTACCGCTGAATGTCACCTCTTATGGTGACTCACCATACCAATCCCCTTCTTCCGTTGGACTCAATTATTATTTTATCGATCTAGACAGTCTCAGGGAGAAAGGGCTTCTGACCAAAGAAGAAATTGAAGCCTCAGGGAGGGACGATGACGGAAAGAGAGTCAACTATGGGAATCTCTTCGCCCGTCGCATTCCCCTTCTGAAAAAGGCATTTGCCCGTTTTGATAAGCAGGATTCCCGCTTCCGCCTTTTTGTCGCGGATAAGGAATTCAATGATTTTGCTTTCTATAGGACAAGGAAGGAAAAACTTTCCTATACGCCTTGGTATAGCTGGGAAGAGCCTTATCGGACCTATACTCCGGAATTAGAGGAAAAGGTCAAAGCCGAAAATAAGGAAACCTATCTTTTCTATGTCTGGACCCAGTTCGAGGTTCTTAGCCAGTACAAAGCCCTGAAACGTTATGCAAACAGAAAGGGAATCAAGATCATAGGCGATAGGCCGATTTATCTCGCCATGGATAGCGTAGAGGTTTATAAGTATCCCCATCTTTTCCGTCTTGATGAGAAGCACAATCCCTGCGTAGTTGCAGGTGTTCCGCCGGATTGTTTCTCTGCCGACGGCCAGTTATGGGGAAATCCGATTTATGACTGGGATGAGAGGAAGAAAGACAACTATTCCTGGTTCCACAACCGGATCAGCCACAATCTTGGTATATTTGATGTCCTGCGGATTGACCATTTCCGTGGATTCGCGGATTACTATGCCATTCCATACGGAGAAAAGACGGCTCGCAACGGAAAATGGGTTTTAGGACCAGGCGAAGCTCTCTTTGAAGGAAGGAAGAGCCTTCCGATCATTGCCGAAGACTTAGGAACCCTTGACGAACCGGTCAAGGAGCTTAGGAAGGCGGTAGGATATCCGGGAAGGAAAGTCCTCCAGTTTGCCTTTGATGGTGACAAGACAAATCCGATGCTTCCAAGGAACTCGAATGTCAATACCGTCTGCTATACCGGTACCCATGATAATGAGCCGAGGAAGGGATACCTGAGGAATTTGAACGGACAGGAACTTTTAACGCTGAAGAAGGAGGCTAAGGAACAGTGCGACAGGTATGGTGTCCCCTATTCTGACTCTACCTTGGAAGAACTGACCCATACCTTGGATTCCTTGGCTTATGCCGGCCCTTCCTTCCTGACAATCATCCCTATCCAGGATCTTCTCGCCCTTGACGATTCTTCCCGTATCAACCATCCATCTACCCTAAACAGTCATAACTGGACCTACCGGACGGAGAAGAAGGATTTCACCAAAGAGCTCTCCGCCTTCCTGAAGACGAACGTCGAAAAATATCATCGCGGTTAAAATGAAAAGACAGATGGGGCAGCCTATCTGTCTTTTTCTTTTATGGGATAAGTATGGTCTAAGGTATCGAAGATTCTTGTGCTTGGATACTTGCTCCTTATTTCCTCGTATTTTTTCTTCGTCCTTTTCTTTTTCAGGTTCCGGAATCCGTTCTTTGCATATTCGGTGAAGAACCATTCGATAAATTCCTCTGTTCCCTTTGTCCTGTAGTAGCAGCATTTTGTCTTCTGGAAGAAGAAAAGCCCGTTTTCCTTTTTGAATTCCTTAGGATGATAGGTCTTGCTTGCCGAAAGGACGTCGCAGCAGTACTCCACAATGTATTTATAGGGCCTGTTGGTAGCAATGATTCTTCCCCTATAGAAATCGCACCAGTATTCCCAGTGGTGTCTGTTCACCTTGGTGTGGTGGAAGGAAATAAAGGAGAAGCCATGGTTTTCTCTTCTCTCCTCCCTAATCGGGGATGAGGTGCCTTGGTAATAGTGGCTGGAAGGGATGAATTCCTTCGGCGAGAACTTGGATAGGTCATGGAAGAGAGTATGGAAGCCGATTCCGCAGGCAAAGCCGTTCTTAATGACCTGATGGCGATGTCTTTCCACAGTCAGAAAGTGTTTAATCGGATGAAATCCCTTCATTTCAGTAAGGTTCTCCTTTCGTCAAAGGAAGAAAAGCGGTAATCGGCCAAAGGACTTTTCGCCCCTTCTTTGATTCCGACTGCCCTCCTTCCTGCTTTTTTGGCGGCCTCTATTCCTGCCTTCCCGTCTTCGATTACCCTGCAGTCTTTGTCCGTCACCCCTAGTTTTTCTGCCGCCAGGAGGAAGACTTCCGGATCAGGTTTTGCTTTTGCAATTTCGTTTCCGTCCGTGATGGCGTCAAAGTCGGACAGAAGACCGAGTTTCTTTAGGACCGCTCTTGCGTTCTTGCTTGAGGAAGCAACGGCGCATTTCCTTTTCTTTTCCTTGGCAAGGGAAAGAAAAGAACGAAAGCCAGGGAGGATGTCTTTTTCCGAAAGGGAAGAAAGCGAAGAGACATAAAGTCTGTTTTTCTCTTCCAGTATTTCCTGCTTTTCCTTTTTGCCTCTTTTCCTGCCCTTGAGGAGGAGAATCTTCTCCAGGGTGTCTTTTCGCGAGAGGCCTCTTAGATTTTCGTAGATGTCTTGGTCAAAAGGTATACCTTCTCTCCTTAAAGCCGTTCTCCATGCCTGGAAGTGATAAGGCTCGGTGGCGACGATGACGCCGTCTAAATCAAAAAGGATAGCTTTCATTTTGTTTCCTTCTTCTATTTTAGTCCTTAAGGAAAGGAAAGACTCGTTTTCGTTTCCATTAGGACAAGGAAAGAGTATGATTATCTAATTCCGATTTAAAGGAGATGAAGAAAATAATGCAATACAAGATTATTGTAGATAGTGCCTGCAATCTGACAGAAAACGACTTTACTGAAAAGGATATCGGTTTTTCCCTTGCCCCTCTGAGCATTCATGTGGGAAGCAAGGAATATCTTGACTCCTCTTCGGCATCGGTTTCCGCCTTTCTTGAAGAAAGGAAGACTACGAAAGAAAAGATTAAGACAAGCTGTCCTTCCCCAAGTGATTTTCTTAAGGAAAGGGAAGGGGCTACCTATTATATTCTCATTACCCTCGCTTCCCGTCTTTCCGGCGCCTATAATGCCGCGCGTCTTGCCAAAGAGGGCTATGAGCATAGTGAAAATGTCCTCGTTGTCGACTCTGGCCTGGCCGCCGGTGCAGAGGAACTGTTGGTCTTGGAGGCTGTAAGACTGATAAAGGAAAACCTTTCCTTTGGGGAAATCTCCCAGAAGAGGGAAGAAAAGAAAAAGGATATCGAGTTTGTCTTTGGCCTGTCCTCTTTGGATTCCTTAGCCAATTCCGGACGTTTCCCTAAACCCCTTGCTTTGATTTTCCGTAAACTCCATAGGAAACTGATCGGAACGGCAAAGGATGGCAAGATTTCCGTCAAGGAACGGAAGCATAGTAGGGATGGGTTAAGGAAGGCAAGGATGAATCAGATTACTAAGTCCGGCAAGGATAGGAAGGACAAGACGAGGGTCATCAATTATACCGGTAATAAAAACGATGCCTTCACCCTTAAGGACAGGGTGAGGAAGTGTTTCACCTCTTTGAAGCAAATCATTGTCCGGGAAAACCGGCTTCTCTGCTCCTTCTATGCAAGCCAGGACGGGCTTCTTCTTTCTTTCTAGCCCCGAGAAAAGGGCGGTCTGATTCCTGATTCCGGACTGACCTTTTGTGATTAGAACAATTGCCGACTAAGCTGACCTTTTTTCATCCCACTTGGTGTCTTCGTCAGTGAGGGTGCGGATTTTTCCAAAGATGGCAAACCTGAGGTTGGCTAGTTCCTTCTGCGGCATCTTGCACCCGGATTTTATCCAGGAAACGAGAATGGCGATGTTACCGGCAATTGTGTAGTTAATCACTAGATTATTCTTATCTTCGTTGTTAAGGAATTTTATCGGCACTGCATTAATATAGGTTTCTCTGATTCTTTCCTTGAATTTCTTTTCCTCAGTTTGAGTGAAAAGAATGTAATAGATATCAGGGTATTGTTCGATATTGTCCAGGAAGATCAGCCAATATTCGGTAGAACCTTTTGCATATTGGCTTTTGGCAAGGGCTGTCTCCCTTCGGCTTAGGGCAGTATCTTCGATTTCATAGAAGACTTCTTCCGGGGAATCATAATGAAGATAGAAGGTGGAGCGGGATACATCGGCAAGGGTACAAAGCTCCTTCACGGTCACACATCGTAGCGGCTTATTCTGCCTTAATTTTATTAGGGCCTTCTTTAACCTAATCTTTGTCATATGCGCACGTCGGTTTTCTTTAACGCTTTCCATTTTTTGGTTTACCTCTTTCCTATTTTGTGACACATATCGGATTTACTGTCGTCTCTTTCCGTTCCTTATTAAAAGTATTTTAACTTATGAATATGTTAATTCAAATAAAAAATGAACAAAAAATATAAATTCGTCTAAAGTTATATTTTGTTTTTTTACAAAAAAGTAGAAGAATGTCCATGTTATTTTCAGAAAAACGGAAGAAAAAAGAAAGAAAACCGACTTTACTGAAGGGAGATTCTATGCCAAAACAAAAAAATGGAAAGGGCTTTCAATGACATATCCTGCCTATAGGCAGACGTATTTTGCCAGTGAATCAGTCCGTTTTAGTGTCTTGGCTGAACTTTTTTCTTTGAAATGGCATAAGACAGTCGGAGAAACGGGAACGGATTGTCTTCTTTCGGTAAAAAAGTGAATCTGCACTGCTTTGTTAGATTACCTACCCAAGGGGAGACAATGACTCTGCCTTTCCCTGCTCTTTGCTTAGCGGTTTTGCAAAAATGGAAAATGAGCGCCTGAATTTTCTTAAAAAAAGGATAAATGTGCAAAATAAGAAAACAAAGCAACAAAAATATCATAAACTGTGCATTTTCTGTTCACAAAACGTGCAACATGCCTTATAATTTGTTTAGTCAAAAAAGGAGAACTTCATCATGGAAATTGATCAGGAAGCCAAGACCGTTCAGGAAAGGAACATTCTTCTTGAAAAGGTCCGCAAGGCGCAGGAAGTCTACAGCACCTACACCCAGGAGCAGGTAGACAACATCTTCCGTGCCGCTGCCATTGCCGCCAATAAGGCCCGTATCCCTCTTGCCCAGGAAGCTGTTGCCGAAACGGGAATGGGTGTCGTCGAAGACAAAGTGACCAAGAATCACTTCGCCGCCGAGTATATTTACAATAAGTATCGCCACACTAAGACCTGCGGTGTTATCGAAGAAGACGAGGATAGGGGCTATACAAGAATCGCTGAGCCTATCGGCATCATTGCCGGCATCGTTCCTTGCACTAACCCGACTTCCACTGCCATCTTTAAATCCCTGATGGCTTTAAAGACCCGCAACGGAATCATTTTCTCTCCCCATCCGCGTGCCAAGAAATGCACTATTCATGCTGCCAAGATTGTCCTTGACGCCGCCGTTGAGGCCGGAGCACCTAAGGATATCATCGGCTGGATTGAAGAACCTTCCATCCAGGCTTCCAATTTATTAAGGAAGTCCTGCGATATCATTTTGGCAACTGGCGGACCTGGAATGGTCTCCGCTGCCTATTCTTCCGGAAAACCGGCTATCGGTGTCGGCCCTGGAAACTCCCCTGCCATCATCGATGAGACTGCCAATGTCAAAGTTGCCGTCTCTTCCATCAGGCACAGCAAGACCTTCGATAACGGAAGGATCTGCGCATCGGAAAACTCTGTCATTGCCTTAGATAGCAACTATGATGCTGTCCGCGCAGAATTTGCCTATCGGGGTGCCCATATCCTTACTCCTAGCGAGGCCGACAAAATCCGCAAGACAATCATCATCCACGGATCTGCCAACGCCAAGGTTGTCGGTCAGTCTCCGGCTACGATTGCCAAGATGGCCGGCTTTGAAGTCGATCCTTCGACTAAGCTTCTTATCGGTGAAGTCACCGACACTTCTTTGAATGAAGAATTCGCACACGAAAAGCTTTGCCCTGTCCTTGCTCTTTACCGGGCCAAAGATTTCGAAGATGCCTTATCCAAGGCCGAAACCTTGGTTAAGGAAGGCGGCTATGGCCATACTTCCGACCTTTATGCCGATGAGAAATTAGGCAAAGACCATATCGAGATCTTCCAGCAGAAGAGGAAAACCTGCCGTATTTTAATCAACACTCCTTCTTCTTTAGGCGGCATCGGCGATATCTATAACTTCCGTCTAGCTCCGTCCCTTACCTTAGGATGCGGTTCCTGGGGTGGAAACTCAGTGAGCGAAAATGTCGGTGTCAAACAGCTGCTGAATGTCAAAACCGTGGCAAAGGAGAGAGAGAACATGTTATGGTTCAGAACACCGGGCAAAATCTATTTCAAGCCTGGCTGCTTACGTCCTGCTTTACAGGAACTTCACTATGTCTACAATAAGAAACGTGCTTTAATCGTCACTGATGGCTTCTTAGCAACTTCTGGCATGGCTGGAAAGTTAGAGAAAATCCTGGAAGAAGAAGGAATCGAGACCGAAGTGTTCTCCGATGTCCGCTCTGATCCTACCTTAAGCTGTGCAAAGGAAGGAGCCAAGCTCTGCAGCTATTTCAAGCCTGATGTCATCATCGCCTTAGGCGGTGGCTCTCCGATGGATGCCGCTAAGATCAGGTGGGTCCTTTATGAACATCCGGAAGCGGATTTCTCTGATAGGGCTAGGGACTTCATGGATATCCGTAAGCGTATCGTCACCTTCCCCGCGATGGGCACTAAGGCTAGGTTTGTCTGCGTCCCGACAACCGCCGGTACCGGTTCCGAAGTCACTCCTTTTGCCATCATCACCGATGATAAGGACGGAACGAAGTATCCGATTACCGATTATGAACTTCTTCCGAACAGGGCTATTGTCGACAGCGATCTGATGCTGAATATTCCTAAGGGTCTTACCCGCGCCTCTGGTATCGATGCCCTCACCCACTGCAGGGAAGCCTATGCTTCAAGGTATGCCACTGCTTTCACTGACGGTATTGCCAAGGAAGCCATCAAGGAAGTCTTTGACTATCTGCCCCGGGCCTATAAGAACGGCGCCAACGATCCGGAAGCCCGTGAGCATAGGGCCCATGCCGCCACGATGGCCGGTATTGCCTTTGCTAATGCCTTCTTAGGTATCGATCATTCTACCGGACATAAGCTTGGAGCCTACCATCATCTCCCTCACGGAGTCTGCGTTTCCTTAAGGCTTGATGAAGTCAGGAAGTTCAATGCCGCCGAAGTCCCCACTAAGATGGGCACCTTCCCGCAGTATAAGTATCCGCATACTCTTCGTCGTTATGCCGAAATTGCCGAATATCTTGGAATCACTGGAAAGGACGATCAGGCTAAGCTCGATAAGCTGATTGAGAAGATTGATGCCCTGAAGAAGGAAATCGAGCTTCCTAGGACGATCCAGGAAGCCGGCATCGATGAAAAGGCCTTCCTTGCTTCTCTTGACGAGAGGTCTGTCGCTGCCTTTAACGATCAGTGCACCGGCACGAACCCGCGCTATCCGCTCATTGAAGAAATCAAAGTTTTATACCTCAAGGCATATTACGGAGAAAAAGTGTATAATAAGAAATACGCAAAGAGCGGAAAGTGAGGAATCTAATCGATGAAAACCGAGAAAGATCTAGGTACGTTCAAACTCGAACACCACGGAAAGAAGATTTACGTACGGGACGGAGTCGTTACCAAAGTCTTTAACCACAAGCAGTATTCACCCTCCGACGTCCTTAAGGAAGCCAGGAATCAGGCCTATGCCCTTGAAGCGGGTTTCCCGGTCGCTAAAGTCCTTGATGTCTATCCTCTTGGTCAGGACTGGGCGCTTGAGAGTGAGCAGATTGTCGGTGAGACGAGGGAAGAGCTGAGGAAGGAACATCCGGAGAATACCCGCAAGTACATCAATGAATTGGTTTCCATCCAGGAGAGCGTCCTTGCCAAAATCTGCGACAACCTTAAGCTTCCTAAGCTCAAAGACAAACTTAACGGATACATCTCCGCTTCCGGACTTGATTCCACTGTCCGCTATGATCTTCATACGCGCAGGGAAAAGAGGCCGAACCACTATAAACTCTGCCATGGTGACATCTATCCGAACAACCTCATTCTCGAAAACGGCAAATGGTATATTCTTGACTGGGCCCATGCTACCCGCGGAAATGCTTCCGCCGATGCGGCAATGACCTATCTTCTCTTCCTTCTTGATGGCAAGGAGAAAGAGGCGGAAAGGTATCTGAAAGCCTTCTGCAAGAAGAGGAAGGTCGATGCCTCCTATGTCCAGCAGTGGATTTCCGTCGTTTCCGCAACGAAGCTGAAAGACTACCCGAGCGGAAATATCCGCGATATTCTTCTTAAGAACATCAACGTCATCGAATATTAGGTGAAGACAAAAGCCCCGGAATCCGGGGCTTTTGTTTGTCATCCATTCTGTTCTTTCAGTGCCGTCAGTCGGTCTTTGACCGAAAGAGCCTTGTCGAGTCTTTCCTTTTCTTCTGTGGTCAGATTCAGATTGTAGAAGAAATAGATGAAGGAATAGAGGAGTCTGTCCTTGTCGGCAGGAGAACGGTTGAAGAAGGCTTCGATTTTGGCAACGTTATGGCTATTGTACTCGTCATTGAAGAGATGGGAGAATGCATCGAAGAAGAACCTCGTTTCGGAGAGATAGAAGGTTCCGCCGGGAATGGCTTTGTTCCTGTCTCTTGACTTCAGGAAGTATTCGCCGAAATCTTTTCTTCCTCCCCACCTTTTTGTCCTGGAAGAAGAATTCCGGAAGTACTTCCGCGTCCTTTCTTCCGGAGCTAGTTCCTTGACGATGACATAGAAGACGAGGCGAAGTTCGTCTCGGATGTGGGTGATTCTTAACTGCCTTTGCTCGAGGTTCTTTTTATGGCAGGCATTGATGACTTTGGACAGTCCGGAGACTACGCTTCTGACATGGTAGTCGATCGGCCGTTTTTCGTTTGGATACTTGTCATAGGTCTTCTTGATGATGCTTTCATCGACGAAGGGGAGGGAGGAGACAGTGGTTTTTCTGTCCTCTTTCCGGTTTTCCTCTCTTTCCCTTGGAAGGGCATAAAGGCAGGGGGTATCCTTGCCAATCCTTTTATTTAAAGGTAGGAAGGCAAAATCAAGATAGGTAATCCTCCATTCTTTCTTTTCCCTCTTATAAACCCGTGCCTTTTCCCTGACAAAATGGGTGGTTCGTCCGTTCCTTGACGAACTTGTATAGGAAGATATTTTATAGAGGACATCGCTTCCAAGTACGAACTCAGGCAATGGGAAGAAGTCAAGCGGATAGTTTTCAAGGTTGAAGCAGGACTTCTCCTTTAGCCGTTCCTCTTCCTTGCTTTTTAACCTAGGGACAAGGGAAAAGGGATGGGAATCGGTGTTTTCCTCTACCCTGTCTTTCCTTTCCTTTGACCTAAGATGGCTGTCGAGGATTTCCCCTATCTTCCTATTGTTTCCTTGGCAGAAGCAGTAAACGACGAAAATCCGGTTGCTGATTTTGCTCACTAGGTCCTGAATGTTGTTCTTCTTATAGCCGAAAGCCTTGAATCCGTCTATCGAGAGAGCCTCTTTCTGCGTGAGAGTGAAAAGGAAGACCTCACCCCGCTTGCAGGAAGGAAGAGGGAAGTCTTTCGGAAACAGGACAGGGGAGAGAGAACGTAGTTCGATGGTTGCGTTATTTTTTCCTTTATTGTTAAGCTTATCAAAGACGATCAGGCAGGGATATTCCGGAATCGGAACTTCTTTTTTGACAAAGGAGACAAGAGGGGTGTTAATCTTTTGGTCAGAAGAGTTGATCTTTTCGTTCCTCGTGACGAGGTCGGACAGTGATGGACCTTTTTTCATGTTAATCTCCTTTCCCTTTTCTATTGTAGTGAAAAAATACGAAAAAAGAAGTTCTTCTTTTTTAAAAAGCAGGAAGGATGAGACATACTTCCTGCCTTATTTTCGTCTTATTCGAGATAGTTGTTCCGCCTCTCCTGAATCCTTTCATCGGTAAATTCCCTTTGGTGATGAAGATAGGAATCCCTGCCGCCGAAACTCTTATCGATTTCATCGTAGGCGGCAAGAAGGAAGTTCTCTCTTACCCCGGCAAGAATTTTTACGGAATTGATTAGGATTTCGTTGTCGATATGGCAGACGTTTCTAAGATAGTCTTCCTGGCGTTTGGCTTTTTTCTCCGTGAAGACATTGGTCAGAAGATAGTCTTTGATGATGTCTTCCTTTTTCCTGCCGAGCAGGGAAAGAAGAAGCCTTGTCGCCACTCCGCAACGATCCTTTCCGTCTGCGCAGTGGAAGAGAATAGAGCCTTCTTTGTTTTGGTAGAGGACATGAAGAAAATCTTTGTATCCTTTTCTGCCCAAAGGGCCGGAGACGAAATGGCGGTAAGGCCCTTCCCTTGCTTTGCTTACATCCCCGTTCTGGTCTAGCCGGTAGCAATAGGAGACGATTCCGGCAATTCCTGAGTCTGGGATGTGATACGCGGGATGAGGGTACTCCTTAGGCAGCAGTTTCGTCAGTCCTTCTTCGACAGGGAAAGAGAGGTAGCTGACAAGAGGAATGATGATTTCCGGTTTGACTGCCGCTTCCTGAGGGGAGCGAAAGTCGATGTCGGCTACCCTTTTCCTCTCCTTGGTGAGAAACTGGGCATCCTTCTTGGTGATGGAGTGAAGGCAGTCAGACCGGAGAAGCCGTTTATTCTTAATCTTCCGTCCGTCCATCCTCGTATAGCCGCCTAAGTCACGGGTGTTGATTGTCCCCTCTAAGGGGATAAAATTTGTTCCTTGGATATTCATAATTCTATTATAAAAGATGGAAAGCCACTTCCGGAAAAAGAGCCCTTACAGAACTTGATTCTGTAAGCATGGATTCTTCCTGTAAAAGAAAAAGCCATCCTTCACCATAGGATGGATGGCCTTTTTTACTTTTTCTTGAACTTCGTCTTGAACCAGGAGAAGATTCCGTTCGGACGTTTGTTTTCGATTTCGCCGAACTGCTGAATCAGGCTCTTCTGCTCTTCCGTCAAAGTCTTTGGGAACTTGACCTGAACCGTGACATACTCATCACCCGTGCTATTCGAGGGAAGGGTGATTCCGGCTTTCGACCTTTTGAGGATCGTTCCAGCTTCCGTACAGGCAGGAACATTCAAGTCTGCTTCCCCATCGACAGTCGGAACGGAAACACTCGTGCCTAATAAGGCATCGGAAACGGAAATAGAAATGTTGGTGTAGACATCGGCTCCTTTCCGGACAAACGTCTTGCTCGGAGCGACTTCGATAACGAGAACCAAATCTCCATTGGGTCCTCCATTAATTCCCGCTTCGCCCTTTCCGGAAATCCGCCTCTTGTCGCCGGTGTCGACGCCATGAGGAATATTGACCGTTATGGTCTCTTTCTTCTGAACCTTTCCTATGCCATGGCAGGTCTGGCATTTGGCGGTAATCTTCTTTCCGCTTCCGCCGCAGTCAGGACATACCTCTTCACTGATCGTCGTGCCAAAGAGTGTCTGACGCCGGGTCTGGACATATCCGGTTCCGCCGCAGGTAGGACAAGTGGTTATGCTGCTTGCATCCTTGGCACCTGTTCCATGGCAGTCTGGACAGTTATCGACATAGGTAAGGGGGATGTCAATCTTTGCTCCATGGACAGCCTGATTAAAGGAAAGCTTAACACGCCTAAGCGTGTCATTTCCCTTCCGCGGAGTCTTGCTCGAACGTCTCCGTCCGGTAGCACCACCACCGAAAAACTGAGAGAAGATATCTCCGAAATCGCCAAACCCTTCAAACCCGCTTCCATCTGCACCATTGAAATTGGCGTTCTGGAAACCACCTGCACCGTTCTGATCAAAGGCAGCCTGACCAAACTGGTCATAGGCCTGACGCTTCTTTGGATCAGAGAGGACCTCATAGGCTTCGGTCACTTCCTTGAAATGGGCCGGAGCATCTGGGTCATGGTTAAGATCCGGATGGTATTTTTTTGCCAGTTTGCGGTAGGCACTTTTAATTTCGTCTGCAGAGGCGCTTTTATCGACGCCTAAGACTTCATAGTAATCTCGCTTTTCTGCCATTGCAAAGCCTCCTTAGCGAAAGAAGCCCGGAAATTGTCCGGGCTTCCTTTACTGTTACTTATTGCCGTCTTTCTTCTCTTCGAAGGTTGCATCGACAACGTGATCGTCTTTCTTGGCACTTGCGTTGCCGCCGGCATTGGCACTAGAGGAATTGGCCTCAGCCTGCGCATGAGCCTGATAGACGGAATTGGCAGCCTGCTGAAGCTGGGCAATCTTCTGACGGACTGCTTCAAGGTCATTCTTATCAAGGTCGGCCTTGATTTCGTCACGGATCTTCCTTGCCTGAGCTTTCGTATTCTCGTCAATCGGATGTTCCTTGTCGTTGATCTGATGGTCGATCGAGTCAATCAGCTGCTGAGCTTCGTTGCGGGTATCGGCATCTTTCTTCCGCTTATCATCTTCAGCCTTGTTGGCTTCGGCTTCCTTGACCATCTTATCGATTTCTTCCTTGCTTAAACCGCTGGAATTGGAAATCGTGATATGCTGCTCGGCATTGGTGTCGAGATCCTTAGCGGAAACAGAGACAATACCATTTACATCGATAGAGAAGGTAACCTGGATGCGAGGGACACCACGGGGTGCCGGACGGATGCCTTCGAGTTTGAACCGGCCAAGGAACTTGTTGTCATTGGCCATCGGACGTTCGCCCTGGAAGACCTGAATTTCAACACCGGGCTGGTTATCTTCGGCAGTAGAGAAGACCTGCTGACGGGTAGTAGGAATAGTCGTATTCCGAGGAATAAGCGGAGTCCTGACACCGCCTAAGGTTTCAATGCCTAAGGTAAGAGGAGTGACATCAAGAAGAACGACATCCTTGACGTCGCCACGGATGATACCGCCCTGAATAGCGGCACCGACAGAAACTGCCTCATCCGGGTTGACGGACTGGTTCGGTTTCTTGCCGTTGTTCAGACGGGTAATCCTATCGACCACGGCAGGCCTACGGGTAGAGCCGCCGACAAGAATGATGTCATCAAGGTCAGTAACGGATAACTTAGCATCGGCAAGAGCCTTTTCGAACGGAACCTGGCAACGGTCAAGAAGGTTACGGGTCAGATCCTGGAATTTTGCACGGGTAAGCGTGGTCTCGAAGTTGACCGGAGCGCCATCCTTGAATCCGATATAAGGTAAGGAGATGATGGTATCCCTCTGGCTGGAGAGGTTGATCTTTGCCTTTTCGGCCTCGTCACGGAGACGCTGAAGGGTAGGACGATCCTTAACATTGTCACGGGAAATCGTGATGCCACACTGATTCTGGATTTCGCTCCTTAACCAATCCATGACAGCATTATCCCAGTCATCGCCGCCGAGATGCGTATCACCGGAAGTGGCAAGGACTTCGAAAGTCCCATCACCGATATCGAGGATGGAGACATCCAAAGTTCCGCCGCCTAAATCGAAGACCCTGATCTTTCCGGACTTCTTGCTATCCCTGCCATAGGCAAGTGCAGCGGCAGTCGGTTCGGAAATAATACGGACAACATCAAGACCGGCAATCGTACCGGCATTCTTCGTTGCCTGACGCTGGTCATCATTGAAATAGGCAGGGCAGGTAATGACTGCCTTAGTGACCGGATGTCCGATGAACTTCTCGGCATAGCTCTTCCTGTAGCTAAGGATCTTAGCGGAAATCTCCTCCGGAGTGAAATCCTTGTTCAGGCAGGCAATGTGGGTAAGATCACGGGTACCCATCTTCCGCTTAATGGAATGTACGGTATCCGGGTTAGTCAAAAGCCTTCGCTTTGCCGCGTTGCCGACAATCTCTTCGCCGTCTGCCTTAAAAGACACGACGGACGGACAGGTATTCGTTCCTTCCGGAGAAGGAATGACCTTAATGTTGTGATCATCCTGCCTATAAGAGACAACTGAGTTGGTCGTACCTAAATCGATACCTAAGATTACTTCTTTTGCCATAATGAATTTCCTCCTTGTGGTTATTTATCTTCTTTTTTCTCTTCCTGCGGCTTATCTTGCTGCTGCGGCTTCTTGATGGTCGTCACAACACTGGCTGCACGAAGTAGATGGTCGTAAAGTTTATATCCCTTCCTATAGACTTCGGCTACCTTGTTGTTTTCCTCGCCCTCGATGGTAGAGAGAGCCATCCTCGTATGTGGATTGTACTCTTCACCGATCTTCGGATCGATGATTTCAACATGGGCCTGCATCAATAGGTGGAGAAGCTTGTTGTGGATCCTTTCGAATCCTTCCTTATATCTCTTGGTTGCTTCGTCTGTCGGTTTTGCTTTAAGAGACATATCGAAGCTGTCAAGAGTAGGAATCAGTTCCTCGATGAAGGACTTCTGTGCGTATTTCTTGAAATCGTCGTTTTCCTTCTCAAGCTGCTTTCTTGCATTTGCCCTATCCGCATAGGCTTCGTAATATTTGTTTTTCCAGGAATCCTTTTCCTTGTCTGCTTCCTCGAACTGTTTTTGATAGGAGATAAGTTTACTCTTCAGTTCTTCGTTTTCTTTCTTTAGGGCATCCCTTTCTGGATTCTTTTCCCTTGCAGGCTGCTCCTTTTCTTTAGAAAGAGGATTTGACTGCTGATTATTGTTTGTTTCCTGATTCATTTTTTACTCCTTTCTTCGTGGACTTCTTTTTCCTGGCCGGCTTTTTGATTTCCATGGCCGGAGTGATAGGAATCAAGGATGTGGAACTCTGGTCAGAGGAGAAGAAGTAGTGGTCAAGCCTGTAGGCGACATAGTCGAGAGTGGCAAGGATTTTCTTATAATCCCTGCGCTTAGGACCGACGACGGCAATCTGATCTTTACCGACGGCCTTGGAGACAATCGCCCTGTCACCTTTCTGGACATGGGTGAAGCCGACATTGGCATCCCCAAGTTCATCGCTCTCCGTCAGCGAATGGCTCCTTGAACTTCCGTCCTGAAGCGTATCGATGGCGTTAGCATAGGCCTGGCGGTCGTTTTGGAATTCCGGAAGGGAGAGAAGATTTTTCTGTCCATAGACAGTCAGCTTCTTGCGGGCAAAGGAGATAAGAGCTTCCAAGAAGGCTTGGATAACCCTTTTTCCTTCCTGTCCGAACCTCTTGATGGCAAGAGGCTGGAGAGCCTTCGTCTTTTCTTCCAATTCGGATATCTTGGTCATCCTCAGCCGTTTTGAGAGGAAGTCGACTGCGTTCTTCCTTGCCGTGAAATTCTCATTCGACGGCCTGACGAACGTCTTCTTCTCGACATAGCCGGAATCGGTGATGAAGATGAACCTCGCGCTCTTTTCGCTTAAGGAGAGAAGCTGGATGGATACCAGCGATTCCTGATCAGCCTTTGGGCCTAAGACGACCGTGGCCCTTTTTGTCCTTTCCGATATCCTTTCACAGGATTTGGTCAGAACATCTTCGACTGATTTTGACCGATCCTTCAGGATGGTCTGGAATTCCCGCTGGAAATCTAGTCCGATGCTGCTTTCCTGGTTAGAACTGTTCAGATGTTCAAGATAGAACTGATAGCCTTTGGAGGATGGCCTTCTTCCGGAAGAAACGTGTTTCTTCTCAAGATAACCTTCTTCTTCCAGCTCAGCCCTAGCGTTCCGGACAGTTGCCGAAGAGCAATGGAGAGGATAACTTTCAAGAAGAGCATTACTGCCGACGGGTACACCAGTCTTGATGAACTCTTCGCAGATGCATTTCAGGATTTCGTACTTCCGTGCACTCTTCATCTTATCCTCCTTAGCACTCTTTTTCTCAAGTGCTATACCTATTATAGAAATGCTGTTAGCAAATTCAAGTATTGAGTGCTAATTTTTTTATTTACTTGCCGCACCTTATTAAATAAGGAAGAAAACAGGCAAAAAGAGCAAGCGTAAATGGACAAATGTATAGAAAATGAACGAAAAAGTACTCTTAAAATCGAAATAGCGCTTTCACATCGAATATTCCTATCCTTACTGCTTTTCGTTCTTTACAGAACAAAGTCGCCTTATTACACTAGTCTTAGCAGCGAAGAAGAGGAAGAGTAATTTCTTTCACCGGATCAAAGAGAGCCCCTGAAGTGGTGGAAAGGGGAATCCGAAAAGAAATGAAAAGGACCTCTGAGCTGGGGTGATGAAATCCTTTTATCCTTAAGGATAGTAGTTGCCTCCGGATTGAGCCCGTTATTGCTCAGGAGTATAGACGTCTGTACTCATTAAGGGTCTTCTAGGCAACTAGGTGACTGAATTAAGGTGGTAACACGGGATTAGAGTCTCCCGTCCTTAACTGAAACTCTCGAAGGATCAGCCAGGGACGGTTTTTTGTTTCTCTGGCAGAAAGGAGAAAATATGTCTTTACTTTCTGTCTCCCATCTCACCAAAAGCTACCAGGGGCACAAAGTCTTAGATGATGTGTCACTGGATGTCGAAAAAGGCGATATATTCGGAATCCTCGGCCTTTCCGGAGCCGGGAAGTCCACTCTTGTAAGATGCATCAACGGACTAGAGACTTTCGATGCTGGAGAAATTTATTTTGACGGAAAGCTGCTATGCTCTCCGACAAAGAAAATCTCCCGCTTTGACCAACAGAAGATAGCAAGGATCTTCCAGTCTTTTAACCTTCTTCAGCAGAAAAACGTCCTCCAGAATGTCCTTGTCGCCCTTGAAATTGCGAAAACAGATAAAAAGAAGCGGAAGGAAATTGCCCTCTCCTCTTTAAAGGATGTCGGACTGAGGGATAAGATTGATGCCTATCCAAGCCAGCTTTCCGGCGGACAGAAGCAGCGTGTCGCTATTGCCCGGGCCCTCTCCCTATTCCCAAAGGTGATTCTATCGGATGAGGCGACAAGTGCCTTAGATCCGGAAACCACAAAGTCCATCCTTGACCTGCTTCGCACTTTGAACAAGGAGAAGAACCTGACCATTCTTAGGATTTCCCATCAGAGGAACGTCATTGAATCCATCTGTAATAAGGTAGCCATTCTCGACAAGGCAAAAATCATCGAACAAGGAGCAAGGAGCGATGTCTTTTTGTCTCCGAAGGCGGAAAGGACAAAATCCTTAGTCTATGCCAACCATGTCAAAACGGAATTGGACGAAAACAAACTGATCCGTATCCTCTTTGACGGAAACATCGACGAGCCTCTTATCTCCAACATCGTCCAGGACTGTCAGGTTCTTGTCTCTATTGTCTATGCCGACACCAAGGTGAGCCAAGGAAAGGTCTACGGACAGACCATCATCAAATGCCCGGTGAAGAAAGAGGAGGAAGATAAGCTCCTTCATTACCTCCGGCTGAAGAACGTCCGGTTCGAGGAGGTGAGAAAATGACGGCCGCCGATATTGTCAAAGCACTAGGGGAGACTCTAGGCAGGACCTTGATTTCCACCTTCCTTGCCTACGTCATCGGCCTTCCTCTTGGTGTTCTTCTCCGGGTATCCGGAAAGGACGGGATTAGGCCAAATAGACCCTTGAATCTTATTCTCGGTCTACTAGTTAACTTCCTCCGCTCCGTCCCTTGCCTAATCCTAACGGTCATTCTTATTCCGTTAAACCGTGCCATTGTCGGATATGGATCAGGAAGATGGTATGCGATGATTATTCCTCTAGTCTTCTCTACTTTTGCCTATGTTGCACGGATTGTCGAGCAGTCGCTTAGTGAAGTAGACCCTGGCGAAATCGAAGCTGTCCGATCTCTTGGAGGTAACAACTGGCAGATTATCAGCAAGGTTCTGCTTCCTGAAGCACGTCCCTCCTTACTTAGGGGATTAGCTGTTACGTTGGTCAATGTGATCGGCTATACCTCCTTTGCCTATAACATTGGGGCAGGAGGATTGATTGCCGACATTTGGTCATTCTATACCCGGCATACCGGAGACTTCCTTGTCCAGGCTAGGTTCTGGGTCAGGATCATTCTCGTCGTTGTCTTTGTCCAGGTAGTTCAGGAACTCGGGCTCTTTCTTGCCCGGAAGTTCGATAAAAGGAGAAAAACAAAATGAAAAAACATTCTTTATTTGTTGTCCTTCTCTCTCTTCTCTCCCTTACGGGATGTAAAAAGGAAGATAAGGCAAAGGTCATCTCTGTCGCCGCTAGCGAGTCTCCGCATGCCGAGATTCTGAAAAATGCCGTGAAGCCGCTGCTGGAGAAACAAGGCTATACCCTTGACGTCAAAGTTCTCGACTGGACTCTTCAGAACGATGGAGTCTATAACCATGACTATGATGCCAACTATTTCCAGCATCGCCCTTATCTTCAGAACTACGACTCTGGAACTTCTAACTATAATCCGGACTATACCTATACCAAGGTCTTCCCTGTCGCCCTTGTCCATTTTGAGCCTCTTCGGATTTATGAAGGAAAAGCCAAAGCAGAGGATTTCTCTTCTAACAAGACGAAAGCAACCTATGAAATCTGTTCGGATACCAGTAATGCCATCCGAGCCCTTGATCTTCTTAAGGCCTGCGGAGCCATCGAGGATTATGAGACGGATGATAATGGTAATCCGGTCAACCTTCCTAAGAATATCACCCTAATTGACGAAAACCAGTTAGTCGCTCAGAAAGATGATTACGATTATGCCGTCCTTCCATGCAATACGGCCTTGACCGGGCATCTTACTGCCAACCCTAATCTTCCTGTCGAAGGGGATGAAGTCAGGGACTTGCGGGCTAATGTTCTGGCGGCCAACGTGGATTCCTACAAGACTGATGCGACTTATAAGACCAAAATCGATGCTTTGACTGATGCCATACTCGACGAGAGCGTAAAGTCCTATATTGAAGAAAAGTACTCCGGAGTCATCCTCGCTGATTTGAAAGATCTTCGTAGTAAGTAGTTCATCTGAAACAATCCGTTTTTCTTGTTTTCCAAACTTTGCTATCGTAGCCTTATGACTACGATAGCTTTTTTGTTAGGGATGATGCGGATATCCTCTGCTGTTTTAAGGGGAAGACGCCTTGCATGATGTGGCAGTAAATGTCTGTAAGACTCTTAGTGATATCTCTTTGACAGGTTGACTACGGACAAATTGATATTGGATTGCCGGCATGGTTTGCACGAAAAAAGAGAGGTAGTATCCTTCTGATGTTTGACTGTTCCATACGAGGCGTAGACCTTCCTAGATAGAAAACTATCTCCCTAATGGAATTATAGAGGTAGATAAGGCTAAGGCGGATTAATTCCAGACGATTTTAAACTATCCCTTTGTGGAAGAAAGCAGGTATAAATTTCTTTTTTCCCGATGGTGTTTCCTTTGTGCGATGATCCTAGAAACATGGCTTCCTATATCGTCCTCGCCACTACAACAGGATAAGTTCCGTTTGAAGAACAGGGGCAGTCCTAGGATACAGTCATTGGGAAAGGATTATGACCTTTGTTTGGTTAGCAAAAACGAAAGCAACGGATGAAACGAATTAGGGACCTAGGCTCATTAGGCCCCTTTATTTCCAGAACTTCTTTTAATAGACATCATCGGAAGGCAAGCTACTAAGATTTTCTAAATCCAATACATTTTTATTCAAAACAGCAAGCTTAATGCATGCTCTTTTCAAATCTGAACATGCCTTCCGGAAACTGGTCATCCCTTTTTCCACTGCTCATTTCCGGATCATTTAAATCTGGATGATATTTGTTGAAGAATTCTACAATATGAAACCCACATCTATTCACATAGAAATGAATATTCCGTTTTTCAAAGTATGGTGTCCTTGTTTCCCAGGTTTTCACCTCTGGGTGCTTTTTTTCTATTTCCTTCCAGGCCGCATAACCGATTCCCTTACTATGAGCATGTGGTGAAACAAATAGCAGTTCCAAATATCCCTTGTCGCCTTCGATTCTAACCACAGCACCGCCAAGCTTCTTCCCATGGGAAATAATGCGGTATGCTTTTCCGTTATCAATTGACTGTTCGATCGTTTTCCGTGAGATAATCTCTCCGTCTTCCTCAAAATGATTGTCACGCAGTCCGAATTCCTCCCTTGCTCCATAGTTAAAGGCTTCTTGATTATCCTGAATAAATTGTTCTCTATCCTTGTTCTCCAGTGGCAGTAACCGCACATCCTCATTCATAGGAAGTTCCTCCACAATTTTTATTGTCGACTTATCAATCAGTTACTGCCTTTGAAGAAGCAATACATGAATTCATAGTGCTTTTGAAAAACATTCTTTTGAAAGAACGTTGCATTGGTTTATTAACCATTCTTGTTCTCTCAAAATAATCAGAGTACCAAAATGCGGTCAAAGGAACCAAATTGAAAAAAGTGGGCAGTGGTAGGCAGTTCGATTTAGTCAGTTCCTTTCCTTATTTTGTCGCAACTAGCAGGTGGATAGGAACACCTTTTGCCCGGAATTTCGTTTCATATTCTGTCGGAGAGAGGACATCCTGCTTTTCCACTTCGAATGGTTCGATGATTTGCAGGGAATAGAGTTCCACGGTTTTGAAGTATCCGACACTGTCGGCAAAAAGGGAGGCATTGTCCGTACGGAAATAAATCTTCCCGCCCTGCTTTAACCTTCGATAATATTCTTTCAGTCGGTCAGGATAGGAAAGGCGACGTTTCCTCTGCCGTTTCTTCGGCCACGGATCCGGAAAGTTGATGAAAATAGCATCAAGCTGTCCGTCGCCGATAAGAGGAAAAATCCGTTCGATCGGAGAGTTTAGGAAAGTAAAGTTTTTTACTTTTTCTTTTTCGTCACTTGCCTTTTTGACGGCAATGGCAAAGGCTGTCTGGTTGATTTCCACACCAAGAAAATTCTTATCCGGATTCTTTTTCGCCCTATCAATAAGGAATCCGCCGCATCCGGAACCGATTTCCAGCCTAGAATAATTTTTCACCGATTCGGGATCAAAGGTGGAAAGATCTTTTCCTATATCCCTGTTTTCGCCAAGGACTCTGTCCTGCCATTTCTTATGACGCAGCCGCATTAGTCTTTCTTCTTTCCCTTGCGGAGATAATCGGAGAGATCATCGATGGCATGGGCATAGATCTGCCTGGAATCGTAGAAATCGGAAAGAGGGAAGAATTCATCGTCGCCATGCCTCCGGTAATCTCTTCCTGGGAACTGGCTGCCAAAGGCAACGCTGTTTCTGCTTTCCCGTGCATAGGTCCCTCCCCCGATTGCCTCCGGTTCCGATTCCCTGTCGCTTGTCTCGGCCTGGTAGGCATGGAGAAGGATCTTGACAAATTCGGATTTGGGATCGGCGACAAAACCATCGCTTCCGCCAAGAAGGGTGAACTTGGCGTCCGTATGGCTTTTAAGGTTCTCCCTGACCTGATCGATTTTCCTCGATGAGGGGAAACGGACATTGACAAAGACAGAGAGCTTTCCTTTTTCATAGGCTATTCTGCCTACGTTATAGGAAGATTCGCTAAAATGGGTATCATGGAAGTTTCCGCCAAAGGCCGTGCCCTTTCCATCTTCGTAGGCAAGGAAGAGGGCATTCAGAATCGGTTTCTCCAGAAGAAGTCCAAGGAAATTCAAAAGATGCAAGCCTGCGTTGATGCCGTTCCAGGGCCTAGAACCATGATAAGGATGCCCTAAGAAGAACAGGGTATTTCCTTTTCTTGTAATCTTCACCTTAGGGTAGCGTGCTTTGTACTGTGCCCTAAGTTCGTCGACTTGGTCAAGATGGCCTTTCAATGTCACGCTGGCTTCCGCCAAAACGATGTTCAGTGCACTTCCGAGTGAAAAATCTTCGACATCCGGAATCGTGATGGCTAAGTCCTCCTCATAGGAATAAATGCTCTTTTCGGCGTAGATAAGCGGATAGTCCGCATCTGGAGATATTCCGAGAGTCGGATAGCCTTTATTTAACTTGTGGAAGTAATGCTTAAGCCCAAGGGAATCGTTTTCTTCATTTCCTCCGAAAAGGAAGCGAAGCTTATATCCGCCAAGCCGTCCTTCGTCCCTTAATGCCTTGACGGCAAAAAGGCAGCTAAGACCAGGCCCCTTGTCATCGCTTGCTCCCCGTCCGTACATAATGTTGCCTTCTTCAATAGTAAGCCGGAAGGGGTTGTGATGCCAGTTTTCTTCTTTGACTGGGACTACGTCACAGTGGGCATAGATATCCAGGGTCTTCTCTCCTTCCCCGTAGGTTAGTTCAGTGATATAGTTGTCGCAGCGGTCAACCTTAAAACCAAGTCTCTTTCCTAAATCCGCGACATAGGCTAATGCCCTGTCCACGCCCTTGCCAAAGGGCATCTTTTCGGTCTTTGTCTTTTCGTCAAGAACCGAAGGGATGGCGACTAGTTCCTTAAGGGCTTCTAATGCCTGTTCCTTATAAGGGGCGACCCTTTTTTGGTAGTCCGTCCTGTTCCTTTTTACCGGCTGTGCGTTTTCCTTCATTTCTGTTTCCTCCTATTGGTGATGATGAAGGGATGACTAACTGGCGCAAAGCGCCTTAATCCCTTCCTTGTATGATACGGATTATAAGTGAAATCCTTTAATCCGAACCTTGCGAGTCTGTCTTTGACAAGATAGGCGTTTCCGCCTGTCAGATAGACGGCAGCTTCCTTACAGCCATATTTTTCCTTCCTTGCCTTAACAAGACCAGCTATCCTGCTTGCTCCTCCGTTGATGGTTCCTGAGGAGATGCATTCGGCCGTGTTTAAGGAGACAAGGGCAGGAGAAGGGATAAGACTGACCCTTCCTAGCTGGTCGGTTTTTTTATCTAGTACCTCAGCAAAAGAGCTAAGGCCTGGAAAGATCAGACATCCATAGAAAATATTTTCCTTGGAAAGATAAAGGATCTTGCTGGCCGTTCCAAGGTCGATGATGATTTCCCCGGTTTTGTTTTCTTCGGCGATGATATCGCAGAAAAGATCGGTCCCTAGATAAGATAGATTATCGACTTTCCTCTTCAGCTTTGCTGCATAGGCTTCCCTGCTTTCCTTAGAAAGGAGAAAGATGTTTTTTGTCTTTTGGTAGGAAGAAAGAAATTCTAGGATTGCGGAAAGACCTTCTTGGTTGACACTGGATATGGTCAAAGAAAGCTGACTTTTGTCTTTAAACTGGCTAAGATAGGAAAAAACGGCCCCTTTATCATGGGTGTCTACTTTCCTTGCCTTCCCTTCGTTGCCGTTAATGGCAAGAAAGTCGATGGTGGAATTACCGACATCCGCATAAAGGGATACCGTGTCCTGACTATTCTTTTCCATGGCGTAAATATTATAAAGAGGGAAAAGAGTCAAAGCAAAGAAAAGGAGAGTTCTCTCTTTATGCTTCCTTGTTCATCTGTCCGGAAAAAAGGGATGGAAAGGGAAGAGAGCCGGCTTAGCACTTCCTTGGCCGGAAGGCCGTAACTGTTCTTGTATCCTACGGAAATGAAGGCCTCCTGCGGGCTCGCGGCCTTTAGGAAAGAAAGACTGGAAGAGGTGTTTGAACCATGATGTCCGACTTTCAGATAGTCACATCGGACATCTTTTTTGTCTTCAAGAATCTTTTGTTCCACTTTTTCGGTGGCATCTCCCCTGATGAGGACTTTTTTATCGCCTAAAGTGAAACGGTAGACCCCGGAAAGATCATTCTCCTCCTTCGATAGAAAATAGGTGTTTAGGTTTTCTATCTTCCTTCCTGCGATTTCCAGGGTGTTCTCTGTCGAAGCAAGGAAGGAATCCCGGGTATAGACCGCTTTGACCGGAAAAGAGGCAAGCAGGGAAGAAAGTGCACCGGAATGGTCGTAATCCCCGTGGGTGATGACGACGGCATCGAGAGAACGGATTTTCCGTTTTCTGAAATAAGGAATAAGACATTCTTTTGCCCTGTCGTTTTTTATGCTGCCGCCCGTATCAAAAAGAATGTTCGCCCTTCCGTTTCGGATTAAAGTGGCATCACCCTGTCCCACATCGAGGAAGATAATTTCCTGGTGAGGAAGACAGTCGGGGACAAAAAAGAGAAGGGAGACAAGGGAAATCTTTATCGCCCTTTTCTTTTTTTCTAAAGGGAACCCATAGTGATGGTAAATAAGGAAAAGGAAGAAAAAAAGATAATAAAGGATGACCAACGGTACAAGGGGGACGCCGCTTGTTAGATTAAGACTCCTTTTTGATCCGAATCTTGCCAGGGAAAGAAACCCTGCACAAAGATAGTTGTAGATAAGTCCAAGTGGCGGAAAAAGAAGTAGAAGGCAGGAAAAGAGGAAAAGAAGATGGGAATAAGGAATAAGCCTAAGCTGAAAAAAAGGAGAAAGAAAGGAAAAAGAGGAAAACTGATAAAGGCGATACGGAAAATAAAATAGGGTCCTAGTCACAAAGAACTTTAACGTCGGTTTAAATCCAGCCTCTCTTTTGGAAGGAAAGATGGCTAGGAGGAAAAGAAAGGGAAAAGAGTAATAAAAGGAAGGACTCGACACTGAATAAGGTTGGAAAAACAGCCTGATTATTCCTACAAGGGAAAGCCGCGAAAGATAGCGAAGATGAAAATGGCTGATTTGTGTGCCTGTCCGGAAAAGGCTGAGAAGAAAAATTCGGACAAAGGCGTAGGAAAAGCCGCTGAGGAAGAGGAAAAGAAAGGGAAGAAACAGGGAAAGGGCGTTGAAGGTCTTTCTCCGTTTTTCGCCAAGAAAGAATTCTATTGTCGAAAGAAGAAAACCCAGATGGAATCCGGATAAGGAAAGCGAGGAAGAAAGATTGAGCTCGGAAAGGCTTTGGTAGTCCTTAAGAGAGGACAGCGAATCCTTGAACCTTAGGGAACAAAAGAGGATTTTGCTATTTTCATTTAAGGAAGAGCAAACATATTCTTTCCTGCTTTTCCTGTTTAATAGACTTCTCCAAAGGATTTCACCGCTTTTCTTTTTGAACTCATAATGCACACCGATGGTTTTTAAGTAGCTGTCAAAGCGGAATGATCCTTCGAAATGGCTGCTTCTCCTTTCCCTTGAAATACCTTTCAGATGAATATAGGAGAAAAGGGGGATATTGTTTTCCTTCCAGTACACATAATATTTTCCTTTCCCTGTCTGAACGATAAGATAGTTTTCTTTGCTTTTTACGACAAACCCGGTTATCTCTTCTATCCCCTCCTTGCCTTTCGGATAGAAAAAGGCAACAAGAAATCCAAGAAGCAGAAACGGAAGAAGAAAAAGGATTTCCTTTCTCTTTTTTTGATAGAAATATAGATAGGAAAGAGGAAGGAGGACAAAAAGGAGCAGAAAAGGGGAAAAGAATCCGCCCCTTATTCCAATCAGAAAAAAGAGAAAGGCAAAGAAGATCATCAGTCGCTGATGGTTATCTTGTTCTTGATCTTGCTGAAGGTGACTTCGGCGATTCCGGATACGTTCCTGATGTCTTCAATGGCCTGGAATGGCCCTTTTTCGTTCCGGTAATCGATGACTCCCTGGGCCCGGGATTCGCTAAGCCCGATCGACCTCAAGGCAGCCTTGTCTGCCGTATTGATGTTCACTTTGGTGATTTCCGTCTCCACACAGGAAGAGGCGGGGGAAGACTTCGGCGGGATGTAGAAAGCGGTACGGGTAGAAATAAGAATACTTGGGTTATAGGCTTTCGTGTCGGCTTTTTCCGTTACTCCTCCGGCTTTTTCGATAAGATCGCTGAGGGTATCTTCCCTGGAAAGATAATAGCTACCAGGATGGTTGATTTCCCCGCTGATGGCAATTCGGACCTGGTTTTCCTCCTCGACCTGTTCGGCGATAGACGGAAGATTGGCGGAAGGGTTACTGGTATCCTTCCTTTTCGCAACTCCCGTCAACGCAAAAAGACCTACGACTGTGACGACTATGCCAATGATTATCCTTTTTAGCATGGCATTACCTCCTTACCTAATATGGGAAAGGAAGGCGGTCAAAACACAATCGAGGTCTTAAAAAAAGAAAAGACTTTTTTGTTACTTAATCGAGAGAATCTTCCTCTGATATTCACTCTTGGCGTGGACAGTGACAACTTCGCCTACGCTATGTCCCCTAATTGCCTTTGCGACAGGGGAGGAATTAGAAATCTTTCCGTTCAGCGGATCTGTCTCAAAGGTTCCCACGATACGGAAAGTGTAGGTCTTTCCGGTGGAGAGGTTTTCGACAGTAATGGCATTGGAGGCAATCCCCGCCTTAGAGAGATCAAGATCCTTCTCATCGACAATCTTTGCCGAATCGAGGATGGACTGAATCTTGGAAATCTCCTGCTTAAGCTTTTCGTAGTGGTCACGGGCGGCATCATAATCATTGTTTTCACTTAAGTCGCCCTGGCTGCGTGCGGCATTGAGGTCCTCGACTGCCTTAGGTTCCTCAACCGTTACTAATTCGTTTAATCTGTCTTCAAGATCTTTCTTACCTTGTTTAGTAAGAACCTTGGTTTCTGTATCTTCCATGGTCTGTTCTCCTTCAAAGCTTTTCCATTATAGCACGGTAGAAGAATTTCTTTTCTACCTTTTTCGCTCTCCTTTTCTCTTAGTTTGACTTTTCCTGCCCGTTCCTTATAATGAAGAAAACCATCCAGGAGGAATCCAATATGAAACGGGAAGTCATGGCCGAAAAGGGAAAGACCCCCTTAGATTACCTGAAGGAAGAAGAAAAGAAGAAATACAGGGCCTGTATCATCGACGGAAAAATCCGGGAACTGACCTATGTTTTTTCACTTGATAAAAGAGAAGAAATTACCTATCTGGATCTCTGCGACAGCGAGGCAACGAGAATCTATTCCAATTCCATCCGTTTCCTTCTTTCTATTGCCGCAAAACGGGTTAATCCGAAAATCGAAATCCGTTTCTTCTACAACATTTCCCGTTCTCTCTTTGCAAAGGTCATCTCCCCGTCTTCCTTCCGTGTCACTAGGAAATTTGTCCAGGCCTTAGACAAGGAGAGGAAGCACCTTATCTCCTTAGATGTTCCCTTTATACGGCAAAAGGTAACTCAGCCAAGTGCACTGGAAACCTATCGACAGGAAAAGAAGATGGATAAGATTCAAATCAGGAAATACCGCAGCGAGGATTATGTCCATATCTGTCAGACAACAATTGAGGGGACGACCTATTCTGACTATCTATATGGCTATCTTGTCCCATCGTCTGGATACCTTAGCAAATTCGCCCTTCAGATTTATCAGCCTGGGATTCTTATTCGTGTTCCCCGGGCCGAGTGCAACGGAGAACTGCCGCCTTTTTCCGATGAAAGCCGGTTTGCTACTTCACTTGCTTCCTCCTATGCCTGGTCAAGCAAGAATAATCTCGATACGGTGTATAAGGTCAATAAGTTTATTAAGGATTACGGGTCAAGGGAACTGATCAACCTGAGTGAGGCAAGAATCAATAACAGGCTTGCCGAACTTGGCTCGAGGATTGTCGGCCGGGAAGAGAAAATCCGTCTGATCTGTATTGCCGGTCCATCCTCTAGCGGAAAGACAAGTTTCTCTAACCGCTTGCAGTTTGAACTGATGGCTAAGACCCTTCGTCCAGTTCGGATATCCAGGGACAATTTCTATATTCCCCGCGGTGAACTTAAGCCCGGTACCGACATCGAATCCATCGATGCTCTTGACCTTCCCTTCTTCAATTCGGTCAGGAACAAGCTGATTCAGGGAGAAGAAGTCACCCTTCCGGTTTATGATTTCAAAGAAGGAAAACGAAAAGACGGAAAGAAGATTTCCGTCGGACCCAATCAGCCAATCATCATCGAAGGGATCCATGCCCTTAATCCTCTTTCTACGGCAAGTATTCCGGAATTCCAGAAATTCCGCATTTATATTGCCCCTCAACCGCAGGTCAATATCGATAACCACACTCCCTTAAGCAGGAGCGACCTCCGTCTTCTTCGCCGGATTGCCCGAGACAGTCGAACACGAGGTTCATCGGCTCTTGAAACCATCAAGAGGTGGCCAAATGTCCGCCAAGGGGAATTCAAATATATCTATCCTAGCCAACAGAATGCAGACTTTGTCTTCGATTCCTATAGGCCCTATGAGCCGGCTGCTTTAAGAAATCTCGTCATTCCTGAATTAGAAAAGGTCCCTGCTGATTGCTTAGAACATCTTACTGCTTCCCGGCTTAAGGCAAGGGTCAAGTACTTCATTCCTATTAATCTTGACGATATTCCCTGCAACTCGCTAAGGCGGGAGTTTGTCGGTGGGACAAGCTTCAAGGACGCCCGGTAAGGCAAGCTCCAAACATGAGTGCTTTATAACTGCACTTTAAGAAACACTTTTGTAATTTTAGATTTTAAATCATTTTTCCATTGATAATAACATGTTATTATTCTAAAATATAAAAAAAGGGGGGATTAAGTGTTTGCTTTCAACAAAAGGATTCTTTGTTTGCTTACTTCACTAGAAGCCTCGGCCTTCTGTCCTAAAAATAGTACTGATCTAAAAAAAGCGGCTACGCGTAATCAATGCAATCCTCAAAGTATAGTGAAGAATGATTATAACCAAGAGGTGCAAGTGCCAGGGTTCATTGTCAAAATGGCCACTCAACCTATGATAGATAACTTTTCTACGTCTTTTTGCTTTTTCACGTCATCCGGATTTGGAAATGGAATTTATGTAGCAGAAACACCTGAAACACAGGAAAATAATTTTAAATTATATGAAGTGAAACTAATTGATAATGCCATTGCGAACTACGATTATGCTGGCTACAATTCTCTTAGATCAAATCCTTATGTTGTGGAGTTTCTCTATGAGGGCGAACAGCTCACAAAAGAGTTCTATATTCCCACCAATGCTGAAGCCGTTGAGATTATAAATAAATCTACTGGGATAGGAAAACAGAACGGAAAATATCGTGATTTGATAACAAGTATTACGATTGAAGCGTCTTACAAGGCGTCTCTTTCTTCTTCAATCAGTTTGCTTTCCAATGATAACAAGGCAGATAATGTGAACAGCCAGCCTACATTAGACCATTATCTTCTCACAGAAAGCAACACTCAAAACAAGTATTTAACACTAGAAAGCGTATTGTCAGAAGCTGAACCGATTCTGACCACCGATAATTCAATTGTCGATTTAATACCAAAAAAATACTTTAGATCCGATGGTGAATATCAAAATGCAGGAGCAGAATGGGGATATTTTATCAAGACTTATAAGGATTACGAGAATAACAAAATATCGAGTGTACTTATTTATGACATTCTTAATATAAGAACGGAACTGGGAACGCCCGATACAGTTCAGATTAAGCCTGTATTTTCCTGGAATTTTAAATATGACTATGATAGTGACTGGGACTCTCTATCTTATTGAATTTTCAGCTATGACAGATTTATATACAAATGTCCATCTGTCCTGTAAAGGGGTATTATGATTATCTTAGAAAATGTTTCAATATGCGATAAGTCAGGTGGCGTACGACTCTGTCACCTTAATTTAGAATTCCCTGATAAAGGAATGGTTTCTTTAGTTGGCCTTTCATCTTCAGATGCTATACACATCTTTGAGCTTTTAGAAGGTAAGACGAAGCCGTCAGAAGGAAAAGTGATTTGGAACGGAAAAGACATTTCGAATGAAGAAAACATAGGTTCTGATTCCGGCTGTGTCTCAAAAGGCCAAGCTATCTCTCTTTACACAGGGTTAGATTTTCCCGCCACCTTTTCAGTGTTAGAAAGCGTAGAATTTAGGCTGCTAGTTCAAAACGAAACAAAAGTCAAAGAAAAAGCCCTCTCTGCATTAGAAACAGTGGGCTTAGATAAGCAGAAAGAGACTAGGCTTTGGCAACTTTCAGAGGAGGAACAATATAAAGTAAGATTAGCAAGGGCCCTTTCCGGTAATCAAAGTGTCATCCTTACCGATGATCCCTATTCTCATCTGCCAAAGGAATCCGCAAAAGAAATCCTTTCCTTACTCTACTCTGTTTCCTCCAAAAAGCTTGTGCTCATTGCTTGTAACGAATCGACGGTTCCCTTCTCAGATAATCAATCAGTTATCTTTAAAAATAATAAAATTGTTTCGAATACCATTTCTCGTTTTTCGGATAAAGTAAACATAAAACGGACAAATCAGAACTTAAATACTGCTAAAAAAGGGCTGAGACTTTCGAATTTAATTCGATTAACAAAAAGAAGTTTGAAAATTCATCCGTTATTTCTTGCCTTCACCATATTGATTTCCGCAATTGCTTTGGCATTCTGTGGGACTTATGTCACGCTCGTTTCGTATAAGGAACCGGATAGGATTGCGGATTCTATATGCAAAGAAAAAAATAATTATCTTTCCTTAACAAACTGCTATCACAAAAATGGTGATAAAGATTACATTGCCTTACAAGGATTTTCAGAAGAGACTGCATCTGCGTTAATGAATAAACTCGGGTATCCAGCATTAAAGGTTGTCAAGCGAAATGATACGGAAATCAAATTCAATGGGATGGAAATATTTGGATATGAAACAGGCTCAGACTCCTTATCCATCCGTGATTTTTATAATTCGCCATGTCGTTCCGGGATCACTCGCTATACCTCACTTGATTCTTTCGATGCTCTCCCAATAGATTACAGCATTCTGGCTGGAAGAAGCCCCTCTAATGATAACGAGGTAAGGATTACTGATTTTCATTTCAATGAAATAAAAGAAATCGGATCTCAATATAATCAATCCTATAAGGATTTAAGTTATGATTTGGTGATTGGGAAGCCACTTTCAATATGCCACGGAGAAACACAGATTATTACGAATCTAAAGGTTGTTGGAATCCTTGATACGAATTATGATGAACAATACTTTTCTTCATACAAGAAATACTGTGAATCTGGAGCAGAAATACAAGATGAAATTCCAGAAGACTCTGAAATAAAAAAAGAAGAAAGCAAGCTATCGGCTAGGAAAAGCCAATCCTATCTTAATCTGTTTTTTGTTAGCCAAAATGTTCTGGAAGAACTTAAAAATACGACTACCACCAAACCAGGCAAATACCCTCTTTATCTTGATAATGAGACTGTCTTGGAAGAACCAGACATAGTTACCCGCATAAATTATTTATCCGATAAGACAAAAAACAGGATTGCTCTTTTCAAAGACTCTTCTTTTGATGAAGAAGATTTCATCAGCAGGAACCTTTCCTCCTATATCAAGACAATCGGAGAAACCGGAGGCCTTAAAGCAATAAATGGAATCACTATCCCCAAAAGATTTCTGCCAAAGAGCGCGACAGATGATTATTTTTATCCTGGAAACGCCTATGATTTCTTCCTTGACTTCCTCCGTTTTCCAATCGAATTCTATGCCATTGATAACTATAAATCTGCCTACAGGAACAAGGAATTCGATTTATCGTATTATTCTAAAATATATTACTCATCCTTGCAGAAAGAGACTCCTACGATAATTCCCGAGGCAGATAGACTTCCTATCTACAAAGCTTACCTGACGGATTATATTTTAAGCGGATATCCGGACTATTCTTCCCCGCATGCATCCAAAGCCTTCTTTTCCATTACTTCTTCGGCAAAGAAAATGCTGGCCTACTATAGGGATCTATATTCCGATTCGATTTTCCAGAAAAATAAGAAGGTGATGTACAAAATCCAAGTCACTGAAACCGGGGACGACAAAAAAATCAGGTACACATTGTGTGGCCTGACTCTTCCGATTCGCAATTTTGAGTATTCCTGCCCAGTGAGGAAAAAAGAAGGAATCTTACGAATCTATCCTGATGGATGCGCGGTTTACGAAACTATTTTGATTCCTAGCCAATTTGACGGAGAAAAGATAAAGAAAATTGCAGATTTTAAAGATAACTTCTATATTAGTGACTTCAGCATTGTACTGAACAACCCTTCTGCTGATGTTGCCAAGACGATGGACAAAAGATCATTTGTTAGGAAAATCATTCTTTTTTTCTTTCTTCTATCGTTGGCCGTTGCGACTGTTCTTCAATTCGCCTTGCTTTTAACAAAAGTTTTCTATCTTTTCGAATTGGATGCAAAAAGGGAGAAGAAACTTGGAGTCCGGAATACGGATGTCCGAAAGGAAACTTTCCTGATTCTTCTTACTTTCCCTGTTCTTTCCTTACTTCTTGCCATTGGATTTAGGTATATCGCTCTTTGCATACTGAAAGTATGCCTAGCATCTGATTACCCTCTTTTTAGCTTTATTAGTCCTGGCTATCAATCATTTCTTTTTATTCTTGCCTTATGTCTATTCCTTATCTTCCTTACCTCCGTTTCTTTCCTCTGGAAAAAGAAGAAACAAGCCACATGCTTCAATCCGCAGGAAAATTAGACAGAAAGTATCGCAAGAAGCATCTTGGCTGAAAAAGCAGTTTTGAATTTTTGCCAGAAGTCCCAAAAACATTTCGATGAGTAAAGAGGCCTTCTGAAACAAATAGAAAAAATTCTAAAGCGTGTTGCTGAAAACTTTATAAGGAACAAAAAAAGACCGCCTCACGGCGGTCTATCTGTCGTTCGATTTTAGAGACTAAGCAACGAAACGGACGTTGTTAGCGCGAAGACCCTTTTCGGTCTTGGCTTCATCGAACTCGACCTTCTGGCCGACTTCGGCAGTCTTGAAGCCATCCCTAACTAACTGAGAATAATGGAAGAAATAATCCTGTCCATCCTCTCCAGTGATGAATCCGTAACCTTTCTCTTTGTCGAATTTCTTAACAGTACCCTTCATATTTAGTCTAACCCTTTCTTTCGCATTCGTATTTCCAAATGCGAGAAAATTTTAGCATAAATAGGAAGAAGGTGCGTAATTATTTTTTTGTTTTTTTATGTAAGCGGTTAACTAGTGGCTGAATGCGTCTTTGGGAGATATTCCCGTCCTGATTTTCTGCCTAAGAAGGGCCACAAAGAAGAGGACAAGGCATCCAAGAAGAAAAGAGATAAGAAACGGAGTGAAAAGAAAAGTAGAGGAATTCCTCACATCCATGAGTGCATTTTCCCTTGCTTTTTGGGTGAAAAGGGAAAGGAAAAACGACAGAACATAGGAAATGAGGCCTAGAAGTAAGGCGAGATGGAGATAGAAAGAGACGACTTCCTTTTTTCTGTAGCCAAAGCTCAGACTGATTCCGATTTCTTTCTGTTCCTTTTTGATTAAAAGATACCTTGACAAGGAAAGAAGGGTCAAGGCCGAGACTAGGGAAACGAAGGAAAAGGAAAGGAAAAGCAAGGACAGCCTCTTCCTCCTTCTGTCAATTTCCTCAATCCTGACTAACCTTGGATAGGAAGCCCGGAAATTCCCATAGTCCTTGACCCTTTTTATGTAGTCATCAGCCTTAAGTCTTTCAAGGTCTGTCTTGATGACGGCCTCGGAAATCCGGCATTCCTCCTTTTTCCTTGTCCCAAGAGAGAAATAGTAGCAGAGAGGAAACAGGGAATCCTGGTAAATCTTCCTTCCTTCGTCAGGATAAACGGCGGAGACGGTCAGACTTCCAGGGGCAAACAGGTTCTTATATTTGTCCCCTTCTTTTACTGTCTGAAACAGGGTCAGTGTATTTATCTGCTTTCCTAGGGCTAAAGAAGAAGAGGAAAAAAGTTTCTTTGCCCTTCCTTCCGAAAGCCCGATTTCTTCAATGGACTTAGGCTCATCCCCCATCAAAGGGGTTAAGCGGGAAGAGCTTAAGGAGACAAATCTCCTTCCTTCCCCATCCATCGAGGAAAGAAGGTCTGCCTTCCTCACTCCTTCTTCCCTTTCCCACCCTGCTGCCTGGAACTGTCCTAGGTTTTCGCTTGTAAACGCGTAGTTATCCTGTATTTCGTTGAGCTTTTCCTTATTGCGGGAGAAAAAGAAGGGCTTAGTGAAACCGGATATGTATCCGGATGCGGTATAGGTGTAGACACTTGAAGAATAACTGACAGAGGAAATCCTGCCTTGGTTATCTTTGACAAACCGCCCTATGGAAGAGAGAGAGACTTTTGGAAGGATGTCTTCATACAGAAGGATATGATTATGGGTTGTCACCTCCCCAGGAAGATAATAGTAGGGCGTCTGAAAGACTTCCGGGACCCTTTTGTCCCTGTCTTTGTCCGAGAGGAAACTCTTTAGGAATCCTTTTGCCTTATTGGGTCTAAGTTTCAACCCTCTTTTCCTTTCCCTGCTCCAAGGTTTTTCTAAGTCTTTTTCCTCGCCGCTTTCGTAAACGAGGAATCCCCTTTGTTCATGGACAAGCCAAAGAGGGAAGTCCGGGCCAGAGGAGAGGACAAGAGGCGTTTCGGAGAGGAAGAAACCGCGGAGACAGAACCGTTGGGAATAGGAATATTTCCACTCACTTTTTTCAGCCTTCCTATCCAGAAAGACATTCCCTCGTTTAAATTCCTCTCCCCTTGCCATCCTCTCTTCTTCATTTAGCTTTGTTTCTTTCTTTCCGAACAGAAAGAAGGAAAGCGAAAGAAGGTTCTCTTCGGTCAATCCTAAAAGAAGGTCTTCTTTTTCCTTCGGTGCTTCTCCATAGTAGTCCGCGTTTTTTTCTTCCCTTTGCAGACTATGGACAAGAGAATCTAAGGAAATCCGGTTCCTGTCCCTGCTTTTTTCCTTATGGGTAAGAATAAATGACTGATCCGGTCCGAAAATGTCGTTCCTGGAAGTCGTGAAAAAATACCCTTTGGAAAGAACTTCGTCACTATGATTCCGCCTATAGAGGTTAAGAACCTGATTGCTTGCCATTTGGAAAGAAGTCCCGGTCACCCCTTCCTCACTGCTTTCCACAATCATAGAATCATTCTCCCTGTATTCTTCCCTTGAGGAGGTCAAGGAAGCAGAGACATTCATTGAAAGCTGAAAAGAAAAGGACACGGAAAATAGGCCAAGGACAAAGGTCCTCCTTGCCCTAAAAAGGAAAGAACGTTTTGCCGCCATCCTGTTTAAAATCTGGTAAAAGCGGGAAAAGCCTTTGTACTTTTCCCGGACAGGGAAAAGAGTCCTGCCTTTTCCCTCCTTTCCTTTTCTTAAAAGGTTCCTTTTTCCTTTTTCCCTCTCATAGACTGTTGCCTGCTCAGGGACTTCGTCTTTTTCATGGGTGATGACGAAGACTAGCCGGGAGAGGGAAAGATACAGAAGGAGGGAAGTCCTTTGCCTGCGGATTTCCTTGTTGAGGGAAGCAAGCGGTTCGTCGGCAAAGAGAACAGGAGTGTCCTTAATCCTTGCGACGGCCAAGGATATCCGCTTCTTTTCTCCTCCGGATAGGTCTTTGAACTTCCTGTCTTTCTTATCCAAAAGCCCTACTCTCTTCAGTGCATCGAAAATCTTTTTCTTTTTTTCTTCCCTTGTCCTTTTCCGGATAGCCAGAGGCTTTAGCCTATTGACATATACGCTTTCTTCTTCTGTCTGACGGAAGGATTGAAAGGCTATGGAAACGGAAGAAAAACGATAGTCTGCCTTTTCCTTTTCTGTCCTTTCTTTTAATTCTTTCCCATTGTACTGAATCGACCCCTTGTATTCCTCGTCTATGCAGGAAAGAAGATTCCTCAGAGTTGATTTGCCGCAGCCTGATTTTCCGATTAGAAAGACAAGGCCTCGGTCAGGAAGGGAAAACGATGCCTCATGGATAACATCGTTTTTCTCACCCTTGTATCGCTTGGTCAGGTTTTTTACTTCAATCATCACTCTTCTCCTTCCAGTTCGCTTTTTAGTTCCCCTTCTTTGATTTTCCTAAGGGGAAGATAGCATCCGATGGCGGTGACAAGAAATAGAAGAAGAAGGATAGACATAAATGAAAGAAAGGAGAAGGAGAACAAGGATGAATAAGAGAATTTTATAAGAATAAAGTTACCAAGGTTCTGGAAAAAGAAAAGGAAAAGAATGGTAAACAACCTGGTTAGAAAAGAAAAAAGCAGAATCATTCCAACCGCCCTTACTATTTTGTTTTTCTTTTCTGAAAAGACATGAATCAGGGCAAACCTTCTTTTGTTTTCTTCATTGAGGGAATAGGTAATCCTCAGCAGAAGAAGGAATGAGGACGCAAGGGAGAGAAAAAGAAAGACGGAAAGAATCAAGGAAAGGGAAGAAGCGATATTCTCCCTGTTTTCCTCCCTGCTCCTGCAGGGTGAGGAAATGACAATGTTTTCCTCATACCTTGCTTTGGCCTTTTCATTGTCAGAAAGAGGCGAAGCGGTTTGATAAAGGACTTTTTGGGAAAGAAAGTCATCCTCTTGAAAATTGACGTCGGAAAGAAGATCGCTTAGCCTTATCACTCTTTTCCTTTCCAGTGAGATGTTCTTCCTCTCAATCGTCGCGAAATAATCCCTCCTTAGCGGATAGGAATAATAAAGCCGCGGTAGGTTGAACACCTTTTTTTCCTTGCTTAGACCGACGATGGTGAAGGAAAAATCAAAGGAAATCCTATCGCTTGACTTTAATTGGGTAGAGTAGACTAGGGCCTGATGATGAAAAGGAATCTTTTTCCCCATAAGGGAGGAAAAATCCCTTCCGAATTCTGCAAGGAAGTTTTCATTGATGATGACTTCGTTATATTTTTCTGCTTTTCTCCCTTTGGCAAGGAGGCTTTCTTTTTCTTCCCTTGCCGGAGTAAAGCAGACGTCTTTCACTTCTTCTTCCCTTTCCACTTCGCTATAGGCAGGAAGAAAATAGTCTAGGCAGGGGAAAGACTGGCTTATCCCAAGCGACTTCCTTTTTGTCTTCGAGGGAATAGAATACCGCTTAAGTGTCCTATGTCCCTGCTTGGCAATCACTTCTTTTTCCTGAATCGATGCCACGTCCGATCCGTAATATTCCTTTGCCCTCGCCTTCGTCCTTCCGGGAAGGTTCTTTCTCCTATTCCTGCCAAGATAAAGAAGGGAAAGATTAAAGGCGAGGAAGAACGAAGAGAGAAAGACACGGAAACTTCTTTTTTTGAGAAAGGAAAAGTTCCAGCGAAGGGAGTTACAGATAGAAAGTCTACCGGCAGTCTTTTCCATGCTTTCCTTTTTTTCGCCACCAGGAATCTTGTCCTTCTCTTTTATAGGAAGAAGCTTTCCCCCTTTCAGTTCGTAAAGATAGTCGGCAATCTTAGTCGCATTCTTCTCATCATGGGTTACCCTGATTATCCCCCTCTCCTTAGAAAGGGAGACAATGGTCTGATAGACAAGGAAGGAGTTCTCTTCATCAAGCTGTCCGGTCGGTTCGTCAAGAATCAGGAAGCGGCTTTTTCTCACAAGGGCACGGGAAAGAGAAACGCGCCTAGCTTCCCCTCCGCTCAAAGAGGAAGGATAACGGTCTGCCCTTTTCTCCCTTCCTGTCTTTCTTAGCGCGGTAAGGGCAGCCTGCTCCTCTTCTTTGCCGTTTAGCTTTAAGGGAAGCAAAACGTTCTCCTTGACGGTAAGGTAGTCAAGAAGAAGGGGAGACTGGAAGACAATGGCCGGCTTCTCCTCAATCCCTTTGATTTCCCCTTCTTTCGGAAGAAGCTGTTTGGTCAGCAAGGATAGAAGAGTCGTTTTCCCTTCTCCGCTTCTTCCCAAAATGACGGTCAATCCCTTATCCGGGATGATGGCATTTAAGCCATGGAAGATTTCTTTTTCCTTATAAGAAAAAGACAGATGGGTGATCTTGATCATCTCATCTGATATGGGACAGGAAAAGAGAAAAAAACAAAGGAATCTATTTTTTTCTGACGGCCTCTTCCCTTGCGTTCCTGATTAGGTAGTAAGGAGTAAGGGCCCCTACTCCTCCCGGAACCGGGGTATAGGCATAGACGGAAGGAAGATAACCAAGCTCTCCGCCTTTTTCAAATCCGCAGTCGATGACAATCCTGTCTTTGTTCAGACAGGAAGGGGGGACAAGTCCTTTCTTTCCGCTTGCAAGGACAAGAAGGGAACTTTTCTTTATGATGTCCTCCCTGTCTTCTTTCCGGCTATGGGAATGGAGAAGGGATACCGTCCTGTTTTCTTTCCCGAGCCTAAGAAAACAGGGAAGGCCAAGGGAAAGGGAGCGGCCGATGACGGCAGCACGTTTTCCTTCCCTGTCCCTATGATAATGATGGAGAATGGCTCGGATGCTTTTCACCGTGGCAGGAAGATAATCCCTGTCACCGGAAAAAAGCCGGCCTAGGTTGTTAAGGCTGAGCCTGTCTGGATCATACCCTGGCTGAAGAAGGGAGAGGAACTCCTTCTCCCGTTTTGTGGGGAGAGGACGGAAGATCCTTGTCTGCCTTCTTCCGGCGTGTTTTTTTACTTCCCTCCTATTCTCTTCCTCGCTTTTTTCTCTGTCATAGAATCCCTCTTCATAAGGAAGGGAAAAAGATTCCAGGATTCTCTTTAGCGAGCGAAGATAATAGAAGGAGCCAAGATCTTCCTTGTCGGAAAAGAAATAGAAGGAAAAAGAAGAGAGTTCCTGTTGATGCTGCTTCTTATAGGTGGCAATCCTTTCCTTGGTTTCTTCCACCCTGTCTTTGCCAGAGAGAAGAATCATTTGCCTTCCTTACTCCTATTCTCGGCAGAGGGATGGAGAGGAAGGCCGGGCCTAGTAAAAACCTTTCCGGTCAAAGGAACGATGAACCGGGCACCGGTGAAAAGACGTGTATTTCTCACATGCAGAAGAAAATCCTTTGGGACGTTAAGAAGGGCAGGATCATCCGAAAGGGAATTCGGTGTTTTGGAGATGCACACGGAGAAAGAGGAGTATCCTTCTTTTTCATACTGTCGGATTTCCTCCTCGGCAACCGGTGAATAAAGAACGTCCTTTGCCCCATAGATTTTTTTGGAAATACAGCTGATTTTTTCCTTGATTCCCCTTTCCTTTGTGACTAAGGGCGCATAGGAGGAAGAAGTGGAATGCAAAGAAGAAAGGACGGTCTTTGCAAGTTCCCTTGCCCCTTTAGGGCCTTCTAGGTAGGAGGAATTGACCGCATAAGGGATCTTCTCTGCCTTCAAAAGACTACCAAGGGCTGTAATCTCTTCTTCACTATCATCTTTGAAATGATTGATGGATACGACATAAGGAACATGATAGAAAGAGACGTTCTCTAAGTGTTTTTTTAAATTGGCAAACCCTTTCTCCCTGGCACCGACATTTGGCTTCTTCAAATCATCAAATGGCACCCCGCCATGAAGCTTTAAGGCACGGATGGAAGCTACCATGACGACAAGGTCAGGCTTAAAGTCTCCTAAGGGGGAGAGGATATCCCTGAATTTCTCCCTTCCTAAGTCCGAACCGAAACCGGCTTCCGTAACGACATAGTCGGATAGCCGGAGCGCTAGGTCCGTGGCAAGATAAGAGCTGCATCCATGGGCGATGTTGGCAAAAGGCCCGCCATGGACAAGGGCAGGGGTATGGTACTTTGTCTGGACAAGGTTCGGATAAAGCGCACAATGGATTAATCTCCGGAAGGCTTCTCTTGCCAATAAGGACTTGGCAAGGACAGGTTTTCCCTCCCTTGTGTATCCGATTGTGACATCTTCTACTCGGTTAAGGAAGTCTTCTTCACTTTTGCTAAGGCAGAAGATAGCCATTATTTCACTTGCTGCAGTGATGACGAAAGAGGATTGGTGTTCGATTCCCTTGCTGTCTGTCGGTACGCAGACAATGTGCCGTAGTTCCCGGTCATTCCTGTCCCTGCAGCGAGGGAAGACCCTTCTTTGGGGATTGAAATTTTCTCTGTGGTGATAGAGGTTATTGTCTGCCCTAGCCGCAATAAGGTTGTTTACGCTGGTGATGGCATGCCTGTCTCCGGTGAAGTGGAGATTGATGTCTTCTTCCGGATAAAGAACGGCTTCTCCTCCTCCCGCTCCTCCTCCTTTGACACCGAAAACCGGGCCAAGAGACGGCTCCCGAAGGCAGACCATCGCTTTTTCCCCAAGAAGGGACAGTCCGTCGGCTAAGCCTATGGAGGTCGTCGTCTTTCCTTCTCCAGCCTTAGTCGGAGTGATGGCAGTTGTCAGGATCAACTTCGCCTTTCTTTTTCCTAGGGAAAGAGTGGAAGTGTCTATCTTCGCCTTATCGTACCCGTAGGGAATCAGGTTTTCTTCCTTCAGTCCTAGTTTAGCGGCCAATAAACGGATGTCGTAATCAGTTCTCATGTTTGGTTTCCTCCCTGATATATTGGATAATCCTGCTTGTCAAGGCAAGACCGGCCGAAGGGCCGACGGTAGAAAGAGAGCCAATGCTATTGCTGTCCTTTTTCCCTTTGAGCTGGCCAGAAGAGGCAAAGACGGTTTTAATCTGATTGATTTCCTCTTCTTTGATTCCTTCTTCCGAAAGTGCCTTCTTGAATTTCTTGCTGAGAAGGTCGAAGGCATCTTTCTCTTCGCCCCTTTTCACTTTTGTGGAATCATACCGGAAGCCCATGGCTCCGCTAGTGAGATAGAAAGAGTGGTCTTTTCTGGCTTTCCTGTAGAGAGCAACCTTTCCCGGAACATAGTCGATGGCATCCACGATAATGTCGTATCGGCTTAAAGGAAGGTCTTCCCTTTTTTCAATGTTCCTGAAGAAGGAATTCACTTCCCTTAAGGGATTGATGGCAAGCCTTCTTTCCTTCGCCACATCAATCTTCTTTCTGCCGATATCCTTGTAGGCAAAAAGAGACTGGCGGTTGAGGTTATCGGCCGAGACAAGACAATTATCCATGATATCAATATGGACAAAACCAAGTCGGGTAAGGGAAAGAACCCCTTCCCCGCCTACGCCTCCAAGGCCGCAGAACAGGATTTTCCTCTTCTCGATTCTGTTCCTTTCCTCCGGAGAAAGGACAAGCCGGGTCTTTTTCTTCCTTTCGATGTTGGCACTGATCAAGTTTCCGATTTCCTCTTTCGGACCGGACAGGATGGAAGGAAACTGATGACGAAGGGCCGTTCTCTGCTTTTTTGCATATTGCCGGGTATGAAGCTTAATCAGATCAAAGACGGAGGAATCAATTTCCTTTCCCTGCTCTAAGGCCGTAATGATTTCCTTGTAGCCGATAGAGGAAAATGGACGGAGGGAAGAGGGATAAAGGGAGAGAAGCCGTTTGACTTCATCCACAAACCCTTCTTCCCTCCTTTTGTCTACCCGTTTATCGATTAAGGCATTTCCTTCATCCTTATCGATATCAATTCTCAGGAATGTACAAGGATAAATCGGTGTCCTGTCATTTTCCTGCCGGACTTTGTCCCGGTCGATTCCCTCATCGAGCTGAAGAAGGGCACGGATGACCCGGCGCGGGTTCTCGTGATCGATTTCCTCATAGACCTTCCTGCTTCTTTTCCGGAGAAGTTCCTGCCTTTCTAAGAGAGAGAGAGATTCATAAGGATTAACCTTCTGTTCCTCTTCCGGAAAGACATAATTAAATAAAAGTGCTTTGACATAGAGAAAATTCCCACCGACGACAAGAATGTCTTTCCCTTCCTTCCTGTATCGTTCGATTATCTTCCGGCATTCCTTCTGGAAGGTAAAGACCGACCTTTCCTCATCAGGATCATATTCATCATAAAAATAATAAGGAAGCCCTTCAGTCTCCTCTCTTTTCGGCTTGTCCGTTCCTATCTGCCTCCTTTTAAAACACTGAAAGGCATCGGCAGAAATGACCGGAAGGGAATAGCGGCGGCTTAAGGACAGGGCAAGAGAAGTCTTGCCGCTTGCCGTCTGACCGAGAATCACATAAATCAAAATCCGCTTCTCCGGAAAATCTTTTCGATATCGTCTTTCGTCACTTTAATCCTGGTTGGCCGCCCATGGGGACAGTTTGCAGGGTTTTTGCATTTACTGAGGTCTCTGATCAGTGCCTCCCTTTCGCTCCTCGACCTAATATGGTTCGCCTTGATGGACCTCTTGCAGGCAATGGTGGCAATCGTAAGATGAAGAAGAGAGAGAGGATCGATGGCTTCGTCGTTAAGGCAGGAATGGACACAGTCGCTGACGACGTTTTCGGCCCTGTCCTGATTGAGGAAGGAAGGGATCTCGACGACTTTGACTCCCTTGCCAAGATATTCCTCCGTGATAATGCCGACGGAGTTTAATCGTTCGGCATGTTCTTTGTCATAGTTCCGCCTCTCTTTCGGAGAGAGATCGACAATCAGAGGGAAAAGAGGAACGATGCGGGAGCGGATGGAGGCGAAGAGCGCCTCCGTCTTTTCATAGTTAATCCGCTCTGCCGCTGCATGCTGGTCAAGGATATAGAAACAGTCTTTTGCGTCACAGAGAATATAAGTCTGCAGAACCTGTCCGATCGGATGCCTTTCGGGAAAAGAGGACTCGGATTCGTCTCTTGGGCGGGCAAATTCGTCCAATTCCGTTTTTTCTTCCCGGGGTGGCTCGCTTCCACTATTAAATATTTCCTGAACCTTCTTCTCCGTAACAACTGGTTTCTGAGAAGAATTATCCCTTTGGACCGGGGCTTCTTCCTTTGTCTCTGTCTCTTCTTTTTTTATTGTATAGGGGGCATGGGACTCAAAAGTCTTCGGAAGGGGAAGGGAATCCTGGAAATAGTGCTTTTCTTCTTTCCTTGGAGGAATATCAGCATAGGAGAAGCTTTTGCCCGTCTCCTTGTTCTTCCCTTCCTTTCCGACGACATAGGCGGTCTTGACGTCTTCGTTAGCGGCATAAATCGGGCGTTTGTCCAAGAGCACCGATTTGATTTCCCGGACAAGGTCTCTCGCCCTGTCGTCTTCCCTGGATATTCGGACCTCTTTCTTTGTCGGGTGGACGTTTACGTCTACTAGGGAAGAGTCTATGTCAAAGTCAAGGACCACAAAGGGATAGCGGTCCGGCGGAAGGTAGTCCTTGTAGGCCTGTTCGATTGCCTTATTGAATTTATAGTCATAGATACAGCGGTGGTTAAGGAAAGTCAGCTCGTTCTTTCTTCTTGAATAATTCACTTCCGGTTTGGAGACATAGCCATGGAAGGAGTAGCATAGTCCCTCGTAGTCAAGACGGTATAGGGAAAGGGCAATCGTGTTTCCGAAAATCTTCTGAATGGTTTCCAGAAGGTCTCCTCTTCCTGAAGTCTTAAAGATTTCCTTTCCGTCTATGGAGAGGGAAAAGGCAATGGAAGGAAAACCAAGGGCCCTATGTTCCACCCTTTCAATGATGGCATAGTTTTCGACCTGGTCCGATTTCAGGTATTTCAGACGGGCTGGCGTGTTGAAAAATAAATCGCTCACCGAGAAAATCGTCCCCTTCCGGCTTGGCGCATCGAGGACAATCAACGAGGCATTCGGACTGGATTCCACTCTGGTTCCGACTCCCACCCCGTCGCTGGTTGTAAGCACCACATGGGAAACGGCAGCAATCGATGGAATGGCTTCCCCACGGAACCCAAGAGTGTGAATCCGGTTTAAATCGAATTCCGTTTTGATTTTGCTCGAAGCATGACGGACAAAGCAAAGCTTGGCATCCTCTCTCCCCCTTCCCGTTCCGTCGTCTTTGACCATGATGGTTCCTTTTCCGGCACGGGTCACTCCGACATAGATGTTCTTCGCCTTGGCGTCGATGCTGTTTTCGACAAGTTCTTTGATGACGCTTGCGGGGCGCTCGATGACTTCGCCAGCCGCAATAAGATTGGCCAGCTCTGTGCTCCTAACATGAATAAGTGACATTATTTTATTCTCTTTTTCAGATCAATAAGATAGTTTAGGGCTTCCAGGGGAGAGAGAGACATCGGATCAAGATGCTTGAGCTCTTCCTCAATCGGATTATCGGCCACTTGTTTCTTCACTTCCTTGATCTGGCTTTCCTCGACATTCTTTCTTGATTCAAAGGAGGCGAGAAGGGAAGCGGCACGGGTTGTGATTTCGTCGGGGAGGCCGGCGAGCTTGGCTACGTTGACACCATAGGACTTGTCCCTGCTTCCCGGCTTCCTCTTATAAAGGAAGGTGACGTTTCCGTTATCTTCGTTGACTTCGCAATGGATATTCTTGACGGCCGAAATCTTCTCGCTTAATTTGATTAATTCATGATAATGGGTAGAGAAAAAGGTTTTGGCATGGACATGGGCAACAAGATATTCGATGATGCTTTCCGCAATGGCCATGCCATCGAAAGTGGCAGTTCCTCTTCCGATTTCATCAAACAGGAACAGGCTGTCCGATGTTGCAGAAGACAGAGCTTCGGCAACTTCCGACCTCTCCCTCCTGAAGGTGGACTGCCCTTTGATGAGATTGTCGCTAGCACCTATGCGGGTATATAAGGCATCGAAAATCGGAAGGTCGCATTTTTCGGCAGGGACAAAGGAACCCCTTTGCGCCATGATGGCAAGCAGTCCGAACTCTTTCCTGTAGGTAGATTTTCCGCCCCTATTCGGACCGGTGATGATTATCACATCCGTGTCCTGATCCCTTTGGTAGTCATTGGCGACAAATAGGCTTCCCGGATTGGCTTTTTCCCTGATCGGATGTCTTGCCTCCTTGACGTCGATGATTCTCTTTCCGTTAAAGGAAGGACGTACATAGTTGTTCTCGCTTGCGACATAGGCTAGGTCAAGATAATAGTCGAGCTTGGCTAAGGCCGTGCTTGCTTTCTGTATGGCGTCTGTATAGGTGCTTACCTTGGCTCTAAGTTCCTTGAAGAGAGAGTACTCAAGGCTCTGCCGGCTTTCCCGTGCACGGAAGAACCTGCTTTCTTTTTCCTTCAGTTCCGGAGTGATGAATCTTTCCCCGGTGGTAAGGGTCTGTTTCCGGATGTAGCCGAATTCCGGCTTGACAAGGGGAAGAGAACCGGTGGACACTTCGATATAAAAACCATTGAGGGAATTCTCCCCGACCTTAAGATTCTTTATACCGGTCTTTTCTTTTTCTTTGGCTTCAAAATTTGTCAGCCACTCTTTGCTGTTGTCAGTCCTTTCAATCAGTTCGTCAAGCTGAGGATTGTACCCTTTTTTGAAGATCCCCCCTTCGGTGATTGTCAAAGGGCAGTTTTCATCCAGGCTTCGTTCAAGAAGGTCGGAAAGAGAGGAAAAGTCACCAAGCCCGTCTTTGATTTCTTCTAGGTCATCACAGTCCTTGATTGTCCTAAGGATTTCCTTAATCCGGGGAATAATCTGAAGGGACTTCTTCAGCTGAAGCAAATCATGTCCGTTGGAATTCCTATACCCCATCCGGGCAATCAGACGTTCCCTGTCAAAGACGTGGGAGAGTTCCTCCCGGAGCTTTTCCCGCTCGATAAAGTGGTCAAGGAAGCACTCTGTCTTGTTCAGGCGGGAAGTGATTTCCGTTTCGTTTGCACTTGGAGAGATAATTTCGCTTTTCAGATAACGGGAACCCCTAGGCGTCCTTGTCTGGTCAAGAAGCCAGTAAAGGGTGCCATAGCTTTTTCCGTCAAGAGACTTCGTCAGTTCCCTGTTGGCCTGGGCAGAATAATCGATTTTCCTGTTTCTTTCGGCCATCAGGTTTTCGACAGGCTTAAAATAGGTAAGGTCTCGTTTTTCCCTGTTCTTCCTATAATTATAAAGTCTTGCCGAAGGAACAATCTGCCGATCATCCTTCAGGTTTCCAAACAGGGGATCTGTTTCGATGGAGACAGAGGCATCGTTATAATAGGAAATACAGATTTGGGAATTCTTCTTCAGATACCTGACAATATCCGCAGGGAAAGAAGTGCTGAGGACAAGTTCCTTTACATCAAGGGAAAGAAGGCGTTCGAGAATCCGTTCCTTTTGATTCTCCCTGGAAAGGACCTTCCTTTCCCCCGTCGTAATGTCGGCATAGGCTAGAAAAGCCTGTGCAGAGCTTAGTTCAAGAGAGGCAATATAGATATTATCCTTGATGTTCGGGTCTAAATTTGCCCCCGGAGTGATGAACTGAATGACATCGCGTTTGACAAGCTTCTTGGCTAGCTTAGGATCTTCGACCTGCTCGACGATGGCAACCTTATGACCATGGTCGATAAGCTTCTGTGCATAGGAAAGATAGGCATGATGAGGGATTCCACACCTAGGGATGGTCTTTCCGTTTCCACATGCTTTTTTGGTCAGATAGAGCTGTAGCTCCCGGGAGACAAGCTCCGCATCTTCCCTGAACCTTTCATAGAAATCCCCGATACGGAAAAAGATAATCCTGTCGCCGTACTTCTTCTTGAAGGAAATATACTGCTCTACCCTAGGGGTAAAACTATTTGCCGTCGATGAGCTTTTCTTTGCCATGTTCTCTTTCTTTTCCATTATAGACTAGTCACCCCCTGATTGGAAAAAAGACGGAAGGAAAGATTAGAACTTTTCTTCCGTCAGAATAGCAATCCTGTCTTTGACTTCCTTCTCCTGTGCCTTAAGGTTGATAAGAAGCGGATCACTATCGTACTCTTCCTGCAGCTTCTTTGCCGCTAGGTAGGCTTCTTTTTTCTTTTCCGGAGGGAGAGACTTAAGTCCCGCCTGGATTTTCTTTCTCTGCCTATCTATCCGGCATAACCGGGGATTGTCTTCCACTTCTTTCTTCAGCTTCTTATAGAGGAGAAGACAATCCACTGTTTTCAGATCTTTAATGAGGGAATCGGCCTTTGCCCTGAGCCTGTCTTCATCCCTCATCCTAGAGAAGCTCCCCGATAAGGGAATAGGTGTGTGACTTCCTTATCTTGACCCTGCGGATCTGTCCGATGAGGGAGGAATCCCCCTTGACATGGACGAGCTTATTGTGCCGGTCATAACCAGAAATCCTGCTTGGGTCTTTTTCCGATACTTTCTCGAAGAGGACTTCGACCTCCTTTCCGACAAATTCCTCGGCACGCTTCTGGGCCTGAGTGTCAATGAGGGCTTTTAAGGCATCAAAGCGTTTATGCTTGACTTCCCTAGGAGTCTCATCCTTCCTGAAGTAGGCTGGCGTTCCAGGACGCGGAGAGAAGATGAAAGTAAAGGCGGAATCATAGTTGACTTCCTTGACTAAGGAAAGGGTATCGGCAAATTCCTCGTCCGTTTCGTTCGGGAAACCGACAATGATATCCGTCGTCAGAAAGACGTCCGGAAGTCTTTCCCGGAGCTGATGGACAATATCCAGATATTGTTCCCGCGTATAGCGGCGGTTCCTTCTTTTCAGGACGGAATTTGATCCCGACTGCACAGGAAGGTGGAGGAAAGGCCTGATATTCTTGTACTTGGCCCTGACATCAAAGACGACGGGCTTAAAGTCGCTTGGATAGGGAGTGACAAAACGCACCCGGTCAATTCCCGTCTCTGCCACGGAAGCTAGAAGATCGGCAAAGGCATAGCTGTCTCCGAAGTCCTTTCCGTAGGCATCGACATTCTGCCCGAGAAGGGTAACCTGTTTGTAGCCCTCCTTTTTCAGACAGTTGACTTCCGCAAGGATGTCTTCCTTCTTCCGGCTTCTTTCTCTTCCCCGGGTAAAGGGAACGATGCAATAGGTGCAGAACTTATCGCATCCGTACCTGATATTGACAAAAGCGGTAACCTTGCTTTCCCGTGAGGCCTTATCTTCGGGCAGGCCTTCTTCTACAAGGTCGGAGTTTGCCGATACGTCAACGATTCCTTTTTTATCTTTTAAAACGGACTCGAGATTGTCATAGAAGGAAGTAATGTTGTTCGTTCCGAAAATCATCGAGACGAAGGGGAAATGTTCAAGAATGTACTTGACTGCAGCCTCTTCCTGCCTCACACATCCGCAGATGGCAATGACCCTGTCTTTCTTTTTCCTAAAGGCATCCTTTGCCCGGCCAAGCTCTCCATATAAATGGTTTTCGGCGTTTTCCCGGATGGCACAGGTGTTGAATATAATCCTGTCTGCAGAAGAAAAGCCATCCTGTTCCTTCCTTCCTAGGGAAAGAAGCAGACCACGGATGATTTCGGAATCCCGGACATTGGCTTGGCAGCCATACGTTCTGATACAAAAAGTCTTTCCCCGCCCCCAAGAGGTAAGGAAAGACGTAGGCACTAATTGAGCCTGTTTGTACCGGATTTCGCTGTTGGGATTCCGTCTGCCGGCTGCCTTCTGATCAGGCAGCGAGATGAGACGGACTTTCATTTCAGAATCGGTGAAGAACTACTTTGCTTCTTCTTCGCCCTCTTCCTTGTGGGAAGGGACTTCGGAAGAAACGGCGTGGGCAGGATCAAACGGAACCTTGTTGATGTGAAGCCTGATGGTCGTGACTTCGCGGCTTTCCTCGCTGGTCGGTTCGGCAAAGTTCTGCCTGATGAATTCCGGCTGGACGGCGATATCACTCGGAGTCTCATCGTCCTTTAAGAAACGACGGGCGACGATACAGGCCTTGACAGCCTGGTTAAGTGCAGAAGCACCAACTAGGGAGATCTCGGCATAGCCTTCCTGACGAATGTTGCCTGCGATGGCTCCGGCTAACTTCTGAATCTGAGTTTTTCCACTGACTTTTAATGTTGCCATAAAGATATAACCTCTCTTGTTCCATTATATACTTTTTGCCGTTCTTTTCAAATATTTATTTTTTTGTAAAAAACAAAGGAAAAAGGGAAGGATATCACCTTCCCCTCCTTGTTTCGTTTATCAGCTTATAGGATTCGACACAATGCGTATTTTCATTGACCGTTAGAAGGACGGCATTGATTTGGATTCTTCCTTTTTCGCAGACTTCCCTTGGCGAAGGCATTCCGGTCATCGTCTTGTGGATAATCCCTTCCTTCTTATCCCCGATGATGGAATCATATGGTCCGTTCCTCCCAACGTCGGTAAGGAAGAAAGTCCCTTTAGACAGAAGCTTTGGATCATTTGTCTGCACATGGGTATGGGTTCCGATGACCGCCAAGGCTCTTGAGTTGACATATTCGGCGAAGGCTCTTTTCTCTGCCGTGGCTTCCCCATGGAAGTCGACAATGTTCACTTCGCCCTCATCCTCACTTCTGTACCTTCGGTCGAAGGCATAGAAAGGATTGTCCTGACCCCTATAGATGAACGAGCGTCCAAGGAAGTTGGAGACCCGTATCTTCCTTCCTTTGACGGAAAAGAGGCGGCTTCCCACTCCAGGGGCATCTTTGTCAAGATTCCTTGGACGGACTGCCTTGTCCCTTTTCAGGGAATAGGAGAAGATATCTTTGCAGTTGAAGAAATGGTTTCCACTTGTCAGGACATCTACGCCGGAGGCGGTAAGCTCATTATAATGGGCAAAGGACCTGCCATGTCCATGGGTTGCATTTTCCCCATTGGCGATGACAAAATCGATTGACCTTGCTTTCTTCTTCGCCTTAAGGAAGTCTTCTACTCCCTTCCGGCCCAAGGAACCGACGATATCCCCGAAAAAGAGAATATTGACGGACATTTACTTTGCTGTTTCCTGATACCGTTTTTCGCGGATGACCGTAACGATGATCTGTCCGGGGAACTGCCTTGTCTCCTCGATCTTGTCGCGAACCTGGATGGCAATCGCCTTGGCATCTTCGTCACTGACGAGGTCCGGATTGACCCTGACACGCAGATCACGTCCGGACTGTAAGGCATAGCTAGACTGCACGCCCTTGCATTCCGAGCAGATCTTCTCAAGCTGCTGTAGACGCTTGATATAGGTCTCCAGCTGCTCTGAGCGGGCGCCGGGACGGGCGGCAGAGAGAGTGTCGGCCGCTGTGACAAGCTCAGAGATAAGATACTTCTTCGGGGCATCCCCATGGTGGGATTCGATGGCGTTGATGACAATGTCAGGCTCGTTGAATTTCTTGGCCAGCCTAGAACCGAGCTGGACATGGCTTCCTTCCCTCTCGGCATCGATGGCTTTTCCGATGTCGTGAAGAAGACCGGCCCGCTTTGCCCTTACTGGATCAAGACCTAGTTCGCTTGCCCTGACGGAGGAGAGATAGGCGACCTGGATGGAATGGTCAAGGACGGTCTGTCCATAGGAGGTACGATACTTCAGACGGCCGATGTAAGGATAAAGGCCGGGGTTCCTGCGGGGAAGTCCGAGCTTAAATACAGTCTGTTCACCGATTCTTCGCAGATTCTCATCGAATTCCTTGCTGATTCGGGAATAGAGGTCTTCGATTCGTCCCGGCTGTATGCGTCCGTCCTTAATCAGGGCTTCCAGCGTAAGCTTCGCCTTTTCCCGGCGGATAGGATCAAAGCAGGATACGGTCAGAGTCTCCGGCGTGTCGTCGATAATCAGAGAGACACCGAAAAGTCCTTCCCTTGACTTGATGTTCCGTCCGTCACGGCCGATGATCCGTCCCTTCCTGTCATCATTAGGGAGGGCAATCGTGGAAGAATTGCGTTCGTTGGTGACATCCTGTGCGTACTTTTCGCAGGCTAGGGCCATCAAAGTCTTTGCCTTGTCCTCCACCATGGACTGTGCCTCAGCTTCCTTCTGTGCCTCATAGAGGGCAATCCGTTTCCTTTCCTTCTCTTCCACCCGTTTCCTGAGTTCGTCTTTCGCCTGTTCCTCAGTCATCGAGGCAATCTTCTGCAGTTCGCCAAGGACGGAGTCTAACTTGTCCTGAACGTCCTTTTCCTTAATCGTAAGAGCGTCCCTACGCTGATTCAGCTCGGTTTTCTGGTTGTCAAGAAGAGTTTCCCGGTTGATAATCGCATCTTCCCGTTTATCCAAAGATGCTTCCTTCTGCTCAAGCTTTGTCTCTTTGACGACGACCGCCTGCTTCCGCTCTTCCAAATCCGCATTCGTCTTATCATATTGTTCCTTGGCGGACAGAAGAAGGCCATCTGCCTTTTTCTTTGCCTCTGCCTCCGAGGAGGAGAGGATGGTCTTTGCCTTTGCCTCGGCATCGGCGAGGACCTGTTTTGCCTTCCTCGTATCGGTCTCTTTCTCTTCCTTCAGTTTCTTGTTGGCTTTTTCCGACTTGAGGAACAAGAAGAGGAAAAGCAACGCGGCCAATGCAGCAACACCAAATAAAATGTACCCTAAATAAATCATGGTTAGCCTTTCTGAGCATAGTCGAGAATCAGGAACCACTACGCCCTTTGGTCCCCTCGTTAAAAAGATTGAAATAACAAGCCGGATTCGTCTGTATAGTGAACGGATGAATGAATAAATTTTTACGGAAATCTTTTCGGTGCACCCTATTCGGAAATATGGTGCTCTGTTTATTATAAGATATCCTCCGCCCTGAGGAAATAGGAATTATCGGAAAAAACGTTGCAGAAGAAAAAGGGCCGCCCTTTGGGCGCCCTTTCCTCTTTAGGCAACGGTGGTTTCGGTAATTGGCTTTCCGCTCCTTTTTGCCTTGACCGCATCTTCGATTTTTTCGGCGGCTTCGGGGTTATTCTTCAGGAAGTCGTAGACAGAGGTGATTCCCTGCCCTAGCCGGTCTCCGTTATAGGAGAACCAGCTTCCGGATTTCTCGATGAAGCCGTAGTCTACGGCAAGCTGGGCAAGTTCGTGTTCGGCAGAGATTCCCTGTCCGAAGATGAGTTCTACCTTGCAGCTCCGGTAAGGGGCGGCAACTTTGTTTTTGACAATCTTGACATTGACCCTGTTTCCGATGACTTTATCCCCTTGCTTGATGGCATCCGCCCGGCGGATTTCAATCCGGATGGTGGCATAGAACTTCAATGCCCGTCCGCCTGTCGTCGTTTCCGGGTTTCCATACCTGACACCGACCTTCTCCCGCAGCTGGTTGATAAAGATGATGGTGCAGCTAGACTTGGATAGGACGCCGGCTAGTTTCCGAAGCGATTTAGACCTTAACCGGGCCTGTAGGCCAACGGAAGAGTCTTCATAGGTTCCTTCTAACTCTGCCTTAGGGACAAGGGCAGCAACCGAATCGACGACAATCAGATCGATTGCTCCTGACTTGGCAAGCCTGTCGGTGATTTCCCTGGCCTGTTCGCCATAATCAGGCTGGGAAAGAATCAAGTCATCGATGTCTACACCAAGGTTCTTGGCATATTCCGGATCGATGGCATGTTCGGCATCGATATAGGCTGCTCTCCCCCCGAGTTTCTGTACCGAGGCAATGGCTTCGAGAGCTAGGGTAGTCTTTCCCGAAGATTCCGGCCCATAGATTTCGATGATTCTTCCTTTCGGATATCCTCCGACACCTAAGGCAGAATCGATAAGGAGGGAACCGGTGGGAATGACTCCGACATTGACTGTCTCCTGGTCTCCCCTTTTCCTGATGATTCCCTTGTCATTGAAGTAGGAACGGATTTCCTTGATCGTTGCTTCTACGGCTTTGTCCTTTTCGGTGTCGACAGGTGTCTGAACCTCTTTCGTCTGATCTGTTTTCTTGTCTTTCATTCTTGTTGACCTCTATCTTATATGGGACTGCTTTCTTCCTTTTTTCCAAAAGAAGTTTCGTCTAGCCTCTGTTTCCTCTCAAGGAAGGCAAAATCTACGCACTCCCGGCGGATAGAATCTCTGTCTCCCTTTAAATGGAGCTCGTACACATTCCTTTTGTCAAAGACCTTAATGGCAATATACACTAAGCCGACAGGCTTATTTTCGCTTGCACTAGGTCCGGCATTTCCGGTAAAGGAAACCGAGCATTCCGTGTTGAAGAACAGGGAAGCATTAATGGCCCTTTCCTTTGCCGTCTGCTCGGAGATGGCACCATATTGTTCAATTGTGGAAACCTTGACACCGAACTTTTCCTTTGCCTTGTCCGTATAGGTGACGGCTGCTCCGGCAAAGACATTGCTCGCCCCGGGGATAGAAGTAAAGGCACTTGCAAACCTTCCACCGGTCAAGGACTCCCTGGACGAGAGATGGGCTTTTTTCTCCCTTAACGAATCAAGTAAATCTTTTCTTTCCATTGGACTATTCCTTCTTTCCGTCTTTTTCTGTCAGAACTTCTTTGTTCTGCCTAACATAAATAACAAAGGAGAACAGGGAGAAGAACAGGCAAACGAGGGTAAGGATGTTGGTGATGATGTATGTATAGGAAAAGCGGTTATTCTTCCAAGACTCAAAACCGGAAGTGAAATTCAAAAGAGAGAAAGGAAAGCCATTTAGCAGAAGAACGGGGATAAGCCCCATTTCCACGGCGGTTTTCACTTTTCCATACCTATTGGCAGCCAGGATCTTCCCTTTCCCTGCTGCCGTCCTTCTCAGTCCGTCCCTTGCGAGATCTCTTGCAACAAGAAGGACGGCAAGAAGGGGAAGAACCTGATAGTGTCCGGCAAAGTCTTTCCGGCAGGAAAGGAGGATGAAGGCGGAATCGACAAGGAATTTATCGGCGAAGGGATCGAGAAACTTCCCAAGGTCGGTGACAAGCCCGTTCTTTCTTGCCCTTTTCCCGTCGATGGCATCGGTCGATGCCGCAACAATGAATAAAACGAAGCAGACAAGGTCAATCCAGGAAAAGCCGCAATGGAAACCGGCTAGGACGATTTCCGGAGCAAAAGAAGAGGCAGCGGGGATAAAGGAGAGGGAAAAGAAAATAATCCTAACTAGGGCGAGTCCGATTCGGGCCGTCGTAATCTTATTCGGTGTATTCATTTTTGTTTCCTCTCTCTGTTCCGGGATAATTCAGGATAAACGAGTATCCGGTCCTGTAAGCCATGTTTTGTCGAGGATAGCAATTTATCTAGGCATGAATGCCTGTCTTCTGGGTTCGAATTCCCCATATGACTTCCCTTACCAAAATTTAGGTTTCTCGCTTGCGGGGCTTTCCAACGTTTCATTCCTAAGGTTTCCCTTAGTTTCGTCACTGTGGAGCTTTTATAGGGAAGACATCCTACCCGAGGGCTTAGATTCTTCCCGGCCGTCAGGGACTCCTCCCTGCCTAGGCTTATTGATTGACCTAGCAACAAACACTGTCATCATCACAGATGGCGCGAGCATGGACTTTCCTCTAGGAGCAATAACTCCCAGCAGCTATCCGGACCGGATGAATTAAATAGGAATCAGATCACACTTTTCGGATCAATGCCGGCTTTCTTAAGAGCTTCTTCATATTTGGATATCTTCTTGACTAGCTCAAGATTGTTCAGCGAAGGGGTACTATCGGTGGCGATACCGGCGAATTTTGCCTTCCTGGTTTCGTTTTCCGCTTCCGCCTTCCTCAGCTTTTCATTAAGGAAGTCAATCTTGCTCTGAAGCTCCTTTTCCTTGGCGTCTGTTTCTTTGACATAATCCTCCATCGACTCATAGTCGCGGATGACGAAATCAAGGAAAGTATCCACCTGGAGTGCATTGTATCCAGGCTTCGTTCCCTGGAATTCTTTATGGTAGATTTTATTTGCGTCAAGAATGAGTTTAGGGGCCATACATTTCTCCTAAACAGAATTATACACTTTTTCTTTCCTTTTTTCTGTTTTTTCAGAACAACAGGCAATTTTTCCGAATTTGTCTATTTTTTAAAAACCTCAGCTTCTTTTTTCTTCAATAACTCTTAAAAAAGGTAGAAAAAAGAAAAGAAAAAGGATTAGAATAAAACACGAGAAAACCTGTTGGAGGTAACATGTTCAAAATCTTGAAACGAGATGATCTCAATCCTACTATCGTCCGCATTGTCGTCGAAGCTCCTTTTGTCGCCAAAAAGGCACAGCCGGGACAGTTTGTCATTGTCCGTGCCAATAGCGACAGCGAGCGTCTTCCTTTCACCATTGCCGGGGAAGATCCGGAAAAGGGAACCGTCACCATTATCTACCAGATTGTCGGTGCAGGAACCCTTGAATTAAGCCAGAAGCATGAGGGTGATGAACTTGCTGATTTTGTCGGACCTTTAGGACGTCCTAGTGAGTTAGAGGGCCTCAAGCATGTGGCCATTATCGGCGGCGGTGCCGGATGCGCCATTGCCTACCCGCTTGCCTATAAACTCCATGAGCTTGGTGCCGAGGTTACTTCGGTTGCCGGCTTCCGCAACAAAGAACTTGTCATTCTCGAGAAGGAATTTGAGGATTGCTCTTCGATTTTCGTCAAAATGAGCGACGATGGCACTTGGGGAGAAAAAGGTTTTGTCACCCAGGGATTGGAGAAGGAAATCCTTCGCCGTCAGAAAGAAGGAAACCAGTTCGATGAAGTCATCGCCATCGGGCCTATCATTATGAGGAAGAACATCGCCATCCTGACCAAGAAATACAACATTAAGACTGTTGTTTCCAGGAACCCGATTAGGATTGATGGCACCGGAAGGTGCGGCTGCTGCCGTGTCAGGGTTGGCGGAAAGAGGAAATTCGCCTGCGTTGACGGCCCGGATTTCGACGGCTGGGAAGTGGATTTCGATTCCGCCAGGGAACGGAACACCAGGTATTCCGGCTGGGAACATAAGGCATATGAGAACGAGTGCAACCTGCTTAAGGAGGGAAAATAGTCATGCCGTTCAATAGGAGAAACACAAAGAACCCTAGGCCGACTCAGGCCCCTGAGGTCCGTCGTCATAATTTCGAGGAAGTCGCCATCGGTTATACCCAGGAGATGGCAATCGATGAAGCTAAGCGCTGCAGGCAGTGCAAGAAGCCTGGCTGCGTCCCTCTCTGCCCTGTCCACATCGATATTCCTGGTTTTATTTCCGAAGTTGCCAAAGGCGATTTTGAAAAAGCGTTCGAAGTCATTTCCCGTTCCTCCTCCCTTCCTGCTGTCTGTGGACGTGTCTGCCCGCAGGAGAGTCAGTGCGAGAAAGAGTGTCTGCGTCATAAGATGCCTGTCCGCGAAGGCGGAAAGGTTGTCAGGGAAGATGGGAAGCCTAAGAGGGGCGAATCCGTCGGCATCGGCCGTCTTGAACGCTTTGTTGCCGATTACCATCGCGAACATGCTAAGCCGATCAAGAGGGAAATCAAGAAGAACGGCCATAAGGTAGCCGTTATCGGTTCCGGTCCTTCCGGTCTTGCCTGCGCCTATGACCTTGCCAAGGCTGGATACGAGGTTACGATTTTTGAAGCCCTCCATGTCGCCGGCGGTGTCTTAAGGTATGGTATCCCGGAATTCCGTCTTCCTAAGGCGATTGTCCAGAAGGAAATTGAGGGATTGAAGGCAAGGGGTGTCACTATCCTCACCGATAGGGTCATCGGCCGTGTCCTTTCCATCGATGAATTAAGGAAGGAATACCACTTCGAGGCCGTGTTCGTCGGCACTGGTGCCGGTCTGCCCCGGTTCCTCGGAATCCCTGGCGAGAACGCCAAAGGCGTTTATTCCGCCAACGAGTACCTTACCCGTGTCAATTTAAGGAAAGCCTATCAGGAAGATAGCAAGACGCCGATTGAGCATGCCAAACATGTGGTTGTCGTCGGTGGCGGAAACGTCGCCATGGATGCCCTTCGTACTCCTCTCCGTCTCGGTGCGGAGACATCGACCTGTGTCTATCGCCGTTCCCTCGCCGAACTTCCTGCCCGTAAGGAAGAAATCGAACATGCCAAGGAAGAAGGCGTGGTCTTCGATCTTCTCCGTAATCCGGTTGAGATTGTCTATGACACGAAAGGATCTCCTTCCCGCCGTGCCCCGGACTATAATCCGAATTATGGCTGTGTCACTGGAATCAAAGTCCAGAAGCAGAAACTCGGCGAACCGGATGCCTCCGGACGTCGCCGTCCTGTTCCGGTCTCCCTTGAAGAGGACAAGGATGCTATTTATACCATTCCTTGCGACTGCGTCATCATTGCCATCGGCACAAGTCCGAATCCGCTAATTAAATTCACGACCCCTGGCATTGAGACTAATCCCCATGGCTGCCTAGTCGTCCATGAGGACACGAACGAGACGACCAAGGATGGTGTCTTTGCCGGCGGCGATGCCGTTACCGGTGCCGCCACGGTCATCCTTGCCATGGGTGCCGGACGTAAGGCTGCCAAGGCAATCAGGGACTATCTTTCCCGTTAATTTTCTCCTCTTTCTAGGTAAAGAAAAAGCGGGCATCCGGCTAGGATGTCCGCTTTTGCTTTTTTCTTTTCTATTTTATAATGGACACAAATCCGAGGAGGAAAGCCAATGGGAAAGAAAAACGAAGAATTCGAATTGTCTCCCGAGGAGCTGACAGAAGACATTAATCATCTTAGGGAACTTGTCGTCAAGATCAGAGATGTCGGAGCCTTGGAAAGGTTTACCCGTCTTTTCCAGACCGATTACCGCGTACTGGTCTATCTTTCCAGCCATCCTAATTCCCACCCCTCTGTTATCGCCGATGATCTTAGGACGACAAGACCGGATGTGGCAGCCAACCTTCGGACTCTGGAAAAGAAGGGGTTCATCATCCGTGAACTTGATAGCGGAAACCGCCGGCAGGTTTTTGTCGCCATTACGGAAAAAGGAATACGTTATTTGGAAAAGGTCCATGAACAGCTAAGGAACCTGTTCAAGGGCTGGTTCCAGATTCTCGGCCCGGAAGAGACAAAACACCTCTTTCTTATTCTTGAGCTTTCCGCACGTCCCCAGAATTTCACCAGCGAGATTCTGAAAAGGAAAATCGGCTTTTAGCCTTTGAATATGATTAACTATCCCGATGGACGCAAGAGGATCCTTGTCCAAAAGAAAACGACGGTAGACAGACGGAAGTCAAAGAATAGAACAGCAAATGAACGCGCACGTGATTCCTTGATAAGAAGCAACAGGGGAAGGCATTTCGAATCCGATATTTCTAAAACATGCGACTTCTATCGATCAAAGGGAATTGCTGATATATACAAGCGTCCTACCCCAATTAAGGTCGTTAAAAGGAGCAAGGAACATCCAGGGATGATCAGCGAAGCCTATTTCGAAGAAAAGTCCACTACCGACTATGTCGGTATCTACAAGGGAAGGTACATCGACTTTGAATGCAAGGAGACCATTCATGACTCTGTCCCCTACCATAGGATAAGACCGCAGCAATATGACCATCTCCGTTTTATCCGCTCTCTTGGCGGAATCGGATTTTTCCTTGTGTCGTTCAAAAGCCATCAGAAAGTGTTCCTGAGGAATGCGGATTTTATTCTTAAGGAAGTCAGTGAGAAGCACCATCCTGGATTCAAAAGGGAGTTCTTTGAGGAAAAAGGGGTTCCTGTCAAGCGAGGGTACAACCCTCCTTATTATCTTCTTGATGCCATCGACCAAGCGTTCTTCTAGAAAAAAGGGGGCCTAGCCCCCTTTTCTTCTGCTTACTTTTTCAGCTTTTCGTAATAGGTGTTTCCGACTTTGATGACTTCGACTTCCTTTAAGGCAGGATCTAACGTAAGAAGGGTCGCCGGACGTTCATAGGTCTTTTCTGCCTTTTCACCCTCTCCGTTATTTTCCCTGATGGTGACACTGACCCTTTTTGTGTTGTCTGACTTAGTCACATAGAACCGTCTTGGAAGCTCCTTATCCCGGTCGGCAGGGATGGTTGAGAGGATGCAACCATAGGGCGGGAAATCGCTTTCATTAAATTTTCCGTAGACCAGTACTTCCTTCGTTTCTTCATTGATTTTTCCAAAATAGGAATGGCTGTTGAAGACTCCGTTTCCGACGTAGAGAAGGAACTCCTGGACGCCAGTGCTTTGCTTATAGGCGTTCTCGATTTTGCTTTCCCGGTTTGAGTCCGAGATGGACTTTCCCCTCTTGTGGAAGAATTTAGTGAAAGAGTTCCCTTTCTTGGTGCTTTTCTCCTCTTCCTTCTTTTCTTCCTGTTTTACGACGGCTTCTTTCTTTTCTTCTTCCATAGACATTCGTCCTCCTATTTTTTCTTTTTTTGATTGCCAGACTTCTTTTTCTTATTATAGTTTCCTTTTCCCGGCTTTTGCTTCTTTTTTCTTGTCAGCAGATAAAGGATTAGGCAGACAAAGATGAAAAGGATGACGGCTAAAACGATAAAAAGAATCATCTTTCCTTTATCCATCTCAAAAAACTTTTGGAGAAAATCATTGCTGCCGGCCGACGGGTTCTCGCTTGTCCTTGGATCCTTAGAAGGGATATCGGTTGAATCCGGGGCGTAGACCTGATCTGCCCAGGAAGGGAAGTCAACGAAAGGATTGCGGTTATTCTGTACGTTCTTATAGATAAGATTGTTCCGGTGTCTCTCATACTCATCGACGGGGTCTGACTTGTTCCACTTTAGGAAAGTGGAGAGATTGTGGAAGACGCCATGGTAGTGGTCGTTGTCGTCTTTTTTCGTGATGTCATCCGTCAGTTCAAGATAGGGCTCGGACTCGGTGTTGGTGGCAAGGTAGTTTGAGTATCTTACTCCCCTATAAAGAAGGGCTCTGGCGATGTCTCCCTTCCACTTGTCGGTCGGTTCAAAGCAAGTCTCTCCCTGGCTGGTCTTTCCGATCCAACCGGACACATCGGTTGTTCCGTCGGCATAGACGCACTTTATGATATCGGTATCGCTGCTTTGATGGTCGGCAACCTCTCCATAGTAGAGATCATTGTGTCTGTTGTTCGTGTTATGATCTGCCGCAATAAGATGATGAAGGTCTGTGCCAGCTCCTTTTGTAGGGTCTCCCGAAGGAGAAAAACCGTGGCTCTTCACCCAGACATGCTCTTTGTCTACCTGAGGCGGATTTTTTACCTCGCCTGTCGGCTTCGGACGTTGCTTTTTTACCCAGTCGACTTTGGTCAGATTTTCATTACGGGAAAATCCGTTGATGTTGGTATTAATCTGCTTTTCTTCTGTCGTATTGTCTTCGAAATAGAGCCTTGTTTCGTAGAAGACAGGCTTTCCTTCCACTATCTTATCGTCATCGCTGAAACGATAACTGGCCGGATCTATTGTCTGGCTAAGAGCCCAGTTCCGGTCTGTTATCTTGTACCAATTGGTGACGCCGGAGGAATAACTGACAAACGTGTTGTCCTTGGAGATGATATCGTAGAGAGACTTCCTCCTCTGCTTTCCTTTCTGTCCGCTGATTAGGTCGTAGTTATAGTAAGACTTGATTTCCTCTTGGGTTGAGTCGGTAAAATCCAGCCGTTGGCTTGCGTCAAAAGCTTTGCCCTGGAAAGAGACTCTTGGCTGCACGGCTAGGGGAAGGGAAGAAAAGACAAAGGCGGTAAGAAAGGCGAAAGATTTTACGATAGCCATTTCATTCAAGCCCCATTTTATCTTTTAGTTCAGACAGGATTTCCTCCCGTTTCTTTTCCCCGTCTTTTTGGCTAAGATCGACAAGTTCAAGATAGATTTCCCTTTGCGGACTGTTTTCCCTTGGCTTAAGGACAAGATAGCCTCCTGGATTAAAAAAGAACTTAAGGCAATCGAGGGAAGAAATGTCGTTTCCCTCCCTGTCGTAGAATCCACCGGCTTTGGGAAGAAAGACTCTCCGTTTTTTATAGTCATCCCTTCTCCTGATTGGGTATCCGCCGATTTGGGCAAAGGGGCGGGTTCTGAGCAAATCTAGCTTATTTATCCTCTCCTCTCTTCCTTTGACATCATCAAAGACAAAAACTGCCTTATCCTCAAAATAAGTCCCTGTCTTTTCACAGAGCTCCTTATAGGCAACATCCAAAGTCTGACCCTTTCTTAGATAATATTCGCACCTGTCGCTAAGGGAAAGCCTAGTCTCCAAGGCATCTCCGTCCCGGACAAAGGAAGAGAGAAGGACCCCGGAAGACTCACCATAGCCAAAAAGGAAGGTCTGCTCATCCCTATGAATTTTCCGGATTAAGGAACCGATGTACTTCCCACCGTTTTCCACTGTCCGTGTCTTAACGTTATAGGAAGAGGCAATCCATTTTCCTTGAGAAGAGGTGGTAAGCGTGTCCACCCTTACTCCGTTGATGGGAAGAAGCTTTCGTCTTTTCAGTGTACCAAGGAGAAAATCAGTCAAGAGCGCCCTGTACTGGTTTTCCTTAAGCCTTTCGGCTTTTCCTTTTTGATTGATAAAGGCAATCCCGGCCTTTCCCCCCTCTTCGTCGCAGACGAGAATAAGGTTATACCGGTCTCCTTTTCCGTTAAGTCTTGCCCTTTCTAAGAGGCTTTGTGCAAAGGCTTCCTCGCTATTAGGATTCAGGCAGGAGACATTAGAAAGGGGAGGATTGAAATAATCTTCCCCCGCCGTCGTCTTTACTTCGTAGCCTGCCCTTTGGAGAAGCTTAGGCCCTAATGAACAGGTGCATCCCCCATGAGGGGAAAAAACAATCTTTGTCTTCTTTTTGCCGACAAAGAAGTCCTTGTAAAGAGAGGTCTCCCTCTCTTTTGCCAGGAATTCTTCGTCAAAGGAAGGCGTTTCATCCAGGAAGATGACATCTGCCTTTTCCTTTCCTATGGGGAGGGACAATTCGTCAGGCAGGAGGGAAAAAAGGCGGGCAATCTTGTCTAGGCAGTCTCCTAAGGCTTCCACCCCGTCTTTGTCAAAGAATCGGAATCCGTTATATCCCTTTGGATTGTTTCCTCCGGTAATCCTGATTCCGCCGGCGAGCATAAGTTTCCGTATGGCATAGGAAACTTGTGGTGTAGGATGGGGGTCATGGAAGGTGTAGACCTTGATTCCTAAACCGGTTAGAACCTTGATGGCTTCTTCCTGGAAAAGAGAAGATCCCTCCCGGGTGTCCATGGCGACTATCCTTCCCTGCTTTTTCGTCAGATCGCCATAGCAGGTGAGCAAATAAGATGAGACGATGTAGGTTGCGCGGGCTATGGTCAGACGGTTGATGCGCCCTGGACCTATCCCCCTTTTTGCCCTGATTCCGTTCTCTTTAAAAGACAGCGTTTCGCCGAACCTTTCTTTCTGCCTGGGGACGGAGGCAGACTTGATCTCATCTTTTTCCTTGTCACTGACAAGCGGGGAACTTAGCCACCTTGCTTTTCTATCTTGATAATCCATGGACTGACCTCGGCAGGCTGCTTTCTATTATTATAGGGTCCCTGACTCTTTTCCGGCAACTGGGAAAAGGAAATTATTTCTTCCGTCTCCTCAGGTACTGATTCAGTTTTTCTTCGCTTTCTTCCCGCTTTTTGCAGAGATGAAGGAACTCTTCCACCTGTTTTCCGTCTTCTGCCAATTCACTATAGACTTTCAAAAGTGGAGAGTTGGAAAAATAGGAACCATACTCCTCGGCCTTGTTTTCCTTGAGCAGGTAGTAAGTCAGATTAAAGATATTCCTGTATTTCTTTCCCTTGAAGAAAAGCTCTTTTTCCCCGGAAAGAAGATAGCCAAGGGAGAAATAGGCGTACTGAAGGTCGATGCTTCCCTGTTTTTCCCTTCTTTTCACTTTTTTATAGAGGTCCCTGTTTCTTTCTCTGTAGGAGGAAAGGCGCCTATGTTCGCTTATTCCGTTATGGTGGACAAGTTCCCTTAGGACGGGGTCTGTTCCAGGTGAAGTGGAGAGCCTTGATTCCCCAAGTTCCTGATAGGAGGAAAAAATCCGACGGTTTATCCGGATGGTCCTAAAGGGATTCAGGATTTCCCCAGCCTTGTAGACAAGAATGTCTGCCGGATAGGAAAGAAGAAGAAGGTGGCTGATGGCGTTCCTTTTCTCCCTGCTTTCCTTCCTAAGAAAGTCCTGCCAGGCCTTTTTCTTCCTTTCCTCTAAGCTTTCCCTTGGGGAGAGGTACCTGTCCATGGCAAAGTCGGCAGCGGTGGAATACCTTTTTCCTTTGAATGAATATCCCATTAGAGGGTTCCTCCGTGGTTGATGGCGACAAGAAACAGGGAAAAAAGGACAATCCTGGCTATGGCGGATAAGGTGGCCAGAATGTTTTTCCTATTATGAAGGAAGCGATAGAATTTTCCTTTTTCTTTTTTCTTAACTTCCTTGATGGACTTAAAGTCGATATAAGAGGAGGAGAGCTTAGAGAAATCCTTGATGTCGTTTTTTAACTGCACATGGTTTTTCCTTGCGGAATAGATATAGGAAAAAAGTTTGTCCTTCTCATTGGAGAGATCCTGGAAGAGCTGATCCGTGTTCTTCTTGAGAAAACGTCTTGCGTACTTGTAAGGCTCCCAGATTCTTGACCGCAAGGAGTGGAAGGAAAGGAAGGAGAAATCAAAAAGGAAAAGAAGAAGATAGAAGAGAATTCCAGCAAAAGAAAATGCGTTTTCCCCTCTCGGAACGAGCATTCCGTTCCGGAAGCTTTCATTCGGATAAAGGAGGCAGAAAAGACCGATGAAATTCCTGACGAGGAAAAGGAAAAAGTCGGCAAACCGGAAAAAAGTCTTCTTCCTGACGCTCTTATCCGGGAGAGTCTGCTTCTTCAGCTCCCGGATAGAATCGCTGACCATTTCGTTCCTGTCGACAAGGAAGAAGTCGATCTTTCCTTTGATATCCTGCCTTTTCCTTTCCGGAGTCGTCTTCTTATCCTCGATAATCTCATTGAGCGTCCTTTCCTTTCCGTCATGGGTGAACCTAAGATCCCCAATGGAGGTGATTTCCCCTGCATAATTGGGATCAATGGCCAGAGGATTTAGGTAATAGGCGGGGAAGGAATGAAGGGCAAGATAATTGATTTGCGTCTCTAAGATAAAGGTGTCCTTGATGGTCAAAGGCTGAAGATAAAGCTCCTCAAAGTCTTTGACGATCCTTTTTGCCGCACCATTTGGATGTTTTCTGCATTCTAGGACATTGATCTGAAGGATATGATAGGCATTGGAAGAGAGAATGTTTTTCCGGTAATCGAAAGCATAGGACGAGCAATCCCATCCTCCTTCTTCCGCTAGAAGATAGAATGACAGTGAACTATCCATATCTTTTATGCTCCGATAGGGTAGAACCTATTGAAAACGCCTTCCCTTATCCCATAAGGGAAGGGGATGATCCTGCGGATATTGATTAGGGTAAAGGAAAAGAAACCGTAGGTAGACAAAAGGAAGGCAAGGGAAAGAAAGACGCGGACTGGAATGCGTGCCGGCTGATAAATGGAAGGGTTGTTTCCGATAAAGAAAATACTGAACAAAGGAAAAGAGAGAAAAAAAGCCATTCCATAGACAAGAAGATTGGCTAGATAGCAGTAAATGTGCCGGCCTTCCTTTTCTGTCAGTCCCTTTGAATGCTCGACAAGGTGGGAAAAGAGGGGAGAAAAGAAAAGTCCCCTTTTTTCTTCCAGTTTAGTTTCCCCTACCCGGTCGATGATTCCTATCCTTCCTAGGACGAAACAGGAAAAGAGGGCGGAATAAAGATAGACCTTCAGCCGGTTTCTCGGCAGAAGGCAGGCAGGAATCCTAAGCAGAAGGAGAAGCAAAAGAAGAAAAAGGGAAAGCGTCATTCTAGCTGACCTTTTTCAGCGACTGGAGAATATCGGCTTCCTTCTTCGGAAGAGGGGCAATGAACTCTTTTCCGGAAAGATAGGAAAGATATCCCGTAATATCTTTAAAACGGAAATATCCGGCATGGAGGAACTGATTTTTAAGTCCATACCTTTTCTCAAACCTTTCGTTTACCTCATAATCACCGTACTTGCCATCTCCGACAATCGGATGCCCGATGGCAGCAAAATGCACACGAAGCTGATGGGTGCGTCCAGTCAATAGCTCCGCACTGACAAGAGAGAAACCGGCCGGAAACGCCTTTTCCCGGACATAGGAAGTCAGTGCAGTCTTAGCATTCTTGCTGTGTGAGACAAAGACCCTCTTTTTTACACTATCTTTTTCCAAAGGCAGGTCGATTTTCCCTTCCGGAGAAATGATGCCTCGGACAAGGAGTGTGTATTTCTTTTCGATTTGGTCACGTGTCCGGAAAAGCTCAAGAAGCTGCTGAAGGGTAGGAAGGTTCTTTCCGAAAATGACGATTCCGGAAGTGTTCCGGTCCAGCCGGTGAGCCGGGGAAGGGATGAATCCGTTAAGGGCAGAGGGATCAAACTCCCGCTTTTCCTTTAAGTAATTCAGAACCCTATTCTGCAGGGTGATTCTTTTTTCTCCCTCGTCTCCGTGGACAAGAAGCCCCTTCGGTTTGTTGATGACGAGGATATTTTCGTCTTCGTAGATGATTTCAAAGTCCGCCTTGACCGGACGAAGCAGGGCCTCGCTATGGAATTTCTCTAATAGGGCATCCTTGAGATAGATATCGACTAAATCCCCTTCCCTAAGGATTTGATCAATCTTGGCTTTTTTTCCGTTGACTTTGACGTCCTTCTGTCTGAACCTCTTATAAATAAAGGAAACCGGGGCATCTTTCAGCCTCCGCTTAAGGAATTTATCGACTCTTTGATTGGCCTCTAAGGCAGTGATTTGGTATTTCATTAAGAGAATTATAGTATACAAATCACGTTTTTTCTTGACAAAGAGAAAAAGTCTCTTAAAATATCTATTGCTGCTAAAAAGCAGCTAAGCTTAGTAGAGCCATTCAGTGGAGCGATACTCAAGAGGCTGAAGAGGTGGGCTTGGAAAGCTCATAGACGGGCAAAACCGTGCGAGAGTTCAAATCTCTCTCGCTCCGCCATCGGAAAATCAACACGGAGAAATCCGTGTTTTTTCTTTTGGATATCCCAATTATGCTTTCTTTGGGGATTGTACATCCCAACGCATATATTTATTAAATTAAGAAAAAGTAGATTCTGGCTTTTCTGTTTTTAGAACTCATTCAAGTAATGTGAATTGGGGTCAAATATTATTTTGGTCATTTTTATAGAGTACTTGTTTTTGGCAATGTAAGTCTAAAATTTAGTATTTTTAAAAAGTTTTTGACCTGAAATTCAAGAACTTTTTGCTGAATTGTTAAATGATATGAGATTTAGATGTAAACAAAATGACTTTCGAAATAGCCTAGGGGGGCATAACCATGAGTAAATACTCCGTGATTCCATATAAACATCGGAAAGATCGGACTAAAGGGACAGAGTGAACCAAAGGAAAAGATAACAAAATGTCAAGGAAGTTCCTTTATTCCTTGGACGTGGCTGGTTTACTTCGGTAGTCTGCTCCCAGAGCAAAGAATAACAGGATACCTGTTTCTTCTGTTCTTATTTTGATTTGCAAATCTACTTCCTGATTCTTTCTTTGTTCCGAAAAGAAAAAGGAATGATGCTAGAGGATGGAAAATGAATGTCGGATTTAATCCTGACTCTTGAAAAGTTTCCTTGCTTTGTAAGGCAAAAAAGAGTGGAACGATGAATTAGCAAGGAAAGAACCTGAATGCCCTTTCTGTGCACTGTGCCTTTTAATTGTGTCAATAAGCACGGAAAAATATTTTACATTGCACACTCAATTTCACGCTTTTAGGAAAGCGATTACAAAAGAAATGGAAAATTATCAATATTAGGCAAAAAAATTAAAAAAACGCCTATATAAAATAGAAAATAATAGAAAACAAGGCGATTATCGTCTAATAGTTAGAACAACGAAAATGTGAAGAAAAAGGCACTGTGCCTTTTAATGTGCACATAAATTATAAAATTGTGCATTTATAATTTTAATCGCAAACAGAAAGCGGTTACAATGACAATTAATGAAATAGCTTCCTTAGCCAATACATCTCGTGGGACTGTCGACCGTGTCCTTAATCACCGGGGAAATGTTTCCCCCGAGGTGAAAAAACGGATAGAGAAGGTCCTTGAAGAAACAGGCTATGTTTCCAAAACCACCGGTCAGAAAAGCGGAAAGAGACGTACATGCGAAATCGCCGCTATTATTGCCAGTCGGAACAATAGCTTCTTTGATCTTGTTCTTCAAGGGAGGAAGAATGCTCTTAAAGGAGAATACCGCTATTCCGGTATTTCCCTAAAGATCTATCCCGTTGCCCTTTTCAATGATGATGAAGTGCTTAAAGCCTTAGATTCATTAGGAAAGAAAACAAAACTATTGATTATCTCTGCTGCGGGAAGTGAGAAGATTCTGGAAAAGATTGATTCTCTGGACATTCCGGTTGTCTCCGAATCAATCGACCTTCGGGCAAAGAACAAGGCTGGGTATGTCGGATGTGACTTCTTTAATTCCGGTGCCCTAGCCGCAGACAGGGTCAACCTTTTGATTAAACCGGGGGACAAGGTTCAGGTCTTGATTGGGTCCTATTCCCATCAAGGACATCGTCAGCGCCTTGACGGTTTCAAGCAATCCCTTTCTTCGGGATTTGAAACCCTGGCTCCGATTGAGACGTTTGATAACGATGACATCGGATATCAGAAGACGAAAGAAGTCATCGAAAAGAAGAAACCGGACATCCTTGTCTACTTCGGTGCTGGAATGGTCGGAGGTCTTAAGGCTGTCGAAGAGGAAAAACAGCATCGTCCGAAAGTGATTACGGTGGATGAGATTCCGGAAATCCTTTCTGCATTGAAGACCGGTCTTGTCTCTGCCTCTATCTCTCAGCACCCTTATCAACAAGGAAAGAAATGCGTTGAGATTGCCTATCGCCATCTGATTCTCAAAGAGACAGAGTGCACAAACATCCATGTCGTAAATTCTGTAGTTCTGAAAGATACGATCCTTCCCTATGACAACGGGAAAAAAGAATAGGAGGAAACAAAGAAATGAGCCACGCCGTTACTCTTACTACAGGCCAGTTCGCTGACAGGGAAAGGGAAACCCTAGCTATAAAACTTGAACAGTATGGCTATGACGGGGTCGAACTTGCCTGCTGGGGAAAGCATCTGAACATCGAAAAGGCCTATGAAGACGAAGATTATTTGAATCAGGTCAAGGAAATATTCGAAAGACATCATCTGAAGATTGTCACTCTTTCCACTCATCTTATCGGACAATGTGTCTCCGATCTTGAAGATCCCCGATTAAACAATTTCGCCCCCAAGGAAATCCATGATAATCCTAAGGCGATTAAAGAATGGGCTATAGCCACAAGGAAGAAAAGTGCAGTAGTGGCTAGAAAGCTAGGGGTCAAAGTACAGGCAAGCTTTACAGGAAACCCCCTCTGGCGCTATTTCTACTCTTACCCTCAGACTACAGAGAAAAGGATTGAGGAAGGCTTTAAGAAAGTACGTGAAGACTGGCTTCCCATCCTCGATTTATTTAAAGAAAACGGAATAAAATTTGCTTTGGAAGTCCATCCAGCTGAAATTGCCTTTGACTACTATTCCACAAAGAAAACCTTAGAAGTGTTCTCTGACCGTGAGGAATTTGGCATTAACTTCGACCCTAGTCATCTTCTTTGGCAGGGTGTTCGACCGGATATCTTCTTGGATGACTTCGCAAAAAGAGTCTTTTCGGTTCACTTCAAGGATATCAAGCTGACCAGAAATGAGCGGGGAGGCTTACTTGGTTCCTACCTTAGCTTCGGTGATCTCCGCCGCGGATGGAACTTTGTCACTCTTGGTCATGGAGATGTAAATTTCGATAACATTATCCGTGTACTTAACGCCCATGACTATAAAGGACCTCTGACTATTGAATGGGAAGACAGCGGAAGGGACCGTGAACAGGGAAGGAAAGAGAGCATCGCGTTTGTCCGGAAAATGGATTTTGCTCCTTCCACCTTTGCCTTCGATGACGCTATTTCGAACTCATAAACGGAGGAAATAACCATGAATGACTTCATCACTTATGGCAGGGTAGGAGGAGATGTCAAGGCCTTTATCGGCGAAGTCCATCGTAAGGCCCTTGCTTTTGATCCACGGGCAAGACTGGTCGCCGGAGCCTTCTCCATCGTACCCGAGTTCCATACGTTGACTGCCGACACCTACAACATTCCTTCCGACCGACGTTATGACGATTATAAGGAGAGGGCGGAGAAGGAATCCAAAAGAAAAGATCCGATTGACTTTGTCATTATCTGCACGCCTAACTCTCTTCACTATGAAGTTGCTAAGGCATTCTTAGAAAAAGGAATCCATGTGGTCTGCGAAAAGCCCTTATGTTTCACGGCGAAGGAAGGAGAAGAGCTGGTCCGGCTAGCAAGAGAAAAGAACCTTCTCTTTGCGGTCAATTATGGCTATACCGGATACCCACTTGTCAAGGTGGCAAAGGAGAGGATTGCAAAAGGAAAGCTTGGTCATCTTCTTTCGGCAAGTGTCTCCTATCTTCAGGACTGGCTTCTGAAAGCCGCCGATCCGGAGACATCCGAGGAGGAAAAAAATAAGATATGGCGGCTAGATCCAAAGAAAAGCGGAAGCAGCTGCTGCATAGGGGATATCGGAACTCACGGAGAGAACCTTCTTCATTATCTTCTCGGGAAAAAAGTAGACCAAGTGTTCTGCGATTATGACACCTTTGGCCAGAGACTTGATCTCGCCGCAAATGTTCTCCTCAAGTACAAGGACAATAGGAAGGCACGGATAACCTGCAGTCAGGTTGCCCTTGGACATTTAAACGATATCGTTGTGTCTGTCTATGGGACAAAAGGGGCCATTGAATGGCACCAGCAGAATCCTGACCATCTTCTCTTCACGGTGAAAGATGCACCAACCATGGATATCTGCCGCGGAACGGAGTTCTCCAAACAGTACGAGGCAGGGAACTTTAGCCGCCTCCCATCCGGACATCCGGAAGGACTCTATGAAGCATTTGCAAATAACTATCGGACGATTGTCACTAATCTTCTTAAGAGAAAACGAAAGGAGGCGTTAACGGACAGAGACGAAGATTATCCGCATGGCGAAGAGGGATTGGAGGGCATCTACTTTATCAATGCCTGCTTAAAGTCCAAGGAAGTTTCGGGATGGGTAGGGATGAACGATTCCAAAATAAAATGAACAAAGGAGGGAATCAAAAATGAAGAAACGTTTTGCCTTAGGTTTAGTTGCTCTTCTTGCCTTAGTCGGATGCAAGGGCGGAGATGAAACCGGATCTGGTGCTTCTACACCCAACACAGGAACGACTACCGAGAAAAAGGAAGTCGCCGTCTTTGGACCGCAGGCCGACCACGGCTGGACCGGCGCTGTCCTCACTGGTATCCAGGAAAAGGCAGCAGCCCTGAATAAGGCTCAGTCTAAGTACGAGTATGTCATTTATTCCGATGCCACTGCCGAGTCTCAGGCACAGAAGGTCGATGATGTCTTAGCCCGGAAGACCGAAATTGCCGGTATTGTCATTCAGCCTTCGAGCAATGAATCTGAGTCCGTAGTGACAAAGATTGCCAATTCCGGTATTCCCTTTGTCCAGTTTGACCGGATCATCACCAATGATGCCGTTACTTCCTGCAACACCAATGTCTCCAATGTCAAAGGAGACAACCATTCCACCGGTGTTGAATCGGCTAAGCGGTTCATCGCTAAAGGCAGGCAGAAGACCGACAAGATTCTCGGTAGGCCTGGCGATAATTCCACGGTCCCCGGTGAACGCACAGCCGGATTTGAAGAGGAGCTGAAGAAAAATGGATGGACGGACGCCGAAATCAAGAGCCAGATTACCTTCACTGACTATACCGGATGGTCCCGTGATACCTCCATTACCTTATTTGAAACCTTTGTCAATGGTACAAGTGAGGAGGAGTTAGCGGACTATAAATGGTTCTACACCCATGATTCCGAAATCACCAGGGGTATCCTGCAGGCTTTGACAAGCAACAGTATTACTGAAGGGAAAAAGAAGATTATTGCAGACAATGTCAAAGGCTTAGTCGGCTGTGGCGGACTTGAGGAAGTCTATCAGGTTATCCGCGGAGACCATCCTCGCTCTGCTCAGTTCAAGGAAGCCTTGCCGAACTGCGACATTGTCGATGTCACCTATGATCCTGGCATGATGGCTGTCGCAAGGCAGGACAGGCAGGACCATTTAGATGGTAAACAGGTGACGAAAGACCACGTCATTGCTTCGGAAGCCGTAAGCAAGGACAACATTGCCGGTAAGACTGGATTCGGCGGAAAAGTCACTGCTTAGTCATTCTATGTCGTAAATCTTTCTCTTCCCCTGCTTCTTGCAGGGGAAGAGACTTTATGAAAAAAGGAGCCACCTATGGAACAGGAAAAAATAGCCAGGGAAGGGATTTCCAAATCGTTTTTCGGTGTTCAGGTCCTTCATGATGTCTCCCTTCATGTCAAGAAGGGGTCCATCCATGCCCTGATTGGGGAAAACGGTGCGGGGAAGTCTACGTTAAGGAATATTCTTTCCGGTGTTTACACCCGGGATAAGGGGTCGATTCGGATTAACGGAATCGAAGTCGAAAAAAGGACAATCAACAAAGCACAGGATCTTGGCATCGCTTTTGTCCATCAGGAAATTTCTCTTTTTAATGACTTGCTTGCCTATGAGAATATTTTCAGGAACAACGAAATCAGGAAAGGCCCTCTGATTGATAAAAAGGAAAGGAGGAAGAAAAGCGATGAGCTTTTCTCTTCCCTTGGGGTCGACATTAAGTCGACTGACCTAGTCAAGGATCTTCCGACAGCCAAGAAACAGCTTCTGGAAATCTGCCGTGCCCTATTTGCCAAGAGCGATATTCTGATTCTTGATGAACCGACCACAGCCTTATCCAACGAGGAAATCGAGAATTTCTTCCGTATCATTAAAGCCTTACAGGCCCAGGGAAAGACATTCCTTTTCATTTCCCACAAAAGGCCCGAAATTTTCCAGATCTGCGATTCGTTTACTGTTCTCCGTAATGGGCGGTTCATTTCGGAAGGGGATATCTCTTCTGCCACTCCGGAAAGGCTGGCCAAGGAAATCGTCGGCCCTAGCTATAGTCAGGAATCCTTTTATCAAGAGCGTCTTTTCAAGGAAGACGCCATCACTTTGTCTAACTATTCCGGAAAAGGGTTCCGCAATATTAACCTTAAGGTAAGAAAAGGGGAGATTATCGGCTTCACCGGTCTCCAGGGCTCTGGGGCCAGCGAACTTAGGCAGACTAGGTTCGGACTGAATAAGCCATCTTCCGGTTCTTTCTTCGCCAGGGGCGAAAACCTGACTTCAAAGAGCGTGCAGGAAGTCAGGCGTCACCATGTCGGCAGGGTTCCGTCTAACCGAAAGGAAAACTCAGTCTTTCCGACAAGGAATATTCTGGATAATTTCGCCCTTGCTGCCTTCAATGTGGAGAAAAATCCTCTTTATCGGAAAGAGAAGGAGACGCAGTCTTATCTCTCCTATAAGAAAGAGAGGAACCTTAAAGCAGACTCGCCCAAATCAAGGATCGTCTCTCTTTCCGGCGGAAATCAGCAGAAAGTCATTCTGTCAAGATGGCTTCATACGGACTGCGACATTATTCTTCTTGATAATCCTACTCAGGGTATCGATGTCGGAGCCAAAGACGAAATCTATAAGCTTCTTCTTTCTTTGGCAGAGAAGGGAAAGACGATTATCTTCCATACCCTGGAACTAGGGGAAATCCGGAAATGTGCAGACCGCTGTCTTGTCTTCTATCATGGCAAGATTGTTGCCGATCTGAATCGAAACCAAAGGGATGATTCGACTGTCAGGCTTTATGCCACAGGCGTAAAGGATGAAAACCTAGAAAAGGAGAACAACGCATGATTAAGGATACCTATCTAAAGACCGGAGAAATGTTCTACCGGAATAAGATGGCAAAGGAAGTAGGAAAGGACGTCAAGTCCTTTCTGAAATTCAGCTGGCGGAAAGCCAACTTTGTCTACATCAACCTTTTTATCTTCCTGATTTACTATATTTCCGCCTTTAAGAGCTTTAACTGGAACCTTTGCACAAACATTCTTTTCTCTTCTGTGACAATCGGCATAACCGCAATCGGCATGGCTCTGATTATTATCGGCGGAGATATCGATTTAAGTGCAGGCTCGATTTTTGCTTTCGTTGCCGGCATTAGCGCCTTGGTGTATAACCAGGTCTATGCAGCGACAGGGAAGAGGGCTATTCTTGCTCTGTTTATCACTCTCCTCTTCGCCCTTGTTTTCGGCTTTCTTCTCGGGGCTGTAAACGGGTTCTTTGTCGGATATCTCCATAGGCCATCCTTTATTGTCACCTTGGCGACAAGGCTTATCTACCGGTCGTTGATCGTCTATACCCTCTCTGCCCAGCCTGGCCATATTTCCACATTCCGTCTCAGCGGCTATGGGTCAAAAGGAGATCCCCTCTATGCCATGGGCAATAAGACGGTCGCCACTCTTCCAATTGTCGGTATCCTCTTTGTCCTATTAATCCTTGCCTTCTTCTTTAGGTCGAACCGGACGAAATACGGACGCAAGATCTACGCAGTCGGAAGCAACAGCAAGGCTGCATCTTTAATCGGTATCCGTGTCAATTTCATTAAGGCATCCGTCTTTGCCTTGGAAGGCGCCCTAATCGGTTTTGCTGCCTTCCTGCAGCTTGGTATCCGTGGCAACATTGACCCTTCTGCCGCCGGAAAGTCCTACGAGCTTTATGCCATCGCATCCAACGTCTTAGGCGGCATTTCGATGGCCGGAGGAAGCGGAAATATCTTAGGCGTCCTCTTTGGTGCCTTAGCCTTCCAGACTATCGACAAGATTATCGCCGCCCTTAAGCTCTCTCCGAACCTTAATGACACCATCAAAGGTCTTATCCTTCTTGTTGCCGTTGTCTTCCAGATTATCCGTTTCTCCCCTGAAGGTGCCCATCGTTTCTTCGTGAAGTGCGGAATCCTCTTCAATACCGAAAAGGACAATGAGCTTGAAGGGGAAAGGCAGAAGAAGTACGACCAGATTGAAAAAAGCTATCGCAAAAAGGTCAGGGCAGTCTGCTCCGCTTTGAATATCAGTGACGAAGCGAAAAAGGCAAAGGCCTTTGCCCTTCTTGAACAAAGGGACAAAGAGAAAAGGGTCGTTGCTGCGACCTATCAGCAGAAAATAGAGCAGGCAAGAGAGAGAATTGCCGAGCACAATAAGGGGAGGGAAGAAAAGAAAAAGGCTGCCGAGGCTTTAAAGATCAAAAAGAATGAAGAACTCTACCTTGCCAATAAAGATAATCCTAAGCCGAAGGAATATAAGCTTCCTTCCTTCTTCCCGAAAAAGAAGGCGTCCCCTTCGTCCTTAAAGAAAAAGAAGAACGAAGAGAGGGCAAGCCAAATCAGGAAAGAGTACAGGGCCGAACGAAAGTAATGGACAGGGCAGGCAAAAAGGCCTGCCCTGTTTTTAATCCTCGTTTCTTCTTTCGGCAATGGATTTACGTAAGGCCAAATGCTAGTGGGGGAGGCAAAAAACCATCCACGGGACGAATGGTGATTCTTTTTTTCCTGTCCGGCGGAGGGAGAAAATCCTTTTCAAGCAGGAATTGAAAAGAGCAGGCTTTTTGTTCTCCACTTTTTATCAGCTCGAAGAAGGAAAACGATAGAAACATCCGAATTTATCGGGATTTTCAGACTTGCCGGGCAATTGAAAATGTACCACTAATTTTTAAGGCGATGCTGGAAGATCTTTTTTCTGATCCTTTTCTAAAAGGCACCTAAAACAAATATGTCCTAGACCTGTGGATAGGGCAGATGATTGAATTTATCCTTTCTTATTTTTCTTTTTGCATGAGATGAAGGCAAAAGTCTCTGCGAATTCCTTAAATGTTTTTTTCCATTACTCTTTCGTAAGGAATTGCTTTTAAATTGCTTCCTCTGATTAATCTTATGTCCTGCTCTTTGCTGTGCCGTAGTCCTGAATTAGGGGCTGAGGACTTAATGGCACCCTCCTGACCGACTTTAGCTTCTTTTCCTTCGGGAGCTTTGCCATATGTGTCCTCCTAGCGTCTTTGCTTCCTGTCAATGCCGCCATTTACAGAAAGACTGCCTCTATCCGGTCCAGGAACTAGGGTACAATCACAGTAGGAAAATAGTTTTATTCTGTGGGATTCAAATGGAAAACACGGATTTCACCACGTTTTTAAGTACTACTTTTACCGAAGTCCTTTTGAGTTAAAGCCGAAAAAGGAACTCCGTTCTTTTCTTTCCTAACTTTTTCCGTTAAACTCAAGAAAAGGAGAAAAAGAAATGTGTACGGCAATCTCTTTTGTCCATAACCATCACTACTTCGGACGGAATCTGGATTTGAATTACGACCTTCCTCTTTCTGTTGTTTTTGTTCCCCAAAACTATTCCTTCCTATTTAGAAAAGAAGAAACCAGGAAGAAGCATTATGCCCTCTATGGCAGGGGAAGGGTGAAGGATGACTATCCTCTCTTCTTTGATGCCGTCAACGAAAAGGGTCTGACTTTCGCCGGACTGAACTTCCCTGGCTTTGCCTATTTCTTCCCTATAAAAAAGGACAACAAAAATCTTGCCCCATATGAGCTTCCTCTTTATCTACTCGGAAAGTGCAGCTCGGTTGATGAGGCAAAGAAGGAGCTGAAGAACCTATCCCTCTGTGATCTTCCGTTTTCCAAAGACAGGCCCGTTTCCCCTCTTCATTTCTACCTTTCGGATAAAAGCGGATGCATCGTCATCGAACAGACAAAGGAGGGAAGGAAGGTCTATGACAATCCTTTCCGTGTTCTGACCAACAATCCTCCCTTCCCCTACCACCGGTTCAATAGGAATAACTACAGGAATGTTACCGCTAAAGAACCGGTTAACCGTTTCTCTTCCCGCCTTCCTCTTTCGGCCTATGGGAAAGCGATGGGGGCTATCGGACTCCCCGGAGATTCTTCCCCCTCTTCCCGCTTTGTCAAAGCATCCTTCCTTTTAGAGAATACTATTAAATATGGACAGGAAGGGAAGAAGAGGAGCAAGCAGGACGAGGAGAAGAACGTGTCCTTATCTTTCCATCTCCTTAACTCCGTTTCGACGTTAAAAGGCGAATCGGTAAGGGACGATGGATCCTACGAGTACACGATCTATTCTTCTATCTATAGCGTTGATGAACAAAAGCTCTTTGTGAAAACCTATGAAGACAGCCAGATCCAGTGCTATTCCCTGCAAAAGGAAAACCTTGTCGGAGATAAGCTCCTTTCCTACAAAATCAGCCAAAAAGAACATTTTGCCAAGATCGGATAGAAAGAAAAAAAGCCGCCATGTCGGCGGCTTCTTCCTACTTCAGCGATTCAACGATTTCCTTTGCCCTCTGATCAAGAAGCAAGGCATCCTGTCCGTTCCTTGCCGACTTGATTGTGACTTCTGTCGGAGTAAAGACAATTCCTTTGACTGTTGAGAGCTTGTTCTTGATTAGATTACTAGCCGTCACAGCCCATGTTCCGTTCTGGACAAGGGAAATCGTCCGGTTATGGACATTCCTTCCTATCCTATCATCGATAAGGGAGTTCCTCTCTGGGAAGAGAGAGGCATTATAGGTGTTCGCCCTAAAAACAATGTTGGAATATTCGAAGGCTTTTGCCACCCTTTCTGTCTTGTCGGTAAGAGAAACATCGCAGACAGAAAGATTGTTTATCCCAAGTTCATTTAGTTTCCTTGCAAGATAATAGGCTGCATTTCTCCTGTTCCCATAACTAGTGGAATAGCAGATCCTGACTCCTTTCCTTTCCGGAGTGTAGCTTGCCCAAAGGGTGTATAAATCGATAATCCGCTTCCTTGTTTCCTTTGTGCGGTAAATCGGTCCATGGAGCGGAAGGATCCTGTTGACTTTATCTAAGGGGAGCTTTTTGAATAGGGCAAGGACCGACGGACCGTATTTTCCGACAATATTGGTATAGTATGTCCGGCTTGCCTTGGCTAAGTCTTTCTCGAAGTCGAACTGGTCGGCATAAAGTCTTCCGTCTAAGGTGTCAAAGCTTCCGAAGGCATCGGCAGTGAAGAGTAGGCCCTCTGTTTCCTCAAAGGACATCCTCACCTCCGGCCAATGGATCATCGGTGCCCTAAAGAAGCGGAGGATATGTTTCCCTAGAGAAAGGGTGTCCTTCTCTTTGACCACGATTTCCTTGCCTTGAGTATTCAGCAACGGGAAGAACTGATGGAGGAAAAGAAAGGTCTTCCTGTTTCCGACAAGCTTCGTCTCTGGATGACGGAGAAGGATTTCCCCGATGTTATAGCAATGGTCAGGTTCCCTATGATGAATGACAAGATAGTCAAGTTTCCGTCCGTTCAAGGCTCCCTCCACGTTCTCAATGAACTGTCTTGAGACGTCCTGGTCGGCCGTATCCCTTAAAGCCGTCTTCTCATCGAGAATCAGATAGGAGTTATACGTCACTCCTTTGTGGATAGGAAGGGTATTCTCGAAAAGAGTGATTCTTGGATCTTCCCCGCCGACATAGACGATATCATTTGTAATATTCCGTGTTAATTTCATTATACAAATCCTCCGGCCCTCTATTATAGAGAGCAAGGAACTATATTTCACGGAGAATGATAAAGGCAGAAGTTAGAATAGACTAACTAAGGAGGATCTTTTCTGCTATAATCCTCCCTGGCCTTCCTTAGGAAAGCCGGAAAATAAAGTTCCCGTTGTGGAAAGGAGCCTTTATGGATGCGCTTCAGGTTGCCGTTTTATCTTTGATTTTGATTTTTTTTGCTACGGCTCTTGGGGCAGGAACCGTATTTTTCTGTCATAAGCCCCTCTCAGAGAAAGCAAATGCCCTAGTCCTAGGATTCTCAGGCGGAATAAGGATGGCCGCTAGTTTCTTCGGCCTTCTTCTCCCCTCGATCGAACAAAGCAAAGAAAGGGAGTCCCTCTCTTTTCTTCCCCCTCTTCTTGGTTTTCTTCTCGGCTGTGTCTTTCTCTTCCTTTTGGACTTCTTTGTCCCCCATTTCCATAAAATCACCGGCGTAGAGGAAGGAAAACCATCTCCGTTAAATAATAACCTGAAATTCTTTCTTGCTGTGACTATCCATAATATTCCGGAAGGGCTCTCTGTAGGATTCGCCGCCGGTCTGGCAAGGAAGGAAAGGGGAAATGCCGCCTACATCTCCTCCTGTCTTTCCTTAGCTATAGGAATAGCTATCCAGAACGTCCCGGAAGGGGCGGCAGTCTCCCTTCCTTTATATGGAGACGGAAGGAAAAAGAGTAAGGGTTTCCTCTTTGGCACCCTCTCCGGGCTTGTCGAACCTCTTTTTGGCATCCTCGGACTATTTCTCGCCCGGCTTTCCTCTCTCACTCCATGGCTGCTCTCTTTTTCGGCAGGGGCAAGGAGGTATGTCATCCTAGACGAGCTTCTTCCTGAAGCACGAAAGAAAGGGATTGAGCATTATGGATTGTTCTCCTTCCTTGCCGGCTTTAGGATAAGGATGGCATTAGAGATACTTATCTGAGACTAGCGTAGTCGGCTTGTTCTCTAACAGGGAAGAAGCTAGAATAGGGAAGATTAGGAGGACTGATTAATGCCCTGTACAACAATTTTAGTCGGTAAGAAGGCAAGTTATAACGGATCAACCAGGATTGCCAGAAACGATGATTCTCCTTCCGGACAGTTCCATGTCAAAAAGAGGATCGTCGTCCAACCTAAGGATCAGCCGAAGGTTTATAAAAGCAAAGGCGGGAAGCTGACTATAAAGCTTCCGGACAATCCTCTCCGCTATACAAGGATGCCGAATGTCGATCCTAAGGAAGGAGTATGGCCGGCAACAGGCATCAATAGTGCAAATGTCTCCATGACGGCGACAGAGACAATCACTTCGAACGAACGTGTCCTTGGGGCTGATCCCTACGTGGAAGCCCACAGGGAAAAAGGAAAACAGGTTCCCGGCGGAATCGGGGAGGAGGATCTTGTCCTTCTTGTCCTTCCCTATATCCACTCGGCAAGAGAGGGTGTCCTTCGTCTTGGTTCTCTGCTTGAACAGTATGGGACCTATGAGCCAAACGGCATTGCCTTCAGCGACGAAAGCGAAATCTGGTGGCTTGAGACAATCGGAGGACATAACTGGATAGCTAAGCGTGTCCCGGATGATCACTATGTTGTCATGCCAAACCAGTTTGGAAGGGATTCCTTTGACTTTGATGATGCAAGGGGAGAAAAGAAAGAGAACCTTTGTTCGACTAACTTATTGGAGTGGACGAAGAAGAACAATCTTTATCTTGGATTCGAAGGTGCATTTAATCCCCGCCTTGCCTACGGAAGTCATAGTGATTCTGACCACGTCTACAACACTCCCCGTGCCTGGTATAGGTTACGCTATTTTAATCCGCATTATACAAACTGGGATAACGGCGGAGAATATACTCCGGAATCCGATGACCTTCCTTGGTCGATGGTTCCTGAGCGGAAGATTACCCTTTCTGATGTAAAGTACATTCTTTCTTCCCACTATCAAGGGACAATCTATGATCCTTATGGAAAGAATGGCACGCCGGAAAGCCGTTCTAGGTATCGTCCTATCGGAATTAACCGTACCAGTTTCCTCTCCTGCAGTGAAATCCGTCCATGGGCAAAGAAGGAACTTAAGCCGATTTTCTGGCTTGCCTATGGTTCAAATGCCTTCAATGCCTTTGTTCCCGTCTTTACTAACGTTGACAAGCTTCCGGATTACTATTCCAAGACGACAAGGAGAGTCTCCACCGATGATTTCTACTGGGCAAGCCGACTTTTAGGTGCGCTTGCCGATCCACATTTCAATGTCAACTCCATCCATATCGAACGGTACCAGGATGCCGTAAGGGAGCAGTCCTATAAGTTCATCAGCGAAACGGACAGAAAAGAAGGACTTTTGACAGCCTCCGAAATCGAAAAGATCAATCAAACCATAGCAAACAGGGTGAAAAAGGAGACGGATAAGGCTCTGAATAATGTCCTCTATTCAACTTCCATGCTGAGGAAGAATGGCTTCTCCCGGTCGGATAATTAAGCCACTAGTAAATAGGAAAATATAACCGCCTGGAGTTTGCCGACACAGGCGGTTTTTTATTGCACGAAGTGGATTATAAAGATATCTGCCGATGTTATTTCAGGGACAATCAGAAAATTCACCTTGGACAAGAAAGTCTTTTACCGGGATTTTCCGACTTTCTGTTTAGAATTTGCAGTCATCTGTCCTATTCTTCCTGACTATAGTCTGAAAAAGGAATAGGCCTGACCTTGCCTATTCCTTGGTGCAAAGACTACGTCGGTTCCGAAACGGAAGAGCAAAATCAATGACAAAGATTAAATATGTTTACTCCGCAAATAAATTAAGCTCGTGATTCTTGATTTGACAGCAGCTTTCCAATATTTTGATTTCTTGTAAACAGTGTTATCGTTTTGACTATGATAAAGCCTGATTCCCTTAGCTAATCGATTGACATTATATTTTTTCAGCAGATAACTCGAGATATTTTCGATTACCTTTGAGCTAATCAGAAGGCTTTTGTTTATCTGATCAAGAGAGATGATTTCCTTTTCCCTCTCATCCAAGATAGGTTTGGAATAGTTTTGGTAGATCTGTACGCTTTTATCGATGAAAAAGCATGGTTTATCTTTCGTAAAATACCTCACCTCACCATGGTCTGCCCGTAATATCTGTTCTAGGAAAAAATAGTGGAATCTGAAAAATATATTATTAGCCGAGATACCGTCAAACATGAGACCTTGTTTTAGATTGTCGGCATCTTCATCCACATAATTGGTATACCCATAATAGAACCCTTTTATCTTGATATCTTTATTTATGATGTTCCGGATTCTATCTTGGATTGTTCCTCTCCAGCCTACATCAATAAGAATTATTTCTTTGCCGGAAGAGGAAAACTGATTCAAAAACAGTTCTCTCTGCTCTTTGATTTTTCTGCTTATAATTGCCGTAAACGAATCACACTTTAATATCTTTTCCAGTGTTCCGCCTGTTAATTTCTGCTCGCATTCAGAGGAGGAATAAACTTCTTCTTTCTCTTCCTGGCTAAAGCCTAATCTTGTCAAAAAGAAATCTACCATATCGATTTTTATTTGCTGTTCCCGAAAGAATGGCTTGAAGTCTTCTGCCGTATAAGAATCCTTGATTGGGCAGGAGGGAAGAAACAGGGCGTTTCTGGACACATAGAGGTAGTGGGTTTTTAATTTCTTTTGGCTGTTAGCAAACAGCATATCAAACATCTTTTTTAAAAACTGGCCTTCCCGTGCTAAAAAGAAAATATCTTCGTTGTAGTTTGCATGGGAATAGATTCTTCTAAGGAACTCATAGATAGGAAGAGAAAAAGAGGCATCGAAATTTTTTAATTTCTTAACCTGCTTTATGATGATTTTCTTAGTTTTTCTATCTTGATATAGATCATTTAATTTATAACTTCTCGTTATTCTTTTTGAATTGATATGGAAGCAGTCTAGATTGATCTTCTTCGATGAATCAATATCCGAATAGAAATTGTCACCGATCATTAATGAGCTGCCAATATCTTTTACCGAATCCTTAATTAATCCTTCTTCCTTTAACTTCCCTTGTTCACAGGAAGTGACAATATGGTCAATCTCAATATCGGGAAACAGCTTTTGAACGATTGCACGGATAAGTTCCTTTCCGTAATAGAAATTGCTTATTATATGGATATCAATCTTATTTTTCCTGGCGTATTTTAATAACTTATAGCTGTTTTTCGTTGGCAGACAGTCCTCTAATTCGCATTCAAACAAAACCTGCTTTGCATATTCCTTGAAATCGTTGAAATTTAATTTATCTTCCAGTTCGAAATGGATTATTATTTTGCTTAAGGAGTCTTCAAAAGACAATTTGCTGTTGAAATATTTAGAACAGGCATCGGAAATTGATTTTGCATCGGTCTGCAGAGAGCCATTTAAATATAAATAATCGGCAACCCGGTCAAAAAAATGAGTGTTAGTCTCTTTTCTATAGACCATGGTTTCAAAAAAATCGCAGTATAGATGTTTTTTGCCGTTTAATAATCTAACTATTTGTTTATATTCTCTATTGGTCATTCTTTACTTTCCCTTTTCTTTTGAATATGTGGTTCTTAATATAGTTAAGTACAACATTCTTCCTCATTATTATAAAGGGAATTCTGAAAAATAGGGCCAACACGGAATAAATCAATATACCAAATAGGACTTTCATAAACAGCAGGGGAATAGTGGGCAGAAATCCGATTACTTTGCTTAATAAGGATATTCCTAGGAACATGATCAAAGAGGCATCAAATGGCTGGATGAATGCGTTCAGCAATATTTTTGGGTCTACGGCTTTTCTTGCAAACCAAATCAAGAAAAACCTTTCCACATATTCGGTTATCAGTGTAGCGATAGCACATCCTGTGGCTTTATATTTAGGAATCAATAAAAGGTTGCAGCAGACATTAAGTCCTACTATGCCAAAAGTAATCCAGGTCTGTGTCCAAATGTGATTGGAAGGACGATAATAAGCATAGCCTAAGAATCCGTTTACGGTATAAGTGATGATAATCGGAGAGAGAATATAAAGTACAGGAATGGTTTCTTCGTATCCACTGCCTAAAAACAATGGGATGAACTCGCTTGCTATTGCCACAATACCAAATAGGCAGGGCAAAGCAATGGATAGACTTGCGCCAATGGCTTTTCTGAGCTTATCTTCCATTTCTTCTTTATTGTGGGTGCTATACAGGTAAGACATTCTGGAGAGGATAATCACATTTAAGGAAGAGCATAGGCCGGTTATGATATTGATTACCTTTATGGCCTGAGAATAATAACCGTTCTGGGTTGAATCTTTTCCGATTATTCCTAATAATGTCTGATTGAAAATCATGAATAGTGAAACGGCAAGAGCAGGGATGAAATAAGAGAAGGATTGAAATAATAAATAGCGGATTCTTAATTCCTTTAACTTATATTTAAACGAAGAAAATGTTCCTTTCTTAAAGGAAAAATAAATAATCAGGGATGAAACAACGTTTCCTATCGACCTTATCCCCACATAGCTTAGAAAATCGTCTGAAGATCTGATACAGACAAAAATCAGAATTATTGTCAGAATTCTAATGGTGATATTTCTAATGCAGATAGAAACAAACCGTTCCTCGCCTTGGAAGTAGAAAGTGGGATCTATTTGAATTGCGATGATATTAAAGGTCAGCAATAAAAAGGAAAAAACCGCTCTGCGATCATTCCGAAACAGAGGAATAATCACGGCTAAATAGATAAGTATAGTTAGCAAGGATAGGAAAAACTTTATATACCTTATTCCCAGGAAAGCTTTGGTCTTCTCTTCTTTGTTGTTTCTGTTTTGGGAAATGATTTTCGTGCCAAAGTCATTAAACCCAAACGTCGCCAGAATCGTAAAATAAGAAACGATAGAAGTATAATAGGCGTAGTCTCCCCTTAAACCAGGGCCGAAAATCCGTGAGATATATGGAGTGGTAATAAAGGGGACCAATAAGACTAGGATTTGATACAATCCGTTAAAGACTGCATTTATTTTTAATGATTTAGTATTAAGAAGCTTTGAAATCTTTCGGTTCATTATGTTTGTCAAAACGTGTGTTCAGTTGTAACAATAAGCGAAGTTCTTCTTTTTTATATCACCAATCAGGCAATCATGCAATATGGTGGAAAAGCCGCTTGTTAGGAACATAAAGCCTAGGCGGTCTAAGGGAGAGGGTAAGGGCTGCGGTATTTTAATAGGATATATGTGCACTAGTCTCGTGCTAAAAAAGACTCTCCGATTGTCTGCCGAAATCCCGGGAAATGTATTCTAAGTTGTGGACTCTTCTCTTCTCTCTAGCAGCATCCCGCCGCTAAATATAAAGCGTCCCGGCATCCGAAGAGACAAATATTCAGCAGCCCTTCCGGATAAACGTCTGGAAAGCGGGGGATTAATCGAAAACGCTGACGTTTTTTCTCTTAGTTAAAATCTTTGGAGTATTAGGCTGCAATTAAAGCATACGCATCCATCCTTTTCGAATTTGTTGTCTACTAGTAACAAGAGCCGGTTTGTTTTATAATCTTTTCAGTTATGGAAGACATTAAGATTATTGTCGTTTCGCATAAAGCTTATCCAATGCCGGATAATCCTATCTATATCCCTGTAGAAGTCGGTGCTGTCTCTAGAAGCACGCATTTTTTTTCGTATCGGGACGATAGGGGTAAGGACAATATATCGGCAAAAAACAAGAACTACTGTGAACTAACGGGAATTTATTGGGCTTACAAGAATCTTAATTATGATGTACTCGGCTTAGTTCATTACCGTCGATATTTTAGGCGACGGAATTTCTTTGTCTCAAAGAAGCTGAAGAATATCAGGACTTCAGAGGAAATTGAGAAAAAGCTTTCCAAGGCCGATTTTATTCTTCCTAAGAAACGGCATTACTATATCGAGACAAATTACTATCATTATGCTCATGCCCATAAGGCTGAACCTTTGGATAAGACACGGGAGATCATTGCAAGAGACTATCCTTCCTATCTAGCCGCCTTTGACCATCGGATGAAAAAGCGGAGCGGTCATTATTTCAATAGGTTCATTGGGCGCAAAGACATAGTCAAAGGATATCTTGACTGGCTATTCGCTATCCTTTTCAAATTAGAAAAGGAAATCGATCTATCTTCCTATTCGGAGTACGACCAGAGAGTCTTCGGCTTTGTTTCCGAACGTCTTCTCGATGTCTATATCGAAGCAAACCATCTGACATTCACTGAGCAGAAATATGACTTCATGGAACATCAGAACTGGATAAAGAAGGGCTTTGCTTTTCTTAAGCGGCATTTTACAGGAAAGAAGTAATTTATATGGCACAGTACGTAATTCAGATAGAAAAAGACAGCCATCGTATTGAAAAAATCACCTTCGGTGCTTTTTTCCTATACGCCTTCATTGGTATCCTTCTTTCGACAAATCTAAGTTTTTCTGGATGGAACTGGATTTCCAGAGGGATTCAGTTTATCTGCCTTGGCATACTCGGCCTTGTCTTTCTAAGCCACTTTTTCCAAGGCCGTATTGTCTTCCGCCCATTTGCCATTCTGCTCTTTATTGCCGGAATCGGAAATTTTCTTACTTCAAGACACACCTTTATACTTGTCTTTGCCCTCCTTTTCTGTGTTTTTCCCTATGTTGATTTTAAAAAGAGGGTTCGTCTTTTTTCATTCGAATTGTTGTTTGCCCTGTTTTTCGTTATAGTCTGCTCACAGATCGGCCTTATGGAAAATGGGATTGCCTACCGTGGCGACCGGTTCCGGTATACTTTGGGTTTTGGAACGACAACCCTGCCACTCTCTATTCTGTTCTTCTCGACAATGGCCCTGTTTTATGTCGAACGGAAGAATTTCCCCGTGTGGCTAATCCTTGCTGATTTCTGCCTGAGGCTGGTTTTATACTACTTTACCTATACCCGCACCGGATTTATTCTGAATGCATTCGCGCTTTGCGTTATCATTCTTGATAAGATTTTCCCTTTTGACCGCTGGTTTTCCTCTCTATCTGAACACACTGTTTTCCGTTTCCTACACTATCTTCTTCCTTTTTTCATTCTTTTGGTTATTTATTACGCAATCTCCCGTTATCGTACTGACCCCGTCTTCAGCTTCAAGGCGGACGGGTTTTTAAGCGGACGCCTCGGCTTTACCTCCACCCTGATCGATGAATACGGGTTTAGCCTATTTGGAAAAAAACTGAATAATTTCGATGCAAACGGAAATTACCGGGGAAGCGACATCTGCTATACTTTTTATGGACTTAACTATGGCCTTTTAAGCCTTGGCTGTATTATTTATCTTGAGCTAAAAGCCTTTTCCTATGCCTTTAAGAAGAAGGACTTTGTTTTGTGGTTTGCCCTTTTTCTCATCCTGATTGACGGCGTTGTCGAGCCCTATCTTGCCGATTACAAATACCAGCTTTTCCTCTTTTCTGTTTCTTCCGAAAGGAGGCTTTCCAAGGAAGAGAAAATCTGGAAAGCTATAGAAAACCCTGTTGAATTTGCCCGGAGGCTTGGATAATGGCTAAAGTCGGAATTGTTGTCGTTACCTTTAACCGAAAAGAACTCCTTAGGGAATGCCTTAAGAATCTTCTGTCCTCTTCTTACCCGGATTTCCATATTTTCTTAGTCGATAACGGCTCGACAGACGGAACAAAGGACGCTCTAGGCGGATTTCTCTCAGATTCTAAGATTTCCTATTTCAATACCGGAAAGAATATCGGCGGTGCCGGCGGATTCAACTTCGGAAGGAAGAAGGCGATCGAAGCCGGGACTGACTATCTTTGGCTAAGGGATGATGACTGCATCGTGGAAAAAGACTCCCTTTTGAGACTGATTGACTTTGCACAAAACCACCCTGACTTTGGGTATCTCTCTTCGTTTGTAAAATGGAAAGATGGAACCCCCTGTGTAAGGAATGTCCAACGGGTTTCTTTTTGGAAGGAATTAACCTACTTTACTAAGGATCAGAAGATTTTTCTGGCTAGCTTTGTTTCCTTTTTTGTCCGACGGGAAGTCGTTGAAGACCTAGGTCTTCCCATCAAAGACTTCTTTATTTGGGGAGATGACTGGGAATACTCGAGCCGGATATCCAGAAAATACCCTTGTTATTTTGTCCATGACAGTATTGTTCAGCATAAATGCAAAAGCAATTCCGGAGTGAATATCATTCAGGATGATGACCGGATACAGCGGTATTATTATGCCTACCGAAACGAATATTATTTTTATCACCGAAACGGACTTGGCGGAAGACTATATGATTTCTTAAAGGTTTCCTATCATCGTCTTAAGCTTCTCTTTCGAAAAGGAACGGCTGAAAAGAGAAAGATAATCCATGACGGAATCAAAGCCGGAAAAAGATTCAATCCTAAGATTGAACACATTTATTCTTCCCATCATCTTACAGATGTAAGGATTTTCTTTGGAGAGCCCATCTCGTATGGCGGACAGGAAGCCTTCATGTTAAATAGGTATTCGAATTTCAGACAGAAGAATATTCGTTATTCCTTTGTCACGCCCTTTAATGCGGATAACAATAGATTCAGGGAAAGGATTCGGAACAGAGGAGATCTTTTGGTTCATCTTGATTATCCCTTCCAAAGCAGAAAACGGAAAGCCTATATAGCCAAGGCGGCCAAATCTGTCCTAAAGCAGAAAAAGTACGATGTCATCCATATCCAGACAGGCTCTGTCTATACCTTGTTCAAGGTTTCGAAACTGGCCAAGAAATATGGTGTGAAAAAGATTATCGTCCATTCCCATGCGGCCGGTTTTGACACTTTTAAATATCGGTTAATCAAGAACTATTCGGATAAACGTATTGATAAATACGCTGACATCTATTTCGCCTGCTCACAGATAGCCGGACAATGGAAATTTCCGAAAGAGGTACTTGATGGTGACAGATACCGGGTGATAGACAATGGCATTCAGACAAAGAGGTATCGGTTTGATTCTGATATCCGGATTCGGATGCGGAAGGAATTGGGGATTTCCAAAAATGAGCTGACCTTTGTCCACGTCGGACGCTTTGCCCCCGAAAAGAACCATTCCTTCTTTTACCGTCTTCTTCCTAGGATTGCCGCAAAATATCCCGATTTCCGCTTTATCTTTGTCGGTGCCGGGGATACTAAGCCTGCCTTTATCGATAAAAGGAAAGAACTCGGAATGGAAAAGCATATTCTCTATCTGGAGAACATTCCGAATGTCAATGAAATCCTAATGGCGGCCGATATTTTTCTCTTCCCATCCCTGTCTGAAGGTTTCCCAAGGACTCTCGTAGAAGCACAGGCTTCTGGGCTTCCTATTCTATTCTCCGATAGAATCACCAAAGACTGCAGGAGGACGGACTCGATTTATCAGCTTCCTCTGGAACAAGAAGTATGGAGGAACAAGATTGAGGAAATAGTTCCTTCGCTTCCTAGTATTGTCCGTGCGGATAAGGCCGATATTGTTGCTTTAAAGGGATACGATGCCTCAAAATCGGCAAAGATTTTGGAAGACACCTATTTAGGGAGAGAGGGAAAATGAGTGAGAAAATCCTGACTGTTTCCATTGCGGCCTATAACCTATCGGATAGGATTGATCAGTGCCTGTCCTCTTTTGCATCCGCAAAATCGATTGATGATATCGAATTGATTGTCACCAACGACGGCAGTAAGGATGATACGGCGGAAAAAGTCGGAAAATGGGCTGACCGGTATCCGGATTCGATTCGTCTTATCAATAAGGAAAACGAAGGAGCAGGATCTACCGTAAACAGCGGAATAGCGCATGCCAAGGGTAAATACTTTAAGATGGTCGATGGGGATGACTGGGTGGAGAATATCGATGAGTTTGTCTCCTTTTTAAAGGCCTGTGATTCCGATAGGGTGGTTTCCGATTATACCTTCTATGATAATTCGAAGAAGGCAAAGGACAGAACGGAAAGTTTTTCTCTTCCGGAAGGTAAGTTCCTCTTCGATGACCAATGGAAGAGGATTCCTAACGAAAGGCATGCCCTTTGCTTTAAGACGGAAATCAGGAAGTCCGTTCATCTCGATAACGGCTTTTATACCGATGTTGAGTATCTCCTTTTTCCGTTATCAAAGGTGAAGACGGTATCGTATTTTCCTAAGCCGGTATATATTTACCGGGTCGGACAGAGGAATCAGTCCGTATCCCCCCAAAGCAGAAGGAAGCATAGGGGAGACCATGAACTTGTTCTGTCCCATGTTTTAGGATGGCTTGAGGAAAATAAAGAAGGAAGGAGTGCTCAGCATATCTCCTTTGTGATGAAGCGCCTAGTTTCCCTCATTGATAATCAGGTGGTCATCTATCTGCTCTTTAAGCCCTGCAAAGAAAGGAAGGGTAAGATCCGCTCTCTCATCAAGCGTGTCTCTTCTGATTCTAAGTTGCTTGCCTTGTATAAGAAAAACAAGAAATACCGGATGCTTAAGAATTCCCACTATCTTCTCTACCCTCTTCTTTCTTATATAATCCGGAAAAAATCAGGAAGGTAAGCAATCCGGTTTGTATTCAATTGCCTAAAAGACATCAAAATATTTGCTGTAAGACAGAAAGTGCTTCGTTTGAAGAAATCAATAGGTTCGGAATACGGACTTGGTAATTTCCGATTAGAAGGAAAAACAATTGTGCTTCTAATTGCAGTAAGCCGTCCCTTTTCTGTTTTTTCGGAAGGGAAGCTCTCTTCGTAGAGAAACAACAGGTATTGGGAGAACGGCAGTCTCTTCTCCAACGGGAGACAGCCCAAGATGTGCTCTCCTGCGGTAATTACAAGGTGCATTTCACCTGCTCCTGCCTCCGGTTGTCCAGAATAAAAAACTCATAGATCTCCTTACCTTTCTCGCTACCTTGCAGAACCAGGAGAAAGCACCATAAAAAGTGCCTCTTGCCGTAAAAGATTGGTGGAATCTGGGGCTACATCATGACCTAGGAAGACTTCCTTTGCGATTGTAACGTCCGTTTCCTGGATGAGGACAGAACGAAGTTATCAGTATCTGTGATTGTCTAAGGCTGGGGGCAGAAAAGTGTCCGGCCAGCCCGAAAAGTTCTTTTCGCAGTTGACCATGGCCCCGGCCTTTGTCGACGTGGCGTGAAAATTATACTATACCCTAAGAGAGGGAATTCTATTGTTTATCTTTTTTTTGGCTTTTTCCTGATGAGTGGTCTAAGCCATGGCACATAAGAAAAGAGAAGGATAAACAAAAGTGTT
>DBJE01000013.1 GCA_002297045.1 Caryophanales bacterium UBA784
CTTAACTGGTACTATCCTTTTTAGAATATCGTAGAGCAGAACACTAGATATTTTATTGCTGTCATAGTCTTTATAGGTTTTGATAAAGTATCCCCATTCTGCTCCTCCCTTTTGATATTCGCCATCCGTAGTAAAATAGGATTTTGGAATAAGATTGACAATAGAGTCATCAACAGAAGCAATCGGTCTGGCTGTCGTTAGCACTGCATTTCCAAGAACTATATTGTCGCTATTCTGATCTGAGACGGATAGATAGTGATCTAAAACAGACTGGGTGTCTACATCTCCGGCCATTTTTGCCGAAGCATAGGTCTGAACTGTCGGCAGGTTAGATTTATAGGATGCCTCATAGGAAATACTCGTGATTAGATCTCTGTATTTTTCGTTTGTCTTCGTTATTCTAGAAGAATTATGAATTATTTCGTTCACTTCAAATTCTGTCGGAACATAAAAGCTTTTTGTTAAAATATCATCCTTATAAAGAAACTCTACAACATAATCCTCGTTTCGCAATGATTCGTATCCGGCATAATCGTAGTATCTGATTGAATTATCAATCAACTTGATTTCATATAATTCTATAGAATTTTTGGTATCACTGAATAAGTCAGCAACATAAATTCCATTGCCAAAACCATCTGAAGTATAGAAGTAATATGTGCTTGAAAAATCTTTGGCGAAGGGGGTATATGATTTGTTTACGCTGAAACCAGGGACTTGAGAGCCTTGTTTATAATTATCCGTCCTGATTACTCGTGATTTTTCTTTTGCCGTTTCAGATAAAGACGCATCAAAATCACTGCCGATGGATTGAAAATAAGGGAAGAGCAAGGATGCAAACAAGCAAAGACATAATTTGCTAAAATACAACACACTACCCTCCTTTTTATTAGATTATAAGATGCACATGCTAAATGCACAAGTCTATTTTTACATTAATATCTTTTGAGAAGGATAAACAATAGTGTTGCTTTCCACCATGTGGAGTTTAATTTTCTTGTTACATCAATAAAGTTCCGAGGCCAGGCACACGTTTATTTAACAGCATTTCTCTGTGACCGGTCCCGGAACTTTAACAATGTAGCACGGAAATTATACCGCGTCCGGAAACCGGGAACACGATTGTTTATCCTTTTTTTCTATTTGACAGACCATATCCGACAACACCGGATGCATACACAGGCACTTAATGAGAATATGATAAAAAAAGACTGCCGTGCTTTTGCACGGCAGCCTTTTTTTGTTTAGAAAGGTTTCAGTAGATTAGTACTGATAGCCTTCGTCGCGGACCTGAGCCTGGGCAGCAGCTAAGCGAGCGCCAGGGACACGGAACGGAGAGCAGGAGACATAGTCGATTCCGTATTTATCGAACAGAGCGATAGATTCCGGATCGCCGCCTGCTTCGCCGCAGACACCGCAGTGGAGATCAGGGTTGGCTTCCTTGCCTTCCTTGACGGACCTGGCGATGAGACGGCCGACGCCATCGTTATCGATCGTCTTGAACGGATCGAATTCGATGAGGTGGTTATCAAGATAAGGAGTGATGTAGGAAGAATAGTCGTTACGGGAGAAACCGAAGGTGAACTGAGTAAGGTCGTTTGTTCCGTAGGAGAAGTAAGCGGCATGCTTACCGATCTGTCCGCCGGTTAAGGCAGCACGCGGAGTCTCGACCATGGTGCCGACGATGTACTTCCTCTTCTTGTCATAGTCGGAAGCGGCGATGATCTTATCGGCGACTTCACTGACTAAATCCTTGACGAAGACGAATTCCTTCTCGGCGCAGACCTGAGGAACCATTAAGGAAGCAACGATATGGACCTTCTTGCCTGCTTTTTCGGAAAGGGTCTTTTCGGCACGGAGAGCAGCCTTAATGACAGCTTCAGCCTGCCTCTTTCCGATTTCCGGATAGACAACGTCGAGACGGCAGCCACGGAGACCCATCATCGGGTTAGTCCTGTGGAGTTCGGTGATACGACGTTTGACCTGTTCGACGGTCTTGCCGGACTTCTTGGCAAGGGCAGCGATATCTTCTTCGTTGCTCGGTAAGTATTCATCAAGCGGCGGATCAAGCAGACGGACGGAGATGTTGACTCCTCCGACAGCTAAATACCTCTTGTAGAAATCGTCTTCCTGGAAAGCTTCAAGCTTGTTGAGGTAGCCGATACGCTCTTCGGTAGTATCGGAAAGAATCCTCTGCTGCCTGATGATGAGACGGTCTTTGCCGCGGAACCTGTGTTCGGTACGGCATAAGCCGATGCCCTTTGCACCAAGTTCGATGGCCTTAGCAGCCTCTTCCGGAGTATCCGCATTGGCACGGACTTCGATACGGGCATGCTTATCGGCCCATTTGAGAACCTTCTTGAAGTTCGGATTGTCTCCGCCTTCCTTGGTTTCGACAGCGCCGTCATAGATGGCACCGGTAGAACCATTAAGGGAGATGACGTCTCCTTCCTTGTAGGTCTTTCCGCCAAGCTCCATCGTGCCTTTTTCTTCGTTGACCTTTAAGGCACCGCATCCGGTGATGCAGGTCTTACCGATCTGACGGGCGACAACGGCAGCGTGGCTGGTCCTTCCGCCGCGCCTAGTTAAGACGCCCTGAGCGGCGACCATACCGCCTAAATCATCCGGAGAAGTCTCGGCACGGACTAGAACGAGCTGGGCATTCTTATCCTTTGCCTTTAAGGCCTGGGCCTTTTCGGCAGAGAAGACAATGTGTCCGACAGCAGCGCCAGGGCCGGCCGGATTACCAGTGGCGATGACTTTTGCTTTCTTTTCGGCAGCTTCGACGAAAGTCGGATGGAGAAGCTGATCGAGAGAACGCGGATCGACACGTAAGATGGCCTCTTCTTCGTTGATTAAGCCTTCCTTAACCATATCGGTGGCAATCTGGAGGGCGGCAGGGCCGGTACGTTTTCCGTTACGGGTCTGGAGGAAGTAGAGTTTGCCGTCTTCGACGGTGAACTCGAAATCCTGCCTATCCTTATAATGCTTTTCAAGCTTCTTGGCGGATTCGACAAGCTGCTTGTAGATATGCGGCTGCTGCTGCTGTAAGGCTTCGATGTGAAGCGGAGTACGGATACCGGCAACGACGTCCTCGCCCTGGGCATTGATTAAATACTCGGCGAAGATCTGGTTGTGGCCATCCGTCGGCTGACGGGTGAAACCGACACCGGTTCCGGAGTTGTCGTTCCTGTTACCGAAAGCCATCGACTGGACGTTGACGGCAGTTCCCCAGGAATAAGGAATGTTGTTCATCTTACGATAGAGGGTTGCACGTTCATTGTCCCAGGAGTTGAAGATTGCTTCGACGGCAGTCCTTAACTGATCGATCGGGTTGGACGGGAAATCTTCCTTGAAGGTCTTCTTGTAGTAGGCCTTGTAAGCGACAACGAGCTTCTTAAGTTCTTCGACAGGGACATCCTTGTCGTTCTTCAGGTTAAGACGGGTCTTGACTTCGTCTAACCTCTTATCCATGTCAGTACGCGGCCATCCCTTGGCAATGTTAGTGAACCTAAGGATGAAACGGCGATAGGAGTCATAGGCGAAACGTTCCTTGCCGGACTGCTTTGCCAAGGCTTCGACAGTTTCATCATTTAAGCCGAGGTTAAGAATCGTATCCCTCATGCCAGGCCTAGAGACACGGGCACCGGAACGGACGGAGACAAGAAGGGGCTTCGGACCATGTCCGAAGGACTTTCCGGTACGTTCCTCGAGAGCCTTGATGTTCTCTTTGATCTGCTTCTGGATGTCTTTGGAAATCTTACGGCCATCATCATAGTAGGCCGTGCAGGCTTCCGTTGTGATGGTGAATCCATCAGGAATCAGAATGCCGATATGTTTCCTTTCGGCAAGACCTGCGCCTTTTCCACCGAGCAGGTTCTTACGGTCCTGAACGGTTTTGCCAGTTCCGTAACCGTCACCGAAGCTGTAGACATAAAGTCCGGGCTTGTAGGTGTTGTGCGGTTTCTTGGCCTTCGGGGCAGAAACTGCTTTGACAGATTTCTTCTTTGTAGCCATTTTTCCTCCTAGAAAAAATAAATCAGGGTTTTCCCTGCGTTCATTCTATCATATTTATAGAATGTTGTGGAATGAAAAGTTCACTTTGAAATGCTTGAGGTCTGTTTTCTCTTTTCTGTCTTTTCTTTGCCGATACTTGACGGATGATTTCCATTGATTGATTTCCGCCCGGAGAGAAAAAACTAAGCTATTTTTAGCTTTTGGCAATAGGTAGATCATTTCTTTACTCCGTGGATTAAGATGATGGTCAATCTCCTTTCCCTGCCCACTAGGGAAAGATACGCTGCTGTTTCTTTATGTTAGACTTTTAGTGAGGTTAAATACTATGCAAGATAATTTTGATTTTGTCTGTCCGACGAAAATCTATTTCCGTGAAAACGGAGTAGGGGAAATCGGAAAAATCATTCACGACGATTACCGTTTCAAGAAGGTGTTTCTTATTTATGGCGGAAGCTCACTTAAGAAGAGGGGTGCCTATGATAAAATCGTTCAATCGTTAAAGGAAAACCAGATTGAATTCAGGGAATACGGAGGAATCAAAAAGAATCCGGATATCGAGGATGTCAATGCCATCATCGCTCTTGCCCGGCCTTTTGCCCCTGATCTTATCCTTGCCGCCGGAGGAGGATCGGTCTTAGATACGGCAAAGTCGGTCTGCCACGGATATTTCTATGACGGCGACCCGCTAGACTTCAACAAACATCTTGTCACCCCTCTCCATGCCCTTCCTTTGGCAACCATTATTACAATTTCCGCTTCCGGATCGGAAAGGTCTGATTCCTGCGTCATCTCTGACCGCCGGCATCACTTCAAAGGCGGATTCAACTCGGTGACGAATTACCCTCTCTTTTCCTTAGAAGATCCTAGCCTTACCTTTACTGTCCCTCCCTATCAGCTTGGCTGCGGCCTTGCCGACAGGTTCTCCCATTCTCTTGAGCGTTACTTTTCTCCTTCCCATGATTATGAGCCTTGCGACGGTCTTGCCCTTAGCATCAGGAAGAGCATTGTCAGCATCACTCCCGCCGTTCTGAAAAGAAATGATGACAGGGAGGCTAGACGGGCAAGGAGGATCTGCGGCTCTCTTAGCCATGACGGCTTTACAAACTATGGAAAGCAGAAGCTCTTTATTATTCATAAGGCAGAGCATGTCTTGAGCGGCAGATATCCAGAACTTGTCCATGGGCAGGGAATTGCCTTACTTAGGCCTGACTATCTAAAGAGGAATAAGGCGAAGTTCTCTTCTAAGCTAGTCTCTAGGGGAAAGGAAGTGTTCGGACTCAGTGATGGCTCAAAGGATGATGATGCCATAGAGGCAAGGGAGAAGTGGCTCTCTATGCTTCCTATCGCCCATCATTTCCCTGAGCTTTCCTTTGCCGTCAAAGAAGAAGACCTTGCTAAGGCAGAGAAAAGGCTGATTGTCCGGTAATCCGTCTGCCATATCTTTCTCTTTCACGGATAAGGAAAAATTGGTTTATAATAAGAATCAGTTTGTGTGTTATTTCTTTTGGAGGTATTTTCATGGAACAGAAAACTCGGAAAACGAATGAAGCTCCTCATAATTCCGTTTTGGACTTCAACGCTTCCTGGCCGCTCAGGTTTGTCTATCTTGGCTATCTTATCGGTATCTGGTTCGGACAGCGTTCGACTGAATCCTTCGTGGTCAGTGCCAAATTCTCTTCGGCTTCCTATTATTTGATTTCCAGGCTTGTCGGCATTCCTTTTACGGCCATCGTTTATAACCTTGGCAAGCTGATATTCGCAAAAATCGCTGGTTACCAGGTCATCTACTTTAAATTACTCGGCTTCACCTTCGACTATACGGAAGAGAAGATGAAAGTCCGTTTCGACATTAGGGACATCAGGGACGTTGCCTTGCAGTTTGCCCCTAAGGGCGAAGATACCAAGAAGAATCCGCATCTTCTCTTTGCCGGCGGATTTATAGCCGAAGCAGTCCTAGTCGTCGCCACCCTGATTGTCTTCCTTGTTCTCTCCCTGAAGGCTTCTGACTACTCCACTCCGAAGATTGTCGGTTACACGATGCTCTTTGCCACTCTCTTTGGCTTCTCTATCCCGCTTTATGAGTTGCTTCCCTTCCGTCAGGATAAGCCAACCGACAGGTTCAATATTCTTGTGACTGCCTCTAGTGAAGACAAGGCTGCCTATAACCTTGTCCAGATCAACAAAAAGCGTGAGCTTCAGGGGCTTGACTATCTTCTTCCATCCTTTGAAGACTATGAATCGTTCTATAAGGCACGTACCCTTTATGGCCTTTATCTTAGCCATCTGTATTCCTCCCAGCTTGAGAAAGCCAACCAGACATTGAGTGAAAGGCGCTATCTGAAGAAGTTCTATAATGACGATGACCGGTACCTTGAGCCGGTCGAGTCCCTCTATCTCCGTTATCTTATCGGAGACGAGGCCGGGGCAGACCGTATCTATCTCACAAGGAAGAGCGATGACAAGAAGATATCCCGTGTTCCTCAGCTTCTCTCAAATTACCGTACGGCCCTGGAAATCCTTGGACGGATTACGAAGGACCGGGAATCCATCCTTAAGCTCAACGAACAGTTCAAGAAGGCTGTCAATGAACATCCTGATGCCTCTATCCGTGTAAAGAAGGAAAAAGAACTCTACCTCTCCATCTATCAGGAAATCGCGAAAAAAGAAGCACTTCTTCATCTTCCTGAATTTACATTTTAAGCGAAACAAGTCAATCGGAAGAGGAAAACCTCTTCCGATTTTCGTTTTGAAAAAAATGATTGATTCCTTCTCTACTATAGATAGCAAGCGGCCATCCAAGGATGAAGTTTGATGAATAGGCGATGCCTATTCCCCTAGAAAAACTCAGGAAAAGAAACGGAATCCGTCACGAAAAGCGCATTGATTCCTGAAGCCATCCTGCGGTCTGTATGATTCTGGCTTCTTTTCATTTGAAGTGCCTTAAAAGATGTGAAATATTATAACTGGAATTTCTTTTGAACAGATTTTCCTTCGGATCCATTTCCGTCAGTCAGTAGATCCGCATCACCTTGTACAATTAAGGCTGGATGAAAGAATCCCTGTATTTGAAGTCACCTCAGGAGGCTCTTTCCCTTTCTGGTACACTTTGATACCTTATTTCCTATTCGGCCAAACATTCCGGGCACGGAACATTTCTTGAAATTTGTTCCGTTTTTCATATAATTAGAATTGTTGGGGATGTTCCGGTTTCGACAGGCAGGGGCGACTATTGCGTGCAGTGGAGTGGTGACCTAATCACCGACACAATTACAAGTGCCAAAAAAACCGTTATGTTCCGTGCACCGGCCCTTATGGCCTGCGCTGCCTAGTCTAACGACTGACTGACGCACTTTAAGGAGACATCGTTCTCCTAAGCACGACCTACAAGGGTCTCATCAGCTTATTCTTGTAGGGATTTCGAGCTGTTCAGGACTGCCTCTTATCCGCTTAGGGGCATCCGGTCATTCAAGCGGATAGGAAGGATGAATTTCGCCGGTGTCTTTTTCCTTCCAAAGCACAACATCGGACAAACTGTAGTACGCAGTAGAGATTCCTGTTTGGACACGGGTTCGACTCCCGCCATCTCCACCATACAAGGCCACGGAATATAAACGTGGCTTTTTTCGTCCGATGACCAGAAGAGAGATTTCCACGACAAAACAGTAAAGCGCAAATGGAATAAGATAAACGGACTGCAAAAGGTTATAATAGTCCCATAGTCTGGAAACGCACTGAGGATAATATCTTGAAAATCGCAATTGTGGATGACAACAACGATGACTCTTCTTTCCTGGAAAATATACTTCACCAGTATGAGAAAAAGAATCCTGGCGTCGAATTTCAGATTCGGATTTTTAATAACTCCGCTTCCTTCCTGGATAAATATCAAAGCTATGATTTGATATTCAGGGATATCGAGATGCCGGGCCTTAGTGGCAGGGAGGCCGCAAAGAAACTACGTGAGTCCGATGAAAATGCCACTATCATCTTTGTGACGAACATGGCTCAGTTTGCCGTTGAAGGATATTCGGTCAGTGCCTTTGATTTTGTTATCAAGCCCATTTCCTATGAGACTCTGTCTCTTAAACTTGACCGGGCCATTTCCCATATTTCCCGTTTTCAGCAAAAAACCATCTCGGTTAAGAGGGTTGGAGAGGTTCGCGTCGTGCCTTTAGCGGATCTTATCTACATTGACATCGATAATTATGTTCTGACTTTCCATACTACTTCCGGAGATATTGATGTTACGACAATGACTCTTGCCGAGATTGAACCCATTCTTCTTGACGGAGGCTTCTTCAAGATTAACAGAGGATGCCTGGTGAACAGGAAATATGTTAAGTCGATCAAAGATAGTACTCTTCTCATCGAGGGGGGAGAAACTCTGACCTTGTCGCGAAGAAGAAAAAAGGAATTTCTTGAAGAATTGACGGATTATTTTGGCGAGGGGAATATCTAAATGACGAATTTCGCCTGGTTTAAGCCTATCTTTGTCTTAGAGCTGATAATTGCCGAAAGCAGGTTTCTTAACCTTCTCCCCGTTAGAAAACACTTTGCCATTAAGCTTCCTATTTCTTTAGCTGCCCTTTTTGGGGTTTCCTTTCTTCTTCCTTCCAATGTGACAAACGGAGTCTATTATTCCTTTCTGTTCCTATTTCTTTTCGGGCTAAGTTTTCTTGCTGCCATGGTTTGCTTTGACTCTTCACCGAAGAATATTATTTTTTGCACAATTACAGGACTTACAACCCAGCATATAGCCAGTGAATTGTATGAAATCTTCAATGCTGCAAGGGAGAGCTATTTTCAGCTTAGCAGGAATCTTTATGATGGTAATGCAGGAACCAAGGCTGGGCCTGAAAATTATTTCTTTGCGGTCATCTATGTCGCAATATTTGCGTTACTTTATGGCCTAGTCTTTTTCTTCCTTGTACCTAAGGCGAAGAAGTACATGCTCTTTGAAGGAAGAAACGCCTCTATTGTGTTCCTTTCTTCCTTTATTGTCATTTTCGATGTCATTATCGGAAGGATGATTAGGAGCTTTCTTCCGTTTAAGTCCTTGTCCAGCCTTGATGCTTCAATTAAGTTCTTTATTTACTTTCTTTTCCATTTCTATAATATTGTCTGCTGTGTCCTTTCTATTATTCTTCTTATCGAGATTCCGAGAAGAAGCTTTGCGGAAGGAGAACTGAGGACGACGGAACGCCTTTATGCTTTGGAAAAAGAGCAATATAAGACCATTAAGGATAATTTGGATTTTATCAATATCAAATGCCATGACCTTAAACACCAAAGGAGAACAATCCTTGCGGGAAAGGAAATCGACCACGAGGAAAGGAAGGACAGGGAAAATGCCATTGACATCTATGATTCTGCCTATAAGACAAAGAACGAGGCGCTCAACGTCGTCCTGAGGGAAAAAGGAAGGATATGCAAGAAGGAAGGAATCGAACTCACCTGCATTATCGATGCCTCTACCCTTTCCTTTCTTAAAGACTATGATGTCTATTCACTGTTTGGGAATATTTTCGATAATGCAATCGAAGCCTTGCGCCAGGTGAAAGAAAAGAAAAAGGTTCTTGCCCTTCAGATTAAGACGAAAGGTAACTTTCTTAGGATAACTAGCTATAACAGATTTGTCGGCGATCTTCGCTTTGAAAACGGCATTCCTGTCACGACGAAGAAAGACAAGATAAATCACGGCTATGGATTAAAGAGCATTAGTAATATCGTCAAGAAATACGGCGGACAGCTAAGAATCAAGACGAAAGACAACATTTATACCCTGACGATTCTTTTCCAGATTGATAAATAAACCTTCTTATAAAAAAAGATGAATTCCAGGCAAAGGCCGTCTTTTGAGTAGGGCAAAAGCAAGGATATTTTCGATTGACGGAAAAACCAAGCTGGATGTATCCGCTTTCTTTCTGTACTTCCTTTTTTAGCCGTTCACAAGATTTAATTTGCCGTTCACCAGATAAGAATAGTGATAAAGAGTGGGACTAATTTACTATGTAAGCGCATAGAAATGACTATTCATCAGCATTTCTAGAAAAGGAGCATGAAAATGAATAAGATACGAATTACTGGTGTGGGTCTCACCCTAATCGCCCTTGTTATTTTTTGTTGCCAAAACAAGTCTACTTCTGCTGGTAACGGAACACCGGATGATTTTGACAGTTCCGATGTAAGCGGAGAATGGTACGGGCTCGGTTTCCAGGTCGATAGCAACTGCCGGACAGACTATCTAGTCGGTGAGATTCCTTCCGTCAATGATTTCACTGGTCTAGGCTATGACGGTGGAGACGAAGTGGAAGTGGATCCAAGTGAGCTTTCTGTTGAGCCAAATCGTCCTCTCACAGCGGAAGATCAGTCATTGACTTTCACCTGGACTGGAAGTAAAACCGGAAAGAAATATAAGACGACATGGGACATCAAGGTCAGCAAAACTTTGGTATCCCAATGTGAGAGGAAGGAAAAGGCTCCCGTTAAGTATATCGAGGGTGAGCATCTTAAGAATCATAATGGCACAGATGTTGATCCGACAAGCAGTGATGAGAACATCAACAAAATAGATGAAAAAGTACCCGAGATAAACGCCAGAAAAAGACCGGGCGCGGTAGGCACGGAGCTTAGCCTTGACAATGTTTCCGCTACTTCATGCTTTGAATACAACTATAAAACAACTCAGAAAGGCTACATCCATATTTATGCCAACATTGCCTCCAATAGCCTAATGTGGGGGGATAGTGTCGATTACGGAGACGGGAAAACATCCAGTGTTGCCGGATCCGCGGCTTTAGACATGACTAAGGTCGTAACGATAACGAACAACGGAACGACTATCGAAGGCAAGAAATACGGTAACATTGCCGAACGGAAACTGACGAAAGATATAGTGCAGCCTTATCTTGACGAAACAAATGATGCCTGGTATGCGACTTTGTATGCCTCTACGCATGATTTCCAGAGAAAATGGCTTGGTGTCGTTCCAGTGGATTCTGGTAATAATCTAATCAAATTGACGCTTAACAAAGTGAATTCAGGCAATTCCTCTTCTTATAGGTCAGCTGCCTGTGGAAACTGGGATTATATTGAACTTGCCTATGTCGGAGAAAACGAACAGCTTTCTCCTGTAAGCTTGGATATTTATAGTTCAAAAGCGGATTACCTTTTAGGCGACTCATACGATAAGAATGCTTTAGATCTTCTTGCCACCGATAAGGATGGAATCAGGGAAGAGGCGGATAAGAATCAAATCACTCTTAATGAGAAACTAACAAGCGGACAGAAAAGCATAAAGATTACCTATAAAGGGATTTCTATTGATACTCCCGTATCCGTTCAGACTGAGCTACATGCTGAACTTGAAGAGGGACAACCGGTTACGCTTGTACAAAATGGTGACGATAACCACGTTGAAATCTGGGACAATAAGCTCAAAACCAAAAAATACCTTAAGAAATTAAAAACAGGAGACGCATTTGTCTTTAAATACAATAATTCGTCCAGTTTCCGTGGGAAAATCCAGATTTACGGAAACCTGGCTTCCTGTGATATTCAGTGGCGTAATGTAAAGGATGTGAGACCCGATCTCACTCCAGAAGGCGAAGTGGTTGCTCCGGTCGCTACAAATAATGTCAATTTGAAAGATGAAATCAAAGTGACGAATAACTCCAATGCGGTAACCCTTATTGACAGCGAAGTATACGGAAAAGCCGTGACTTCTGAGACTGATTTATCTGTTGTAAGCAAGAACTGGAAAACCGATCCTTATGCTGCGTTTGAATACTGGACCTGTGAACAGTTTGACCAGGTGAAAATAGCAGAAGCCGTTGTTGAACCGGGAGCAAACGAGATAAAAATCGAATTCATCAGCGACTCTAAGATCAACTGGGACAGTCTTGACTTCAAATTAGTCGAAGCTTAGAAAGGCTTGAAACTTAATCAGGAAAACAATATATGAAAAAAGGAAAAGCAAAAAATAAAAAGAAGAGGAAGGCGTCTACCCTATCGGCTATTCTTCTGCCTATCAGTGCATTGACTTTGGCCGCTGCCATTGCTGTACCGATTGTAAGCAATAAGTTTTCAGGAACCTTGGATACTGTTTTTGGCGCTGGTAAACTGACCACGATTGGAGGGGATTCTTCCAAAGCGGTTTTCTATGAGAAACAAACAGGTGCCGAAGCAACCGCAAAAGCGGTGGAGGGGACTAAGAAGGTAGCAGAAGAGGGCATAACGCTTTTGAAAAACGACAGCAATTGCCTCCCCTTAAGCAATACGGATGTGATAAGCCCTATCGGCTACAACTATTACCACACTAATGGTGTTGCCGGCTCGGCTAATTGGAATAATACTCAATTAAAAACCGTCACCTTTGCCGAGTCCATTGCCGAACACTTCACCATCAACGAAGAGATTGATAAAATAACAAAAAATATCCCCACCGTAACAAGGAAGGAAAAAGCCGGGACTGAGCCGATGGAGATTCAGGCTGTAAACGCAAAAAGAAGCTTATATGCACCGGCTACGGGAGCCTATGCGGGAAAGGAAGCGGCTTTAAAGGGAACCATCGGTATCATGGTCGTTTCCAGAAACGCCAGTGAAGGCGCCGATTTAAAGAGGGATGCCTTTGAAGATGGGACCAAACATAGCCTTACTTTAACGGCAGGTGAATTAGATTGTCTCAGAACATCCAAAAACAATGCGAAAAAAACCATTCTCGTTGTCAACAGTGTCAATGTCTTCGAAATAACAGATGAAATCTCTGCTTTGTGCGATGCGATTATCTGGATGCCGACCGAAGGAAGCGGTGGTGCTGCCGCCGTCGGAGAGATTCTGTCCGGTGAAGTCAATCCCTCTGGAAGAACAGTGGATACGTGGACAAAAGACTTTTTCTCCGATCCTGCCAACAAAAACTTTGGTTTCTGCAGTGGAAATTATTCAATAAGCGGTAACACTCTTAGGCAATATACGAACGTTACTACCACACAGAATAAACCTGGAACCTTTGTCGAATACGAAGAGGGAATCTATGTCGGCTATAAATACTATGAGACCGCTTATGAAGAAGCCAGGAACGGAAATTATGACGGGTTTAACTACACAAGCCAAGTTGCCTACCCATTTGGATACGGACTTTCTTATACCACTTTCGATCAGAAATTCATCGATAAGGAAGTGAACGGCAACACGGTTACCCTGAAAGTCGAAGTGAAGAATACTGGCAATGCTGCCGGAAAAGACGCCGTTCAGATCTACTATGGTGCACCTTATACGGATTTTGACAAGGAAAACGGAATCGAGAAATCCTCAAAAAATCTTATCGCCTATGATAAAACTGATCTTATCCAGCCCGGTGAAAAGCAGGAAATAACCTTAAATTTCAATGTTGATGATAGGTCTTCCTACTACTCCGGAAAAGATAATGGCGACGGAACGAAGGGCTGCTATTATCTATCCGCCGGTGATTACAGCATCTATCTAGGCAAGAACGCCCATGATAGTTACGAAACCTACACATGGAACAATAAAAAAGATATCTTCTATGACAATACGAATCCCAGAGAATCGGAAAAGGCTGCACAATCAAAATTAGATAAAGACGGAAATCCAACTAACGAACCGAAGAAGCAAGGCTCCGAATTCAAGGCGGCAACAAACCTTTTCGAGTCTTCTGTCAGTTTCAGGAAACAGAATTTTATCAACAATTTCTCCAGAAAGGACTTCAAAGGAACGTTTCCGACCATTCCAACTGATGCAGATAAAACCTTAGCCGATGAATATAAAAATGATTTTGACTCCTATAAACCTGGTAACTTTGATCCAATCAATCATCCTGTCCTCGGAAATGGTAAGACATCCAAAGTACGTAACACGACTCCGTTCAAGGTGGAGAAAAAAGGTCTTGATCTTTCTTCTTACCGCGGTGTTGATTACAACGATGAAAGCTGGGATGAACTGATCCACCAGATTTCCTTCAGAAACAGCGAGGACAAGGCCCAGCTTGGCACACTTCTTGGCTATGGTGCCTATCAGACAGCAGCACTCGATGCGATCGGAAAATTCAAGGTTGACGATTTTGATGGTCCTTATGGATTCTCCACCTTTGGTTCCAAGAAGGATTACACCTGGTGCTCTTATACTTCTGAGGCTCTCCTTGCTGCAACATTCAATCCCCGTCTAGCCTATGAAACAGGTTATAACATGGGTCAGGAAGGCTTATGGAATGATGTGCAAGGACTCTATGCTCCTGGACTCAACATCCACCGGAGTGCCTTTGGCGGACGGAACGGCGAATATGTTTCTGAAGATCCGTTCATGACTGGAATTGTCGGTGCCAATATCATCAGCGGTGGTTCGGATGGCGGAATTTATAGGTACAGGAAACATTTTGCCCTGAATGAACAGGAAAGCAACCGAAACGAAAGGCTTAGGACCTGGGCGACCGAACAGACTATCCGGGAAACTTATCTCAAGCCGTTTGAAATTGCAACGAAGAACGCAAAACAAAAACTGAAATACATTGATTCCAATACGGGAGAATTAGAAACAAAGACAATCCGTGCCTGTAAGGGTGTTAGGACCGCGTTCAACTGCATTGGTCCAGTCATGGCTTCGAATAACTGGTACCTTCTAGAAGGAACCCTGAGAGGGGAATGGGGATTTGAAGGAACCGTCATTACTGACTATGCCCCTCAAGTTGATAGGGATGCGAGGATCCGTAGTGGCAATGATCTGTATTTGGCCGCAGTGAATAAGAACCTTGATTCTCTTTTGCAGGATACATCATCCATAACTGGACTTCATCGGATCCTGGATGCAGTCAAAAACATTGCTTATACGGTCGTCAACTCTGGTGCCTATAATGGCATTGCCCCTGGTGCAAAATCTGTCCGTGGCACTGCACCATGGAGAATATGGATTAACGTTGTCTTAGTCTGTTCCCTCTATGCAGTGACATTGGCTTTAGTAACCATAACAATAGTCAAATTTGTTCTGGAAGGCAAAAGACGGAAAAAGACAGAAAAACCGGAAATGGAAGCTGGTTCCCAGGAGTAGGAAGCATAAAGGCTTATTCTGTTTTTCAAAAGTTTTCGGAGAAGCCGAAGGAATTTCTTGCACCCATCAGATTCTCTTCCTTCGAGAGCATGTTCTCGGAGGAAGAAGTCCTTAGGGCGAACAGAAATCTTCCAATGGCAACTTTATGTTGATTTAGAAGTTAGATTTTATCTCTCATTCTTCAAAAGAAACCCAGAAAGGAAAAAACGATGAAGAAACTTATTAAGAATATCCTAAATATTTCCGGGATGGTATTGCTTGGCTGCGTTGCTATCGTCGGCACAAATTATGCCTTAGCCTATTCTCCGCAAATCGATGCCCTTCTTTCAAAGGGAGGTGCACAGAATCAAGAGGCCTATAACAGTGCATTAGCAAAAGGCCAGGAGTTATCGGCGAAAATCGTAGAGGAAGGTACTGTTCTACTAAAAAACGATGATGTTGACGGCAAGCCTTGCCTACCCCTCGACAAAGAAAACAATCAGGAAAAGAAAATCAATATCTTTGGATATCACGCCTACAAAGAATTTTTATATGGCGGTGACGGTTCGGGAAAAGTCCAGCCGGAAAACAGCAATAATAATGACGACAACACAACGTTCAATGAGGCACTGGCAAATTACGGAGAAGGATTTAATTACAACCGGGATATTGCAAAGCTGTATGACGGAGCCAAGAATGAAGAGGAAATCGACATCAATGCCGTTAGGACAAAAGAACTCATCGAAAGTTCAAAGAGCTATTCCGATGTTGCTCTTCTTATTATCGGACACAAATATTCGGAAAACGAGTATGACCAGCCTGAGTCTTCTGTGACGGTGAGTGAAAAAGAAAAGGCTATTTTAAAATTCTGTACGGAAAATTATAAAAAGACGATACTGGTAGTCAGGAACGGCGGGGCGATGCAGCTTGGTGTCCTAAAAGATATTCCCGCCATCAGCGCCTGCTTAAATGTAGGATACACGGGAACCCAGGGCATCACTGGTCTGCCTAAGGTTTTGTTTGGCGATGTTTCCCCTAGCGGGAAGACGACCGACACCTTCCCTTATGATATTAAGTCAAGTCCATCCTATTACTATACCGGCGGTGCGAATCTAGGACGCTATACAAACTGTCTTTCCAATGGTAAGTCGGATAGCAATACCTCGGATAGTTATGCAGACTATGTCGAAAGCATTTATGTGGGATACAAATGGTATGAGACCGCCGATGAGATGGGGGTCTGGAACCAAGTTGATAATGGCTATGGGAAAGGATACAACGGTGTCGTCCAGTTTCCATTCGGATATGGCTTAAGCTACACCTCTTTTGACTGGGATGTATACAGCGTAAAGTTCCTTGACAAAGACGGGAAGGAAACGGAAAAAGTCAATGACGATACCAAGATCGAAGTCACCGTGAACGTAACCAATACGGGAAAGGCCGCCGGAAAGGATGTCGTCGAATGCTACGTCCGAGTTCCCTACAATCCGAGAAATCTGGATACGGCAATTGAAAAATCAAGTGTCACCCTTGCTGATTTTGCTAAGACCGGCGAACTACAGCCGGGTGAAACCGGTCAGGTCTCTCTGAGTATGAATGTCTCGGACTTTGCCTCCTATGACTGTTACGATAGGAACAAAAACGGATTCAAGGGCTATGAACTCGAGGACGGCGACTACTCCCTCACCCTTCAAAGCGATGCCCACAACGTGAAAACGGTCGATTTTTCTTCCAAGGGTGAAACCGATGTCGAAGGAAAGATTGACTTCAAAATCGAAAGCGGGAATGATACCCTTCACGGAATAGCCATAAGGAATGACAAAGTCACTGGTGTCGAGGTTAAGAACCGTTTTACCGGCGATGACGCAGTGGATGGCGTCTCTATCGATGGAACGGATACCGGAGAGAACGTAAAGTATATTTCAAGAAGCAGTTTTACCAATCCTCTGGAAGCAACTAAACCTGAAAACAGAAACATGTCCGATGAATTAAAGAAATATGTTTCATGGGACAAAAATAAAGGTACCGAATGGGACAATGCCACTGTCGATTACGATGGAAACCCAGTCAACATTCCGGATTTCAAATGGGGAAGCAAAGATACGAATTATAAGATTTATGATGTGCAAAACGGAGGCCTTACGGAAGAAGGCAAGAAACTAGGTGCCGACTATAACGACCCCTTATGGCAGGATGTTTTAAACCAGCTAACAACCGAAGAAGCAAGAGATTTCATCCAGAATTCTTACGGAACCCCAAAGATCGATAGCATTGGTAGGCCGGCAAACAAAGAATATGACGGTCCTGCCCAGATTGCCGGATTCATTCAGAATTTCCCGCGTGGTACTGGTTACCCTAATGAAACCCTCATCGCACAGACCTGGTCTAAATCCCTCGCCTATCAATTTGGATTGGCTTATGGAAGCGAAGCCAATAACCTAAACATTGCCGGCGGCTGGGCACCTGGTGCAAACATCCATCGTACACCTCTGGGAAGCCGGAATTTCGAATATTTCTCGGAATGCCCGGTCCTTACTTCTTATAGGTTAGTGAGAACGGTCCAGGGAAGGCAGAACGCAGGCGTCTATCCGAATATCAAGCATTTTGTCTGCAATGATACCGAGGAACATCGACACCGGCTTTTCAACTGGCTGACCGAACAGGCGTTGAGAGAAGTCTATTTGAAGCCTTTCCAGTGGGCTGTGCAGAGAGCCGATGCTGTCGGTCTTATGACTACCTACAATCGAGTCGGAGCCACATATAGTGGTGGAAGCATCGCCCTTAACACAGCGGTTGCAAGAGGAGAGTGGGGCTACAAAGGACGTATCATTTCCGACTATTCCGGTGATGTCAGTGCAGACTTTAGGGTTCTTGATCAGGCCCTGAGAGCAGGACAGGATTTAGGTATGGCCGTCAGCTTTAATCGGAGTTATGGATTCGATTATTCTGAATCTGGTCCGAAGAGACTTCAATATGCGATGAGAGAGGCGAGGCATCATTCTATTTATGCCTGGTTAAGAGTCCTTTACATCAACTCAAGCTATAACGCAAGTGCAGATGTCGACTCTCAAATCATAGTGGGAAAGAAGATTGATTCGTTCAACTGGTGGAAGCCGACATTGTATGCCGTTGATACTCTAATCGGATTTGGAATTGCTTTCTGGGGAGTTGCAGTTTTCTGGGACCAGGTTGCCACTTTGGTGGAAAGCAAGAAGAAAGCTACGGCGGACAGTGAAAGCAATCAGGCCGCTGAATAAATGGTTCCGATAAAAAAGGACAGGGATATACTATGAAAAAAATAAAATTGATGGTTTTAATATCGATAGCCTCTGTGGGGGTTATCGTAGCCGGTTCAATTCCTTTAGCCGCTAGAATCAACTATCAAAACTATCTTAACGGAATAAAAGAAGGGAGTGGCACAACAACAAATAGCGGAACAAAAACCAGCGGCGAGGAAGGGGACAAGGAACTTGTATTAGAAGGAATAACCGCCAAGTTAAAAGATGGCAAGGGTTATTACGATAATGGGAAAGCCATTCCTCAGTTCGATGATTTCGAAGTCTATGCTCAGTATAAACAGGGTGATGAAGCAGTTGAAGAACGTTTATATGGCGACCAGGTGACCAGGGAAGTTCCTGATGATTTCGTCAAAAACGGCGGAACAATTAAATTTTCTTATAAGGGAAAGACGTTTGATTTTTCTGTCGCCTTGGCCAAGGTGGCCTTAAGTTCCATAAAGATCCTTGAGAATCCTTTCCTTATCTATTACAAAGAGGGTGAAAAGCTTGACATCACCGGAATAAAGATCGAAGGTGTCAATAATGATGGTTCATCCTGCTCTGTGGATGCCTCTACTATCACTGCCTCTACCGAGGCACTAAAAGCCGGAACAACGGAAGGTGTGGTCTTCCTTAAAAACAATCCAAATGTCAAAGGAAGCTTCCCTATAACCGTTGTCGAAGAAAAAGATTATAACGAAGGAGAAGTTCTTTCCTACTCTGCCATCGATGGAAGCTTTACTGTAGAGGATGGAGAGAAGCTTTCCGATGCGGATTTATCCTCTTTGGAAGTCACTGCCCAATATTCCTGCGGGAACAAGAGACGTATAGGCAATGATAAGATCACGATTGAAGACGCAGATAAAACGATTACCTTTGGTTCGGATACCACTGTTAAGGTTAAAATCCAAAACGGCACTTCTTCTGAAACGATCCTTACTAAGATAAAGACAGAGAAGGCATTAAATGCGGATTGTTCCCCTTCCAGGGAAGGCTTTGAGAAGAAGAACACTGACGTCTATGAAATAGGCGCAGATGGCTCTTTCCCGGGGACGGCAACCAACGAAGCGGTTCTTTCCTCCAAGGATGGAGAAACCAGAAAACTTACCTTCACCTTCAAATCAGCAACCTTCACTACCGCTGACGCCAGTATTGATTTAGCTCTTTCCTGTGAAAAGGAAAATGATGCCTATGTTTCAAATGCTTCGATATTAAACCAGGTTGTTTCGTTTAAAGTCAACGGAGCCAGCAAGAACCTTTCCAATGATGTCGCCACAAAAAAGGTAGAGAACTCGGATGAAAATAAGGCAAATAACGCCTTCCAGAAATTATCTCTGCGCAACATTAATGTTGTCGAAGGAGAAAATACAATCGAGCTTACCCTTCGTGGGGACTATAAAGGAAATATCTCACTCAGAGAAATCCATTTAACGAGTCTTGGAGAGGAACCGAAATATTCTTTCCCTTCCTATCTCGAAAACCATGAACTAGCCAAGAAAGATAAAATGGCTGACGCTACCTTCTATTCCATCAAGAACAGTAGCTTCTATAAAGACTCTACCGGTGAATTGAAAATCCCTTATTCTTCTTTCATTGACAATGGCTTCCTTTATTCCTTCATTGGTGCTTATGAAGGAAAAAAGGCGGCTCTGGTTAAATTCGACTTCAGCACAATGAACGAAGTCAGAAGTAACCTTATTATCCCCGAACATGATGCAATATGGGATAATCTTGGAAGCATCGTTGATTTAGGAGATGATAAATTAGGCCTTGTTAAAGCGAATACAAGCGGTTCGGCAGCACACGAGCTAACGGTTTATAGCAAGGATACTTTGGAAGAAGTCGGAAAGATAACGCTAAAGTTTTCCTGGGATGTATCCGTCAAAGGCCTTGCGTATAATAAGACGCTGAAAAAATTTGCCGTCTATACCGGAGACCGAACATGGCTTCTGGATGGAGACGGGAATAGGCTGAGTGCAGACTTCATTGGCAACTTTGAAAGCTGGGGAACTTTGGAGGATAGTGAACGGGTCAATGATCTTGCTGGCAACGACGACTATATTATTGTCACTACCCAGCAAAATGATACCTATAATTTCAGAACCCTTGTCTTTGATTGGGAAGGCAACGAAGTCTACCACACCCCTGCAGACCAGAAATACTGCTTCGATTATGAAAAGATGCCAGGAGCATACTGGGACTATTGGAAATTCGGAACAAGTTGGGAGAGCCGGGCGTATCAATTGATAAGGGACGGTGATGATGTTTATCTGATGTGTTCTAAGATTGCGAATGATGGTTTCTTCATCTCCACTCCGATGTTTTCCTCTAATTTTGCCAAGCACTTCGATTCTACCACTCTAGGAGGATATATCGGAAAAGCCGCCAACAAGGAAAAAGAGCCAAAGTTCACGAGCAAGCTTTTGAATACGGAAGGGAAAAAGATCACCATTTCCTATAATGGAGAAGACAAGGAGAGCATCATCGATTCGGCTGTCACCCTGGATGGAAAGGTCTATGCCACGATCGCCGTCAACGGCGGCTCTCAGGCGGCAATCCTTGCACAGCTTAATGTCACAGACACGGGTGTCACGATTGAAAAGCAATCGGATGTCTTCAATTTAACCGCAAATCAGGACGATGCAGAATGGATCAAAGCCACGACTATCTTCGCCAAAGACGGGAAATTAGGTGTGTTCAACAAGAGAACATCGACGATTACGTTCTACGATCCAGCCACTTTGGAAAAGACTTCTGATGCGGAGTTGACAGTCACCGGAACGGACGACAAGGCAATCTATGGAACCTATAGTGATGTTCATAAAGAGTATGTTTTCTTCGATAACAATAAATTCTATTTTGCCGACGGGAATGGAAACCTGACTGGAAAAAGCTTCCCGAATCAACAGCCGGAAAAAGAGGAAGGAAATACGGAAAACGTCTTGAACAGGCAACTCACTACGGACGGAAGCTACATCTACATGCTTTATACTCAGGATGGGTCCTATAACGCCAAAGTCGGAATTTATAGCTGGGAGGGAGACTATGTCGGCTTAGCTACCATTCCGTTAACAGGAACTGTGGATGGAACAGGCGAATTCAAGAAATTCAATGTGAAAAACATCTTCTTCCTTAACGATAAGATATATCTTGATGTGTTTGCCCATGATGGAAAAGGGAACTTCACTTACGAGGCGACTATCGATCAATCCATTTTCACAAATCCCTAAACGTATTGCTTAGATAGGCGGAAACAGGAACTGCTGGAAAATCCTGATCCGCTTCAGTAGTTGGCTGGGGTGGATGTTGGAAGTGTATTGAACCTCTCTTATTGGACCAAGAGGCGGGACAATGATGACTGAAGGATCGCTCCTTCGCTCATCACGTCTGCCTGGTGCAATAGGAGGGGTTTTTGATAAAGCATACGTGGAGGCAGGTGACGGACATGCTTTCCAGGCTGCACAGCAGATTCCTAAGAATGGAAAAGGAGAACTGCCTGGACAACGGAAAGACGGAGGACTTATTCTTCAAGAGGAAAAAGGAGATGTTCTAGGAATACGAAAAACAGTTCCGCAGCTTCGCGGAACTCAAGAAGCAATCGAAGAATGAATGGATTTGTCCGGCAAAAGTAGAAGAGTCCGGCGGCTCAGCGATGTTCCTGTTAGAAAAAGGACCATTGAACCTGACCATTTATGTTGCAGCAGCCCCATCTAATGTCCAATATTTAAGGTGCAGTACATTTTGCTCATATTCTTGGTTTCACTTGACTTCATTTCTTATCACCCACAATATTTTGTATGACTAAAACTCATTTTTAATCCTGGAAGAAGAGTAGAAAAGCGTTATTGAGCGTCATGAAAACACTTTTCTGTCAAGGATTGAAAAATAGTATACAGAAGTAAAGAAAACCAAATGCAAACTTATTGAACTGGAATTGAAAAAACACTACTATGGTTACACGTCTGAAAAGACCGAGCTGATATTACGGGGAGAGTGAAAATGATGATTATCAAAAAAGACAAAAGTCTTGTTCCGTACGACTTTGCAAAGATTAAAAATGCGGTGACGAAGTCCTGTGACCGGGTTAACGTCGTTTTTTCTGATGGGCAGTGGGATAAGCTGCGCTCCATCGTCGAGTCAGAAAGGCTGAAATCCGGACTGGAGAACATACCTGTCCTAAAAAGGCACACCTATGTCGAGCTCGCCCTTGACCAGGTTTCGCCTGTTGTCGCGAAAAGCTACCGGGATTACCGGAACTATAAAACCGAATTTGTCCGCAGGATGGATGAAGCAATCAAGACGGTGGATCAGCTCAATTTCAGGGCTGACCGTTCTAACGCCAACACCACTTCTGCTCTTGTCTCCACCCGCCGTACATTGACCTATAATGCTTTTTCCAAACAGATCTATAGGAAGAACTTCCTTTCTGATGAGGAGAGAATCGCCTATGACGAGGGGTATATCTACATTCATGATATCTCTTCCCGTCTTCTTACCTATAACTGCTGTCTCTTCGACAGGGGCAAGGTTCTTCAGGGCGGCTTTGAATGGGAGAACATCGGATACAACGAACCGAAAGATGTCCGTTCTGCCTGCAATCTGATTTCGGATATCACGAGGAACTGCGCATCTAGGCAATATGGAGGATTTACCGTTCCGGAAATCGATTCCGTTCTCGCCCCTTATGCCGAGAAATCCTATCTTGGTTATCTTGACGAGTTTAAGGCACTGACTGAGGAAGTCGGCGGCACCTACGATGAGAAGAAGGCCGATGAGTTTGCCTGGAGCAAGACGAAACGTGATCTCGAGCAGGGATTCCAGGGTTTTGAGCATACCTTCAACACGGTCGCTTCCTCCCGCGGCGATTATCCTTTCACCACTTTTACCGGTGGCTGTGATGAAACACGGTTTGGTACTTTAGTCTGGGAGGTCGCCTTGGAAGTCCGCAGGCATGGTCAAGGACATCCAGGACATAAGCGACCTGCGATTTTCCCTAAACTTGTCTTCCTCTATACGAAGCAACTTCATGGTGAAGGGAAGAAACTGAACTGGCTTTATAAGATTGGAGTGGAATGTTCGGGCAAGGCTAGGTATCCGGATTGGCTTAGCCTAGATAGGCCGGATGAAAAGATTGCCGATTCTGCTCTTGCAAACCACGTTGAGCCTTCCATCGCAAAAGTCTTCCATAAGTATCATAAATTCGGCGTCTCCCGTTGGTATCTTGACGGAAACCGGCGTGTACAGGAAAATCCGCAGTGGGTTGATTCGATTGTTTCGCCGATGGGATGCCGGGCTTATCTTAGTCCTTTATATCAGTCCGGAAATCTTACCCCTGTTAATGAGAACGATCGGCCTGTTTTCACCGGACGGTTCAATGGGGGCGCCATTTCGCTTAATCTTCCGATGATTCTCCGTAAGGCACAGGTAGAAGGAAAAGACTTCTTCAAGGTCCTTGACTATTATCTGGATAGGATCAATCAGCTTCATATTAAGACTTATTATTATCTTTCTAAGCTGAAGGCATCTTTTGACCCTGTCGCCTTCTGTCAAGGCGGATTCGGTTATCTTAAACCAACGGATAATATTGAGCCACTCGTTAGAAAAGCGACCTTCTCTTTCGGATTTACAGCCCTGAATGAACTTCAGGAACTTTATAATGGTCATTCCCTTTATCAGGAGAAGGATAATCCTGACTGTTTTGCCTATAAGACGTTAAAGTATATTTCCGACTATGTCGAAGAAAAGAAAACACATTATGGAAAGGATATCCCTTATATTGCTGCCATTTATGGCACTCCGGCTGAGTCTCTCTGCGGGACGCAGCTGAACCAGTTCAAGAAGAAATACGGCGTAATCAAGAATGTTTCCGACCGCGCCTACTTTACCAATTCCTTCCATAGGCATGTCAGCGAAGATATCACTCCGTTTGAAAAACAGGATGCCGAATTCCGTTACTTCCATCTTGCTTCCGGAGGACATATCCAGTACTGCCGGTTTACTACCGGAAGGAACCTGAAGTATATTTCCCAGGCCATTGAACGTGCCAGGAAACTTGGCTATTACTTTGGGGTCAACATTGCAAAGAGTTATTGCAACCACTGCGGAACGACGGTGGATGATAATGAGGATGTCTGCCCTGTCTGTCACTCAACCGATATTACGACCATTAACCGGGTCTGTGGCTATTTAGGCTATTCCAAGGTCGCTGGTTCCACCAAAAGGAACGATGCTAAGAGGGCAGAAATCCGAGATCGTAAGAGCAGGTAACCGACGATGAATCTTATTAAGATCGACAAGAACAATCAGGTTAATGGAGACGGACTCCGCTGTGTTCTTTGGTGTGCCGGATGCACACACCATTGCCCAGGGTGTCATAATCCGGAAACCTGGGACCCAAATGCCGGGGCCCCTAGGGGAGAGGATACTTTTTCTGCACTTAAAGAGCAGCTTGACCGAAAAGAAATAGCTGGCGTCACCTTTACTGGTGGAGAAGCAACTTATCCTGCTTCGCGTGAGTCTGCTACTAAGCTCATGGCCTGGATAAAGACAAACTATCCGGATAAGACAATCTGGGTATATACTGGTTTCCTTTATGAGGATATCAAAGATCTTCCCAGGATGAAGTATATTGATGTCCTTGTGGACGGCCCCTATGTTGCTTCTAAAAATCCTGGCCCGAACAAACTGAAATGGCGGGGATCCTCTAATCAGCGGGTGATTGATGTCCCATCGACCAGAAGAAAAGGCGAGATTGTCTGGCTTAGCGACTTTGATGGCCGTCCTGTCTATAGGAACGATGAAAAGTAAAAGAAGGGATGCCAAAGAACCGGGCTTGGTTCCAAGGCATCCCTTTTTGCTTAGAAGACGACGTTTGTCGTATCTACCGTGACGCTATCAAGCCTGTCGCTGTCGTTGCTGAACTTGATAATCTTATCGTAGATTACTTCTTCCGCGACAGTGACTTTGACATAGAAACCTGCCGTTCCCTTCTCTGCTGCGGCATTGTAATTGTTGATGAAATTCGCCCTGGCATTTCTTGCACCGAAGTGAGTGTAGGAATATTTTCCTTTCTCTTTGAATGTCTCTTTATTGAAGGAAGTCGCATTGGAAGAGGAAATACAGCTTTTTAGATATTGCTCATATACAGGTGCAATGGCTGCCCGGATTTCCGCGGCACTTGAATAGATTCTGCCATCGTATGTTACTGATGTTGCCGAAGTCGGTTCATCGATATCGCCAAGCAAATCGGCAATCGGGGTTCCTTTGTAGCCGATTTCGATTTTCTCGGTTTCTTTCGTGTCTCCAGTGGATCCGATGGAGTACTTGGCTTTGTTGATTTTGACAATGATCGGTTTTCCGTTAGTGAATCTGTCCGCCGTCAACGAAACGCTTGCCTTCTCGATCCGCTTACGGGAGTAGTTGATGAAAATGGCTGCGTTTTTGCTTGTGTCATCTTCCAATGCCCTGTCGAAACGCCTTTCCCGTCCAAACTCTTTCTTACAGGTGAAAGAGATTGTCTGCGCTGTCGTGTCCCTTTTATAGGTGACATAGTCTTCGACGTTTCTGCTGTTGTCGATGCTACTCCAGTCATAACTATTGTTTTCACCCTGGACCCAGGCAAGAGTCGTGTAGAACTTAGCACCGACAATCCCGGAAGGCTGCAGAGTGTAGTGAACGGTTTCTGTGTAGGTTCCATCTGGGTTTTTGGCGAACTTCGGATTGCTTAAGTGGATGGATTCGTTTCCCTTCAGGGTGATTCCATCTGGAACGCTTTCCTGTTTTGGCCTTCCTTCGTTCCTTTTTGCTCCGACCAGCCCCATTCCTAAGACGGCTAATGAGCAGAGCACGGCAAACTTCTTTGTTCTTTTCATCCATATTCTCCTTTTATGGTAGGAGGAGAAGGCCATAGCTTCTCCCCCTCTTGCTTAATATGGGACGATAAAAGGAGAAAAAAACAAAGTTGCGGAAATTATTTTCTTTTTCCTAAGATAAGGAAGAGGTGCTCTCCTTCCTGTGTTTTCTCTATTACAAAGTCTTTTTCAAAAGGTTTTGCTTCCTCTTTTGCCGGTTTTAGTTCCCGGCTGAGATCCTGACAGTGCCTATGGTGCCTAGTTAACTCCTGTCTGGACAAGTCATGAAGGATAGCAAAGTATCCGCCTTTTTTTACTGCCATGGCTAGGGAAGATTCAAACTTCTTAACGTCTAAGAAGTGAGGATAGGCATTAAAGATCAGGACAAAATCATATCCGGATTCCTTTCCTTCCAGAAAATCCTCGCAGACAAACTCCCTGTTCTTTTTTTCTTTGTACTTTTCTTTTGCTTTCTCAATCCTTTTTGGAGATAAGTCAATCGCTTTTACTTTTGCCTGCGTGATGTTCTCTAAAAGAGGAGTCCTGACCCCTGTTCCGCAGGCAACGTCAAGGGCTTTCCTGCCTTTCTTTAAGGGGAGAAGAGACAGCAAAGAAGAAAGCTCCTCTTTTCTTTCCTTACTGTTTCTGTCCCATCCTTCTGCCTTAGCATCGAAGAAGGCAATCCTTTTTTCTTTATCCATAGGAATGGTTTTCCTTTCCGTTTACTTTATTACTATAACGGATTTCATCCAAACCAGAAAAACCTTTGCTGAAAGCAGAGATTATTTTTCTCTCTTTTTTCCACTGATTTCAGCGGACTTCATTCCTGTTCCCGCCTTTCCATCTTTCCTTTTTTCTGTGTTATACTTTTTTATAGAAGAACAAAATAAGATATCGTTATTCTTTTTGCCTATTCATGATGGAAAGGAGACGGAAAATGGCTGCAAAAAAAGTACGTATTCAGGATGATCTTTATCAGTATGTCAACGGAGAATGGCTGAAGAAGGCAAAAATCCCTTCCGATCGTCCCTCCACCGGCGGGTTTGCCAGGCTTGACGAGAATGTGAAGAAAAAACTAAGGAAAGACTTCGACCTGATGGTCGCAGGCAAGAAGGAAATCCCGGTCAAAGAAAGGACAGGGGCCATTTCCTTATATCGTAAGGTGTTAGACCGGAAGAAACGGAATAAGGACGGGAGGACTCCCCTTCTTCCTTTGCTGAAAAAGATTTCTGCCGTAAAAGACATCAAACAGCTCAACAGGAAGGCAAAGTCCCTTTCTAGGAGCGGAAGGGATCTTCCTTTCTCTTTCGGTGTGGATGTTGATAGGAAGAACACGGCCAAGCACTCTTTTATCCTCACGGGCCCGAGTATCATCCTTCCGGATACGACTTACTATGCAAAAGACAGCCAGGCAGGAAAGAAGCTGCTTTCCGTCTACCGCAGCTGTGCACAGAATCTTCTTAATTTATTGAAAAGGCCGAAAGACAGGCAGAAAACCTTCTTAGACGACACTTTTGCCTTTGATGCCCTTGTTGCACAGAACGTGAAGTCTCAGCTTGAGTGGGCAGACTATGTCGACAACTACCATCCAAGGACGACAGCCTCTGTCGCTAAGCTTCTGCTTCCTTTTGATTTCCTCTCCTTCCTAAAATCCCTTTATGGCGACAAATGTCCGGAGAGTGTCATTGTCTATGATCCTAAGGCAATCAACGGTTTTAAGAACTACTTCAATGCCACTACGTTTGAAAAGTATATCCACTGGGCCTATGTCAACGCCTTAAGGAACGGGGCAAAGTATCTTTCGGATAAGGCCTATGAAATTGCCAACGTCTATCATCGTACCCTTGTCGGAATCAAACATGATCCGGCATTGAAGAAACGTGCCTATTCCCTTGCCTCTTCCGCCTTCTCCGAACCTGTCGGTGTCTATTATGGGCGGACTTACTTCGGAGAAGAGGCCAAGAAGGATGTCGTGAACTTAGTCAAGGATATCATTGAGGCCTACAAGGGACGCAGGGCAAAAAACACCTTCCTCTCCCCGGCAACCAAAAAGAAGGCGATTCTGAAGCTTGACACTATCGAGATCAAGAGGGGATATCCGGATAAAATCGACTCTTTCTACAAGAAGCTGAAGGTTTCGGACGAGGATAGTCTTTATGAATCCAGGAGCAAGCTTTCCGCCCTTAAGGCGCAGCATGAACTCGACAAGCTCAATAAGCCCGTCGACCGCTCACTTTGGGCAAGGCCTGGACACAGGGTCAATGCCTGCTATAATCCTTTCTCCAACGATATTATCTTCCCCGCCGCCATTCTTCAGAAGCCCTTCTATTCCATTAAGCAGAACAAGAGCAAGAACCTTGGCGGAATCGGCGCGGTCATCGGTCATGAGATTTCCCACGCCTTTGACAATAATGGTGCCCACTTCGACGAAAAAGGAAATCTGAAGAACTGGTGGACGGACAAGGACTTCGCAGCCTTCAAGGAACTGACTAAACAGAGGATTGATGAATTCGATAAAATCAAGTTCCATGGAGGAGTGGTCAACGGACAGCTTATCGTTTCCGAGAACATTGCCGACAACGGCGGCAGGGGCGTTACTCTTGAACTAAGGTCCAAGAGGAAGAAACCGGACTATAAGGGGTACTTCGAAAACTGGGGCAGAATCTGGTGCAGGAAAGCAAAGGATGAATACACTCAGCTTCTTCTGGTCACCGATGTCCATGCCCCCTGTGAGCTACGTGCAAACAGGCAGCCGAGAAATTTCCCGGAGTGGTACAAGACCTTTAATGTCACTTCAAAGGACAAGAGGTACCTTCCGTTAAAGAAGCGTGTCACTATCTGGTAAAAAAAGAGCCGGTCCTAAGAAAAGGACCGGCCTTTCTTTTTCTCTTCTTCTCTCTTCCTTGCGGCCATTCCGATTTCGTTGAGGACTTCCTCGAGATGATTGTCTATCTCATGTTCCCAGAACCGCAGGACAAGATAGCCTAGGGCCACAAGCTTCTCATTCTCCTCTTCGTCACGCACTCTGTTCTTCCTAATCTTCTTTTTCCAGAAGTCATGATTTGTCTTAATCTTATCTAGGGTACTCGTGACATCATATCCATGAAAGAAGTCGCCATCACAGAAGATAGCAATCTTTTCTTTGGTAAGGACAATGTCTGGATGTCCAGGAAGGGAGGAAACGTTTTTCCGGTAGCGGAATCCTTCGTGATAGAGTGCTATCCGAAGTCTCTTCTCAATCGATGTATCCTTACCCTTGATTCTTGACCTATTGTAGTGAACAGCTTCCTTTGATCTCTTCATGTTGCTCTAAGAAATTGGCCGCATCCTTTAGTGTTTCCTTATCGCTGTCGAAAGTCAGGACGGAGAGAGCATCCTCTAGTGTCCTCCACTTCGCCTCGCTGACTTCCTCTTTCTGGGGAATGAGATCAAATGTTTTTGCCTTCGCAAGGAAGAACGTGACGTCCTTCCAGACACCCGGCTTTGGCGAATAGGAAATCTTATGCTGGAAGGAGGGATAAAGACTGACATCAAGATTTGTCTCTTCCATGATTTCCCGTAGCGCACATTGGTAAGGGGTCTCCCCTTTCTCAATGTGGCCCTTGGGAAGAGAAATGTGGCCTAGCTGCCTATATTCTATCAGAAAAAGGATTTTTCCTTTCTCTTCTTTGTAGACAACGGCACCATAACTATATTCCTGTTTCATTGGTTCTTTCCTTTTAAAAAAGGCAGTCATGAAGACTGCCGATCCTTATTTTCCAAATCCCGAGATGTCGTCTGCTGCTCCGCAGCTTTCCCTTGCCGCCTTGATGGAGGGCTGGGTCGACCTCTTGCCGTAACGGTCAATCTTTGCCTGGTCGGAAAGCTGATGGGTCAGACATCCCGGACCACCGATGCAGCCGTTTGCACATGCCCTTCCTTCCAGGAAGTTACCCTGGAAGGTTCCTTTTTTGACGTTGCTGAGGTTCCTCTTGCACTGATCAAGACCGGATGCTTTTACCGGTTTGACTTCGAAAGAGGAATTCTGTTCTTTCAGGGCTTCGTTTACGGCATCGCTAAGTCCGCCGGAATGGGCGAAAATACGGCCGAAGAAGGAGGCATCGTCGATTGTGGATTCCTCTACCTTTTCGACATCGATGTTCCGTGCTCCGAATAGCGCCTGAAGTTCCTCAAAGGTGATGACGTTGTCGACATAAGGAGCGGACCTTTCGTTGAACCTTTCTTTTTTCTTGGCAATGCAGGGCCCGATGAAGACGGTCTTTGCCTTAGGGTCCTTCTGTTTGATGATTTTGCACCTTGCCGCCATAGGGGAGAGATTCTTGGAAATCTTTTCGACTAATTCAGGGAATGCCTTGTGGATGTAGTTGACAAAAGCTGTGCAACAGGACGAGATGGCGAAGCCTTCCTCGCTTAGCTCCTTAGATTCGTTATAGGCAACATAGTCGGCACCTAGGGCAGCCTCATAGATTTTGCTGAAACCGAGCTTTTTGATACCTGTAAGCACCTGGCCAAGTTTGGCAGGGGCAAACTGAGCCGCAATAGAAGGGGCAATGACGGCATAGATATGGCCGTCGTTTTCCGGATTCTTGAGGATGTCGATACACTTTGTGATATAGGATTTATCCCTGATTGCCCCGAAAGGACAGGCGTAAGAGCAGGCGCCGCATTCTGTACAGTCATCGTAGTTGATTTGGGAGATTCCGTCTTCCCGTGCATGGATGGCATTGATCTTGCAGGCGGCCTCGCAGGGACGGCGATGGTTGACGATGGCACCGAACTGGCATGCCTTTGCACATAGTCCACAGTTGATGCATTTATCCTTATTTATATGGGCACGCAGATTCTCATCGAAACTAATGGCCTTTTTCGGACAGGATTCTTCACATCGGTGGGCTAGGCAGCCACGGCAGAGGTCACTGACCTGCCTGCCACCAAAGGGACACTGATCACAGGCTGATTCGATGACTTCCAGAAGGTTCGGGTTGTTCTTATCCCCACCGAGTGCGAGTTTGATTCGTTCGGCAACGATGGCCCGCTCTTTATAGATACAGCAACGCCTTGTTGCCTTGGGGCCAGGGGAAATCCTTTTTGGAATGTCTACCCTTTTTTCCCAGAGATCTCCCTCGTAGTAGTCTTTTGCGACTTCTTTTAGGACTTTGTATTTCAGTTCCTTGACTAGCGTATCAAATTTCATGATGTTGTCCTTTTTATTATTTTCCAAGCCTTTTTATTCTACCTTTTCCCTTGGAAGCAATCAATTTTTTCTTGGAAAAAGAAAACTCCCCTGACACGTATGTGCCAGAGGAGAGAGCAAAAGGAATTTTTATGTTGGAATTTATTATCTGTTTGATTGTTGCTTATCTAAGGTCTTCCTTAGAAGAGCGTTAATACTATACTCAATCCAGAATCGGATGTCAACAATTTCTAAAAAAATTTTTTTCTTTAGTTGGGAATGGCCGGAAACTGTACGTTGTTATCGTCTCTGATGTCCTTGAAATCGTCATGGATGATCCTCTCCCCTTCCTCACAGGAACCTTGGAAGGTGCTGATGACAATCCTCCTCAGGAGGAAGATGGTCCAGTCTGTCGTTGCATCCCTGAGATAGTTTAACAGATCATGTAGGATAAGGAAAAAGAGGAAGAAATAACGGTCTGCCTTTGTTTTTCCTTTTCGGGCGGAAAGATACCTGATGAGGTCGGCAAAAAGATAGGAAGTAAGGCCAAGGGAGCCGGAGATTACCCCGATTTGGATGTACCCGTTTGGTATCATGGAAAACCCGGACTCTGTGGTAACGGATAAAAGAGATGCTCCAATGAGGTAGTTACTCTCAAAGGCAAAAATTCCGCTTTGAATCTGGCTGTAATTGGGATTGTTTTTTTCGAGAAGCCTGAATGCCTGCCTTGATTTTAAAAAGCTTCCTGAGAATCTCTGGGAGAAGAAAAGCAGGAAACAGAACGGGGCAAGCAGGACAACAAGTCCGACGAGCAGAAAGTAGGGATAATATCCTTTATAGGAGTGGAAGGCGAGGAAGACGAGCGGAATAAAGCCGATAAGCAGGAAAAGAAGACTGATTGTATTTCCAAGGACAAGTAAGGTGAAGTAGTCCAATAGCACGAAAGCACAATAGTACCATCTCTTTTTATAGATGCCATAACCAAGAAAGGGAAGGGTAAGGATAATTAAGCTAGCTATGGCATCTCCCGAATCGTAGGATAGGTCGAAAGGAGAAAAGGCGTTGTGCTTTTCCTTTGTCCTTAGGGTAAAACCGACTTCTAGAAAGAGAAGAATGGCAAGGACGGAAGAAACTTCTGAGAGATAGTCAAACCCTTTTCTCCCACTGGTTGCCGAACACCTCCTCCTATAAATAAAGATCTCCGCAAGGAAGAAGACGATAAAAAACCAGCATTGTCGGTAGTTTCTGTTCCTTTCTATCGCATTGATGATATAGGAGGCGAGAATCAAAAGCAGGAAGGACAAAAGAAGATAGAAGATGAATCCTGTTCGCCTTTTGACCTTTCTTACAATGAGGAACAGAATCAGGGAGAAGAAGACTAGACCGATGGATAGCACTAAAGGCAGGGGAACATCTCTTGCCCTAAATGGCCTATTCGCGGAAGGAATGACGAGAATAAAAGAAGCAATATAATAGATTCCATCATTCTGAAGAATGGGAAGAAACGAAAGAAGTCCAAAAAGAACCGATGGAATGAAATTATAAGGATAGGGGAAAAGAAAGCCGGCAAGGGCAAGTAGTGAAAGAGTGATGAGATAAAAAGGAGATTTCAGGAAGTGAACGGCTTTTTCTGTCCGGGAATGTTTTTCCATGATTCTAGTATAAACGATTCCCCTCTTTTGGCTGAAAGGAATATGTGAGAAAACAAACCATGATGGTATAAAATAGAACTATTGCTATGAAAGAAAACATACAGAAAAAAATCAGCCGCCTCAAAAGGCAGGCCACCGAGCTCTCCTCCTCGCTGATAAAGCAAGGAAAAAAAGGATTCGTTTCCTTTTTCCTGCGAATAAAAAAGACCTTTAGGGAGCCAAGCGAGGCAAGGAAGACTGTCTATTGGCTCACTTTGATCGCCGTTCTCTGCTACGGATATACCTTATTTAATCAGTATTGTACCATTCCTCTAAGCGGAGATTATTCCAGGCAGGAAAGGAATTTTATCTTCAACGGCTATGATGACTGGCATTCTTTCTTCTCTACCGGGGTATTCCCCATGTGGGATAGAAGCGCTTTTTTAGGAATTGACAATATCGGAGGAAATTCCTTCTACTACCTCTTTGATCCCTTTTTCCTGATTCTCCTCCCCTTTCCTAGAGAATGGCTGCAGACTCTTCAGGGATTGGAATTCATTCCAAAGATGGTCATTGCCGGAAGGCTTTTCTATTGGTACCTTGGGGAATTTAACTTCTCTCCGAAAAACAAAAGACTTGGTGCCTTAGCCTTTGGTTTCTCGAGTTATTCTTTTGGTTATCTTTGGTTCCACTTTATTGATTCAGTCGCCTTCCTCCCTTTGATCTTCCTTGGAATAGAACGGATTATCAAAAAGCGGGATCCCCGTATCTTCCTTGTCGGCTTCTTCCTCAATGCCAGGGCATCCTATTTCTTCTTTGCCGTATTCATGGTCGGCGGACTCTTCTATGCCCTTTTCCGTTTCTTTCAGACCAGGAAAGAAAGAAACGAAAGGGAAAACTGGTCGATTCTCGGCTGCGGAAGGATTTCCTTTCTTATCGCTATCTGCCTTGGTGCCTTTACCCTTCTTCCTGGGCTTGCCGTCGCAAAAAGCAGGCCAAGAACCCAGAACAATGCTTATCTTGAGGGAATTAAGAATGCGAGCGGAAGGAAAGAAAGGCTGAAGGCTAGGTTCACCTTCCCAAGCGGAAGGGAACAGAACCAGCTCACCCCACTCTTCAATTTCCTTTTCATGTCAGACAGCTGCTACTCATCCAACTTATTGAATGTTAGCTGGTATGATAATTGCCAGGCTGGGCTTTATGCCACTACTCCTATGCTTCTAATGTTCTTTGTATCCCTCATCGATGCCATTAAACAGAAGAAAGTTTCCTATCTTCTTGGCAGGGCAGGGACACTATTTAGGATCTTTACCCCTATTGGGTTCTATCTTTTCTCTGGATTCACTGTTGCATATGCACGCTACTTTATCCTTCCTGTTTCCTGGAGGATTGTCTTTGACCTAAAGGCAGTGGAAAAGAGACGGGACCTCCCTCGTTCCTATCTGGATTTAGCCGCCGTAAGGACTATCTTCCTTCAGACTATCTGCTGTTTTCTTGTCATCTACGGAGTGAATAGGAAACCGGGAAACTTCACCGATACCCAATGGGACGATAAGAGGTGGCTGATCTTCGGAAGTCTTGTCTGGACTATTCTTGTCTATCTTGTGACCCGTCCCTTCTTCCATAAGAAACAATATTCCTATGTCACGTTAGGAAGGATGTCCCTTGACGTGATTGTCATGGCCAATCTGACTATTTACGGACAGGGGGTTTCCACCAGTAACCAGAATGCCGACATCCCTCTTACCACCGAACTTGTCTCCCGTTTAAAGGAAGAAGAGGGAGGAGAAGACTATTACCGGATTTTCTCTGATCTCCAGGACCGGAACACTCCTAATATCAGTAGGCATCTTGGCTATTCAGGAACCTCTTCCTTCCATTCCGTCTATCCGTTCGGGGCCCAGGAGTTCATTGACCGTAGCCGGATACCCTATAACTACCAAAGCTGGCTTAGGGGATTAACTAACCGGAGAGAAAACAGGGAAACCTTCCTTGGCGTTAAGTACTACATTGTCGAGCGTGTCCAAAAGGAGAGCAGGAAGGATTCTTATGGAAGATTTCTCACCTACGACGGAAAGAATTTAGCCAGCAGCTATGACATCCCTTATGGATTTAAGAACGTTTTAGATCTTACACAGGAAGAAGAGGATGAAATCGGAATCCGTTATTCTTCCTCCTTTAAGGAATTCCTTTCTTCCCCGTCCTGTGACAAGTCTCTCTATGTCAACCTCAACTTCATCGACTTTGCCTTTGGATATGATAATGTGATTGACTCAAGCTGGATGGCTACCAATCTCGGTTATAAGGATGAAGACGATGACTTATATTTCGGACTTTCGGAAGACATCAACGAATATCCGCTTCTCCGTGCTGCCAGTATTTCCCATGAAGACTTCCTGAAGCTTTATGGGACGAATAGTGTCATCAGTGGAACACTATACGGAAACGGAAAAGATATTTATTCCTATCAGTACTACGACTATAATGATAAAAAGAATCAGATTCGCAACGCCAGCGCCTTCCAGTCTTCTTTGACTGTCTATGGCGGAAAATACGCCTACGGAAGCTCCTCGCCGATTGAATTCTATTCCGGGACAAGCAACAAGAGGAAGGCGACTGTTTATGCTGCAAACTGGGTGGAAAACGAAAGCGGATCGACAAGCTATGCTTCCTGCAGTATCCTGAATCCGTCGGATACTTCCTGCGAAGAAGAATATGCAAAGAAACATCCTTTCGAATCCGCAAACGGAATCACTGCCGCCGATACTGTCTATGACCTTGATACCTTGCTTGACGAAAACGGAAACAAATACACCACCAGTGTTCCCTATTACTCCAAGATTCTGATTCAGTTTACCGACAATGACGGAAATTATGTCCCGCTTGCACCGGAGGCTGATCCAAGCGATCCTCTTAGCGGGAGCTACATCGGCATCAATTCGGACAAGAACATCCAGTGGCGTCTGTTTGATAAGGACGACCATAGGATTTCCTTTAACCATCCCTATTATTCCTCTTATCAGCTTGCGCATGGCTATTACACCGACCGTCCGGTCTATAAGATTCTTGGCATTGTCCAAGGCAAGACCAATCTGAAAAAACCGAGTATCTATATCATCCGCAACAGAGACTATCAGGATGCGATAGACAATCTGAAGAAGAATAAGGTGACGATTGTCTCCCGGAACGAGAATGAGACGACTTTTGAAACCGACTATGACAAAGATAAGTTTGTCGTTCTCAATCTTCCGCTTCAGAATGGGTTTAAACTTGTCTCCCTGACAGAAGATGAGGAAACGGATACTATCAAAGAGGAAGAAGTGACGGCTTATAAGGCCCAGGGCGGATTCATCGGGTTTATCGCCAGAGCAGGTAAACAGAAGTATGTTCTATCCTATTCTTCGCCGTATTTCCGTTTTGGCAGGCTGATAACAAGTCTTGGATTATTTGCCACCCTTTTGGTTTTTGGGCTATTTGCCGTCAAGAACCGGACAAGGAAATACCTTGCCCTTGATTCACTGAAGAAAAAGAGGGAGGAAGAGCAAAGAAAGGAAAAATTCAGCTATGACGACTGCGAAAAATAATGTTTGCTATTTTCAGTCCGGCGGTCCTACCCAGGTAATCAATTCTTCCTTTCTCGGTCTGTTTGATACGTTTAGAAAAGACCCAAAACGAGGAAAGTTCTATGTTTCCCGGTTTGGAGTAAACGGATTATTAAATGGTGAACTAGAATCCGTTATCTTTAAGCGTGACTTCTCCTCCCTTCTTTTCACTCCGGGGGCAAATTTCGGCTCTGCAAGAGTGAAACTTCCGGAAGACTTAAATGCCATCGAGTGGCAAAACATCAGGAAAACGATAGAGAAATATCGGATCGGATATCTCTTCGTCAATGGCGGAAACGATTCGATGGATACGGCAAATAAGATTTCCCTTAGGGCGAAAGAAAAGAAAAGGAATCTAAAGGTCATCGGTATCCCTAAGACTATCGATAACGATTTGCTCTTTACCGATCATTGTCCCGGGTTCGGATCGGCCGCAAAAAGGGTTGCCAACGCCTCTATTGCCATCCAAAAAGATGACTATTCCTATCAGACTGGACGGATTAATATTCTCGAAACCAGGGGACGTGACTCTGGGTTTCTGGCTGCTTCTAGTCTTTTAGCTAAGAAGAAAGGACTTGCACCTGATTTTATTTATGTTCCCGAATCTGCTTTTGATCTGAAAACGTTTCTTGATAAAGCAATCTCCAGATATAAAGAAAAAGGCCATTGCTTTATCGTTGTCTCGGAAGGAATCCGGAATAAAGAAGGAAAACTTATTTTAGCATCAAAGGACAAGGATTCCTTTGGCAACATCCAAAATGGAGGGGTTGCGGACTATCTTGCCTCGCTTCTTTCTAATAGGGGCAGGAAGACAAGAGGAATCGAGCTCTCCTTGCTTAACCGGGCGGGTACGTTCCTTCCTTCCTTCACCGATATTAAGGAAGCCTATGAATGTGGAAAGAGGGCCTATATTTTCGCCACGTTAGGAACCAGCGGAAAAAGGGTAGTAAGGAAACGGCTTTCTTCCAAACCTTATCGGATTACCTATGTAGATGTTCCTCTTTCTAGAGTTGCCAATAAGGCTAAGAAGATGCCTCTTTCCTATCTTACTACCTCAGGCGACAATATCCGGGATAGCTACCTTGATTACGTCTCTCCTTTGATTCAAGGGGAAAGGAAGGTCTTCGGTCCTGACGGACTTCTTTCCGTCTTTGGCAAATGACTTTAAAACCTTCTTCTTTCTGATAAACTAATATATTTAGGATGGTACTTTTTTAATGACAGATAATTATAAGGATTATATTGTTGTCAAAGGTGCAAGAGAAAACAATCTGAAGAACGTCAATGTGACCATTCCTAAGAATGCACTTGTCGTTTTTTCCGGTGTGTCCGGATCTGGCAAATCCACCCTGGCCTTTGATACGATTTTTGCCGAAGGGCAGAGAAGATATGTTGAGTCCCTCTCCTCATATGCCCGTAGGTTCCTTGGCGATTTCACTAAGCCCGATGTTGACTCTATCGATGGTCTTTCCCCGGCAATCTCGATTGATCAGAAAACGACCAGTCATAACCCAAGATCGACAGTCGGAACCGTAACAGAGATTTACGACTATCTCCGTCTTCTCTATGCCCGCATCGGTGTTGCCTATTGTCCTCATCATCATATTCCGATTAAGGCTTCCTCCCTTCAACAGATTTACAATGCAATCAATGACAATCCGGAGGGAAGCAAGGTTACCATCTACGCCCCTGTCGTCCAGAACGAAAAAGGCACTCATAGGCAGACTAGGGAAAAATTCTTTTCGGCCGGGTTCAACCGGGCAAAAATCGATAATGCCCCTCTTTCCCGCTATGAAACCATCCCGGTCCTGGACAAGAATCTTAAGCATACGATTTCTTTTGCCATCGACCGGCTTATCCTGAACAAGGAAAACAAGGATCGTCTTTTTAATTCTCTCCGTGTCGCCCTCGATTTTGCCAACGGCTATGTCGTTGCCGAAATCAACGGAAAAGAAACTCTTTATAGTGAACATCAGTCCTGCCCGATCTGCGGGTTTTCCGTGCCTCCGCTTGAACCCCGGCTGTTTTCTTTCAACAATCCGCTCGGCTGCTGCCCTGACTGCAACGGACTTGGCGTCAAAATCGAGGCCGATCCTTCGTTAAGGATTGCTGATCCGACTAAGTCCATCGATGACGGAGCGATTGGCTGTCTTCCTAAGCACAATCATGACACCATAGAGTGGAACGACTTCTATGCTGTCCTCGAGAAATATCATATTTCCACGTCTACCCCATTCAACAGACTCTCCCAGAGACAGAAGGACATCATCATTTATGGCCCGAAGGAGCCTGTCCAATATATTTATGAATCCTCTAATGGTTCTAAGATTGTCAAGAATGTGACGGAAGGACTGAAGGCAAGAATCGACCGTCTTTATCTGACCACGAAGTCCGATTGGAGGAAGCAATACTATGCTTCCTTTATGTCTGAACATATCTGTCCGACCTGTAACGGGGCACGTCTAAATGAAAAAGTCCTTTCCATCAAAGTCGGCGGACTGAACATCCATGAGCTCTGTTCAAGGAGCTTAGATAAGATTTACCAGTTCTTCCAGAATCTCACTTTGACTGAAAGGGAACATAGTATTGCCGATAGGGTCATCAGCGAAATCAAAAACCGGCTGAAATTCCTGATTGACGTCGGACTTGACTATCTCACTCTTTCCCGTGAGGCGGCGACTCTTTCCGGCGGAGAGAGCCAGCGCATCCGTCTTGCCACTCAGATCGGAAGCAAGCTTACCGGAGTCCTTTATGTCCTTGACGAACCCTCTATCGGACTACATCAGCGGGACAACGATAAGCTGATTAAGACAAGGAAGGAAAGGCGTGACCTTGGTAATTCCCTGATTGTCGTCGAACACGACGAAGATACTATTCTTGCCGCCGATTATTGCGTTGATAGGGGACTTGGCGCAGGTGACCATGGCGGAGAAGTGATTTATACTGGCTCTCCAAAAGGACTTAGGGAAGACAAGGAGTCCCTCACCGGCGACTTCCTTTCCGGCAGAAAGAGGATTCCGGTCCCCTGCAAGAGAAGAAGCTACAAGAAATGTCTGGAAATCAAGAATGCCTATTGTCATAACCTAAAGCATATCGATGTCAAGATTCCTCTTGGCTGTCTTACTGTCGTGACTGGTGTTTCCGGGTCTGGCAAGTCATCCCTTGTCGATGAAGTACTTTATACTACGGCAAAAAGCAAACTCGGATATCAGTGCGACAAAGGACAATGCGATGATATTCTTAATCTACAGTATATTTCCAAAGTAATCAATGTGTCTCAGGAACCGATCGGACGAACACCGCGAAGCAATCCTGCTACATATATCAAGGTTTTCGATGATATCCGTGATCTCTTTGCCCAGACCCAGGATGCAAGAATAAAGGGGATGGGGAAATCAATGTTCTCCTTCAATAGGAAGGGAGGACGGTGTGAAGCCTGCCAGGGCGCCGGCGTAAAGAGAATCAGTAGGAACTTCCTTCCCGACGTTTATGTCACCTGCGATGTCTGTCACGGAAAACGGTACACGGATGATGTCCTAGAAATCCGCTATAAGGGGAAAAGCATCGCTGATGTCCTTGATAGGCGTGCCGAGGAGGCTCTTTCCTTCTTTTCTGCTTATGCGAACATCACTAGAAAATTAAAGACTCTAGTCGATGTCGGACTTGGCTACAGGAAACTAGGTCAGCCATCTACCACTCTTTCCGGAGGAGAAGCCCAGCGGGTCAAACTCGCCTATGAATTAGAAAAGGCAAGCGACGGTTCTACCCTCTATATCCTTGATGAACCGACAACCGGCCTTCATCCTTACGATATCGAAAAGCTTGTCTCTGTCCTCAACCGATTGGTCGATGCCGGAAATACCGTGGTTGTCATCGAACATAACCTTGATGTCATCAAATGTGCCGACTATCTTGTCGACCTCGGTCCGGAAGGAGGCGACAAAGGCGGCAATCTTGTCTTCGAAGGCAGCCCCGAGGATATCAGGAATTGCAAAGCTTCCTATACAGGATATTATCTGAAGAAGGAACTGGAGAAGGAAAAGTACCGGAAAGCCGCTCTTTCCGGTGATTAAAGCATTAGTTCTCTCTTTCTTTCGTGTATAATTGAAGAAGTAACTTATAGATAAGGGGAATCACTATGCTAACTAGTCTGGAATTGTCGAACCATTTTGGGTTTAAAGTCGCCAACGGGGATAGGAATTCCCTTTCCCGTCCTGTCACAGTTGCGGAAATCGACCGTCCTGGCCTTGAACTTCTCGGCCTTCTTCAGTTCCATCAGAAAAACCGTATCAACCTTATCGGAAATAAAGAGATGGCTTTGATTAAGGATTCCGATCCTGATTTTATTTACCATAATTCTTTGCAAATCTGTTCCCAGGAATGCCCTGCCATCATCGTCACCCATAATTCCCCTATTCCTGAGCCTCTTCTCCGTGCGGCCAAAGAGAAGAACGCACCCTTGTTTTCTTCCCCTGCTGACACGTCTCTGCTTGCTAGTCAGCTTTATGTCTATCTTACCGAAGCCCTTGCCCCGCGCACAGCCGTGCATGCCTGTCTTCTTTCCATTTATGGGGTGGGTGTTCTGCTAAGGGGACACTCGGGCGTCGGTAAATCCGAGGTTTCCCTTGAATTGATCCGGAAGGGACATAGGCTTGTCGCCGATGACCGGGTGGATATCGCCGATGTCCGGGGACAGCTAATCGGAACCTGTCCGGAGTCTATTTATGGCAGGAGGGAAGTCCGTGGTATAGGAATCATCAATGTCTCCCGCAGGTTCGGCATCAACTCCCTCTGCAAGCGGGAACATATCAAAAGGGTCATCAACCTAGTCCCCTTCTCTGAGAATACCCCAAGGGAACGGATTGGAAGGAAGACCGAAAGATATGAGATTCTCGGAGAGTCTATCCCCCTTGTCAAACTTCCTGTCTCGGCGGCAAGAAACATCGCCGAAATCATTGAAACTGCCGTGACGAACTATAAATTGAAGGATGACGGGTACGATACCGGATATGAATTCCAGCGTCGTCTTGCCGAAATTTCCGAGAAACGGCTGAAAGATGGCGGAGGAAGATAAGATGTTCCTTGGTTATTATCCCGGTATTCCCTTTAAAACTCCCATCATCCGGTTTTATGCCATCTTCATTCTTGCCGGCGGCCTTCTCGCCCTCTTTCTTTCCAATTACCATGCTAAGAAGGATGGCTTCCGAGGATGGGATTTCTTTAATTCTGTTTTTCTTGTTGCCTTCCCTATGGGCATTGTCGGGGCTAGAATCTGGTACGTCATTGCCACCTGGCCTACCTGCGCGCCTACTGCCGGAAGATGGTATGCCCCTTTTGCCATCTGGGAAGGAGGACTTGCCATTCAGGGAGGAGCCCTGCTTGGGGTCATCTCCGGTGTACTTTATGCTATCTTCCGAAGAAGAGGCACATCGATTCTGAAAATCAGGGACTGGGCCGTTCCGACCATCCTGGTTGCCCAGAGGCTAGGACGGTGGGGGAATTTCTTTAATCAGGAAGTCTTCGGCCATTCCGTCTCTCCCTTGGCATGGGACTTCCTTCCTTCTTTTATCACCAATAACAGGCAGAACGGAAACCTGCCTAGGGGAAAGTACTATTATGGGGAAGAGGTTCTCGGTTCAGCCTCGGTCAGCCAGGTTCTTCCTCAGGGTTCCCTTGCCGCGCCTCTCTTCCTTGTCGAAGGAAGGAGGAACCTTCTCGGTTATTTCCTTCTTCAGTATGGATTGAATGCCTTGGAAGGAAAACGCTATGTGGACGGGGATAAATCGTTTGCCTATTTTATTATCTACGGAATCGTCCGTATCGTCCTTGAGCCTCTCCGTAATCCTCAGTTCATCAGGTCGAGAAACGATAGCGGTGCAGCGGTTGGGACGAATCATTCTTCCTACCAGTCCTTTGTCAGGGCAGGCATCTATATCGGAGTCGGGCTTCTTCTTATTGTGCTAAATCATCTTTTCCGCCATAGGGCAAAGAAAGGAAGACTGGATTCCTTTAAGTGGTTTAAGTCGTGCTATATCGAAGAGGATGCCCAGCTGGTAAGGGAAGTAGGAAAAAAAGAGAGGGACTCTTTGACAAAGAACGAGGAAAGCCCGGACAGGGATTTGTCCCTGCTGAAGAAAAAAGAAGAAGAGCTTTCGGCAGGTAAGAATGGCGGAAAGGAAAAAAATAGCAATGAGCATCGATAAAAGCAAAGTGGCCGTTATCGGCCTTGGACCCAGCGGAGTGTCCGCTGCCATTTATCTTAAACGCTATGGAAGGACCCCGGTCTGTTTTGAAAAGGAGAATGTCGGGGGTAAGGTCAATCTGACCGACCGTATTGAGAATTATCCAGGCTATCGTAAGGGCTCAGGCCCCGAGCTTGCCATGGTCAGGGAGGATCAGCTTTCCGATTTTTCCATCCCTGTCCGGTATGAGGAGGTTCTTTCCCTGACAAAAAACGGAGACGGAAGCTACCGTCTTAAGACGGTCAAGGGAGAAGAGGACTTTGTCTACGTCATTCTTGCCATCGGCCTTAAGCCGCGTCCTTTTCCTCTAAAGGGCGAGGAGAAATTCAGCCGCAGAGGAATTTCCTCCTGCGCCATCTGCGATGGCCCATTCTATAAAGGAAAGGACGTCATTGTCATCGGAGGCGGGAATTCCGCCTTCCAGGAAGCTATTTACCTTTCTTCACTCTGCTCCCATGTCTCCTTAGTCTCCCATCATGAAAAGCTGAAGGCGGAGCCTGTCCTTGTCGACCGTTTTAAGTCGTTGGAGAACACCTCCTTCTATGTCCCATATGAGCCGCTTTCCGTTTCCGGGGAAACCTCTTTTTCTTCCCTGACGAGGAAAAACAGCAATACCGGGGAGGAAGTGACCCTTAAGGCCGACGGCCTTTTCCTTTTTGTCGGGGACAGGCCGCAGACTTCCTTTGTCCATTTAGAGGGAGTCATGGATGAAAAAGGCTATCTTCTTACCGATGATTTAAGGCAGACAAAGGAAAAGAACCTGTTTGCCGTCGGTGACTGCCGCAGCACCCCTCTCCGGCAGGTGACAAGGGCGGTAAGTGATGGATCCCTTGCCGCGACAAGGATCCACCGGGATTTTGAAAAAGAAGAGAATAGGTAAATTCTGTTATGGAAGCAGGCGAAGTGTCATTCACCCAGCAAGTCAAAAACGAGCTGAGTGTCGGTTCCTATACTTTAGAGGAGAAGAAGCTCATTCTTTCCGGGTTTATCCGGAACGGGGCGGTCTTTTCCATTGGAAACCATCCTTCCCTAGAGAGGAGAACGGAAATCGCCTCCGTCTGCAAAGTGATTTATTCCTCCCTGAAAGAAGTCTTTCATAGGTCTCCACAGATTACCTACGAGAAGAAGACCCGCTTTAAAAAAGGGGTCGTCTATCGGATCTCGGTCAGTGACAGACGCCTCTATGAGAGGAGGGAGGAACTGGAAATCTTTAAGGACGGAATCGAGCGGATTGCCCCTAAGGAGTGTCTTCACCGAAAGAATTTTCCCTTCTTCCTTATTGGCTGTTTTTTAAGTAACGGGTCAGTGAACAATCCTTCCTCGAACCGGACTTCCTATTACTTAGAGAGGGCCTTTACCGACAAGGGGGATGCCCTTGCCGTCAAGAAAAAGCTTCTGTCCTTCAAGGAAGAGAAGAGCAGGAACTTCAAGTACATCAAGCGGCGGGAGAAACATGTTCTTTATCTTAAGCGGTCAGATCAGATTTCTGTCTTCCTTTCCTATCTTGGGGCGAACGAAGGCAGGTTTGCCTTCGAGAACGCCCGGATCAGCAAAGAAGAAAGGAATATCAATAACCGGTTATCCATCTGCGACAGTGCAAACTACTCCCGCTCTTTGACAAGTGCCGCCCGGGACATCGATGATCTTACCCTTCTTCTTAAGGTAAAGCCTATCTCCCTTTTTGAGGAAAAGACGAAAGCCGTAATCGAAAAAAGAAGGAGCAGGAAAGAGGCTAACTATCGGGAAATTGCCGAAAGTCTGAACAAGGATGGAATTCAGATTTCCAAGTCCGGGGTGGTCCATATCAGGTCTTCTCTACGCGGACAGGCCGAGGAAGTACGCAAACGCAGGAAATGAAAAAAGCGGGACGTTAATCCGCTTTTTTCTTTTGTTTTTTTAAAAAAATAGGCAAAAATCCAAAAAAGGATTTTTTTCTTTTTAAAGAAATGGAAAATGAGCACGCAAATAAGCATGGTCTAAGGGAAAGTGAGCAGGAAAACAAAAAAATAAGTTTAGAAACCGCTTTTTTTGTAAAAAATTTAAGTAAAAGACTTTAAAAACACCTATCTTCATTGTAGAATTATCACGAAAAAAGGAGGACATTATCACAAATGTCTATTAAATTAGCTATCAACGGATTTGGTCGTATCGGTCGTCTTGCCTTCCGTCGTGCCTATGAGAGGAACGAAGAGGCTGGAAAGGACATCTTCGAAGTCGTCGCCATCAACGATTTGGTCGATGCCGGCACTTTAGCTTACTTATTAAAGTATGACACCACCCATCGCCGTTGGCATGAAGATGAAATCTCCCACGATGAGACTAACATCATCTTCGCCGGACATAAGATTCCGGTCCTTGGCCAGAAGGATCCCCATGATCTTCACTGGAAAGACTATGGCGTCGATATCGTCCTTGAGTGCACTGGACGTCTGAAATCCCATGAGGACGGCGATGTCCACAGGGAAAACGGCGCTAAGGGCGTCATCATCTCCGCTCCGTCTTCTTCCAAGGATATTCCGACCTATGTCTATGGCGTCAATACCGATAAGCTTACCAAGGATCAGACCATCATCTCCGGCGCTTCCTGCACCACCAACTGCTTAGCTCCGATGAGGAAGGTCTTAAATGACAAGTTCGGTGTCATCGGCGGAACAAGGACCACTGTCCATGCCTACACCAACGATCAGCGTATCCTCGACTTAGCCGGCAAGAACGTCCGTCGTAGCCGTGCCGGTGCCGCCAACATCGTTCCGACCACCACTGGTGCTGCCAAGGCTGTCGGCAAGGTCATCCCCGAACTCAACGGCCGTCTTAACGGAAATGCTATCCGTGTCCCTGTCACCGATGGCTCTATCTGCGACTGCACTCTTCTTTTAAAGAAGCCTGCCACTGTCGAAGAAATCAATGCTGCCGAGAAAGAGGCCGCCAATGGCGAATTAAAGGGTGTCTTAGGATACAATGAAGACGAAATCGTCTCTTCCGATATCTTAGGACGTACCGAAGGCTCCATCTTCGATGCTACCTTAACTAGGCTCATCCCGGCTGGTGACTATACCTTTGTCAAGGTTGCTTCCTGGTATGACAATGAATATTCCTTCACCTGCCAGATGAGGCGTCTTGCCAAGGTTTACGGCGAAATCCTTAAGAAGTAGTCTCTCCGTTCATTAAGAAACACTGTGTGAGGCGGCGGCTTTGCTGCCGCCTCTTTATTCAAAACGAAAAGGAAGGAAACCAGAATGAAAAAAGTTGTTACGGATTTAAAAGTCTCCGGTAAGAAGGTTTTGGTCCGCGTCGATTTCAATGTCCCTCACAAGGGAAGCGAAATCACCGACGATAACCGTATCCAGGCCGCTATTCCGACCATTGCCGAACTGCTTAAGCAGAATGCCAAGGTTGTCTTAAGGTCTCATTTAGGAAAGGTCAAATGGAAAGACCTTGCCAAAGGAAAGGCAACACAGGAAGACATCGACAAGCAGAGGAAGAAGAACGATCTTTCTATCGTCCTTCCTGCCTTAAAGGAATATCTTGAAAAGGCCAGGAATAAGGCAGTCAAGGTTTCCTTCTGCAAGGATACCCATGGCGAAGGACTCAAGAATGCCATCGACGGATTAGAGGATGGCGACGTCCTGCTTGTCCAGAATACCCGTTATGAAGCCGGCGAAGAGAAGAACGATCCTGCTTTGAGCAAAGAATGGGCTTCTTATGTCGATGCCTTTGTCAGGGATGCCTTCGGATCTGCCCATCGTGCCCATGCATCTACCTATGGTGTTCCTGCCGAACTTAAGGCTGAGGGCAAACCGACTGCCGTCGGTTTCTTAAGGGAAAAGGAAATCAAGGGTCTTGGACGTTGCGTCAATCCGACTGCCGATGAGCGTCCGTATATTGCCATCTTAGGAGGCGCCAAGGTCTCTTCCAAGATTGAGGTCATCGATTCGCTGCTTAAGAAATGCGATAGGATTCTCATTGGCGGCGGTATGGGATACACCTTCAAGAAGGCTGTCTTCCATATTAATGTCGCAAATTCCATCTGCGAAGAGGATCAGCTTGAATATGCCCGTAAGTGCTATGATACCGGCAAGATTAAGCTTTCCCTCGATTCTATCCTTGCCAAAGGATTTGACTTCGACAATCCGGAAAAGAAAGTCGAAGACATCAAGTACATTGACAATAACGAGACGGACTTCCCTGAAGGATACGAGGGAGTCGATGTCGGCCCTCTTACCCGCAAATTCTATGCCGAGGAGATTGCCAAGGCCAAGACCATTTTCTGGAACGGACCTATGGGCGTTTTTGAAAATCCGGATTTCCAGGAAGGTACTAAAGCTGTCTGTGCAGCCTGTGCCAAAGCAACCGAGAACGGCGCCTTCACTGTCATCGGAGGTGGTGACTCTGCCGCTGCCGCAAAGAAGTTTGGCTATAACGATAAGTTCAGTCATGTTTCTACCGGAGGCGGAGCTTCCCTTGAGTTGATTCAGAACGATGGAAAGCTGCCGGGAATCGATGTCATTGAGGATAAATAATAAGATCGTGCGCAAGAAATTTCTAAGGGGCAACTGGAAAAGGAACAATACCATTGCCGAGGGGCTTGCCTTCTGCGATTCGGTCAAGGAAAACGGCCTAGCCAAGGAAGCCAAGAACAAGGGCGTCAGGATCGGAATCGCACCGAGCTTTGTTGCTCTCCGTTCCATTCGTAAACATGCCCATGGCATCATTGTTTCCGCCCAGGACTGCCATTATGCCGACCATGGTGCCTATACTTCTTCTGTTTCCATTCCGATGTTGAAGGAAATCGGCGTCGATTATTCCATCATCGGACACAGTGAGAAACGTGCCTATGAGGGAGAGACCTCTTTCGATTGCAACCGGAAGATCCGTGCCCTTGTCGCCAATGGTTTCCATGCCATCTATTGCGTCGGCGAAACCGCCAAGCAGTATGATGAGGGAATCACCAAAGATGTCATCCGTGAGCAGATTGTCACCGGACTGAGGAACCTCACGAAAGATCAGAGGAACAATGTCGTCATTGCCTATGAACCGGTCTGGAGCATCGGAACAGGCAAGAATGCCTCTTCTGCCATTGCCGAAGACATCTGCAGCTATATCCGTGATTTGCTCAATGTTCTTTTTGGCAAGGTCGCTTCGCAGAAAGTCCTAATTCTTTACGGAGGAAGCGTCAAGCCGAACAACGTCAAGGAATATAGGGCCTGCCCGGATATTGACGGTGCCCTTGTCGGCGGCGCCAGCCTGAAGTACGAGTCCTTCAAGGAACTGCTCGACAATAGGTAGATTTTCCTTTCTAATCTGAATGAAAAAGAGGCTGCAAAACACAAGCAGCCTCTTTTTTGTTGTTTAGGAATTTGTAAATTTTTACATTGCAGAAGATAGTGTAATTATGTCTATTATCTTTTTCTTTTCGGTCTGCCGAGGTGCTTTTCTTTTTCCCTCCCGTCCTCCGTCTCCTCGATCACCTGTCTCGGGACCATCCTTCCCTCATCGCAGAACGGGCAGTCGAACACCGGGAACGGGCCTCCGTCCATTTCCCAGCATTCGAAAACGACGTCCGCGTCAATCTTCTCTCTTCCGCGGCATGCCGTGCACTCCCTTTCGACGGTTTCCCCTTCCCTTCCCTTCCCGGTCCTCAGCCGCAGCCTTCTTTTCCCCATTCCTTGCAGTCCATCCCCGGGAAATATGATAGCCCGTGGCTGATCCGCATTCTAGTCCCGCATTCGCAGATCAGCGGGGAATACCCGTAGACGGACATTAGCATGCTCTCCCACCGCAGCAAGCGCCGGTATTCCGCGTCCTCCCGCCCAGAAGACATTCTCTCGTGCACGGGTCTTCCCGTCGTTCTGTTCGAATAGAACCCGTAGTACCGGATCTGCTGGAACTTGCTGTCCGGTATGTGGACGATGAGTCTGGCGATGAACGCGGCGACGGTGTCGGTCACGTACACTCTTCCCCGCTTCCTGCCCTCCTCGAGCCTGTCGTCCTCGTGTGGGTCGTAGTGCCAGGACACGGTGCCCTTCCCTCTGTCGAACCCGTCGATCCGTCCTTCGCTTATCGGAGGGTGCGAGGCATAGCGCGCCACGTACTTCGCAAGCTGGACGAAGTCCGTCCTCCGGTGTGCCTTCCTTCTCGGGCCCCAGACATAGAACCCCTTCGCGTACTTCGCCTTCGCCGCGCGCGAGTCCGCCCGGAAGGGCCGTACCCCGCCCGGCGCGTTCTCCTTCAGCCATCCTTCCATCGACGACAGGAGCGTGTACATGAATCTCTTTCTCCTCGCCTCGAAGGGGAAGTAGGAGATGTGCCGGAGCCGTCCTCCGGCGGAATAGCCTTCCGCGACCAGGACGTGGAGGTGCGGATGCCACTTCAGGTCTCTCCCGAAGGTGTGGAGGAACGAGACGAAGCCGAGCCTGCAGTTCTCTTTCTTCCGTGCGGCCGGGGCATCTCCCGGCACCGTCTCGGTGAGCGTCTCCGACACCGAGGAGAACAGGACGTCGAGCATGCCGCGGTGCTTCCGGAACCATGGTCTCAGCCTCTCCGGCACGGAAAAGACGAACTGTCTGTGGGGGACCCGGTAGAGCTTCTCGCGGACGGATGCCGAAATCCTGTCCCGGTATTTTTTTCCGCACGAGGGGCAGAACCGCGATTTGCAGGTGAACAGGACGAGGACGTAGTTGCTGCACCGGGGGCATTCCGCGACCATGTATCCGTTCTCCAGCTGTCCGCATCCGAGGGCCTTCTCCACGCTCTCGATGACTCCGGGCCGGGTGAGTCTGTGCATGTTTTCTCTCTTGAAGGACTCCCACCCCTCATCGAAGATGTCCCTGATCCGGATCTGGCCGCGCTCTCTTCTTGCCTGCAGGCAGTTGTTGAGGGTCCGGATGAAGTTCGTGAGCGTGTTGCGCCCGGCCGCGGCTGCCGTAAGGAGCCGGTCGCGGAACTGCCTCTTCCGGTAATACGTGTCCGTCTTGAAGTCCGAATGCGGGAAATGCCTTCTTTTCATATTGATATCGTAACATCCGGACAGGAAAAAGGCTAGCCTCCTGGCTAGCCACCCGATGATTCATTCATCGGTTTTGTTCTGCTTTACTGTTCTATAGCGCGGAACCAAATAGGACCAAGACTATGGATGATAAAGCAACCGCTTACATTATTTAATGTGCTGTTTCTATTTTGCCCTTTTCTATGGGCTTTTTTATCTTTCGGCCATTGGATTCGGCGGAAAACTTTTTCTATGCAGAGTAAACGAGAAATGGTTGGCGGTGTAACATAGTGATGGTGAGTCCGTATGAATTTCGTCATGAACCGAGGGAACATAGTTATGAAAAAAGTTTTATGTCTATTGTCGTTTAGGCCTCTTCTGGCCTGCTGTAAACCGTTTGACAATGGTTTTTCCTTTTCTAGAGCGGAAGACTTGATAAAAGTGAATGAGAGTGGCCAGGATTCTTCTAAAAAGGGAGAAAAGATTTTATCACTTAGCAATAAGGAACCTTTTTTTAACTCTAGTACATTTAATTTGACCTTTTCAATTGCAAGTGACGTTGATACATCTTTTGAGGAAAACGGTTGCGTTGTTCTCGACTTAGTTCAGAATCAAGAACATCTTGTTGTTAAGATACGTGTCTTGGAGGACAATGCATTTCTAATAATCCGATTGAAAAGTGGTGAAAGTTCTTTCGAAAAGAAAGTTTACTTCTATAGAAATGCCAAAGGAAGCGTCTATTATTCCTTGCTTTCCCTTGACTCCGCTAAAAAGCTTTCTGGTATTGATCCGTCTTCTTTGTATTCCGGAATTGGGGGATTCCCAATTGGTGGCGGGACGATAAGCGGGCCTATCCAAAGGGCGAAAACCTTTCGATGCTCTCTCTCCTGGAAAGACAGTCATAAAACCGAATTTCCACTTGTAGGTGCAAAAGTCTATCTTAAGACTCAGTCTGGGAAATCTCTTTGGAAAGTTACAGATTCTTCTGGTATAGCCAATTTTAATTTTGTTAAAGACGATTCCTTAGTTGGTGGAGGAAAAGACTATCTTTCATCAATGTGGACAGAGATTTCAAATAATGAATATTCTTTGTCTCTTTCTCTTTCAAATTCCTTCATTAATGTGACTGATTCAAAAGGGCAGGATTATGATGCTTTTCTTCCTAACCAGCTTGTCACAGGAACTAGTTCCAAAGATTTTTCCTATTCTTTTGAACCGTTTGGTGACAATTCATTTGGGTCTGATTTTGGCCAGGCAGTTCAAATTTATCAGGCACTGTATTATTATTCTAAACATGCCTATGAATTGGTAGGGCAAAACAATTCTATAAAGCCTTGCAAGGTGGTCTTTCCGACGGAAGGATCCGGGGATTGGTACAATAATCAAACAATATATATTGGGAACGACTCAGAGAATAATATATCTGGATTTTCCTATGAATCTTGGGATGCTATAGGACATGAATACGGACATCATTTGGAATATCTATTTGATATTTCTCATTCGAAAGGTGGTAGGCATTACATTAATCAAGATAATTCTCCAATAATGGAATGCGAGCCATCTTTGTATGCTGTTAAACGTGACTATAATTTAAGACTTGCCTGGGCCGAAGCGTGGGCTACGATTTGGGCTGCAATAGCGCAAAAATCTTTTCCTGATCAACTGCAGGATGCAACATATCTTAGTATAGGTGACGATAAATATACTGCGAGCAATTTTAATTACGATGCTTCGGGAAACACGTTTTTCTATTTGTATAATTCTGCAAAAGATGACTTAGGTGTAGTGGACTATGATGAACAAATCGATAAAGGGAATTCAGGAGATGGATGTGAATTATCAATTGAGCGCTTCTTATATCAGCTTTTCGATGATGATAATGATGAAATTGATAGATATACTATTCCTGAAAAGAAATTGTGGGATTTTACACTAGTCGTTTCAAAGCAATATAAGCTTAATGCTTTGGAGAAGGAACAATATGAAGGTAAGTCTGCTGATATGTACACCCTGAATTACTTTTATCAGTTTCTTTCTGCACTTGAAGCGAAGTTTGGTTTTGATGGAATTGCAAAGTTAGCAGAGCGCTATAGCCTCTGCCCTTCCTATCCTTTTCTGAAATGTGAAAATGGAAATTATAAAGTGTATTGGGATGAGAATCTTCCCCTTGCTAAATTTAAAAGGTTTCGATATAACGCTTTAAAGCTGAAACTCTATAGTGGAAGCAATGATCAGAATCCGATTATTCTGACGGGTACCGAACCGGTGTTAGGAAAAGCCATGGAAATCTCTGGAAAAAATTATAGTTATTATCAACTGGACTCAAGTGAAGCGACAAAAATTGTTTCCGCCGGAAGCCAAGCATATCTATCTGTTGAACAATATTATATTCCATCGACGAAATATAATTATGAGTACCTCGGACCGGTTGAAGGGCCAAAGACAAAAGTATAGGAGGTCGTGTAAAAAATGAAACATTTATATTCTTATATATTATTAAGTGCTCTCTTTATGTCTTCCTGTAGCAATGGTTCGGAATATTCCGATTGTTTAAGTCAAACAAATTATTGCCAGGATGAAAGCAATCTCTATCCGGAAGAGGAATTAGCTGGGCCGAACGTTTTCGAGCACCATAATAATCAGGAAGTGGATGACCTTTTGGGAAAGGACAAGAATGCAGTTAGGATTGATACAAAAAAGGGTCCGATTCAAAGAGTTTTGTCATATTCTGAAATTGTGTTGACGGTTTGGATTGGCTTCGATTTTTCGGAAAAAGAATATGCCTCTCTCATTCCGTGCGACCCAGTTCTTTCTTATCAATATTTCCCATATCAGACAGGAATCAGTAATTCTTATCTTACCTATAAAAAACTTCCAAAATACAATGATGCTGATTATCAGGTGAATAAATATGAATATCCGAGCAGAGACTCTTATTATCTAAGCTACCACTATAAAGAATCTGTCAGTATTAATCTCTCATTACTACGAAATGTGAATGCCTCGAAAGTAGAGTTGGACCTAGGAATCCGAATGCTGGATGAAAATAAGAACGATTATCAAGAACCAGTTAGTTTTCCGTATAGTCAAAACCTCAGGTTTAATTCCATTCAGATTATATTCGAATATTCGGAAAACAGGGACTATGTAGATTACTACATTGTTTAGTCTAGGAGGAACCGGAATGAGAAAAATATTTTCTTTAGTTCTAACATTGCTCATAGTGACAGGATGTGGAAAAGGAAATGAATTAGGAAGTAATAGTGCCTGCTACAATTTCTATCTTAATGATGAATATGGGAAGGCATATAAGAGTGATTGGCTAACCAAAGACAATGCCTTTATGGAGAAAATAAGCGAACGTGATCATGAAATCATTGGTGTTAACCATGGGTATTTTGGCCGGACAAGAATCAAGGCAAGCCAATCTGAATCACTTCCGGAAACAATGGCCGATTTTATTTATGGAACTAGTTTTGACGAGGATTACCCAAAGCTCCGCGGAAAGCGAATCATCCTTCATGCTGATTTCAATCTCCAGGATAAAGATAACAAAAAGCGCACGACGGTCGGTTATGATATTCTTGCTCTTCCTGCTTTTGATTATGATTCCTTTTATTCGTTTGATATTTCTTTTCCTTCTCAGGATGTTCGATATGTGATTTTCAATACGTTCGGTCATTTTCAGATTGACTTTTCCGGATTTAAAGACAAGATTTCTACTACTAAATGCTCGAGTGTTAATTTCTTTTCCTATGCTTTGATTGATAGATCTGATACAGGCGGGGAAAATAAAAAATATCTTACCGCAACGAATGATAATGATAGTATCTATTTTCTTTTCGAAGAGGATGGAAGCTTAGTTTTATCAGAAGAACCGTTCTAAGTTTGGCGGATTAAATCCGAAACGGGAGATGGGGGCACGCATACATAGTGGTGAGCAACAGCCCTGCTTTGAAACGTGCTCTGTCCTTGCCTTATCTCATTCCAAAAAGAAACCCTTCAGCGCTTTTCCGCACTGAAGGGCTTTCCTTTAAAATCAACTGATTCCGCTATCACCGGCGAGAGCGAACTGGGCATTATAGAGAGAGGCATAGAATCCGTTCTGCTTCAGAAGCGATTCATGTGTTCCCTGCTCCACGATGTTTCCGTCTTTCCTGACAAGGATGAGGTCTGCATTCTTGATGGTGCTAAGCCGGTGGGCAATGACAAACGAAGTCTTTCCCTTGCTTAGACGGTCCATCGCCTCCTGGATCTTTTCCTCGGTTCTGGTGTCGACATTGCTGGTTGCTTCATCGAGAATAAGAAGGGGGGCTTTCTTCAGCCTGGCACGTGCGATGGTGATCAGCTGCTTCTGGCCTCCGGAAATGGCACTGTCCGCCTTAATCTCGTAACCCAGTCCGCCTGGAAGGGAACGGACAAAATGAGTCAGATGGGCATCATGGATTGCATTTTGGATATCTCCGTCCGTGACATTCCTATTGTTGTAGACCAAGTTTTCTCTGATTGTTCCCTCGAATACCCAGGTGTCCTGTAAGACCATTGCGAAAAGAGAATGGACTTCCTCTCTCTTCCTTTTCTTTATGTCTACTCCGTCGATTTTAATGGCTCCGGAATTGACTTCATAGAACCGTTCAAGCAGGTTAACCATAGTTGTCTTTCCTGCTCCCGTAGGGCCGACGATGGCCACCTTCCTCCCTGGATTAATCTTTGCCGAGAAGCCGTGGATGATTTCCTTTCCTTCGTCGTATCCAAAGCAGACATTGTCGAATTCTACTGCACCTTTTACTTCCTCTTTGCCGTCTTTGCAAAAGAGGTATTCTTTCTTTTCCTCGTCTTCCCTCTCACTAGCTTCAAGGAAGTCGAAGACCCGTTTTCCGCTTGCCACTGCCCCTTGGAGGGAGTTCCTTGACTGGGCAATCTGGGTAAGCGGGCTTTGGAAGAGATTAACGTACATTAAGAAGGCAGTGATGGTCCCCCTGGTGACGTTGAACCTGTTCTTGCTCCTGAACAGGCCGCCTAAGAGGCAGACAAGGGCATAGCAGACATAGCTCCTAAAACTCCTAATCGGCCTCCTGACTCCGCCGTAGAGTTCGGACTTGAACCTTGATTCTTTAAGGGACCGGTTCGCTCTCTCGAATTTATCGTTCCTCTTCTTTTCAGCATTGAAGAGCTTGATTACCCTCTGTCCATTATCGTTCTCTTCGACAATGGCATTGACTTCTCCGACGTCCTTCTGGCGTTTAAGGAACTGAGGACTTGCAAATTTCCTGATTAAAGCAAGGAAGATTCCCCTTAACGGAAGCCTGGCGATGCAGACAAGTGCCCTAGCCCACTGAGTCGTCAGCCTTGCAATCCTTGCCCCCACTATCCTGAAGAGAGAATAGACCATGGTGGCAATAGACTGAGAGAAGGACTGGCCGATCCTATCCACGTCGTTCGTCAATCGGGAGAGAATGTCCCCGATGGCATGGGAGTCGAAGTACCGAAGAGGAATCTTGTTGATTTTGACGGAAATCTGTTCCCGCAGGTCTTTGGTATAGAGCATAGAGATTACGGTCCTGATCCTTGTTGAGATGACGTTGGCAAAGAAGGTGACAAGGTAGAAGATAAGAAGAGTGATTCCATAACGGAAGACTTTGTCCCTGTCGACGTTTTTGCCAACCGTTCCGTCGTTGATGATGTTGGTGAGCTTAGAAAGAATCTGCGGAGCATAGATTCCGGTGACAACGCAGAGGATAAGCAGGACAAAGGAAAGAATCCTCCATCCGACATATTTCTTCCAGGAGAGGGCAAGCTTTGCCAAGGTCTTACGGCTCTCCTTTGTATTCCTTTTCACATGGCTCGACCTGTTCATTCTCTTCATAAACCAAGCTCCTCCTTAGAAAGCTGTGATAGGGCAATAGCCTTATAGGATGGGCAGTTATTTAGTAACTCTTTATGCGTCCCATAGCCAACCCTCTTTCCTTCTTCGAGAACCAGGATGTGGTCAGCATTCCTAATGGTTCCTATCCGCTGGGCGACAATAATCTTGGTGGCATTCTTGGCTTCCTTAGAAAGATTTTCCCGGACGAGGGCATCCGTTTTGAAATCTAAGGCAGAGAAGGAATCATCGAAAACGAAGAACTGAGGATGGATTGCCACAGCTCTGGCAATGCATAGACGCTGTCTTTGTCCTCCGGAGACATTTGTACCTCCTTGGGCAATCGAGGAATCGTATCCTTTTTTCCTTTTTCGGATGAACTCATCTGCACAGGCGACTTGGCAGGCCTTTTCCCTTTCTTCCTTTGTCAGGGAATCGTTTCCGAGGCGAATGTTTTCCGCCACTGTCCCGGAGAAGAGTAACCCTTTCTGCGGAACAAATCCGATTAAGGAATGCAAGGTGTTCTGTTTCAGATCTTTGACATTGACTCCATCGACAAGAACTTCACCTTCGCTGGCATCATAAATTCTGCTAATTAGGTTGGCGATTGTTGACTTTCCGCTACCTGTCCTGCCGATGATAGCGAGAGTCTCTCCCTTCTTTACATCAAAAGAAATATGTTCCAGCCTATTAGCCGAGGCATCAGGATAACGGAAGGAAACATCCTTGAACTGAAGCTCTCCATCGGACAAAAGCGGCTTTTCCTCTTTTGGATCGGCAATGGAGTCTTTTGTATCAAGGACTTCATTGATACGCTTTGCGGATACGTTCGCACGGGGAATCCTAAAGAACCTAAAGAGCAGCCTCCTAAAAGACATGATAACCTGGGTAGAGAGCATCATCCTAGAGAGGATCTGCGGATAATTAATGGATCCGTCATTGATTCCGTAGGCACCTATCCAATAGATGGCTAAAGAGATTCCGTTCCTGACCAAAGTAAGAAGAGGACTCCTTAACGACAGGGAACAGCTTGTAATCAACTGGTTCTTTGTCCTTTCCTTATTGGTCTTAGAGAATTTATCTTCCTGGTATTTTTCTCCGTTGTAGGCACGGACGACCCGGATGCCGTTTAGGTTCTCCCGGGTGATTCCGTTTAATTTATCTAGAAGCTTTTGGGTGATTCTGAACTTCGGCCTGACGAAGACCATGATGGCGATGAGGAAGAGAATCCTACAGAGTGTTCCGATTAGGGTAGGAATCCTCAAGGACCAGGAAACGGACTGAATCTTGCATACTGCCCAAATCAAAGTGATTGGCGAGGCAAAGAACCTACGCAGGCTCAGAAGGTAGGTCCTTTCTAGCTGCTGGACATCGTTTGTTGCCCGGGTAATCAAAGAAGCCGTAGAGTAACGGTTGATTTCTGCCAAGGAAAAGGAAGACACCTTATTATTCAGTTCTGTACGGATTCTGGTGGCAAGTCTGGAAGAGATATCGCTGGCAAAGAAAGAGATGACAATCTGGGTGACGACTAGGCCTAAGGCGATAAGAATCATCCTTCCTGCGGAATACCAGAGGTCGCCCTGTGTGATATTGGCAATGTTCTTTAACCTAGTCAGCTGTGCCTCCGGAAGTTTTCCGGAAGCCTGCTGCAATAAGCCTGGCCAGGAGAAGGTATCCGGATGATAAAGGACTCCCCTTCCGAAGGCATCAAAAAAGGACTTTGGATTCTGGTGGTAGTTTAGATAATTGATCTGCTTGGTGATGGTCTCGATTGAATCCCTCCTCGTCCTTGTCAGATAGACCTGTAGAATTGTCAGTCCGACAATGACTAGGATAAAGAGCCAGTCCCGTTTCTTCAGGTATTTCCTTAATCTGATCATGCCTGTTTTTTTCTCCTTTCCGTAATCCTATCCGCCATTTCTTCCGTCCTTTGGAGATAGAGCCTGAACTTCTCTCTTCCCCATCTCCTGGCAAGCCTGGAAATCAGTCTGTTCCACTCGCTTGCAATATGGGCGGCTTTTTCTTCTCCCTTTTCTGTCAGAGAGAAATAGGTGACACGGGCATCCTCCTCCCCCTTCCTATGGGTGATATAGCCTTTTCTTTCTAACGATCTGGCGATATTGGCTACGCGTCCTGTCCCCGCCCGAAGGAAGGGGGCAAGATTCCCGGACTTCGTCTTTCCGTGTCGGTAAAGATAGAACAGAAAGGCCTGTTCTCCCTTTACCGGTGCATGTCCGTTGTGATAGCGGGAAAGCCTGGCGATGTGGGCGGCCGTCTTCCGCACCTGGTCAAACAACTGTTTTTCGGTTATTTCTTCCATAAATACCTCACACTGTGAGACAAATGATATTATAGAAACCGGATTGCGGAAATCAAGGGTAGAAAACAAAGTCGATGACAATAGGAAAGAGTGAAAACGTTTGCATCCGTTTTCCCTCAGTCCTGCCCATATCCTCTTTTATAAGGAAAGGGTCGTTTACTTCATACGTCTTGAAAAAATCCTTCTTTGTCCGTATATTGCTTTTAAGCGGCTTAGCCTGTTCTAGGCCGGAAAGGAGTCAAATAATGATTTCACCACAGAATTCAAACAATCCCAATGTTGTCTATGAATCCGCAAGCGGACAGATAAAGGAAAAAAAGGCTGCCTTTTCCATGGGCAAGGTCCTCAAATGGCTTTCCCTTGGCATTGGCGTGACTGGCGTAGTGGCAATCGCCCTTTCGGATATCTTCGCCTACTGGCTCTCCTTAGGAAGGACGGACGAAGTTTCTACTGCCAGGACAGCCTGTCTCATCCTCTCTCTTCTTGTCAGGATACCATCAGGGCTGATTATCGCCTTTAACGCCTTCTCAAAGAGAATGGGCCTGAGGCTTACCGGATATTTAGCCTATGCCATATCCATGGGCACCTTGCTCGGCTCTGTCTTCCTTTCCGTCATGCTGGCAGTTGAGACCCCTACTTCCTATATCTGGGTGCTTTCTCTCGCCTTTCTGTCTACCGCCGCACTCTTTCTTTTATTTGGCATCATTGCCGACCATGTGTCTAAGCATATTCCAAGGCTTCTCGTTTTTGTCAGGACGGCAGGAAGGTCTCTTCTTATTCTCTCCCTGGTCAATATTTTCCTTAATCTTGGCTCGCTCTACTGGGGAATCGAAAGGGGCTGCCTCTTCTTAAGGCTGATTGTGACTGCCATTGACAGGGCTAACGTAAAACGCCTTGCCGAAAGCAAAGGATTTACCAATGTGAAGAACAGGTCCATCTATTGCGCCTATCAGCTTTATGTGGACTTCATCTGGATCTTCCTCCGCCTTCTTATCATCATTGCCTCTGCCTCTCTGCGGAACAGAAACTAACTTTCTATGCCCGGTCAGGCTCTGGCCGGGCTTTTCTTATAAACGCCCGGAATCGTGGATGCGATTATGTGCCACAAGCCCGGGCGTTTAAAATTCTTTGAAAAAGCTTTGACAAGTGAAATCCCATCCACTATAATTTCCTACGTTAGCATGTTCGGGCTTGGCCCGCTCTTTTTATGGGGAGAGCTGGAAACGCCCGGGTATGAGGACAAGAATAATAGGGAAGATTTATTAAAATCCGGGAGGAAAGAAATGCCTACTATTAATCAGTTGGTTCGTCAAGAGCGTAAACAGCCTGTTTACAAATCTAAGGCTCCGGCTCTTGGAAAACGTTGGGATTCTCTCAACAAGACGGAGCGGGATATCCCTTCTCCGCAGAAGAAAGGTGTCTGCACCCGTGTCGGCACCATGACTCCGAAGAAACCGAACTCTGCATCCCGTAAGTATGCCCGTGTCCGGTTATCCAACGGCTATGAGGTCACTGCCTATATCGGCGGCGAAGGTCATAACCTTCAGGAGCACAAGGTCGTTTTAATCCGTGGCGGACGTGTCCGCGATTTACCTGGTGTCCGTTATCATATTGTCCGTGGCGCTAGGGAATGCTTCGGCGTCGAGAACCGTAAACAGGGTCGTTCCTTATACGGCACGAAGAAAGACGGAAGCATTGAGAAGAAGTAGAAGTAAGGAGAATTATCAACCATGCCAAGAAAAAACGGTTCTGTTGAAAAACGTGATGTCTTACCGGATCCGATTTATCAGAGCAAGCTCGTCACTCGTCTGATCAATCGTATCAGGATTGATGGAAAGAAAGGCGTTGCCCAGGAAATCCTTTACGGCGCCTTCAAGAAGGTCGAAGCAAAGACCGGCAAGCCGGCCATGGATGTCTTCGAGATTGCCTTAGGCAACATCAGGCCTGAAGTCGAACTTAAGGCCCGCCGTGTCGGTGCTTCGAACTATCAGGTTCCGGTCGAAGTCTCTCAGGAACGCCGTGTCACCTTAGGACTCCGCTGGCTTGTCACTTTCGCCCGTCTCCGTTCGGAGAAGACGATGAGGGATAAGTTAGCCGGCGAAATCATCGATGCCGCCAATGGTACCGGTGGTGCAGTCAAACGTAAGGAAGACAGGCACAAGACGGCAGAAGCCAACAAGGCTTATGCCCACTATCGCTGGTAACCCGTTAGGGCTAACCCAGTAGAAAAGGAAAATCATCCACAATGGCAATGGATAACGATCAGGCGAGGGTATCCGTATACGAAGCGGTCCCCCTCGACCATGTCCGTAACATCGGCATCAGGGCCCATATCGATGCCGGTAAGACGACGACAAGTGAACGTATTCTCTTCTTCACAGGAAAAACCCACAAGATTGGCGAAACCCATGATGGTGCTTCCGCCATGGACTTCAATGAGCAGGAACAGAAGCGTGGTATCACGATTTACTCCGCTGCGACGACCTGCATCTGGAAAGGCTATCGTATCAACTTAATCGACACTCCTGGCCATGTCGACTTTACGGCCGAGGTTGAACGTTCTCTCCGTGTTCTTGACGGCGCTGTCTGCGTCCTTGACGGAAAGAACGGCGTTGAACCTCAGACGGAAACCGTCTGGCGTCAGGCCGATAAGTATGATGTTCCGCGTATCGTTTTCGTCAATAAGCTTGATGCCACTGGTGCTGACTATGAAAGGTCTGTTGCCTCGGTCAAGGAGCGTGTCGGCGCAAACGGTGTCGCCATCGCCTACCCTGTCGGTCTGGAAACCCGTCTGCTTGGCTTAATCGACCTTGTCGAAAGGAAGGCCTGGCTCTGGGATCTTGATCCGAAGAAGAGCGAGACGAGGAAACCGAACGTTGTTCCTCTTGATCAGGTTCCTGCCGAATATGCCGAAGATGTCGAGAAGGCTAAACTCTATCGTCAGACTTTGATTGAAGAGCTTGCCAACTACGACGATGCCATCAGGGATAAGGTCTTAAGGGAAGAAGAACCGACGGTCGAAGAAATCAAGGCTGCCATCCGTAAGGAAACTATCGCCCGTCAGATTTTCCCCTGCAGGCCTGGTTCCGCTTATAAGAACAAGGGTGTCCAATATGTTCTTGATGCCGTCCGTGACTATCTACCTTCCCCTCTTGACGTTCCGGCCCCGGTTGCTACCGATAAGCAGGGCAACGAAGTCAAGTTCAACCCTGATCCGAACGGACCGTTTGTCGCTCTTGCCTTCAAGCTCACGACCGACCAGTTCGGAACCCTTTGCTTCTTCCGTGTCTATTCCGGAACCGTCAAATCCGGTTCTTATGTCTATAACGTCCGTAAGGGAACTAAGGAACGTGTCTCCCGTCTGGAACTAGTCAATGCTGATTCCCACGAGAACATCACCCAGGCCCGTGCAGGTGAAATCGCCGCCGCTGTCGGCTTTGCCAACACCCGTACAGGTGATACTCTTGTCGGCGAGAATGATCCTCAGGTCTCTCTCGAAGCCATTCAGTTCGCTGAACCGGTTATCTCCGAGGCTATCGAGCCGGTCAAACGTGCTGATCAGGACAAGAGGTCCGCTACCTTAATTAAGTTTACTGAAGAGGATCCTACTTTCCATTACTATACCGATAGCGAAACCGGACAGGGCATTATTGCCGGCGTCGGCGAACTTCAGCTCGATGTCAACGTCACCCGTCTGAAGAATGACTTCGGCATTGAAACCCGTGTCGGCGCTCCTCAGGTCGCCTATCGTGAAACCATCACCGGAACCGCAAACTGCGAAGGTAAGTACATCAAGCAGTCCGGCGGCCATGGTCAGTATGGTCATGTCGTCTTCAAGATGGAACCGAACCCTGGAAAGGGTATCGAAATCGATGAAGCCATCACCGGCGGCGCCATTCCTAAGGAATTCATCAAGCCGTCTATCGACGGCCTCCGTGAAGCCTTTGAAAAAGGCAGGGTTGCCGGTTATCCGGTCATTGATGTCAAGGCCACCTTGTTCGATGGTTCTTATCATGATGTCGATTCCAGCGAAGCCGCTTATAAGCTTGCTTCCGCCCAGGCTCTCCGTGTAGCAGCACAGAAGTGCTCTCCGGTCATCCTTGAACCGATTGTCAAAGCCGATATCACCACTCCGCTTGACTATGTCGGCACGGTCATGGGCGATGTTGCTTCCCGCCGTGGCCAGGTCGAAGGCATGGTCCAGAAGGCCAATGCCCAGGTCATCACTGCCTACATCCCTCTTGCTAACAGGTTCGGCTACATTTCCGACCTTCGTTCCAGGACTCAGGGACGTGGTATCTATACGATGACCTTTGACCACTATCAGCAGGTTCCCCGTTCTGTCCAGGACGAAATCATCAAGAAACGCAGTTAATCACTCTGCGTTCTTGAAAATAAAGTTGCAAAAGTGTATAGTCATTACGAATCATTTGGAGGAAAAAAATAATGGCTGAAGCTAAACAGAAGTTCGACCGTTCCCGTCCGAACGTTAACATCGGCACGATCGGCCACGTCGACCACGGCAAGACGACCTTAACCGCCGCTATCACTCACGTCCTTGCCAAGAAGGGCTTATCGAAAGCTCTTAACTATGATCAGATTGATGCCGCACCGGAGGAGAAGGCCCGTGGTGTCACCATCAATGCTGCTCACGTCGAATACGATACGGAAACCCGTCACTACACCCACGTCGACTGCCCTGGCCATGCCGACTACATCAAGAACAGGATCACTGGTGCCGCCCAGATGGATGGCGCTATCCTTGTTGTTGCTGCTACTGATGGTGTTAGGCCGCAGACCCGTGAGCATGTCTTACTTGCCCGTCAGGTCGGTGTTCCTTACATCGTTGTCTTCCTTAACAAGTGCGATCAGGTCGATGATCCGGAATTAATCGACTTAGTCGAAATGGATGTCCGTGAACTCCTTTCCAAGTATGGATATCCGGGAGATGAAGTCCCGGTCATCCGTGGCTCTGCCTTACAGGCTTTAAATGGCGATCCTAAGGCTGAAGAGTCCATCAGGCAGTTAATGGATGCCTGCGACAAGTACATCCCGCTTCCTGTCCGTGACAATGAAAAGCCGTTCCTTAGGGCTGTCGAAGACGTCAGGACCATCACTGGCCGTGGCACTGTCGCTACCGGCCGTGTCGAGCGTGGTAGGTTAAAGCCGAACGATGAAGTCGAAATCGTCGGTATCTTAGATACCCGTAAGGCCGTTGTCACCTCTCTCGAGAGGTTCCGTAAGATCCTTGACTTCGCCGAGGCCGGCGACAACATCGGTGCTCTGCTCCGTGGTGTCGATCGTGATCAGGTTGTCCGTGGTCAGGTCATCTGCAAACCTGGCACCGTCACTCCTCACAAGAAGTTCAAAGGCAAGGTTTACGTCTTAAAGAAAGAAGAAGGCGGACGTCATACTGCTTTCACCAATAACTATCGTCCTCAGTTCTACTTCCGTACTACTGATGTCACCGGAACCGTCACTCTTCCGGCCGATGTCCAGATGGTCAGGCCTGGCGATAACGTTGAGTTAACCGTCGAGCTTATCCATCCTATCGCTATCGAAAACAACACGAAGTTCTCTATCCGTGAAGGCGGCCACACTGTCGGTGCAGGCACTGTCACTGAGATCATCGACTAGTTTCCGTCCGTAACTGCTGAAAAACAAATGGGGCTATGGGTTTCCATAGTCCCTTTTTGTCTGTCTGAAAGGGAATTTCATCTGCTTTATGGTATAGTAATCGTTAGGTGGATTATGGATAAACAGGAACGGGATAGTTATATTTTCCAGAAAAAAGGGTTGCTTCTTGCCCTCTTTCTTTTTTATTACACTAATGTCCCTTCCGATCATGTCATTCTTCGGTCTTTTGGTTTCTCTTTTGATCCGACCTGTAATTTTAAGGCGATTGTCTATTCCAAGAAGAACCATCTTCATAAGTACGTGATTCACATTTATGAATCGACCGCCCGCTTTAATTATAGGAAGAGGGATGTCATGGGCAATAGGAACATCATCAAGGTCTCCTCTGTCCGCGGCAACGATTTTTATGAACCGGAGGCTTCTAGGAATATCTATTTTGATGGAAGAGAGTTTTTTGCCATTGGTTATAGGGAAGGGGAGAAGGTCTCTCTCCGTTTCCGGCAGAACAAGGAATCCATTACCGATGACATCCTTTACCATCTTGATTCCGATAAGAGCTTTAAAGGGAAGAACAGCGATGCGACTTCGTTTATTCTTTATCTGAGGAAGCTCTATACTTCCTCTCTGAATGTTGATCTTGTCATTGGTGCCGGCATCAACGAGGACTATGGCGGAAAGAGCTGGATGCGGCTTAGGGATTCCCTTAATTCCACCTTCTATCAGGACGATACCCGGTATGCCGACCAGATCCATCATTATGTCGGCGAGGAATTGTTCACTTCTCCGATGATCAGGAAGACGTCAGGATTTGATTTTTATCAGTGTCTTGACGATGAACTTTATTCCTACGATAAGGAAGAGACGTTCGACAATGAGCAGTCGTCTCTCTACCATTGTTTCGAGTATCTCTCTAGCCACACTCATACGACGGTGATTACCTATAACTACGATACGAACCTGGAGTATCTTCTTAAGAAGAAGGATATCCGCTATACGGTTGTCTATGATGAAAATTCGTTTGTGGACAAGAATGCGCAGGTGGACATCTATCATGTCCACGGACTTCTTCCCTATGGGAAGAGCAAAGAGAAGCGGTTTACCGACTCTCTGGTCTTTACGGAGTCGGACTACTATTATCTTTATAACAATCCTTATTCGTGGAATATTGCTAAGCAGCTTCACGACTTTAAGTTCCATGCCTGTCTGTTTATCGGTATATCTCTGACCGATCCGGACAGGAAGCGTATATTGGAACTAGCGAAGAACTATTTGAAATTCAACTTCATCTTCCTGAAGAAGGAAAAGGAATATTCCACGAGTGTTTTCCGGAATCTGACCAGTTATTTTTTCACGTTTGACTTGATTGTCATCTGGGTGGATGACTATGCCGAGATTGGCGACTATCTAAAAAGGCTTTAAATGGAACCAAATAAGATAACCTATATTTCTGTATCTCCGGTCGGAAACGGAAAAAGAGTCCTTCTTTTTCTGGCCGACTTCTTTCTGTGCTTTATTCTCTCCCTTGTACTCTTTTCTCTTGCCTGTTATCCAATCAGCAAGACTTTTCCTGCCGTGAAAGAGGCGGCAAGAATCGAAGAAGAAGGGCAGGAAGAGAAAAGGAATCTTCTTTTTTCCTCTGCTCTTCTTTCGAAGAAGCCGGAGAGGAAGAATAGCGATCTTTCTTCTATCAGGGAGTACTCCTCCACCTTGTTCCTTCTTGGCCAGCTTGACGGCAGCGGAGAGAATGATTACTTCAAGCGTTATTATTTGGATAGGAAAGGCAAGGACAGGAACTATCTTAGGGATGTCTATGCCCATACCAGTACGAATATCTTTTTCGAAAGTGATGGGAAGGAGAGGGTGAGGAAACAGAAATATCAAGAGGAGTTTTCCCCTCTTCTTGACGATAAGGATGAAAGGACGAGCCAGGGGAAGAATGATCTGACCTACTTTAAGAACAGCTTTTTTGCCCTTAGGTACGGAAACAGGCTCAAGGACAGGGAAAAGGAAGAAAATCAAGGGGAATTCTTTTCTGCCTTCCGTCTTGCCGACGGAAAAAGGAAGAAAGGAAAACAGAGTTTCACTCTTTCTGTCGTTGTTTCTTCTTTTGTTTCGTATTTCCTTTCCTGCCTGATTCTCTTCCTCTTTGTTCCTCTTTTTAACCGGAAGAGAAAGACATTAGGAAATAGGGCAAGGAAGTGCGTGCGGGTGAATAGATATGGATTCCTTCCTCCTTCTTCTCTTAAGCTTGGCTGTCTTTTCCTTCTGTCTCTGCTTTTCTCCCTTCCCTGCCTTCTCTTTATTCCCTGCTTCTATGTCTCGTTCACCGAACTTTTCTCCTTCTACCAGCTTCTTTCCTTCTCCCTTGCCGGACTTGGGCTTGATCTTGTCTCCCTTGTCTATCTTTTGTGCAATGGATTTGGACGGTCTCTTTCCGATTATCTCTCTGCAAGGGTGAGGATAGGGAACGATGAATACGAAAAGCTTCCAAGGAGTAAACAGAAATAATGGATGACAAAGTAAAAGACGTTATCGGTAAAGAGGAAGTAAAAGTAAACATCAAGTACCATAAAGCGGATAGGACGAAAAAAGTCAGGGCACGGATCATTGATCTGTTCCTTCTCGCCGCCCTTTGCAGGATTTTCTTTTTTTCGTTCCGCTCCCTTGCCCAGAGGACTCCTTCCTACCAAAAAAGGGAGGAGAGAGTGGAAAACCATAGAAGGCAGAGCGGAATTTACGGGATTTTCAATGGAAAGGAGATGGACATTGTTTCTTATTACAAGGATAACGAAGAAATAACGGACTATGGGAAGAGGAAAAGCTACGAAGCGTCTATTTCAACCTTCCTTTCCTATTGTCAGACAAACCTTTCGGAGAACGACTACAAGGAGATCTCCGCTGCTTATAAGGATACAAGGAGGAAGAACGACTTTCAGGAAGTCCCAATGTTCCTTCTTAGCGACGGAAAGATATCCCGCAATCCTTCCTGCGAGGCAAAATACTCCGCCTATAACCATGTTTATGAGGACTACCTTGACTATCAGGCAAGCAGTGCACTTTATAATTACTTCCCACAGTATCAAAAAGACCTTTCTTCAGAGAGTCTTTATAGGATTGCCCTAGAGCTTCCCTTTGCCGTTCTTCTTTCTTCCTTTCTTGTCTATAGGCTCCCTCCTTTATTGAGGAAAAGAGGCAGAAAGACAATCGGAAGGCTTATCTATAAGATCGGACTTGTCGATTCAAGACTCCTTCATGTCCGAAGCGGTCGCTTCCTTGCCTATGGATTTATCCGCAGGCTTGCCATCATTGCCTTATCCTTCCTTACCTTCGGCCTTCCTATCCTGATAGACGTCTCTAGGCTTGCCTTCAGCAAGAAAAGACAGGACTTTGGAGAGTATAGGCTAGGACTTTATGAGATTGACGACTCTATCGAACAAATTTACTATTCCTTGGCGGAAGCAACGAAAATCCACGCAGAAGGGAAAAAGGTTTTTTCTTCTTTTGCTGCCAAGGACAGAACGGATGAATGAAACGGCTTTTCCGTTGTTCCTAAATGAGATTTGGGATATAATAACGGCAAATGAAACCTTCTGCGATTGAAAGATATTCTACAGCGAGGAGATGCATTCGATGAAAGCAAAAGATATTTTTTCCTCTTTCTTGGTGTTGCCGCTGACGTTTTCCTTATTGTCGTTTGCTTCGCCAAAGGAAGCAAATGGTTCCGTCAAGGGTCCTCTTATCGAGACTGTGACGGGAGAAGAAAATGTCCACTCCACTAAGGGAAGGAAAAAAGCAAACGAAGTCGACACGACACTGAAATCCTATAGGACCATCCGTAGCTATACTTCTTCTTCCCAGTCCTACCACGTGGAGTTTGAGACAGAGTCGACGACAAGGGATTTGATTTTCGGTTATTATGGCGAAGGAGAGAGGAACCTTCCTTTCACGGTCCAATATTCCGTCGTCCTTGAGGACGGAGGAAAAGAAATCCGTGAGACAGCCTGCCATAAAATCTCCCAGAATAACAATTATGACGGAATAGGAAACACCATCGGAAGCCGTTCCTATAAGGCGGATATCGACCTGCCTCTCCAGGAAGGGGAATCGGTCGAACAGGACAGCCTTAAATACTTCAATATTTTCAAGGCTGAGCGGACAAGTAACGGGTACACCCCTTTGGCCGGTGAATCCTATTACTATGACGGAGAAGATACGACGATTGAGGCATCCGCAAAGAAGAATGTCAACAGGGGAGAAAACCTCTTTGGAACAATCGACGGAATTTCCTCCTTTGGAAGTTATGCTTCCTTTTCCCTTACCATTGAAAATAATAGGGAAAGCCAGTATAGGACACTGAAGGCCAGTGCCTATCGGAAATGGAAAGATAAAATCGAAAGCGGAGAGGTTTATTTCGAAGAAAGGATTCCTTCTTTGAAGAATGCCGTATTCCAGATTACCTATAAAGATGGACGTACGATTGAGCGCAGTGCCAGGGAAGGCTCTTTAAATTCGACAAGGAATATTAAAAACGGGAAGCACAAATATTTTAGGCTCTTCAAGGACCTTTCCATCGAAGACGTGTCCTATTTCTCCCTTGCCCGGATCGGCTTCTCGAGGAAATTAAAGTACACCTCTTCGGAAAAGGATATCACGGGAACGGAATTCAAGTCCCGTGTCGGACGTCTTACCTTCTACTCCGGAGATCCAAAGGCCTATGAAATGAAGAATATCAAGAAATACAACTTCAATAGGATTTCTCTTCTTTCCTTAGCCCTCTATCTTGTCCTCTTCGGTGCCCTTGCCACTTGCCTATTCTTCTATCGGACAAAGAAATACCGGAACGATGAATTCCGCCGTGTGAATCCGAAGCGGTTCCTCATTCACAGCATTATCGTATCGGCTGCCCTCGGTGTCTTCCTCTTCGATATCTTCTTTATCTTCCTTCGGGCGAATCCGTTTAATAACACCAGGGTCATCTATAATCCTGTCGATAATTTCATTGTCATTCTCTCTATCCTATCTATCTTCGCCATCGGCTACTTCGTCAAATCCGCAATCAGCGCCTTTAAGAACTTGCAACAGCGCAAGGAGCAGGAGAGACTAAGACTGGACGACAGGGAAAGCGACGACGGAACGAAATAGGAGAACGAGTATGGAAATCAAACTCAAGAATCTGACGAAAATCTTTGCCGGCAATCCGAAGAAGAACATCCATGACACGATTGCGGTCAACAACCTTGACTTCACTGTCCCGGATGGGAAACTGGTCGGACTCCTTGGCCCTTCCGGCTGCGGAAAGTCCACGACCCTATATAGGATTTCCGGTCTGCAGAAGCCGACTTCCGGTGAAGTCTGGTTCGGTGACCAGGAGGTCACGAATCTCTCTCCGGAAAAGCGCGGCATCGGTCTTGTGTTCCAGAACTATGCTCTTTATCCCCATAGGTCCATTTTCAAAAATATCGAATTCCCTCTTACCAATCTGAAAGTGGAAGTTCCGCTCGTTACTTTCTTTGATTTTGATTTGACCTACACTTATGTGAGGGAAAAACAGGATGACGGAAAAGGAATTGCCGATTCCTTGCTTTCCCTTGCCAAGCGGATTGGGTTCACGGCAAAGAATTTTTCCGTTGAAATCCTGGGATTGGAAAAGCCGGTTAAAGGACAGACTGCCCATAACGAAGGAAAGGCAATCACTATTGTCTTCCATATGAAGAATGTCGCTAAGGAACTGGAGGACCTTTTTGCTTCCCATGTCGGGGAAGTCATCCCTAGGGTTAAGGAAGACGAAAAGGAACGTCAGTCAAGCGCTGCCCTTTTTGACACCAAAATCCGTGCCAAGGTGACAAAGAAACTCGAACTGGAAAAGATTGATATCAGTTTCTTAGGAAAGCTCCCCCGGACTTTTACCACCCAGGAGAGGGATGAAGACATCAAAAAGGTCCATGCCGCCGCACGGGCGTTTGGTCATGTCGAGGCGGTTTCCATCAGGAAGGCAAAAAGCGGCTATGAAATGGTTGCCCGGATTACCGGTATGCTCTCCTCCCGGCGGAAAGAGAGGGAGCAGACCATTTCTTCTGCCCTTGGCTTCACCTACACTAGTTTTTCCGTCACTTCCGTAAATGACAGGAAATTCACAAGAGAAATTAAGAAAACCCTCCGTCAGGCCCACTTACGCTTCTCGGATTTAAAGCTTTATTATCAGGATGAACAGCTCTATCTCTTCCTTATCCTTGTCCACGCCAGTGAAGAACAGAGCAAGGCAGGAGTCGAGCTACTTGTCTCCTCCCTTGGCCTAACCGATGTCAAGACGGAAAGGAAGACGGCGATAACCCATCGTTCCTTGACGAAGGCGGAACGTGCGGAAATCGTCTATGAGACCGCTAAGCTTGTCCAGGTCGACGAATATCTCGACCGGAAGCCTAGTCAGCTCTCCGGCGGTCAGCAGCAGCGTGTGGCGATTGCCCGAGCTCTAGTCAAGAAGCCTAAGATGCTGCTTCTGGATGAGCCGCTCTCCAACCTCGATGCCCGTCTTCGTCTTCAGACCCGTGAGGAAATCAAGCGGATTCAGCGGGAAACAGGGATCACGATGGTCTTTGTCACCCATGACCAGGAAGAGGCAAGGAGCATCTGCGATAGGATCGTTGTCAGGAAGAACGGCGAAGAGCAGCAGATCGGTGCGCCTCAGGATGTCTACAATTCTCCGGTCAATCTCTTTGTTGCCCAGTTCCTTGGCAATCCTCCGATCAATGTCTTCGCCGGAAAGCTCCATGACCATGGCGTCTATATCGGTGAGGAAAAGATTCTTTCCTTTAAAAACGAGGTCAAGGACCAGGATGTTTATGTTGCCATCCGACCGGAAGGCAGGACATCCTTGGATCATAAGGAAGGAAACGGCTTCTCGGCCAAGAGGGAGAGGAGGCAGGTGTTAGGACGTGACCTCTTCGTTGTCGCCCACAACGATAACTGCACTAAGGACACCTTTAAGGCCATTGTTCCTTCCGATGTGAAAATCAATCCGGATTGCTTCTTCGCCGTTAAGAAAAACAAATGCTTTATCTTCGATAAGGTGAGCGAAGAGAGAATCCCTAGGGAGTGGGAGGATTAATCATGAGGGATACACTCAGACAGGAAAAGAGTCTGACTGCCCATAACGACTTCTTCGATGCCCGACCGGATTTTAAGGAAGGATACAACGAAGCAGAGAACACGGTCATCCGTTTAGTCAAGCCGGTGAAAAGAAATGCCAAACCTTATAAGGTTACTGGCATTGAGGATGTGGCTAGTCAGAACAACTGGAAAGGCTGGATTTATCTTGCCCCTGTCATCGTCCTTCTTGTCGTCTTCCTCCTTTATCCTTTGATTAATACGATTGCCATTTCCTTCAGGAAGGATTACAGCCAGATTGACGGAACGAATAAGGGGTTCACTTGGGAGAACTTCGGAGCCATCTTCGGAAGGAAGCTGGAGAACGGCGGACAGGAAGTCAACTTTGTCCGCTATGCCATCCCCAATACCTTCCTGATTGTCTTTGTCACTGTGCCTCTTGCCACCTTAATTGCCCTTCTTATCTCCGTTGCCTTAAATGCCCTTCCCTTCTTTAAGAAATTCCTTCAGACCGTCTTCTTCCTTCCCTATGTCACCAATGCCATCGCCATCGGTATGGTCTTCGCCGTCATCTTCGATAGTAACGGTATTATCAACTATATCTTCAAGACGCAGACGAACTGGATTTATGGGGCAGACCGCCTTCATGCCAGGCTTCCTCTCTGCTTCTACATCATTTGGTCTTCTCTGCCTTTCAAAATCCTAATCTTCCTCTCCGGCCTTCAGAACATTGACAAACAATACTACAATGCCGCCAAAGTAGACGGGGCAAGTCCGAATAAGATTCTCTGGAAGATCACCGTCCCCCTTAGGTCTCCGCAGATTCTCTATATCATCGTCACTTCCTTTATCGGTGCCTTTAAGGAATATACTGCCATCGTCGGTCTCTTCAACGGACCTGGCACCACGAGCGGAAGCTACAACAGGTACACGATTGTCTATTACATCTATAATAATATCGGTGACCATGTCTCCTATGCCGCTGCGGCTGCCGTCTTCCTCTTTGCCATCATCCTTGCCTTCACGGTCTTGCAGCTAGCCGTCAGCAAGAAGAAGGTCCACTATTAGAAGGAGGGAAAAATGGTGAACCAAGTAAAAAAGAACTTGTACCCTGACTTCAGCCATTCGTCCGTCAAACCGGAAATCTCCCTCTCTCTGGAAGACTCCTCGGCCACGGTCGAGACGATCCGCCGCCGGCAGAAGATCGGCCATATCGCTTCTATCGTCCTTCTCTACATCGTTATCGGAGCCTTGGCCCTTCTGATGATCTTCCCCTTCTATTGGAGGATCATCACCTCGCTGAAATCCAATAGCGAGGTCATCGCCTCCAAGCAGACCTTCTATCCGACAATCATCAGGTGGTCGAACTATGTCTATGCCCTTCAGAAGTTCGATTTCTCCCAATATCTCCTCAATACGGTCGTCGTTGCCGTTTTCTCCACTCTTGGTACGTTGATTACAACGATTCTGGCTGCCTTCGCCTTCGCCCGTCTTAACTTCAAGGGACGCGATGCCGTCTTCAGGGTCTTCCTTAGGACGAGGAGGATTCCTGGCGAAATGATGGTCATCTCCAACTACATCACCGTTGCCTCCTTTGGCTGGACCGGCTCAGGGCAGACAAGAAGGGATGCCTATCTTGCCATGATCGTCCCCTTCTGGATCTCGGTCTTCTATATCTACCTGCTTCGGCAGAACTTCAAGCAGATTCCGAATGAGCTTTATCTCTCCGCCAAGGTCGACGGCAAATCCGATTGGGCCTTCCTCTGGAAGGTCATGGTTCCTTTGGCCCTTCCGACCATCATCTCCATCACCATTCTGAAATTCAGGGGCACCTGGAACTCCTATGTCTGGCCAAACCTTGTCACTTCGAAGGCCGACTATCGTCTTATCTCCAACGGTCTTCGCGGTTCCGCCTTCACCGATGTCGACACCGGAAGGACAAGCTATGGCTATCAGATGGCGGCTACGGTGTTCGTTACGGTTCCGCTCTTCCTTCTCTTTGTCATCTTCCGGAAATACATCAGGCGCGGCGTCGGCCGGGCCGGTATCAAAGGCTAAATCCGATTTCAAGATCAACTTAGTCATAGAAAACAAAGGAGGATTGATCTGATGAAAAAGAAACTTTCTGTTCTGTTACTTCTTCCCTTACTGTTAGTCGGCTGCGGTAAGACTTCCGATAATGACTCTGCCTCTGCTCCTTCTACCCCCGATTCCAGCGCTACTGGATATGTTCCGCAGATTAAGGAGAAGACGACCATTGAACTTTGGTCCATCACCGGACAGAATAACCAGGCCCAGCTTCAGAGCTACATCGATGAATTCAGGAAGCTTGAGCCGAATGTCACGGTCACCAACACCATTCAGACCGGCAGGGGATATAACGAGCTGAAGGATGCCGTCGTCACGAAGCTCTCCACCGGCGATTATCCGGATAGGGTCCAGTGCTATCCTGACCATGTTGCCGAGTACATCAACTACGGCAAGGCGGTCAACCTTGATCCCTATATCAACAATGAAACCTACGGCTGGACTGAAGAGGACAAGAGCGATATTTATTCTGCCTTCATCAACGAAGGAAAGGAATATTCGATTGAAGGAACCTATTCCGTTCCTTACTGCAAATCCACCGAGGCGAGGTACTACAACAAGGGCGTCCTTGTCGGACTTGACCTTTCCTCTGTCGATAGTTCCATCAACGGCGGAAATCCTCTTTCCGAAGAGTATCTGAACAATCTGACCTGGGAAGAACTCTTTGGCAAACTCAGCCCTGCCATCATTAAGTACAATTCAGGGCTTCCGGATGATAGGAAGATCTTGAAGAGTAACGATAAATTCCACGCTGTTTTCGCCTATGATTCCGACGATAACCTCTTCATCACTCTGGCTAAGCAGTACGGTATCGGTTACACCTCTATCGGTTCTGACGGAAAGCCGAAGTTCGATTTCGGCGAAGGCGAGAACAAGACAAAGAGGATGAACTTATTGACCAAGTTCCATGAATACAAGGAAAAAGGTTACCTGATCACTAAGGGCTTGGCTGAAGGCAACTATACGAATGCTTACTTCAACACGCAGAACGTCCTCTTCTCGGTCGGTTCCACCGGCGGTTATAAGTATCAGTTCTCTTCTTCTAATCCGATGGACATCGGTGTTGCCCCTATCCCGCATGCCGAAGGCAAAGACCTTGCCATTATCAACCAGGGACCTTCTCTTACCATCCTTGACCATGATGATGAAAACCGCAAGTTAGCTTCCTGGCTCTTATACAAGACCATCACCAACAAGGAAAACTCTCTTGACTGGGCAGTCAACTCCGGCTACAGGTCTATCCGCAAGTCTGCCGTCGAATCCGAAGAATATCAGGAAGCCGCTTCTACCCGCGGCAAGGATGAAAAGACCATTGATAGGCTCTTAGCCCGTAACAGGACCTACTCCACTAGCGAAAAGGTCAGGAATGCCCTGTTTGTCTCCCCTGCCTTCCTTGGTTCCTCTACTGCCCGTACCCAGGTTTCCGGTATTCTCACTAATGCCCTTAATTCCGATAAAGAAGGAACTGATTATCAGACCTATCTTAGCGGACTGTTTGATGATGCCTATAATGCCTGCTTACTTGCCGCAAAGTAGAGCGGCGTCAGACAGCCTGAAAGGAGAATAAACGATGAAACAGAAAATCAAGGTTCTTGCCCTTCTTCCCATCCTTTTGGGTACGATGGTTTCCTGCGGCAAGAAAGATAACTCTTCTTCAATCACTATTGATAGGTGGCACACTTCCGGTTCCGGTTTGGATGAAGCCTTCCAGAAAGCAGCCAATCAATTTTCCGAATTGGTTAAGGAACACGAAGGTGTGGATGTTACCATCAAGGGTTCCTATCAGGGCAACTATGATGATATCCATAATAAAATCGTAAAAGGGTTTGCGACTGGCGACTTTCCGACTATCGCCGTTGCCTACCCTGACCATGTCGCCGATTACCTTGCCGCTGAGAGCACTCCTGGACAGTATGTCGTCGATAGGTCTTCTCTTGCTTCTGATTCTCAGATTGGGTTTGGCAAGGAAGACTATATCGGCGATGGTGAGGCAAGTGACTTTGTCCCTGCCTTCTATGACGAAGGAAAGCACTATATCCGTGAGGGAAGGTACTCCCTTCCTCTGCTTAAGTCGACGGAAGTTCTTTTCTACAACAAGGAACTCACTGCAAATCTGCTTAACCAGTACAACAAGGATGAGAACCTTAACAGGGACACCGACCAGCTTAGTTCCTTCAGGGATAATCTTACCTATGACAGCTTTAGGGATTTCTGCCGGTATATCGCCGAGAACATAAAGAAAGGTACCTATCAAGACAAGGCCGGTGATTCTCTGAAGTATCCCTTCTACTACGATTCCGACGACAATTTCTTCATCACCCAGTGCTACCAGAGAAATATTCCCTTCACTTCAATCAACGACGGAAAAGGAAGCGTTGATTTCAACAACGAACAGGCTAAGAAGAGGGTGAGTGACCTTAAGGACGACTATGATAAAGGCGTGTTCCGGACCAAAGGGACGAATGAGAACAAGTACGGTTCTGATTTGTTTAAGACCGGAGAGGTTCTCTTTGATATTGGATCTTCTGGTGGCTCAGGCTATAACATCCCGGCCGGAGACGGCTTCACTGTCGGTGTCGCAAGAGCCCCTTACGCCAATGACAATCCTCTCTATATCACCCAGGGCATTACTCTTACCCTTCTTAAGACAAAGGATGACAAAGACGGAAGGAAGGTCAAGTATGCATGGAAGTTCCTTAAGTATCTTACTTCCACCGATGTCAATCTTTCTTTGGCCCTTTATTCTTCCCAGGGGTATTCCCCTGTCCGTACTTCCTGCTATGAGACGGAAGAATATCAGACTTACTGTGAAGAGGGTGAGACACTTGGGGAAGTGCAGAAAGTCATCAAGGACAAAATTTCCGGCCATTATCTGACTACCCCCTCCTTTAAGGGATCGGCTAAGATCCGTGACGAAGTCGGTGGACTTATGGTTCAGGCCTTATCTGGCAAGAAAACTGTCGAAAAGGCTTTTGAAGATGCCGAGAACCAGGCTAGATTAGCGAGGTAGTTATGAAGAAAAGATTCTTATTGATTCTCCTTCCCTTCCTTCTTAATCCTCTTGTCTCCTGCAAGAAAGGACCAGTGGCTTCCGGTTCGTCCGGCGAGGTCGATGTGCCGAAAGTCGACTATGCGGCCGAAGTCCCTTTAAGGCGTGAATATCAGGGAAAGTCTTTCCTGACCGACGGAATCGAGCAGGTTACCTTGAAGACGGCCATCGACGGAGATACTGCCCATTTCTATCTTCAGGACAAGAAGACGACCATCAAGGCACGGTTCTTTGGCATCGATACCCCTGAATCCACCGGAAAGATCCAGCCTTATGGTAAGGGGGCAAGCAACTTCACGAAGGAAAAACTTACTAAAGCAAATAAAGATGGCACAATCGTCATTTCTTCTGACTCTCTGACCGACGGCGCCCCCCAGGTTGACTCGACCGGCAGCCGGTATGTCTGCTGCGTCTGGATCAATACCACGAAGAAGAATGCTTCGATTGAAGAGAGGGAGAGGCTTAACCTTCTCCTTGTTCAGGAAGGCTGGTCGAACGTCAAAAACGTTGCCAATTTAGGCAGCGAAATTTCCAAGGTGTTTTACGATGCCGAAAGCCAGGCCCGCAAGCTGAAACTGAATCTCTTCTCCGGCGAGGATGACCCTCTCTTCAACTACGGAGCCTACGAAGACGTTTCCCTTCTTGACATCAAGAAGGAAATCGAAGCCTGTCTGAAAGATCCAAGCCGGGAGAATTCCTTTGCCGGAAAGAACGTCCGGTTCACCGCCACCGTCACCGGATATGCAAACAACACTTTGTATTTGACTGAATACTTCTCCAAGGAAGACGGCGGACGTTACGATTATGGCGAATACGCCGGAATCAACTTCTTTACCGGAAGGAATGCCATTTCAAGCAAGTATACGACCACCGGTGCCTATCTTCAGGTCTGTGGCGTTGCCACCGACAGCGACACCTTCGGTTTCCAGTGCTCTGGCGGAAGCTTCCCTGTCATTTCCAAAAGCGAGGATGATGCCAAGGTTATCATCAAAGCCGAGGACAATAATGATCCGAGCGATATCGAGCATTATCCTTATGTTTTTGAAAAGTCGACCAATCAGATCGAAGACGACAGGAAGAAGGGAAGCTGTGAGTACCTTTACTCCTTAGTCGATGTCGAAGATGAGGTACAGGTTACCGGCGGATATAAAGGAGACAGCGGAGATATCACTCTCTATGTCTCGAATCTTACCGGTACTGCTCTTTCCTATTCTGTCTACCTTCCCTTTGTCTACAAGAATTCCGCTGAATCCACCTATGATAAGGTGGATGACTTTGTCGGCAAGAAGTTCAAGGCCAAAGGAATCTATTCCTACCATCAGTCTTCCAATAAAATTTCCTATCAGGTTGTCTGCCGTAACGCCAAAGACCTTGTGGAGGTCAGCTAAGATGTACTGTGCCCACTGCGGAAAGAGAATCGACGAAGGAAAGAGGGAAAGAACGCGTTCTTCCCTCTCCCTCTCCGATAAGACCGACGAGAAGACTGAAATTCAGTATGTCTGTCCGCGCTGCGGACACCTCATCCACCGCCATCTGGATAAGAAGGAAATCAAGACCCTCTCTGCCGCAAGCCATGCCGAAATCCAGGTCGGACGGAATCAGTTTGCCTACGGAAGGTCGTTTGCTTCCGTAGGATCGATTCTCCTTATTCTAGCCATTGTCTTCTTCCTTCTCGCCCGTAAGCCTGCACAGAACTTCAAGCTTGTCGTCACCTGTCCGGAATTCTCCGTTTCCAGGGTCTGCTTCGCTTTTGCTGCCGTCCTTCTTTCTCTCGGAATTGTCCTTGCTCTCCTTGGTTTTTGGAAGAAGAAGGATTATGAGCACCTCCTCAAAGACATCAACGATGATGTGTTCCATCAGTAGATGTTTCTAAACTTTTTCAGATAACGCACATGAAAGGGAGGTTAATTATGAAAAAGAAATTCCTAGTAAGTCTTCTTACTTTAGCTGCCTCGATTTCGCTTGCCGCCTGCAAGACGAATCCTTCTACTTCTGGCACAACGGAGACTCCGTCTGCCGATAAGGAAGAGCTTAAGCTCGATAAGCTCCAGATTGCCAATAAGGATGCCTTCCAAGGATTTGTTTATGCCGGAGACGATGATATCCGACTCGATCTTTCTGTTGACGAGGGAAAGAATGCCACTGCATTAGTCAATTCCAAGGATATCAAGGTCACTTCCTCCAATACAAAGGTGGCCTCTGTCGTCGGTCTTGGCGTCTTCCCCATCGGTGTCGGTGAAGTGACCATCACCGTTAGCGGCGGAGGGAAGAGGGATAGCGTCTCTTTCTATGTCGGAAACAAGACCGGACTTGTCCCGGAGGATACCGAAGTCGGGGTCAAGCAGGAGAGGAAGATTGCCGTCGACTCCGAAAAGAACTCCACTAAGGTTACTGATTATGACTGGACTTCCTCCGATACCACCATTGCCACCATCAAAGACGGTGTCGTCACTGGTGTCAAGGAAGGAAATGTCGTCATCAAGGCTGTCTTAAAGTCCAACGCTAAGGAAGGCGCAAGTATTTCCATTAAGGTCGCCACGACTGTTTCTCAGCCTGTGAATATTAACACAATAACTAAGGCGACTAGTGGTGATGTCACTGTCCGGGGCGAAATCATTGCCAAAGCTTCGAAATTCTTCATCATCGCCGATGAAACGGCGGCGATTGAAGTCTATACTTCTACCGACTACAATGTCGGAGACGTCGTCAAGGTAACCGGAAAAGTTGTTGCCTATGCAAAGGTCCTTGAGTTTAGCGGAACCATTACAATCGTCAAAGTCGGCTATAAGGTGACGACTCCGTTTGGAAAGGAACCGACTGAGCTTACTGCCTCTAGGGCCGATAGTCTTGCCAAGGCAAACGATGACGGTTCTAAGAGCAAGGACTATAGGAAGACTTATAAGTGGTCTGCAACGGCCAGCAAGGATGGTAAGTATACCTGCTTTAATCTTGATGGCTCATCTATTCTGCTTGAACCGAGCAATGATTCTGACTTTGATATTACAATCGGCAACTATTATGCTGTCGAAGGCATCTGGATCGGAAGCAAATCGAATTACTATGCTCAGTTCTTTATGACGAAAGTCGAAGAGACCGTTCCTCCTAAGACCATCGTCCGTACTTCCGCCTCTGCTTTGACTGTCGACGTCGGAAATACCCGTCAGCTCTCCGCTACCTATATCCTCTCTAAGGCCGATGCGGATAAGAACGTCAACTCTGTCACCTGGGAGAGCGCAGATCCGACTATTGCCACGGTTTCCGAAAGCGGATTAGTTACTGCCGTCAAGGAAGGCAGTGTCAAGATTAAGGCGATTGTCGGTGAGACGACCGTCGAAGTCGCGGTTAAGGTTGTTGCTGCCCATGAGGTCAAGAAGATTAATCAGCTTAGCGTTGCTAAGGAAGCGGTCCGGGTCAAAGCGGTTGTCACCTCGGTGAGCAAAAAAGGCGCCATTCTCTCCGATGAGACCGGAAATATCTATGCTGAATACGCAACGAAGAAGGGAACTGTAGCTCCTAGCCTTAAGGCAAATGACTTTGTTGAGGTCATTGCTGACCTGAGTGTCCATAAAGGCATTACTTCCTTCTATAAGCTAACTGCCGAGCAGGTCTTTGTCTTTGACGCTACAGCGACGGATAAGCCGACCATTCCTGCAAGGAAGGCGGAAGCTCTCACGAAGGAAATTGCCAATGGCTTTGTCCAGGAAAAACCGGACGACCAAAAAAATACTTCCGCAAATCCGACCACGGTGGATAAGGTCAAGCTCTATACCTGGACAACAACCGTTACCACCGATAGCCGCGAAAACCTTGTCCTTGGCTTAGATGGTGCCGAAGCCTCCGATGCGAAGAACGTTGCCTATACCTCTATTCCGACTCTTGAAAAGGGAAGCCGTTATTCTGTCACCGGCTTCTTCATCGGCTATGACTGGGGATGGAGTGCAAATAAGTTCTTCATTACTTCGGTTTCCGAAATCAAGCAGAACCGGATTAAATTTGCCGATGGCGACTATTTTGAGACTGGTGTCGATCTTGTCCTTGGAACTGATGCACGGGAACTGAAATATATCTATACTGTCTCTGATGCCGATTCTGCCAACTTAGTCGGAACCGATTATCCGGACATGGTTTCCTTCACTTCTTCGCATGAAAACATCGTTAAGGCCGAAAAGACTACCACTGAGCCGGATACTGCCGGAAATGCAGATCGTAGGCTTAAGCTCACTCCTGTGGCGGAAGGAACCGCAAAGGTCACTGCCAAGATTACTAAACCCGCCAAAGGAAGCGAAGCCGCAAAGGTTCTCTTTGAAAAGGATATCACCATCAATGTCGTTCTTCCTGATTCCTATGCAAAGGTATCTTCTGCCTCTGACCTTAAAGCCAGCGACGAAGTCGTGCTCACCTTCTCCAATGGTGGAAAGACCTATGCATTAGCTGCCGAGACCTATAATTCCTACTATCTCAAGGCAGTTGAAGTTAACCTTTCGGAAGACGGTACGCTCTCTTCACTCTCCCTTAACGGAGGTTCCGTCCTGACTTTGGAAGCCGGAAGTGAAGCAGACTCCTACTACTTCCATGCTGACAATGGAAAGTACCTTAGCTCGGCTAAGAGCGGTGACCATTACAATGCGGTGGTCAGTGCTTCTAAGGATGCCGGCTCTCTCTTCAAAGTCGCCTATAATCAGGGTGTTCTTTCTGTCAGGAATTCTTCCACCGGTGTCTACATTTCTGGTACTATGTACTATGGCACTCCGGAATTCCAAGGCGATGGTGACAATTCCACCAGTGCCAACTATCCTCTCTCCTTCTATAAGAAGAAGTAAATCTTTCTAAGTTTTTCTTAATCCCGTCCGCCATCCTTTTGGCGGACGGGATTTCTGCTTCTGCTCTGTTTTCCTTGACTATCCTTGCCGAAAATTAGATAATTATCTAGCTACGATTTGGAGTGATACTCAAGTGGTTAAGAGGAGTCCCTGCTAAGGACTTAGAGGGAGTAATCCCTGCGAGAGTTCAAATCTCTCTCACTCCGCCATTGAAAAGAGACACGGAGAAATCCGTGTTTTTTTCGTTTTGCCAAAGAATAAGAGAAACACGGGGGCTAACGGATAGCCTATGCTCTGTGATTTCATCAATTACGCAACGGAGGTCTAAATGTTTTCAGCCTGAAAAAACAGATTCTTTCTTCTTTCGCTTACGAAAAAAGAAGAGAAATGTTAAAATGAAAGCGTTCAGGAAGAGCAAACGCTGTTTTTATCTTCTCCTGCCATGTAACTGAGTCCTTGTGGCGTTAAGCCTAGGCAAAGGGGGAAAACGATGTTTACGATTGGACAAAAGGTCGTTGATCAAAACGGGAAGGTTTTTGTTGTTTCGTCGATTGAAGGGAAAGACTTTGGCAAAGGAAGGGAAGACTATCTCACCCTCCGTCCCTGCTTTGAGGAAGAATTCTCGAAGGGATATTGCTCTTATGTCCCTCTTTCTTCTGCCTCTTCCTTGATTCGACTAGTCATGTCGAAGAAACAGGTTAAGGAACTTGCCTGTTCTTACGAGGATCTTGAACCGAGGAGGTTCAAGAATCCCCGGGAACGGAAGACCTATTTTGAAAATGTCGTCAAATCCAAGGACTCCAAGGAAAGGCTCCGGGCAATCAAAAGCCTCGTCCTTTACCGGGAGGAACGGAAGGCCAGCAAAAAAGTGTTTTCGGATTTTGATCGCATGCTGCTTGACCGTCTCTCTTCCCTTCTTAAAAGTGAGAGGGCGGCAGCCCTTGACCTTTCTCCAGAAGAGGTTAGTGGTTATATCCAAAAAAAGATTAGGAAAGAGAAAAGCTGGGCGGCTATTTAGGAATTACATTCACAATTTAGCTTGTCCTTCTTCTTCAAGGGAACGGAAAAAGGATGCCTTTGACTCCGGGCATCCTTTTTTTCTTGAGGATGATACAAAGTAGTGTAGCCTTGATAAAAAACAGGGGTTATTCTTTTCACAGCAAAAAGGCAACCGAATTGGTTGCCTTATCGTCACATTTTTAATTGGGTGATTGTTTTAGGAAACTACTTTTCTTCTTTGTCTTGGCTCTCTTCTTCCTTGTTCTCTTCTTCGGGAAGAACGACAGCGGCAGGGATTTCCTTAGCAGCGCCATCACCACGAAGTTTGTTCCGATGCGGCTTGTTTCCGACGATATAATCGATGGAAACATCGAAGATTTCGGAATATTTCCTCAAAGTCTTGATGTTCGGCTCGATACGTCCGATTTCGTAGTCGGAAATGTTGTACTGGTGTACATGCATTTTTTTGCCGAGCTGTTCCTGAGTCCTTCCAGCCCGTTTGCGGAGATAACGTAGATTTTCTTTTAACTTCATTTTACTAATCCTCTCTTTTCGGTCCTGACCTTGTTAAAAATAAACAGGCACTTCCTTCTTGTTTAGTTTAACATATTAATTTTATAAGTAAAGCCAAAAAATGCAAATTTCAACGAATATAGTTATAATATTTTCTGAGAAATTTAATTATGGCAAGCATCAACGACATTCATTGGTTTCCTGGACATAGGCAAAAGGCTCTTCGGGCTAGGCGGGAAAAGCTCCAACTTTGCGATGGAGTCATTGAAATCGGGGATGCCCGGGCCCCTTTTTCCTCCTTTCCGGACTATCTTGACCAGAGGACGAGGAACAAAGTAAAGGTGTTTGTCTTTTCAAAGTCCGACCTTGCCGATCCTTTCCTCTTTCCTAAGCAAAGGGAAAGAAGGAAGGAAAAAGGCATTGTCCCTTTTTCCTGTGATCTTCGTAATCCTAAGTCCGGGAAAGAGCTTCTCTCTTATCTTTCCAAGGTTCAGACCAAAAATGATGAAAAATACCGGAAACTAGGTTTTCCTCTTCCCAGCAAACGCTTTATGGTCTTAGGTATTCCAAATGTCGGGAAGTCTACCTTTATTAATTCCTTGGCAGGAAAGAAGAAGGCAGCGGTTGAGAATAGACCAGGAAAGACACGTGATGAAAGCCTGATTCATGTTTCGGACAAGGTCTATATTTTTGATTCGCCGGGCATCCTTGAACCGAACTATGAGAATAAGGAAGTAAGGGCCAAGCTTGCCCTTCTTGGCTCGGTCAAGCAGGATATTCTTCCTCTTGTTCCTCTAAGTGACTATCTTCTTGATTTTCTTTCTGTGCACTATCCTTCCGCCCTTAGTCAACGCTATGGCGTGTCCTTTAAGGAAACAAATGAGGAGACCTATGAAGAGATTGCGAAGGCAAGAAATCTTCTTCTCTCAAAAGGGAAACCGGACAGCAGGAAGGCAAGAAGCCTCGTTTTAAGTGAATTTAAGGTCGGAAGGCTAGGGAGAAGGTCTCTCGATGACTAAGGAGAAAACCGTTCCTTCCCTGGAAACCCCCCGCCATGCCTTTGACAGGCAGGAAAGAAGGATTCACCAGGCAAAGTATATCGCCGGTTTTGATGAAGCCGGAAGAGGTCCTCTTGCCGGTCCTTTAAGCTGTGCCGGCGTGATTCTTCCGGAAGACTTTGACTGCCCTTTGGTCAATGACAGCAAGAAGCTGACGGATAAGGAGAGACGGACGGCCTATAAGCTGATTAAGGAACAAGCCCTATGCTATTCCGTCCGGCTTATCCCTGTCGAGAGGATCGATGAAAGGAATATCTTAGAAGCCGACAGACAGGGCAGGAGGCTGTGCCTTGAAGACTTATGCAAGACACAGAAGCCTGATTTTCTGATTACGGACTATAGGAACCTTCCGACCGATATTCCTTTTCTTTCCATTCCGAAGGGAGATTCGACTTCCCTGGCGGTTTCCGCCGCATCCATCCTTGCCAAGGTTACACGGGATGACTATAGGATAGAACTGGATAAACGTTATCCCCTTTATCAGTTTAAGAAGAATAAGGGATATGGAACGAAGCAGCATATTCAGGCAATTCATGATTATGGGTATATTAAAGGGGTCCACCGCCTTAGTTTTGAGCCGGTCAAAGATAGGTTCCTTGGCATCGAACAATTGAAACTCTTTTAATTTCTTCCGTTTTTTTCCTTTTTCCTGTCCCATATTAGGCAGAGGATGGACAAATGGATTTTAAAGCAAGAAGCATCAGGACGGCTCTGTCAAAAAACTGCAAAGGTGACTGGAAGAAAAGGTACGAGAAGAGGAAAAAGAAAGAGGCGAGGAGTAAGGAAGAGATTGAGGGCGCCTTTTATGACAGGAAGGCTAAGGTCCTGATTATCGGAGACGAGGACTATCCTGAGTACTTTACTCACTGCCTCTATCCCCCTAGGGTTCTATACTATTACGGAAACCTGTCTCTTCTTTCCTCACGCTATCGTCTTACCTGTGTCGGAACCAGAAACCCGACTATCTACCAGCATGACACCTGCTACCGATTAATCAAGGAAAGGGAAGAGAAAAGGAAGAATTCGGTTACGATTGTCTCCGGAAGGGCCATTGGACTTGACGAAGCCTGCAGGCGGGCGGCAAGGGATAAAGGGGCCGGTGTCATAGCCGTTCTCGGCTCCGGTATCGACTTTTGCTATCCGGACAAAAACAAGGACATTTATGAGTACTGCAAGTCCGGAAAGGGACTTGTCCTTAGCGAGTATCCTTCTTCCCTTCCTCCGGAAAAAGAGAACTTCCTGTTCCGTAACCGCCTAAGGGCTTCTTTAAGCGAAGTCATTTTTATCGGCGGAGGCTCTTCCCTCCGTTCAGGGACAAAGAGCCTTGTCCGGCTAGGATTGGAAAGGAATAAGGAGATTCTTGCCCTCCCCTGCAATGTGACCGGGGATGATCTGACTAACCTTATTATTAAAGATGGGGCAGACGTTGTTCTTTCTTCGACGGACCTTATCGACCAGCTGAAAGACTGCTACCGGACACCGGAAAAGAAAAAAGCTTAGCATAGCTAAGGAATTTTCCATCCTTGACAAAACCCTCTCCTCTCATAATAATAAGGAACGCAAATTAGCAGGGGCATAGAAAAATGAAACTGATTATTGTTGAGTCGCCGCATAAAAGCAAGACGATTGGACAATTCCTTGGCAAGGATTATAAGGTCGTTGCCTCCAAAGGACATATCCGTGATTTGGCTTCCTCGGGTCATAGGGGGCTTGGTGTCGACGTCGAACACGGGTTTAAGCCGACCTATACCATTCCTGCCGACAAGAGGGCGACGGTCAAGGCCTTAAAGGAAGATGTCAAGAAGGCCGACGAAGTCTATCTGGCTACCGATCCTGACCGGGAGGGAGAGGCGATTTCCTGGCATCTTGCCCAGGTTCTTAATCTTCCTGTCGAGACGACGAAACGTCTGGAATTCCACGAGATTACTAAGCCTGCCATCCTCCGTGCCTTGCAGAACCCCCGGACAATCAATAGGCCGCTAGTCGAAAGCCAGGAGACACGCCGTATCATCGACCGTCTTAGGGGCTTCCGCCTTTCCTATCTTCTTCAGAAGAAGATTAAGTCTCCTTCCGGAGGCCGTGTCCAGTCGGTCGTCCTAAAGTTCATCGTCGACCGGGAAAAGGAAATCAAGGACTTTGTTCCGCAGGAGTACTGGACACTGACCGGAACCTTCTTTGACAAGGACAAAGCCTCTGTCGTGGCTTCTCTTGCCACCTATCAAGGCAAACCTGTTTCCATCAAGAGCCAGGAGGAAGTGGATAAGATTATCGCTTCCCTTCCGAAAGAGTTCACGGCCAAGTCCCTAAAGACGACCAAGGTCAAGAAGGAGCCACGTCCTCCTTTCATTACTTCTACGATGCAGCAGGAAGCCTTCACCCGGTACCATTTTTCCACGAGCCATACCCAGTCGATCGCCCAGCACCTTTATGAAGGCGTTGAGATCAACGGCCAGGCAACCGGTTTAATCACTTATAGGCGTACCGATTCCATCCGTCTTGCGGATGAGTTCGTTGCATCTGCCCATGATAGGATCGAGAAGAACTACGGCAAGGATTATCTTGGCCATGTCCACGTCCAGAAGTCGAGCAAGAACGTCCAGGATGCCCATGAGGCCATCCGTCCGACCGATCTTTCCTTGACTCCTGGAAAGAGGCATACCATCCTGACTGAAGACGAGTACAAACTTTATCTCAGGATTTATAACCGTGCCATCGCATCCCTAAGGTCTGCCAAGATTGATTCTTTGACCACCCTTACCCTTGACGGAAATGGCTACGGATTTAACTGCAGCAACACCAAGACCCTCTTTGACGGCTATACCCGTATCTATAACGAAAACGAAGAGGAGGATAAGAAGGCCGAAAGCAAGATTCCTTCCACCATTAAGGAAGGGGATGTCTTCACCGAGGGGAAGAGGGATAAGGAGCAGCACTTCACGAAGGCCCCTAGCCGCTATAACGAAGGCAAGGTCGTCAAACTCAGGCAGGAGAATGGTATCGGCCGTCCTTCCACCTACGCCAAGACGATTTCTACCCTTCTTGAACGGGACTATGCAAAGTCGGTTAAGGGATCCCTTGTTCCGACCGAGCAGGGAGACCTTACCGTCGATGCCCTGGTCCACAACTTCCCGAAATACAGGGATGTCAGTTATACGGCAAATAGGGAGACTGCTTTAGACAACATTGCCGAAGGAAAGACGGACAGATTGAAGCTATTGACCGACTTCTGGTCTGAATTCACCAAGTACTTCGATGCCGCAAAGCAGAACAGGGAGAAAATCCAGCCTAAGGTTGTGGAAGGAAGAGTCTGCCCTGAGTGTGGGGCACCTTTGGTCTACCGGAAAGGAAAGTACGGAGAATTCATCGGCTGCTCGAACTATCCTAAGTGTACCTATATCGAGAAGGAACAGCCTCAGGTTGTGGAGGGAAGAGTCTGTCCGAAATGCGGGAAACCGCTTATCTACCGGAAAGGAAGATACGGAAAGTTCATTGGTTGCTCTGGATATCCTAAATGCGACTATAGGGAAGACAGGAAGGGAAATGTCGTTGAACGGGGTGCAAAGAAGAAAGTTGAAATCCCTGCCGATGCCCCTCTCTGTCCGCGCTGCCATACCGGACATCTGATTGAGAAGAAGAGCCGCTTTGGGAAGACCTTCATCGGCTGTTCGAACTATCCTAAGTGCCGCTACATCGTCCCAGGCAAGGGCGAAGACAAGGACGCTGAAAAGGAAGCAAAAGAAGGAAAATAGTCCTTTTAATTAGGCAAAACCAGGAAAGAGGGGTTCAAAGCCCCTTTTTCTTTGCCTTTGGATTTGGGGCGTTTACCCTTCTCTCCTTTTCTTTTGTTCTGTTAAACTATTGAGAAGAAATGAATCGGATTGAACAGATAAAGGACGAGCAGTTCAAAGGATTTCTTTCCTACCTGACCAAGCTGAAGGGATATTCCAGGAAGACAAGGGAAAGCTACGGGGAGGATGTCGCCGAGTTTCTTCTCTTCCTTCAGGAGGAAGGAAAGGATAAGGCCTCTGTCTCACGCAGCCTTATCCAGGCCTATCTTAGGTCTCTCCGCAGGAAGGAGAGGGAACCTAGTTCCATCAAGCGGAGAATCTCTGCCTTAAAACACTTTTACCGCTATCTCCATGTCTATCATCAAAGGAAGGATAATCCTTTTGAGACGATTTCCACACCGAAAAAGAAAAAGAAGCTTCCTCAATTCCTCTCCGAAAAAGAAGTCGGTGACTTTCTTGATTCCAATAGGAGGCGGAAGGATTTCTTAGCCTTGCGCGACCAGGCCCTGCTTGAACTTCTTTTCTCTTCCGGACTGCGTGCCGGAGAGATTATTTCCCTTAAAAGGCAGGACAGGGATTTTTCCTCGAAAAGGAGGAAAATCAGCGGAAAGGGAAACAAGGACAGAAGGGTCCCTTTCTCTAGCCATGCCGATCAGGCGGTTAAGTCTTATAGGAAGAACCTGCGCCCTAGTCTTTTAAAGAACAAGAAGGACGAAGGCTATCTTTTCCTTTCCTGCCGCGGAGAGAAACTGACCGAACGGGGACTTGAATATCTTGTCGGAGAAGCGGCAAAAAAAGCAGGTTTCTCCCTTAAGGTCCATCCCCATAGGCTTCGCCATTCCTTTGCCACGGAACTTTTGAATAACGGGGCGGATCTGCGGGTTATCCAGGAACTGCTTGGGCATGAGTCTGTCCGGACGACTTCCATCTATACCCATGTGACCTATCAGGATTTAAAGACGACCTATGATGCCTGTTTTCCCCTGAAAAAGGAGGAGAAGAAATGAAAGGTGTGATTTTCGATTTCAACGGAACCATGTTCTTTGATTCCCTTTTCCATGAAAAGGCCTGGATGGCAATAGGGGAGAAGTATTTCCACCGGCATCTGTCAAAACAGGAGGTCGATAAGAATATCCAGGGGCGGAGCAACGAGCGGATTCTTTCCTACCTTTCCTCTTCTCCTCTTTCTAAAGAGGAGGCGGACTTCATTTCCGGGGAGAAAGAAAAAAGGTATCGGAAAAGGGCAAGGGCGAATCCTTCTTTGCTTCATCTCGCACCAGGGCTAGTTTCCTTCCTGGATTTCTTAAAGACGAACAACATTCCTCGTGCCATTGCCACTTCCTCTGAAAAGACAAACAGGGAATGGTATAAGAAAGTGTTTCCTCTTTCCCGGTATTTTGAGGAAAATAACAGGATTTATGATGATGGAAGTTTTCAAAAAGGGAAACCGGACCCGGAAATATATCAGGTGGCAAGGAAGAGACTATCTCTTGCCCCTTCTTCCTGTCTGGTCTTTGAAGATTCTCTCTCTGGCCTGAAAAGCGCCTTTGCCGCCAAGGCAGGGATGATCTGCCAGGCTGTGGATCCGGATTTTCCCCCTTCTTTCCCCCACCCTTCTTTTGTCACTCTTTCCCTTTCCTGCTTCTGGCCCATCCCCTCTTCGGTATTTGAATTTCTTAGGCGGAAATAAGGGAAAATCCGCCCTGCTTTCTCTTTCTTTATCTTCGTTTCTTGGATATACTAATAACGAAGCAGGTATCATTCATGAACTTTATGTTTCTTAGGCAGAACATCACTGTCCTTAAAAATGTTTCTGCGATAATCGGCTATGTTCTAGGGAGGGCCATTCTTTTCTTCTGGACCTTTTTCATCGCCATAAAAATCCGGCGTATCCAGGCTATCCTCTTCTTTCTTCTCGCTGATTTGTCTTTTGCCGCCTCCACCCTCTTTTTAGGCATGGAAAACATCCTATCTATTCTCCTTCTCTCCCTGATTTCCGTTTCCTCAGTCGCTTTGGTTCTGAATACCGGAATCATCCGGCAGTACATTCTTCGTCCGTTGAAAAAGCAGTCAGCAAACGTCGCTATCTCCGACACCGACGAGGAGACACTGAAGAACGTGACGGAGGCTGTCCGCTGGTTAAGCCAGAATAAGACAGGCGCCCTAATCACTTTCGAACGGAAGACGCCAAGGAACGAGTACAGGAAGAACGGAACCATCATCAACTGCCCGGTCACTCCGGAAATCATCGAGACCATCTTCTATGAGGGAACCCGCCTTCATGACGGTGCCATCATCATCCGGGGAGATAAGATTATTGCCGCGGCGGTCTATTATCCTCCGTCGACCAAGATCATTGCCGGAAAATTCGGAGCCCGCCACCGGGCTGCCCTTGGCATTTCCCAGGAAGTCACCGACTCGGTAACGATCATCGTCTCGGAAGAGACCGGACGGATTGGCATTGCCCATAATGGGGTTATGGACCGGGTGACAAGTGATGAGTTCTCTCAGGTCCTTCATAATGCATTAAGGTAGTTTTCGCCGGTTTCACCGGCTTTTATCAAAAAAGGAGAAAAAGAATGTCTACTCCACACAATGAAGCAAATTTAGGCGATTTTGCCAAGACGGTATTAAGGCCCGGAGACCCTCTCCGTGCCAAGTTTATTGCCGAGACGTATCTTCAGGATGCTAAGCTTGTCAATACTGTCCGCAACAGGTATGCCTACACGGGTACCTACAAAGGAAAGAAGGTTTCCGTAAGGGGGTCTGGAAGGGGCAGGCCTTCTATCGGCATCTATTCTTATGAACTTTATAAGAATTATGGTGTTGACCGGATTATCCGGATTGGGACGGCAGGTTCCACGGTCAAAGATTTGAATCTTTTCGATATCGTCATTGCCCAAGGGGCAAGTACGAACTCTTCCTGGGCTAAGCAGTATGGACTAGAAGGCACCTATTCCGCCATCTCCTCGTATTCTGTCTTAGAACAGGCGGTTAATTCCTGCAAGGAACATCGTTATCCTTACCATGTCGGACAGATTCTTTCTTCGGACAACTTCTATAACGACAATGACTGGCGGAAATGGGCTGATAGGGGGATTTTAGCCGTGGAAAGGGAAGCTTATGCCCTTTTCTCCACTGCTGCCCAGCTGAAAAAGGAAGCCCTTGCCATCGTGACGATTTCCGATTCCCTTGTCTCCCATCAGGAGACGACGAGCGAACAGCGGGTCAAGTCCTTCACTCGCAGGAGGGAAGTCGCCTTAGACTGCATTAAGGAGTAGGCTTATGGCTGGCTGGATTGTTCTTATCCTGGCCTTTCTTCTCTTTTCCGTCTCTCTCTTTCTCCTTCTCCGTCTTCTTCTGCGGACAAGAAGGGAAAAGAAACGGCTCAATGCCAAAGTCGGAAAGACGCTGAACTATCTCGCTGACGAAAAAGATTTTCTTTTGCTCCATGACGTCAAGGTCACTCTTTTAAATGATACGGAGCCTACTTCTTTCGGACATATTCTTTTCGGTAACCGGTACATCTACATTATTGAGACCTTGGTCGGATTCGGTGCCCTCTATGGGAACGTGAAGGACCCCTATCTCTTCCTGAAGAAGGAGGACGGAAGCAATGCACAGATTGTCAATCCTCTTCCGGCATTGAAAAGGAAATGCGAAAAACTGGAAAAGGCATGTTCCTGTTCTTCTAAGGACAGAAGGTTTGTCTCGGTGGTTGTCTACAATAATTCCCTAGATGCACCAAAGGGCATAGCAAGGAAGGAACAGAACACCTGGTTTCTTCCCTATAAGGATTTGGAGAAGACGATTAAGCTTGCCGAGAAGGATGAAGTCTCCGCCATCAGCCATCAGCAGACCGATGATATTGCCATTAAGCTGAAGTCGATTTCCGACCAGACCAAATCCGAAAGGAAGAGGCGGAGGAAAAACGGGAGGAAAAAATCATAACGAATGAAAAAGACAAAACAGGACAAGGATTTCCGGGAAAGAATCAATAAGCGGCGTAAACGGGCGAGGAAGAAAGAGCTGTTTACTCTCTTCCTTCTTCTCCTTCTCCCTGCCTTTTTAGCCTGTCTTATTCTTTTTTCCTCCCTTTATAGTTTCAGGATTTCCCTTCTTCTTATCTATTTCCTTCTTCCGATGTTTTATACCATTGAAAAACGGATCCGCTGTCTGGTATCCGGAATCGGCAATCCGAAGTTCTCTTTTGCCGATGGCTATAAGGCCTTCTTTAAGAGTAACCGTGGCGGAGTCTTTGGCGTCATCTCTTCCTTCTTTTCCGCCTTCTGCATCGGCTTAGCCTCCTATCTTCTTGTCTACAGGGTTTCCACCCCTTTGATCAATGCCTTCCCGGCCGCAAATGTTGCCTTCCAGAACATCAAGGATGCCATGGCCGATGGCGATAGGCAGAAGCTTTCATTGGCCATCAACCAGAACAGGGCCTCTCTTTCCCAGCCTCTTTCCATCAGGATCGGCATTATCTTCTTCCTTCCTATTCCGGCTTTGTTCTTCGGAATCGACAGGAACCTCTCCAACCATTATCTTTCCGGGATTGTCCTTCCTGACATCGACAACAATATTTCCGCCGCCCAGGCGAGAAGCCTCTGCCGGGGGAGCTATGGTGCGCCTACGGCAAGCCTAAGAAGGAAGAAGTTCTTCTCTAGGAACTGGCCTTATTTCCTTCTTTATTCTCTCGTCTATGGCCTTAGCCTATATGGAGTGACGACTATCCGGGTCACTGATTCTAGCCTCGTTCCTTTGATTAGGAGGATTACTCCTATGGTCTCTCTCTTCTTTGCTTTCCTTCTCAATGTCTTTGCTCTGATTAACTGCTATTCTCTTGTCGAAGAAAGCCAGGACATTGTTCTTTCCACCCTTCCTCCTGCCAGGAAGGTTTCTATCTATCAGACCTACTGTAATCCGAACTATGTCCATGGAGAAGAGAGCGCGGCAAGAGGATGCTTTATCCCTGCCGACCAAGGGACGGGAGCAGGGCAGTTCTATTCTCCCTTTGACCATCCGGAAGACTTCTTCACCCAAAAGGAAGAGAAGAAGGATGGCAGGGAAGGGAGTCAAAATCCTCAGGAACCTAAGCCGGATGACAGTGAGCCAAGCGGTGGAGTGTTTGACTTTACTAAGGATAAGAAGGATTCGGAGAAGAAATAGCGAAGACAAGGGCCGTTTGTCGCCAAAGGCGGAAGCGGTCCTTTTAGTTTGACGAAAGAAGTAAAAGAACAAATAATCTGTGGAAAAAGAAAGGGCAGAACCTCGATTTATGCTTGCTTTGATGGAATAGTGTAAGAGTAAGGATTGTTTTTTGGTTCGACCGATGCAAGAAATAGACAAAGCAATGAAAATGTCTATATTAAATTCTATGTAAGCGCATTCAATTGATGAATTTGATTTAATAAAATGAGGAAAAAAGTTGAAAAAATTGAAAAAAATACGAATGAAAGACCATTTCTATCTGTTTTAAGCATTTCTGATAGGTAGGAAAAAAACAAATATTTATAAGCTTTATTTTGCTGTCCGTTTATACTTAACTTGTCTTAAGGCGGTGCACAGGCTTTTGACAGATAATCAAGGAAAGGGTGTTTTTTATGAACCTAAAAATTAGATGTGGTATTACTAGATGCCTGAGTATTCTCTCTTTTCTTTCTCTTCTCCCCTTGGTTCCTTCACAAGAATCGTATGGATATTGTGACAAAGGAACTGCTGCTCATACGGAGATTGGAAATGACGATACTTCTTCTGCGAATTCTGATTCACAGCCGGAGACTGATGCAAATTCATTTGGTATTGGTGGAACAATAATTGAAAATCCAACCATAGCACGGCGGTATTATGAATTCCCTCAGGAGCCCCAGCTAGAACAAACTGTAAACTATTTCAAAAACTTGCATACTAATCTGCCACTCAATAACGTTGGAAATTGTGCATATGTCGCCGCTAGCTCACTTCTTGGGTATTACGATGCTTATAGGTCTGACTATTTCATTGATGAAAAATATGATAAAACAGTATCCTATGGAACTTTAGAAGATTCCACTTATTCCTCGTCACCATGTGTTGTGGACTATCCGATAAAGTATTTCTCATCCTTTTCTTCTTATCTGGATGGAATGATTAGTAATGGATCGTTTGTCGGCTATCTTTACTCTCTTGCTCTGGATAAAGGATATTTGACCAGAACTCAGGACAGTGCAGGAATGTGGTTCAAGGATTTTGGTAATTTTCTCACTTACTATATTTCCTTACAATCGGATAAACTTCAGTCGAAAGCACCATCATCTATCTTGACACCGGTTTATGTGAACCATGATCCTGTAGAAATCATCCAGCGCCAGTACACGGGAGGTGAATTATCTCCCGCATTAGATATAAAGGAATGCGTTAGCAGCAAGAAAGAATTTAGAAACCAACTGATTGCCCGACTAAAACAAGGAAAACCCGAAGTTGTAGCGGGAAACAACCATTTCTGTATTGCCTATTATTATGATTCAGATAGTGACATCATTTATGGGAATAGGGGATGGAAGAACAATTCCAGAGCAAATAACGTCTTTGTTAATTTAGATCAGTATTTTGAGGCGGAACCGATGTATTATTGGTACGGAATCGAACTTAATAATTATGGGCATACTCATTCGAACAACTACATTGTATCTTCCGGTGAACAGAGCCTTGGACGATGTGGATGTGAACTGAAGTCCCATGTCTGTCCGAATGTTGACTATGTCAGTTCGTGCTATTGCTGCTGTCCGAATAACCATAGTAAGCATGCAACTCAATCTGCTGCCTATCATGACCAGAACTTCCATCTATCGACTTGTTCTTGCGGTCGACAATTCTTCGAAGATCATGTGAAAGACGATTTTGGATTCTGTAAGTACTGTCATCAAAAGATAAAGGAGGATGAATAAGATGAAAAGATTTGCATTAGTTGGACTTTTTGCCTTGTTATTGGCTGGATGCTCACAAAAGCCACTTTCTTCCGCAGAAGCAAGCGTTTCTGAAAGTGTGAAAGCAACGGAAAGCACTACCACTTCTTCTTTCTCGTCTGGAAATGGGTCTGAACAGGAAAGTGTGAATCAGCAACTTCCGGATTCGGTAACCCTTTATTTTTTCCAAATCTATTGCAAGGAACTTGAGGGCGGTTGTGTGCGGATTGACGATGGCGTCGATTATCGCTTTAAGCTTACCTATGATTATGGGACAAAGAGGAAGAATTTCAACTCGGCTGAAGAAATTTGTAGAAGTTATCCGCCAAAATATACCTATGGCGATGGTGGAGGAAGGACGGTTTTCTACACGAATTTAGATCCCCTGCTTCGGGATGACGAGGAACTGAAGTTCCTCGACCATGATAGGGTCATCTATTTTGCGAATATTCTCTAAATTTTGCACAATCATATTGTCATTAGATGAATCCCTCTCTTCCGCTTTCGGACGGAGAGAGGAATAAAAAAGGCAGCCATCATCTCATGGACTGCCTTTTCTATTCCTCGACTGGACAGCTGACGGATAGTCCTACGCTTGGATAGAAGACCATAACGGTCTTTACTTCTTCTAGGGGGAACTGATCACTTGCCCTGTCGATTCCTTTTTCCGCTTCTTCCTGGAAGGCGGAAAGAGAATAGTTGCCGGACAAGGTAGGAATAATCCTTTTGTGGTGATAGTAGACAATTCCGGAGCAGAGGTCTCCTTTGTCGATGAGGATATTATCCGGAGAGACTTCGCCTCCGAGAAGGAAGCAGCGGAAGAGAGCCTGGACAAAAAGATCGACCTGGTTGAAGAGGACGTCTTTCTTTCGGCTGAACAATCTTTCAATTTCTTCTTTTTCTGTTGGATAGACGTCTTCTTCCTTGGCTAAGGCGAAGAACGATAGGGCAGTGCATAGCCTTTTGTTGGTAATGTTCTCTGTTCCTAAGACAAATTTGTTGAGTGCCGCCCTTGCTGCTTCTTTACTTTGCCTATCCTTAGTAAGAGACGAGAACAGATGGTCATATAGGGGAAGGACCTCTCTTGCCTTGCTTGGTCCTTTTGCCTTGGCAAAGACGGCGACATAAATCCACTTAAAGAGAAGAAAGGCCCTATTTGAAACATGGTCGGTTGATTGGCTTTCCTTTTTTTCCTGGTTATGATCGAATCGGTTCCTTGCCTTCTCTCCATCGACAAAGAAGGAGAGCTTTTCGCTGTCGCTTAGGGAATGAATGGCTGCCTGGATTTTCTCTTTGGTCATGTTATCTGCTTTTATTGTAAACTTTCAGGAAGAAAAAAGCATTGTTTTCCTTTCTCGCTTTTTTCTTTTGTGGAAATTATGGAAAGGGAAAACTGGCCGTTCTTTGTAACTATAGTCGGCACTTCGTCTGTGCGGACTGCTGGTGAAGAAAGAGGGATGAATGAACTATTTGGACTGTGCTTACCACTGAAATTTCTATTTATTTGACACAAACAGGGGATTCTGTCCTTCTCTTCAAGTCATAGGGGACTAAAATTTTTCCGGAGGTAATCCTTATATGTTTACTATTCGCAAGAGTATGTTTGTCGCTTTCTTCACCCTTTTTCTTGTTAACTTTGTCTTCGGCTTCGTTTTCTCTGGGCAGATGATGGTTCTATTCTTAACCATGGAGGGGGATGGCGCCACACTTCTGGGAATTATTCAGCTTTTAACTAGGGTTGCCTGCATGGCGAGGATAGTCTTGGCCGCAGTTACACTAGCTCGTTCTGATGAAGGCTATTCAGCGACTAAGGTAATGATTTTTTCTGGAATTGCTTTTTCCTTGGTCTATTTAAGGAACGTCATTTACTTTGTGGCGCTTAATAACGTTGAATTCGTTATCACTGCGCCTTCTGTTATTGATCTAGATGAGTGGCTGAAACCATCTACTGCGGACTTAGTGTGCCAGATAATTCTTTTCATTCTCTATATTTCCTCTTTGATAATAGCCTTTGCCACTGAAACTGGAAATGTTTCCGGTGAATTTGGCCGTTTTTTCCTTGTTGGTATCAGTGGTGTAGCCGCCCTTTATACAGGCATATCTTTTTTTGCATTCAACAGGCTGACGGTACTTACCCTCGCTTTTTCCATAACCTACATCTATAAAATAACACTTCTCATCTTGCAAATTTTTCTTATCATCACTCTCCTAGGAAGTGAATACACTTACGTAGGTGAAGATACTGACCAATCGATAAATGAATCAACTAAAGAGGAAAAAATACAATGCGAGTTTACTGATGGACAGGGAGGCGTCCTAGACAAGGAATACTGCTCCTTTGACGGACTTGTTTCCTACAAGGGAAAGATTCCTTATCGGAAGGAAGAAGCGATAAAAGAACCGGATGGTTCTTGGACAGTGACTAAATATAAGTTCAGCGGATGGGATAAAAGCCTTAGGGGAATAACTGAGCCGACAACGTTTGCGCCTCTCTATACCTCTGAGATTCTAAAAGGTGCTTTCAAGGTCAGCTTCCAGAAGTCGGATGGAACAGAAATCTATCATGTCTTTGTTAAGAAAGGTGAAAAAGCTTTCTTTCCAGCTGATTCACTTAGTCACTTAATTGCCTCCTCTTATTCCTTTGACAAGGACAACGTGACGATGTTCGCCGGCTTTGACAAACCGTTGGACAACGTGACGTCCGACCTCATCGTGAAGGCAAACGTCGTCACCATACCCCGCACACGGAATGGGGAATGGCCGCAGACGATTGTGACCGATGCCTCCCTGGCCTCCGCACTGGATTCCATCACCGTCAAGGACGGACAGGGGTATGTCTCCTACAACGGCGAGAAGTATGCCCGTGACGGGTCTCACTGGCGCAAGGTCGAGCCCATAGAGTGGAGATTCCTTTCCCGGGAGGGAAAGAACGTCCGGTTCGTCTCCGAAAAGGTGCTCGGTTACCATGTATGGAACGAGACGGAACACTCCGACGGCATTTATCTTAATAACTATAAATACTCCGACATCCGCAAGTGGCTCAACTCCGACTTCCTGCAGCAGGCCTTCTATTACGACCCCTCCCTCATCCAGACGACGGAGGTCGATAATTCTCCTGAAAGCACAGGAGATTCCTCCAATAGATATGTCTGCGAGAACACGAATGATAAGGTCTATCTTCTTAGCTATAATGATGTCACGAATGGGGACTATGGTTTCGGCACCACTGAGTCCCGGATTGCCTATGACGTAGATGGTCAATCGTCTTGGTATTGGCTCCGGTCCCCTTACTATTACTTTGGCCGTGGTGCGTATTACGTCAACCAAAATGGTGTTATCGACAACAACGATGGTGGCAGCGTCAAAGGTAGAAACGGCGTCCGCCCCGCTTTGACAATGAAGTTCGAGTGAAACGAGAACAATCCATCCGAAATCGTAAAATCAATCGGGCAATATTTAGAATAGATGTTTTTCTTCTTGTCGAATTAGAAATTCTTTTCTCTTTCTTCGCTTTTTCCTTACCGCTATAATTAAGCGGTGAGGAAAAAACAATGGCAGTAAACAAGATTGTCGTTATCGATTTCGGCGGTCAGTATAATCAGCTGATTGCCCGCAGAGTCCGTCAGTGTCATGTCTACTCGGAAGTCCTTCCCTATACTGTCGATAGGGAAAAGCTTAAAGATCCGTCAATCAAAGGAATTATTTTTACCGGAGGGCCGAATTCGGTCTACCTACCGGAATCTCCGAAAATCAGTAAGGATATCTTTTCTTTGGGCAAACCGATTCTTGGCATCTGCTATGGTGCACAGCTTCTTTCCTATCTGCTTGGCGGAAAAGTAGAGCATGCCAAAGTTAGCGAATATGGAAAGACGGAAATCCGTCTGACTAAGGATTCTCCTCTTCTTAAGGGAGTGCATAGGACAACTTCCGTTTTTAGGTCCCATACCGATCAGGTCACACTTTTGCCTAAGGGATTTGTCAGCACTTCCCATAGTGAAACCTGTCCGAATGCATCCTTCGAATGCCAGGAGAAAGAACTCTATGCCACCCAGTTCCATCCGGAAGTGACTCATTCGGAAGAAGGACAGAAGATAATCGAAAACTTTGTCTATTCCATCTGTCAGTGTCGGCCTGACTGGAAGAGTGAGAACTTTATTAACGAAACCGTTAAGGAAATCTGGGAACAGGTCGGGGATAAGAAAGTCATTCTTGGCCTCTCCGGCGGAGTCGACTCCGCCGTGACGGCCGCTCTTCTTTCCAAAGCCATTGGCAAAAACCTATATTGTGTCTTTGTCAACCATGGGCTTAGGCGGAAGAACGAACCGGAAGAGGTGGAGGCCACTTTTGGAAGCAAAGGCAAGTTTGATTTGAACTTTATTCCTGTGGATGCCAGTGAACTCTTTTTCTCCCGCCTAAAGGGAGTGACCGAGCCGGAGAGGAAACGGAAGATTATCGGTGCCACTTTCCTGGAGGTCTTCGAGGAAGAAACAAAAAAACTGAAAGAATGTGAGTTCCTGGCCCAGGGCACCATCTATCCTGACCGGATTGAATCCGGGCTTGGAATTTCCGCTAAGATTAAGTCCCATCATAACGTCGGAGGACTGCCGAAGAATAGGTCGTTCAAAGGATTGGTCGAGCCACTTAAGAATCTTTTCAAGGACGAGGTGCGGGAAGTGGGGAGGCTACTTGGACTTCCGGAAAGCATTGTCTATCGTCAGCCCTTCCCTGGCCCTGGTCTTGGAATACGTGTCATCGGCGAAGTCACTCCGGAGAAGGTGAAGATTGTCCAGGATGCTGACCTTATCTATCGCGAGGAAATTAAAAAAGCCGGATTGGAGAGAAAGATTTCGCAGTATTTCGCTGCGTTGACCAATAGGCGCTCTGTCGGAGTAAGGGGTGATGGAAGAACCTATGATTATGCTATCTGTCTTCGTGCCGTTCAGACCGATGATTTCAGGACGGCAAAGCCCTATCCTCTTCCTTATGAGGTATTGCAGACTATCGTCGACCGCATTGTCAATGAAGTGAAAGGCGTCAACCGTGTCCTCTATGACTTCACCTCTAAGCCGCCGTCAACGATTGAGTTAGAATAATTCTTTTTGCTGCTTCGGGTCTATTCGAAAAGACCGGCTTAGACGTTTGGCTGGTCTTTTCTCTTTCCTATCTTTTGTTGAATAGGCCATTTGTTTTGATTACAATAAAATCATTCTGTTTTCCTTTTGGGAAGACTATTCGCAATATGCTCACGGCAAATTATCATACACACACGAAGCGCTGCGGTCATGCCAGCGGGGAAGACGAGGACTATGTCCTCGAGGCGCTAGGACACGGATTCCGTCGTCTCGGCTTTTCTGATCATGCAAGGCTTCCTGGTTTCTCTCAGCCTTATACCAGAGGGGACTATTCCCTTTTTGATGATTATTGTTCTTCGATTAATGCTTTAAAAAAGAAGTATAAGGATCAGAGGGATATTTATCTAGGATTTGAGGCAGAGGCCTTTCTTTGCTATTTTCCTTATTATAAGGAACTTCTTGAAGGTGGCATTTTAGACTACAGGATCCTTGGAAACCATTCGGCCAGGGATGACCACCATCATATCGTGTCCCGGTTTATTTCCATTACTTCCCCTTCCCAGCTTTATCTGTATAAGGATCTTGCCCTGAAGGCAAGGGCAAGCGGAAGGTTCTCCCTTTTTGCCCATCCGGATTATTTTCTTGCCTCGATTGAAAATTTTGACAGCGACTGCAGAAAGGTGTCCCTCTCCCTGATTGAGGCGAGCATTGCCTATAACGTACCTTTGGAGGTCAACAGGGGAGGAATACGGAAAGGGAAGACAAGGATCGGAAAGGAAAAGCGCTACAGGTATCCGACCGATGAGTTTTTCTCTCTAGCCGGAAGATACAAGGCACCCTGCATCATTGGATGCGATGCCCATGCCCCGGAGCAATTGAACGATGATACGACGGAATTTGAGGCTGTCGAGTTTTCCAAAAAGCATGACTTATTGCTTCTTGATCATCTTGACTCAATTAAAAATAAGGGGAACTGAGCATGGATATTCTGAACACGGTTCTTTTCTGGATCAATATCGTTAGGCTTGTCTTTATTGTCTTTGCCTTTTTCTTTCAGCTCCTCTTTGGTCTTCTTCTTTTTCTTAAGCCTAGAAAGTACAGGAAAGCCAAGAAATACCATGATTTCACCATCATTATCCGGGCAAGAAACGAAGCACAGGTGATTGGCGATGCCGTCGACTCCTGCAGGAAGCTTGACTATCCGAAGGATAAATTCCGGGTTGTAGTCTTCTGCCACAATTGCAAGGACAATACGGCTGAGATTGTCAGACAGCATGGAGGAAGAGCTATCGAGCTCTTTGACGACAATCCAAAGCATAGAAAGGCCTCCTATTGCATGTACTATGGAAGGCAGGAGCTGAAAAAAGAGGGAGAAGGAAAATATGAATACTTCTGCTTCATCGATGCCGATAACCAGCTTGACAAAGATTATCTTAACGCCTGTAATGATGCTGCCGATGAGGGGGTAGTGCTTGGACGGACGTTCGAGAACAGCAAGAACTTTACGGAGAACATTGTCTCCTGCAGGAACGGACTTTATTACATCCGGGACGACCAGGTTGCCTGCAAGGCGAGATCGGCAAGGCATATCGGCTGTGTGAGGAACGGCTGTGCGAGCAGGGTCAAGGCGGAATATGCACTTGACTGGGATGCCATGTCCTCTAGCGACGATATTGAGTTTACCCTGAACCGTTTGATTAAGGACGGAAAGAAGGTTGAATATATCGATAAGGCAGTGGTCTATGAAGACCAGCCGACGAGCATCAATGAAAGGGCAAAGCGGAATGCACGCAGGGGACATGGTCTTTTCCGTCTTTACTTCACTTTAGGTTTAAAATGCCTTGGCTTGTTCTTTTTAAACCTGTTTAAAAAGAAAGTCCCTTTTTCGACGAAGATTTCCTATCTTGATCAATACTGCAATCTTGCCATTGTGCCGGCAAGCCTTCTTGCTGCTGTCTGGATTCCTCTCTATTACATTTATGCCCTTGTTTATACAGGTCTTGGAAATACAAGGGTTATTCTTGGCGTAGGAAGCTTTTCTTTCCTTTGGTTTATCTGCTTTGTCGCTATCGCCCTTTGCCTCGCTCTTGTCATTCCTTTCTTCCTTCAGCCGATTTATTCCTATTTCAGTGTAAAGAAGCGTTTATTTGTCACCAATAAGAAGGTGCTCGTTGCTTCCTTCTTTCTTATTCCCTTCTATAGGATCCTTCAGGCGGCTCCAATCTTTAGAGGCATTTTCACGAATCCGAAGTGGACAGCTTTAAAACGGTCCAAAACGAAGATTAAACAGTGACGGACTAGGAGCAGGAATTTTCAATTGGACCTGTGGGCATAGATAGGATTGTCTGAAAACACAAGATTTTGCCAGAGCATAGAGAAAACGGCAATCCAAAGTCGGAATTAGATGGAGAAATACTTTCTGAGTATGACCTTTCTTCCGGATTGAGGAAATATCATAGAAAAAAGAAAATTTCCAATTATAATTAGGTTAGTCAAGGGCTCCTTACTATGAAGTATAAGGAAAGGGATAAAGTTGAACTAAAACGTGAACTAGTCAAAGATTTGGATAAGGAAATTATTGCCTTTTTGAATGCGGAAGGAGGGACGATATATAGGTGTTGAAGATAACGGAAATGTTGTAGGGATCAGACAGGAAACAAAATCCTATCCGGGGAAGAGTCTCAGAGAGAGTATCTTAAATGCCCTGTGTCATGCTGACTATTGCATACCATCCAATATCAAAATCGAATTTTATGACAATAGAGTTGAAATAACAAACCATGGCGGAATTTATCGATATGGTCTTAATGATGTTTTGTTAGGAATACAGTCTTTTAGAAATCCAAAGCTAATCGCTGTTTTACATAGACTTGGATTTATAGAGAACTATGGCATTGGCATCAAAAGAATCAGAGAGGCTTATTCCGGCTATGACATCAGAAAATTTTTAGCCAACAACCGTCAATGGTTTCGGGTTACTCTGCCGAATTTAAACGACAAAGAGGTTCCCTCAAAATGATTTAGAAAGAATTCTTCATGCCATTGAACAAAATGACAAAGTAAATCGGAAGGAATTAGCATCTCTCATCGGCAAAAGCATAAAAACCGTTGCGAGAATTATAAAAGAGTCGAAGGTGATTCGGTTTGTAGGATTTTCTAAAACGGGGCACTGGGAAATCACAGAGTTGCAACGGGATAAGGAGTCGAATACGAAAGGTTAATCGGATATCTTTTCTTTCTTTCCTGGTTCTTCTGCTGAGTGCTTTTATCAGTGCGGAAGACTCTTTTAAGTCGGGGCTTTTTGACCTTTAGGTGATTATTTTATATAATGGAGTCCGTACAGAAATGACAAACATTAGTAAATCGAACAAAATCGGAAAAATCCAGTTTTCGATGAATGCAATCACCGAACTGGCGGGAAATATTGTTTCCCAGGTCTATGGTGTGGTCGGTCTTGTCTCCAAGAAGGACTTCGCCAAGGCACTTCTGGAATTATTGAAGAAGGAAGACTTTTCCGATGGTGTCTCCGTAAAGAAGGTCAAGGACGGATATGAGGTCTCCCTCTATGTCGTGCTCTCCAAGGACGTCAAGCTCAATGCTGTCGTCTATGAAGTCCAGAAGCAGGTCTCTTATTCCCTGGAGAAGACTTTCTCGATTCCCTTTAAGACAGTCAATGTCTTTGTCAGGGGAATCCGGTAGACGCTCCCTATTTTTAAGAAAGGATAGCCTATGATTAAAATCGACGGTGCTATTTTCAAGCAGAGGATAATCTCCGGCTCAAATAATCTTTATAACCATGCTCCTGAGGTGGACGCACTCAATGTTTTCCCTGTCCCTGACGGAGATACCGGTACAAACAGGAATCTGACTAGGTCTTCCGGCGTAAAGGAAGTCTTCAATAAAAACGATACATCCATCGGCCGGGTGGCCAAAGATTTTTCTAAGGGCCTTCTGATGGGTGCAAGAGGAAACTCCGGCGTTATTCTCAGTCAGATTTTCTCCGGCTTCGCCCAGTCTGTCGCCGACAAAGACTCGATCGATGCCCTTGATCTTGCCGATGCCCTTTTGAAGGCAAAGGAAGTCGCCTATAAAGCGGTCAGGCGTCCTGTCGAAGGCACGATTCTTACGGTCATCCGGGAAGTCGCCTCTGCCTTTGACGGAAAGGCGGAGAAGAATAGGCCTAGGGATGTCTGCTTTGATTTTATTTATCAAAAATCGGTTGAGTCCCTTAACCATACTCCTGATCTTCTTCCTGTCCTTAAGGAAGTTGGTGTTGTCGATTCCGGCGGTGCAGGCTTAGTCAAGGTCTTTGAAGGCTTCGCCAAGGCCCTTCATAATCAGATTGTGGAAAAGGAAAGGGCGACTGTTACCGAGAACGTTCCGTATTCTACGGGGAAGAGGAGCGAAAATGCCCATGGTTCTGTCCAGGCTAAATTCCAGCATGAGGAGTTTGGCTACTGCACGCAGTTCCTTCTTGTCCTTCCGCCTCAGGATAAACTCGGCGATAAGAAGGCGTTTAACGAAAAGCGGTTCAAGGCTGTTCTTGAAGCGCATGGTAATTCCATTGTCTTTATCAAATCCGACAATTTAGTTAAAGTCCACATTCATACGAGGAAGCCTGGAAACATTTTCACTTATGCTCAGCAGTTTGGTGAGTTTAAGACCAGGAAATGCGATAATAGGTCAGAGCAGCATGAGGAACTGAGGGATGACTTTGCTTCCAAGGAATCTCCTTCGGCCACTGACCAAAACAAAATCTCCGTTGCCCTTAAGGCAGACGCTACGGTCAATGCCAAGAGAAAGAACTATGCCTTGATCGCCGTCGCTGTCGGCGAAGGAATCGAAAACAGGTTCAAGGAATCTTCGGTCGACTATGTCGTCTCCGGCGGACAGACGAGGAATCCGTCCACTCAGGATTTTATCAATGCCATCAAGATGGTTAATGCGGATAATGTCATTATTCTTCCAAACAACGGAAATATCATCCTTGCTGCCAACCAGGCCAAGGAACTGAGGAAGGAAGAATGCAATGTCGAGGTCATTCCGACTAAGACTATTCCGGAAGGTCTGACTGCCTGTATGCTCTTTAACAGTGATGCTTCCTTGGAAGAAAACGCCGAAACCAGGAAAGAAAATATCTCTTCGGTCAAATCCGGTGAAATCACCTATGCCGTCAAGGATACTTCCATCGATGGGGTGAATGTCACAAAGGGCCAGTTCAGGGGTATCAGCAAGAAAAAGATTCTTTGTATCCATCCGGACAAGTTCGATACTCTTTATGATAGGATTCAGCAGAGGAAAGGAAATGACGATTCCTTGATTACGGTCATCTGCGGAGAGGATATCAGTAAGGAAGAACAGGAACAAATTTCGACTAAGCTCAATGAGGAATATGGCGATGGCTATGAAGTCCAGGTCATTTCGGGCGGTCAGCCTGTCTATTCCTTCTTTGTCTCCGTCGAGTAAATTCATGCGGCCATCCCTAAGGGTGGCCTTTTTCTTTGCTATAATGGTTTTGTGAACCAAAGTGAACTATTTACCCTCTTAGGGGCGAAGAACAACGAGGATATCCTCCGTCATTTTCCTTCCCGTTACGAGTCTCTTCTTCCTACCCCTATTCCCTCTTCTCCTAAGGGAGGAGAGAGAATCACGGTCAAAGGAAAAGTCTCCCGTCTGCGGAGCTTTGGGAACAGAGGGGTCTCCCTTATCCGGTTTCATGTCGACACCTTTGGAAATAACGGAGTGGACTTTCTTCTCTATCAGCAACCCTTTTATCTCGGCCTTCTGTCCTCTGGAAAAGAGCTGCTTGTCCAAGGCACTTATTCTGATGCCCGGAAAGTCTATAGGGCGACTTCCCTGTTTGATTTGGACAACTACTATGTCAGGACGGGAATAAGACCGATTTATGCCCTCCCTAAGAAGGTCTCTCTCTCCTATTTCTGCTATTATCTGAAAAAGCTTCTTTCTTATCCGATGGGGAAGATTTCTCCTTTTTCCGTTCCGGAAAGACTAAGAGAGAAATACCGTCTGATTGATGAATATGATGCCTATCGGTTTGTCCATTTTCCTAAGAATGACAAAGAGCTTTCTGCCGGGCTTCGGGTCTTCAAATACGAAGAAGCCCTCTCCTATTCCGTAAAGGCCCTAAGGAGGAAGAAAAAAGCCGAGAGCATCAAGAAAACGGACAATATCCCTATTTCCCATGAGAAGATTAATTCCTTTGTTTCCTCTCTGTCCTATAAACTGACTCATGACCAGCTCTCCGCCATTCATGATATTGTCCTAGACAGGGAAAAAGAAAAGATCAGGTACCGTCTTCTTCAAGGAGATGTCGGAACAGGAAAGACGATTGTCGCTTTTGCCGCCATATATGCCAATTTCCTAAGAAAAAAGCAAAGTGTTCTAATGGCACCTACCTTTGAGTTAAGCAAGCAGCATTATGAAAAAGCGCTTGAGGTTCTTTCTCCCTATGGAAGGAAGATTGCTTTTCTTTCCGGAGGAAGCAAAGGAAAGGAAAAGGAAAGAATCCTATCCGAAGTCAGAAACGGAGGCATCGATCTTCTTATCTCGACGACCAGCGTTCTTTCCGATAGCGTTACCTTCTTCTCTCTTGGCCTCTCTGTCATCGACGAACAGCAGCTTTTCGGTGTCAAGCAGAGAGAGGAACTGCTAAGCAAGGATGCAAGCAATGATAGGCTCAGGATGTCGGCGACTCCTATTCCCCGCACTCTCTCCCAGATCATCAATTCCGATCTGGACGTCTCTACCCTGGATGAATTCCCCCACGGCGAAAGAAAGGTAAAAACCGTCCTTGTCTCTTCCCACGATCCTTTGATTTTTACTTCTATAGAGAAGGCAAGGAAGGCAAAGCGGCAGATTTTTGTCGTCTGTCCGAAAATCGACAAGGGGGAGAAAGAGACTTCCTCTGCCGAAAGCGTCTACCTGGAAAGGACTGAACGCTTCGGCTTAGACAAGGTTCAGCTTCTCCATGGACGGATAAAGAAGGAAAGCCAGGATGAAATCATCAAGGCTTTCGCCTATGGGGAAAAGCCGATTCTTGTCTCAACCACGGTCATTGAGGTCGGCATCGATGTCACATCGGCTGGACTTTTGATTGTCTATGATGCCAACTACTTCGGACTCTCTTCCCTTCATCAGCTAAGAGGCCGGATTGGACGGGACGGAAAGTTCGGACTTTGCGTCCTTGTCTACGATGGCGAGGATCCTTCGGCTAAGGAAAAGCTCCAGTTCCTGACGACTTGTTCCGATGGACTGAAGATATCCCAGTTTGATTTAAGGCAGCGGGGGACCGGGTCTTATTCCGGAAGCGGACAGTCAGGCAGAAGCGAACTGAATGTCTGTAATTTCGTCCTTGACCAGAAGAGGTTCTCTTTTGCCAAGGAGGACGCCAAGGAAATCCTCGATCATCCAGAAGAGAAAGAAAACAAGGAGTATCTTTCCCTTCTTGACAGGTCAAAGGATTTTCTCATTGTCTAGTCCTCCCTGACTTTTTAAACCCCTCTCTATTTGCTAAAATTATAGGAGTTATTTTCTTTAGGAGGTTCTATGGCCATATTTGCATTAGACAGGATGGGCTCGGACTTAGGTCCTAATGAATTATCCAAAGCGGTTTCCGGTTATCTTACCCGCGACAAGGCGGCCAAGGTTCTTCTTTTCGGGGATGGTGCGCTTCTTAAACGTCTTCTTTCCGGAGATCCGAATTTCTCCCGGAGGGAAATCCGTCCTACGGAAGAGGTCATTCCTAGGGAAATCAAGCCTCTTGATTTCCTCCGAAAGAAACAATCGTCGAGGTATCAGGCTATCGATGCCGTAAGAAATAAAGAGGCGGACTGTGTCATCACGGCAGGTTCGACCGGTGGATTCATCACCGGCGCCACAAGGCTTTTGCGGAATATTGACGGAGTGACGCGGGCCGGCCTTTGTGTTGCCATGCCGACGCTGGAAAACCATCCCTGTGTCACTAGGGATGTCGGGGCAAACAATACAAACGAAGCCATTGATCTTGTCGGTTTTGCCAAAAGGGCGAGCCTTTATGCCAAGGAAGTCCTAAAGAGGGATTCTCCTCGCGTCTTTACTCTTTCTAACGGAGAAGAGGAAGGCAAAGGGACGGAGGAAATCGTCAAAGCCGGAGAGAGGCTAAGAGAGATTCACTCGGTGAACTATCTAGGCAATGTCGAAGCCCGTTATGCCTTAGACGGAAAACGGGATGTCGTCATCGCACCAGGCTTTGCCGGAAACATCTTCCTCAAATCCGTCGAGGGAAGGGCAAAATTCAGGGGGAAGAAAAGGAGTGATGCCTTCCGTCATAGCCTAGGGACAAAGATCGGCTATCTATTTGTCCGTAAACAGATTAAGGCAAGGAAGTCATCCCTTGACTATAAGGCGTACGGAGGAGCCTATCTTCTTGGCGTGAACGGAATCTGCGTGAAATCCCATGGCAATGCCAATGCCTATACGTTTGAAAAGGCAAGGGATGTGGCGAAAAAGAGGGTCGACAGCGGACTTCTGGAAAAGAGGAAAAACGAGTTCAAACATGATTCAGACAACGCTTGAGGAAGTCTTTCACCGATTTAAAATCACTCCGAACGACATCTCCCTGTATGAGATGGCCTTTACCCATGCCTCCTATACGAATGAACATAAGGACAGTCCCTGTTATGACCGGCTTGAGTTTTTGGGCGACTCCCTTTTAGACAGGATAGTGGGAGACAGGGTCTACCATCATTTTCCCTCCTCTCCTTCCGGCGTGCTAAGCAAAGCACGGTCGGCACTAGTCGAAGGGAAAACCTTGACGGAATTATCAGAGAATGTCTTTGGTTTTGCTTCCCTTGTCCGCTATAGTGAAGGGGAGAAGTCAAACCATCGGTTCCATTCCCACATTAACGAGGATGTCTTTGAATCCTTCGTTGCTGCCGTTTATCTTGACCAAGGATACGAATTTGTCCGGAAAAGGGTTGTCGATATTTTCACTCCTCTTCTTCCCGAGGCTATCTCTCTTGTCCAGAAGCGGGATGCCAAGAGCCGCCTTCAGGAAATCAGGGGAGGTGAAGTCATCGACTACGTGGTCGTGTCTAAGAAAAGTGTCGAGAATGCCGCCTCTTGCCATTTTGTGGTGGAAGCCCGTTGCCATGGTTTAGTCCTTGGCATCGGTGAAGGACATAATACCAAGGAAGCCGAAGTCAATTCGGCAAAAGATGCCTTGGACAAGAAAGCAGGTAATCAGAATGGGTCTCATTAATTTTCTTAAGCAGAAATTCGGAAAGCATAAGGAAGAAGAGAAGAAAGAAGCTCCTGTTTCTTCTGATTCCAGTAAGAAAGAAAGGGAAGAAAAGGTTCCTTCCCCTGTCCACAAAGAGACGGAGGAAGAAATCGATGCCAAGTATGTAGCCGGGCTTGACCGCTCCCGTATCGGATTCACGGAAAAGCTGAAAAAGCTTGCTTCCAGCAATAAAATTGTCAACGCTGACTATTTTTCTTCCTTGGAGCGGATTCTTATCGAAGCCGATGTCGGTGTAGACCTGACTCTTGAACTGATTAAAGAAACACAGAGGGAGGCATCGGCTAAAGAGATTACTGATGCCAAGAGTCTTAATGATCTTCTGATTGATAAAAGGTTTGTTTCTTATGCCAATAAGGGCGGAAGCTTCTCCACCGAGATCAATAGGGCGAAGGAAGGGCCTACTGTTGTCTTTCTCTGCGGCGTGAACGGAGTCGGAAAAACCACCACGCTTGCCAAGCTTGCCCATAAGTACATCCAAAGAGGAAAAAAGGTTTTGATTGTCGCGGGGGATACCTTCCGTGCCGGAGCCGTCGAACAGCTTGCCTTCTGGGCGGAAAAAGTCCATGCCGATCTTCTTTCCCGTCCGAACTCCGATCCTGCTTCTTTATGTTATGATGCGAGGAAAAAGGCCAAGGAAGAGAACTATGACAGGGTCTTTGTTGATACCGCAGGCCGTCTACAGAACAAAAAGGGACTCATGGACGAATTATCGAAGATGATCCGGGTCAGGAAGAAAATCATTCCTGATGCACCGCATGAGACCCTTCTGATTCTCGATGCCAATACCGGCCAGAACGGAATCAGCCAGGCTAGGATTTTCAAGGAGGCCGTTCCTCTTACCGGCATTGTCATTACTAAGAGGGACGGAACCTCTAAAGGCGGCATTATTCTTGCCATCCGAGATTCCCTTGCCCTTCCGGTTAAATTCATCGGGCTTGGCGAAAAAAGGGACGATCTTGAGGAATTCGATCTTGACCGGTATCTCTATGGACTTCTTGTCGGAAGAGAGGAGGAATAGGAAATGCTTGGCTATCTGATTTGGATTGTTATTCTCTTTCTTCTTAACACGGTTATCTCCTACACAAGGAACCTCTTGATTCCGACAAACGGCTATATTGCCGAAAGGAGGACCTCGATTGTCCTTGCCTTTGTCTTTGCCATCATCAATAACTGGCCGGCAGGAAAAAGCAGGTTCAAGACCAGACGGTTTTATGTCTGTTTTAGGGCGACAGGAATCGTCTTTCTGCTTAGGGACTTCCTCTTCTTTGTCCTATGAGAGAAGAAGGGATTAGGGAAGAGAAGAACCGCTATTGTTCCCTCTTCCTGATTTATGGGAATCTTCTGACCAAGACGGTCAGAAGACGGAGGAACTATTTCTTCCTTGACGATTATTCTCTCTCGGAGATAGCCCAGCTTGAGAAGGTTTCCCGAAACGCCGTCTTCCTCTCCCTAAGCCAAGGGAAGGAGGAAATCGACAAGAGGGAGAAAAGCCTAGGCTTTGCAAAAAAGAGGAAACAGAGGAAAGAAAGAAGGATGCAAAGGGAAAAAACCGAATCCTTGGAAGAAAGGAAGAAGGGACTACAGGAAAGGGAGGAAGAACTCGATTATGGCATTTGAAGCATTAAGCGACCGGCTTGGACGGATCTTTAAGAAAAGGCGCGGACAGGCGACCTTAAGCGAAAAGAACAGGGAAGACAGGCTAGGAGAAGTCAGAAAAGCCCTGCTTGAGGCCGATGTCAACTATGACGTTGTTAACGACTTCATCACGGAAGTCCGTAACGAAAGCATCGGACAGAAGGTACTAACCAAGGTATCCCCTGGAGACAGGGTCGTCAAAATCTGCCATGACAAGATGGCTGCCCTCCTTGGATCAGGGGACAACGATGTTGTTTTCCGTTTGGATGGCAAGCCGACCGTGATTAGGATGGTCGGTCTCCAGGGTACAGGTAAGACGACAAGCGCTGCAAAGCTTGCCCAGCTTTTTGAAAAGAAGAACCATAAGAAGGTTCTCTTAGGTGCCCTTGATATTTATCGTCCCGCCGCTATCGACCAGCTGACTAATCTAGGCCTTAAGTGCAATCCTCAGGTGGAAACCTATTCCGATAAGAGCGGAACGCTTCCTCCGGATATTGCTCTTGCCGCTTATCAGAAGGCGTGCAACGAACATTACGATATTCTGATTCTCGATACTGCCGGACGGCTGGAGATTGACGAACCGCTGAGGAATGAGCTCAAACAGATTCAGCAGAAGGTCAAAGTCGATGAGACCCTTTTGACCGTCGATGCCTTAGTCGGTCAGAATGCCACGAATGTCGCTCTTTCCTTTGCCAAGCAGATTAAAATCACCGGCCTAGTCAGGACGAAACTTGACGGCGACAGCCGTGGCGGTGCCGCTTTGTCTATTAAGAAACTGACTGGCCTACCGATTAAGTATGCCGGAAGGGGCGAAAAGAGGGATGACCTTACAAACTTCCACCCTGAGCGTAGGGCAGACCGAATCCTAGGCAGGGGAGATATCGTTTCCCTTGTCGAAGAGAGGCAGGAAAAGCTTGATGAAAAGCAGGCCGAAAAGACAGGCCGGCGAAGGGCACAGGGGCAGTTCGATAGGAACGACAGGCTCTCAAGGATGAAACAGATTAATAAGCTTGGTTCACTTAAGCGAATCAGGTCCTTGGTCCCAAATAGGCCATCTGTCTCCGATGAACAGATGGATCAGGCCCAGGCAAGGCTGAAGAAAACCGAGGTCATTATTTCCTCCATGACCCGTCAGGAGAGAAAGAAACCGGAGAGGATCAAATCGAGTCGGAAGATCCGTATTGCCAATGGCTCCGGAACTTCTCCTAAGGAAGTGACTGCGATTCTGGATTCCTTTGAACAGAGGAAGTCCCGCAGGAAGACTAGGGGAAGGATGGGCGGAGGTTTAATGGGCGGAAGGTTCCGCCGGAAGAAGTAGTCTCGACATCCGCAGAAACATTCAGGATAAACAAAAGACGCTCCCGCTGAGCGTCTTTTTGTTTGAATGAATGACAAACAAAGCTAGGATTTATTTCCTGTACAGGTCCAAACATGTCTTTCTTCGGTGCTACGCCTATGATTCCTTCGTTTTCATTTAGCTGATAATAGGAATCGATGATTGGACCATATAGGTAAAAGAGATATCCGTCGATGTTGTCCCGTTTTTTTGTTTCGTATTTCAACTCCATCCAGGTATTGTCTTTATATTGAATCTGATAGCCAGACATCCTTCCGTTGTTGTAATTGTCTTCTTTATAGATGACTGACTCTTTAATTGCACCACTTAATTCAGAAGTGAAGGCCTCAAAGTTTTCCTCGGAAGAACCCATTGCTTTCTTCCGCTGGTCTTTTTCGATCCATGCGAAGAAGGAAGCAACATTATCTGTAGGGATGCTAATCTTGTTTTCTAAAATCTGTCCTAAATCAGCTTTTTCTGTTGCTTTGCTTTGTCCACATCCCCTAAGAAAAGACCTTAGGAAAAGGCTGAAAATCTTAATTACTTTATGAATCATTTTTCCTCCTTACTTTGAAATTATATAATACCGAACAATTTTTTCGGCCGGAATGTAGGCTTCAACCCTTTCATCGTTTAAAACTTGGTTTACGATTACCCTAGGATTTGTTGCGCCTGATGAGTTAGAAAGAAAACGATATCCTATTCCAATCCTTGAATGACCATTGATAACGAGAGGAACAAGATTTGCAGTTTCTAAAATTATTCTACTATAATAATCAAAATCATTGATTTCTGTTGCGGTGTATTGGCCAAATCCTATATCAATCAGGTATTTGCTGTACCCACTAGAGATATTGGTGATTAAAGTGCCATAGTCTGTTGTTTTAACATAGTTTGTCCCTAGGTATCTGATGAAATTGTTTACAAGGCTTTTGTTTTCAGTATGCTTGATGGGGAGATTCGAATATGCTGAAGGGACGACATTAAATCCCCGATCTTCTAAATATGCAAAATACCTTGCCGCAGAAGTGGGAGTACATCCCCGGTTGCTGAATTGCGTATTCCTATAGTTCGGCACATTTTTTATTTTAACCTCAGAAAGATAGGAAGAAGAGTAAATATACTGCAAGTAGGATACAGAGCCGGTGTGATCTCTCAAATTGAAGAAGTTATTTTCTGAAAAAGGCAAATTAGAAGTGTAAAAATATTCCAAGGCTGAAGCATTATCGCTTAAGTCATGGCTTCCCCCTGAATCAAGTAAAGCGTGAAATGAATAGTCATAATCAGAAAAATACGAATCGCCGATTTAAAGGAAAATAGGAAGATGGATACCTCAGCTCAACTTTAAATGTGTCTTTGTAAGGACGGTAGAGAATTGAACCTAGCAATGAACCATCGTTTTTTTATAGCGAACAAAGTAGCCATCTCCATTGCTGAAGTGGATTTTCTTCTCATAATATGGGAAAGATTCTCCCTCATATCCAAAGGCATCAGAGCTATTCATCCCTAAAATTTCTCTCGTATCAACTGAAGGCGTAAATGGAGTCGGTAGAAGATGAGTGATATTTGTTGATGTGAACAAAGCAACAAATAATGCAAGCTTCATTTTCTTGCTCCTTTCTTTATGATATTTATATTAATTTATAAAATACATTTCAATGGCTACCAAATAAAAAAAGGTTAATTCCCTATCAGAGCTAAGATCAATCTAGTAAGGAACATTTTATTGTCAATTGCTTAAATAATCAAATTAAATATGTCTTTTTTAGAGACCACAAAAATTCTTGCTTTAGACTCTTTTTTATGTGTCTTGGTGGTCTCATTAGATTGCCTTTCTTCAGTAAGCTATAAATTGGCTTTTCTTTATTTTTTTCTTATAAAAGCATTTTTAGTTGACACTGCTGATGGAAACCATCTTTTTTCTGAATTTATAAGAATAGATAATTAGTAAATAGATTAATGAAAAATTTGAACAAAATTTTCTATCAAAAAATATAAAAACATGAATGAAAGATGAATTTTAACAAGTTCTTGATTGTTTAACTAAAAACAGCCTCAGAGGAGGGACTCCAAGCAAAAAACAGCATCATATGAATGCTTAGAGGCTATTTTTCTTTTGGAAGAAACTTCTTACCGTTTTCCCTTGCCTCTTTTTCCTCTTTTGATAAGGTGATACCACTCTTAATTTCTTCGAACAGCGTTCCGTCTAACTTGGTATAAGTCCTCTTGTCAAAAAGATCTTTTCGATAAAAATAGGTATCTCTCCTCGCCCTTTTTCTTCGATAGCGTTCAATGATTTTATGATTTCCGCAGAACAGAATTTCCGGAATCTTTTTTCCCTCAAAATCAAGAGGATAGGTATACTGAGGATATTCAAGAATCGTGTTAGTAAAAGATTCTTCCCTTGTTGAGTCATTCGCAAGAGTGCCCTTTAATAGGCGGATGATACTGTCACTGATAAGCCTAGCCGGAATTTCCCCTCCGGAAAGGACATAGTCTCCAACGGAAACCTGTTCGTCGACATAGTCCTCAAAACGGGCATCTACTCCTTCATAGTGGCCGCAGATAAAACAGATTTCCTTCCTCTTGGAAAAGCGGACCGCATCTTCCTGGGTGTAGGTATGGCCTTTTGGAGAAAGAAGAACCTTATAGGTATCGGAAGAGGTGTTGTCCCGGAGACAGCTAACAAGCGGCTCCCTGCGGATAATCCTTCCCGCACCCCCACCGATAGGATGTCCATCCACTCTATGGTTCTTCCTGGAATACTTTTTTAAATCAATGGTCTGAAAATCGGCAATGCCATTTTCGATGGCACGCCCGACGACAGATGTTTTCTTGAATTCGTTATAGAATTCAGGAAACAGGGTCCTGATTTTAATGACCATTATTTCCTCAGTTCTTCGCCCTTTTCGGTCAGAACAATCTTCTTTTCCTTACTATCGACATGGTCGATAAAGATTTCCCTTTGGAAAGGAACGTACTTGCCATCGACAATCAGATAGTCAGCGGCAGGCATCTCCGTCACCTTTTCCACTTTTCCGAATTCTTTCTTTTCATCGAAAGACAGAAGGGACATCCCGACTAAATCGTCGTAGAAGAACGTTCCTTTCGGAGCACGGACGTTTGCATAAATATCCTGTCCGATAAAGGCCTGGATATCATTGATATCATCATATCCTTCAAGGCCGATGATATAAATCCGGCCGTTCTTTTCCCGGCTTGACGAGATGGTGTAAGCTTTTTTCTCTCCGCTTGGGTCATTCAGGTAGACTTTTTTTCCCTTTGCAAAACGGATATCGGCAGTGGAGGTCAGAAGAGAAACCTTCAGTTCTCCTTTAAGACCAAAAAAGTTGACAATATGTCCGATTTTCTTCCTTGCCATTTTTTCTCCTTTCTAATAAGTAAAGAAATGGGGAGCGTAATATGCGCTCCCCTTTCTTTTATTTTCCGCCTACTGTCTTGTAATGATCGAAGGAATCAAAGCGAAGATGGACTTTCTTTCGCCTGTTCTTGATGGAGACATTGAGAATGGTGCGGAGCGAATCGGAAATGACACCATGCCGTCCGATGAGCTTTCCTAAGTCATCCTTTTCACAGAGAATGAGATAAGTCTGTTCCCGGCGTCCTAAGTCTTCTTCCTTGTCGAGGCGTTTGATTGTGATCACTTCCGGTTTGCTAACCAAAGGCTCGACAAGAGAACGGATATCGTCAGTCAAATCAAGGTTAGTGCCGTTGACCATGTTTACTTAGCCTCAGTCTTAGCGGCTTTTTTGGCAGCAGCCTTGCTGTCGGTGAACTTCTTGTAGATACCCTTCTTGGTTAAAAGAGTACGGACAGAATCAGAGGCGATGGCGCCATGATTGAGCCAGTAGAGAGCCTTTTCTTCATCAAGAGTGAAGACACCGGAAACAGAATCGAAAGTTCCGAGCTGATCTAAGGCTTCGGCATGCGGAGTACGACGGGAATCGGAAACGACAATACGGTAGCTAGGGGTATGAACACGTCCCTGGCGGGCTAAACGAATTTTAACCATTGCAATAATCCTCCTTAAATGGACGGAATAATTATAAAACCATAGTTTCTTGCTGTCAAGCCTTTTTGCTTGACAGAAAGGAGAAGAAGGGGAAGAAAAAAGGACCGCCGAACGGCGGCCCTTGATGTCACTTTTAACCTTTTTTGAAGGGAGGATAGGACAAATAGAGAATTTACTTTGCTTCTTTCGGAGCTTCGGCTGCGGCAGCCTTGACTTCCTGTGCGACAGGAGTGTCTTCGGCTTTGGCAACTGTGGCTTCGACAAGCTTGGCGTCCTTCTTATCGATGACGCGGGTAAGACGGGCAGCCTTTCCAGAGAGGGTACGTAAGAAGTAAAGCTTCTTGCGACGGACCTTGCTGTGCTCTAAGACCTTGATGGAAGCGATGATAGGGGAGTTCCTTAAGAAATTACGTTCGACACCGACACCGGCAGAAACCTTACGCACAGTGAAGGTCTTGCTGGATGCGGCACCGCGGATAGCGATGACGATACCTTCGAAAGCCTGCTGACGTTCCTTGTTGTTTTCACGGATGGAGACCCTGACACGGACTTTGTCGCCCGTACGGACATCCGGAAGATCGGGACGGATCTGGGTAGCATTGACTTGCTGAACTAATTGCTTGTTCATGATTTGTTCTCCTTTATTAGTTCTGGAAATAATTTGGTTGTCCCCTAGCTCATAGAAGAGTGACGCTTCCAGCGGAGCAAAGGTAGAGCTTCTGGTATCCAGAAGCAAAAAATAAGATAGCATATAAAAAGCCAAGTTACAATGAAAAATCAAAAAACTATTGCATGGATGGGGTAACGTGAGTATAATTTTCAAGGTTAAGGGCGTAGTATGCTCTTTTTGAGTTAGTGTGCCCGAAACTAAAGTGGGAAGTTCAGTGACTGACTGATAGTACCACACTGGTAAAGGAGGAATAAACAATGCCAGCAAAGAAAGTCACGAGAGTGATGATTATCCGTGCAGAAGGCGGAGGAGCCAATCCGGCCAAATTAGGACAGAAGCTTGGTCCTTTCGGTATCGGTGGTAAGTTCTGCCAGCAGTTCAACCTTAAGACTGCAGACCGTAAAGGTGAAGTTGTTCCCTGCGTTCTCACCATTTATGAAGACCGTACGTTCGACAGGTCCTTCAAGACTACTCCGGTCACCTTCCTTTTATTAAAGGCTGCCGGTGTCGAGAAAGGCCGTAAGGGCCCTGATCATGGCGGAAACAGCAAAGATGTTATCGGCCGTGTCAAACGGGAAGACGTTAAGAAGATTGCCGAATACAAGAGGCCGGACCTTAACGTTGATTCCTTAGAAGCCGCCGAACGCTGTGTCGAAGGTTCTGCCCGTTCTAGGGGCATTGCCATTGTCGACTAAAGCAAGGAGAAAGCATCACCATGAAAAAATTAGCAAAGAAATACGCTGCTTCCTTAGCTCTGATCGAAAAGGGCAAGAAGTATACTCTCCAGGAAGCCTGCGAATTAGTTAAGAAGACTGCAACTGCCAAGTTTGATGAGACCATCGATGTTTCCTTTAATCTCAACATCGATCCTAAGCAGGCTGATCAGCAGTTACGTGGCACAATTGTCCTTCCTCATGGAAACGGCAAGACTGTCCGCGTCCTTGCTATCACTGATAAGCAGGAAGAAGCCAAGGCTGCCGGTGCAGACTATGTCGGCCAGCAGGACAGGCTTGAGAAGATCCAGAAGGAAAACTGGTTCGAGTTCGACGTCATTGTCGCAACTCCGAACAGGAGGCCTTTCTTAGGCCGTAGGGGCCGTGTCTTAGGCCCTAAGGGCTTAATGCCGAACCCGAAGTCCGGAACTGTTTCTCCGGATATCGGTGCCGCTATCAAGGCTATCAAGAACGGTAAGATTTCCTATCGTAACGATAAGGATGGAAACTTAGCTATCAACTTTGGAAAGGCTTCTTTCGATGCCAAGAACTTAGCTGATAACTTGAAGGCCATCGTTGATACCGTTTCTAAGGCCCGTCCGGCCGCCGTCAAGGGAACCTATATTCTCTCCGCCACCATTTCCTCGACCTATGGTCCGGCTATCCGCTTAGCTATCTAGTTTTCTATTTATCCGTTTGATTCGGGTGTCTCAATATACCGAAGACAGTAACTGCCCACGTTGAGTAGGCTTAATCCGTTACCCAGGATATGTGAGGAAGAACCACAGTCATAAAGTATATTGTCCAAATACACCATACCTAGACAAAGGAGGTGAAAGAATGAATCAGCAGATCTTAGCAGAGAAGAAAGAGATTGTCAGCAAGATTAACGAAACCTTAAAGGTCTCCCATTCTGTTGTCATCGTCTCTTATTCCGGTTTAAGCGTTGCCGATGTCACTCAGCTCCGCATCGACCTTAAGAAGGCAGGTGCCCGTTTAAGTGTCCACAAGAATTCCTTACTGAAGAAGGCTGTCGATGAAGACGGTCTTTCTCAGCTCGACGGACTTCTCAAAGGACCTAACGCACTGATTGTCTCCAAAGAGGAGGGTGATGGTCTTTCCGTCATCAAGTCGTTTGCCGAATCCCACAAGAAGAATTTCGCCATCAAAGGCGGAAGGATCGGCGGTGGCTTCTGCGATGCAGACAAACTGAATGCCCTTGCTGCCATTGGCAACAAGAACAACGCAATCGCTATTCTTCTTTCTACGCTCACTTCTCCTCTTACCCAGCTTGCCCTTACTCTTAAGGCTCTGGCAGAGAAGAATGGCGCAGAAAAGGCGAATGCCTAAAACGGATTTCTGAATTTCCGGGACGTAAAAACCATTATTTGGAGGAAAAAACACAATGGCTAAATTAGTTAAAGAAGATGTCATCGCCGGTTTAAAGGAGATGAACAGGGCTGAAATCAGGGATCTGGTTTCCGCTATTGAAACTGAATTCGGTGTCAAGGCTGCTGCAGCTGTCGCCGCTGCTCCGGCTGCCGGTGCCGCCGCTGCCGAAGGACCGAGTGAAGTCACTGTCACTTTAAAGAGCTTTGGTTCTGCCAAGGTTCCGGTCATCAAGGCTGTCCAGGCTATCACTGGTCTTGGCTTAAGGGATGCCAAGAAGCTTGTTGACAAGGCTCCTGTTGCCATCAAAGAGAAGATTTCTCCTGCTGAAGCCGAAGAAATCAAGAAGCAGCTTGTTGCTGCCGGCGCTGAAGTCGAAGTTAAGTAGTTCGATTATCGCTTACGTATCACTGACCCACCCTGCTTTTTAAGCGGGGTGGGCTTAGTTGTCTTTAAGGAAGACCGAAAACCGCACGATTTCGGTCCTTTATTCAAACCCTTATTACAACTTATGTCCGGTTGTGCACGGAAGAAAGACACGAGGTAATCCTATGGAACAATTCGATTTGAGTAAGTACAAGAAGACCGCGAACGGACGTATTGATCTCTCTAAGACCTTCTCGACCGTTCCTCTCCCTAATCTTTGCGATGTCCAGCTGGAATCTTTCCGCTGGTTCAAAGATACCGGAGTCAATGAGGTCTTCCAGGACGTCTTCCCGATTTACTCGAATAAAGATTCACATGGTCATGAGACCGACACGGAGAATGTTGCTGAGTTAAGCTTCGTCAACTCCGAATGGTCTGCCCCTGAACATGATTATTTTGAGTGCAAGGTTTCGGCTTTGACTTATTCTGCCACCTTGCATACGACTCTCCGCTTAAAACATCCGAATGGAACCATTCAGGAAGAGAAAATCTTCATGGGCAAGTTCCCTTGGATGACTCCGGCCGGAACGTTTATCGTCAACGGCTCTGAAAAATGCGTTGCCAGCCAGCTTATCCGCTCTCCTGGTGCCTATGTTTCCCGTGAGCGTGACGAAGTCAGGCCGAAGAAGAATGAAAACGATATTAAGAAGGAATATTCCGAAGTTTTCGGTTCGGATATTATTCCTGCCCGTGGTATCTGGCTTGAGTTTTTGACGGATAACCGCGACCTTGTTTCTGTCCGTATCGACAAAAAGAAAAAGGTTCCTGCTTTAACCTTCTTACGTGCTTTGGGACTTGTTTCCGATTCCCAGCAGCTTGTCGATGATTCCTTACCTTCCGGACGTGACGGAAAGCCTTCTAGGCCCTCCACTGGCGTTCTTGGCCTTTTCGGTGAAAACGATAGGCTCAGCAAAGCTATTTTAAAACACCCTGTTAAAGCGGCTAAGTCTTCCCGTGAACGGGAAAAGACTGCTGTCGTCTCTATCTTCCACAAACTTCGTCCGGGTGAACCTTGTACGGATGAATCCGCCGCTTTGACCTTAAAGCAGCGCTTCTTTGATAATGAACGTTATGATTTAGGGCGTGCCGGCCGGTTTAAAATCCAGGAAAAGCTCGGTGTTTACAATCGTCTTCCTGGACAGAGGCTTGCCGAAGACTTAATCAACAACGATGGAGAAATCGTCTTCGAAGAGGGACATGTTCTTACTGTCGATGAAGTCCTTAAACTCAAGAAGGACCGCTTCTTTGAAGGAAACGAACAGTATACCTTCACCATTTCCTGCAACCAGGATTTAGACGATCATAACCATGTCACTATCGTCAAGGTCTACACTCCGAACACGAATAAGGAGAAAGTCACCAACATTGTCGGTACTGATTTGACGATCGATCTCCGCTATATCACGATTCCCGATATTGTCGCTTCTCTTTCTTATAGGCTTAACCTTACGGAAGGCATCGGTGAAATCGATGATACCGACCATCTTGCCAACAAACGTGTACGCTGTGTCGGCGAATTGATCCAGGAAAAGTTCCGTGCCGGTCTTGCTAAGAGGAAACGTACCATCCATGATCGCAGGTCAACGAATGATCTGAACACGGTTTCCATCTCTTCTTTGATCAATGTCAAAGCCCTGACTAGTGCCGTCAACCAGTTCTTCAATTCCGATGCTCTTTCCCAGTTCATGGATCAGACTAACCCGCTTGCCGAACTGACCAACAAGCGCCGTCTTTCCGCTCTCGGACGGGGCGGCCTTACCCGTGATCGTGCCTCCAGTGCGGTCCGTGATGTCCATCCTACCCACTACGGCCGTATCTGCCCTATCGAGACTCCGGAAGGCCAGAATATCGGTCTTATCTCTAACCTCGCCTGCTATGCGAAGATTGACCAGTATGGCTTCCTTCAGACTCCGTACCGTTTAGTCAAGGATGGCGTCGTCGACAACAACCCTGACCATGTCCTTTGGCTTACTGCTAGCGAAGAAAGCTATCACATCATCTGCCAGGCAAACGTCCATGTCGATGAAAAGACGAATAAGATTCTTGATGACACCGTCTCTGCCCGTAAAAACGGAGAGTACATCCTTTGCAAGGCCACGGATTGTGACTTGATTGATGCTTCTCCGAAGCAGATTGTCTCTATTGCCGCTGCCTGTATTCCGTTCCTTGAGAACGATGATGGAAAGCGTGCCTTAATGGGCTCCAACAGGCAACGTCAGGCTCTTCCTCTCCTTCACCCCGAAGCTCCGTATGTCGGAACCGGTAGGGAAGATAAGATTGCCCATGATTCGGGCGAAGCTTTGATTTGTCTCCATGACGGCGTCGTCAGCTATGCCGATGGTACCAAGATTGTCGTCCACCAGGACGCCTATCAGGATATCGACGAATACGGCACTCCTCTTTCCGTCAACGGAAAACCGGTGAGGAAAGAAGAAGGCGACGTTACCTATCATCTTCATAAGTTCGTCCGTTCCAACAAACGTACCTGCATCAATCAGACTCCGATTGTCAAACCGGGCGATCATGTCAAAGCCGGTCAGATTATTGCCGATGGTTCCTCTATGGACCATGGCGAACTAGCTTTAGGACAGAACGTTCTTATCGCTTTCACGACCTGGCATGGCTATAACTACGAGGATGCCGTTGCCATTTCCCAGCGCTGTGTCAGCGATGATCTCTTTACGAACCTGATTATCGAGGAATATACGGTTGAACGGCGGAAGACCAAGGTCGGTCAGGAAGAGTTCACCCGTGATGTTCCTAATCTTGCCGATGAGAAGAAGGCTTATCTTGACGAGCATGGCTTTGTCCTTCCGGGAACCGAAGTTTCCGAAGGCGATATCCTTGTCGGTAAGACCACGCCTAAAGGTGAGGATGACAACGTCAATTCCAACGATGCCTTACTCCGTTCTATCTTCTCCTCTAAGAGCGAGGACGACAAAGATACCTCTTTGAAGGTTCCTCACGGCGGTGAAGGTATTGTCCTTGACGTCAAGACCTTCAGCCGGGAGAAAGGCGATGAGCTTCCTCCGGATGTCCTTGAATCTGCCACTGTCTATATTGTGCAGAAGCGTAAGATTCAGGTCGGCGATAAGAGGTCCGGCCGTCACGGAAACAAAGGTGTCATCTCCCGTGTTCTCCCTGTCGAGGACAGGCCGTATCTCCCGGATGGAACTCCGGTTGACATTCTTCTCTCTCCTATGGGCGTTCCTTCCCGTAGGAATATCGGTCAGGTTCTTGAAGTGCAGCTTGGATATGCCTGCAAAAAGCTTGGCATTAAGGTTTCCACCCCTGTTTTCGATGGTGCCTCGAACGAAGAAATTGCCGATTTCAGGCAGAAGGCCGGAATTGACAGCGACGGAAAGACTGTCCTTTATGACGGACAGACCGGCGAACCTTTTGATTCCCGTATTGCCGTCGGTGTAAGGTACAGGATTAAGCTCGACCACATGGTCGAAGATAAGATCCATGCCCGTGCCATCGGTCCTTATTCTCTTGTCACCCAGCAGCCTCTCTCTGGAAAAGCCCAGAAAGGCGGCCAGCGTTTCGGTGAAATGGAGGTCTGGGCCTTGGAAGCCTATGGTGCCGCCTATACCCTGCAGGAAATGCTTACAATCAAATCCGATGATAGGGTCGGCCGTAACCAGACCTACGAAGCTATCCTTAAGGATGAGCCGATTCCGCATCCGAATAGGCCGGAATCCACGCGTGTCCTCTTTAAGGAACTTCAGGGTCTTGCCATCAATGTCTCTCTCTATGACGATACCAACAAGGAAATCAACCTCAATACGATTGCCGAAGAAGCCGAGAAGACTTCCCGCAGGATCCATCATCAGATTAGGACGATGGATACCAGCAAGGACAAGCAGGCCGAGAGGGAGGACGCCCGTAACGGAGTGATCCGTGATATCGATATCCCAGCCAACGAACCCCTTGAGGACAACCAGCATCCGGAAAGCGACAACGGATCCTCGGATGACGACGAGAATAATTAAGGAGGGTGCCGAATCATGTTTGAACTGAACAAACTTCATTCGATCAAGATTGGACTCGCCAGCCCCGAGCAGATTAAGGGCTGGTCGGGAATCCAAAAGCCCGGCGATGACAAGAGCAAGTACGAAGTCACCAAGTACGAAACCATCAACTACCGTTCTCTTAAGCCGGAGCCGCAGGGACTCTTTGCCGAAGAAATCTTCGGTCCTGTCAAGGACTATCAGTGTCGTTGCGGCAAGTACAAAAAAGCCTCCTACGCCGGTAAGATCTGCGAAAAATGCGGCGTCGAAGTCACCGTCAAGGCCGTCCGCCGTGAGCGGATGGGTTATATCAGTCTTGCCGTTCCCTGCGCACATAGTTGGTATGTCAAAGGAACTCCCTCTAAGATGGGTCTTGTCCTTGGCATCCCTCCTAAGCAGCTTGAGGAAGTCATTTACTTCGTTTCCCGTATTGTCATCAATCCTGGTATTTCCAAGATTCTGACTTCCCGCAGGGTCCTTGATGAATCCACTGCCCGTAAGATCTTCCCTGATGTCATCCGGGAGGAAATCATCGGTGCCGGTCTTGTCAAGGATGGCGATCCTGCCTATGTTGATGCCAACCAGTACATCCACGTCAGGAATGATCTGCGCCAGCCTTTTGATTTCATCACTGTTGCCCGTTTTATCACCCGCTATCTTAACTGTGAATTTGGAACCGGTGCTGAAGCCGTCCAGAAGCTTTTGAGGAACATTGACCTCGATAAGGAAATCGCCAATGTCGAGGAAGAGCTCCGCGCTTCTACCGGTGAAAAGAACCAGAAGAGAATCAAGGCCATCAAGCGTCTTGACGTCCTTGAATCCTTTAAGAAATCCGGACTGAAACCGGAGTGGATGATTTTAACCGTTCTTCCGGTCATTCCGCCGGATCTCCGTCCTAGGACCATGCTTGACGGAGGACGTTTTGCCCTTTCCGACAGGAACGATCTTTATCGTTCGGTCATCATCAAGAACAACCGTCTGAAAGACCAGATTAAGCAGCACGCTCCTACCGTCAGGTTAAGGAACGAAAAGCGTAGGCTTCAGGATGCCGTCGATGCTTTGATTGATAACGAACATCGGTCTAAGCCGCAGACCAATATTAACGGAAACGTCCTCCAGTCCTTAAGCACCAAGCTGAAGGGCAAACAGGGCCGCTTCCGTCAGAACCTTCTTGGTAAGCGTGTCGACTATTCCGGACGTTCCGTCATTGCCGTCGGTCCGACCCTTAACATGGATGAATGCGGTCTCCCCCGTGAGAGGGCTGTCCAGCTTTTCCGTCCTTTCATCGCCAATTATCTTAGGACCAAGTGCAAGAATCCGGTCTCTTCCCAGCGTCAGGCCGATGATCTTATCACAAAGAGAGATCCCCGTGTCTACGATGCAATCGAAGAGGTCTGCAAAAACCATCCTGTCCTTTTAAACCGTGCACCTACCCTTCACCGTCTTGGTATCCAGGCCTTTAAGCCGATTCTGATCCAAGGCAAGGCTATCCGTCTGCATCCGCTTGTCTGCCCTGGATTCAATGCCGACTTCGATGGCGACCAGATGGCCGTCCATGTTCCGCTTTCCCGTCAGGCTCAGGCCGAGGCGATGGTTTTAAGGCTTGCCAGCCGGAACATTCTTAAGCCGAGCGATGGCCAGCCTATCTGTGTCCCGTCACAGGATAGGATTTACGGAAACTATTACCTTACCCTTGAAGACGACATCAAGAGGGATGAGAGGTACTATAAGTATTATAGGAAACGCGGTCAGCAGGATGTTGCCGAAAAGTACCGCTCCTATGAACAGTATGAAGGAAAGGTCTTCTCTGATCCTTCTACTGCCATTCTTGCCTACCAGAACCATAAGATTTCTTTGCACACCCGTATCTATGTTCCTGGAAAGAGTCTGAAGAAGGTCGGTTTCTCTGCCCGCCAGAATTCCTCCTACCTGCTTACCACGGTCGGAAAACTTATTTTCAACTCCATCTTCCCGGATGAATTCCCGTTCATCAACTTCCCGTTCAAGGACAGCGAAACTGCCGATAAGGACTACTCTTCCAACTTTGATTCCACTCCGGAAAGCTTCTTTGTCACCAGGAAGGAAGCCTATGACTTTGTCATCAAGAACGGCGGATTCAAGGAAGGCGATGATTTTGATCCGTTAAAGGAGTACTGCCATCTCCAGCCTCTCCGTTCTCCTATTGACAAGGGACGGATCAAGAAGAGGATTGCCAAGATCTTCCATCACTATCACGAAGATGCGCTTCGCACCGCCCATATCAGGGACCTGTTTAAGAACCAGGGCTTCGACTACTGCACGAAGTCCGGTCTGACTGTCTCTCTTGACGATAGGGTCCCGCTGAAAGGACGTGAAGAACTCTATAAGCAGACTCAGAAGAAGGTTGACGAGCTTGACGAAGCCTATGACGAGGGCTTCCTTACCGATTCCGAACGTCATCAGGCCGTTGTCGATACCTGGAACTTCCTGACGACCAAGAAAGGCCCGAGGAGGAAACTTCTTAAGGATCGTAGGGCTCAGTCGCCTCGTAACCCGAGGTTCAGGATGATGGAATCCGGAGCCCGCGGTTCGACGAACAACTACAGGCAGCTTATCGGTAGGAAAGGTCTTCCGCAGAAGGCTAACGGCGATGCCATCGAGGTTCCGATTACCTCCTGCTTCTCCGAAGGCTTCTCCGTCTCCGAGTACTTCTCCTCAACCCATGGTACCCGTAAGAACGGCTCCGATACCGCTTTGAAGACTGCAGACTCTGGTTATCTTACCCGTCGTCTTGTCGATGTCGCCCATTCTGTCGTCATCCGCGAAGAAGACTGCCACTGCGATCATGGCAGGGTCGTCGAGGAAATCAAATCCGAGGATGGAACCCTTATTGCTTCCTTCTATGACCGTCTTGTCGGCCGCTTCCCGAGGCATGATGTTGTCAATAAGGAGACCGGCGAAGTCATTGCTTCGAAGGACGATTGCATTGACGAGGAGAGGGCCAAGAAGATTATTGCCGCTGGATATACCTCACTGGAAATCCGCTCCGTTCTTACCTGCGAAGCAAAGGATGGTATCTGCGTCAAGTGCTATGGCCGCAACCTTGCCACTGGTAAACTTGCCACTATCGGTGACACTGTCGGTATCATGGCTGCACAGTCTATCGGTGAACCTGGCACACAGTTGACGTTGAAGAACTTCCATAACGGCGGTATTGCCGGTCAGCAGGATATCACGACCGGTCTTCCTCGTGTCCAGGACCTTCTTGAGGCCCGTCATCCGAAGACCAAGGACTTAGCCTTAATCACCAATATTTCCGGTGTCGTCACCAAGGTCGAGGCCGTCGGTTCCCGCTCTCAGTTCACGGTCAAGAACGACTTGGAAGAGCAGACTTATCTTTCTTATCCTGGTGCGACGAAGATTGTCGCCGAAGGCGATAAGGTCAAGGCAGGTCAGCCTCTTACCAAAGGTTACATCGATACCAAGGATCTTCTTGCCTGTTCCGACCTTTCCACCGTCCGGAAGTACATCATTTCCGAGGTCAAGAAGGTTTACAAGAAGGACGGAGGCTCCGATATTTCCGATAAGCATCTTGAGATTATCGTCCGCCAGAGGACTAACCGTCTTTCCATCGTCAACCCTGGCAACTGCTTAGGCCTGCTGCCTGGGCAGAAGATTACCGATGTCGACTTCACCAAAGCTAATGCCAATGTCCTTGCCCATGGTGGGAAACCGGCGGTTGCCCATCCGATCATTCTTGGCATCACCAAGGCTGCCCTTGAGGCAGATTCCTTCCTTTCTGCCGCATCCTTCCAGCAGACGACTGCTGTTCTGACCGATGCTGCCATCAAAGGCAAGGTTGACTATCTCCATGGCCTTAAGGAAAATGTCATGATCGGTAAGCTTATCCCTGCCGGCACTGGTATCAAGCCGCTTATTCCTCTTGATGAAGACGGAAACGACATTCCGGAGGAAGCTCCGCATGTCGATGATGAAGAATCCTATCCGTTGAATCAGGACAACAAGTAGAAAATATGCTACAATAGGGAAGGCGTTTTCCGCCTTCCCTATCTCTGCGGCCATTGTTCAGTGGCAGAACCTCACCTTCCCAAGGTGAAGACGCGGGTTCGATTCCCGTTGGCCGCTCCAATTGTTTATCTGCCCGGCTCTCTGGCCGGGCTTTTTTCTTTCCGAATATTGCCGAAAACGGTTGGAACAAAGGGTTTTCCTCTCTGACCTTCCTTAGGGTATCCCCCCTTGGCGGATTCCCACTGTCTTATGGTTTATCAATTTGCTAAATCATAAAAGTGCAAGAACTTGCAAATTTTTAATGAGGAATCAATTCTATGCTATCCGGTGATAGGATTCGGATTATCATCTTTGGCTTTCGGGTACTTGGTGACTTTCCCTCGTAGCTTTTATCAGTGCCGGATCAGACGGGAATTGATTGGGAAGGATGTCTTTTCTTCCTTTTGGACATCGTGGGAGAAACCGATATCTTTACAATTCTTTACAATTCATATTTTTAAACTTTGTTAAAATAAGGAGAACAGAAATAAGGTGGATGCATGAAAAAGAACCCGATTGTTTTGGATAGTCATAACTATGTTGACCGTGATGTGTCTTGGATGTATTTCAATAACCGTGTACTCAAGGAAGCCGGAAACAAAGCCGTTCCTCTATATGAACGTCTGAATTTCCTTGGGATTTATTCGAATAACCTCGACGAATTCTACCGTGTCCGGGTTGCTTCCCTTAAGCGCCTTGCTACTTCTAAAGGGACTGAATTTAAGGCGGAAAGAGAGAGAGCCAAGGCAGACTTGGCCAAGATTCTTTCCCTGACCTCCCTTTACGACAAGGAGTATATTTCGATTCAGAAGGAAGTCTTTGCCCTTTTAGGAAGGAAGAATATCCATCTGGTCAATGAGAGGGAGCTTGACGAGGAACAGCAGAGCTACATCAAGAACTACTATCTCCGCAAGATTGATGGTTACGTCAATCCAGTCTTTATCAATAAGAAAGTCGCGGTCGGCGATGTCAACGACTCGAGAATCTATCTTGCCTGTAAACTGGAAAAAGAGAACGCTACGAAGATTGAATATGCCTTGGTTCCTATTCCCGATGATATCGTCGGCCGGTTTATCGTTCTTCCGAGCAAAGGCAAAGATCATTATGTCAGGTATCTTGACGATGTCCTTCGCCTGAATCTTGACTTTATTTTCAAAGGACAGGGATATGACCATATCTCTGCCTTTGCCTTCAAACTTTCTAAGGATGCAGAAAGGGAAGTGGAAAGCGATCCGGAGGAAGGAATCTTCCGTTCCCTTTCGGAAGCCATCAAGACGAGGAAAAAGGGTAATCCTGTCCGTGCCGTATTCGGCGAGGGTATTCCTCTCGACCTTAAAGGCAAACTGAGGAAGACCTTCGATATCAAACCGGACGATTTGATTCAGGTCGGCGGACGGTACCATAATAATAAGGATTTAAGGAAGTTCCCTTACTTTGGAAACAAGGCGTTGAAAAACGTCCCCTGGGAAAGCAAGGAACTCTCCGAGGTGGTGAACGGAGAGTCTTTGCTCGATGCCATCGAGAAAAAGGATAGGCTTATCCATGTTCCTTATCAGTCCTTCGATGCCTTCGTGAAGCTTCTCCAGGAGGCCGCCATTGCTCCCGATGTCGTTTCCATTAAAGCTGCCATTTATCGTGCAGCCAATCATTCTAAGGTGGTCCGCGCCCTCTGCCAGGCTGCCCGCAACGGAAAGAAAGTGACTTGCAGGGTTGAATTAAGGGCTCGCTTTGATGAAAGCAGCAATAGGCTCATTTCCAAGAAACTGAGAGATGCCGGCGTGGATGTCCTTACCGGACTTGAAGGATTCAAGGTCCATGGCAAGGTAGTAGTCATCAAACGGAAAAAGAAGAACGATATTGCCGTTGTCTCTACCGGAAACTTCCATGAGGGGAACGCCTCCCTTTATACCGACTGTCTTCTTTTCACGGCGAATAAGAAAATAACCGAAGATGTCCAGAGCATTTTCAAGTTCCTTGCTAAGCCCTTCACCCAGCCTACCTTCCATAAGCTGTTTGTCTCTCCGAACGATAGGCAGAAGCCTTTTGAGAAGCTTATCGATCAGGAAATCAATAATGCCAGAAAAGGTCTCCCGGCATCCATCTGTATCAAGATTAACCACATTACGGATGAAAAGAGGGTAGAATGCCTCTATCGGGCAAGCCAGGCAGGAGTAAAACTGAAACTTCTTGTCCGCGGGAACTGCTCGCTTGTCCCTGGCATTAAAGGACTAAGCGAGAATAGGGAAATCCATGGCATCATCGACCGATATCTTGAGCATTCCCGTATCTTCATCTTTGAAAATGGCGGGAAACCTCTTTATTATAGGGGCAGTGCTGATTTCAGGCCGAGAAACCTTTATAATCGTGTAGAAGTTGTTACTCCGGTCTACGATAAGGAATGCCAGCGACGGCTACAGGAGATTTTCGACTTAGGATTTGCCGATAACACCAAGTCTTTCCTTATCGACGGGAAAGGCACCAATGAGAGATTCCTTAAAGGACCGAACAAAGTCGAATCACAGAAGGAACTCTATCTTGCCCTTTCTTCGGATAAGAAATAAATGAGAGAAATTTCGTCATCTTTTCTCTACACCTTTATAATGAAGAAAAGAAGGGCCAGCCTATGAGGAAACCAGGTTATTATGCTGCCATCGATGTCGGCAGTAATGCAGTCAGAAGGATTATCAAGGATGTCTACGGCAGGAAAAAGGATAAGATTCTTGCCTCTACGGTACAGGAAGTCCGGATCCCTATCCGGCTTGGCGCTGACGTCTTTTCAACTGGGAGCATTTCCTTCCGGAAAGAGCAGCAGCTCATCGACACAAGGATTTGTTTCCGCTCGCTAAGGAACATCTATTCGGTAACGGCCTATAAGGCGTATGCCACCTCCGCGAGGCGGGAAGCAAAAAACGGAGAAGAAGTCATTGAGCGGATCAAGAAGGAATCCGGAATCGATAGGCAGATTGTTTCCGGAACAACAGAGGCAAATACCATCACCTATATTCTAAAGGATCTTCATCTGGATAAAGGTGTCTTTGTAGCCGTGGATGTCGGAGGAGGCAGCACGGAGGTCTCTTTGATCGTCGATGGAAAGGATATCAAATCCGACTCCTTCCCTATCGGGACCCTCCGGATTCTTGCCGGCAAGGACAAAAAGGAGACCTGGTCTGCCTTTAAGGATACCTTGAAACGTTACCATGATAAATATGGTGACATTAATATCATCGCGACCGGGGGAAACATCAACCGGTACTGGAAACTCTCCGAACACAAGTCCAAGCAGAAAGTCAATCTTCTTGATAAGGACGAACTTTTTGAGATCTATGACAAGCTTTCTTCCTTAAGTACAGAAGAACGGAAGGAAAAATACTCTCTTAAACCGGACCGTGCCGATGTCATTGTCCCTGCAGGGGAGATCTTTATTACTGCCTGTAAGTGCCTAGATAGTGACTATCTCTATGTCCCGATGACCGGACTTGGCGATGGGATTGTCAACGACCTGATTCTTGGAAGTAATATCAATCAGGTTATCTAGTCCTTTTTCCCTGCCTGCCTTGCTTTTTTCGGTTGCTGGTTTTTTCTTTGGTCTTATTGAAACCGGTCGTCTTTCCACAAATTAGAAGAAAGGCTACGTTTGTTTCTTCTCCTGGCTGTGTCCGTTCCTTAGGTAAAGGCTTTCATCTTTTTTCCTCTTTTTCTTTTCCGGATTGTTCCTATAATATCTGTTCGTATGCTAACTAATGTAAACAGCTTAGAAGAAGAAAAGACCTTAGGAAGAAGGATCCATCAGACCTCGAGCAAGCTGGCCGCCTATATCAACCAGCGAAGGAAAGAGAGAAATCTGCCAAGGAAAGGCTATGAAGGAAATCTTCTCTTCTTTATCTTCTCTAATCCAGGATGTCTTGCCAAAGACATCCAACGAGAGTTCCGGATTTCTAAGGCGACCGTCTCTTCCTCCATCCAAAACAGGGAGAAAAAGGGGTGGCTTACCCGGAAGGATGGGAAGGACAGACGCTACAAGGTGCTCTGCGTCACGAAAGAAGGCAGAAAAGCCTGCCGCCCTTATACCGAGTTCTTTCTCGACATCAATAAAGAAGTTGAGAGTCAGATTTCTATAGCTGACAAGGAGACGACATTACGTGTCCTGAACCAGATTCTGCTGAATCTGGAACAGGCAAAAAAAGGAGAAAACAATGAAAACCATTAAGCGATTATTAACCTATAGGAATGGTTACTGGAAGGATACGACATGGACATGGATTTCGGTTGCTTTGGAAGCGGCACTTGAAATCCTTGTCGCTTTCTTCCTTCAGTATTTATTAAAAGGCGTGGAAGAAAGCTCCGCCTTAATGATCGGAAGGTGGGCAGGAATTATCGGCGGTCTTGCAATCCTTGCCGCCGTCAGGGGTATTTTCGCCGGATACTGGGCTTCTTCTGCCGCAGCCGGCTTTGGAAAGAACCTCCGTCAGGCAAGGTATGAGAAGGTGCAAACCTATTCTTTTAAGAACATTGATAAGTTCTCCTGTCCTTCCATTGTCACTCGAAGGACGACCGATAGGGCAAATATCCAAAGGTCGGTCATGATGATTCTCCGCAGGGTCATCCGTGCCCCTTTAAGGATGATCTTTGCTAGGGTCATGGCGTTTGTTACCGCTCCTTCCTTAGCCTGGATTTTCCTAATCATCATTCCGGTTCTTTTCGTTGTCTTAAGGGTCATCGCCAATTCCGCCCACAAGCTCTTCATTAAGATTTTCGACACTTACGATGATTTGAACCAGGATGTCCAGGAGGATGTCGACGGCATCCGTGTCATCAAGTCCTTTGACCGGAAGGACTATCATACAAGAAAGTTCCATTCTGTCTCGGAAGGCATCTATAAATCGTATATCAAAGCCGAATTCCGTCTTGCCTTCAATGGCCCTAGGAGGAACATTGCCGTCTATGGTGCTAGGAGGTTCATCTCCTATTTCGGCGCAAAAAAGATTATTGAGAGCGACAACGGAAAACTTCATGGAGTAGCCGGATTAGAAATCACACAGCTCACAACTCTCTTCACTTACATCAGGATGATTATGATGGCACTTATGATGGTTTCCATGATTTATGTTAGGATCATCATCTCCCGGAATAGTGCAGAGCGTTGCATCGAAATCCTGGATGAGAAATCTGATATTGTATCTCCGGCTAATCCGCTAAAGAAGGTGGAGAACGGACAGGTCGATTTTGATGATGTCTCCTTCTCCTACGGCGGAGGGAAGAATGTCCTTGAGCATGTCAACCTTCACTTCCTTCCTGGGGAAACCGTTGGCATCATCGGACCAACCGGTTCAAGCAAGACCACTCTTGTCTCCCTTATTGCACGGCTCTATGATGCGACTAGTGGCGAGGTGAAAGTGGGCGGACATAACGTTAAGGAATATGATGTCGCCACTCTCCGTGATGCCGTCGCCGTCGTCCTTCAGAAGAACACTTTGTTTACCGGGACTATCCGGGACAACCTCAAATGGGGAAATGAACAGGCAACCGATGAAGAAATCAGGAAGGCCTGTGATATTGCCCAGGCCAGTGAATTCCTCAATCGGTTCCCTAAAGGACTGGATACAAGGCTTGTCGAGGGAGGAAACAATGTTTCCGGCGGTCAGAAGCAGCGTCTATGTATCGCCAGAGCCCTATTAAAGAACCCGAAGATCCTGATTCTCGATGATTCGACTTCCGCCTGCGATACCCATACGGATGCTTTAATCCGGGAAGGGCTAAGCAAGGAGCGGATGGATGTCACTAAGTTCATCATTGCCCAGCGTGTCCTTTCTATCCGTGACTGCAAGACGATTATCGTCAGGGATGCCGGAGGTAAGATCGTTGCAAAGGGCAACAACGATGAACTGAGGCAGAACTGTCCGGTTTATAAGGAACTCTATGAGTCCCAGCTTGGAGGAGGTGACTTCGATGTCAAAGCAGATTAATAAGAGGAATGAATCCTCGATTGTCATTAAGGAAAAGCATCCGGCTAAGCGTCTTCTCTCCTATGTGTTCAAGTACTATCCTTGGAGGTTCTTCGGTGTCTGTGTGTCCATTCTCTTTTCCGCCTTTGCCACGGTCGCAGGAAGCTATTTTGCCGGTAATATTCTTATCGATAAATTCCTTACCCCTGCCATTTATGTCAGGGACGGAACGACCGGTAATCCGCTTAGGAATAACGGCAGCCCGGTAAGGCAGGCTGACCCTAAGGCAACCTTTGCCTCCCTTACCTTCGCCGGCAGGAACTTTAATGAAGTCAGGCTTGTTCTTCTTGCCATTTTCGTCCTTGGTATCTTAGGCGGGTTCTTCTATAACTATGGCAGGGCAAAGATTGCCCAAGGCGTACAGAAGATCATCCGTGACGAGAGGTTCTCCCATAGGCTTGACCTTCCTGTCTCCTATTTCGATCAGCATACCCACGGTGACATCAGGTCCGTCTATTCCAACGATGTCGATGCTCTCCGGGAAAGGCTTGCCCGTGCCGTCCCTAGGTCCTTCTCTTCCCTTGTGACTAGGCTCCTTTGCCTTGTGATGAGGGTAGGAACGGATATCTATAGGACAATCCTTGTTGCCTTCTTTGCTGTGCTGATGTTCTTCCTTACCCGGTACTTTGCCGGACACTCCGGAAAATATTTTGCCCAGCAGCAGTGGGAACTTGGAAGAATCAACGGTTATATCGAAGAGAGGATTTCCGGCCAGAAGGTCATCAAGGTCTTCAACCACGAAAAAGAGAACATCGAAGGCTTCCGGAAGCATAACGAGGAGCTCTTCGATGATGCCGTGAAGGCTAACCGCTATGCCAACACTTTAAGGCCGATGATCAATCAGCTTGGTAACCTTCAGTATGCTATCGTCGCCTTCTTCGGCGGAAGGAGGATGATTTACAAGGTTCCGGCCGTCCATCTTTTCTCTTCCGTCAGTCAGGATGGTATTCTTGGCTTCTATACAATCGGTATCATCTCTTCCTTCCTTAGGTACAGTAAGGCCTTTGTCCAGCCTATCGGACAGATTAGTCAGCAGCTGAACTCTATCGCCCTTGCCTTAGCAGGCTCAGGACGTATCTTCTCTCTGATTGATGAGAAGAAGGAAACCGATGACGGGTATGTCGAGCTAGTCAACGCAAAGATGGATGAGGATGGCAATCCTGTCGAAACTATTGAACACACCGGAAGGTGGGCATGGAAGCATCCGCATAAGGATAACTCCCCTGTCTCCTACACTTGGCTTAAGGGTGACATCACTCTTGACCATGTCGACTTCGGCTACACAAAGGAAAAGATCGTCCTTCACGATATTACCCTGTATGCTAAGCCCGGACAGAAGGTGGCTTTTGTCGGTCCTACCGGCGCCGGAAAGACGACGATTACCAACCTTCTTAACCGTTTCTACGATATTGCCGACGGAAAGATCCGGTATGACGGAATCAATATCAATAAGATTAAGAAATCCGATCTGAGAAGATCCCTTGGCATGGTCTTCCAGGACACGAAGCTCTTTACCGGAACGGTAAGGGAGAATATCCGCTACGGAAAGCTTGATGCCACGGATGAAGAAGTCAAGGCTGCGGCTAAGCTTGCCAATGCCGATAGCTTCATCGAGCAGCTCCCTGAGGGCTATAACACCATGCTCAAGGATTCCGGCTCCGGACTCTCCCAGGGTCAGAGACAGCTTCTTGCCATCGCAAGAGCCGCTGTCGCCAATCCGCCTGTCCTTATCCTTGACGAAGCCACTTCTTCCATCGACTCCCGTACGGAAGCCTTGGTCCAGAAGGGCAGGGATGCCATCAGGAAGGGACGCACTGTCTTTGTCATCGCCCACCGGCTTAGCACCATCAAGAACGCGGATGTCATCATGGTCCTTGAAAACGGAAGAATCATCGAACGGGGCAACCATGAACAGCTTCTTGCCCAGAAAGGCAAGTACTATCAGCTCTACACCGGTAACGCCATCACTTCTGCCGAGTAGTTTAGAAAAAAGAGACCTCTGTCTGAAGAACTTCGGACAGAGGCTTTTTTCTTTGGCTCTGACTTCCTTCTTTTTTGAAACGATGGGACGGATTTGGACAGTTTTCCACATTTATGGCTTATATTCTGCATGAATGTTGACTTGAAAGCCCTTTTCTCTTATTCTAAATTAGATTTGAAAGGGGTCGTTTCTTAAATGAACAAGAAAACAAAATTCGGTCTGTCTTTGTTAAGCCTTATTCTTCTTGCCTCCTGCCATACGAACAATTCTAATGCCTCTTCTTCTGCCACAGAGCCTGCTTCTCCAAGCCAGCGGGTTACTGAGCCTCAGCCTACGGAAAAGCCGACCGCTAAGCCGACAGATGGATCTTTATCCAATAGCGAAGAGCCTTCGGAAACGACAAAGCCTTCTGTGTCTGTCGTTGAAGAGTTTGCTATCATAGTCGATGCAGGCGAAGGGGCAACGATAATCGGTCTTCCTGCTAAGGCTAAGGAAGGGGAAACGGTTTCTTTTACGGTTACCTTGGCCGCTGAGAAAGAGCTCTCCTATGTCACCATCGACGGGGAGAATACCTTAGATTCTAATGAACAGGGAGTCTATTCCTTTGTCAGGCCTAAGCATGCTCTGACTGTCTCTGCCATCACCCAGGATAAGCGGTATAACAATACGGTCACTCAGGTCGAAGGTGCCACTATCGCCCTTTCTTCCACTTATGCCAAAAAAGGGGAGAAGATTGATGTCCGTGTCACGATCTCTGACCCTGCTAAGTCTACCCCCACGGTCAAGGTTGACGGAACGGATGTTGAGATGGCCATCACCGGCGATGAGGGAAGGAAGACCTTCACAGGAAGCTTCACCCAGCCTGGGAAAGACGTCTCTGTTGTCGTTACTTTAAATGATGCACCGGCAGCCCCGGCAAAGTATGCCATCGAGGATGAGACCGGTGACGGAGTCATCGTCAAAGGTCCTTCTTCTGCGGCAAAGGGAGAGAAGGTTACCTTTGTCCTCGGACTTGAGGAAGGATATGAATTCTCCGGCGATGTCAAAGTCTATAAGAAGGGTGAGGAAGCCACTCTCGTCGACGTGACAAAGGAAGAAGACGGATCCTATTCCTTCACTAGGCCGGATTATCCGGTTGTCATCACCCGGGAGACGAGTGCCTCTATCTTCCAAATCAATGTCGAAGGGGAAGAGGGCAAGCTTGGAAAAGAGAATGTCAAAGCTCCGGAATATGCTGTCTATAACACGAAGGTCACGTTGACTGCCAAGGGAAATGAGACCTATGACGTAGGGGATATCCTTGTCGACGGACAGCCGGCGACAAAGGAAGAGGATGGCTCCTATTCGTTCACTAGGCCTTCCCATGCCGTCACCATCAAGGTTGTCTCTGCTGTCCACTACTATCCTGTCAAACTTGTTAACTCTGACCATGTCACCCTTTCCGCCTATACCTATGATGAGAAAACGAAGACCTATAGTCCTATCGCAAAAGAAGGAATCAGGTATTCCGACCACCTTTATATTAAGGCTACCGTCAATAATCCTGAAGGAGAGGAATATGCGGTTGATTCCGTTAAAGTCAAAAATGCTACGGATGGGAAAGCATCTGATAGGACACTCAATGCCGATGGCTATTATGAGTTTAAGTCCCAAACTATCAGTTCTGATTTTGGACTGGAAGTCGTAGTAACAGAAGATAAGGTGCTACTTGCTGCAGATAGCCCTTTGGTTGGAACACATGCCGGCTTTAAAAAAGGATATAGTGGGTTAGCCGACGGAAAGCTCATCTTGAACCGCTTTGGAAAGGGTTATTTTGACGATGCTGCCGTAACGAGGCAGAATTACGATTCATCGGCGAAGACGTTTGAATTACAGAAAGGAACCGATACGTATAAGGCCGGCTATTTTGACTCCGGTCTCATTTATGTCAATACTGGTACGTCTTCCTTCGCATTAGACAAAATCTATTTTTATCTATCCAATGCTTCTTCTCTGAAAACCAAATATGTTCTCCTTGATGGAGGAACTTCTTTGTATAGTTCAACTAGGATGCTTATCGAAATCGGTGACGGAAATAAGACTGTCTACGCCCTTGTGAATAAAACGGACGAGTCAGTTAAATCCGTCAGCCTTAACTTGAAGCAAGGACAGGGAATCACTTCCACTGGCGCCGTCTTTGAACTTAAGGAGGGGGAAACTTCCCTTGGATACTATCAGAACGATGAGGGAAAACTGGTAAAATACACACTTATTACCGGGACTTATACCGGAGACCTCGGCTCGATTACGATTGACGGCCTTGGCAAGGCATCCGTAGTTAAAGGGGAAGAAACCAAAGAGGCAACCTACACGATGACTTCTGACGGAAAATACATTTCCCTTGTTCTTGATAATCAGACCTATTTCCTGGCACTTGAAGATAAAACTTATAGTTATGTCCGATATGTGTCTGGTGATTACTATGGTAGGAGGCTTGGAAAGAATAGTAGCAGCTATGCTTTGGAATGGCATCTTTCGGCTAAGTTCACTGCTGCGACAAGCAAATACGCTGATCCTGTGGAGGGAACATTTGATGCAAGCGGAAACTTTACTGCTTCCGGATATACATTAGTTTCGATTTCCCCTGATCAGAAAGGCATTGTTGTCCGTAAGGGCACTGGCAGCAGCGCTAGCTATTATGTGATGACCTCTGATGCAACTGGTAAATCTGATCTTACTTTCGCCTCTATCGGTGATGCTACTTCCTTTGTCGCCACCATTCATGGTTCGAAAACCGGAGCCATTACTTCCTCTGTCTACTTCGATGGAAAAGACTATCATTGGGGAACAATCTCTACCGTGGATTTTGCTACAGCTGGGACTGCCTTTACCTTCACTGACAATGATAAGAAAGTCTATAATTTGGTGAACAGGAACGGCAAAGTTGCTGTCAATAGCCTTGTCGGTGAGTATTCCTCGACTGAAGCGGAAAATAGTCTTGGCAAGCTAGTTCTAAACGTTGACGGAACTGGAACGCTTGGGGAAACGGCCATAACCTATACTGTCAATGATGAGAAGACTATTACGATAGTAGCCGGCGAGTCGACCTATAAAATGGTCTTAGATTCAGATAAGAAGACTTATACGACTCAGAAATAATAAAAGTACAATCGCTAGAATTTCTTTGTCCGAATCAAAAAATTGCCCTTGGTTTTCCAGGGCAATTTTTATGTACTTTCTAATTCTTCTTTTCTTTTTTGACAAACAAATGGGGAAGGAGGAAGGAAATCCCTAGTCTGTCTGCCCCTTTCTTGAGAGAAAAGACAATGATGCTTCCGACGACTAGGTTTACGCTTAGCTCAACCCCGAAATTTGCCGCGCTTGAAGCAAAGGCCATAGCGAAGAAGACAATGGCATTGGTATCCGTTCCGTTCCTAGAGAAGAAGAACAGGGCATAGAAGAGAAGGAAGAAGACGGTGTTAAACAGGGAAACAGAGGCAGAGGCTACCATGGAAGAAATGATTCCCCGCTTTTCAAAGCGGTGAATCAAATCATAAAGAAGCCCGGCTAAGAACCCGGCAAGCCTTCTTGCCACATAGACCGTGACAAGGAAGCCGATAGGTGAATACTGGAAGAGGACAGGGCCGCTAGGATCCCTTCCGGTCAGTCCCTGAATCAAGGAGAAGGTTCCCCAGACAAATCCGGCCAGTGTCCCTCCGATAGGGCCGAAAAGGCAGGCAATGATGGCGACAGGGATTCCCCTTAATGTGATATTGAATAAGCCAAGATTAATGGTAGAAAGTCCGGGAACGAAGGAAAAAATGGCCATGATGGCAATCCTGATTGCCCCAAGGGACATCGAATATACGGCATTGTTTCTCCGTTTCATTTGTTTTCCCCCTTTTGATTCTTTTTATAGATTTCGGCAAGTCCTTCAAAGGTCAGATCCGGATCGTAGGTGAAATCAAAGAGCCTATCCTTGATTAGTCTTGCGCAGCTTCCCGTAAGGATAGGGATTAAATCGGTTCCCCTTTCGCTTTCCCTTTTCTTCTTCCTCTCCCGGCATAGCCTTGAATAGCCAAAGAGAATTCCGGAATTCCTGCTTTCCTTTGTGGATTTCCCAATCAGACGTTTCGGCTTCTCTAGTTCAATGTCGCATAACTGAGCAGAATTCTGCCACCTATAGGAGGAAGAGGACATCCTTCCCGGGAACAGGGCACCGCCATAGAACTCTTTTTTCGAGGTGCAGACGATAAAGGAGCTGACGGAGGAAAGGTCGGCAATGAAATAATTATCTGTTCCTTTTTTCCTCGCACCGACGCAGTCGGCAAGAAGGTCGCTTCCGACTTCAGAGGGATTATCCATCCGGATGGCCAAGCCGATCTTGAGCGAGTGGTTGACGACAAGGCATTCCTTGCCTAAAAGACGGGAGGCGGCATTCTTTATCCGGTTTGTCCTCGATGGGACGACGGAAGAGAGGATTGCTCCTTCTATTTCCTCCGGTCTGACTGACTGGTAGGCAAGGTACTGTTTCCTAAGGAGTTGATACTCCCCTTCCGACTTCCTTTTGTCGCAGTAGGTTCTGTACTGTGCTTTTGCTTTCGTATCGAAAAGACACCTATCTAGGGAATCGTTCCCTAAATCCATGATGAAGATCATGTCCCCTCCTTCTACAGTCCTTTGATAAGGTACCGTGCGAGCAAGTCATTAAGACGGCAAGAAGTCTATTCCTTCCTTTCTCTGATGTCAAGAAGGAAGATAATCTCCTTGAAGATACACTATCCTCCAGGGCGGGGAATCAGAATTAAATGCATCGAACAAAAAAGAAAGAATAAAAAGAAGAGCGCTTTCATAACGATGTTATCAGACTGGAAATCAGATTAAACAGAAAATAAAAATCAATTAGGGAAGGAGAATAGAGAAAACAGGAAAGTCCAAGCACAGATAAGGATTGCTATTTTCTTCCCACTTTCTTAAAATAAGTGACATGAAAAGAATAAAAAATCTACTTAAGGACAAGCTGTTTCTGACTCTGTTTAGATGTACTGTCTCCCTTCTTTTCGGAAGGATATTTTTCCTCTGTTATTATTTTACACATGAAAGCACTTACAGTTCGTTATCTACGGCATTTTTCATTCCTGGTGCCGTCCTTCTTTTTATTGGTGTTTTCTCCCTGATCAATCATCTTGGCGGAAGGGATTTTGTCAGCTATGCTTCCATCAACACCCTTTCGTTTCTGAAAAAGAATCCGGAAAAGCCTTTCGAGGACCTTGTCGCCTATAAGGAATATAAGGAAGGCAAGCGGGAATTTGAAGGACCGGTCTATCTTCCTTATCTGATTTTCGGCGCGGTTTTTACTGCGCTGGCAATTATATTTTACATACTATACGTCAAAAGCTTTTAGTTGAACTTCGCTTTTCTTCCTTCTAAATTATTCCCACTCTTTTCGTGTAGGCATTGCTGCGGAAAGATATTTAGGAGGATTGACTCATGAAAAAAACAAAAGCAAGGCTGACTTCTCTTCTTTCTCTTCTTCTTCTCGCTGGATGCAACGGCAAGACATCCGGCAGTGGTTCTGCGACGGTCCCTGGGGGAGATAGCACACCCGAAAAACCCTCGACCGAAACAAAGACCGAGTCGTTTACCGGTACGGCAAACCTCACCGGTCTATCCGCAGACGAGAAGACCGTCCTTCTTGGACAGATGGAGGCCTATGCACAGAAGTATCACCTTACCGGTATACCTCTTTACGGATCTGGCGGTTATACGCTGATTAACGAACGTATTTCTCTTCCGGTGGGGAAGAATGTCCCTAATTACGGATATGGAATCCTGAGAGAAGGATATATTAAAACTGGCAGGACTGCCGAACAGGAACCGGTTGAGGCATATCGGGGCTATTACCACACTGCGGTTGCCAGTGTAATGAATAATCTCTCGACAATCGATGCCTCGGATACCGGTACCGCTTCTCTGGTTGAATATATTTCCTCTGGACTTTACAGCACGCGGCTAGTCAAAAACAAGGATGCACAGAAAAGCTACGATGACCAATATGAATGGTATGGTTCTCTTGCTAAGGAGGATGCTCCGGAAGGAATCGATGATGATTATGCCACGACCCATTCCTCGAAGAAGTGGAGAATCAAGGTAAAGACCGGCGCGAACAGCGGACTGAAATATAAGACTCTGTCCACGAAGTCGATTGACGGAACGAAGATTTCCTCGTTCAATGACACTCCGGTGACGGTTGACGACTATATCTTTGCCCTTAAAGTTATGTCGACCTATAAGTACGGAAACTACTATTATTTCCAGTATTCTTCCGACACCTCGGAGATTGTCGGACTTGCCGACTATGTCAACGCCACTGCCGAAGTAGGGCTTACCAGCGATGCCGCTAAGACGGCATGGAACAAGGTCGGATACAAGAAAATCGATGATGAGACTATCGAAGTCGAATTTGCCCATCCGACAGATGAGTTCGGGGCCAGGTACCGATTAAGTGGCGTTCTGCTCTCTCCGATTAATGAAAAATTCTATACCTTAGTCACGACCTTGGATTCCGACGGAACAATTGACGGCGATGATTTCGATAACGGCCGATATGCTAAGACGGTCAGCGACAAGGATAAGGGAGTCGACCTTACGCCGGCCGATACCACCCTGTCCTTAGGCGCCTATACCATCCAGAGCTATGAAAGCGGAACAGGAACAGATAACCGTATTGTCTTTGTCAAGAATCCGGACTGGGTCGATACGGTGACCGAAAAGGCGGAAACCGGATATGACATCTACCGGATTCCCGGCATCGTTGTCAATATCAATGCGGCTAGGAAAACCGATTCGACCGCAAATTACAATAACTTCAAGGCCGGCAAAACGGATATTTCCTCTATTCCTGCTTCGGAAAAGGAAGCAGAGGCGGGAGACAAGCCCTATAAGTATTATGAGGAAGGCGATTCGGTCTGGAAACTCCAGGTCAACAGTCTGACGCAGGAGGAATGGAACAGCATCTTCAAAAAAGGCGGCGAAGTCATTGAGGACTATCAGACCGAGAATCCTTCCGACTACTATCAGTGCAAACCGATTAGGAGCAACGATGACTTTATCAACGGCTTTTATACGGCAATCAACCGTGAGGCCTTAGCCAATCTGGTATCTGCCGATATTGGCGATTCCTTCTTCTCCGACCTTTATGAAATCGATCCAATCAACCATGTTTCCTATAACTCGACTCAAGCCCATAAGGACGCAAGGAAGAATTATTATCCCGATACCCACGGCTATAACCTTGAGGCATCCAAACAGCTCTTCTCCCGTGCTATCGATTCCGAAATTGCGGCTGGACATTATACGGCCGGAACAAAGGAAAAACCGACAGAAATCCATGTCCAGGTCGCCTATCAGACCGAAAGCCAGATTACCCAGGAAGGCAATGCCATCAAGAAGTATGTCGAGGACTCTTTCAATGCGGTCGGACTGGACAAAGGTGTCAAACTGGTAATCGATAACTATGCCCCATCCGAATGGAGCGATATCTATTACAACAGGACCCTGGTCGGGAAATTCGACTTTGCCTTCGCCGCTATCTCCGGCTCTACCCTCGATCCAATCAGCTTCAGGAATACCCTCTGCTCCAATTCCCGTTCCACCTTTACCCTTTCCTGGGGTGCCCATACCAATGAGGATACCGGGGAAATCGTCTATGACGGAAAATCCTACTCCTTTGATGCAAGGTATGAGGCTCTTGTCTTAGGCGATGCCGAAATTCAGGATGGTAAGCTAGTCTACTAAGGATTCTGTTTCCTCTTGAAATAAGCTGAACCGGGTTTTTATCCGGTTCAGCTTTTGTCTCAATTGAGTTATAAAAACAAATTTATAGAAAGGAGTGCAAAATGGTAAAATATGTCATTAAGCGTTTACTGCTTGCTATTGTTACCCTGTTTCTCATCTTATCGCTGACATTTATCCTTATTCAGCTTTTACCGTTTGAAAAACCTGTCGGAACCAGTGCACAGCAGGTCGCTTATTATACAAAGCAGGCTACCCTCGGGTATCTTGTCCGGACAAGCGAAGTGAACAATAAGCTCGGCACGCCCTTGTATACCACTACAATATCCGATACAACCTACTATTTTTACCAGGCTCCGATTCTCGGACAGTATCTTTCCTGGCTGAAGAATATCTTCACGGCCTGGGACTGGGGACTGAGCAAATCGGTTCAGGCCAACGTTCCGGTCATGACCATTATTGCTAAGGGCCTTCCGGTAACTATCGAGGTTAATGTCCTTTCGGTCGTTCTTTCTGTCCCTCTTGGTATCGGACTTGGAATCTGGGCTGCCTTGAAAAAGAACAAACCGACCGACCATATTATTTCTACCCTGATTAGGATTTTTATTTCCGTTCCGAGCTTTGTCATCATCACCTTCCTGATTCTTACCTTCGGCTACAGGTGGAAAATCCTTCCTACCGAGTGGGCAAAGTCAACTTCGCCTCTCTCGGCTAAGGTGGCCGCCTTTGTTATCCCCGTCCTCTCCCTATCCTTCTCCAGTATCTGCGGATACTGCCGGTTTACCCGTGCCGAACTCTGCGATGTTCTCTCTTCCGACTATCTTCTTTTGGCCAGAACCAAGGGACTGACAAAGAAACAATCGGTTATGCGCCACGCCTTACGCAACGCCATGGTACCGATTCTTCCTTCCATTCTTGCCGAGGTTGTCGGCATTCTCTCCGGGTCGATGATCCTAGAGACACTTTACAACATACCCGGAATCGGGAATCTCTTCTATGAGGCTTTACGGGCTAAGGATTACAACCTACTTATGGCCGATAGGGCTCTCTTTACCAGTATCGGCCTTCTTGCCGGAATTGTCCTAGACCTTTCCTATGGATTCCTTGATCCGAGAATCAGAATGGGGGAAAAGTAAAATGGAAAAGTTCAACTATTGCGATTCGTCCGGAAAATCCCATTCCGTCCAGCTTGATGCAAAGGAATTTGAGTTTGCCCAAAAGGATAAGGCGATAACCGATGTCAAATTCAAAGGCAAGCCGGTCACATTTGCTAAGGATGCCTTTATCCGGTTCTGCAAGAATAAATCCAGCATTGTCGCCGCTGTTATCCTAGGACTGATTGTCCTTCTTTCCTTCATTCTTCCCTTTGCCATTCCCTATGATGTCTCCAATACTCATGCCGAGGAAACTTTCCTGGCCCCGAAAATTTTCCGTACCGGAACCGGTTTTCTTGACGGAACTAAGCAGTATAAGGATGTCGTCTATGATGAATCCACCGGATATCCTTCTACCTCTTCCCAGCTAGACAACGGATCGATTCTGATGGATACAAGGAAGATCTATGACGGATATACGGATACTGCCTATTCCTTTGCCCATAACGGATATGTCCGTATCGGAAACACTTCTAGCGAGGCTTCCTCCTACCTCAGCACCAAAGTTCTTACCCTGACGGACAGGAAAAACGTTACGTTGGAGTTCGAAATCGAATCCGGGCTTGATCCGGAAAACTTTGACAATTCCTCCTACAATGTGACACTGGAATACCTTGACGGAACGGAAAATAAGTCAATCAGCGTCCTCAAAAACTCCTATCGGTACGGAAGCGTATCTCTGTCCCTTGACGGCTTTCTAAAGGATGTCTCAAACGGAAATCTCTCGGTTTCCTTTTCTGTCGATCCGATTAAGGAAACCGGTAAAGCCGTTTATCTAAAGTCTCTCACTCTTAAGGATAACGGAAATACGGTTTACTCCTTCAGTGATGCCGCTCAGGCTATTTACCATAAGGAACTCTCCCTAAACGGCAACGGAGTCTCCCTTTTCCAGGGTGTAATTAAATACTGCTCGTTCTCCTACGATACCTACAATGCCAAATACGGGGACAGAAGCAGGTCTATCGGCGAATCGGAAAGGAAGGAATATATCGATAAGGGGTATCTCAGCTATGACTTTTCTGTCGGCCCTTCCTCCTTTAAGATTCTAAACGGGGACAGATGTCCGATTAAGTCCGTTTCTAAGCAGAATACCGTCGAGGGCCTGATTACCGTAACGACACTTGACTGCGTCGTTACCTACTATAAGTACCTTGGCTATAGCAGAAGGCCGATTCATCTTTTCGGAACGAACGGACAGGGAAAGGACAGGTTGAAATATGTGGCTGAGGGAACCAGAAACTCTTTGGGCATCGGCATCCTTATCTCCCTGATTACCTTCCTCTTCGGCCTGATCTATGGTGCTATCGAGGGTTATTTCGGTGGTACAGTCGATTTGATCAGGGAACGGATTGTCGATATCCTCGGCTACATTCCCTGGATTGTCGTCGTTACTCTCTGCGTCCTTCACTTTGGACAAGGATTCGGTGTCTTTATCCTGGCGAGGTGTCTCACTGGGTGGATTTCGACTTCGTCGATCACCAGAACACAATTCTACCGGTTCAAGAAGCGGGAATATGTACTTGCCTCAAAGAGCCTAGGGGCTAAGGATTCGCGTCTTATCTTTACCCACATCCTTCCCAATTCCCTAGGAACGATTGTCACCTCTTCCGTTTTAAGGATCCCTTCCGTTATCTTCTCCGAGGCGAGTATTTCCTATCTCGGAATCGGACTTAAGGGGCTCTCCTCATTAGGCGTCATCCTCAGCGACAACCAGGTCTACATCAATTCCTATTCCTATCTTCTCATCTTCCCTTCTGTTGTCTTGGCCCTGATGATGATCTGCTTCAATCTTTTCGGTAACGGATTGCGTGATGCCCTTAACCCATCACTGAAAGGAAGTGATTGATATGGAAGAAAAAAAGAAAGTACTGTCTGTCCATAATCTCCGTGTTTCATTTAAATCGGATTACGGGATCGTCCATGCCGTCCGCGGCGTCTCTTTCGACCTCTACAAAGGGGAGACCCTTTGTATAGTCGGAGAATCGGGAAGCGGAAAATCGGTCACTTCAAAGACCATCATGGGTATCCTTCCTCCATCGGCGAGGATTGAGGAAGGAAGCATTGATTTCGAGGGTGAAGACCTGACTAAGGTGTCTGAGGAGGAATTCCATAATATCCGGGGGAAGAAGATAGGAAGGATCTTCCAGGATCCTCTCTCTTCCCTAAACCCAATCAGGAAAGTCGGAAAACAGATTACGGAGGCAAGGCTCATCAACAGAAACAGGCTTGACCGCCTTTTCGAATCAAAGATTCAGAAGGAAAGGACAGCATTGAAGAACGCCCAGTCAAAGAGAAGCAGCGAGAAGGAAAAGACCTATGCTGCTGAGGAGTTCTTCCTTTCCGACAGCAAGAAGAAACTCGCAGATCTTCTCTATTCCCATCCCGAATGGTCTAAGGCGGATAAGAAAGAAGTGATTCGGGAAGAGAAGAAAAAGCAAAAGGACGGCTATAAGAAAATCAAAAGCGAGGGAAAGAAAAAACGAACGGAAATCGATCGTGAGTATCATCAGGCTGCTCCCTCTCTTAAGGCAGCCCTCAGCCAAAAGAAGAAGATTGCCAAGAAAGAAGTCTCTCTTTACTATGCTAAACTGAAAAAGAAAAAGAAAAGGCAACTGCTCAGTCTGAAGAAAGAAAGGACGCTATGTGACAATCTTGAAACGGCAAAAAAGGATTTTTCCGCTAAGAAGAAACAGATTGAAGACGAATTCATCTCCAAGACGAAGATCACAAAGGCAAGGGCTAAGGAAAAGGCTCTTTCAGTCAGGAAGGAAGTCGGTATTCCTCAGCCGGAGCTCCGCTTTAAGCAGTATCCCTTTGAGTTTTCTGGAGGAAGGCGGCAACGTATTGTCATTGCTATCGCCCTTACGGCCAATCCGGAAATCCTTATCTGCGATGAACCGACTACTGCTCTGGATGTGACGATTCAGGCCCAGATTCTCGAACTGATCAATAAGATTAAGAAGGACCGGAACAGGTCAATTATCTTTATCACCCATGACCTTGGCGTTGTTGCCAATAGGGCTGACCGGGTAGCGGTCAGGTATGCCGGTAAGATTGTCGAAGTCGGTACGGTCTATGAAATCTTCTTTGAACCGAAGCATCCTTATACCTGGGCACTTCTCTCTTCCATTCCGGACATTGACTCTAAGGAGAAACTTGATGCCATTCCTGGTACTCCGCCTAATCTTGTCCACCCTCCGAAAGGGGATGCATTTGCCGAACGGAACAGATATGCCCTTAAGATTGACTATGAATATGAACCGCCTGAATTCACTCTCTCTCCCACCCATAAGGCCTCTACCTGGCTACTCTATAAGAAATTCGCACCTAAGGTAACGAGGCCCCCGATTATCGAGAAGAGAATACAGCGGGCATTAGAGGAGGAAAAAGAATATGAACAGAAACAAAAAGAACAAGGAAAACCTTCAGCCTGATCTGACGGAGAATGCGTCATTGACCGGACGGTTTTCCTCCTCCGACCCTGCCTTAGACGATGAGGAACATGCCTTTAACGAAACTAAGGACGATCCCTGGAGGACAAAGGAAATCAATCTTGCCCATCATGGTAAGGTCAAGTTCCGTCAGGATTATGCTGATGACCATGTCCTTCTTTCCGTCAACCACCTTAAGGAATTCTTTACCCTCGGCCATTTTCCTCACAAGAAATGGCTCAAGGCGGTCCATGATATTTCCTTCCAGATTCATGAGGGGGAATGCAGGGGACTAGTCGGTGAATCCGGTTGCGGTAAGTCTACTACTGGACGGACCATCAGGCGTCTTTATCCTGCCACTTCCGGTTCGGTCTACTATAAAGGCTTCCGGATTCAGGCCGGCTCCCGGTGGAATAAGAAGGAAATCAAGTGGAAGACGAAGAAAGGAAAGGAACAGATTGAGAAAATCAAAAGTGATGCTTCCCTTCCGGACAGCGTCAAGAAAGACAGAATCCACGATATCAAGCTGAAGATAAAGGAGATCAGACGGATTCAGAAGGAAAAGATCAGACAGATAAACTACGATAACCGGCATGTCGATGATAAGCTGCTAAATGAAATTCAGATGATCTTCCAGGATCCGATTGATTCCCTTGATCCTCATAGGACTGTTGAGGAGATTATTTCCGAGGGTCTTAAGATTCAGGGCTTCCGTAATCGGAAGGAAAACCACGAAAAGGTTGTTTCCGTGTTAAAGGAAGTCGGACTGATTGAGGACTATTGCTCCCGTTATCCCCATGAGTTTTCCGGTGGGCAGCGTCAGCGTGTCGGTATTGCCCGTGCCTTAGTCAGGAATCCTAAGCTTCTTATCTGCGATGAACCTATCTCCGCCCTTGACGTCTCTATCCGTGCCCAGGTGATCAACCTTCTTAACGAACTGAAGGAAAAGAGAAACCTTTCCATTCTTTTTATTGCCCACGACCTCTCCGTCGTCAAATACTTCTGCGACAAGATTGCCGTCAGGTATTTCGGAGACAGGGTTGAACTGGCTCCCTCTGATGAGCTCTTTGCCCATCCTCTCCATCCCTATACCCGTTCTCTTCTTTCCGCCATTCCTAAGCCGAATCCCTTTACGGAGAAACGGCGGGAGAGAATCCACTACGATCCTTCAAAAGCGCACGACTATTCAATCGATAAACCCTCCTTCAGAGAGGTAGAGAAGGATCACTTTGTTCTCTGCAACGATGCCGAATTCCGAAAGTATAAGGAAGAAGTGAAGAAATAGGAAAAACCGTCTTTCATCCAATCTATGATTTGGAAGGAAGACGGTTTATTTTTCTTTTGAAAAACAGTCGAGACTCCTATTTCTTTTTATCATCATCCTTTTTTGAGGTTGACTTATCTTTCTTGTCGTTTATTTTCTCTATGATGGTATCGGTAAGAAGGGCTAACGAATACCTTAGAGCGCAAAGAATTATGGAAATAGGAAAGCCTGGAAGGACAAATTCATTATCGCAGAGAGCAAGTACAAAAGCAGCACAGGCAAGGATGATACTCCTAATTTTGACAATTGTGGTTTTTTTCATATTTAATACCGGTAAGTGACGTTCCTTGTGTCCCAGTTTGCAATGTGATTGATTTTGTTTCCTAGGAATCTGGCATATGCGGATATATTAATGGATGCGACTCGGCCGGTTGATGCCCATGATGTTCCAAACGAGAGCCTTTGATTATTAAAAGTTGATCCGAAAAACCAATAGCGACTCACTTTCCAGCTGACAGCATGATTGGCAGAATCGTATGTTGTATGGATTGTCGGGCCTGCATCTGTCTCAAAAGAAATGCCGATATTCGCACTGGCTGAAGACCCAAGGTTTAGACTTGCGTTTACGCTTTTTGCACGTTTTGTGTCTTTTGGAGAATAATCTATGATATTGTCAGATGTATAACAAAGCTGATTCTTGATTTCCATCAAATCACAATTTCCAGTTGTTTCACACTTATTATTTACCGCAGTCGCATTTGTTTTTAAGGCAAAGTAGGGGAGTAGCATAAAGTTTGTGTAAGGAGGGCAGGACAACGATAGTGAATTTTCTTGGATGCCCTCATTCACAGGAAGCTGGGGTTTCCTGGAGGGTGTGCATGGCAAAGCGATGAGAGGAAGAGAGGCCGAAAATCCTAATAGAATAGTCGGGAGGAATGGCAGACAACCTGTACGCGAGAGTCTTCTCCGCTGACGGACCGGTACGCCTCGGAGTTCAGACTCTTTGGTGGAAAGCCCATAGGCCTTTCCTCGATGATATCCCCGCATCCCGACTTTGCACAGATAGGGGATATGATGATGAACGCATTCAGAGGAAGGGAGCCGGAGAAATCCTGGCGGGATTCTTGATGGTCCAGTCGATGGCGTGGAAAGGCAACTGCCGTAATAACCTCATCATGGAGAACTTCTTCGGACGGCTGAAGGTCGAGATATTTACGGCGAGGAGGAACCCTATCCGGACTACGGCAGTCGGAAGAAAGCCATCGAGGACAATATCCCTTAGTACAACTTTGACTAGCTGAAAGAGTATCTTCATTGAAAACAGCCTTTGGAGTCTCTTTCCAATTTAGGTACTATTTGATAACATTTCCCTTATCGGTCCGGATTTTCGGGCACGGAACATATCCGAGAAACAAAAAGCCGGAAGACGCAGAGCGTCTTCCGGTGTTCTTCTATTTTCCTTTAGAGTGAAGATAGCCGCTGATTTCCGAGACGGTCTTAAACTGATGGAGTCCGTCTTTTTCCTGGATTAGGAGGGTAGGGGCAATCTGGATGTGATGTTCTTTGGCAAACTCGAGTCCACCTTGGTCGGCGACAATCAAATCATAGTCGATTCCTGCCTGGGCGAGGAGTCTTTTCGCCACTTTGCAGTTCGGGCAGGTCGAAGTAGTGACTAGAATTGGTTTTGCCGCCTTTATCGATGGGGTGCTATTTTTTTCACCGAGAGACACTGCCGTTGAGGGAATATCCTTATTTGGCGTTTCCTTTCCGAAAAGCTCGTCCGGTTTATAAGTTTTTCTCGTCCTGAATTCACTTGCCTTCCCGTCATTCCAGTTTTTCACCGGACGGTAGTAGCCGGTGATACGGGAATAGACTTCCGCTTCCTTGTGACAGATCGGACATTCGAAGTGCTCTCCGGCAAGATAGCCATGCTCCGGACAGACGGAATAGGTCGGAGAAAGGGTGAAGTAAGGAAGCTTGAAGTTGTAGGCAATCTTCTTGACAAGGCTTGCCGCAGAGTGCCAGTCAGGCAGACGCTCCCCTAAAAAGGCATGGAAGACAGTTCCGGAGGTATAGAGGACCTGGAGGTTGTCCTCCCTCTCTAAGGCCTTAAAGGGATCATCCGTATAGCCGACAGGGAGATGGGAGGAGTTGGTATAAAAGGGAGCATTCCCCTTCTTTGCTGCGGTGATGATATCGGGGAAGTCCTTGACGTCGTGTTTGGCAAAGCGGTAAGTGGTGGATTCTGCCGGTGTCGCTTCCAGATTGAAGAGTGCATCGTACTTTTCCTGGTAGTCTGAAAGCTTAGAGCGCCTGTGGGTAAGAATCTCAGCGGCCAGGGCATTTCCCTGTTCTGTGGTCAGATCCCCGCCTTTGAACCAATGGGCGTTTAAAAGAGCCTCGTTCCTGCCGACCAGACCGATTGTGGAGAAGTGGTTCTTGAAGGTTCCAAGATAGCGTTTTGTATAAGGATACCTCCCTTGGTTCCTAAGTTTAGTGATGACCTTCCGTTTGATGTCAAGTGAGCGTGCGGCGATATCCCTGTATTTGTCTAGCCTTCTATAGAAGTCTTCTTTGTCCTTGCTTAGATAGGCGATGCGGGGAAGATTGAGGGTGACAACACCGATGGAACCGGTGGATTCCCCGGAACCGAAGTATCCTCCGCCTTTTTTGCGGAGCTCACGGAGATCAAGCCGCAGACGGCAGCACCTCGAGCGGACATCGCTCGGCTTCCTGTCAGAGTTGATGTAGTTAGAGAAGTAGGGGGTTCCATACTTTGCGGTCCTTTCAAAGAGCAGGCGGTTGTTCTCATTGTCCGACCAGTCAAAGTCCTTGGTGATGGAATAGGTCGGAATCGGATACTGGAATCCTCTTCCGTTGGCATCTCCCTCAATCCTGATTTCGATAAAGGCCTTATTGACCCTGTCCCTTTCCTTCTTGCAGTCCCCATAGGTGAAATTCTGCTCTTTTCCTCCGACGATGGCCGGGACGTTTTTCCTGTCCTCCGGAACGGTCCAGTCTAAGGTGACATTGGAGAAAGGAGCCTGGGTTCCCCATCTTGAGGGAGTATTTACGCCATAAATGAAGGACTGGATACACTGCTTGACTTCCTTATAACTGAGGTTATCGATTCTGACAAACGGAGCCAAATAGGTATCAAAGGAGGAAAAGGCCTGTGCCCCTGCCCATTCGTTCTGCCTGATGCCAAGGAAGTTGACCATCTGGCTGCAGAGGGTGGAAAGATGCTTGGCCGGGGCCGAGGTAATCCGGCCGACCACTCCGCCAAGGCCGTCCTTGATGAGCTGCTTTAGCGACCAGCCTGCACAGTATCCGGAAAGCATCGACAGGTCGTGAAGGTGGAAGAAGCACTGCTTATGGGCATCGGAAATCTCTTTATCATAGATTTCACTTAGCCAGTAGTTTGCCGTGATGGCGCCGGAATTAGACAGGATAAGCCCGCCAAGACTCCTCGTCACGGTAGAGTTCTCCTTCACCCGCCAGTCCTTTTCCGTTCCAATATAGCCGTCGACCAGTTTCTTGTAGTCGATGAGGGTGTTCTCGGCATCGCGGACCTTCTCATGCTGATTCCGGTAAAGAATATAAGCTTTGGCAGTCTTGGCATAATTGCACTGCCTTAAGGCTTTCTCGACTTCGTCCTGAATTTCTTCGACCGAGGCTATCTTCCTGTTCTTGGCATTCCTGGATGCCTCGACGATAAGCTCGATTGCTCTTGCCATCGTGGAGACGTCCCGTGCCGGAATTTCCCCAGTGGCAATAAATGCCTTTGCCACGGCGTTTTCGATTTTTTCTGCTTCAAAGGCGACCTTTTCGCCGTTCCGTTTAATAATGCTTTCCATTCTTCTTTCCCCATTGTCTTCTTCCCTTATAGACCATAATTTAGCGAGGATAATTCGGTGGCCTGTCCGTCTTTTAGTGATTTCTTTAAATCAATCAGACGTTGGTTGACTGACCCCCGGAAAAGGCAGGACTCGCTTCGCTTTTCCCTGATAAAGGGACCATCCACGAGAACGTCAAGGTAGGATAGGACTTCCTTCGCCTTCCCTCCTGCCTTACCGTCCCTGATTTGTTCATACGTCCATCCGGTGTAGCACCAGAGGGACACTTTTTCTTTTTTCAGCTCCTTTGCGATTTCCAGCAGGGCATCTGCCTGATAGAAGGGATCGCCGCCGGAGAAAGTCACTCCATCGATGTATTTGGTTGTGCGGATATCTTCAAGAAGCTTTTCGACGCTGACGATGTTTCCTTTATCCCTCGGCCATGTCTCCCTATTGTGACAGCCCTTACAATGATGAAGGCAGCCTTGAAAAAAGATGGTATACCGGATGCCTGGACCATTAACCGAAGAGTGCCGTTCGATTCCGGCAAGGCGGATAGTTTTTTCCATGTCTGACGCCTCCCGGAACGATTGACTAAGTACTATTCTGTGGCTCTGCGGAAGATTAGTCAATGAATATTTTTTAGGAAAAAACTAGGATTAAAAGAAAGAAAAAGAAACAATCCTACAAAGGAAAACAGGTTGAAGAAAACAAAAGAATGGTTTCCTTAGGCGTAATCAAAACAATGTGAAAAAATTTTCAATTTTGTTTTTGTAAGAAAACAATGTTGAATCTAATTTCTTATAAAATTTTTTCTGTTTTTTTCCTGTCTTTGGTATACCGCTTTCATAATAGACAGAGGAATGAAAAAATGTCCAGAAGAAAAAACTCTCCCGGTTTTTCCGGGAGAGCGCTTAGTTTTTGTTTGTCCGTCTCTTTCTTTTTCCGATTAGTGTGAGGAGGGCATGGATTAGGAAGACAAGAAGGAGGATGCAGACCGATAGAGTGACGATGGTCGCCCCGGGTTTAAGGTTGAGATAATAGGCTGCGGTTAGGCCGAGCACCATGGATGCGATAGAGAAAACGACAGAGAGGATTAATGTCCATTTATATCCTTTCTTGAACTGAAGGGCTATGGCGGTGGGGAGGACGACGAGCGAGGAGACGACGAGGCTTCCGACAATCTTGCTACCTACCGCGATAGTAATGCTGAGAAGAAGATCCCTGGTAAAGGAGACAAGGGAGACTTTTATGCCGTTCACTTTGCTCTCGCTTTCACTATAGAGGACGGAGAAAATCTGAGGGTAGAAGATGATGGAGAGAAGGACCACGACAAGAGTAAGGATAATGGTGAAGATGAGTTCCCCGTTTGTAATGAGAAGGATGGATCCGAAGAGATAGGAATCGAAGTTTGCGGCTTTCGTATAACTTGACAATATTCCGGCTAGACCGATTGCCCCGCTTAGTACGATGGCGACACCCCTCTCTGCGTATTTGCTGAACTTCTTCCGCCTCAGATCGATGATGAAGAAGGAAACAATACAGGCAATGACTGCTCCGATCCTAGGAGAGAAACCGGCGGCAAGTCCGATGGCTACTCCGGCCAAGGAGGAATGGGCCAAGGCATCCCCTGAGGAAGAAAGACGTTTGAAGACGGCGGTCGATCCGACTAAAGGGAGCAAGATTCCAAGAAAGATTGCAGCGACTAGGGCAATCCGCCTGAAACTATAGGTCAACATGGTGATGGCCTCTCTTTAGTTCGTCCTGGTAAGGCATCCTCTTCCCCTGTTCGATGAAGTAGATCCGGTCTGCCCTTTTGAGATCTTCAGGGTGATGGGAGACAAAAAGGATGGATTTTTTCTTTTCGTGTAGCTTATCGATTGATTCAATCAGGCTTTCATGGGATAAGTCGTCCCTTCCCGCATCCGGCTCATCAAGGACGATGAGGTCCGGATCCTTGACTAGGGCTTTGGCAATCTTCACTCTCTGCTGCTGTCCCCCGGAAAGCTCGTTTATCCTACGCTTCTTGAGAGGGATAAGATTAAATTCCTCAAGAATCTTTTCCACTTTTTCCTTTCTTTCCTTAAAACGGAAAGAAGGAAGGGCTCCAACCAAGCCTAAAGAAACAATTTCCTCCACAGTGGCAGGAAAGGAACTGTCGGAAAGAGATGTTGTCTGGGCAATATAGCTGACCTTTTTTGCTTCTAAGGTCACTTTCCCGCTGACTGGCTTAAGAAGCCCAAGGCAAAGCTTGAGGAAAGTTGATTTTCCTCCTCCGTTCGGTCCTAAAATACCGACGAAATCCCCCTCTTTCCTATCAAAACTGACATCGTTCAGCACTTTGACGTCGGAATAGGAAAAGTAAACGTGTTCAAAAGTAATCACTGATTCTCCTTCTTTTCAGTATCTGCCGCTACAATCTTGTTCAGGTTGTCTTCCCTGACGGAGATGTAGTCCTCAGTATTTTCCTCTTCTTTGCTTAAACCTTCAAGAGGATTAAGCGTTTCCGTCTTCACTCCTGTCTCTTTTTTGATGGCATCGGCAATGTCCGGTCCGACGGCATCCTCATAGAAAATCGTTGTGATGTGATAGGTGTTCACTGCATCGATGATTTTCTCCCTGTCCTTGGCAGTAGGAGTTGCATCCGGCTCAAGTCCGGAAACATAAATCTGCGTCATTCCATAATCATGGCAGAGGTATCCAAAGGCAGCGTGAGAGACCACAATATACTTATTGTTCAGTTTTGCGGTCTTTTCCTGATAATCCTGGTCGAGCTTATCGAATTTGGCAATGGCAGTATCGTAGTTCTTTTTGAAGTAATCCGCATTTTCTTTATCCCTTTCGCAGACAAGGTCAAGGATGTTCTTCCTCTCCTTTTTGGCGTTCTTGACGGAAAGCCAGACGTGGGGGTCAAGAGTATTGTTGACATTCCTTGTCTCGATTCCTTCTGTGACGAGGTGTGCCTTGCTCTTGTACTCTTTAGGAAGAGAATCGCTCCATTTGTCGAGCCCTAACCCATTGAGAAGAAGAAGCGGACTATCTTTCCTTTCGGCAATCTGTTTGGCCGTTGGCTCATAGTCATGCGGTTCCTGTCCATAGGGGGTTAGATTCTCAACCTGATATTTGTCTCCGACAATCTTTTTGGTGAAGTCATAGATAGTATAGAAAGAGGTATAGATGGTGTTTTCCGCTGTATGCTTATTCCCGCAGGAAAAAAGAGCAAGAAGCGAAAAGACGACGGCTGATTTTCCTAATTTCATTCTGCAATCCTCCGATTTTCTTTTTTAAAATGCAAATGCAAATCATTTGCGTTTCATAATATACTCCCCTCCCCTTGATTTGTAAAGCGGAAAGATAGAAAATAGGAACAAATGAAGAACGCGACATTTGAATCCCTTGGGATAAAGACGACGAAACATAGTCTTGCTATCTATGACTACCTAAGAAAAAAAGACTTCCCTGTTACGGCAAAGGAGATTTTTTCTTCGCTAAGGAAGAGTGGAATCGATTTGTCCACCATCTATCGCACCTTAAAGACATTCCAGGACTGTGGGCTAGTCAAAAAGGAAGTCAACGAAAAAAAGGAGAATGTCTTTTCTTTAGTCAAGGATGAAGATAATCATATTCTTGTCTGTACGAAGTGTCATAAGCGAGTCCTTCTCCACGGATGCCCTTACCATGAAGTGAATGAACAGATTGAGAAAGAGACCGGATTTCTTGTCAACGACCAGAACACGGAAATCTATGGACTCTGCCCTGACTGCCAGAAAAAGCTGAAACGGAAATAACTGGATCCGATTTACCGATAAACGACTGGCAGAAGCGGACAGGGGTTCCCTTTCTTCCTCTTAGGTTGACATAATTTTGGTTTATGAAATTTCAAAGGAGCAGGGACTTTTAAACCATGGATGAAAAAAGGTCATAGGCTTTCTCTTCTAGAGATAGTTCCCTGGCCATTTTTCTTTCCTTTGGATTCTGTCCTTTTTCGAGGAAGAGAAATCTATCTGACGGCCTCTAAGATCGGCTTTAGGGAATCAAAATCGACAAAGTCTACTTTTTTTCCGTAGCTTTCCCTCAGCCCTTTGTCCTCCTGTTTCAGGCATTCAGCCGGCTTGTTTTTCAGGGAATTATAGACAATCTTCATCCTGGCCTTGTGAAGAAAATTTAATTTGCTGTAATCGATTCCTCCTCTAAGGTGAAAATAGGATGAATTCTTTAATAGTTGCTTTGGGACCTGGTTTTGCACAAGATTTCTGATCTTGTCAATATTTTCCTTATCTGATACATCTGCCAATCCTACCGTGGCGATAATCAGCTTTGTATCCGGAGATACCTTTTTCAGTGTCTTCTTTAGCCCTTTGATGCTCCTTGCATAGAGGGCGCCAAAATAAACGATTTGATTGTAACCGGACAAGGCTTTTGCTTCTTTATAGCTAACAATAGGAAAATGGGTCGTTTCGGCGAATTTTTCCGCATATCGTTTCGTCGTCCCATATTGGCTTCCATAGATGATTAAAGTATTCATTTGTCGTTCCTCCAAGAACTTGACTATTGAATCGGAAAGAGAAAGGGCGGAGTAAGGAAAGTAGGAATCTATTCCGCGAAAGTAGGAAATAAGCCTTCCCTAAAAATCTTATCATTCATCATGTAAAGAAGACAAGACACAGGGATAAAAATGAAAGGATAGGCAAGGGAGTATCTAAGATTCTCATCTTTTGTCTAGCCTCTCTGGCCTTTTCTTCTCTAATCTTTCAGATTGGGCAAGAAAAAAGCTATGACTTATCCGGCTTTGTCGGCTAAAGCCGGACTTTGACGATTCGCCCTAGGACGTTAGTCCGGGATATGCCTAAAAGCAAACTCTCCGATTTTCTATAGCTTAACCATAAAATTCTGTTTAGGAAAAGAAAAACGGTTTTTTATCTTTTCTAATAAGAAAACGCCTCCTTTCTTACCAAAAGGAGGCGGATTGCTACTCAACTTCGATATTCTTAATACTCGCTTCGTTTCCGCTGACTAAGTAAGTGTCCTTACTATGACAGTATGGGCATTCTCTTCCTGATTCGGTGGTGGAATAGGTTTTCTTGCAATTATTGCAGTAACTAATTGCCTTAATGACCTCTAAGGAAAGGGCACAGCCTTTCCTATAGGTGGAACGGTTGTCTACCGCCCATTTCCAGCAGTCTTCCCTATAGGAAGGGACAATTCCGGAAACTTCCCCGATTTCAAGAGTCACCTTCGTCACTCTCTTGACGTTGTTCTCCTTGGCAATCTTGTCCACTTCCTTGATGATATGGAAGACAATGCCTAGCTCATGCATCGTAGTTGACGGAATTGCCAGTATGCGGATACTTCTTGGTGAATTCCTTGTTCTTCTTAAACGTTTTTCGCTTCTTGCGCCTTTCCCGTGCTTCCTTGGAGCCGGAATGGGCGATAATCTTAAATCCGCGCTTGATGGCATAGCCGGCAAGACCGGTAATCTTGTCTTCCGCTCTTCTCCTGTCTGTCCTTTCCGGATGATCACGGACTAGGTGGATGGCATCAAACTGGCAGCGGGTCGTGCAGATACCGCAGCCGATGCATTTGTTTGGATCGACGATTGAGGCTCCGCACTCAAGACAGCGGGCGGTCTCTTTTTTCACCTGTTCCTCGGTGAAGGTGCCATGTCCGTCACGGAAGCTCCTCTTCTGGTCGAAGGAAGTATCGTTGTTCTTTACTTCCTCTCTTCCGGCATGGTCATAGTCGTCAAGCTGAATGTCAAACTTATTGAATTCGACAAAATACCGGCGGTCCCGCCCAATTGTCCTAGAGGCATTCTCATGGACATGGCGGTGAAGACTTTCTGCGGCTTCATGCCCTTGGGCAATGGCGTTGATGACAAACTTCGGACCGGTATAGACATCTCCCCCGACGAAGATGTCCGGATCAGCAGTCTGATAGGTGAACTTATCGGCAAGAGGATAGTTGCCATGCCAATAGGTGACCTTTGTCCCCTTTAATAGATCTCCATAGACAATCGTCTGACCGATGGCGAAGATAAGATGTTTGCAGGGAAGTGTCCTTGTCCTGTTTTCGTCATAGAGAGGAGAGAACTTCTTCGTCTCCGGATCGATGACCCGGATGCACTTCTTCAGGATGATTCCGGAAACATGGCCGTTTTCATCGACTAGGACTTCCTTAGGACCCCAGCTAGGCTGAATCCTGACATTTTCCTCTCTTGCTTCGGCAATTTCCTCTTTGCTTGCCGGCCTGATGTCTTCACTTTCCAGGCAACACCTGGTAACACTTGCGGCATGGAACCGGTGAGCGGTACGGGCGCAGTCGATGGCGACATTTCCTCCGCCGATGACGACGACATCCCCGCCAAGGACTTGGTTCTGGTTTTCGCTGGCCTGATGGAGGAAGTCGACGGCAATCCTTGTGCCTTCTGCCCTATCGTTCTTTACGCCAGGACGTTTGCCGCCCTGGCAGCCGATAGCCACATAGAAAGCCTTGTAACCCTGTTTCTTTAATTCGTCAATCGTCACGTCTTTTCCGACTTCTGTGTTGCAACGGATTTCAACGCCAAGTTTCTTCAGAACATCGATTTCCGCATCGATGACATTTTTCTCAAGCTTATAGGAAGGAATTCCGTATCTCCTCCTACCGCCAGGAAGCTTTGCCTTTTCAAAGACAGTCGGGCGGTAGCCCATGACGGCAAGATAGTAGGCGCAGCTAAGTCCGGCAGGACCGGCTCCGATGATGGCAATCTTTTCCTCCCATTCTCCGTTCACCTTGGCAATGACCTTATCTGGGATATAACGGTCCTTTTCATTGATTTCCTTGTTGGCGAGGAATTTCTTTACTTCATCGATGGCGACAGCCTTATCGATGGTTCCTCTCGTACAGGCGCTTTCGCACTTGCGGTTACATACCCGTCCGCAGACGGCCGGGAAAGGATTCTCCTTTTTAATCAGGGCAAGAGCTTCTCTGTACCGCCCCTGGCTAGCCCTCTTTAAATAGGCTTCGACTGGGACATGGGCCGGACAGGCAACCTTGCAAGGTGCCGTTCCGCTCTTGTAGGTGTTATAACGTGCGGTATCCCGGTAGTTCTCATCCCAGGCATATTTGCCCCAGTGGATTTTATCCGGAAGTGGAGCCTTAGGATATTGCCTTGGCCCTTCCTTGGTGCAGAGTTTCTGCCCTAACTTGACGGCACCGGCAGGGCAGGACTCAACGCAGTAGCCACAGGCTACGCAGTTTTTCGGATCGACCTTTGCCGTATAAGAGGAACGAGACCTGTTTGGAGTGTTATATAAAAGGGAGGTCCGTAAGGCATTACAGATTTTCACATCGCAGTTGCAGATATCGAAAATGTGGTCTTCCCCATCGATATTCGTGATTTGGTGAACAAAGCCGTTTTCTTCTGATTTTTTGAGGATGTCTAATGCTTCTTCTTTGTCGATGTATCTTGCCCGTCCTGTTTCCACGGCATAGTCGGCCCTGTCACCGACCTGGATGCACCAGTCTTTCGGATCATCAGCACAGCCTTCTCCAAGCCTTGTACGGGAATAACGGCAGGAGCAGAGACCGGCCGAAAGATGACCGTCGTACTTTTTCAGCCAGTAGGAAATCTTTTCCAGTTTTACGGCTTCGTTATTGCTGTCGATTGCTTTTTCCACTGGGATGACATGCCTACCTATGCCGTTGCCGCCAGGACGGACCATGGAAGTAATCTTCTCGAGTGGCAGGAAAGTCCTCCGTTCGAAGAAAGAGGCAACTGCAGGATTCTTGTCTACACGGTCTATTGTGGAATTGAATAGTTCAGCAGAGCCGGGAACGAAATAAGAGACACGATATCGTTTTTCTTTCGGTGCATCCTTTATCGGACCATCGTCATTATAATGGTCTCCATAGTCGTATTCGATTAAGCCATGGGTGCAAAGAAGTTCTAGATTTTCCTTGAAATCAAGAGGGGAGAATTCCTTTTTATTTTTTTCATAAAGCTGTTCGAAGGTATACCATTTTCTTTGCTTCCTTCTAAGGACGATGTCAGCCTCTTTCTCCGTGATGATTTCCCGTAATCCCCAGAATTCCGGATCCTTAGTTTTTACGCCAGGGATTTTCGTTGCGACATTATCGGTAATCCTGCGTCCGAGCTTACAAAGCTTCTTAAAATAACGTTCTTCATCCTTGTTCTTCGGCTTTGCATTTTCGTACTTGGATATCGTCTCAGGATTAATCTTATATTGTTCAGGCATAAGTTATCTTTTCCACCTTTCGATTTTCTCTTCCCTGAATTTAGCTAATTCATCCCTTCCTTCTCCGGTTTTTGCCGAAATCTTCCTGATTACTGATTTTGGATTGCGCTCTTTAATCCATTTTTCAGCATTCTCATAGGAGAAGTCGAAGTAGTCCTTGGTATCCCTTTTAGTGATGACGACTAAGTCAGCCTTCTGGAACATCAGCGGATATTTTTCCGGTTTGTCATCTCCTTCCGGTAAAGAGAGAAGAGCCCTGTTATAACAGGCACCGGTATCAAATTCTGCCGGGCAGACAAGGTTTCCGACGTTTTCCAGAATGAGGAAGTCGAAGTGTTTCCCTTCTAAGGAATCCCTTGCCTCTTTTGTCCTATCTGCATCAAGATGGCACCTTCCGCCCGTATGGACCTGAAGGGATTCGCATCCGGTTTTTTCCGATACGGATATGGCATCGATGGAGGAATCAATGTCCGCCTCCCTTACTCCGATGGAGTATTTCTTTTTCCTTTTGTTTATCAGGGAAATCAGTAGAGTGGTTTTCCCTGCACCCGGAGAAGACCTGACGTTAAGAAGGAAAGTCCCCGTCTTTTTTAGTTCAGTCCGAAGTGAATCGGCTTCTTTGCTATTTGGTCCAAATACGCTTTCGTGGACTTCAATTACCTTTGGTTGATTCATTAAGGAGCCTCCATTCCATAATTTCCTATTCCCATAATCATAGCAGAAGTTAAGAAACTTCACTAGTAGAATTAACAAAGGAAGCGATAATTAGCTAAGGCTAACATAATAAATAAAGTGTCCATCACAATTACGTTATAGAAAATGCTTCTTGTTTTCTAAAGCCTTCTCTTTAAGGGAATGTGCTGGATAGTGTCCCTTATTGAATGAGCCAGTATGGAAAAGATAGGCCCATATTGGATATTGCCGCTATTGTCTTTTAGGCGGAAGGTCGGCATTCCGACAAGCATTCCCTTTTCGTTGAACAGTCCTTCCCTTCTGTTTCCTTTGATTATCGTCATATCGGATTGCATGACTACTCTCTCTTTTCCCTCAATAAGAATGCGGACAGGAGGAATACCGATTATTCCTTCCGTAGAACTTAGGCCATGGTTAAGAGCGTTTCCTATGGCGAATACTTTTTTTCCCGACTGCAAGTCGCTGACACGCTTGGTGGCTTCCGGGCAATCCTTCGTGGGAGCATCTGTTCCCTTAAGGGCGGCCCTGGACAATGATTGCCACCTTTTAAGTCCACCCCTTTCACGCCTTTCTCAGGGACCCTTGGGTCCGCTTTTCCACTTAATGAGGGAGGGTGGCTATCCCCCATCTTTCGGAAAGCATGGTCTTTCCGTCGGCTTTCCTTACGCATAATAGAAGGCTGTGGCAGTAACGGAGGAATGTGTTCTTGTTCTCACCTGCCACAAGCGGGAGCCCTATCGTCGTCCTGGCGAGAATCAGATCAAGGAGCTTCTGGAACTCTTATATCTGTCGGCGCCTTTTTTCTAATATTAAAAATCCATCATAAGATGACCGATAAAGTAAATCGGTGTTTTTAAGTAGGATAGGCCACCGGTCCTGGCCTATCCGGGAGCCAAGGCAAAGCCGTTGTTTCCGTCAAAATCCATGTGGATGCAATTGCTATTATCATCGATGTCAATGGTCTTAACTACTTGCTCTATAGATGTCGTCTCCCAATTCAGACAATCGGGTTATTCACTTTTTTCTTTGATTTTACTCACGGAATTATCTTCAACAAAGCATGCACAGTCGTAAGAATCATCCCCGCAAGGGTAATTCTGCGGATACGTCCTGCCCAGCAAAAAGCAGTGAAAAAAACTTTAAAGGAGCAGAATTCCTCGGTAATTGCTTCCGTAGGCCCAGCTTTTGTAAGAACTATAATGTATCATCTCTTCTCCTTCCGTATCGATCTTCTGAATCCTTAGATTCCATATTCCGATGTTGTCCTGATCTTTATCGTCAATATCGCAGATATAGGCACTAACATAATAATGGGAAAGGGTAGTAACCAAGTCGTCTGCTACTGTTGGAATAAAACGTATGACTAATCCTTCGTCGAATTCAGACTCATCGCCGACTCCACAGGAAAGACTGTAGAAAACAAACTCTCCGCTATAATTTCTAATCAGATTTCGGACATCGTCCATAAAATCCGGAATTTCAGAAGCAATGTTTTGGGCAAACATGCCATAGACTCCTTCCTCATCTTTGGCCTCAACCTTTTCGAAAAAAGAAGAGAATGTTTCTACGATGACATCCTCCAAACGTTTCGTATATTAGCAGAACGTTGAAAGGACTAGCCTAGGAACTGCCCGAAGAACAATCAGGGGTCTTGTCTTATTCATATTTGTCCTTCGTAATAAATTTTAACCGGAAAACGGAATCAGAGGGATCGTATATCCATCTTTCGCTTTCTACCACCCATCGTGAGTGAAACTTCTGTTCTAACATTTCATCAAAGGAGTCCCCATAACCTAACGTGTCGAATCTGACCGTGTAGACTGCCTTCAGCTTCGTCGCATCGCTTAGCGTCTCATGGGCATAATCCGGGTCAAACCCGGTAATCCACCACTGCTTTGACAAGTAGCCGGCTGCCTTTGAGGGATCCCAGTTGATGATCTTCTTCCAGTTTTCCGAGTAGACCGATGTCCGGGTAGTAGACTTGAAGGGTCCTGTCTATGGCCAGCACTTTGTTGACGTACCAAAAGCTCGGAATTTCCAAGTCTCTTGTAGATTCCCCTTTCCCCGTCGTATCCGATCTCCCAATAGTCTCCCTTCCATCCCTGCATTCCCCTTTTTTTTAGTGTATAGATGAAACAGGGATAAAACAATTAGCAATAAGACAGAAAGTGGCATCTATGTATTCTTTGATACGGAATATGTGCTTAAAAAGGGGGCGGTAGTTTTGTCAGCCTCTGAATGATATTAGGCTGCCTGAGCGTCCATTGCCGCAAAGGACTCCTTCTGCCTGTGGAGGATGACGGGAATATAGATTAGGCAGACGATGACCCAGGAAATCGGGAACGTGGCAAAGAGCCAGAAGATGGTGTGGAAGAAATCCAAAGGGAAGAGCGTGTAAAGGAAAAGAATCCGGCTCCCGGTAACGCCAAGAAGGATGATGACTGCCGGGGAAACCGAATGTTTCCTTCCGCGCAGATAATTGCTGTCGACTACCCTAAAGCCATCAAGAACCTGGGAAGTAATCCTGATTTTCCTTCTTTCCTGTCCGGCGAGGATGGCGCTTTCCTGGTTGACGACCTCTCCTTCCTGTGTTTTGGTCAGAAACACCTGCAGGAGTTGCTTGGAGAACACCATGGAAAAAAAGGATGCCGTTAAAGTGAATATCCTCATCCAGATTTGGCTGTACCAGAATACCTTCTTGATGTTCTCCTTTTTCTTTGCCCCAAAGTTCTGTCCGACAAAGGAGATGCAGGCTGATGCACAGGCATCGCAGAGGGCAAAGATATAGTTTTCAATGGTGTTGGATGCGGCAGAACCGGCCACGATTTCATCATCACTGATGACAACGCCACCTAAAGTCAATCCATGGATTGTGTAAAGCGAGGATTGGATAAGGACGTTAGGGATTCCAAAGCCTAAGCCCTGAATTCCGGAAGGAATACCGATTTTCAGAATTTCTTCAATCGTTTTTCTGTCTGGCTTAATCTCGCTGAAGGTAAGACGGGCAAAGCCTTTCTTGTTGAAATAAAGAATGACTGTGACAAGGATGGCAGAAAGTGCCTCGCTTAAGACTGTGGCGTAGGCAACACCAGCCACATCCCTTTTTCCGTAAATGACAAAAAGAAGGTCAGCGACGATGTTGATTACTCCCGATGAGGCAAGGACATAGAGAGGACGGCGGGAATCGCCAAGCCCCATCCTTAACTGGGAACCAAAGTCGTAAATCATCAGGAAAGGCATCCCGATAAAATAAATATGAAGATAGGTAATCGAATTCTGCAGAATGTCAGCGGGCGTATTCCTCCAGTTTAAAAGGACAGGGGTCCTAAAATATCCGACTATGGCAACAAGGATTCCGGTGACAATGGCGAGGAAGTAGGAATTCCCCATGATTCTGTGAGCCTGTTCCTTGTTATTTGAGCCACGGGCATTTCCTATTGCCACGTTTGATCCAAGGGTCATGGAGACGAAGACAGTGACGACAAGATTGATTAAGGCGGTATTGGAACCGATGGCGGACATCGAGTTAGAGCCGCCTCCGAAATTGGCGACGGTGAATAAATCGACGGTGGAGAAAAGAAGCTGTAAGATGGTCGAAAATGCCATTGGCAAGGCAAAAAGAGGGATTTTCCAGAAAAGGTTACCAGTGGTCAGGTCCCTTTCGGAGATAGATTTCTTCTTTTTAGTAAGTTCCATAAAACAAAGTTCTTTAGTGACTTGAATACTCTATTCCTTTTATTTTCCTTTCTTCTATAAAAGTGCTTACACGTTTGGACTAGAAATGGCACGGAACCGATTCATTCCTTGTCTCTGTTTTTTTGATTCTCGCCTTCTCTTGCTAAAGTAGGAAAACAAATAGACTTTTCAGAAGAATTCGTAATGAAAATTAAGCAAATTGTAAATTAATGTAAAATACATTTATTGGGACAAACTGCCGGAATATAATTAATTGTAGACATTTTTTCTTTATTTGCCTACAGGAGGGATAAATGACAGGAATAATCGAAATCGAACACCTCTCTAAGTCTTTTGGTTCAGTCAAGGCGGTCGATGATTTAAGTCTTTCCGTACGGAAGGGGGAACTTTATGCTTTCCTTGGCGTCAATGGCGCAGGAAAGTCGACAACCATCAACATTCTTTGCGGTCAGCTGACAAAAGACACGGGAAAAATCTTTATTGACGGACATGACCTAGATTCCGGAAGGGCAGTGATTAAACGGAAGCTTGGGGTCGTTTTTCAGAATTCGGTACTCGATGCCCATCTATCGGTGTATGACAATTTAGCAAGCCGTGCCTCTCTTTATGGAATCAAGGGGCAGCAATTGAAAGACAGAATCGATGAACTTGCAAAGAGGCTTGACTTCTCCTCTCTGAGGAAGAGAACGGTTGGTAAGCTTTCCGGAGGCCAGAGACGGAGAATCGATGTTGCCCGTGCCCTTATCCATGAGCCGCAGATTCTTATTCTTGACGAGCCGACAACGGGACTTGATCCGCAGACACGGGTCAATCTTTGGAATGTCGTCCAGAACCTACGGCAAAAGAAAGAAAGGACGGTCTTTCTTACCACGCACTATAGGGAAGAGGCTGCGGATGCGGACTATGTCGTCATACTCGATTCGGGAAAGATTGCCGCTGAAGGAACGCCGGTGGAACTGAAGAACAAATATACTGGCGACTTTATTACCCTTTATAATCAGAAGGAAGATTTGGTCAAGACTCTGAATCTCCCCTATGAAAAGAAAAAGGATTCGTTCCGTATCAGGGTTCCTTCGACTAAGGATGCCCGGAATCTTTTGATTGAGCATCCCGAAGTTTTCGATGATTTCGAAATCACGAAGGGAAAGAGGGATGATGTCTTTCTTGCTGTGACTGGTAAGAATCTGGAAGGAGGAAGGAAATGAATACACTATTCTCTTTGACGAAGCGAAACGTCAAACTGTTTTTTAAAGATAAGGCTAGGTTCTTCACTTCGCTTATCACTCCTGTGATTCTGCTCGTTCTTTTTATTACCTTCTTAGGCGATATCTATAGAGATGGATTTAAAAACAATCTTGCTCAATTTCAGATTTCTGATAAACTGGTAAACGCCTTCGCCGGAGGACAGGTTGTCGCCTGCATCTTAGCTGTCTCCTGCGTGACCGTTGCCTTCTGCTCGAACTTCCTCATGGTTCAGGACAAAGTGACCGGAACAATAAAGGATTTCACTTCTTCTCCGGCAAAGCCTTGGATTATTGCCCTGTCCTACTTCCTGGCCACGTTGATTTCTACCCTCTTTGTCTGTTACTTAGGCGCTGCCGCCTGCTTCATCTACCTCGCCGTCGTCGGATTCTATAGGACTGCCGTCGATGTCATCCTTCTCCTTGTCGACATTTTCCTTCTTACTCTCTTTGGTACGGCCCTTTCCTCGTTGATTAACTTCTTCCTTTCCACCCAGGGACAGATCAGTGCGGTAGGAACCATTGTCTCCGCCGGGTACGGCTTTATCTGCGGTGCCTATAGGCCGATTAACTCTATGGGAAAAGGATTGCAGGTTTTCACTTCCTTCCTTCCCAATGTCTATGGGACCATCCTGACTAGACAGCACTGCCTTAACGGTGCAAGGACTGCCCTGAAAGACGAAGGCGTCCCCCAGGTAGCAATCGATAAAATATCAGATTATTTCGACCTGAATTTCTATTTCTTCGACCATAAGGTTCCTTCCTATGCAAGGTACATCATCCTTATTTCCTCTATCCTTGTCTTAATTGCTGTTTACGTCGCTCTCAACTATATAAAGAGGCGTAAGAAGAAGTTTATCCGGCTGAAAAAATAGTTTTGCTTCCTTCATTAAAAAAGGAGACCGATCCGACTGACGGTCTCCTTTTCCTTTGCATAGGGATTTCGTGAATCCTTCCTGTTCTTCTGAAGTCAGGAAAGACAGGGATTTCCTTATTGATTCCATCTGATTTTGGTAATCCGGTTTGGAACCTCGGGAAAAACGGGCTTAGTCTCACTAAGGGCAGGGATTTGGACGATGAAATAAAACGAATAGGTCGGGCTGTACCTATCTAAAGAAGAGACTTTCTCCAAATCGCTAGGATTTGATGGAAAAGCCTTGGCGACAAGATAGATCCTCTTTTTCGTCTTTCCGCTCTGCGGATAGCAAAGCTTTAAAGACTATATTTCCCTGGAATGTTTGTAAAACTGGGATTCCCATGAAAAGAGAAGAAGGTGGCTAGTGGTAAAGTCCCTGTGGGAAAGGATCAAATCTTTTCTTTCTGTCCTGAAATCCGGATAAGTGTCCGACAAGGACAAAAAACTCTCTTTAGAGGTGATAATCCTCGCATCAGGGAAGGAAGTATAGCTACAGGTTGTCTTAAGCCGGTCTGTGTCCTCCTTTTCTTCGGAAAAAGGATAGTCAATCGTGATGGTATCAAAGCGGATTTCTTCTGTTTTCCGGAAACCGTCGCTTTTCGGCCTTTCCTGGTTTAAAGAAGGGGAAACATCTTTAGTCGGTGAATCTGAGGATTTGAGACTGGTGATTGAACTCTTGCCAAAAGGGTTTTTGCAAGAGCCGAGAAGGAAGAAAAAACCGGAAAATATCAGGAATTTCTTTTTCATTGACCAAACATATTTTTTTAAGCTTAGCGTGGGGAAAAGAAAATATCCTATTTTCCCATAAAGAATAATATTTCTTCTTTATCCTGGACTCTAGGAGAGGATAAGAGCTTTTATTTCGACTATCTTAGGCCGGGCAGAAAATGATTTTCCAATCGACGATAAGCGTTCCGAAACAAAAAAAGACAAGACTGAATGAGGAAGAAAACGGTCAATATTTTGTGTAAATAGGGTCATGCGACACCCTCTTTCCTTTACACGGACTATTCATATCAATCTGGATTTATTTTTTTACCCAATGCATGTAGCCCTTTTAGAAAAAGACCTTCTTTGGCATGATAATCCTTGGAAGAAGGGATGTTTACGGCCGTTAGGAACACTATTGTTTATCTTTTTTTATAAAAAAATGACACCCTGTTAAAGAGTGTCAAGCCTTGATGGTGGCCCTGAAGGGACTTGAACCCTTGGCCCCCTGATTCGAAGTCAGATGCTCTAATCCAACTGAGCTACAGGGCCGCTTCTTTTTATTATATAGCAAACAGAAAAGCGGAAGAAGGGGAACGAAGCGTCTTTTCTCTATCAACCTATATCATTACTTCCAGAGTATATCGATTACATTTTCATAGTAATCGGTTAACCTAACCGGACGTTGTCCGATTTTCGGAATCTGAACAAAGTAGTTTGCCCTGCCCCAGAATGTACCATCCCGCCCGGTCTCTGTCGGGTAGTTCTCTTTGCTCATTTTGAACGTAAGAAAATAATTGCCGATAAGGACTTTTTCGATTTCTGTATCGTGTCGGTTTCCTCTTACCAATTGTTGGACACAAATCAGATTATAGCGGGTGAAATCGATGTCAGAGGCAATCCAAGCCTCGTTCCGACTAAGAAATTCCTGATTGAAATCTTTCCTTCCTGCCTCACTTGTCAAAATAACGGCCTGACGGGGAAAAGAGTAGGGATTGCAGCTTTTTTCTTCCCGGTTGCCGTCACTGTCTTTATAGGAGAAGAGATATTTTGTTTTTCAAATCTGAAAGGCAGATTCTGTTTCACCTTCGAGAAAAGCAGGGGATTCTGCAGCACTTAAAGAAGGGGTACTAAAAGCAGAATGTTCCCTCTCTCCTGGATCAGAGTAAGGATCACGTCCTATGTTGTGACAGCCAAAACCGCTTAAAGCAATAAGACAAAGGAATATCCTTTTAATAGCTGATTGATTTTCTTCGCCATTTAATACCTCCTTCCCACACAAACAGAAGAAACCAATGGATAATGTTTGTCTTTCCCTTGCCCGAAAGTTGGTGCGACCAGAAAAGAGAAAAAAGACAAGAGAACGGAAATCAATATTTGTTTTTTCATTATTGCTATCTCCAATCGTTTTTTTCAATGTCTCCTGGCGCCTCTAAAAACAATGGCTTATTGGTAAGTGTTTTCGGAATCTGCAGAATGAAATAAAAGTCATTGAACTCATGAAAAGGATAACTATCGCTTTCTGTCATACTTAGGTTAATGACTTCATCGGAGATGTTTCTTGCGGTAAGAAAGGCGTTGCTAGTGTCTTCTTTTCCATTTGGAACACATAGATTAAGAACGGCTGACATGGAATGCTTCGAATAAGGGACATGAAACGAAAAAAGAACGAGACTGTTTAACTCAAAGCCCGTTTTTGAAAGAATGATGTCTTTTCTTTCCAGGAGAAAATCAGGGTAATCCTGGGCAAGGGAATTTAGTCCCTGCCTAGAGGTGAGAAGAGTGGCTTTCGGAAAGTCGGAGTAGTGGCAAGTAGGACCTTTCTCCCCTTGATTGTTTTTTCTGTAAATGGATAGTCGATTTTAATCTCTTTAAAAGGAACATTGATGATTTGATAGAGCTGTTCACCACTACTTTGGCTATTCCCGTTTTCCGATGACTGAGAATGGCTTTCAGGCAATGAATCTGACTCCATTTCCTTTATTAAAGAAAGATTGCTGTTTTCTTCCTGAGGCAAGCCATCGCTGTTGATTTTTGTACAGGAAAACTGAAAGGCAGGAAATAAGGAAATAATCTTTTTTCATAAAATATCCCCCAATAGTATTTTAGCAACCTATAGGTTATTTAGTTTTCTAGGTATAAACAATTTTATCGGCTAATCTTAATAGAACACCTAGCAAAAGAAAAAGTTGGTAATTAACGGAAATAATGAAAACATTTAGTTTATCTTTTAAAAATAGGAAAGGCATAAATAAAAAATATGAATAGTCCAGATTAAAATGAAACGCTTTTAACAGGCAAAATGAAAGAACCGGAAACTTGACGGAATCTCAACGAGTATATATAAAACGACATATTCAGCAAATGCGTATAAAGATGAGCAGAAGATCCTAATTCTTATTCATTTGTATCAAGGGATAATTCTGATGGACAAATCTGCCAAAATACGAGGAAGGAATAGCTTCCATTCCTAACTATCCTTTTCTCTGCTAAAAAATGATTGCACAGAAAAAAGAGTTAGACCGATAAGCAACTATAAAATGCTATCGGTTCTGTTTTATTCTGCAGCCTTGCGGTAGTCGATGCCCTGGAAGGTGCAGAGATCAGCATATTCACGGGCAATCTTTAGTTTCTCTTCCGTATCGATTGTCCAGGCGTTGAGGAGGTGCTTCTTTCGGTAGGAAATCACTTTCTTTGTTTTGAGCCTGACCCATTCGATATCAACGGAATCGAAGAGATGGCGGAAAAAGAAGACATCCCTTCTTTGCTTTGCGATAAGTAGGGAAGTATGGATGCCGGTCTTTTTCCTTCTGATCAGGGAGCGGGGATCAAAGGCGATGATCCTGTACTTGCTCTTGTCCTTGATTTTCGAAAGCTCTTCTCTTGCCTTTCTAGCCAGCGGGCCGTTGTTTCCTTTGTAGGTCTTCAGCTCTACGACAAGAGGAACCTGCTCATTGACTAAGGCTAAGACTTCCTGGAAAGTCGGAATCTTCTCTCCGTCGAGAAGCCGATAACCGTCTTGGATTTCCTTGACGGTCCTCTCTTCGACAATCCCTTCTTTTCCGGTCACCCGTTTCAGCTCGGAATCATGGACGACGACAAGGCGGTTATCCTTTGTCAGATGGACGTCTAACTCAATGGTGTAATCGTGGTCGATGGCATTCTGGAAGGCTTTCCTACCATTCTCCGTAAACTCTTTATTATGAAGACCCCGGTGGGCGATCCCTTTGAAAAAGCGGGGGTCAAGCTCCTGAATCTGTTTTTCTTTCTTTGTCATTTTAGTCATCCTGGTCTAACGCGGCGAGTCCTTTCTTGAACGAAGTCTTTTTCGACTTTATATTCTTGACGAAGAAGAAGACGGCAAAGGAAACCAAAATGCAGACTAAGGCATAGACGGGGAGATACTGCCATCCGAAGCTCGGATGGAGAAGAAGAAGGCCAAGAAGGCAGGGAGTGATCGTCTGTGCTGCCCTAGAGGAGGCATAGTAATAGCCGGTGAAACGGCCGATCTTCTTACTTGTGCAAAGCTCGACGACCATTGGGAACGAGTTGACGTGGACAAGGGACCTGCCAAGTCCCTTGGCAAACCAGACGGCATAAATATAGATGGGGAAGGAATTGTATCCATCGGTAGGTACTTTGATTGGAAGGGAGAAGGTGAGGATGACCCAGATAAGAAGGGAAAGTGCGGTCAAGGATAGTCCGGAGACGATTGTCCATTTCCGGCCGATCTTCTCGGCGACTAGACCCCCTAAGGCAAAGCCGATGACGCTTCCTAGTCCTCCGAGAATAGTATTGATGCTTAGGCTCTTTGTGGAAGAATGGAGATAGTAGAGTGTATAGTTCGACATAAAGGTTCCTATTCCGTTGTCTGCCCTGAACCAGAAGAATTCGGCGGCAAGGATAAGAATCAGCCTGATTTTGTTTGCCGTTGGCCTAGGCCCGTTATCCGTGACTTTGTTTTCGACGGCTGCTTCTTCTTCTCCCCGTTTCCTTTCCCCTTCCCTTTCTTTCTCAATCTTGTTTTCGTCGATGCAGAAGAAAAGGACTAAGGCGGAGATTATCCTCAAGACGGAAGCGATAAGGAAGGGAAGCTCCACTGCCCAGATATTGCCTGTCGCCCAGGTTTCCTTATTGTTAGCCCCTAAATAGTCGGAGAGGACAAAGACCCTTCCGACGATCGTGGCAAAGGCGCCGCCGATATAGCCCATGATGTTGATAATCCCATTTGCCTTTGAACGCAAGGGCTTTGGTGTCCTATCCGGCCTTAGGGCAACCGCAGGGTTCCGATACATCCTCATAAAGAAAACGACAATTGCCATCATGGCAATCATTCCTCCAATATTGTTGTAATGGTAGAAGAGAGGAATGAAGGGGAAGGCGACGGCAGAGACAAAGGTTCCTACGAGGATATAGGGCCTACGCTTTCCTATTTTCGTATGGGTCTTATCGGAGAGATGACCGAAGATAGGAAGCCTAATCAATGCGGCAAGGTTATCAATCGCCCTCCTTAATCCGACTAGGTACTGTACTTCCTCGCTCTTGTCCGTCTTTAGTGCTTTCTTAAAGGCCTCAGAAAGAAGAGGGGAACACCAGGAATCATAGACCTGCCAGAGAAGGAGGATTCCGAAAAAGGCAAAGCCGATAATCCTCGTCCGTCTGTAGTTCAGTTTCAGCTTCTGCGGCTTCTGACTGCTTTCGATTGGTTCAGCCATGATAAGCTCCTTTGAAATATACATCTAAAATTATAATGGTTTTTCTTCGGAAAAGAAGAACCGTTTCTTATCAGGAGAGTGACAAAACTACTTTGCAAAGACTTCTTTGGCTTTCTTTGGCAACTCATCGATGGCAGAGATAGGATTCCTGTCGTCCTCTATCTTTCCAAAACCATAGGCGGCATGGATGAAAAGAACCCCGGCATGAAGGGATTCTGTCCTGTCTTTTTTGGTGTCTCCGATATAAATGACACGGTCGATTCTTTCCTTCTCTTTCCTGATTTGGATATTTCTCCATTTGGGAAGATTCGTGTCCCCGGCACAGAGATGTCCGGCGAAAAGAGTATTGAAGTGATAGGAATCTAGATAACTTTCAATGTATCCGACATCCGCATTGCTGATGACATAGAGAGGGTATTCTTTTCTTAGCTCCCTTAAAACCTCCTTTTCCTTCGGATAGAGCTTCCCCGGCATTTTGTAGAGAAACTTCACTTCATCTCTCACGCAGGTCCGGAAAGTCTCTAACGCCTTATCCCTCTCCCTTCCAGGGAAGGCGATGGGCGCCGTCTCTTCCGGAGTCAGCCCCCTATGTCCTTTGATATCCTTTTCCGTAAAGGAATAAGGAAGATTTAGACGTTTCCTTGTCCTATTCCAGCTCTTTGTGATGGAACTGACGGCATCCCATAAGGTGCCATCTAAGTCAAAAAACAGTGCTTTTTTCATTGCTTGTTCTCTTTTCGGCTTCCATTTTACACGAAAAGGACAGGACAGGCCTATCCTGTCCTTGCCTTATCTTAGAAGGAAATCAAAGAAGCTCCTTCTTCTTTTTGCCGAAAATTCCTCCTACGTTATCGGGCCCTGTTCGGGAAGACCTTAAAGGTTTTTAATAATTCACATTTATCCCTTTCCGATAGCGTTTTACTTTTGGAGTTAAGCAAGTTTGCTGCTTTGAACTCCCAAGTTCTTATCGGTTTCCTCCTAAAGAGAGACGGACAGGAAGTTGACAAAGAGAAGAAAGGTGATGTTGTGGGTTAGGTTGATCAGGGAGGCGCTTAAGATATCAGGGAGGCTTTTAAGATAAGGAAAAGGAAACCAAAGAAGAGAGGGGGCAATCCTGGAAACTACGATAAGGATAATCTTTGCTTAGACGGAATAGCCTTTAATAAGTAGGCATAGGCAACAATATAAAAAAATAAGATTGGTATCATAGAGGGAAGTCAAGGCAATGGAAGAGTAACTCATGATTTTCTTGGCGGATGTCTGTTTTGACTTAGTTTAAGCCGGATAGAGGGCCAATAAAGTAACTAGTCCGATACAGACTAGCCTAAAGAGGAGGGTGGTTATGCCAAGCCTGCCAATGGGGGCAGCGACTTTCCCTATGCTGAAGCTGACAATGCTGACGATGGAAAAAGCGATGAACATCCTGGACGGAAGATAATGTTTTTTGTAATTCCTGTTTTCCGCCTTTATGGCTAAATGATATTGCAAACGCGGAAAGAGAGAAATAGGAATCATCTGTATGACTGGAACCATGGGTCTATGTCAAAACTGGGAGAACTATGGAAGAATTTAAAGATATAAGGCAGAGGATAAAATGTAAATTTTTGTAAATTTTATAGTTGTCTAAATAAAACAAACTATAATTTTGGGCGGAAATATTGTAAACACGGAGGACTATTTATGAAAAAGGGTTTCATTATTGCCATTGCTGTCTTAAGTACGGCTGTCTTGGGGACTTCTATCGGCCTTTCTGCTTCTGCTCTTGCTATTGCTTCAAATGCTAAGAATAATGCATCAGTTGCCGGTGAAAAAGGCGACAAAGGCGACACCGGTGCGGTTTCCTATTCCAACACTATTCTTCCTTCTGAAAACGGAAAAGTCATTCCGAGTGTCGGCAGTGCGCTTGTTGGAAGCGATGTAACCTTTACCTTCGTTCCGGATGAGGGTGCAAGACTCGTCACTGCTGATATCTATTCCAATGGAAAGCTGACTACCTACCATGTCGGTTATGACAAAGAAATCGTTAATGATACAATCACTCTTCCTAGGATTGCCGGCGGATATGTCGTAAAGGGCAATTTCGATGCCAGCAAGGCCAGCGTCTTTAACGGCGGTGATGGCAGTGAAGAATATCCATATCTAGTCGGAACAGAGGATTTCGGCAGCATTGAGGGCTATGTCAGTGCTGAACCGGAAAGATATACTTATTTCAAGGTTGAAAAGCCGAATCAGAAAATTACCGGTTGGTCAAAGTTTATTAATCTGAACGGCAGCTTTGATTTTAATGGTGCTTCCCTCGATAATTCTAAACAATTCTTGTTTAACAAAATCATTGGAACAAAGGACAATCCGGGCAAGGTTTCGAATCTGACCATTAATAATCCGTCTATTTCGACCGGTGGTTTTGGTAGTGCCCTTGCGTTTTGCCCGGATGGAAGTGTGACACTTGAGAATGTCCATATTAATGGTGGATCCGTGACTACAACTAGTGGCGCCGGATCTTTCTTTGGCTTTATCCAGGCCTCCGATCATAGGGACTGGGAAGGAGCGAACGAAATCAATTTTGTCAATTGTTCTTCCAGTAGGTCCATTACCGGCTCTTTAAACAGTATTGCCGGTTTTGTCGGCCCGGTTCGCTTCTCAAATGGAAGCATTAAATCCGGCTTTAAGATTAATATTCATGTCGATGAAAAATCCAAATATACGGGCAATCTTATTTTTGTGAATCCTGATAGTTCGAAAGTCTTATCGGATGAGTCGGATTATGTTATTGCCGATGATTGGTATGGCATGGTTCATAATAACTGCACGGTTACTGTCGATGGCGCCGATCAATTAGCTGATGTAACGAGCAAAAAAGCAACCGATAACAATTCGTATACTATATACAATTATAAGAAGAATAAGACTAGGGCTAAAAACACAGTGTACAATACTACCGACGGGAACGAAAACTCTGCTTATAAAACTGATATCAGCACTTTTAAAGTAGCAAAGGTTTCTACTGCTGTAAAAGCGGTTTCTTCTATTGTCGTCGGTGTGACAGAGGCGAACTATGTTGCTAATAGGACCATGGATGACTCCCTGACATCCACAACCGAAGACGGAAAGGAATACTTTGTCACTTCCAAAGCTAAGTCTTATAAGATTGGTATCAATGGTCATTTCTATGATCAGAATGGAAATAAGATTACTTCCGGAACTCCGAACTGGACATTAACAGCCTCTAATGCCAATAGTTTTACTATCAATGGGGATTATCTGATGCTTCAAGGTGCTTCAGCTACAGAGGAATCCTGGAAGAAGGCTTTCGGCTTATATGGAGCTAAGGCTGTGGTCACTCAGTATGACAAAGATGGAAATGTTGTTGGATTGACGACTATTGCTTTTGCTAAAAAGTCTGCTTTTGAAGATCTTCAATAACATAGCGACGGATAGGAGGATTTTACTTTTGGTTCAATCTCTATTTAGTTGAGAATCTCTTTCCTTTTTGATATCATTTTGAAGTTTTCCGTCACTTGAAAGGGTTAACGAAAATCATGAAGCTAAACTTGAAAAGTAAGTCCTCGTCTGCCTTTGTCTGGTCTCTGATTTATGGTGTCTGCGTATTAGTTTCCGGCTTTCTTCTTGACACTTCCTTTTCTAATTTTAAACTAATTTCCAGCGCCAGAAGTGTCCTGAAAATACCTGCCATCAACGCAAGCGCCCGCTCCTGGCTTGTCTTAGTTGTTACAACGGCGTGGCTCCTTCTTTCCTTCTTTACTATCCTTCTGGAAAAGAATGCTGCTGAGAAGAGAGGGAAGAGCCTTTCCGATAACCGCTGGTTTGCTATTAGCCTTTCAACGGGAATCGGTCTGTTCATCCTTAGGATTCAGCTAGATATTCTTGCCCTTGTTCCTTTAAAACTCAGCTCTGTCCTTCAGGCCCTGATTTTCTTAGGAAGCTGCTATTTGTTTGCTTTGCCGATTTTCGTCATTTCCGCCGTTATTATCGCTGCCCTTTATTTCTTCTTAAAAAAGGCAATCCATGATGGAATTACCGATGAAGAAACCTCTCTTGATTCTTTGATTGAAGGCGGCAGCAACACGACAACAGAAGGAGAAGAAACTATGCAAACCAAAGAAGAAGTATTCCCTGGTCTATGCTTTGTCGATACGAAATTCGAAAATGCTAAGCCGTCTGTTGTCCAGGATACCGACATTACTCTGAAAGACTTTGTCACCCGTTTCAGACTTTATCTCGCCCAGGAAGAGAAACTCTATTTTGATGAACTTGTCCTTCGGGAATTTGTTGCCGGAATGGCTTCCAGTCATCTTCTGATTCTTGAAGGCCTCTCCGGAACAGGTAAGTCTTCTCTTGCCCGGTATGTCTCAAAGTTTATCGGAGAACAGTCTTATTTCGAGTCCGTCCAGGCTTCCTGGCATGATAATACCGCCATTCTCGGTTATTACAACGACTTTTCCAAAAAGTATAAAGAAACTGAGTTCCTTAAACGGTTATATGAATTCACTTATCGTCCCAATGATGTCAACATCATGGTTCTCGATGAGGTGAACATCTCCCGTATCGAGTACTACTTTGCCGATTTCCTTTCCATCCTCGAATATCCGACCGACCTATGGAAGGTGAAGATCAGGGAGCTTCCTTTTGGCTTTGTTCCTCCTTCTCATCTGGAAAACGGATTTGTGCAGATTCCTAAGGGTACCTGGTTTATCGGCACTGCGAACAAGGATGATTCCACCTACACCATTACCGACAAGGTATATGACCGTGCTATTTCCATATCCTTCAATTCCATTAATATCCCGTTCGAAGTCAACGAAAAGATTGATCCTATCCATATCTCCTATCCGCATCTTGTTTCTAGGTTTGAAGAAGCTAAGGGCAATATGGCTAACTGTCTGAGCAAAGAAGACATTGGAACCTTCCAAAAGATTACGAATTATATTTATCAGACCTTCGATATTGCCTTCGGCAACCGTGTCTGGAACCAGATTATCACTTTCGTTCCTGTCTTTGTCGCCTGTGGCGGAACCAAGCTTGAAGCATTGGACTTCCTTCTTGCAAGAAAGTACCTCTATAAACTCCAGGGACGTTATGAGAGTTTTATCAAGCCGGGACTTTTAAACCTTCAGAATAGGATTGCCAACACTTACGGCGAAGGAAACTTCAAGCAGACGAATCGTCTGCTGGAGAACATGATTCATAAGCTTTAATTATGATTAATGACTTTTTAAAGGAAACCCTGGACAAAAGGAAGGACTCGTTAAAGAGTTCTTCTTTTCTTGAATCCATTAAAAACGGTTCTATTCCTCTTTCGGTCATTTTCACGAAAGTCGAACTGGAAAGCCGTCTTGATGATATCGCCCTTTGTCTCGAGAGAATTTTAGGAATTGCCACAAAACCCCATTTTCAGTCCAGTACACAAGAGGTCATTAAGCTTAGTGAGACGACCTCCAGTATTTCCTCAAACCAGTTCAGGAAGACTAGGCAGCATCCCGCCCTTTGGAAGCAGAACGATAGCGGGAGTTATCCAGAGAAGGTCTATACTTCGGAAAAGACAGAGACAATCAATATTTACGAGAACCGCTTCATCATTCTTCTCCTGTCAAAGATTGTTGATGAGGTGTCTCTCATTTCCCAGGAATATGTTTCCCATCATCCCACCCTTATTTCAAATACTTCCTCCAAGTGCCTTACCTTTGAGGGGCCTGGCCCGTTTAACTCTTTTGACTTCCTGAAATTTCCCTATGAATTCAAGGTGTCTGCTCCAAACGAAGATGACAAGCTTGAAAACAGGTTCCTGAAAGTCAAAGGTAGGATTTCGGTCATTAAGCAGACTGACTTCTATTGTTCTTTATCTAAGCTCCCTCCGATAGACTTCATCAGTCCGACCAATATTCTGATTCATGAGATTTCCTACAATTACTGCTATAAATTCTACATTAAGAACTTCCTGAACAAGTCGGAAGACAGGAACACGCTCTACTATAATTTCGTCATTCTGACTCTGCTTAGTGTCCTTCCATTCCCTCTAGAGGATAAGAGAGCCCATTTAAGAATCGATGAATACAGCCGTTTACGTTTTGATCCTTCCCGGATCAAGATTGGAAATGTAGTTCTCCGTCTCTATGAGGACGTTCCTGATCTTGGCTTCGTCCTAGAAACGAGGATAACGGATGATCAGGAGAACGTCCTTGATTCTTCCTCCTACTATCTATTGACGACGGAGAATTACAACGAGGACAACTCTCCTCTTATCCAGGAAGCCCTGAAGAAGAAACTAGGGCAATATACGGATGCTTTTGTCGTCACTTTGAACAACACGACAAGTGAATTAGACCATATACTCAACATCAAGTTCTCCAACGATAAATTCAAGTCCATATGGGAGAATTTTGCTAAGCAGATGACCTTTTTCGTCGATTTGCATGGCGACTCCTACTATTTGAACAACTGCCCAGTCTGCGGAAGTGATCTTATTGTCCACAAGGATAATGACGCATTCTGTGACAATTGTAAGAGCCATTTCCATCTTGCAAAAGTCAACGGAAAAGAAGTCCTGTGGATTAATTCTGTGTTGCGAAAGGAATAAGATTCTTCTCCTCACTCTTGGTTTTGATCTTTTTTAAAAGGGTTTCCTTTCTTTTATGGGAAGCCCTTTTGTTTTCATCCTTTTGATCTGTTTTCCATCTGTCTCTGCTATCTCCAGCCGAGTCCAGAAGCGGAGGAAGAATTTCCTGCAAGGTCGAAACCAAAAATGAAAGTTCTTCCTCATCCGTGACGGATGAAGTGTTCCGCGAACTAGTTGGTAGATGGTGACAACAAAAATGCCTTGGGTTTATCGCCCAAGGCATCAACGAAAATCAAGTGCTGATTCCGACCTACTCAGATTAGGCCTTTAATCAGTCTGCCTGCTTTAAGAATCAATCAAAACCAAATCAAGAAAGTTGTGGACACAATAAGTGTTCTCGCTCTCCCCTTAATTTTCGTTTTATTGGTTGTCGACGAGTAATAGAATCCCAGCAATAAGATTCAGAAAAAGTAAGACGCAGACATTAAACCCAGTGGACAATTCTTTCTCGCCTTTGTATGCCTTATAGACACTGACAGTCATAGGAATGCACCAGATTAGTGGAATCAATAACCAACCTATCGCAATTGTCGACAGAACACATAAGATAAATGCTGCTAGTTTCATTGAGAAACCCCCTTTTCCAGTTCATTTTACCCCCCCCCGCAAAAAGTCAAGAAAAACATAATAATTCTTTCTTTAAATTGATAGAACATAGAACTTTCTGCCAAAAACTTTGTGCTTAAAGGATGGTTTTCTAAAAAAGAATAAACGACAGCCTCCCGATTTCCGTGTGCAGTCGAAACTTTCGGTTATATCGGATGGCTTCCTAAATTAGCAATAAGCCAATCTATCTGATTTTCCCTTTGACAAATGTAGGAATTTCCGCAAAGGCCCGATTTATATGCACCAAGGACCTATTTGTCGATTTCCGTACTTTGGATTTGGCGGCCTTGTAGCTATTTACAGATAAGCTCGGCTTTGGAGGACTGCCGAAAACGGCCTCCTTGCTTAACGACATGTGCATGATGGGACTGAAGAAGCTCAGGGGCTGGATTTATCTGCACTGTCATTCTGGGAGTAGAAAGACGGTAGAAGACTTGTGGATACGCCGCAGATTCCTGCTTTCGTTGGCTGTAGCAGATTCCGTTACGTTGTTATCCGCGGCTAGGAACATCTCGGCAACGCCTCCCTACATGCATATGGGGGTGGAGGTGAACGCATTATCAGCATGGGGTATATCCATCCCCGATTCAATCAAAATGCTTTGCTTGTGGAAAACGCGGATTTTCTCGGCTCACCTATGGAAGACACAGAAAAGACGAAAGCTTTGTGGCAACAAGGAACGCTTTTGATTATCCTTTTCAAAAGAACATATATATGTGCAAAAAAATGGAAAGAGTTAAATGAATGAGAAGAAACTATTTGTATTGTGTGAAAGAAATTCAACGGAAAACTCAAGAGAAGATATAGGTTTTTGAAGAAAGAAAAAGAACCCGCACGATATCACGTACGAGTTCGAATTATAGTCAATGGTGACCCCAAAGGGATTCGGACCCTTGAATCCAGCCTTGAGAGGGCTGTGACTTAAACCGCTTGTCGATGGGGCCAGGAACAAAGCCTATTTACTATACAGGTTTTCATTTCGTTTATCAAGATGAAAAATGACGAGAAACACAACTTTGCATATAATTTTGCTTATGATGATAAAGACAAGTAAGCCTTGTAAAAAGTATTTAGTGTAGTATATAATTACCTTTGCGCCATAGTGCGTTATAACCATAGGTGCGGATCTTGCCGACTAGTCCTCTATGTCCATTATTGGTCAACCACAAAGCGGGACATATTGGGTTGGCATCTTGAAACATCTAGAAGTTCAACAAAAAGGAGGCTCAAAATGAGCGAAGAAGAGAAGAAAGTCGAAGTTGCTCCGGCCGAAGCCGAAGCCAATGTCAGGCAGAGCATTGAACATAAGCCTGATGACCCGGTCGTTTCCCCTAAGGCACTGCTTGCCGCAGGATGCCATTTCGGACACCGTGTTTCCCGTTGGAATCCGAAGAGGAGCAAGTATATCTACGGGAAGCGTAACAACCTTCATCTTATCGATTTGAACAAATCTGCTGCTCAGAGGCAGGTTGCCTACCAGGCCTTAAAGGATATTGTTTCCAAAGGCGGAAAGGTTCTCTTTGTCGGAACTAAGGCGTATGCCCAGAAGGCTATCACCGAGGAAGCCATCCGTTCCGGTTCCTTCTATGTTGCTAAGCGTTGGCTTGGCGGCACCCTCACCAACTTCCATACTATTTTAAAACGTATCGGATTACTTCGTACGATCGAGCAGGAAGAATTATCCGGCGAATTAGAGAAACTTCCGAAGAAGGAAGCTGCCGAACGTCTTAAACTGAAAGCTAAATTATCCGCTAATCTGGAAGGCATCAAGGAAATCCGCAAGCTTCCGGAAGCTGTTGTCATTGTCGATCCGAAGACTGAACATAATGCCGTTGCTGAGGCCCGTCTCCTCCACATCCCTGTTTTTGCCTTAGGCGATACCAACACTGATCCCGATTTAATCGACTACCTTGTTCCGGCAAACGATGATGGGGAAGCTTCCATTCGTTTGATTGTCGGCTTATTTGCCGATGCCGTTGTCGAAGGAAAAGGCGGCGAGCCGGTCTATGCCTATAAGGATGCTGATGCTGCTGCCCAGACGAGGGCTGACAGGCTCAAAGGTGTTGACCAGACCGAGCAGATTAAGTCTATCCGTGCCAAGCTCCGTGATGATGCTATCGCAAGGCGTAAGAACGGAAAACGTAATGCCCGTAAACGTTTCATCAAGAAGAACTTCCATCGCTTCGGTGATCAGAATAAGCCGGAAGGGGAGAATAAGCCGGCTGCCGATGGAGCTGCTAAGCCCTCTGATGCTGCTGCCGAGACCCCTGCTGCTCCTGCTACCAATGCTGAGAACAACGGAGAAGCCAAGTAATGTCTGAGAGGATTGAATTAATCAAGCAGCTCCGTGAACGTACCGGAGCTGGACTAAGGGACTGCAAGAAGGCTCTTCTTGCCAACGGAAACGACATCGATAAGTCAATCGATTGGCTCCGTGAGAAGGGTATTGCCAAACAGGCAAAGAAGGCTGCAACCCGTATTGCCGCAGAAGGTGTCGCTTGGTTAAGGACGGAAGGAAACAAAGCTGCCAGGATTGAAGTCAATTCCGAAACTGACTTCGTTGCCAATTCTGATCCTTTCCGTGCCTTGGTCAAAACCATCAATACTCTTGTCCTTAAATACAGGCCGAAGACTGTCGAAGAAGCCAAAGAGCTGAAAGACGAGAACGGCAAGAGCATTGCCGACCTCTTTGTCGATGCCGGCGTCAAGCTTGGAGAAAAGCTTGATTTCCGTCGTCTTGTCACTGTCGAAAAGGGTGCTGATGAAGTCTTTGGCCCCTATATCCATAGGAACGGAAAGATTGCCACCCTTGTCGTCTTAAAGGGCGGAAATGCTGAAGTGGCCAATAACATCGCTCTTAATGTCTGCTCCAATAATCCTTCTTATCTACATGAAAACGACATTCCCGAAGAAGTCATCAACAAGGAAATGCAGATTCAGCTCGAAGCGAGCGAACAGGATCCGAAGTTTGCCAGCAAGCCTGAGGCAATCAAACATAAGATTGTCCGCGGACGTGTTGAAAAGACTCTCTTTGAGTCCGTTCTTGATGATGAACCTCTTGTCACCGATGATCAGAAGACCGTTGCCCAGTATTTAAAGGAGAATGGTGCTTCCCTTGTCTCCGCTTATCGTTATGCTGTCGGCGAAGGCATTGAAAAACGGCAGGATGATTTTGCTGCCGAAGTTGCTGCCCAGGCGGGCGGAAGCAAGTAGTTTCTCTTGCTGATATGGCACTCCGTAAGGGGTGCCTTTTTTGATACAATAGAAGAAGGAGATAAATGAAATGCCAAAGTATAAACGTATCCTGCTGAAGATTTCCGGTGAAGCCTTGAAAGGCAAGGGAGATATCTATGATAAGGAATATCTTGAATCGGTCTACAAGATTGTTTCCCAGATTGCTTCTGCCGGGACAGAGGTCTGCCTTGTTGTCGGCGGAGGGAATATCTGGCGTGGAAGAGAGGCCGAATCCTTAGGAATAGAAAAGACAACCGGAGATTATAGGGGAAGGTTGGCTACAATCAGGAACGCCATGTGCCTGCAGTCTTTTTTTGAAAACCGGGGGCTTGTCACCCGTGTCATGAGCTCGATTCCGGTTGCCCAATGCTGTGAACCCTACATCCGCCGAAGAGCCTTGCGCCATTTGGAAAAAGGCCGCGTAGTTATCTTTGCCGGCGGAATCGGGTCTCCTTTCTTTACCACGGACACCTGTGCCGCGCTGCGGGCAAAGGAGAGGAACTGCGATGGTATCTTTAGGGGAAAGAATGGCGTGGAAGGGGTCTATGACGATGATCCGAGAACGAACAAGAATGCTAAGCTAATCAAAAAAATCAGTTATGCCCAGCTTCTTAGCGAGAACCTTAAGGTCAGGGATAATACCGCTGTCGGTCTTCTCCTTGACTCTTCGGTCGATGTCCGCGTGTTCAATAGGAATGATCCGGAGAATGCCGTCCGGGTCCTCAACGGAGAAGATATCGGTACTATTGTGACTAACAGAAAATAGCCCATTCTTTCTCTGCTGCTCTTTTATCCTTATGTGTTTTCTTGTAGAATAGTGAAAGAATAATCTTCTATGGAAGGAGGAGATTTTATGTCTACTATTGATGCTTATACGAAAAAGATGGACCAGTCCATCGCTTCTTTGAAGGAAACCTTTGGTACCCTTCGTGCCGGCCGTGTCTCTGCTGCCCTGCTTGACAACGTGAAAGTCGATCTCTATGGTGAGAGGTCTCCTATCAAATATGGTGCAACGATTTCCGTCCTTTCGCCGACAGACTTACAGGTCCGTCCTTTCGATGCTTCCACCCTTAAGAACAGGGTTGGCGGAATTAATAAGGCCGATCTTGGATGCACGGTTGCCCAGAACGGCAATGCCATCATCTTAAAATTCCCGGCACCGAGTGAGGAACGCCGCCAGGATCTCATCCGTCAGGCAAAGAAGTGTGCCGAGGAAGGAAAGGTTGCCGTCCGTAATATCCGCCGGGATGCAAACAATGACATCAAGAAGGATAAAGACCTTTCCGAAGACAGGCGGGATAACAGGCTTGACGATATCCAGAAAGCCACGGATAAGCATATCGACGAAATCGAAAAGCTTCTTTCTGCAAAGGTAAAGGATATCGAGACTATCTAATGGCCAATCCGCTTTCCGAAAAGAATAAGGCTTCCAGGCTGACACGGACAATTTCCGGTATTGTTTTTGTCTGCCTTCTCATGCCGGCCGTTGCTCTTGGGGGATGGTTCTACTTTCTGCTCATTCTTTTCTTTGTCACTGTTGCCTGCCATGAGAGGCTGGAGGCTCCTGGGAAAGGACGGTTTCCTCTTTACACAAAGCTAATCGTCTATTTCTTTAGGTATCTTTTTGCCTTAGGCGGACTGATCAAGTCCTGGGCTAGTGGGAATAACCCCTTTACGGATCCTTGGTACGGCTTTGCGGTTGACACTCTTTTCGTATCCTTGTTCGGCCTGATTGCCTTCCTTCTGATTCTTTTTACCATCTCCATCTTCTCCCGGAAGGTTTCCCTTAATGATGTCACCTATCTTTTTTCCATGACCTTCCTCATCGGATTCGGTTTTCAGTGCATCTATTTTCTCCGGTTCTTTGGAAGGTCTGACCAGTTCAAAGAATACTATCTTTTACATCCTAAGCTTGATCAGCGCTGGTCAACCTGCTATTTAAGGGTCTTTACGGCGGTAGGAACCTGGATTGGCGATGTCGGAGCCTATTTTACCGGCAGGCTGTTCGGCAAGCATAAAAGGAACCCCCGTGTCTCTCCGAATAAGACCTGGGAAGGCTTCTTTGGCGGAGCCCTTTTCTCCATGGGATTTACCCTTGCCCTTGCCGCATTCTTTGAATTTGTCCCCTTCTTTTCCTCGCCTCTTCTTCCTGGGCTCAGGCAGTTTGGTTATTCTGAGACACTAAAGATACTTGGCCTTTTCTCCGGACAGGCATGGCTTTTGCTTGTCTTTGCCAGCCTGCTTTCCCCGGTAATCGGAAATATCGGAGGATTCCTCTTTTCTTTGATTAAGCGGACTGTCGGAATCAAGGACTTTGGCAAGATTAGGCCTGGCCATGGCGGAATCATCGATCGCTTTGATTCCCTTCTGACTAACGCAGCAATCATGTCTCTTTTCGTTCTTGCCCTGTCTCAGGGGTTTAAAGTCCTTCTATGAGAGAGAACATTGTCGTCTTAGGGGCCACAGGAACAATCGGAAGCCTTACCTTATCCCTTCTTCGCTATTCCTTCGACTATTCCTTGGTCGGTATTTCTTTTTCCTCGCACTATGAAAAGAGGGAGGAATCCCTGCTTTATTTCCCTGAGCTTAAGTATGTCGGTATCGTCGATGAAAAGGCCGCCGCGGCCTTTTCCTCTCTCCACCCTTCCTATGTCGTCTTTAGCGGAAAAGATTCATCCTTAAAGGTAATTGAGGCATGCAAGGGTGCCACTGTCTTTAACTCCATCATGGGTAATGACGGCCTTCTTCCTTCTTTGAAGGCCATAGATTTAAACCATGATCTTCTTCTTGCCAATAAGGAATCTTTGGTTATCGGCTCTTCCTTAAGGAAAAAAGCCAGGGAACACTCCTCTTCCCGCCTTTTCCCTGTCGATAGCGAGCATGTTGCCTTGGCTAAGCTCTTAGAAGAAGTCAAGGAACGGGGAATCGGCAAAAAGGCCATCCTGTCCCTAAGGATTACAGCCTCCGGGGGAGCCTTGAGAGATCTCCCTCTTAGCGCAAGGAAGGATGCCACACCGGAAAGGGTTCTCCGCCATCCTACCTGGCAGAGGGGAAGCAAGATTACCGTCGATTCGGCAACTATGGTCAATAAGGCCTTTGAAATCAGGGAAGCGAAAGCGCTATTTCCAAGGCCAGGGAAGGTATCCTACCATGCCGTGGTTTGTAAGGAATCCCTTGTCCACGCCTTAGTCAGCTTCGTGGGCCAAGGAGGCAGAACGGAAACAATCTTTGAATATTCTCCCTGTGATAGGCGTGTTTCTATCGCCTACGCCCTTTCCAAAGGCACCCTTCCTAGGCATAGAAACAGCCAGGAAGACAGGGAAAAAGTCAAAAAACTTCATTTTCTTCCTCTCGACCCTCTCCGCTATCCCTGCTTCCCGCTTGCCTTAAAAAGGAACTCCCTTTATGGAAACGAAGGAAGGATCTTCTTTAATGCCGTCGACTCTTTGGCTATCTCTTCCTTCCTGAAGAAGGAAAGGGGATACCTAGACATCGGAAAATGTTTATCCTATACTTTAAATCACTTTCCCTGTGTGGAGGCTCTGACGAAAGAGAACCTTCCCCTTCTTCTCTCAAAAGCGGATGCCTTTGCCAAGGAAGTCATCGAAAAAGAGAAAAATAACACATGCCAGAATTTTTAAAGACAATTTTGTACATTATCCTTTTCCTTGTCTGTCTCTCATTGGTCGTCTGCGTCCATGAGGCCGGACATCTTGCCGTAGCAAAGTTATGCAACGTCTATTGCTTTGAGTACTCCATCGGCTTCGGTCCTGCCTTTTATAAGCATAAATTCAGACACAAAGTGAAAAAGGACGGTAAGCCGGTTTTCGATGCCGACGGCAAGCCGGTCTATCGGCTTGGAGAGACACAGCTTTCTTTGCGCTGCCTTCCTTTCGGCGGATATGTCTCCATGGCCGGAGAGGACAGGGAGGCGACGGAAGACGGAACCCGGATTGAGGAAAAGAGAACCCTTAATGGGGCAAACCATGCTAAGCAGATTGCCATCAGGCTCGCCGGCATCGCAAGGAACTTCCTTCTTGCCATCCTCTTGTTCTTTGTTTCCTACCTGATGCCTCATAAGGTGAATAACTATGCGACAAACAGGGTGAACGTCGTGGAAGGGAATGCGGCCGAAAAGTATGGAAGGAAGTCCGGAGATAAAATCGTTTCCCTTTATCAGACTTACCACGTCTATAGCCAGGAGGAAAACCGGTATGTCGATATCGACTTCCCAAAGGAAAGCGACCGGGAAGAACTGACGGCCTATCTATCCTTTAACGAGGGGAAGGACACGGGTTCCTATAACGATGCCACCCATAGTTCGATTTCCTATAGTTCCTTGAACGTCTATTCCGCTAGCGAGGCAGGACAGTTCACGCTTCCTGACGAATTCAAGTCTACCTTTGTCGACGGGAAGTCGACAAGAACCTTCCATATCACCTATATTCCTAAGGAAAACAATCCGAATAACGAAAAGAAAACAATTCTTGTTCCTGTCGGGGTGACCCAGAACGTCGAGAAAGGGACTTACTCTTTTGACTATCTTGGCATCACCAATTGGCAGGATACGATCCATTATTCCTTTTCCCAGTCTTTTGTCGGCGCAAACAAGACCTTCGGACAGAGGTTTGTCGGTATTTACCAGGCATTAGGATCCCTTTTCACTCCTGAAGGATGGAAGAATGTCGGCGGAATCGTTTCTGTCTACCGCCTGACGACAAGCGGAGTGGAGTCCGGATCCCTTGCCAACGTCCTCTTCCTCTGGGGATATATCTCGTTGAACCTAGGCTGTTTTAACCTTCTCCCTCTTCCCGGCCTGGATGGCTGGCAGACGAGGATTGCCCTTGGGGAGTCTGTTGCCCGGAAGAAGGCACCGACTAAGTTCAAGGCAATTGCAAACGGCATAGGAAGGGCCGTCCTTCTCATTCTTGCCGTTCTTCTTGTCGTCAAAGACTTCATTGTATAGAACCTCTGTTGCTTCGAAAGAATCTAAAAAAGCATTCTCCGCAAAAAAGGAAAACAAAAAGGTGCCCAGGGACTTCCCTAGGCACCTTTTCCTTACTTCACTTCGATGTACTTCTCGGCATCGCTTTGCTGGACTGGTTTCTTAATCCGGACGGTAAGCAATCCGTTGTTCACACTGGCATCGATGTCCTGACGCTTGATGTCGTTGCCGACATAGAAACTACGGGTGAAGGAGCCTTCGTACCGCTCGCTATGGAGATATTTCCGTTTTCCGCCATCCTGATTGCTGTTCTTGACGATATGGGCATTGATGGAAAGATATCCCTTATCCAAAGAGATGCGGATGTTCTTCTTGTCTACTCCCGGAACCTCGACTTCCAGCTTGTAGCCCTGCTCGTCTTCAATGATATCGGACTTCCTCACATTGGAAGGCTCTTCGTCACTGAAGCAGTCGTTCAAGAGTGACCAGAACGGATGATAGCTATTTAAGCCATAACCCTCGTTTCCGTTTCTCTGGACATGGTTCTCCTTCTGCTGGACCTGAACGTTCTTCTTTTCTTCGTTGTTCTTGAATTCCTCAGACATGGTAACATCCTCCTTTATTCTATTTATTAGCACTCCTTATCTTCAAGTGCGAATAGTATTATAGAATAAACGTTAGCAAATTCAAGTGCTGAGTGCTAAAAATATTTTTAAAATTTAAAAAAGTTCCTTTATTATCGGAATATTCCGAAAAAAATATTTTTTCTTCTCCTGCCTTTTGCTTTGTCTGTTTGTTTCCCAAGGGGAAAGTCTTAAAATATTTAGGCGAGGTTTGACAATATATGGATGATCTTCTCCGCCGTTTCCTTACGAAAATCGGAATATCTGCTCTGGACTCCTTTTCCCAGGGTTCTTTTTTGGACTGCCATGTGGAAAAAGAGAGCAATCGGGTGGTCGGCACTATTCTCTTCCCCCATTATCTCGACTATGCTTCCTATACTAGGCTGTTTGACACGATTTCCTCTTTTACGGCCAGAGGGGGCTTTGGCATTGCCTTAACCTTTAAATATAAGGATGAAGCCTTCTATTTCCCCCGCCTTCTTGAGGAAGTCAAGGAAGCGAAGGGCTTTTCTAGGTTAGATGACGTCATTCTTTCCGACGAGGAAAAGAAGGCCGTCTTCTTTTATTCCTCTGCCGCAGGGGCAAACGAAATTGACGAAGAGACGCGCTGGCTGAGAAATTTCCTTGATTCCATCACTTCTTCCTACCATATTCTTACCCAGGAAAAGGTCGACTATAATGACGACTTTGAGAAGAAGCAGGACGAAAACTACAAAAAGAGTGTCAGGCAGGCTGCGGAGAGAAGGGAACGGAACAAGGAGATCAATAGGAACTATCAGCCCTGCAAGTTAAAGGACATCACCAATTTCCGCAAAGTCATCTGCTGCGGGACTATATTCAAAATCGAAGACCGTCAGACAAGAAAAAGGACGACCATCCGGAAAATCGAGTTTTCCGATGGTTCCGATTCGATATCGGCTAACCTGTTTGAAGGAAAGAGAAGGAGCCTTGAAGAACTGAGGAAATATGACGTCGGTGTCAAGATTGAGGTCAAGGGCCAGCCGACCTACGATAAGTTCTCCCACAATGAGCTTGTCCTTTCCATCGATGAGATCAAAGTCCTTCCTCCCGACGAGCTAAGAAGGGATACCTATCCAAGAAAACGGGTCGAGCTTCATCTCCATACCAGAAGGTCCGCTTTTGACGGAGTCGCCTCTATTTCCGATTATGCCTCCAGGGCGAAGAAATGGGGATGGAGTGCCCTTGCCGTCACCGACCACGGCGTCGTCCAGGCCTTCCCGGAAGCCCAGAAAGCCAGCAAGAAGACAGGAATCAAGATTCTATATGGAAGCGAATTATATAGGCTCGAAGACCACTTCCGTTATATCTATAACCCCTGCGACCGGGTTCTGAAGAACGAGACCTTTGTTGTGTTCGATACCGAGACCACAGGACTTTCCTGCCGGTATGGCCGGCTGATTGAGTTCGGTGCCGTCAAGAGGGATCCCTCCGGACAGATTCTCGACACCATCGATTTCTTCATCAATCCGGACAGGAAGCTTTCCTCTTTCTCCATTAATGTCTCCCATATCAGCCAGGAACAGGTCGACCACGGCAAGCCGATTAAGCAGGCTTTAAAGGACATCAAGGAATTCTTTAAGGATAGCATCATCGTCGCCCATAACGCCTCCTTCGACTTTGACTTCATTAATGAGGCATTGAAGAATAACGGCAGGGAGACGCTCACTAATCCGGTCATCGACACTCTTCCTCTCTCCCGCTATCTATATCCGGAGAGGCGAAGCCACCGGGAGGAGGCCTTGGCAAGAAGGCTGCAGATTGATTTTGATTCAACCGGTGCCCACCGGGCAAATTATGATGCCGGACACCTGGCTACGATTTTCTCTTCCATGCTTTCCACTCTTGCTATACGGAATCCTGAAATAAAGACACACAAAGATTTAGCAAACCTCCCTGTCACTAAGGAAATGCTTTTGTCCTCTCATCCATACCATTGTACGGTCTATGCCAAGAACAGGGATGGACTGAAGGATTTATACCGGATTATTTCTGAGTCCTCGACGATTTATATCGGTAAGGACCAGACTCCTTATACCCCAAAGAGCTATCTGGCCAAATACCGAAAAAACCTTCTTATCGGTTCCGCCTGCCTTAATGGTGAGGTCTGGGAGGCGGCAAGGAACAAGTCCAAGGAAGAACTGAAAAAGAAGAGGGACTTCTATGACTTTATCGAAGTCCAGCCTCCGGAGAATTATATCTACCAGGTCCATAAAGGGGAGATCGATTCTCTTGAAGAAGTCAAAAGGATCATCAAGGATGTCATTACGACCGGAAAGGAAGAGGGAAAAAGGGTGTGTGCCACAGGCGACTGCCACTATCTTAATCCCCAGGATAAAATCTACCGGGATGTCTTTATTTCCGCCAAGGGACTAAAGGGCGCACGTCATCCTCTCTGCCTTCAGCCTTACGACAATGCCTCGGAAGAGGCAAAGCAGAAATGGTACCGTAACCCTCTTCCTAATCCAAACCAGCATCTGCGTACGACCGACGAAAGGAGGGAGTGCTTTTCCTTCCTTGGCGATAAGGCGTTAGAAGAGGAGATTGTCATTGATAATCCCTGCAAGGTATCCGATAGGATCTCCTCCGACATTAAGCCGACGAAGGATAAACTATATCCTCCGTCGATGCCAGGGTGTGAACAGAGGCTGATTGACCTTACTTACAAGACCGCCAAGGAAAGGTACGGAGATCCCCTTCCTGAAGTCATCGAACAGCGTCTGAAGACGGAGCTCGATGGTATCGTCTCCAACGGTTATTCCGTCATTTACTGGCTCTCCTCTCTCATCGTCCGATGGTCCAACACCCAAGGGTACCTGATTGGGTCGCGAGGTTCGGTCGGCTCTTCGTTGGTTGCGACAAGGTCCGGGATTACCGAAGTGAATCCTCTTCCTCCCCATTACCGCTGCCCGAACTGCCACCATCTGGAGTGGATTAGTGATCAGAGCGTAGACTCCGGCTTTGACCTTCCGGCGAAGAAGTGTCCTAAGTGCGGGGAAGAAAGGATAAAGGACGGCCAGAACATTCCTTTCGCCACCTTCCTCGGCTTTCATGCCGAGAAGGTTCCCGATATCGACCTGAACTTCCCTTCCGACTTCCAGTCGATTGCCCATGAGCATAGGAAGGAAAGGCTGAATAAGACCGGAAACCACTGCTATAAAGCAGGAACCATTCAGACTGCGCAGGAAAAGAATGCCAGAGGCTATGTCCTTGGCTATTTCGAATCCTTAGGCAAAGATACGAGCAAAATCCGAAATGCGGAGCTAGACCACATCGCCAATGGGTGTGTGGGGACAAAGCGGTCTACCGGACAGCATCCGGGAGGCGTTATTGTCATTCCGGCGGGAAGGGAGGCCTATGACTTCACTCCTGTCCAGTACCCTGCCGACGACCCTAATTCCACCTGGAGGACGACCCATTATGACTTCCACGCCATCCACGACAATGTCCTAAAGTTCGATAGGCTCGGCCATGTCGATCCACAGGCCATCAAAAGGCAGTGCGATTTCTGCGGCTTTTCCTTCAGGCAGCTGAAGGAAAAAGTCCCGATTTCCGACCCGGATGCCCTTTCTCTTTTCTGGTCAGCCGATGCTTTGCACCTCAAAAAGAACGTTCTTCAGCAGCAGACCGGTGCCTTAGGCCTTCCCGAGTTCGGAACTGAAAACGGACGCCGGGTTCTTATCGAGACAAAGCCACGCTCGTTTGCCGATCTTGTCCGTATCTCCGGCCTTAGCCATGGAACGAACGTTTTTGCCGGCAATGCCGAAGACCTCATCACCGAAAAGAACTTCGCCCTGAAGGACTGTATCTGCTGCCGTGACGACATCAGGACAATGCTTCATGATAAATGGGGAGTGGAGTACACCGATGCCTTTGCCATCAGGGAATTCACCCGTAAGGGTTTTTATGGTAAGCCGGGGAACGAAGAAAAGAAGGAAAAATTCGATAAGATTAGGAAGGAGCACAATGTCCCTGCCTGGTACATTGAATCCTGCCACAAGATTGCCTATAGGTTCCCTAAAGGCCATGCCGTCGCCTATGTCTCCATGGCCGTCCGCTGCGCCTGGTTCAAGGTTCACCGTCCTTTGGCCTACTATGCGACCTATTTCACTCTCCGCTGCGACGGATATGACATCCAGACAAGGAGGAAGGGACTTCAGGCTTCCTTGAATAAGCGGAACGATATCCTAGGCCGCAGGCAGAGAAGAGAGAACGTCCCTAAGCCGGAACAGGATACCATCAACGCCTTCGAACAGACGGTGGAAAGGTATGACCGAGGCTATTCCTTTGCTCCTTTGCATGTCAATACCTCCGATGCCATAAAGTTCACGCCGGACGAAAAAAGTGGAAAGATCATTCCTTCCCTAACGAGCATCGATGGTCTTGGCGCCTCCGTCGCCAACCAAATCGTCGAGGCACGGAAAAAAGGCGGTCCTTTCCAGTCCGTCGAGGATCTTGCTATCCGCGGCCATGTCGGGGAAAAGCTGATTGAGACTTTGCGGGACTTAAATGCCCTTGAGGGACTTCCCGAATCCGATCAGATGTCTCTGTTCTGATGAAAAAACCGTCCTTAGGAGCATGGCTCCTAGGGACGGCTTTCGTTTTTGCAGGGTCTATTTCCGGATTAACGCATAAACTTCCTTAGCCGTGGAATAGGAATCATCCGAGTACGGCAGGAGGATGCTTTCCTTTCCGATATGGGCAGAAGAAGGAGATACGTTATTGAAAGCGACATTATAGTAGTGTTCACCGGCGTGCTCTAATGCACCGACTGCTTCCCGGATTTCCGGTATCGCGTCATAGCCTTTTAAATCACTGCTTTCCCTGACCTTTGTCTGTAGCGAGGTTAAAGGGGTAAACAAAGAGGTGTAGCCCTTGCCTTCTTCCAAAGGAAGAGTGAAGAGAAGGCTGCTTTTCCTCTTGGACGCTTCGGATAGGGAGGATACGGCTTTTACGGACAGGGAATCCTGTCCCAGCTTTTCCGCAAGAGAAGATAAATCCTCCCCTGAGGAATCAATCGGCCGGTATCCATCCTGTGTTTCCTTGTACTGCTGGTTCCTTAAAAGGATGTCATAGCAGTTGCTCGGAAGATGGCTTCCGCAGTTTCTGACACTGAGAATGGTATAGGGGGAATTGCGGTTATTTTTTAACGTGACCCTCTTGCGCTTTCCTTCCTTGTCGGGAAGGGTATAGACGCTTTCTTCGATTCCCTCATCGCTGTCGATGGAGTAAGGGGCGATTCCGCTTTGCCCATCTTCAGTCCCGCCGATAGGATAAAGCAGATAGTCCCCTTCCCTTGCCTGATTGAGGTCGATGTAGGCGATAGAAGAGGAAATCTTTGTGGAAAGGTTTGAATTGTAGCTGTAGTTTACATCGGAAGAAATAGAGTAGAGAGCAATATCTTTCCCTTCGGCCATTGAGACTAGGTTGTCTTTGTACCTTGACGGAGTAAGCTTGTTTTCAGAGACGAAGAGCTTGGAACCGATGAAGTAATAATCCTTGATTTTGTTTTTGTTGTCTTTAGAGAACTTCAGATTCCCGTTTTTATCGGTTTGGTTAAAGAAGTCGCGTGTTTCGTTCACGTTCCTTCCCTCGAGCACGATGTAATCCTCTTTGCTCTTGCTTTCGCCTGTCCCCTGCCGGATAAGGGAGACTAGGGAATAGAACGAAAGAGCGAGAAGGGAGAGACAGATAAGGGAGCAGGCGATTTTTCCTGCCAAAGGAAAACCATCCTTTTTCTCTTCCTTTTTCTCCGTCTGCCTAGTCGGCACGGAGGGAGAGGAAACTTCTTTCTTTTCTTCTTCCTTCTTCCGGTGAAAGAACATTTAGAACCTCATGTCTTTGTAGCAGCGAGGATAAGGCAGGGTATCCCGGATATTCTGCCTTCCGGTGACAAGCCTTACTAGACGCTCAAAGCCTAATCCGAAGCCGGAATGAGGCCTTGAACCGTTTTCCCGCAGATCTAGGTACCATTCATAGGCCGGCCTATTCCTCTTCAGCTCTTCCCTGCGGCTCTTGAGCTTTTCGAAGGAGCATTCACGTTCGCTTCCTCCGCAGAGTTCGCCGATTCCCGGGACAAGAAGGTCGCAGGCACCCACTGTCTTTCCGTCCTCGTTCTGCTTCCTATAGAAGGCCTTGATTTCCTTTGGATAGTCGGTCAGGAAAATCGGTCCCTTGAAAACCTTCTCGGTCAGATAGCGTTCATGTTCGCTTCCAAGATCGAGCCCGAACTTGATATCGCTGACTTCAAACTTCACGCCAGACTTGACCGCATCCTGAAGAAGCTTGATGGCTTCTTCGTATTTGACGCGGACGAAGGGCTTCTCCACAAAGTCCTTCAGTCTCTGCTCTAGGCTTTTGTCGACAAACTGATAGAGGAAGTGCCTGTCCCTTTCGCATTCCTTCCTTGTCTTGCTGACGACATATTTCAGGAATTTCTCCTCGATGTCGCAAAGGTCGCTTAAATGAGCCCAGGCGATTTCCGGTTCGATCCTCCAGAACTCCGCCGCATGGCGTGTGGTGTTGGACTTTTCTGCCCGGAAGGTCGGACCGAAAGTATACACCTTGCCATAGGTTAAGGCGAAGGGTTCGACATGGAGCTGACCGGAAACGGTAAGGTGCACATTGTCCTTGCCGAAGAACTCCTCCGGATGTTTCAGGTCGCTTGCGACCTGGAAGGTCTGTCCCTCTCCTTCGCAGTCGTTTGCAGTAATCAGCGGAGTATGGATGTAATAATATCCGTTCTCATGGAAGAACTGGTGGATGTAATAGGCAAGAGTCGAACGGATGCGGAAAACGGCGTTAAAGGTGTTCGTCCGCCTTCTCCACTGGGGGAACTGGCGGAGGTATTCAAACGACGTTTTCTTTTTCTGAAGGGGATAGGATTCGGTCACCTTGCCGACGATTTCCCTTTCCGTCCTATCGATTTCGAAAGGCTGCTTAGCCTCCGGGGTAAGCTTAAGGGTTCCTTTGACTAGGATGCTTGATCCCCTCTTTGCTTCCCTTGCCTGTCTGTCACTGGTCTGATAGACAATCTGAAGGTTATCAAAGCAGGAGCCATCGTTTAACGTGATGAATCCGATTTCTCCGAAGGTCCGGTTGTTCCGGACAAACCCGCCGAAAGTCCTTAAGCTCCCGTCATAGGGGGCAAGGCTTCCATCCTTGGCTTTGGCGAACAAATCCTTTACGGTAAGTTTTTCAGTTAAATCCATGATTATTTTCCCTCGTTTTCCAGTCTGCGGTTAGGCTCTGTGGTGAAGGTAAGGGGAGTAGTGATTCCCCTCTCGATCCTATGATGGGCGACTTTGGCAATCCTTGCGGCATTGTCGGTCGTGCACCAGAGAGGAGGGACGACAACTTCAATTTCCGTATCGGCGAATCTTTTGGCTACTTCGCTACGGAGATAGGAGTTCGCACTGACTCCACCTCCGACGACGACCTGTTTTACTTTATAGTCTTTTGCGGCCTTAAGAAGCTTGTCAAGAAGCTGATTGACGAAACCGACTTCCGTCGACCGGGCATACCGCTTGACGACTTCTTCCGGAAGCTTCCCATCCTTGTCCTTTGGTTCTTTTTCAATCCTTCGGACAAGATGCGACTTCAGTCCGGAATAGGATAGATTGTATCCTTCGACTTTCGGCTTAGGAAGCGGGAAGGTCTTGATTGTCTCATCCCGGCTGACTTTGTCGATATAGACACCGCCTGGATAAGGAAGTCCAAGTTCTCTTGCCACCTTGTCGAACGCCTCTCCGATGGCATCGTCCTCGGTCTCTCCGATAATCTGGAAATCAAGAGGCTTCTTAATCAGGACGATTTGGCTGTTTCCTCCGGAGGCGATTAGGGCAATAAGGGGATAGTGGAAATCGGCCGCATACTCATTGGCATAGATGTGTCCGGCAAGATGATGGACCGAAAGAATAGGAACATTGAGATAGGTGGCAATCGTCTTTGCGGCCCTGGCACCGATTTGCAAGGCTCCGGGAAGTCCGGGACCTCCCGTCACGGCAATATGGGTGATGGAATGGATGTCGAATCCTTTCAGGGACAGGGCGTAGGCGAGAATGCCGGTGATGTTTTTCAGGTGTAGGCGGCTTGCCAGTTCCGGATAGACGCCTCCGAATTTCTGATGATCCTTAATTTGTGTATTGACCGTATTGGCCAATAATTCGTTTCCGTTTCTGAGGATGGCAATGGCTGTTTCATCGCAGCTGGATTCGATTGCCAGAATGCATTCTTCTTTCATGATGTCTTCCCTCCTCTAAATCTTCCTTGCGTATTCGGGCAGGAACTCTTCTTCCTTGGAAGAAAAGTCGGTGAAACCCTTCCTGTCCTCCCTCCTTAGGGAGATGACGGAGGCTAAAACAAGCCGATGTCCTTTTAAAGCTTCGATGGCGGCCTTATCGCTTTCCTCTACGACGATAGGTTCTTGATAGGCAAAGGAAGGAATCTCCTCTTTCCTTATCCGGATATGGCTTTCCTTCCTCTCTTTGTCCTTATAGAAAAGGTTGCCGTTCCGATCGGAAAGGACGGCGCAGTTCCCGGCCGTAAGAAGAAGATCCCTTGTTCCTATGCCGAAAATCTTAATCGTCGGATCAATGGCGTAGACAGTGCGGGGAATCGTCAGTCCAAGACGGATGCCGGTGTTGCTTCCTGGCCCTAGTAGGCAATAGTACTCTCTGACCTCAGAAAGGGTAAATCCCCTCTTTTCGCCAAGAGACTTGATTCCTTCGTGGGTCAGTTCAAGAACCTGTTTCGGATTACCTAAATCCCTTGTCCTTTTCTTCCCATCCACCCTTGCCCCTAAGGCAAAGGACTTTGTCGCGGTATCGATAAAAAGCCGAATGTTTTTAGAATCGTTCATCTTTGATCACAATCTTTCTCTTCTCTTCGTCCACGTACGTCCTTGTGACTTCGATGCGCGGATGATATTCTTTCAGCCAGTTAGAGGCATACATCGGCCATTCGACGTAGGTGATGATGTCCTTCTCCCCGACGATTTCATCTAAGGAGAGGTCCTTCCTCTCTTCCGAGCAGTTCTCCAGCCGGTAGCAGTCGACATGGTAGAGCTGACAGCCTTTTCCGTCATAGACCTTGATTAAGTCGAAGGTCGGGGAATTGATGATTCCTTTGACCCCGAGAGCCTTTCCTAGGCCTTTGCAGAAGGCCGTCTTCCCTGCCCCTAGAGGGCCGTAGGCGAAGATGACCTCCCCGCCTTTGAAGGTCTTAACAAGCTCCTCGGCGATTTTTTCCGTCTCTTCCTTAGAGGTGGATAGATACTCTGATGTTTTCATTGTTTAGGCCTTGCTTTTCCTTTCGGTGGCGGCATCGAAGAACTTGAAGGCGGTTTCGACGGCTTTCTGGTAGGTGTCAAAGCAGCCTAAGGATTCGATGCGCTTCTGTGGGCACTGCCTGACATCGTCGCAGAGGTTGAAGCCCGCCTTCCTTCCATAGGAGTTCAGGGAGAGGAAGCAGGATTCAACGACCGTCCCTATCGGCATGGAGTTAAGGATTCCGACGTTCTCTTCCGTGAAGAACTTGGCGCTCTTGACCGGAGAAGCGACATAGACGATGATGGTCTTCTTTAATCCGGGGACCTTCCTTGCCTCAAAGCCGGTCAGATAAGTCGGAAGCACGGTGAATTTCTTATCCCCCATGAAGGCGATGATCCTGCTTTCTTCGGAAGAAAGCGTTGCTCCGTAAGAGAAGAAACGGCCGAAGAAACCGGTTGTGGTGAACTTCTGTTCGCCCTTTTTGGCCTTCTTTTCGTCCTTCGCACGGTTTTTGGCGTTTTCCTTACCGCTAAGCTGGTCGGCGATTTCTGTGTCAATCCTAGTCACGCTCGAGGACCTTTCCTGGGTCCCAAACATGGTCGTCGTTCCGTTTGTCCCGCTTTCATCGATATAGGGAGTCCCATCCCTGTTGAGGTAGTCAATCGGAGCCTTGTTGGCATCCTCAATCGACCTTTGGGGGATGACGATGGCGACTTCCGCACAGGTGAAGGGATATTCGTTCCGGCTTGCCCTCACTACGGCACGGGATTGGATGGAAGTGATGGTGCGGAAGTAGTGGGCTTCGATGATTTCCTTGTCTTCGATTTTCGCATCGGGGGCGATAAGGGCATTATCGAGGTGAAGGTTGGAAAGAGTATATCCGTTGACGGTGTTGACAAAGTCCACCCTATAGTTGCCGGTGATCTTCGTTCCCTTTTTGTTGAAGTAGAAGGAGAGGGCGAAGGTGGCCACTAAAACAACGACCCTAAGAGCGAAGGTCGTCCACCTTACAAAGCCCGGCACGTTCTTTATCCTCGAAGTGGCGATAAAGGCGCCGAAGCAGACGATGACGATGATCAGGGAAGCGATATTGAATGTCTTTCCGGGAGACCTTTTTTTCCTATAGCTGCTCCGGAGGTTTTCGATTTCCTTGTCGATGGAAATCGTCCCATCGTTGATGTAGTGAATCGGCTTGAAATAAGCGGCATCGGTTCTTTTTTCCGTTCCGTTATACTCCCCTTCGATGCTGTCGGCCTGTTCCTTGTAGCTCTCTTTGACGGCCTTTTGCCTTTCTTCTTCCCCTTCCTGGGCTTCCGGCTGCTCCAAAGGAGCCTCCGGCTTAGAGAATCCGTCTTTGCCTGAAACCTCTTTTCCGTCCTCAGAGAGTCCGGTCTCTTCTATCTTTTTCTCTTCGTTTTCCATAAATCAATCCTCACCATTGAAACACATATAAATTATATCAAACATATACATTCATTGGTAGAGAGAAATCCACCTGGTTTTCCCTCTTTTTTGCCTATTGCCGGGAAAAATAAGGAAAAGAAAAAAGCCGCCTACTCTCCTTTCTGCGGAGGATTAGGCGGCATCCGTTTCTCAGGATAAGGATTTTAGTACAGAGGAGAGGGAAGAAGAAGTCCGTAATAGAGCAGGGCAGAAAGAAGGCCGGCATAGCCAAGAAGAATGCTTACCGAGAAAAGATGGACCCCCTTTCCTTTCTTGGTGAACAGCCTGCCGATCCTTCCGATGGCGACAAGAAGGGAACCGATGACGGAAAGAGCGATGCCGCTTGGGAAGAAGGAAATCGGGTTGACAAGTACGGCGCCCGCCCCATAAATCAGGGAAGATAGTGCAAGAACAAGGACAAGACAGACAATGTTTTTCTTCTTTCCCTTAAGGATAAAGGAAGAAAAAATAGCCAGAAGGACAAGAACCCAGGCGATGATTAAGAAGACAAGATACATTTCTTCAAAAAAGTTGGAACCAGAGATATTGATTTTCTCAATGACGGCCTTGCGGATAATTGAGAAACTATAGGCAGTATAGAGAGCCCCAAAGGAAAGGTAGGAAGAGATGATAGACAGAGAAGAAAACAGTTCTTTCTTTGTCCAGCGATGATAGAAAAGGAAAAAGACGGATAAGGCGGCAAAAACGGAAGTCAGGGATGCAAAGAGAAGGGGAAGCACCCCGTATCCATTGGCTGAGGAATACCCATCGTTCCTCCTTCCGAGAATGAAGGTGGTAAGAATATAGGCTAGGCTAAGGGAGAAGGAGAGAGCGGTGAAGATGATAAACGAAACCTTTTTTTCCTTTCTCTCGGCTGCGGTTTCCTTTTCCTCCGCGTTTTCCTGCCTTTTCGGGGCATAGGAGGAAAAGGAGACCATTTCACTGATGTCGACGTCTTTTTCGTTCTGTTTTTCGGACATTGAGCTAGGTATCCTTTCTTTTATTTGTCTTCTTCTTTCTTCGGCTTATAGAAGGCTGTGTTGTTCATCCAGATGATCTTGCCGGTAAAGGCACCTTCCTTCGTCCCTTCATAGGCCATCTTGAGGCATTCCCTCTTGGCGTCTAGATCATCCAAGGAATGGAGGACATAGGCTTCGGCAGTCCTTGGGACTTTCGGAGATCCGAACTCAAGTTCACCATGGTGGCTGAGAATCCTATGGGTAAGCACATCAAGCTTTTCTTTGTTTATTCCAAGCTTTTCCCCGGTTGAGTAGACAATCCTTGCCCCTAAGGCGATGTGTCCGATAAGGTTTCCTTCCGTCGTGTAGTTGGCGGCCATCGACCCGGAGAGCTCCTTCGTCTTGCCAATGTCGTGAAGCAGGGATCCGGCAATCAGATAGTCTAGACTAAGCCAGGGGTAGTTCTTCTGTACGGCAATGGCGTTTCGGCAGATAGACAGGGAATGATAGAGGAGACCGTGAAGATAGGCGTGGTGGACGGTGACGGCGGCAGGGTAGGAGAGATAGTCCTCTAGGCGGTCCTTTAGGACGGCAAGGACGAGGTCATGGAGTTCCTTATCCTTAATCCTGGCGATATCCTGATTCAGTTCAGCCTTCCTTTCTTCTAAGGGAGTCGGTGCCGCAGGGACGAACTTAGCTAAGTCAGCGTCTCCTTCCCTGACCCCTTCTAGTTCCGTGATTTTCCTTTGAGGATGGCCCCGGTAAACCTGCATCCTGCCGTTGACATGGACAAGGTTCCCGGCTGTGGCAATCCTTAAGTCGTCGTCGTCGATTGACCACCTTTTGGCTTCTACCGTTCCGGTATTGTCCTGCAGGGTCAAAGAAAGATAGGGGGAACCATTATTGGAGACCGCACGGGTGGCCTGCTTGACCATAAAAATCTCGTTCACCGGCCCTTCGTAATTGAGCAAGTCCTTAATCATGGAATGTATATCCTCTTTCATTGAGGAAGGAATCGATTTCTTCGCTCGAAAAACCTTTCTGAATCAGTTTGCTTCTGAAGGAGGCTTTCCGATGGTAATCGTCGGTTTTCTTCTTCCTGACCGCATTATAGCATTTTTCTGCTTCTTTTTTGAAATATTCTGTCTTCTTCTGTCGTCTTTCTGTCACATTCTCTTCCGGCAGGGAAGAAGAATAGTCTTCCAGTAGTGAGGAGGCCTCGTCAAAGGAGAATCCACGATAAAGAAGAAAGGAAAAAAGGGCTTCCTTCCGCCTTTTTTCCGGTCTGGCGGCGAGGGATCTGTCCTTTTTCGAAAGCAAAGAGAACAGGATTTCTCTGTTAGGCTCTATTTTGGCCGACACGCGGCTGATTGTTTCCAAAGAAACCCCTTTCCTTCTCAGCTTTCCCTCGATATATTTTCTTCCGTATCCTTCTTCGCTTTTCCTTTCGGCAAAGTCTTTTGCAAAGTTTTCGTCATTGAGGATTCCCTCTTTTCGGTACGGGGAGAGAAGCCTTTCCCTCTCCTCCCTAGCAAGATGAAATTTCTTTTTGAGCTTTTCTTCCACTTCTTTTTCGCAGTAGCTTTTCTTGCCTAGCAGGGAACTGAGATAGTCATGTGCCTTTCTTAGGCGGCTTTTTTCCTCAAGGAGTCCCCTTTCAAAAGGAGAGAACTTCTTTCCTGGATAATAGTATCCGGAAAGATAGTCCTCCGTGGAAAGGACGACTTTCTTCTTCCCAAAGAAAAGAAGCCTTTCTTTTCCTTTCCTCTCCACCTGAGTCAGGGTAAAGGAAGAAATTCTGTCTTCAGTACTGATGTCGGATTGCTTTTTGATAGACATGGATAATTCTTTTGTAAAACCTTTCCGGGGAGCAATACAAGGCGTTCATTTTCTCTGCCTCCTCTCTCCTTTTTTCCTTTGCCTTATCGTCCAGAGAAAGACACGCGTGGATTTTCTCTGCCCTTGTCTCCACGCTGTCGAAAAAGAAACCGGTCTGACCATCCTTGATGTATTCGGCTAGATTTTCGTCATAGTGGGCAAGAACAAGAGTTTTCGATGCCATAGCTTCGTTATAGGTCAGCCCCTGCGTCTCGCTTGTTGATGCCGAGATGAATGCATCGGCAAGATGATAGAAAAAAGGAGTGTCTTCATGGGGGATGGCTCCATAGAAGAGGATATCCTTGGCATAAGGAAGAGAGGATGCCTTCTCTTTATATGGGACAAGAAGAGGACCGGCGCCAACAAGAAAAAGAACCGTGCCACTGTCGTTGTATTTCTCCTTATACAGGCAGAAGCCTTCCCTCAGTTCGAGAATGTTCTTTTCCTTGGCTATCCGTCCAAGGTAGAGGAGGATTCTTTTCCCTTTTAGTCCATGCTCTTTCTTAAAGGCTTCCCTTTTCTCCTTTTCCACAGGCTGAAGGAAGGGTTGAAGGTCGATGGCATTTGGGACGACGTTGACAAAACGCCTAAGCCCATAGCTTTCAAGAAGGCGCCGGGATTTCTTGGATGGAGTGATGACCTCTCCCTTCCTGGAGACGATTTTCTTAACCAAGGAAATAATTGTCTTCTTCGCAAGAAAATCAGGAATCTTCTTCCCTCCGGAAAGATAGTTTGAGTAGTCCGGATAGCAGGTGTGGTAGGTATAGACAAGAGGAACATGGAAGAACTTAGAACAGATCCGGCCGAAAATCGAGACACCGAATTCCTGTTGGATGTGAAAGATATCGAAATGGAACATGGAGAGGGCCTTAAAGGCAGCGGAATTATAGACAAAGCTCCTTCGATATCCGTAGAGGGAGGAGAGAATCTTGCCAGGGATCCGCCTGATTCCTCCTTCAAAAGTGAACTTTTTCTGGTGGGGCAGCCCGGTAGTGACAAGAATGACCTGATGGCCATGGCTGATCAAAGTGTCACGAAGCCTCTTGGTCGCATTTGCCACACCATTGATGTCAGGTTCATAAGTGTCCGAAAAAATACCGATGACCATTATCTCTCCTTTGGGTCTTGCGTCGGAGAAGTCAAAACCCTTTCTTCTATATCCGGATTGTTTTTTATTTTGCTCCTCTTTTTTTCAAGCTTTGCAACCTTTTTCTCCTGGTGCTTCTTTGCCCTCTTTTCTTGGAAACGAAGTTCTTTCTCGGCTTCCTTTTTTACTTCCGGATCACTTGTGCCTTCCTTAAGAAGCGCTTCCGACTCTTTTTCAACCTCGGCAAGATGACATTTTCCCTGCTCGAGGATGGCGGCAAAGTCCGCATCTTCGACTTTTTCCCTTTCGGGCGTTTTCTTTTCCCTGTCGGAATATCGTTTTTTCCTTTTTTCAAAGGACTGACCGACTTCTTCCTTGCTGAGCAAGGCAGGGTTATTCCTCTGTCCCTTCTTCTTGATTTCGCTTAGATAGGCTTTTGTCCCTTCGTCAAGCGAAGCAAAATCCATCCTGTCCCTGTCGTAGATTGTCCGTGTATCCCCGATCCTTGCAAATCTCTTCTTTGTTCCTTCTAAGGTCAAGGTGGTGATTAGTCCGATAAGGAAGGGAGTATAGAAGGTAACCCTTCGCCAGAGAATGTTGCTAGCCGAGACGATGCCTTTGAGGTTTTCTAGGCTGGCGGAAGAGAGAAAATAGGTGAAGGTATCCTGGAAGACGATCTCCGGCCCTCCCACATTGACTAAGGAGCCGATGATGTTAGTATAGCTAGTTCCGACCAGAGTCTTGAAATACCTCTCCAAAGTGCAGACATTGTTTCCCGCGACTGCCCTTAGGGCAAAGAAAGGGATTGTGCCGAAAATCCATTGCTTGATGAAGTTGTCCAGAAAAAGATGAAGCCTTAATCCCTTGTTTCCGAATAGTCTTTTCCTTTCTATCCGGTAGGAGGCAAACTTCCTTGTCCATCTTCTTCTAAGTCCTTCTCCGTCCCGGACAAGCTTCATCTTGATTAGGGCATTTACTCCGCTGTTTAAGATAAAGCGGTGCAGAGGACGGAAAAAGCCTAGCGTCAATGCACCGAGAAGCCACCCAATCTGGATGGAAAGACCGAAAATGATGACATAAATTAGCTTCCTTCCTCCAAAAAGATCAAGAGGAACTTCTTTCCTCGTCTGATAGCCTAAGAGAAAGAAAAGCAGGGAATAGAGGAAGAGGGAAAACTGGAACATCAGGAAATTCCTGGTCAGGATTGAGGCCGACTTTTCCCTGTTTACTTCCTGCTTGGCGAAGGTCTGACTTTGGATAAGAGGGGCCGCCGATTTCCTATAGACGCCTAAGGTCTGTCCGGAAAGGACGTTGACAAAGGCATCTTTATATCGGTAGTCCTTTTTGTACCTTCTTGTCAGGGAGAGGATATTCGTTCCGTCAAGAAGAAGCGTCACGAAAAAGGCGAGGAAGGCATAAAGAAGAGGGAGAAAACGAGCCTTTCCTAGCCTTTTGAATGTGCTGGAAGGATCATCCTTGAGAACATAGTAGATGGCAAGAAGAGTCAAAGAAAGAAAGAGAATGCCGTTGAGGATGACTTTGACGTATTTCTTTTTAAAGGACGAAAGAGAAGAAGGCACTTTTCCTTTTTACAGGAGAGCAAGAACGGAATCAATCCGTTTCCCGATCTCTTCCTTTCCTAGGATCTTCAGGACATCGAACAGCTTCGGAGACTGATTTGATGCACATAAGGCAATACGGACAATGGAGATGCAGTCGGCATACCATCCGTTATAGGCTTTGGGATCTTTCTTGTAGAGCTTCCGGTCATTGATGAAATTGTGCCGCCTTCCTAAATCCTTCCTGGACTGGAACCAGCTATTTTCATCCTGGTGTTCAAGATCGAGTGAGGAAACAAAGTCTTTTAGAACCTCTTTGATGACGTTCTTATCCCTGTCTTGGTTAAAAGGCAGAGGGGAAGCAAGTAATTTTTTGTACTCATCGTCATAGAAGAACCGAATCTTAGGATAAACGTCGGAGAATTTCTCGTAATCTTTCCGAGGCTTCTCCTGGTCACGCTCAATATTAATGATGGCCTCGAATTTCTCTCTGTTTTCTTCAATCTTATCGGCAAGGACTTTGTCGTTGTCCTTTGCCCACTCAAGGCAGTTGTCGGTGAATGTCTTCTTATCGTAGTTAGCCAGAACTTCCTTAGAGATGTTTTCCAGCTTCGGCCTGTCAAAGAGGGCACCATCGAGGGAGAACTTGTCGAAGGACAGCATGAACTCTTTATAATCCTTCTTCGGATTTTCCCTTAGCCATGCTTCGAAATTGGAATTGGCAATCGTCCTTAGGTACTTCAGTACACCATCCTTAGGATAGCCTTCCTTAAGGAAGAAACTGACTGCTGCTTCCGGATCCTTACGCTTTGAAAGCTTGCGCTTATTTCCGGTTTCCTTGTCGTTGACCATGATGACCGGCAGATGGGCGTACTTCGGTGCCTGCCATCCCCTAGCGGCAAATAGTTCCAAATGAATGGGAAGAGAGGAAATCCATTCTTCTCCCCGGGTGACAAGAGTCGTGTGCCTATAATGGTCATCGACTAAGTGGGCGAAATGATAGGTGGGAAGGCCATCGGATTTGTAAATGACAATATCCTGGTCGTTTTCCGTCAGTTCCCTATCTCCCCGGATTTCATCGTGTGCCTTGATGTGGTTGAGGTGGTTTCCCTTCGACTTGAAGCGGATGACAAAAGGCTTTCCTTCCTTGATTAGGGCAATGTCCTCATCGACGGAAAGATGACGGCAGCGCGCATATTCCCCATAATAACCAGGGATGACTTTGTTGGCTTCCTGGACTTCCCGGAGCTGGTCAAGCTCTTCTTTCGTGCAGAAGCAAGGATAGGCCCGGCCCTTTTTGATTAAATCCTTGATGACGATTTTGTAGATGTCCGCCCGTTTGGACTGGACATAGGGGCCATAGTTCCCTTCTTCGTGGTCTCCGAAATAACCTTCGTCAGGTACAATACCGAAATTGGCTAACTGGTTGACTAGGTCAAGACCAGTCCCTTTGATTTCCCGTTTCTGGTCTGTATCCTCTAGACGCCTAAAGTACACGCCGTTTGTCTGCTTGGCGATTTTATAGGCAATCCTTGCCGTAAACAAAGAACCGGTATGGAGGAAGCCGGTCGGAGAAGGGGCAAAGCGGGTGACTTCGGCACCATCGGGAAGATTGCGGGGAGGAAACCTTTTATCAAGATCTTTGACTGTCTTTTTGACATCGGGGAAGATCAAGTCGGCTAATTCTTTATTTGTTGCCATTTTTAGGACTCCTTTTTTTTATTCAAGCGGTTTGATGAAGAAACGGCCATAGACCTGGTTGAGGTCGCTGACGGTGAGGAAGGCGGTTGGATCAGCTTTGCGGACAAGGGCGATAGCCTTCTTTTCTTCCGGTTTTGATATGACCCTATAAATAACGAGCTTTTCCTGTCCGGAATAGGCACCTCTTCCTTGGACTACGGTAGCCGTGTGAGGGAAGGCACGGATTAGGATTTTCGGCCTGTTGGGATTGTTGGTGAATATTGTCAGCTGTTGCTTGCGGTTTCTTACATTCCTTAGATCGATGGCCTTGGTTGCGACAAAATAATAGACAATGCTATATAGTGCCATCGTGATCACATCATTGGAGTTACCTTTGTTCCATTCCGGCTTAGTTTTTTGTCCGATGACTGTAAACAAGGTATAGCAGATGATGATGATGCCATTGATGACAAAGGAAATCTTTCCGACCTGGGAATGCTTCTTTTCACTGAAATAGATGCTCAGAATATCCGTTCCTCCGGCGGAAGAGTTGATGACCATGGCTAGGCCGGAAGAAATTCCTGTCGTTATGCCTCCGAAGATGCAGCGAGCCAAAGTGTTGCTATAAAGATTGACGATGTTATATATCCAGGCGTCAGGAATGACATAATTAAACAAAGAGACAAAGCCGACATTGAGAAGGGTGAATGCGGCAAAGCTTTTACTGATTTTGAAAAATGCAAGGACAAGAAGCGGAACGTTGATGACGAAATAAAGAATGGAAGTAATTGTCTTTTCGTTTGCTTTAATGTTCACAAAAATTTCCGAAAGACGGATGATTGCCTGGGAGATACCGGATGCACCGCCTGCGATTAAATGGGTCGGATCGATGAAATCGTTTTGTGTGATGCCGTTATACCATGTGGATATTCCGCTTTGACCGAAATCCAATTCCGGGTTGTGTTTTGGAAACCATCCTGCAACACACTGAACCGTCGGGGCAATGAAGGCCCGAAAGCCATAAGCAAAGATGATGGCCGAAATGATAGTGACGAAGACTTTCCAGGTCCAGGAAAAACCTGTCTTCGTTTTCGGATGATCATAGAGGAAGTCAGTGTAGCGTTCTTTAAGCTTGTTGATTTTGACCATACAAATATGATTATTCTTTCTTTATCTTCTTATTATCCTTAATATTCTAGTGTGTTTTTTCTCTTTTGCAACGAGAGAATAAAGAAGGAATGAAAATCCGTGTTTTTTATCTTGGCGGATGGAATAAATCAGATTTAAGCTATTTTTATCAGACGTTTTCCTACTTTCAATATCCCTTGAAATGCATCTTTGGATTTTCTAGAATAAATTTAACTTAAAAAGTCTTATGGCTATTTCGATTAGGGAGAACACGTTTTCTACTCTGTTTGGCTCTGACGGAGACATCCGCGGATATTTTGCGCCTGGCCGAGTCAATCTTATCGGTGAACATATCGACTACAATGGCGGTCATGTTCTTCCCTGTGCTCTTATGGCAGGGACTTATTGCCTTGCACGAAGGCGGAAAGACAGAACTTGCCGGCTTTTCAGCATAAACTGCAAAAAGGCAGGAGTAGGGGTGCTTAGTCTTGATGACCTTTCCTTCCGCCGGAGAAACGGATGGATGAATTATCCTCTTGGTATTAGGTGGACTCTCTCCCGGTTTGGTAAAAAGATTCCCTATGGTTTTGATATCCTTATCTCTGGCAATATCCCTGGCTCAGGTCTATCTTCCTCGGCGAGCAGGGAAGTGGTTATTGCCACGATGCTTAACGACAGGCTTGGATTTGGACTGACACCGGTCAGGATTGCCAAGCTGGCACAATATTCAGAGAATAACTTCAATCGGACAAACTGCGGAATCATGGATCAGTTTTCTTCTGCCATGGGAAAGAAAGACAATGCCATCTTCCTAGACTGTAAGACGTTGGAATATAAATATGTTCCTGTTGTTCTCACGGAGTATTCTTTTGTCATTGCGGATAGCAATAGACCTCATTCTCTTTCCCATTCTCATTACAATGAGCGGAGAAAGGAATGCGAGGAAGCCCTTAGACAGATTCAGAAGGGGGTTAAGGTGACTAGCCTATGCCAGCTTTCCATTGAGCAGTTTGAGCAGTACCGCTCTTTTATCCAGAATCCTATCCTGCAAAAGCGGGCAAAGCATGCCGTTTATGAAGAACAGCGGGTAAAAGACGCCTTAGCCGCCTTGGAAAAGAAGGATTTACACTCTTTCGGAAGTCTGAGGAATGAGTCGGGGGATTCCCTGCGTTACGACTATGATGCAACGTGCTTTGAAATCGATGTCCTTGTCGATGAGGCGCGGAAGGTGGAAGGCGTACTTGGATCCCGGGAAACCGGCGGAGGATGGGGAGGAAACACCATCAGCCTTGTGAAAAACGAATTCATCCCTGACTTCCTTGCCAAGGTTTCGGAAAACTATCATCTTCGGACCGGGCTGAAGGCGAAAAGGACGGTCAGGAAAATCGGCAGCGGGGCCGGGAGACTCTTCTGAACCCGCCTCTTTCCTTATCCTTTTCTTTTGGCGAATCTTTCTCTTTTGGCTTTTGCTTTAACCTACTTTATTTATAGCTATGATATAATTTTATTCAAACAGGACCGGAAAACTTAGCGAACATGAACAAGGAAAAACAGACTGCCGATGCCCAGATGACTAGTCAATCCGAAACAGGGAAATGGGTGAATGGCACTATTGGTGTCTTCCTCCTAACGAGGAGGATTACCGGAGCAACTAATAGGACGGTCATCGGACGGTTTCTGACCTATTCCTTCGCCTATCTTTTCGGTCTTTTCTATCCTTTGGCTAGGATTGTCATCGGTTTTTACGGGCTTTATAGGATTTACGCGAAGAAGCCTCTTCCGCTGAAAAAATATGCCTTAGGCTACCTAGGCACGGCCCTTCTTTTCCTTTCCATTCTTGCCTTTGGCTCGATTTCCTTCTTTGCCGAAAGCGGGAATCTCTCCCTTGCCAGCCTTAATCCATCCTATAACGACCTCAGGCTCTCTTTTGCAAGAGAACCTTTCTATGTCGATAATTTCAGCTCGTTAAGTAGCTTAGGGGGAGGATATATCGGCCTCTTCCTAGTCACGGTCTTTGGTGCCATCTGGAAAGTGCCTGGAGATATTGTGTTTTTCCTTCTGCTTCTCTTTCTTGCCCTCTTCCTTATCCTCTTCCGCCCGGTAAGTACAGAATGGGAGTACAGGAAAAGGAAGAAGGCGAACCGTGTCAGTTATTCTTCCCCCTACAAAAAGGAAAAAGTAAAAAAATCCTTCCTTCATCGTTCCAATGAGCAAAGCAAAGAGCAGGAGGAAAACGGCAGAGAGGACAAGCCTCTTCCCCGTTTTGATAGGCAACAGGACTCTTCTAAGGACTATGTAACGGAAAATGAGACGCCGGATCTCTCTTCCGGGACTAAGGAAGAAAGGAATCCGATTCCCCAAGCGAGGAAGAAGTCTTTCTCTCCTACTGAGAGGGATGATGCCAGGGAAAGAAGGAAGCGGGCCGAGAGCTTCCGGCAGTCTTTTAGCCAGAATAAACAGGACCTTGAATCTGTGAAGGCAAAAGAAGCACCTCTTCCCTCCCCGAGGCAGAAAAAAGAGGCGCCAAATCCTAGTGCCGATTTTTCTCCTTCTTTAGCCTCTGCCGGACAGAAAGAGGAAAAGCCTAGGCGCGAGAATCCCTTCCGTCCCTTTGCCTCCCCTAACCTGGGCAAGAGGGAAAAAACAAGGGACAGGAAGAAAGAAACGGAGGAATCCGTGTCTCCTTCCCCTTCAATGGAAATGGCGGAAAAAGAAGAAACGGCTTCCTCTTTCTCTCCTTCTTCGGCTGCCCAAGGAAGAAGCAATCCGTTGGAAGGACCATATCAGGCAAGAAAACAGGCCTATAAGGAAACTCCTAGCCAGGAAGTCATGATTAATGCGGATGATCTTCCTTCTCAGGATGCTCCTGAGTTGACAAGGAATGTCTCTCCTTCGAATCCGAATCCGGAAAAGGAAAGGACGGAGGAGGAAAAGGAAGACATCGTCGTCAAACAGTACTTCGAAAAAAAACATCGCCGGGAGAGCGAAAAGCTCAGGCAGAAGAAGCAAAAGGAAAGGAGGAAAAAGGCTCAGTTCCAGGAGTACGCCAAAGAGACTCTTGCCTATAATTACCCCTTCCCGACGGATGATCTGCTCGATGAGCATGATGACTCTGCCAAGATTCAGATTAACCAGGAGGCTGCCCAAAAGAAGGCGGTCATTATTAATAATGCCCTGAAGGACTTCGGCATCCGTGCCCGGGCGACAAGTTTTACAATCGGCGCATCCGTCACCCGCTTCAATGTCCTGACCGACTCCGGCGAGAAAGCCGATAAGATTGCCTCCCTTACCGATGACCTCCAGCGCTACCTTAACGGAGATAAGTCCGTCCGTGTCGAGACAGTCGTCGAAGGGCGGTCGACTTCCGGTATCGAAGTCGGAAACCAGGCCCCTAGGGCCGTTTCGTTCAAGGATGTCTTCCAGAAAGTGGAAACGAACACCACCGAAAACCTTTTGCTTCCTATCGGCAAGGATATCTCAGGCGAAATCGTCACCTATCCCCTGAATAAAATGCCCCATCTTCTTGTTGCCGGATCCACAGGTTCGGGAAAGTCTGTCCTTATCCATTCGATGATTGTCACTTTACTCAGGCGGAACTATCCGAATCAAAGGAAGCTTAGGCTCATTGATCCAAAGCAGGTTGAATTCAGTCTGTACAAGGACTGCCCTCACCTTCTCTGCCCGGTCATCTCTAATCCTAGCCAGGCTATCCGCGCCCTTTCTAAGCTCTGCGTCGAAAGGGACCGCCGTTTCTCCCTCCTTTCTACCTGCCATTGCATGAACTTAGGCGAATATAATGCTCTCCGCGTCTCTGAACCCTCCAAAGCCCTTGAGGAGAGGCCTTCCATTGTCTGTATCATTGATGAATTTGCCGATCTGAGGCAGACCGGCGGGAAAGAACTTCCCGAATATGTCTGCCGTATTGCCCAGAAGGCACGTGCGGCCGGTATTTACCTTATCATTGCCACTCAACGGCCTGACCGGGATGTTGTCCCTTCCCTGATCAAATCGAATATTGCCTGCCGTATCGGCCTTAGGTGTGCAAGCCGTGTCAATTCCCAGGTCATCCTCGACGAGAACGGGGCAGAGACCCTTCTTGGCAAAGGCGATCTTCTCTTCAAGTGTCCGGGAAAGAAGTCTATGGTCCGCTGTCAGTCTGCCTATCTCTCCAACGAGGAAATCACCCGCGTGCTTGACTATCTGAAAAAGAAGGCAGGGAAGCCCCACTACAATCCGGAATTCCTTGACCTGGAGCCTGCCGAAAAGGAGAATTCCCTCGGCACTGACGGACAGGTAAATGATCCGGATGAATTCAGGTATAATTCCGTCAAGGACTTTGTCTGCCGGACAGGCAGGTGCAGCAAGGCCTTACTTAGGCGCACTTTCTCCCTGACTACCCAGAAGGCGACTGATAGGATTTCCCGTCTTCTTATCGAACGGATTGTCGAAAGGGGCCCAGGAGGCACCTATACACTAGGTCTCTCTGCCGAAGAATATCTACAGGAGCATGATAACTAACCATGGAAAAGAAAGCTTACTTCTACACGGATCAATTCCAGGAGCGGCTTATCCTTCGCCGCATATTCCTCAAAAAGGAAGAAAGCGATAAGGAAGCCCTTCTTGTCCTTGCCGACATCAGGAACAGAAAAAGGAAGGAAGCAGAGAAGAAACAGGCCATTCCTTTCGGAACCCTGTCTTTTTCTGTCGAGAACGCCTTTGACGGCTATTTCTTCTCTGTCCTTTACACTCAGAGGAATGTGACTGTCCTTTTCTCCAATCCTTTTAAGTCCGGAAGGAAAATCCTTCTTGGCAGGATAAAAAAAGAGAGGAAAGTCAGTAAAAAAAGGCTTGCTCTCTCTAAGGAGCATCTTCTTTCCCTTTATGGAAATAAAGCCTCTGATCCTCTTTTCACGCTTTCCTTTCTTCTTCCTTTACCGGGGACAAAGGCTCTTCCTACCTTAAACCTAAGGGGGGAAGTCACCCTTCGTCAGGTCAGGGAAAGGCATAGACTTGTGTCCGCTTCTCTAACCGGTGAGGATATCTATCTTGGAGAGAAAAGGAAGAAAGATCCTCTTTCTTTTCTTCCTGCCTTTTCCTCTGCCGCAAAGCCAACTTCCTTTTCTTTTCCTTCGGACAGGGAATTAAGGATTCCCTCAGGCAGAAAGGATCTTCTTGCCTTAGTGATGGAAACAAAGCCGGTGGAGAGCGAAATAAGGCGCAAACAAAGGGAAGCTTGTGCTTCCAGGTACACTTCTTCCCTGGAAAAGAAGCTTTCGTCCCTTTTCGGGACAAGAATAGAAAGGGACAGGAAGCTTCTTACCCCTTTTGCCTCTCTGCTCCTTTTCTCCTGTCCGGCAAAGAAGAGGACGAGGTTCAGAGAGAAAATCCTTGCTGCCGTTTCAGACGGGAAGGCGATGGATTCTTCCCTCTTCCTTCCTGCCTATAGCTCGCTGGAGACCCGACAGGTCCTTTTCAACGAAGAATCCCTCTTCCTTCTTTCCCGCATTGCCGAAAATGCCCTCTATGGAATAAAGGACAGCCTGGAAGATTATCTTTCCCCGCTGAAGAGGGAAAAAGAAGATGTCCTTCCTCTCTTAAGTGGGAGGAAGCCTATCCGGGTCTACTCTCTGCTATCTAAGGAGGACTAAGGATGATTAAAAACGATTTCGGACATCTCGGATGTCCTTATTATGAGGAAAAACTGGAAAACGGGATTACCTTGATTGTCGTCCCCCGCAAATCCAGACTGAAGTCTGCCGGCATTTATATTGGAAAAGGGGCCTTGAACAATACTCTGGAGGTTAACGGCGCAAAGCTAGGCAAGGGAACCGCCTATCTGACCAAGGAGAGGATAAGGAGCAAGGATTTCCAGGATGCTCTTGCCACAAGGGGCATTGTCGGTTCTTCCTCGATGGATTATTCTTACACCTATTATTCTCTTTCTTCCCTTGATGACGTCCTTCCCGGACTAAAAAGGCTAAGGGAGAGAATCATTCGCCGCAACTTTACCGAGGAAGGCCTTGACAGGGTCAAACAGGGACTTTCACCTTTGCTTAGGGATGAGGAAAAGAAACCGGCAAACATCTGCCTGGAACGCAGGCTCAGCCATAGGTACGCCTCTTCTCCTCTTAAAGATTCTCTTCTTCCGAAAAGGGAGGAAGCAAACAACACCCACGTCTCTTCTTTGCGCCGGTTTGTCGAATCCTATTATGTGCCAAGAGACAGGGTCGTCTTCCTTTCTATGGACGAAAAGCCATCGACAATGGTTTCTCTTCTCTCCTCCCTTCTCTTTCCTGCGGATCTCACTATCTATGAAAAGAAAACAACTTCCGAGGAATCCAGCGATGTTTTAGATAAGCTTTCCTTAGGCGTCTTTGCAGGAAGAGGGACTTATCTTGGATATGGTTTCAAGTTCCCTCACCGGAAGGATCTCTATGAGCATTACGGAAGGAGTCTCTTCCCGAAGTACGAATTAAGGAGGCAGTCCTATTTCTCTGCCCCTTCTTTCCTTTCTTCTTTGGCTGACAGGCAGGGCGAGCTTCTCCTTTCTTCCTTTAAGCAGGGCGGGGAAGAGAGCTATGTCAGCCTCATCCTTAAAGTAAGAGACGAAAAGCCTGTCCTTGCCTTCCTTAAGGACTACTTTGCCAAACTAGACAACCATCTGAGAAAGGATGACTTTGCCCTTGTTAAGAGGGAATATGAGGCGAAAGCGCGAAAGAACCTTGCCCTTCCCCACCTTGTCCTTTCCCATTTTGCCCTCAATTTCCCGAACCATATTCCCTATCCTTCCTTAGTCGCCCTGACGAAAAAGGAAGGCTATACCGGCTACCGCCGTTTTGGCGAGGATATTTCCTCTTTCTCCCAGTGTGCCTATATTCTCAAAGGAAACCAGAATGGATAGCCAGCTACTCTTTTCCCTCGCCTTAGACAACCAGAACAGGGACCTCTACGTAAAGAAAAGCTTTACCAGAGCTTTGATTACCTCTTTTTCCCTCTATGTGGATAACACTCTCTCCTTCCCTTTAGGCAACATCCGCCGGGAAGAGAACGATGACTATAGGATTTATCATTTCCTTCTCCCGGATGGCTTTTCCTTTGTTCCTGGGAAGCGGTACGAGATTCTTACACAGAACAACTTCTTTGTCCCTGTCGACATTTCTTTCCTTGCCAGAAGCCCGTCCTTTGAGGAAAAATACCGTTTCGACGGACAAAGGGGTGCTATCTATACCAAGAAGAAGACTATCTTCCGTGTCTTTGCCCCCTTTGCGACTTCCTGCCACCTTCTTCTGCTGACCAAACAGGGGTCAAAGTCTTTCTCTAGGAAACACAACCTGGAGAACGGAATCTATGAACTGGTTCTTTTTGGCAACTACGAGAAGGAAGGATATCTTTATGAAGTGGAAACCTTCGGCAAGATTGTCCGCGTGGTCGATCCTTATGCCTTCTCTCTTTCCAGCAACGGCAGAAGGGGATACATTGTCGACCTTAACAAGGTCAAAGCCTTTCCTAGCCACGATGAATGCCTGAAGAAGTTCTCTAGTCCCGATGAGGCCATCATCTATGAATGCCATGTCCGGGACAGGACTTCCCTGACTCAGCTTAATGACAGAGGGACTTTTTCCGCCCTTGCCCGGAGCGGGGAGAAAAATAAAGAAGGCAGGGAGAGGGGAATCGACTATATTTCCGCCCTAGGTTTCACCCATGTCCAGTTAAGGCCTGTGCTTGACTATCAGAGCGTGAACGAGGATGACGTCTTCTCCCAGTACAACTGGGGATATGATCCCTCTTTCTACTTTGCACCGGAAGGCTCCTACTCTAGTAATCCAAGTGATCCCTATGCCCGGCTTAGGGAATTAAAGGAACTTGTCTCCGCTTTTCATGAGAAAGGAATACGGGTTAACCTCGATGTAGTCTATAACCATGTCTTTTCCCATGACTTCAATTCGCTGAACCTATTATGTCCGAACTATTATTTCCGCTACAATGCCGATGGTTCCCTTTCGAACGGAACCGGATGCGGAAACGATTTAGAGAGCCGGAATTATAGGGTAAGAAAATTGATTTTGGACTCCCTTCTTTTCAGGATCGATGTCTATGACGTAGACGGCTTCCGTTTCGACCTTAGGGGAATAAGGGATATCAAGACGCTGACTAGGGCCTACCAGGCATGCAAGAGGAAAAAAGCCGATATCCTGTTCTATGGGGAAGGATGGGATTTATACACAAACCTTCCGGGGAGCGAAAAAGCCAACAGGAGGAACGGGGAGAAGCTGCCTTTCTGCGGTTTCTTCAACGATCGGTTCCGGGATATCGTCAAGGGAAAAAGCGGCCAGGACTCTCTCGCCGTGAAAGGCTATCTGCTTGGGGAAACAAGCTACCGGGACGGCTTTAAACATGTCAGGCTAGGAAGCTCATCCTTCCTTGCCTTCCCTCCTCTCTTTTCCTCCTTCCTTCAGTCGGTCAACTATGTCCAGTGCCATGACGACGCCTGCCTCTATGACAAAATCCGCATTGCCCTTCCTTTGGCAAGCGAGGAAGAAGTCTTAAAACGGATTAAGAGGATAAACGTGGCAGTCCTTTTTGCCTTAGGAATTCCTTTCTTTTCGGAAGGACAGGAGATTGGAAAGTCTAAATCCTTCCACTTCAACACCTATAACGCCGGAGACAGAATCAACGGGTTTGATTATACCCTTGCCTATAAGCGGAAGGATAGGGTGTCCTTTTTAAAGGATGCCATAAAGAGGAAAAAGAGGGTAAGGGCAAAGACCTCTCTTCCTAAAGGCGAGCTAACCAAGCATATCCATTTCGAAGATCTCCCTTTGGGGGGATTGCTTATCGATGCGGCGAGGGAAGACTATGACCTCTATCTTCTCTTCAATCCTTCCAAGGATACGATAAGGTACGACTTCCCTGAGGATGTCAGGCTTCTTTTCAATGAGGCCGGAGATGTGTCCGATAGTAAGTTTATGGTTCATCTTGCCATCGTCCCTGGCTGCTCCGTCTCCCTCTATCGGAGAGAGAAGGCGGTCGGCAGAATTTATAAGGAGGAAGAAAAATGAGAAAATGGGTTCGGTTGGCGCTGTGTCTGTATCCGATTCTAGGACCTTTGGCCAGTCGAGGAAAAAAACAGGAAAAGCATCCGACTAAAAGTCTAAAGGAATGCTACGAGGATGTCAGGTCCTGTGCGGACAGAGCAAACAGAAGAGGTTTCCATGCAGTCTTTTATGAATCGGGGAAGGAAAACCTTCCTAAGGGACAGGTTCTTTTTGTCTGCAACCATGTTTCGGACTTTGACCCGATGGCTGCGTTAATCGTCTCCGACCGTCCTCTTGCCTTTTTGGCCAAGAAGGAAGTGAAAAAGATGCCTCTTTTCGGTCATATCGTTTCTTATCTCGGATCGACATTTATCGACCGGGAAGACCTCCGAAGCGAGATAAAGGCTTTTAAGCAGATTCAGAAGCAGCTTAGCGAAAATAAGGACCTCTCCTATTTTGTCTATCCGGAAGGGACGAGAAGCCAGGGACCGAAGTTCTCTCTTGCACCCTATCATCCCGGAACCTTTAAGATTGCTGTCCATAGCCAGATTCCGATTTGCCCTGTCGCCAGGTACTTCCCTGAGCGTGTCTTCAATCAGCATTATCATTATCATCGATATCCGATTCAGGTCCGCTACCTTCCTCCGATCTATCCTCAGGAGTATAACGAAAGGACGAATCAGGAACTCGCAAAGAAAGTCCATGATGAGACAGAGGCTGCCCTTGAAGAGAGGAAGAAGCTTGACCCTAGGTATGTGAAAGAACTGAACGGTTATTCCAACAAGAAGCTGAAAAAGGTCCTCCATTACAACAAGGCGACGAAGAAGTCCTAGTTCCGGTCATTTTTCCCTGTGCCTATTTTCACCCACAGTTCCAGCCACCATTCCTTATTCAGCCTTGTCGCCCCTTTCTGCTTCTTCCTCTGAGGTGCATTGGCTCTGTATTCGTTCCTTGCCTGCCGGATCGGCATGATGAATTTTCTGTAAATTGCGATTGCATAAGGAAGGACAAAGGACCATGTGAAAAAGGCAAACAGAAGGAAATTCAGTTCGCCTTCCCTTACGCCCTGGACGGCATTATACTGAACGGTGGACAATGAGCAAAGAAAACCGAAGACGGTCATCATGGTATTCCTGATGAGAAAGAGACGGTAGCTGTTATTTCTGTAGATCGGTTTACTTGATTCGATTCGTGCATTCCGGATTAGTTTAATGAGCCAGATGGCTAAAACCAAAAGAAACAGAGTGGGGAAGATAATGAAGTAGACACCTTGAAACCATCGCTTATATCCTGCGGTCATTGCGACAACGGAAGCTGCCTCAGACCACATGAGAAACGAACAGTTGTTTACCCTTCTTGTCTGCCTTTCCTTGTCGGTAAGGCTAGACACGCTTCTCCTTTCCAGTGTTCCGTAATCCCTGTATTTCATATTTGCAATTAATACTCTTCGTTAACGAATTCCCAATTCCAAAAACTATAAACTATCGTTCCTAAACGCCATCCGTGTCCCCGAAGGCAAACAGAGAAAAATCCGATAACCGATCCGAAAATCCGTTTTGGGAGGCAGAAAGAATTTTGCCCGCTTTCTTACTTAGACGTTCCACGCTTCCGCCGGCAGTGTAGTTTCCGTTGCCCATGGTAAGGCAGGTAGAAATGGTCAATATCAACGTTAATTCCATAATGTTCTCCTCTGTGAATAAAATAACATGCGGAATTTTTTTGTACAATATATCCAAAGTTTAGCTGTTTCTGGTGCTTAAAATAAAACACGCTTGCTTAACGACTGTCTTGCCAAGCCTGGTTTGTGATACGATTTCTGGAAAAAAAGTATTTCTTTTTCCCTTTTCGAATGAAAAAACCACAAAAAAGGCAATAGCCGGGAAAAGCATTTTCCTATCTTTACCTTAACCCATTTAATGCCTGCGGGAAGGACAGATGATGATTCTAAGAATCGGAGTGAATCTTAACTATGGTGTCTGTTATGAATACCGGATAAAGGAAGAAATCTGAAAGCGGTTACAAATCTTTGCGCTATTCGGATGCAAACCAAAAGGACAAAAATCCCCCTGATCAAAAGGACATCTTCCGGTCAAAGGAACTGGCAGAGAGCCTTCGTATCGATCTCCCCTTTGTATGTCCGAGGGAACCGAGGATAGACGGAAATGCGTTTCGGTATGGAATAGTACCTCCTCTTATCCCCGAAACGGGCACGCAGTTCCTTGAACAGGACTTCGTCGCTATGGTCTCTGTTTTCGATATAGAGATGAAAATAGGGGATGTGGTTGATGCTATGATCGAAAAAGACCTTTGCGGAAATCACTCCGGGAATGGACAGGGATAGGTTCTCCACTAGGTTGAGGTAGACCGGATATCCGTGGAAGCGGACGATGTTTTCCCTCCGCTTCACGAAATAATAGTTTCCTTCCTTATTTACAAGGATGTCATCCATGATGAAGAAAGGACGTCCCTCTAAGAAGATGGTGGATGAAGAGAGGCTCTTCCCCTTATAGCCGAGGAATCCTTTCGGAAGGGAAAAGGCAAGTCTTCCTTCCTCTCCTCTATTCACCCTCGATGTTCCCTTTAAGGGAAGCAACACGGCCTGAAAGGGAGGAAGAGGATTTCCAAGACAGGAAGGATCGCTGATTTTGTTGTCTCCCCCAAGAAGGAAGCCTCCTGCTTCATTGCAAAGGTAGGCCTGTTTCCTCTCGTAGGTTTTTCCTTCCTTCACTAGCTCAAAATCCGGCTTGTCCCTGGTCAGGATGACGGACTTAATCCGTTTTTCCTTTGCCTTTGTCCTCTCCCTAAGCCTTTCCTTATACCTATAAGGAAGCCTAAGAAGCGTATCTGCCTTTTTTCTTCCTAGTAGCGTAAGGGCGCTCTTCACTCTGTCCTTGGTGACTAGGCTGATGCTCCTTCCAAGGGAGAGAGGGGTGAGGATTCCGGAAAGGGTTCCGGCTGCGCTTTCAAGTGGGATAAGGGGGAGGAAGTAGCCCTTCCTGGATGCCGGGGTGACTTCCTTCAGGAAGGAAACCGATGTGGTATCCCTGATTTCATTGCTGAAGGCATAGCTCTTCCCTGGCCTTGTATCGCCAAGGCTATGGAAGAGAAGGACTTCCTTCTTTTCGTTCTGGAATAGAGGGACTTCCTTCCTCTTTTTCCGGGAACGGAAGGAAAGGTAGGAATCAGTGAAGCCGTCCTTATGGGCAAGAGCAAGGCTTTCCTTGTTTTCCTTGACATAGGCTTTGCGCCGGAAGAAAGACAAATCCTTTTTCGGAGAAAGAAGGACGAGTGGTACATTTTTCTCCTTTAAGGCAGGCAGATAACTTTTATAAAGAGAATCCTGAAGGAAAATGACGTTCTCCTTTCTCTCTTTGGACAGGGAAAGAAAGGCTTGCGGAGGGAGAAGAGGAGAAAGAATCGATAGGGAACAGCCGATCTTCAATAGGGCGAGAAGGGTGATGATGCTTTCCGGAAAATAATCGGAAATCCTTGTCACCGTAGACTTTTCGTTCACTCCTTGGTTGAAGAGGAGAAGGGCCTGTCTTTCGGCCTTAGAATAAATCTCCGCATAGGAAAATCTTTTTCCCTTGTAATAAAGCGCGGTTTTTTTTGACTTCCGGTGAGAGGCAAACCGACTATAAAATGTTTGGTTTTTCATCGTTTATTAGTATAGCAAGCACTCAGAAAAAAGGATATTGCTATTTTCCCCTCTTAGGTGGGACTTGCGTGAAAAAACGGTTCCGTTATTCGACAAGAAAAAGAGACAGAAAGCATTGAAGGAAAGGATGGATTTAGATTATAATTTTTATTGTCGAGAGTCAACGAAGGATCAACCGCAATTGAATCGTTTATTTGATAAAATCCCCGAGGAGCTCTTTGCACCGCTCTCCCGGAAGTATAAGACAGTCTATGCGTTCTCACTGATTACTTTATATCACCTTTTGCGTAGCCAGAAAACAGATGTGCGGCGCAGCGATTTTGCTCTGTCCTTAAAAAGCCAGGGCGAAGAGAGGAGGAAGTTATTCAACATCGAAGCCGACCGCCTTGACGACAAGGATGAAGAGGAAAGCGTCGATGTCGAACAGGTGAAGGATAAGGACGACGAAGCCGCCCTGCTTTCCCAGAAGGTCAGCTATATCATCCGCAAGCTTTCCAAATGCGGATGGTATATCATTTCCCGCAATCCGAAGACGAACGTCGAGTATCTTTATCTCCCTTCTTTTTCCATCCAGAGGCTTAAGCTCCTCAATGATTTGGCCTGTGACACTTCTTCCTATCTTCCCTTGGTCCATCAGACCTATGCCGAACTGAAAAGGGAGGATGAGAAAGAGGACGACTATAGGTATCGCTCTTTGGAAAACGCCAAGAACAATGCCGATACTTTGGATAGGTCGGTCACCCTCCTCCGCCAGCAGATTCTTGTCTATGGAAACCGTCTTTCCAAGGTCTTTGATCCCAATACTGCCTTAAAGCAGCATTTTGATGAATACCGGGAGGATATTGCCGACAAATATTATCATCCAAGGAAGACCTATGATTCCTTAGGACTTTATGCCCAGCCGACTATCTCTATCCTCAAGAAATGGATTAAGTCCGAGCGAATCATCACCCGCCTTGTCCGTCAGGCGAAGGCGGAACCGGGGAACAATGAAAAAGACCTAGGCAAGCTCACTTCCTCGGTCATCAAGAAAATCCAGGACATCATCGACATCTTCTCCCGTCTGTCCTCTGCCTTCGATGAAATCGACCACGCCAATGCCGACTATACCGAGGCTGTCCAGCGGAAGGTCAACTATCTTTCCAGCAGCGATAAGACAAGGAAAGGCAAACTCACCGCAATCGTCCGTTCCTTGGCCGGGGAAATCAGCAAGAACCCTGCTCTTTCCTATGATGAAAGGCCGCTTCTTGCTAAGGCAGGAGAGACGATTTCCCTTTATCGCCAGGGCTATCTTGATTCCCAGTCAAGGAGGATGCCCTATAAGCGGACAAGGGATAGGGGAAGGGAAGATCCTCTTCCTTTGGAAGACGATCTCCTGCCTGAAGAGTCCTCTCTTTTAAGGAATAACATCCTGGATAACGAGCTTAACCGCTTCTCCGACACCACCATCAGGCAGTATCTTGAGGATAACCTTGAAGGGAAAGAGGAAAGGCTGACCAACGAAAGGAAGGTGGAAAGCACTGACGACCTTGTCAGGAGGATTCTCGGAATCCTTAAGGCGAGGCTTGGCAGGATTCCCTATACGGCCGAGAAAATCTCTGACCGTGTGCTTTATGCCGGATACTATAGGCCGTTATACCGCTTCAAGAAAAAAGGAGTGATGAAACATGTTTCAAGAGGATTATGAAAAGAGGAGCCGCTCGGACAAGAATCTCTTCTCCGAAGTGCTAAATGACCTCCTCTATCAGTGTTACATCTGCCGGAAGTCCTATGACCGCAAGAGCAAGATGTTCCGTGCCGATCCCGACTACAGGTTCATCGAACGTTATTATGACACCTTCGAGGACTATCTCTCCTATAGGGAAAGGACCTTGTCTAAGTCCGATGAGGACGGCGTCATCTTTGTGACCTCTTCGGCCGAGCGGAACCACTTCCGCTTCGATCCGACGACCACCCTTATCGTCTTTGCCCTCCGTTCTTATTATGAAAACCAGCTTGAAAAGGCGCCGGAGGAAACTGAGATTCTAAGGACGTCCGGGGCCTTAAATGCCTATGTCAACGAACTTGGGCTTTCAAGCGTAAGCAAGCGTTTATCCTCCAACACGATTTCCTCCGCTTTAAGAACGCTTGACGGATTCAACATTGTCTCTAAATGCAACGGATCCTACTCTGATCCAAGCTACTCCTTCTATATCAGGCCGACTATCCGCTATCTTCTTTCCAGCGAGAAGCTTAACAGCCTCTATTCCTTCCTCACCAAGCCTAAGGAAGAGCCTAGTTCCCCTTCCCTGTTCGATGAGAGGAATAAGAAGGAAGACGGCCCTGTCTTCCCTGTCCGGGAAGAAAGCGAAGGAGGAGAGAATAAATGAAATCACTGACTAAGCTCCGCCTGATCAACTGGCATTATTTCAGCAATGTCACGACGGATATCAAGAACATCACCTTCCTCACCGGTCCAAACGGAACCGGAAAGTCGACCATCATCGATGCCCTTCAGATCATCATCCTTGGCTCCACCCGTCCGGAGAACTTCAACAAGGCGGCGAACGAAAAAGGCCGTTCCGGCCGTTCCCTTCTTTCCTATCTCCGCGGTCAGACCGGAATCAAGGACGATGGCTCGAATATCGTCTTACGCCGCGGGACGTTCTCGTCCTACATCGCCATCGAGATTTTCGATGACGAAGAGAACCGCACCTTTACTTTGGGTGTCGTCTTCGATGTCGATTCCTCCGATAAAATCGATAAGCATTACTTCTATCTTGACTCTCCCTTCCCGGAGAATGGGTTCTCTAACAGTGACAGCGAAAGGGATAAGAGCAAAATCCGACCTAGGCGGTACCGGGAACTCTCCCTTTTCGCCCGAAACAACTATAAGGTAAACCACTTCCGTTTCTTTGATACGGATACCGATTACCAGTCCTTCTCTAAGGAGGCTTTCGGAAACCTTCCGGATAAGTATTTCTCCCTGTTCAAGAAGGCTGTCTCGTTTGCTCCGATCAGCAACATTTCTTCCTTCATCACCGAATACATCTGCGATGCCGACGAAAACGTCGATATCGCCCCGATGCAGAAGAACATCGAACAGTATAAGATCCTTGAGGCCGAGGCGAAGACCTTAAAGGAGAAGGTTTCTGTTCTTACCGAAATCCAGAAGATCTTCCAGGACCTCCAGGAATCGAGAAAGAAGATTGACAGGCTTAACTACATCAATGCCCGGGCTGACTTCGAGCGGGGAAAGAAGAGCTTAGATAATTTAAACGAGCAGGTCAAGAAGGGAAACAACCGGCTTCTTGCCATCAACAACGAACTAAACACCCTTGACAACCAGCTTGACGACCTCTCCCATGACCTCAATTCCTATAATGCCAAGAAACTGCAGTCGGACAACTATTCTTTGACCGAGAAGCTCTCCAGGAAGAAGGAGCAGGTCAGGCAGGAAATCACCCGGATCACCCTCCAGGTGAAGAACGTCAAGGATACCCTTATCTCCTATGCCTCTTCCTATGAGCGGGCCTGTTCTTCCTTTGCCAGCTATTACCGCGACTTTGACACTTCCCGGTTCGGAGACAAACTTAAAGAACGGTTCGATTCCTTCCTTGAACTTGTCGGCGACCTTTCCTTAGAGGCGAAGAGCGTCAAGGACGGGCTGACAGGCGACCGCCTGGATTTTGACGTCATCAAGAACTTCCGTAACGACAGGGAAAGCCTCCGCAATGAGGCGAGCGGGATCAAGTCGTTGATCAACAACAAGCTTTATATGGTCAGCCAGGATCTTCAGTCCCTCCAGTCGGACCTTTCCGCCGTCAGCCAGGGAAAGAAGCCTTTCGACCAGCTTGGGCCTAGGTACAGGACAGTCAAGCGGGGACTTGAAAGCGCCCTTAAGGCACGGCATAGGGATGCCTATGTCCATATCTTCTGCGATTTAATCGATATCAACGATCCGGAGTGGACCTTCGCCTTAGAGGCAGTCCTCTACCGGCAGAAATTCAACTTCTTCGTCAATCCCGAATACTACGAGGAGGCTAACCGTATCAGGAAGCAGCTGACGTCTTCCTATAACTACTATTCCGTCTCCCTTGTCGATACCGAGCGTCTTTTAAAGGCCGGAAGGACGGCAAACGATGATTCCATTGCCTATCTTGTCGACACTAAGGACGAAGGGGCTAGAGCCTATACGGATTATCTGCTAGGCCGGATTAAGAAGTGCTCGTCTTTTGAGGAGGCACGTGCTTCGGGATCCGGACTTCTTTCCGACGGAACAGGGTACCGCGGCTTTGCCACCTGGTATCTCAATAAGGCCTATGGCCGTGTCTTCTTCATCGGAACAAAGGTTTCCAGTAAGACCAAGGCCGTTTCCTCTGCCGACTACCAGAAGAGGAACAACCTTTATTCTCTTCTTAACGAAGCAAACAACAAGATCAGCGATCTTCTTACTCTGCCTTTGATGTCTCTGAACGAACTGCAGGCGGACGAAGCGGATCTTGTCCGTCTGAATCAGATTCCTTCCCTGCAGGAAAAAGTCGATTCCATTGGAAAGGAAAGGGTCTCCGCTTCTAAGGGCGACAGGTCCCTAGTGAACGGAAAAATCGAGGAAATCGAGGCCCAGAGGAGCAAGATTAAGAGTCAGCAGAGCACACTACTGACCGAATCCGGAGAAATCCGGGCCAACAGGAAACGGCTTAACGGGCAGGACATCCCTCTTGCCGAAGCCAATCTTGCCTCCTTAAAGCAGCAGCTTGAATCCTTCCCGAAGGACATCGTCAACGAAGAATATGAGCCTTTCTTCGCTAAGCTTCTTGACCAGCAGGGCAGGAGTGTTAGCCAGGTCAAGTCGATGGCCTATAAGGAATCCATCACCGCACAGTCGAATCAGATTACGAACCGTAATCGCCTATGGAAACTGCGGAACGACTATTGCTCTACCTATAATCTGAACTATGATGCCCAGAGCGAGACCTCGAATGCGGAATTCGACCGGGAATTAGAGAACATCTCCAAGGTCAGGCTTCCGGACTACGAGGCAAAGATCACAAAGGCACACGATGAGTCGGTCAAGGAGTTCAAGGATGACTTCATCTATAAGCTCCGTACGGCCATTGATACCGTCTATGCCCAGATTGACGAACTTAATCAGGCCCTTCTTGATTCCCGCTTCGGACGGGATACCTATCAGTTCAAGGTTTCGCCGAACAAGGACTTCATCGAGTACTACAACAGGATCAGGGACGAAGACCTTCTCCGGGCAGGGGATGCTGAGACCCACTTCAACGAAAAGTACCGTTCGACAAGGAACGACCTCTTCAACCTCATTTCCTCTTCCACTTCCGCAAGCGGCGAACAGAAGGAACAGATTCTCCGCAACGTCGAGCGGTTCACTTCCTATACCACCTACATTATCTTCGACCTACTGAAGACCAGCGGAACAGGCGAGGAACAGCAGACGATTTCTTTGCAGAGAAGCTTCTCGAGCCAGTCGGGAGGCGAATCGCAGACTCCGTTCTATATCGCCATCCTTGCTTCCTTTGCCCAGCTCTGCCGGGTGAAGAACGCATCGGACAACAACACGCTCCGTCTTGTCATCTTCGACGAGGCCTTCTCAAAGAGGGATGCCGCCCGTATCAGGAAGTCGACCGAGCTTCTCCGTAACTTCGGCCTTCAGGCCATTCTCTCTACTCCGAGCGAAAAGCTCCGTGACCTTGTCAACTACGTCGATCTCATTCTTGTCACCATCCACGAGGATAAGCGGAAACGCTCTTATCTCGATGTCTATCAGGAAAAGGACAAGGCTTCCCCGGTAAAGAGGATCCCTTCTCCCCTGATTAAGGAAGAGGACGTCGGAGAAGAGAAGGAAAAGAAAGAAGAATAAGAAAATGGCTGCCAACAGGGGATGATTTGACTCTCCCTTATCAGGCAGCCTTTTTCCGTGGAAAGGAATGCAAAGAAAAAGGTTCTTTTTGAAGACATCACACCGAAAGATAGCCTGCGGGAGAGAAATTCCCAAAAGGCCAGGATTATACTTAGTAATTTAACCTAAGGTGGGAAGACCTGCGGCGTAAAAGCTCCTGATGGATGAAGAAAACACTTAAGGGTGCATGCCTAAGTCTGCCTGGCTGACTGTTTTTTGATTGGCGGACTAGCAAAAACGTTTAGAGTGTTCTTCTCTGGTCAAAGGGATAAAGTAATAGGAGTAGTTTTTGTATCCTGTTTTTACTTCCATGGCAGAGGAATAGATGTCGGAAATAATAAAATCGTCTTTTGAGTATTCCTCATAAGAGTAGAGAAAAGCAAAGGTATAGTCGATTCCCTGGTTCAGCTTGGTTTTGGAAACATCATAGCCGTTGACGGCTATGTTTTTCTTATCATCCGATTCTTTTGGCCTGTTCTTCCTAAGGCAGGAACCTGTGTCCACTAAACAACGGCTTGTACTAGGGGGATCAGTCCAGAAAAGGATGAATTACTTTTGCAAAACAAAGTCTGCAACGATAGGAGCTATCTTCACTTTTGCATAAACGACATATTGTTCGCCATCATCTGCAAAATCGATTTTTCGTTCGTGATCTTGGCTATTTCGATGGAGGTGGGATCTTTTGATGGCTCAGATGATTCCGGTTCTGAACAGATTGAAATACTTTCACCATAGAAAATATATAACGGAGCCAGGCAGAATCTCCCTCTTGAGTCACATCCGGCTAGGTTGATAGCAGGAGGCTTTTTTCTTTGTTATCATGCTTTATCTCTCACAACGACAGACGTTCCGAACCCCTCGTTAAATAAGTCCCGGGAATAGCCATCAAAATCAATATAATAATCACGTGTTGCATCCCGATGTTCGTTGATTACCATGAAGTGCTTTTTCTCTACGTGAGAAAAATGAACCAACCTGTTTTCTTTTTGTAGGTTTTGTCTCCTTTGCAAACCATAGAGTGGCAACTGTAATTTCCTCTTGCCTGGTTCCACATGATTGGGTAGCCTTTTTCTGCAGAACTATTCATGAGCATAGGCGTTGCCATGAATAGGGATAGCAACAATGCCTATGTCCGTGCCATAGGTTTTCCTTCTTTTTTAAAAATTATATTGCTGCTAAAAACAAAAGTAGATGTATTTTTGGTTAAGGGCTGGTATCCGATGGGTGCAGAAAAACGCTGAAGATCACACCCCTAAAATTTTTGAATCCCTAGCGTAGATTGCGGACCGACTTGTTACTTGCCAAGCACCCAAAACACCGCATATTACCTAAGCCATGCACGTGAGCCTTCTACGAATCCGAGGAAACGGGAGTGCCGCTAAACATCTGCCTCTTGGGATTATGGAACTCTTATATTTAGCGAGTCCGTTATCGCACCGGAAAGAGATACCAACACTTAACTAGGAACATATTTAAGAAAAAAATTGTTTTTCCTTTTTCTTCATTCCTTTTCTTCCTCTTCCGTATTACAATATTCTTAAGGAACATTGAAAGCAGGAGGATCACTTGAATGCCACGTTCTGAAGAAAGGGTAGCTAGGATTCTTGCCGGTGGACGGGGGACTCGTCTCCAGTCCTTGACTGAGAAGATGGCTAAGCCAGCAGTTTTCTATGGGGGAAAATACCGAATTATTGATTTCCCTCTGTCGAATGTCGCCCATTCCGGAATTTCGACTGTCGGTATCCTGACCCAGTACGAATCGACTGCGCTGAATAATTACATCGGCTCTGGCCGCAACTGGGGATTGAACGGAACCTATGCCTATGCGGCCATCCTGCCACCCCGTGAAACACCGAAAGGAGCATCCTGGTATCTAGGGACTGCCGATGCCATTTATCAGAACATCGACTTTTTGGATAAGACACACTGCAAATATGTGGTCATTCTCTCCGGAGACCATATTTATAAGATGGATTATTCCGAAAGGCTTGATTTCCACAAAAAGAACAGGGCGGATGTGACCATTGCCTGCATCAAAGTGCCAAGGAGCGAGGCTCCCCGCTTTGGTATTGTGGTGACCAACGAAGAAAAACAGATTATTGAATTCCAGGAGAAGCCGGCCAAGCCGAAATCCGATTATGCCTCTAGGGGTATTTATATTTTCACTTATGACTTACTCCGCAAGGCTCTGCTGGCTGATGCCGAGAACAAAAAATCCCAGCATGACTTCGGAAAGAATATTCTTCCTGGGCTTCTAGAAAAAGGAAAACGCCTTTTCGCCTATCCCTTTAAAGGTTACTGGAAGGACGTCGGGACGGTTCAGTCCTTATGGCAGGCGAACAGGGACCTCCTTGATCCGGATTGCGAGCTGAACCTTTTCTCCGAGGATTTCAAAATCTTTTCTGCCGATACGGCCTCTCTCCCTCAGTTCATCGATTCCAGTGCAAAGGTCGATCACTGTGTCATCAATCAGGGTGCGGTCATTGCCGGCTCTGTCCGGCGCTGTGTCATCTGCAATGAGGTTACCGTTGAAAAAGGGGCAAGCGTTGAAAATTCCTTCATCAGGCCTGGTGCCGTCATAAAGAAGGGGGTCAAGGTAAAATATGCCCTCATCGGTCCTAAGACCGTCGTCGAAGAGGACCAGATCGGAAGCGAAGACAAGGTCATCCTTGTCAACGGAAAATAGGAGGAGAGAAACTTATGGCTATCAAAGTTGTCGGACTTGTCGATTGCTTCAATCTTCCTTCCTTTGGGCCTTTGACCCGTCATCGTCTTATGGCTTCCACAGTTTTCCTAGGACGATATTGCTATATCGATTTCCCTCTATCCAACTTCAGGAATTCCGGAATTCCGTCTATCGGAATTCTCTGTCCTGGACATATCCGTTCCCTGACCCGCCATGTCGGTAACGGACGCAGTTGGATTGGAAACACGAAAATCGGGGACTTCCAGGTCCTCTATGACGAGCCGAGAGTTTATTCCCCCGGCTACAATACCGACATCGCCTGTATCCAGGAAAACATCAATTTCAGGAAAGCCCTCCATCCGGACTATGTCGTCATCGCCTCTCCCAATAGGATATATGAGGCTGACTATCATCAGCTTTTGCAGGAGCATATCGCTTCCGGAAGCCGGGTATCCTTGCTCTATACCCATGTCGATAAGGGGCTTAAGACCCATTTCATCGGCGCAAAGAAGATTACTCTTTCCCCTCAGGGCAACATCACCCATCTTGAACCGAATCTTGGGAATACGGATAGCGGGGAAGTTTCCTTGGCCTCCCTGATCTTAGACTATCCTAGGCTTGAATCCTTAAGGGAATACGCCCAGTCGACTTCTTCCTTCTTTGACATTACGGATGTCCTCTCCTATCTTAGTCCGTCTCTTCTTGTCCGCGGAGTGGAAATCAAAGGCTATGTCCGCTGCTTTGATTCGCTAAGCCATCATCTCACCCAGTCTTTGGAACTCCTCGACCAGAAAGTCTTTTCCTCTCTCTTTAAAGAGGATTGGCCTATCCACACCCGCTCTTATGACACGCCTCCGAGTGTCTACGAAAGCGGAGCCAAAGTCAAAAACTGTTATATTGCAAACGGCTGCCACATTTACGGAGAACTTGAGAATTGCATCCTAGGACGTGGAGTTACGGTCAAGCAGGGAGCGAAGATCAAAAACGCCATCATTTCGGCACATAGTATTATCGGTGAGAACACGCAGATGGACTGTGCCATTGTTGACCGGGAAGCCCAGATTATCCATGCCTCCTCCATTCAGGGCACCTTCGAGGAACCGGTGTTTATCGATAGAGGGGATATTGTCTAATGAAGATCCTTTTGGTGACTAGCGAGGCTCTTCCGTACTGCAAAAGCGGCGGGCTTGCTGATTTCATTTTTTCCTATGGAAAGGCCCTAAGCCATCTCGGACAGGATGTTTCCGTTATCCTCCCTCTCTATAAATCCATCCGGGAAAAACACCCGGAAGTAAGGGAAGGCTTTTACGATCAGTTCGATTTCAAAAGGTCCTGGCGGACTCAGGGTTGTGGAGTCTTTAAGACGGAAAGAGACGGAGTCAAGTTCTACTTTACCGCCAGGGACAGATTCGACCGGGATAACAGGTACGGATATGGTGACGATACCGAGCGCTTTGCCTGCTTCATCAGGGCGGTAAATACGTTTATCACCCGTCATAACGATTATGATGTCGTCCATTGCAACGACTGGCAGAGTGCCGTGCTTCCTCTTCTTCTTAGTTATAATCCGCGAAAGATCAAGACCTTCCTTACCATTCACAATCCTGCGTATCAGGGCTGGGCAAAGCGGAATGATGTTTCCGACTTCTTCAATCTCGATCTTGGCTATTATGATTCCGGTTTCTGCCGCCTTGGCGATTCCTTCAATTATCTGAAGACTGGAATCATGTCCGCCGATAAGATTAACACGGTCTCGAAAACCCATGCCAAGGAGCTTTTGGAAGACCACTCCGGCTTTGGCGGGATAGGGGCCATCATCGACTGGTGTCGGCATTATGACTTCTGCGGAATCGTCAACGGGCTCGATGTCGATATTTGGAATCCAAGGACGGACCCTATCCTGAAGAGGAACTATTCTACCAATGACTACAAAGCCGGAAAAAGGGAGAACAAGAAAGCCATTCTCTCGGCCTTGAACTGGCAGCAGGATTTCAAAGGCCCTCTCTTCGCGGCCATCACCCGACTCTCTTCCCAGAAAGGCGTCGAACGGATTCTTGATCTCTTCCCCCATCTGAAAAACTATGGTGCAAGAAGGATCATCATCGGAACGGGAGAAAGGGAGAACGAGGTCCTGCGGCGTGCCTTTGCCACTCCGGAAGTGTATTTAGTCAAACGTTATGACGAGAATCTCGCCCATCTTCTTTATGCTGCCGCAGATTTCTTCCTCAGGCCAAGCTACTTTGAACCCTGCGGAACGAGCCAAAGGATTTCCTCCCGCTATGGCACGATACCTCTTGTTTCCAATGTCGGAGGACTCAATGACACGGTCATTGACCTTTCCCGTGGTGCACAGGCAACCGGTTTTGTCTTCTCCAACAATGACTATTTCGGACTGGTGAACTGCTTCTATCATGCCTGCAATCTCTATCATGCCTCAAGCCTTGACAAAAGGATCAAGAACGGAAGGAGGAGGGACTTCAGCTGGAAGAAGTCAGCGGAAGAGTACCTCAAGCTGTACCATTCCGTCGACTGGAAGTAGAAACAAAAAGGCCCGGCTTCCCGCCGGGCTTTTCTACTTTTTCAGCCCCTTGGTCAATCGTGCTTTCCGGCTAAAAGGGTCTTCCCTGCCGTCTTTTTTTGCATAGCGGAAATAGGACTTAGCTAGAATAATGTTCCTTATACCGATAATAGCCGCGGTAAGAAGAGAGATCAGAATCCGTTTGATGACCCGGACTAGGACAAAGGCAAGAGGATAGTCCCTGATTAAGGCATCAAGGAATTCCACTGCTGTATTGGCAAGGGAGGTGAATAAGGAGGCAAGGAGCAGGACGGAGAAGTAGATAACCGGATGAAGAAACAAAGAATCCTTCTTCTTCCGATAATAAACGCTGACAAGGCCGACAAGGAGGATGCGGAGGATTGGAGGAAGGATCCATAAAGGCGTAGTCGGGGTGAGGGTTCCGGAGAAGACTTCGCCGAGGATCTGTCCGATGAAGACACACCTTAGTCCCTCCGGCAGGGAGAGGCAGGTCGTGAGGAAGATTGGGCTTAAGGAGGCAAAAGAAAGCTGTGCACCGCCGATACTGATGGTGAGCTTAGCGAGAATCAGGTAAAGGGCGGAAAAGACAGAGACAAGGCTTAGGCGGTATACGGCATTATATCTTCTCATTCGGCACACTTTCCGGAGGCTGTCTCTTTCTTTTTTGCCCGGAGAGGAAACGACACCGCGGCAGGAAGTCTGCCTTCGCCTGTTCCCGCACTCCAAAGGGGACAGTACTTTACGCGTCGTTTCCCAAAAGAAATTGTCTTTATTCTAGTTGTTTTCTTTTTGTTATTCAATCGAAAAAGCGGCTGCAGGAGGTCAGCCGCTTTTTATCTGAGTCTGGTTAGACTTCTTTATAAGGCGTTGAAGGTATCGTCGAAGACGACTTTGTTTGCCTTTTCTCTGACTGTGGATTTGAACTTTTCTACCGCGGCAGAGAAAGTCGACGTTCCTGCGAAATAGTCATGCCTGGCGTTCTGGATGCCTTCGTTGCAGGTCTGGTCGATGTCTGACATGGCATTCCTTGTAAGGTCGGCAGCAGTCTGTTCGAACAGGGCAATGTGGTTCTGTCCGCCAAGGAAATCAGACTTGTAATTGCTGTCTGTGGCCAGTTTATGCCTGGCTGACTTGTTGTTCGTGTAATCTTCCGTTCCGCGGGTAATCTTCTCAGCGACATCCTTGTCGCATGTCCTAACCTTCCTGATGTCTTTGACGTCCTCAAGGTTGTCTGTCCCCTTCGCGGCGCAAATCCATGTTCCTCCCCAATAGTAGTTTGCCGGTCCGCGGACGACACGATATTTTCCGTATAGGCCGTTTCCGATTTCATACTTTCCGCCTTCATTAATGGCTGTTTCCAGAGAGTTGTCTTTTAGGGTAAAGTTGATGCCCCAGGTGGAATAGAAGAAACCGAAGACATTCCCATCCGGCCCCTGATCTTTTGCCCAGTCATTGTCCCATAGGACGGTCTTGTGAGAATAACCGCTGTCGGTATATGTCTTGGTCTGTTTAATCCAATCCTTGATTTTTCCGTCTAAGGTTACAACACGATTTCCGTCATTATCATAATTCTTGACCCAGGAAGTCGACCTATTATTGGAGAAGGGACGATAGGCGTCATCATATCCGGAAATCCTGTAATGATTCTTTTCCTTCCTTTGTGCGGCAACGGCATCGAACTTTTCCCAGGTATCGATTTTGCTTTGGACTTCATTGGGATCGGAAGTTCCAAGTATCTCTTCGGCTAAGTCAGTACGATAGGCGAAGAGTCCAGGGGTGGCCTGCCAGGAGACACCTTTCAATGCACCGCCTTTCCCTTCACGGGTGTCGGTAGCGATGACTTTGGTGTAGTCGTACCTGTCAGCTAGATCACTGTCACTTAGACCGACATCATTCTTGACGTCTAGAGTGATATCATTGTTTGCATATTTCAGAGCATAGTCTGCTTCCCTGAGGAAGATATCAACCTTGTCATCGGCCTTTGCACTCGCCTGATTTTTCAGTAAGGTATCGAGGGCGTTCTGATATCCGTTGTTTTCGTTAGGGGTGATAACGAATTTGACGCGATTTCCGTTTTTCAGACGATAAGTACCATCACTCTCTTTAACGGGCTTCCCGTCTTCACCAAGCTTCCATCCGGTGTAATAATCGAGCAGCCGATTCTGGAATTCATCATTCCAGCATTGGATGTTGACGACTTTGGAGTTGTCCTTCTTACAACCTACTAATCCGGCGACTGATGCGGCTAAGACTAACCTACTGAGAATCTGCTTTTTCATCCTTTCTTTCCTCCGTTTAATAATGCAGTTTCCATCGGTCCGATTGCCTAAGGCTCAATTTGAATCCTTTATGGTAGGGCTTTCGCAAACGATTTCGATAGTAGTTTAACAATCCGAAAAAATATTGTCAACTAAATTTTGAAACTTTTTTGCCTATCCAATAAAAAATAAATAAAAAAAGCCGATAAAATAAGGAATATTCTGTGAAAAAACAAATTTTAGTTGAAAAAAGGAAAAAAACACGATAGTATAGTTTTGATAAGCGTAAACGTTTTCGATTAAATGCTGTAAACGTTTTCGGAAATGGGAGGAAAACAAATGAAATTCGGACACTTCGATGATGAAAAAAGAGAGTATGTCATCCAGACACCGCATACCCCTCTTCCCTGGATTAATTACCTTGGCGTCAACGATTTTCACTCTTTGATTTCTAACACTCTCGGCGGTTATTCCTTTTACAAGGATGCTAAGTTGCGACGGCTCACCCGTTACCGATACAATAATGTCCCACGTGATATTTCCGGACGACTTTTCTATATTAAAGAAGGGGAAGAAGTTTGGAATCCGGGATATCTTCCGTGCAAGACTCCCCTTGATTTCTATTGTTGCCGGCATGGCTTTAGTTATACGATTAGGGAGGGGGAAAAGAATTCTCTCTTGGTCAAAGTCACATCTCTTGTCCCGCTCCATGATGACTGCGAAGTCAACATAGTTGAGTTTAAAAATAAGTCTGATAAGGAAAAACTTTTTTCCTTTTATGCCGATGTCGAGTTCTGTCTCTATAATGCTGTCGACGATGCAAATAATTATCAACGGAATCTTAACCTAGCTGAAGTCGAGGTCGACGAATATGCGATTTACCACAAAACAGAGTACCGGGAAAGAAGAAACCATTTCTGTTTCTTCTCAGGCTCGAGAAAACATGATGGCTTTGATACTGACCGGGATGTCTTTTTAGGCCTTGAGAACGGATGGGACCGTCCTAAGGCGGTCAGGGAAGGGAAGAGCTTCGCTTCCATAGTCCATGACTATTACCCCATGGCTTCGCACCGCTATGACATTATCCTCAAGCCTGGGGAAGAGACTAGTATTGTCTTAAGGCTTGGATATGTGGAAAACAAACCGGAAGAAAAATTCATCGACGAGAATGTCATCAATAAAGAAAAAGCCTACCTTAGGCAGAAGAAGTATTCTTCCAAAGAACAGGTTGAAAGGGCAAAAGAGGAACTAAAAGAGTACTGGGATGGATTACTTTCCCACTTCCAGGTATCTACTTTTGATCCCCGCTTTGACCGCATGGCCAATCTTTGGAATCAGTATCAATGCATGGTCACCTATAGGATGTCCCGTTCTGCTTCTTATTTCGAAACTGGCACAGGAAGAGGAAGGGGATTCCGTGATTCCTGCCAGGATCTATTAGGGTTTGTCCACAGGATTCCGGATAAAGCAAAAGAAAGAATTATTGACATTGCCTCTATTCAGTTTAAGGATGGCTCGACTTATCATCAATATCAGCCGCTTGATAAAAAAGGGAATGCCGATATTGGAAGTGGGTTCAACGACGATCCTCTCTGGCTTGTGGCAGCCACGGTTTCCTATATTAAAGAGACCGGCGACTACTCCATCCTTGATTATCCGACTCCCTTTGATAATGAGAAAGGAAGCGAAAAGCCTCTTTATGACCACCTTCTTGTTTCTCTTGAGCATACAAGGAAGAACCTTGGACCCCATGGCCTTCCTCTTATCGGAAGAGCGGATTGGAATGACTGCCTGAATCTCAATTGTTTCTCTTCCAAGGACGGAGAATCCTTCCAGACAGTGGAGAACAAGGATACTCATGTCGCTGAATCGGTCTTTATCGCCGGAAGGTTCTCCCTTTACGGAAGAGAATTCGTCTCCCTGACCAAAAAAATCGGAAAGGAAGAAGACGGAAAAAGAGTCTTAGCCGCTCTGGAAAAAGTCGAGGAGGCTGTGGTGAAATATGGCTTCGACAAGGATGGGGGTTATTTCCTCCGCGCCTATGATGCCTATTCCCATGAAGTCGGTTCTTCTCGTTGTGAAGAGGGGAAAATCTATATCGAGCCACAGGGTTTCTGTACAATGGCAGGAATTGGAAAAGAACTTGGGCTTGGAAAGAAGGCGATAGCAGCCTGTTTTAAGTATCTTCTCGATGATTATGGAAGGGAGATTATCTATCCGCCTTATTCCCATTACCACATCGAACTAGGGGAGATTTCTTCCTATCCAGAAGGGGTAAAGGAAAACGGGGCTGTTTTCAATCATAACAACCCTTGGGTCATCCTGGCCTGTTGTAAGGAAGGAGAGAACGAGAAGGCGTTTGATCTTTATAAGCGCAATGCCCCTAGCTATATCGAAGAAAAGTCAGACGTACATAAGAGTGAGCCGTATGTTTATTCCCAAAGGATTGCCGGACGGAGTTCGCCAAAATATGGCCAGGCCAAGAATTCCTGGCTGACCGGTTCGGCGACCTGGTCCTTTGTTGCTTTAAGTCAGGGAATTCTTGGCGTTTTGCCTGATTATGACGGGCTAAGAATCAATCCCTGCCTTCCGAAAGAGAGGAAGAGAGTCAGGGTGAAGCGTCTTTTCCGAGGGCGTCTTTATCAGATTGAAAGGGATAATTCAGGCCTGGAAGAAAAGAAGATTCTGGTCAACGGAAAGAAAATCGAAGGAAATCTTATTCCTCTGCTGCAGGAAAAGAATATCTCGGTTAAAATCATTCTATAACACGTGGAGAGAAAAAGGAGAAACGAACCATGGAAGAAGAAAAGAAAACGATAAGGGAAGAGACGAAAAAGCGGAAGAATTTCTTTGTCCGATTTAAGGAAAACCGAAGGGAGGAGAAGAAAAGAAAGGAAGAGGCAAAGAAGAAAATCGCCCTGGCCCTAGAGAAGGACAAGGAAGACAAGAATCCTGATCCCAAGGATGCCTATGTCTCCTTGCACAATATTAATAAGGTCTACGATAATGGCTTCCATGCGGTCCATGATTTCACCATCGACATCAAACAGAATGAGTTTATTGTTTTTGTCGGTCCTTCTGGCTGTGGCAAGTCAACTACCCTACGTAGGATTGCCGGTCTAGAGGATATTACATCGGGAACTTTGTACATCGACCATGAATTCAGGAACGACGTTGCTTCGAAGGACCGGAATATTGCCAGGGTCTTCCAGTCCTATGCTCTCTATCCCCACAGGTCCGTCTATGACAACATTGCCTTCCCTCTCCATATCAGGCGCCTTCCGAAAGATGAAATCGACCGCCGGGTCATGGAAGCGGCAAAGATATTGCAGATTACTCCTCTTCTTGACCGGAAGCCTAAGGCTCTCTCCGGTGGTCAGAGACAGCGTGTCGCCCTTGGCCGGGCCATTGTCAAACACGCCAAGGTCCTTCTAAGGGATGAGCCACTCTCCAATCTGGACGCAAAACTTCGTGTACAAAGGCGCAGTGAGATCGTCAAGTTGCATGATAAGCTTAAGGCAACGACCGTTTATGTCACCCATGATCAGACGGAGGCTATGACTAGGGCGAGCCGGATTGTCATCAGGAAAGACGGCTATGTCCAGCAGATTGGGACTCCGATCGATATTTTCAACCATCCTTGTAATAAGTTCGTCGCTGGATTTATCGGTTCCCCGGCAAGGAACTTCTTCCCTGTAAGGTATAAAGACGGACGGATTACTTTTATTAACGGATTCTCCCTCACTCTTCCAAAGGAACTCTTAGCGGGGAAGGTGATTCCGGAAAAAGCCATTTTCGGAATCCGTCCTGAAGATATCTTTATTGCAGATGAATATCACGCCAGTCTCTATCCGGAAACAAAAGTGATGGCCAATGTCATTTTAGCGGAGCTTCTTGGGAACGAATACTATGTCCATACCGATTTTGCCTATCAGGAAACGATTGCCAAATTCCCTTCCGATAAACACCTCTCCCACGGAGATAAAGTCAGCTTCTGCAGGAATCTAGCCCACTGCCACCTCTTCGACGAAAAAACCGAAAAGGCTTATTTCTAGGAGAAAAGTTATGGCAAAGAATAGTCAATTGTCATTATGCGGAAAGCGGAACGGCAAAAAGCATAAGAGGATATCCTATGCCCGCTATGGCTATAGGTTTCTTCTTCCTTTTGCCCTTGTCTTTCTCGTATTCCAGTTTATTCCCCTTATCACGACGTTTATCTACGGCTTCTGCAACTATTATGAGGATGGGCTGAATACGGTTGGTCCTTCCTTTGCAGGGTTTGATAGGTTCAAGGTAATCCTTGGACCGGATTCTAACTTCTGGAAATACAGGGGCAATACAAGGATTATCTGGATTATCGGTTTCCTTCCTCAGGTAATCTGCTCCCTCCTTCTTGCCCTCTTCTTTACTTCCGAGCGACTGAAGCTGAAAGGAAAGCGGTTCTTCCAGACGGTTACCTATAGGCCGAATCTTGTCATGGCTTCCGCCTTTGGATACATGTTCCTTCAGTTCTTCTCCCAGGGCGGACCGGTCAATCAGATTCTTCAGGCGATGAAGATTGTCTCGACTCCGGTGATATTCAGGGAAAGCGCCGCCTGGCAGAGAGTGATTATCGCCTTAATCAATTTCCTCATGTGGTTTGGAAACACATCCATTCTTCTCAGGTCTGGAATTATGGGTATAGATGAATCCCTCTTTGAGTCTGCCCGACTTGACGGGGCAAGCTCGTTCCGGATTTTCTGGAAAATTACTCTTCCGCTTCTTAGGCCAATCTTTGTCTACTTCCTGATTACCTCGATGATTGGTGGTATCCAACTCTTTGATGCCGCCCAGATCTTCACCTCCGGAACCGGCGGAGTCCAGGCAAAGAGCAGGACCATCAGGATGTATTTGTTTAACCTTGTTCAGCAAAAGCATAACTATGGTGAAGCAGGTGCAGTCTCCATCAGGCTTTTTGTAATAACCGGTCTTCTCTCCCTGATTGTCTTTAAGTTCAGGGTCCCGCACCAGAATTCGGAAAAAAGGGAAAAGCGGTCAAAGAACAAACGTCTTCGCTTTGAAGCTAAGGCAGAGAATGAAAAAAGAAAACGGGAAGAAAGGAAAGGGGTAAGCCGATAATGGAAAACAGAAAACTGCTTCAGGCAGGGCTGAAACGGCCCAAAAAGCTGAAATCCGATAAGCCTTTTCTCTATACGGAGCGCACATTCGTTTACATTTTTCTTATCCTTTTAACCATTCTTTGCCTCTTCCCCTTCTGGATTCTTCTTGTCAACGCGACACGCTCCAACGCTGACATTAAAAACAGTTTTTCCCTTTGGTTCGGAGGGTCCCTTGCACAGAACTGGAACGGATTGAGGGGAAACGACCACATCCCTACCCGTACCGCCTTAGTCAATTCCATCTGGATTTCCTTTGTCTCGGCTATCCTGACTGTCTATTTTTCCGCACTTACTGCCTATGCGATTCATATTTATAACTTCCGGGGAAAGAAATTTATTGCCGCCTTCATCCTTGCCATCAGGATGATCCCGACTCAGGTCTCTGCCATGGGGCTTGTCAGGATCTGTGCTAAAAGGGGATTGTATAACCAAATCTGGCTCATCATCGTCCCTGCCATCTGCACCCCGTCCGTCTATTTCTACAGGAAACAATATCTTGAATCCGTCCTTCCTTACGAAATCGTCGAAGCTAGCCGTGTGGACGGGGCAAGCGAGCTTAGAACGTTCCATCAGATTGTCCTTCCTATCCTTAAACCGGCCATTTCCGTCCAGTTCATTTTTGCCTTTGTCGCTTCCTGGAATAATTACTTCAGGCCTGCTATGCTGTTAAAAGATTCTTCCGTCCGTACGATTCCTCTGATTATCGCCAATCTGAAGAATTCCGATCCTTCGGTCTTTGATCTAGGACAGATTTATCTTCTGATGGCAATCGCCGTCTTTCCGATGCTGATTATCTACCTTGTTTTTTCCCGTGGCATTTTGAAGAACCTGACCGCCGGGTCGGTGAAAGGCTGAAAAGATGTTTCCAAAGGACTTTTCCTTTGGCGCAGGAGTATCCGCCTACCAGGTGGAAGGCGGATGCAAGGAAGGAGGCAAGGACTTATCTATCTGGGATGTCTATTCCCATAAGAAAGGAAATATTCTCGATGGGACAGACGGGGACAGGGCAATTGACTTTTATCATCGCTATCGGGAGGATCTTGACCTAGCCCGGGAATTGGGCCTGGATGACTTCCGCTTCTCTCTCGCCTGGACAAGAGTCGTGAAGGAAGACGGAAGCGTGAACAGGAAGGGGGTCAGTTTCTACCTTTCCCTGATTGAGGAAATCAAAAAACGGGGAAGGAAGCCGGTTAGGACCATCTATCACTGGGACAGGCCCAGGTGGCTAGAGAAGAAAGGGGGCTTTCTCCCCCGCTCTGTCCTCCATGATTTTGAAAATCTTAGGCGGGTCGTTTCCCGTTATTTTGCGCCAGTCATGGATGATTTTATTTCCTTTAACGAACCACAGTGTTTTCTTTACCTTGGGTATCATCACGGCGGACATGCTCCGAATCTGACCGCCACCTATGAGGAACTAGGCCGGAGGGCACATCATGTCCTTCTCTGTCATGCCCTTGCCTCTTTTAGGATTAAGAGCGTCAACAAAAAGGCGAAGGTGTCCTTCGTTAACACGTTTAACGTCCCTATCCCGGTCAGAGATGATTCTCTTTTAAAGGAAAAGGCTAAGAAAAAGCTTTTCTCCTTTCCTCACTGCGCAGAAGAATTTTACACTAATTCCATCTATGGAGACCCTCTCTACCTCGGACATTATCCTGTGGGATACCAAGAGGTCAGGCCTGCCTTCCCATCGTTTGTCAGGCAAGGGGACAGGGAAAGGATCGGAAAAGCCAGACCAGAGACCATCGATTGCAACATCTATACTGGGACATACTATGACTTAGATAAGCAAGGAAACCTAATGGAAGCCAATGGGCGGAAAGGGGAAGACTCCGCTCTTCCCTGGCTTAAAAAACGTCCTCTTTCCCTTTATTATGGATCTCTCTTTAGGTATGAGCGCTATGGCCTTCCTATTCGGATAACCGAAAACGGAGGATGCTATCAGGATTCCCTCGCCGAAGGAAAAGTCCATGACAGAGAACGGAAAGAGTATATCCGGGAGTACCTCTCTTCTTTATCCTCCGCCATTGATAGTGGGATTCCTATCCGTGCCTATTACTACTGGTCGCTGTTTGACAATTTCGAATGGTCTGAAGGAGAAGAAAAACGGTTTGGCCTTGTCTATATTGATTATAAAAACGGATTGAAACGAATAAAAAAAGATTCGTTTTACTTCTACCAGGAGAGGATAAGGAAGAAGAAAAAAACAGATTAAGAAAAGGGCGAAACCCCGCCCTTTATTTGATTGATTTGACGGTTGCACCTTCCTGCAAGGCGCCAGTGATGTTAATGACTTTTGGGGTATAGGAATCCGGATTCTCGATATTTTCAATCAGTTCTTCTGCAGCCTTAGTCCCTAATTCTTCTGAGTTCTGGACCCAAGTTGTGATCCTAGGGCGGAAAATCCGCGATATTTCCGCTCCGTCATATCCGACAACGGATATATCTTCCGGTATTCTCCTTCCAGACTGCGTCAGGGCCGTGATTCCTCCAAGAATGGAGACATCATCTGGATAAAGAATGCAGGTCGGCATTTCGCCGAGGGCGAGAATCCGCTTCGTTTCTCTTCCGGAAGCCTTCGGATCATGGTAGGCGGCTTCCTTTACCCTGCCAGCCAAAATGGGAAGTCCGTTTCTTTTCCTTGCCTCTTTAAAGCTCTGCCTTCTTTTTTCGGTGACGTCTGTCCTCTCGCCGTGGATATAGGCAATCTTCTTATGGCCAAGGGAAGCAAGATAATCAACGAGTTTGCCTGTTCCGCTTAAGTTATCCGACCTAACGGCTGTCTTTCCCGGAAAGAGGTAATCAATGGTAACGACGGGAATAGGGGAATGGACTAAATCCACGATTTCCGGATCGGTGAAGCTTTCGCTGACGACGATTATCCCATCCCTGTTCCGGAATTGAGCGGCCTCAAGGTAGGTCCTTTGATGGGGGGAGTCGGGCTTGTTCCGGGAGAGAAAAGTGATGGCATATCCCTTTTCCTCCGCCTTTGATTTCACTGCCTCTAGGATTCCAGAGAAAAATTCATGGCGCAGGCCGCCCTTTGTCGTCGAATCGTAAAAGACGACACCGATGGAATAGGACCGCTTCAGCTTTAAGGCCTGGGCATAGACGTTTGGAACGTAGCCCATTTTTTTCGCGGTACGCTTGATTTTTTCTATGGTGGAAGGGGATAATTCAGGTGAATCATGAAGAGCTTTTGAAACTGTTGCGACTGAAGTATGGCAGCGTAGGGCGATGTCCTTGATTCGGACCATTTTCTTACCTCCGGATTAATAATATTATACCATGCCTTGCTTGAATTCCTTAGTTGCAGAAAGGAGAAAAAACACTCTTCCTGCCCCCTAGGGGGATAGGAAATACCCTTGATGGAAGGGAGGCGAAAGGACGACGAGGAAAATCCTGATTTTTCCTATTTGCTGTTTACTTTTTTCTTCCTTGTGCTTATAATATCCAATGCATTTGTTCAGCTGTTTTTAACGGAGGAGATTAACTATGGCAGTCCCAACTAGAAGAAGAGGTCATGCAAAACAGGGTCAGGTTCGTCAGAACACCAAGCTTAAGGCTGTAAATACCTATACCTGTCCGAATTGCGGAGCGACTATCCGTCCGCATCATGTCTGTCCGTCTTGCGGTTTCTATAACGGCAAGAAGGTACTTGACGTCAAAGCAAAAGAAGCCGAATAGGTTTCTTGCGATGAAAACGGAAAAGCCCACCTTATGATGGGCTTTTTTCGACTAAGGAGATTTACATCATGACTTATCTGGAAAACATCACCTTTCTTACCGGCCGTTTTGTCCAGCTTAGCCAATATCTTCTCAAGACTTCTTTTCGCCTTGTTGCCTTAAGGGAAGAAGAGGAACACCGGCTTTCCTATCAGACTAAGGAAAGCATTGTTTCCGGTGCGGAGGCAAAGGCGGAGACCTATCTTTCTTCTTCCCAAGGCCTATCTGCCGATGATCTGATTGCCTTCTTTTCCGGAAAAGGGATATCCGTAAAAGACAGGAACGAACTTTCCTTCCTTCTTCGGAAACGGCAGTACCTTGTCGGATCCTATTTCCTTGTCAATGATGCTGCACTTGGGCGGGAAGACGTCGCTATTTATGAGTCTAAGATCAACGAACTGAAGGAATACAACAAGAAGGCAAGGGATCTTAATGGCCATTTTGCCCGGCTGATTGATCAAAGGGAGAGGAAAAACTAGCCTTTCTCCTTGTGGGAGAGGAAACTATCCTCTAAATCCTGTTTTTGTTTATAATAATCTTATGAATATATCTTTCCCTGTTTTTACGAGGATTAACGAAATCCTCTTCAAGAAGAAGAACCTTTCTTCCGCCCTTATCAAGGCAAAGGAGGACACCCTTGTTTCCCCAAGCGATGAGCCGGAGATAAAAAAGGAAGCGTATGTTTTTTTGCGTCACTTCTTTTCCCTTCGCTTCGAATGCTCTGATCTTCTTAGCCAATACGACTACGAAAGCAGCGAATTTATTCTTTCCATGGTCACCCTTTCCCAGCTTCGCTATTCTTCTTTGCGGAAAGAAGAAATCTCTGCCGAGTATCAAGACGTCTTTTGTCGGCTTAAGCTTAGCGGAGATAGCCAGAAAAATAGGAAAGTCCTGATTGATTCTACAATTCATCCGTTCCATATCCCGGAGGAGGTGAAGTCTTCCCCCTATTATTACAATTCCTTAGTGCTAGAAAGGCCCGAGTTCCTTTTCCGGAGATTCGATGCCGAGTTCGGAGCCAGCCGTACCCTTGCCATGTTCTCTTCCAGGCGGAAAAAACCACTCTTCTATTATTCCGCAAGGGGAGAGAATAGCCTTCCTTCCTCCCTGAAAAAGGAAAAGGACGTTGGCCCTTATCCGCTTTTCTCTTCTTCCTCTCCCTTGCATCAGGACGTGGCCGCTGAGAAAAAACTCTATCCCTGTTCTCCCTTGCAGCTTACTGCCTATTCCTTGCCTGAGCTTCCACAGGTTTCCCCTAAGGTCTTAAGGAACGGAAGGAATGATTCCTTCTCTTTCCTTCCTCTTGCCATTTCCAGGAAGGATGACTATCAGCCGACAAGGATAGTCGATTGTTATGGTCATGCTTTTGCCTCGGCAAAAAAGAATGTGGAGGTTTTTGACCTGCAGAATGTGACAATCCTTAACTGCGAAAGCAAGCTGCTAAAAACATATTACCCCTATGATTCCTTTGACTTATCGGTTGAAATTGGAAAAGATGTCGGCTTAGGATGTGTTGGAATGAAGCCATGGCTTCTCCCTTCTCTCACCCCTGATGATTTAAAGGACAGCCAGAAGCGTCAGCTTCTTTCTTTAAGGGAAAGGGCCGAATTCGTCAAATCGAAAGGATGTCTTCTTTTCGTCAACCATGGTCTTCTTAAAGAAGAAACAAGCGATATCGTCAAGCAGTTTGTCGGGAGGAACGGCCGTTTTGAACTAGTCAAGGAAACCATCTCCATACCCGATGGGAGTAATCAGGAAGGCGGTTATATCGCCCTATTAAGCAAGAAATGAAAACATCGATTTATTCTTACAGCCTTGAAGATCTGACCAAAATCAGGCTTGCAAGGGGACAGAGCAGTTATCGAAGCAAGCAGATCTATTCCTGGCTTTACCGGAAAGGGGCCTTTTCTTTCGATGAAAGGAGCGACATTTCCAAGGATTTCCGGGAAAAACTCAAGGAAAACTTTGACTTTTCCCTTCCCTCGATGTCTCTCAGGCAGAAATCAAAGGATGGGACAGTCAAATGCCTCTTCCGTCTTTCCGACGGAGAACAGGTGGAAGGCGTGCTAAGGCACTATGTCTATGGCTATTCCGTCTGTGTTTCCTCGGAAGTAGGATGCAATAGGGCATGCGCCTTCTGTGCATCGGGTCTTTTGAAAAAGAAACGGAACCTCACTTCCGCAGAAAGGCTTGGACAGGTACTTTATTTCGAGCATTATCTTCAGTCGCAGAATCCTGACGACCATGTTTCCCATGTCGTCGTCAGGGGAACAGGCGAACCTTTCGACAACTATGACAATGTCCTTTCCTTTGTCAGAATCCTCAATTCTCCTTTCGGAAGGAATATCGGAGCCCGCCACATTACGATATCCACCTGCGGAATTGTCCCTGGAATCAAGAAGATGGCTAACGAAGGAAGGCAGATTAACCTTGCCATTTCCCTTCATGCCCCAAACGATGAACTGCGGAACAGAATCAGGCCGATTAATTCTGCCTATCCGCTTGAAGAACTTATTCCGACCGTCAGGGAGTATGAAAAGAAGGCTAACCGGACGGTCACTTTCGAATACATCAGGATTAAAGACGTCAACGACAGCCTGAAAGAGGCAAAGCAGCTTTATGACTTAATCCGGCCGACCCATGGATTTGTCAACCTTATTCCCTATAACCCAGTGAGGGAAAACGGATTTGAGCGGTCCCCGGACTATCATGTCGATGCCTTCCATCATTTCCTTCTTGACCATGGAGTCAAGTCGACAATCCGGAAGGAGTTCGGCAGTGATATCGACGCTGCCTGCGGACAACTGAGAGCAAAATATGGAAAACACTGAGAAAACAGAAACAGCCGGACGGATTGTTGCTTTAAGCAATATCGGAAAAGTCCGGAAAAACAACGAAGATGCCACATTTGGATGCGTGAGTAAGTATGGCACCCTTCTTCTTGTAGCGGACGGAAGGGGAGGGCACCGCAAGGGAGATGTGGCAAGCAAGATGGTACGAGACAGTTTCGCCATTGCATTTGGCGAGTACAAGAAGCCTTTCACTCTCCGCCGTGCCAAGCATTTTAGGAGAAAGACGAGGAAGAGGGCTAACCGGCGGGTTTATAGGATGTCGCTTTCCAGCCCGGAATATTCCCAGAGGGGAACGACTTCCATTGCTGCACTAATCTATGATAAGGGAACCCTTGTCCAGTGCGTAGGAGATAGTCGCTGCTATACCTATTCCAAAGAGCGGGGGCTGAAGCAGATTAGCGAGGACCAGTCTTACGCTGCCCTTCTCTTCAAAGAAGGAAAAATCAATCGGACCGAGAGGAAGACCTATCCTCAACGCAATTATCTTTCTAATGCTGTCGGTATCAACCGGAACATTGCGAATCTGGAAGAATACAATAGGAAGAACGACTATGATTTCCTTTTGGTCTGTTCAGACGGACTTTATAACAGGGTAAGCGATGAACAGATTGCCAAGGTCCTTTCCTCTTTCCCGACCATCGGAGAGAGGGGAGAAGAATTAAGGAAAGAGGCCCTTGACGCAGGCGGGCTAGACAATATCGCCCTTGTCATCACGGCCAATCCGGAGAAGAACCATGAGTGAACTTTTGCAGAAAAACGAAATCATCGATGATCGCTACAAGATTTCGGAATCTTTAGGCGAAGGCGGAAGGGCTGTTGTTTTTAAAGCCCACGACCTTATCAATGACAATGATGTTGCCATTAAGAGGAGGAAGTCCGATACTGCGGCAAATAAGACGAACCTTGCCCGTTTTGAGCGGGAGGCCCGCGCTGCAGCATCGCTGAATTGCTCGAACATTGTCAAGGTTCTTAATGTCGGGACCTATAATGGGAATCCTTACAGGGTCAATGAATATGTGGAAGGACAGAATCTCCGTCAGATTCTTAATACCCGGGGGAAATTCTCTTTCCGGGAAGCCTGTGATATCAGGTATCAGCTTGCTTCTGCCGTCAAATATGCACACGATCATTCCGTCATTCATCGGGATATTAAGCCGCAGAACATTTATCTCACGGTTGACGGGACTGTTAAACTAGGGGATTTTGGAATCGCCACTTTCCGGGACACTCCTCAGGTTTCTTCCATTACTTCCGCCACGACCATCCTCGGTTCCGTTCAGTATAGGGCTCCGGAAGTCTGCCAGAGGAATCCGGCGACTATCCGCAGCGATATTTATTCCAGGGGAATAACCTTCTTTGAGCTGATTACCGGCCATGTTCCTTTTAATGCCGATGAACCTCAGCGGATCGTCCATAGGCAGGTCTATCAGAAGTTTCCTTCCGTCAAAAAGTACAATCCTAACACCCCCGACTGCATCGAGGCAATCATCCTGAAAGCCTGTGCAAAGGATCCTAGGGAACGTTATGACAGCGCAGATGACAGGCGCAAGGATATCGAAGCCATCAGGAAGGATCCTTCCAAACTGGAAAAGAAGAGGTCTTTCTTTTATTCGCTTTTCCATTCCTCCTCGCCCCTAGTCCGCGCCCGCCGCGAAGAGGAAAAACAGAAGAAGAAGCTGAGGAAGGAAGCGAAGAAGGCCCAGAAGGCGAAAAAGCGATAACATGGATTATTACCGCGTTCTTTCTTCTTCCTCGCTCGGCTATCTTCTCTATTCCCTTAAAGACGGTAGTCTTTCCGTCCATCCCCACCGGGGGAAGGTTTTTTATGCCGGGGAAAAAATCATTATCGGGGATTATGTCACGCTTGACGGAAAAGGAAGGATCGATTCGGTCAGGAAACGGGAAAACAGGCTTAAGCGTCCACGGCTGAGCAACGTTGACGAAGTCTATGTCCTCTGTTCTCTGAAGGAGCCTGATTTTTCTTCCTATCTTCTGGATAAGTTTCTATCAAGGATCAATTATTCTTCCCTTTCGGCCAGTATCGTCCTTACCAAGGCGGATTTATTGAAAAAGGCAGAGAGGGAAAAGAGGAAGACGCGGATGTCCTATTATCGGAAAATCGGGTATCCTGTCTACTTCGTTGATGCCCACCATCCTTCCCTTTTCGATTTTCCTTCTCTGTCTACCGCGATTGGTAAGAAGACTGTCGCTTTTGTCGGGCAGACGGGGGTTGGAAAGTCCTCTTTATTGAATAGTATCGATCCGAGCTTCAAACGGCGGGTCGACTCTCTCTATGTCAAAAGCGGACGTGGACGACATACGACTAAGGAAATCGTCCTTCTTCCCTTTGAGGAAGGGTTCATCTTCGACACTCCCGGTTTTTCTTCCTTTGACTTGACGGAAAGGACAAGCTTAGATCTCTCTTTTTGCTTTCCCGGTTTTTCCGCCTATTTCGGATCCTGCTTTTTCAAGGACTGTCTGCACCTAGAGAAGACCAAGGGATGCAAGATTCTCTCCGCCTTAGACGAGGATCTTCTTTCCAAGGATTCCTATGCGAATTATTGTAAAATACTAGGCGAAGTAAAGGAGAATGACAAATGGAAAAAGAAACCATCATCCGGCCCTCGCTTCTGAGTTTCGACTTTCTGCATCTGGATAACGACAGGCAGGAGAGGATTTCCCTCGGAATCGGAAAGTGCCATTTCGATGTCAGGGACGGGCACTTTGTCCACGATATCTCCTTTGGCGAGCCCTTGAGGAGAAAAAGGAGGGCTGCCTATAAGGACGTTTCCTTCGACGTCCATCTCAGGGTGACAAATCCTCTCGATAAGGCTCTCTCCTTTGCCTCCCTTGGCATCAGAGAGATTACCATTCATGCAGAAGCGAGGACCTTAGGCGATCTGCCTAAGCTTGCCTCCTTAAAGAAAGAATACCCACTTTTGAAGAGGGGACTTGCCCTTTCGCCGGAGACGAAGGTAGAGGAGATTAGAGACTTCCTTCCTCTTTTTTCTTCCGTCCTTGTTATGTCCGTCGTCCCTGGTAAGGGTGGACAGTCCTTCCTTCAGGGAAGCGAGAAAAAGATTTCCGCCCTGTCGATTTACCGGAAGGAGAAAGGTCTTTCCTACCAAATCGGAGTCGACGGAGGAATCGATACGGCTACCGGGCCTCTCTGCCTAAGAAACGGAGCCGACTATCTTATCGCCGGTTCTTCCTATAAAAAGAGCAAGGACAAGAAGAAATGGCTGCAGGAAAGGAAGAAAAACGCATCATGGTAAACAGTTCTTATCTTCTCCCCTCTCTGATCAGCTTCTTTCTTTCTGCTTTCCTTGGAATCGTCTCCCTTCTTTTCTGCCGCTTTTTCAGCGGCTCCAAGAACGGAGAAAAGAAAAGCTTCCGGAACAGCTTCCCTTTTGAGTTTTATTCTTCTAGGAAAGGGCCCTTAGCCATTCTTGTCCGTGTCTTCTTCCATGCCACCCTCTTTGCCGGCGTCTTCGGTGTCTCTTTCTTTTTCTTCGGCGTCTGCGAGTCTCCGTACAGGAAAGCCGTAGGAATCAGTCTTCTTGTGTCCTTAAGGACCATGCTTTCCCTCCACTATAGGTCAATGCGGCTGATTAGGCTAAGAAGGGCAGTCAGTGTCGTCAGCTTCCTTTCCTTTGATTATGCCGCTTTTAGGCTGTCGATCAGCATCCTGACTGGAAAAGCCCTTCTTACCGCAGAGAAAAGCATGATGAAGGCACCTGTCTGTGTTGTCTTTGGACTTCTTACCTTAATCGGTCTTCTTTGCTTCTTTAACCCGAAGTTCTATACCTGGTTTAAGATGGACAAGGCAGAAGTGAACGGGACTATCTATTATGATAAGCCGAAGTGGAATTTCTATGCCTTCTACGAATGGGCCTTCTTCCTTGCCCAGTGTCTTTCCTTCCTTCTTCTTGGCACCTGTGCCTTACTTTACAGGATATAAAAAACCGCCTGTCCTTCGACAGGCGGTCTTTTTATCGGATAAGAACTACTTGGCTTCGGAAGTGGCAGCCTCGGCCTTGGCGGCAACGGCCTGGGCCTTAGCGTTCTTACGAAGAGTACGTAAGCCGGCTGCGGAAACACGCCTCTTGACCTTCTTGCCATTGATGACGACGGTGGTGTTCTGAAGGTTGACGTTCCAACGGCGGCAGGTATGTCTCCTAGAATGGGAAACGTTCTTTCCGTACTGCGGCTTCTTACCAGTGACAGGGCAAACTCTTGACATCTTAGTATCCTCCAATAGTTTCTGATTGATTGACTCTATAAAAAAACGTGCTTATAAATGATACCATGCAAAGAAAAGATTGGCAACTGTTTTTTGCTTCTTTCTTCGCTCCATAGGGATAAAAGGATTTTATTTTCAGGCAAATCCCTGGATTCTGTCTAAGTCAAAGGCTGTCTGTCAGCGGAATTTAAAGGTCCTTAAATGAAGTGGGAAGGGAAGAGAGTCTGTCCTTTCGCGGCCTTTTTTCGTGATTCTAAACCTAACCAAATGATATTTCGTTTTGTGCTTCCTTTGTATGTTCTATCTTCTATTTATGGTTAGGGAACAAAGAAAATTTCTTCAAAAAAGAGCGAAGTGAACCTTTTCAAAGCACTCTTTCCTTTCGTTTATCTCTTGAATGTGTCAGTTTCTATCCGACGGGAATAACCCGAACAGATAAAGAAAGCCACCCCAAACGATGAGAAAGAAAACCTTGATTAGATTAAGCAGGTTCTTTATCATTCTGTGTTTCACTTTTTTTATTCTTTCATAGAAGGAAGAAATGTTCAATAGTTATTCCTTCCTTTTCTTCCTCCTCCCTTTCTTCTTTCTGTTACAATAATCCGGTAACGAAAATGACCATCCGGAACAAGACCTTCACGAGCGTAAACGCCCCGAAAGGGATTCAGATTGCCTTCGAGGCAAACGCCCTTTTCCGGGACGGCTTCTGGGAATTCATCGCGGTCTTCAGGCTCCTCTATGTCCAGTCAGCCTCTCCCATCAAGGGTGATCCGAGGTATACGCAGATGTTTTTCGCCATCACCAGGGGAGTCAGGGTGTCCAAGATACTTTCCATTTTCACTTGGATTATCTTCTCCCATTGGCTGGAAAAAGGAAGATTTCCTTTCGGGCGCTTCCGGACCAATCAGTTTGTCGGTGCAAGGATTGCCACCTTAGGCTTCTGCTTTAGGAGGTACATCACTCCTCTCTGCGGAAGCGGATGGACCTATGTCACCATCTTTGTCCTAAGCTATGGTTTCTTTCAGCTTACCTATGCCATAAACGATCTTGGGTATTGGGGCTCGGTCAACCAGCTTAGCTACGACGAAAAAGTCAGAAGCCGGATTTCGGCTCTCGCCCTTAGGTTCTCCGGCATAGGTTCCTACCTTGTTGCCGCTATTGCCCCTGCCATTTCCGGAGCCGATTCAAAGCACAACAGGATTGTCTTAAGTGCCATTCTTGTCTCCCTCTATTTTCTCTCTCAGGTCTTCTATACTCTCTTTAGGAAGGAACGTTATATTTCTAAGGAAAGGGAGGAAGAGAGAAGAAAATCCATCGCCGGGATTTTCGAACCCTTTAAAAGGAGGAGAGAATATCCTCAGCTTGCCTTAGCCGTCTTCAGTCATATCCTTCTCTTCCTTTCTTCCTATCTTAGGACAGGAAACTGTGCCAATTATTTCTACTACGAATATGGATATGGCGCCTTTGATTCAATGAGCCATTTTGAGGGGGCACTAAGGAACGGTGCAAAAGCCAACTTTATTTTCTCTCTCTGCTATGGATTCGGAGTCATCCTCTCTAACCTTCTTTACCCTGTTTTGCGTCGGAAGAGGAACAAGAAGCAGAGGCTGATCAGGGCAAGGCCAATCTGCCTCATAAGCTGTGTCTTCCTGTTCTTCTGTGGCAGGAAGGCGGGAAGGGAGATCTCCCTGTTTATCGTGACTTTCATCTATGCCTTCTTTAACGGAGATATTTTTGCGACAAACTGTCTTGATATCTTCGATACGGCCGATTTATATGAGGCAAAGACCGGCAAGGAACGTTCCGGCTCTGTCTCTTCCTTGAAGTCCCTCGCCGTCCTTCTCGCCAATTCCCTTCAGACGATGTTCTTCTATGTCATCCTCTCTACCTGTGGACTAAGGAGTGTGAACGACAGCGTAGGAGCTAGGGAGGCGGAGAACAGGATTACTCCGATTGAGGATTTCGAAAGCAAGGTCAATCAAAGGATAAGGAGCACAGAGGGAAGGGAGGCTTCCTTAACTGCCTACCGGGCATGGATTACCCTCGTTCCTGCTTTGCTTCTGACTATCTGTGGATGCATTACGCTTTTCGGACTGAAGGCAAATGATGAAGAATATTATGACTCCATCGTCAGACCGAGGAAACAAAGACAGCATGATGAAAGGCTGAGAAAAAGAGAGGAACAGAATGATTAAACGGATATTCTTTGACCAGGACGGGACCTTGAGGGAATCTGCGCCTGGGATTAAGCACTCGGCAAGGAAGACACTTGAGGCGAGGAAAAGGAAGAGGATCCCCTATGAGAAACTTGACTTTATCATCGGGCCTCCGCTTTTGGACTGCTTCCGGAGGTGTGGGGTTCCGGAAGAAAGATTAAACGAGGCGGCCTCCCTCTATCGCCATTTCTACGGAGAGGAAGGCGGGAAATATGAGGCTTCCCTCTATCCTGGCATCCTTGAATTATTGAAGAAACTGAAGGAGGATGGCAATCATCTTTATATTGCCACCTCAAAGGAAGCCTTTCTTGCCAAGGACATTGCCAAGCATTTTGGCTTTGCACCCTATTTTGACGATATTTTCGGAGCAAGCCTAGATGGCACCTGTGCAAAGAAGAAGGACATCCTTGCCAAGGGACTGTCGCTAACCGATTCCTCTCTCCCTGCCGTCAGGATCGGCGATACTTATCTTGACAGGGAAGGGGCGAAAGCAAATTCTATCCTTGGGATTGGGGTAGACTGGGGATACGGAGACAAAGAGAAAAGGAAAGAGTGCGGAGCATGGAAGATCTGTTCTTCCGGCAAGGAACTTGGTGACGTCCTTTCCGATAGGACGCCTTCCGATTTCACGGAATGACCAAGAAGGAAGTCGATGCCCTTCTCACTTTCTATAAGGAGAAGGGCCGTCTCCTGCCTTGGCGTATGTCTCCCACTCCTTACCATGTCTATGTCAGCGAGATCAGGCTTCAGCAGACACGGGTAGAGGCGGTCAAGGAGCACTATTTGCGTTTTATTGCCGCCTTTCCGACAAGGGAAGACTTTGTCCGTGCCAAAGAAGATGACTATTTAAAGCTGTGGCAGGGGCTTGGCTACTATTCCCGTGTGAAAAATAGGCATAAGGCAAGGAGCTTACTTGTTTCTGAACACCGCGGCATCCCACAGAGTGCAAAAGAGCTTCTTACATTGCCTGGAATCGGAGAGTATACCTCAAAGTCGATTGCCTCAATTGCCTTTCAGGGGAGAGAAGTCTCCGTGGACGGCAATCTTTTCCGTATCTTTGCCCGGCTTAGGGAATATCCAAAACCGTTTTCCCAAGCCGCCAAAAAGGACTGCGAGAAGTTCTTCCGCCCTTTCCTTCCTGATAGACCGGGCGACTTTAATCAGGCACTTAGGGATCTAGGAGAGATGATCTGCCTTCCAAAAGGCACGCCGCTATGCTCTGCCTGTCCGTTCAAGGAAAGCTGCCTTGGCTATAAGCACTCCAGCTTCCTTCTTTATCCTAAGAGCAGGAAAAAGAAGGAAAAGAAAGAGGAGAACCATGTTCTTTTCTTCCTTCTCTATCAGGGAAAGGTTCTTCTTCATAAGAGAGCAGATGATGGCCTCCTTGCCTCGCTATACGAACCAATCAACGTTTCTTCGGTAGAAGAAGGACTATCCCTTTATTCCCTCACAAAGAGCCAGATGACTTATCTAGGAAGCTATAACCATGTCTTTTCCCATCGCATATGGAAAAGGAAGGCCTACTATTTTCTTCTCGGACAGCCTCCGGCTTTAGGAGACAGAGATGTTCTGGCTAGTAGGGAGGAACTTGCATCTTTTTACTCTATTCCCTCCGCTTTTTCTCCTTTTTTCAGCCTCCTTAAGGAGAAAAAACTGCTTTCTTAGAGTGTATAGTTGGTTTCCCCATCTTTGTTAATAGCATTTCTGAACTTAGCACGTTCAAAAGAGGTTTTTCAATGGACTTATACGGGCTTAAACCAGCTCTGACAGGCAAAAGGAGAGGTAGACAAGGAAGAGGATAATTTTTGATTCCAGCAGTGGAGTCCTGTCCTCCAGCTTTGGTATAAAAAATAGATGAGGCCATCGCCATTATAGGCTTGCCTTTATTTACCCGAATTCTTAATCGTGAACCAACGTTCTTCTTCTCTTCGCTGATCTATGTTAATCCTCGTCCTTTCCGGAAATCAGTGGAGAGGAATCGACAATCTGTTTGAGTTCGCCAATAAACGATGTATCAATCTCTCCGCTATTTAGTTCGTAATTAAGATAGGGCATACCTTGTTCAAAATCCGCTTGCTCACTTATGTCCTCATCGGTGTCCATGCAGATTTTTCTGTTCTCTGATATATAGATGAAACGCTTTACGCTTTCACCTGCCGGTTTTTCAATTTTCAGCCGGTAAAATTTGATTAAACTGGATATGTCTCCGCCAGTCTGGCCCCTGTATTTAATGTCCTTTTTATGCCGCACAGAAGCATCAAAGTCTAACACCTTTTCTGAAAGACTCGGACTAAGAGTAACGGGCGTGATGCATTTGAACGTGCTCGGATAGGCGGGATCGAATGAACTACGATAATAAAGCTTTACGCTAGCGCCATCGTATCTCGACTGATTGACTTTTAGTTGCTGTCCTTTGCATCCAGTTAGGCTGAAAAAGAGGGCAAGAATTAATCCGGTTTTCTTCATCTGCAGTCCTCCTATTTTGTCAAATATAAAAAACGGCCCATATAATAATTTGAATCATTGAAGATATAGTCTCCTTGCTTTGAATGGTCGGCAGCATTATAGTTGACCATATAATAGTTTTGCCTTGTGCTTCCTGAACGGATAATAGAAAATCCGATTCCCAAAACAGTGTGTCCCCTCTTTCCATCGTTTCGTCTAAAATCTAACAGCACGGGATTGGATGAGGTCAAAATCCAGTCTTGATAGGAACTAAAACCAGTTCCTGAATTTACCTTTATTGTGGAACCGTTATGATTATTTAAATAGGACTGCAATCCAGATTTTTCATTGGTAAGGTATGTTCCTTCTGTAGGCGAAGTTTTCCTTTCGGAAATTAATTCTTTGACTAAATTATGAACTGCGGATTCGTTGTCCTCTTGATTAAGGGGGAGTAATCCATTTACTAAATCATATGAACTATATCGATCGTAAAATGAAACAAGCCTGGCTCCGGAAACGGCAGAGCAAGCAATATTGTAGTATCCAGGAACATCGTTAAAGTATTCGGGACATTTTGTGATGTATCTTTGAGCAGATTGACTATATATTTTTGATTCAAATAGATAATCTGGATGACAGACTAGATTTGAGCTTGAAAAAGCTGACATTGATGTGGTTACGGCAGAAGGAGTTGCTTTGTTAGAGTCATGATAGGGCAAATCAGACAAATCAGCTTGGCATTTAGGCATAAAGGAACCATGATATATTGTTGTAATGATTCCATTCGAGTCTACGAGATAGTATCCGGCATACTTGCTGTTAGAGTCGTACAAATAATAAACTTCCTCTAAACTTCCTTTGGATGTCTGAAGGCAGAACTTTTTTTCTTCTTTTATTAGATTTTGCGTCTGAGAGAGAAATCTAACTGATGGAAGAAGACTTTGCGAAATGATTTCTTTTTCCCTCGGCTTAATCGTAAAGAGATGGAATCCAAGAAGCATCATACTAATGATAAGTTTTTCCATGGTTAATTGCCCTCCTTATTGAGAATTGTATCAGGCTCAAATACATAAATAAAGAAAAAATAAATTTAATGTTTTTATCGTAAAAATGCTGAACATAAAACTAAAATATGTATACAAAAAAACATTAAACATCATCGTTCCAACTATTTGAGAAAAAGGCACCGACGGTTTTCCTTTATAATTTGTGTCCTGAGATACGGCTGTTAAGGAAAAACGAGAATACCATATGCATTCTAAAATATGATAGTGATGGCGCTTTGCATTGGCTCCTACTCTTTGCTGGTTATTGCTTCTTTTTTTCATCCTCACCATGCTTAGCCAATTTTTCCTGCATTGAAGTACTTAGTACTTTTCATGGACAAGGCATTTCCGGTTTTTTCCTTCCCTCCATTTTCAGACTTAAAAATCATATTCCGGCAAAAAGGAACGTAAATCCCCTTATTCAATCCCCTCTGTGGCTTCTTCTTTTTTCATTCTGCTTGAGAAGAAAAAACTGCTTTCTTAGAGTATATGCTTGGTTTCCCTGTTCCCTTTTAACTATAATGCTTAGTGTGTTTGTGTATATTCAAAACCAAGGTAAAGGACAGAAAAGATGATTTCTGCTGGAATCGATATTGGCTCGACGACGATCAAGGCTATCGTCCTCGATGACGAAAACCATATTCTCTATTCTTCTTATGAGCGGCATTTTTCACGTATCAGTGAAAAACTTAGCGAAGTTCTTCAAAAAAGGGAAGAGGGACCCCTGAAAGGAAGGAAAGAAGTCCATCTTGCCTTTACCGGTTCGGCCGGTATGGGCATTGCCGAGGGTTGCTCTTTCCCCTTCTACCAGGAAGTCTATGCGACAAGAGAGACCACAAAGCTCTTCTATCCGGAAACCGACTGCATCATCGAACTTGGCGGAGAAGACGCCAAGATTCTTTTCCTGTCCAATGGCGTGGAAGTCAGAAGGAACGGAACCTGCGCAGGCGGAACCGGTGCCTTTATCGACCAGATGGCTTCTCTTCTGGATGTTCCGGTCACTAAGAGGGACGCTCTTGCCTCTAAGGCGGAACGGACTTATTCCATTGCTTCCCGCTGCGGTGTGTTTGCGAAAAGCGATGTTCAGCCGCTTCTTAACCAAGGGGCGAGAAAAGAGGACATCGCCAAATCGATTTTCTATGCCGTAGTCAATCAGACCATTGCCGGATTATGTCAGGGACGGGAAATCGAGGGCAATGTCAGGTATCTTGGCGGACCTCTGACGTTTAGGAAACAGCTCCGCCTTGCTTTTGACGATACCCTTTCCGTAAAAGGCGTTCTTCCGGAAGACTCCCTCTATTTTGTCGCCATCGGCGCTGCCTTGCTCGCCAAGAAGGATAAGCCTGTCATCCTCTCTTCCATCAGGGACAAGGTGAATAACTACCGGAACAGGGAGAACTTCTCCTATATCGAGCCGCTCTTTAAGAACCGGGAAGAATATGACGAATTTAAAAAACGCCACGACAGAGACCATGTCGACGTTCTTCCTCTCGAAGGATACAAAGGCCCTCTGTATCTTGGTGTCGATTCCGGATCGACGACCTTAAAGGCGGTTTTAATCGACGACAAAGAGAATATCCGCTATACCTTTTATCAACCGAATAACGGAGATCCTATCGCCATTCTTCATCGTAGGCTACTGGATATTGAACAGAAAAAGGACAAGGACGCCGTTATCAAAGGCGCAAGCTCTACCGGATATGGCGAGGAACTGAGCAAGAACGCCTTCAACTTCGATCACGGCATCGTGGAGACGATGGCCCATTTCCAGGCGGCAAAGCACTTCCTCCCCGACGTCCAGTTCGTCATCGATATCGGCGGACAGGATATCAAGTGCTTCCGGATAAAGAAGGGGCACATTGAAGATATCTTCCTGAACGAAGCCTGTTCGAGCGGATGCGGTTCGTTTTTGCAGTCCTTCGCTGAGGCCCTTGGCTATTCCATCGAGGACTTTGCCAAAAGGGCTCTATTTGCTAAGAGACCTGTCGACTTGGGCTCTCGGTGCACGGTTTTCAGGAACTCCTCGGTCAAACAGGCACAGAAAGACGGAGCAAGCGTGAACGATATCGCCGCCGGACTTGCTATTTCCGTTGTCAAAAATGCCCTTTACAAGGTCATCCGCTGCTCTTCCAAGGATGACCTTGGCAAAAAAGTCGTCGTTCAGGGTGGGACCTTCCTCAATGATGCGGTCCTCCGTGCCTTTGAGAAGGAACTTGGCATTGAGGTCGTCCGCTCCAATATCGCCGGATTAAGGGGAGCCTATGGTGCCGCTCTTGATGCTAAGTCGCTTGACCTCCCCTCTTCCGGAAGGATTTCCGGGGAAAAGCTCAAAAACTTCAAGCGTAAGGTTTCTAGGATCACCTGTCAGGGCTGTCAGAACCACTGCCGTCTGACTGTCTCCGTCTTTGACGATAAACGAGTCTTCATCGGCGGAAACCGCTGCGATAAGCCAGTCAGCAAGAAGAAGGTCAGCACAGACCTTGACCTCTATGATTTTAAATACAAGTTGCTTCGCTCTTATAATGACGAAGAATCGAAGGAAGAATTCAAGCGGGGAACAATCGGCTTCCCCATGGGACTTAGCTTCTATGAGCTGACTCCTTTCTGGTATGCCTTCTTCCATTCCCTTGGCTTTAAAGTCGTCCTTTCTTCTCCCTCAAGTGCAAAGAGGTATCGGTTAGGACAGGGGACGATTCCTTCGGATACGGTCTGCTATCCGGCCAAGCTTAGGCACGGACATGTCCTTGATCTTCTCTCCAAGGGAGTGAAGACGGTTTTCTATCCCTGCATGTCCTACAATTTCAAGGAAAAGGGAACCGACAATCACTATAACTGTCCGGTCGTCGCCTACTATTCCGAAGTCATCCGGAACAATGTCAAGGCCCTGTCTAAGGATGGTGTCCTCTATCTCCATGACTATCTCAATCTCTCCGAAAAGAGTCACTTTGCCCTTAAGGCCTATGAGAACCTGAAAGCCCATTATCCTGATCTTACCTATAAAGAGGTTCTCTCTGCCGCCAAGGCAGCCTATAAGGAGTATCGAAAGTATGAAAAGACGGTCTTCCGGAAAGGAAGGCACATCATCGAAGAGGCACGCAAGAAGAATAGGCTCATCATTGTCCTTTCCGGACGTCCTTACCATGTCGATCCCTTGATTAACCACGATATCGATAAACTGATTAGGGGCTATTCCTGCGCCCTGGTAAGCGAAGACGTCATTGCCCAAAGGGAAAAGCACCCTGAGCCTAGCCATGTCCTCAATCAGTGGACGTACCACTCCCGGCTTTATAAGGCCGCCAACTATGTTTCTGAGGTTAAGGACAGGCAGCTGATTCAGCTTGTGTCCTTTGGCTGCGGCGTCGATGCCATTACCTCCGATGAAGTCCGTGACATCCTTGAACGGCATGGGAAAATCTATACGCAGGTGAAAATCGATGAAGTCACCAATTTAGGGACCGTTCGTATCCGTATCCGCTCGCTTCTTGAGGCCTTGCGGAAGAAAGAGAGGGACCGGTAATGTTTTTCCACTTCCATTATTATAAGAAAGGCAAGGATGGCTTTTACCGGGATAAGAACGGACGCATTAGGTTCACCAAGAAAAGGAAGAAGACCTATACAATCCTTTTCCCAAGGAGGGCTTCCATCCATTTTTCGATTCTTCAGCGGGTCTTTAAGCATTATGGGTACAATGCCGAACTACTGACGGATTCCTCTCCCGAAATCGCCCAGACCGGGCTGAAATACATTCAGAACGACAGGTGCTATCCTGCCATTCTCTCTTTAGGACAGAGGATCCATGCCTTGCAGTCAGGGAAGTATGACCTAGACAACACGGCGGTCAGGATTTCCCAGACCGGAGGCGGATGCCGGGCGAGCAACTATATTTCCCTTCTCCGGAAAGGACTTAAGCGTGCCGGACTTGAGAAGGTCCCTGCTCTTTCCATTAACCTTTCCGGACTTGAGCCGAATCCTGGAATCCAGATTTCCCTTGGGCTTATCCGCCGCTTACTCGCCGGAGTCATCTACGGAGACCTTCTTAGGGTTCTGAAGAACCAGGTCGAGCCCTATGAAGTCAGGAAAGGCGAGACTTTTTCCTTAGTCAAGACGTGGCAGGACAGACTTTGCAGGCAGCTTCTTGGCCATTCCGGCTATTCCTTCAAGGATAGGGAAAAGAATAGGAACGCCATTTCCGATGACTTTGCCAAGATTAAGCAGGACGGAAAAAAACGGGTCAAGGTCGGCATCGTTGGTGAGATCTATGTCAAGTATGCTGCACTAGGCAATAATAACCTTGAGAAGTTCCTTCGGGAGCAGGACTGTGAGGTGAACCTCCCTGGCAGGATGAATTTTATTCTGTTTAAAGTCGATAACCGGATTGAAGACATTAAGCTCTATGGCGGTCATAAGCTCAAAGGCAGGGTCTGTAAGAGGCTCTTTGACTATGCAAGCAAGATCCAGCTTGCCTTCAATGCGTCAATCGGACGCCATGAATGTTTTTCCGTCCCTACCCCGTATGAAAAAGTCAAGGAACTCGATAAGGGAATCAACGGATACGGAAACAAAAGGGGCGAAGGATGGCTTCTGACCGGGGAAAGGCTAGAACTCTGCCATAGCGGATATCCTAACATTGTCTGCACCCAGCCCTTTGGCTGCCTTCCAAACCATATTTCCGGAAAAGGAAGGCTACGGAAAATCCGGGAGGTCTGTCCGAATTCGAATATTGTTGCCGTCGACTATGATGCCGGCGCTCCGAAGGTGAATCAGGAAAACCGGATCAAGCTGATGCTTTCCCTTGCCAAGGAAAACCTGGAGAAGGAAGAAGAGGAAGAAAAGCAAGATTAAATTTTAGATATCCTTTTCTCTTGGCAAGTATTTGTTAGTTTCTACTCAAGTCGCAAGACCATGATAGGATATGACAAAGCCAATCTTTCAACCATTTTTCTTTAAAAAAATAATATGGCTCGTATTCTGCTTTGCTCAAGGAGTCAAAGACAAGGGCTTCATCAATAGCACCTTTACCTTGTCCTAAATTCCCTTTGTTGATCCCAGCCAAGGTATCAATGCCATACCTAGACAAAACAATGCCAAAGTCTTTGGAAAAAACTTGAATTGGAATTCTATCTTCTGACCGGAAAGAGGGAAAGAGGGAACCTTTAAATTAAAGATTTTCGATATGATGTGAGCTTGTCTCAATATTCACTGGTATCGCTTTTTGGCATAGAAATAGAAATAAGATAGCAGGTTTTCGATCTGCTTTTCCTGATATCCTCATGCCCATAAAAATTCTTTAAAATCCTTCGTATCCAGTCGGAGCAGGCGTGGCATCCTCAATCCCAGATTCATTGATGCCTAGATAAGACCACTTCCGATAACAAGATATCTGTCATCGTTTTTGAAATTCTTAAATGAAATTCCTGCTCTTGGATAATCCTGAATTTCATCAAAGAAAATCAATATGTGCTTTGAGCCAGAATCAACGTGGGGAAAGCGTAAAGAAATATTCGATAGGATTGTATCGGCATCCAAGCTGTTCTCGAAATTAGAACGAAAGTCCTTGTTGGTCCAGAAGTTTATTTCGACCGATTGGAAATGATTTCTATTTACGAATTCATGCACGGTCTCTGTTTTCCACACTGACGGATACTAGCCAATAAAGCTGGAAATCTGTTTTTTCAGCCAGTGGTTCAATTCTTGATCTATCTTTCTTCTAAAATACATAATGAGAGTCTTTATTTACCAAACCTAAGGCACTTTCTAGATAAAATATAATAAAAAGCAGGGGACTTTCCGAGCTAAGGAGGAGAAAAAATAAAACGAGTTTTGATATTCCGACAAGAATCTAATTGATTGTGGCAGCTGTGGACAACAGCGCCATGCCTATCACTATCTCTTCCTCTGTGTTAGAATAAGCGAGTTATGATTTATCTTGACTATGCGGCGAATTATCCTGCGGATAAGGAGGTCAGGGAGACCTTTATTCGGACAGAAAGCGATTTTATCGGAAATGCCAATTCCCTTCATCCTTTGGGAAAGGAGGCCTATGCCTTTTATGAACAGATTAATGCGAAAAGGTTCTCCCTTCTTTCACTAAATCCCCAAGAATATGAGATTATCTATACTTCTTCGGCGACGGAATCGAACAATAGGGCAATCAAAGGAATCTATGGCGCTTACAACGCCTATTCTGGATATAGGATTGCTTCTCCTTTCGAACATTCCAGCGTCAATGCCTGCCTCTCCTATCTGAAAGACAAGGGAGAGGAAATTGAACTCCTTAAGGCGGAAAGCGACGGAAAAATCTCGCTTGACGACCTGAAGGAAAAAAGGAAGAAGCATCCTCTTCTTACCTGCTGCCTTCTTGTTGAAAGCGAGACAGGGGCAATAGAGCCTTACAAGGAAATTCAGCACATTGTCTCCGGACAGGAAAACTCGTTCTTCCTTCTTGACGCCACTCAGGCTATAGGGAAAATCGACGTCGATCTCTCTTCGGTTGATAGGATATCCTTTGCCCCACATAAGTTCGGAGGTCTGCTTGGCTCCGGTGTTCTGATCAAAAAGAAGTCCATTGTCCTTACCCCTTTGCTTCATGGCGGAAAGTCTCTTTCCAGGTACCGCAGTTCGACTCCCTGTCTTGGCCTGATTGCGGCGACGGAGAAAGCATTGGAGATTGCCCTCTCTCACCGACAGGAACGCTTTGAAAAAACAAAAGAGGTCCGGGACTATCTTCTTTCCCTTCTTTCCGACAGGAACGGCGTGAAAATCAACTCCTTCTTAGAAAACCCTTATATCGTCAATCTTTCCGTTGATGGTTTTTCCGGATCGAAGAGGGTAGAGGAACTTGGCAAAAGAGGAATCTGCGTGTCACAGAAATCGGCCTGCTCCGTCCCTAATACACCATCTAAGCCGTTAATGGCCATCTACCACGATAAGAAGCGCGCCCTTTCTTCCTTCCGTGTATCTCTTTCTTCGTTAACCTCCAAGGAAGATAGGAATGCCTTAGTCAAGGCAAGGAAGGTGATTGCCCATGAGTGAAAAAAACGACAGGGAGAATAAGAGGAGACTTGATCCTTCGTCAAGCCGGGCCGATTTGATCGAGCAGTCTCTTTTTACGACCTACCATAAGACAATCTGGGGTCCTTTTACCAGAGCGATAAGAGAATATCAGCTCGTTCAGAAGGGAGACAGAATCTGTGTCTGCATTTCCGGAGGCAAGGACTCTATGCTGATGGCCCTTTGCTTTAAGCATCTCTTGAAAAGGACGAACATTCCTTTTGAGGCTAAGTTCCTTGTCAGGAATCCTGGCTATAACGAAATCAATCTTCAGATGATCAAAAACAATCTTAGGACGCTGAAGATTCCGGCCACCATTGTGGATACGGATATCTTTGACATTGCCAATAATTCGGATAAGAAACCCTGCTATCTCTGCGCCAAAAGGAGAAGAGGCGCCCTTTACCGGATTGCCAAAGGATGGGGGTGCAATAAGATTGCCTTAGGTCACCACTATGACGATGTCATCGAGACGACCTTAAGGAACAGGCTGAACGCGGGAAGCTTCCAGACTAGGCTTCCTAAGCTTCATTCCGATAATTATTCCGGAATGGAAGTAATCCGTCCGCTTTATCTTGTCCGGGAGAAGGACATTATCGCCTTTAAGAAAGAGAACCGTCTCTCCTTTATTCAGTGTGCCTGCCGGTTCACGGAAAACTGTGCAGTCTGCGATAACGGTGGCGGAGGAAGCCAGCGCTATGCGACGAAGCTTCTTATTCAGCAACTGAGGAAGACCTATTCCCCGATGGTGGAGAAGAATATCTTTAAGTCGGCAAGTCAGGTGAATCTTGATAAGGTCATCGGATATAAGGACGAAAAAGGGTATCACTCCTTCCTTGATGACTATGACAGGAAGGCAAAAGAGAAGGAAGAACGGATTAAAGAGGACAACCTTGAGCAGCTTGCCAAGGATAAGGCGGAAAAGGAACATCCCGCCTTTGTCGTTTCTTCTGATTTTACAGGGAAAGAAAAATAGCTGGGACGCAGACTTGTACTATATCCTAATTGTTGGTCTTTGGATAGAACTACAGAGCAAAAGCGGTACGGATATTGTGCACTTTGTTAATCGAATTAGTGGATAGAAGCCGGCATTCTCCGATGATTTATTTTGGCTTTTTTGGGTGAGGAAAAATCCATTCTAAGATTCCACCTAATTTAAGAAGATAAAATATTTAAATAACTCGAAATATTTTACAAATATTAGTCGGTTTAATTCGTTTAACAACTTTAAATTGAGAAAAAATCTCAAAACATGTAAAATATTGAAAAAGGAGGTGTGCCCATGCTACTGCAATTCAATTTTGAAAATTATGGTCCTTTCAAAGATGCCGCGTCACTAAGTCTCGAAGCAACTTCCTATACCGAATTCAAAGAACAGATTCGTACCATCGGAAGCAAAAAGATTCTTCCTTTGGCCGCTATTTACGGTGCAAATGCCAGTGGAAAGTCTTTTACTTTCAATGCTTTCCATTACAGGAAATTCAGGGTGCTTTTTTCTAGGAGTCTTGATTTGGAAAGAAACAAGCCTGTTTTTAATCTTTATCCTGAAGCGGTTCCTTTCCGCCTCGACAAAGAAAGCAAAAACCGTCCTTCTTCATTCGAAGTGATATTGACTGACAGCATTAACGGAACAGAAATAACACTGCAGTATGGGTTTTCTATTTTTCAGAAGCGGATTGTTAAGGAATGGCTTTATCAGCTTCCTAAACGGGGTTCTTCTGTTAAAGAATACCTCAGGCGGGATAAGGATAACATTGACATAATGATTCCAAAGCTTCCGGATTCCATCAAAACGACATTGGAAAGTTCCACTCCTTCTACGGGTCTTGTATTGTCTTTTGGAGCCCGTTTAAATGTTGATCTATTTAAAAGAGTCTTTAATTTCTTTGATTTATCCTTAGTGACCGATTTTGGCAATCTCTCTGAAATGATTTTCCGTGAGCACCAACTTCCTTTTGGAATAGCAGACGATAAGGAAATCTTATCTGACTGTGTTTCGTTCCTGCAAAGCTTTGAACCTTCTATTAAAGATATCCGCTTAGAAGAGATTAAGCAGGACAACAATCAAAAGCAGTATTTTGTTAATACAATACATTTAACTGAGGATGGCGAAAAAGTTGAATTTCGCAGGGATGACGAATCGGCAGGCACAAAAAAGAGGTTCAGGTTCTATGGTTTTCTGCGGCAGGCCATCAAAAGGGGAAGCCTCCTTTTTGTTGACGAGCTTAATTCCCGTTTGCACCCTCTTCTGCTACGGAATATTCTTCTTCTTTTTCTTTCCCAGGAGAAGAATCCCAATCATGCACAGCTTATCTTCACCTGCCATGAGCCGTGGTTGCTTAGTGCAAAGATTCTGCGAAGAGATGAAATCTACTTTACCAATAAAAATATGAAAACCCAGGCTTCCGAACTTTATTCCCTAGCAGAGTTCAAAGATGACAAGGGAGTGAAGATACGGTCTGATGAAGGTTTTGAAAAAAACTATCTTCTTGGGAAATACGATGGAATTCCTGTTCTTTCAAACAGGGAAGTAGAAGGAAAATAGCCAATGGGGCTTGGAAAACCAGGGAAAAAAGTCAGAAAACAAGGGTGTCGAAGAGAACTCTTTGAGAATATTCTGATTGTAACCGACGGAGAGAAGACGGAATCCAATTACTTTCTAGGCCTTCGCGATTCTTTTCCGGAAACCCTAAGAAATAAGATTAGCATCAAGATTTTAGATAAGATTGACACACAAGAACTTGTGGTGCGTGCATTGAAGGAAAAAAGAGAAGATCCGAGGATGCGGGAAGTCTGGATAGTTTTTGATAAAGATAATCGCCCAGAAGATTTTGATAAAATCATCATAAGTGCCAAAAAGCAAGGCATTCATGTTGCTTGGTCAAATCCTTGCATTGAAATTTTCTTTCACGCTTATTATGGACGAAGGCCGAAAAACACGGATGCAAAGAAATGCATTTCCGCTTTTTCTTCAGACTTTCGTAAAGCAACGAAGAAAGAATACTTGAAGAACGATAGAAAAATCTATGATTGGCTCTGGCACTATGGAAACGAAAAGCATGCTCTTGAATTGTCAAAGCAGACTTTGGATCTTTCGATGAAGCAAGCGAAAATCAAAAAGCCTTCTTCTTATTGCCCCGGCTCTACCCTTCATGAAATAGTCAGCAAAATCACAAGTCATCGTCCGGATAAAAAATAAAAGGGGAAGAAATAATAAATCGTATGGGTGCAAAGACACTCGGATAGTCTCTTCATTCAGGAAGCCTCCTGGATACTTAATACCTGCGGTAAAGAAAATCGCATCATTCTGAGGTCGACGATGAGGGACTTTGTACATTTCCGCAGTCTTTTCTTTTTCCTTTTTGTCCAGTCGGATTATAATAGGAACCATATTTCTCCGCCAAAGAATCAAACAGAACCATCCGGATATGTCCGGGAAAGGAAAACGGTTATGAAAAAAACAAGCAGCAAGGTCGAAAAGATTGTCGGTCAGGGAATCACTTTCGATGATGTTCTTTTACTTCCCCGTTATTCGGAGATTACTCCGGACAGGGTGTCCCTTAAGGCAAGACTGACGAAGCATATCACCCTGAATATTCCTCTTCTTTCGGCGGCAAGGGATACCGTGACCGAATCGGCAAGGGCAATTGCCCTTGCCCGGGAAGGCGGAATCGGGATTATCCATAAGAACAGGACGGTCGAGCGTCAGGCCAAGGAAGTGGATAAGGTCAAACGCAGCGAGAACGGCGTCATTGCTGATCCGATTACAAGGACCGTTGACAAGACTCTCCGGGACTGTCTAAGGGAGAGGGCCGACTATAAGGTTTCCGGGTTTCCGGTGGTCGACAAAGACGGCAGGCTTCTTGGTATTATCACAAACCGTGACATCAAGTTCGAAACCGATAGGAACAAGACGGTAGGGGAAGCAAGGACGAAGGACAACCTGACGGTTGCCAAAGTCGGCACAACCATCGATGAGGCAAAGGAAATCCTTGCCAAGACCAAGAAGGAAAAACTTCCGATTGTCGATGACAAGGGACGCCTAAAAGGACTGATTACCATCAAGGATATCGAAAAAATCAGGAAGTATCCTAATTCGGCCAAAGACTCCTATGGTCGGCTTCTCTGCGGAGCCGGAATCGGAATCACCAAGGACAGGAGGATCCGGGCTAAGGCCCTTGTCGACAACGGAGTCGACGTTCTTGTCCTTGATTCCGCACACGGAGACAGCAAGAACGTAATACTTGCCTTGAAGAAACTGAAGAAGGAATTCCCGAAGGTCGACATCATTGCCGGCAATGTGGCTACCTATGAAGGAGCCAAGGATTTAAGGAAGGCCGGTGCCGATGCCGTGAAGGTCGGAAGGGGACCTGGTTCCATCTGTACAACCCGAATCATTTCCGGAATGGGTGTCCCGCAGATTACGGCTATAAGGGAGGCGAAGAGAGCGGCTGATGAGTTCGACTGTCCGATTATCGCCGACGGCGGAATCAAGTATTCCGGTGATATCACGAAAGCCTTGGCTGCCGGTGCCGACAGCGTCAGGATGGGTGCGATTTTCGGTGGCTGCGAAGAAGCCCCTGGCGCGACTGAACTTTACCGCGGACGTACCTATAAAGTCTATCGGGGCATGGGTTCTCTTGCCGCAAGGGAGCAAGCCCATGGATCGGCTGACCGGTATTTCCAGACCGGACACCAGAAGCTTGTTCCGGAAGGCGTGGAAGGCCGTGTCCCATACCGCGGATACGCGAGCGATGTCATTTTCGAACTTCTCGGAGGTATCCGGTCGGGTATGGGCTACCTTGGAGTAGCGACCATCAAGGACCTTCAGGATAAAGGACAGTTTATTCAGATAACGTCCGCTTCTTTGAAGGAGTCCCATCCTCACGACATTGAAATCACGAAGGAATCCCCAAACTATCAGACTGAGCATTAAACCTTTCCTGCCTTCTCCTATTGGTCTCGTTTTTTCCAGAAACAGATGAAGGATAGAAAAAGAAAATCTGAGTCTTTGCTGAAAGTTGCCATCCACTATCAGGATAAGCCAATCGCCTTAAAAGAGGTGCTTCTTTGCTTTTGCTCTTTTCTCTGCTCTTTTCTGAATGTCCTCTCCCCATTAAGGCAGAAGTGGATACTGGAGAATCTTCTTGATAAGGCGGCAAAGCAATACGCCCTGCTTTTTATCCTTGTCACGGTTTTTAGCTACATCCTTCTTGGAATCTGCAATGTCCTGAATTTACAAATCTTCTATCGTTTCCGCCTAATTAGGGAAAACGAGAGGATTCTTTCTCTTTCCGAAAAGGATCCGGAAATCATCCGTAAGGAAGGGGCGGGTGCCTATTCCGCCTCCGTCTTCGGAGACAGTGACCAGATCAGCAAGGTCATCGCCGCCAACTGGTTTCTGATTCTCTTTAATAGGCTCTCTGCCATTGCCTCAAGGGTCATCTCGGCGGTCTATTCTCTCTATTTCCTGCTAATTGCTCTCTGCGGATATGTCCTTATCCTTATTGGAATCGTCCTGTTTACCCACTTCTCGATTCTGTTTTACCGTAAAGGCAAGGAAGACGGTTACACCCTCTCTCCGAAAGTCAGGGAACTCGTGGACGACCGAAACACGATTCTTTCCTATACGACAAGGAGCGCGTATCAGAACCGGGTAAAGGAGTTTTTCCTAAGACGGGACGGACACCAGAGAAAATCCGAAGAGATCGATAGGATCGAAGACGCCGCCATCAAAGGGATTGAGGCTCTCTGTGTCGCCGTTCTTCTCTATTTCGGAATCAGGCAGAGGAATCCTTCCTCCGCTCTTTATGACCCAAAGTTTGATTATCCTACTCTAGTTGCCTTAATCAGTTATTTCACCACAATCTTCCTTCCTATCCCTTCCCTTTCCTCGACGTTTAAGAACAGGCGGATGTTCTCTGCCTTCTATTCCCGGATTAAGGATGTGGTCAGTTATGAGCCGATTGGAAAAATTCCTCTCTCCAGGGAATTAAGTTTCGACCGAGTGTCAATCGACGAACATCCAAGGGACAGGGATATTCCTCCGTTAAGGCGGAATTTCTCTTCCATCAGGAAAGGAAAAGTCGGATTATACAGGAAAGACCCTGTACTAAGGCAAAAGTTCAGGCAGAGGAGGGATGGCGACATCCGTTTAAGCGGAGGGCGAATCCTTCTTGGCGGCCATGATCTTAAGAATATCCGAAAGACTCTTGTCCGTGCCTTGATTCGCTTTCCTTCGACGGCAAATGACATTTTCTTTGAGGGTGCCGCCTTTAATCTGACACTCGGAAAACCGCTTCTTTCCGATGAGGAATATGAGGCAAAAAGGGAAGAATACCAAGAAGGCAGGAATAAGTTCCTTCTCCGGATAAAGGACGGAAGCATCTATTCCTTTAAGCAGAGAGCTCTTCTCTCCCTTTATCTCAAAGATATCCTCGGCATGGACTATGATGCGATAAAAAACAAGGAAGAAAAGGATGCATTAACTAAAGCGTTCTCTTTGCTAAGCGACTTGGCTTCCTATGTCCGGCAAAGGGCACCCTGTTTCTTTTCCCGGGAGTATGCGAAAAAATCGCGATATGAATCCTTGATCAAGGACTTAGGCAGGGAAGAATTGTTCAGTAAGTCATTTGGACCGCGAGGCAAGAATCTGACAAGGGAAGAGAAGAAGAAAATCATTCTGGCACGGTACCTGCTTCTGGAAAACGGAGCTACCTTAAGGATTACGGACAACAGGGTTCTTTCCGACAGAGAGAAATTCAGGAACCTGATGGCATCTTATACCGATTCCAAGAATGTCGTCCTTCTTTCCTCGGATAGGGATCTTCTGAAGAAAAGGACAGACAGAATTATCTTCTTTGATTCCACAGAAAGAAAGGGAACGTGGGTCGAGAAAAACTCGAAGAAGAAATAATTCTTTTCCAAAGCAATTTCATGCTAAACATAAGACACATGTGATTATAAGCTTGGGATTCTTTTTAAATAAAGGCCTTTAGAATTGCCTTCCGGAGGCCTTTGGTTTATTCATTATCCTTCTTTTTTTTCCTCATCCCTTTTGCTAAAGTCGCTAGCCTTTCTGAACCTGTTGTTCTTCCTGTTCTTTCCTTTCAGGACATGGAAGATAATCCGGTTGCAGATGATCTCATAGGCAAAGCAGACAAGCGCGCCTTTGAGCAGATTGAAGGGGAAGTAGGCAAGAATGACCGAGAGGGTGTATCCCCTCTTGAAGGTTCCGAAGAACTGATCGAAGGTGGCTCCGACACTGTCGGAAAGGTTGCCGATGCTGTCCTTTATCCTGCCATAGTCAAGCCACTGTGCTCCATAGGTCCTGTAGGTCGGAGTGATGAACCACCAGTTGAGGAAGGTAAGCCTTGAAGATACGCCAAGGGTGACAAAGACATAACCGACAATCCGCTTCCAAAGTTTCTTTCCGAAAAGGTGGAAGGCCTTATCACAGAGAAGGAGCATTAAGGAGTACCTGACGGAAGTAAAGAGGGCCGTCCTATTTCCAATCGGAATCGGACTTCCTACGGGCCCAAAGGTGAGCCTAGTCAAAAGGGTCTTCGTGACGGCGACAAAAAGGGAGGCGAAGAAGCCATAGAGGGAATAGGCGACTAATACGACAGCATCGCTCCTCTCGATTTCCAGAAAAGGGAGAAGAGGATAAGGCTGTACCTTGCCTAACCTCCTTAGAAGGTAGCCAAGTGCGGAAAGGAAGGCGAGCCTTACCCTTCTCCTTATCTGTTCACGGAGAGTGAACTTGCTGCGGTTTTGTTTTGTTCGAGACATCCTGTTTTTTCCTTTCTACTTTAGGGAAAAGAAAAAAGCCCTGAACCTGTTTCCAAAAACGAAAACACCCCCAGAGCCTTTTATCTTCTTTCATCCGGACTATACCGTCGGTCATGGAATCCAACCATGTCGTGCCATATGGCTTGAGGACTATACCTCCGATAGGGAATTGCACCCTGCCCTGAAGATTGTCGAACGACAACATTATAAACAGAGAGAAAGGAAAGTAAAGGGAATTGCTTGTCTTAGACCGGAGAAGACGGAAAATTGGATTTTCCAATCTGTTTTGCCCTAGGCTCGTAACATTGGTTTTTTCTATGGCTGGATGTCTTTGTCCCCTTGCTTTTGAATTTTGTTTTTCTTTTCACTATAATGAGAACCAGGTCCGAAAAGGAGGACCAAGGACATAAATGTTAAGTGCAAAAGATAAAAACGACATTTACGCCCTTCTGACCAAGAATTTCCCGACAGGGAAGGATATTCCTCTTGCAAGTGTTTCCTTGCTGCTAAGCAAGGAAATCGACTACAAGAAAAAAGGATATCCGAAAAGGAAGGCTAGGCTTGATGACCTTCCTTATGTCGAAAGGAAACGGGAAGAAGGAACGCCGAATGTCATGCTTGTTCTTCATCCAAGGATAAAAAAGGAGAAAAGAACGGCAAAGAAGCCGATAGTCAGCAAAGACCTTTACCAGGCAAAACTCTTATTGAAAAAACAGTTTGGCAAAGGCGGATGCTATCCTCTTAGCAAGGTATCGAAATACCTTGCCGATAACGGAAGGGACTTTCGTCCCCTTGGGTTTAGTAAAAGGAAGAGCCTGCTTCTCTCAAGGAAAGACATTCTTACTCTTGACGAAAAGGACGCGAAGAATGTCTTTGTCATTTTTAAAGGCGAAGAGAAGCCCAAAAAGGAAAAACGGATTGTCAGGAAGAAGAAAAGTTCTTCTTTCTCTGACAGGGAAAGGAAGAAAACAACGAAACCCCCTTTGGCCAGTCACAGAATCCCGGATGGGGATTTCTATATTCCAAAGAATCTGATTCTTTCCGTCAAGGAGTTCTCCTCCCTTTGCCTGGAAGATGATTCCCTTAAAGAGAAGATCCATCAGGATTACAGGGAGGATGCCAAGGCAGGGAAAGTCGTCTATGACCAAGGAAAGGATGCCTTTCTGTTTCCCCTTTCTTTTCTAACAAAAAACGGGGATCCCGTCATTGGATCGGTTAAGAAGTCTGCCCCTGGAAGGGACTATCCTTATTACCTTAACTTCATCGGATCAAACAAGGTAAAGCCTAAGGATTATCTTTTCTCGATGGTCCATTTTCAGGATTTCGAGGCCTCTATCCGCGAGCTCGCATCAAGGGCGAAGAAGGAAAGCTGGTGCTATCGGCATAGCAAAGATCCGTATATCATTCTGAAAATCTATCTTCAATATACTTTCTATCGGATAGTCAGCCAGAAGCGGCTGTCGCTAGATGACGCTTCTTCCTTCGGCTGTTTTAATACCGGACTAAAGAACGAGGAATACGAAGACATCTATGGCGTAGTCAGGAAAAGCAAGGACACAGAGATCAAGGAGAAGCTCATCTTCCAGGGGTTCTGTGTAGCGGCTAGCCAAGGGCTAGGCAAGATTGTCGTTGAGCATTTCTCCCCTCTTCCGTTGCCGGCAAGCTATCTCTCTTCCCCTGAAGAGCTTGTCTATGATACGGATAAGGAACTTCTTACCGATTACCATCACATCATTCAGGATAACATTGACCGCTTCCCTCTCTCCTGGCTTTCCTGCTATTGTGCTGCCTTTCCGGAAGAAAAGGGAATCCTGGACCGGATTCAGAGAGAAAAGAATGAGTTCAGAAAGAGCACTCTCTATGACAGACTCGAAATCGGTATTGAACGTAATCCCACTCTTTATAGCCTATTAAAAACTGCATTGGAGAACACGATATCCAAATCTATCCGTATGGTGAAGAATGATTACCGCCTAGCGGCCCCAAGCTTCTTCCCTACCCGGGATGTCAGGTCGATCAGGCTTCCCTTGGAATTCGGAGCGGACAAAGAGGTTAAGGCTGTCCTCCTTGTGGAAAAAATGCCGTCCGGAAACTATCAGGGCCAAACGATTCTTACTTTAAAAATGGCCTATGTCAATGCCCGGCTTATCGGACCCTTGGAGCATACTTATCTTGATCCGAATCAGATTGACGACTGATTTTCTTTTTCGTCTCTGATCCAAAGAGGAGGGAGGGAAAACTCTCTCCTTTTTAGGTTCGATGACTTTGGGAAGGAGAGAAAAAAGCAGTTCAGATACCTTCTCTTGGCTTCGTCTTTGCTATAGCGTGTGTCTCCGATTAAAGTGTAGCCTAAATCGTGAAGTCCGATACGGATCTGGTTCTTTCTTCCCGTAATCAGGGATATCTCCCTAGCCGTTCCAATCTGGATTTGATTCCGCCTTCTGTATTTCCTAGCGGCGTATTTGCCTCTTTCTTTGTCGGAGAGAGCCACCTTTCCGCTCTTTTTGTCAATCGAAAGATAGGCTTCGTAGAGATGAAAGACCTTTTCTTCTTCCTTCTTCTCCCGGATGACGGCTTCGTATCGTCGGATTACTTGATGGTTCTCGAAGCAATTCTTTAGTCGTGACTGGACTTCTGGTGACTTGGCAAAAACGAGAAGCCCGGAGGTTTCATAGTCTAGCCGATGGACAAGATAGACTCTTTCCTTCTTTTTCCTCAAATACCGATTCAGGTAGTACTGAAGGTTTTGATGGTATGTCTTTTTGTCGTCTGTAGCGACCGTGAAGACGTTGTAGTTCTTATTGACGACAAGGATGCCGTTGTCTTCGTAGACAAGTGTATAAGGGATTTTTTTCATCTGCAGAAATCTTAGGACTCTTCTTTCTTGTTTGCAAGAAAAAGAAGTATACTGAACAAAACAAGGGAGGATACGGATATGGCAGATATAACAAATAAAGTCAGAGTAAATTCATCTACTGAGCTTGAGCTTCTTGAAGCCTGTAACAAAGGGGATGTCATCAATCTGAATGAATTAGCCAAGGTGGACGTCTCTCCTCTTAGGAGAGCTATTGCGGAAGAAAAAGACAAAGTCTACCGGAACAGGCTTGCTTCCGAAAAGGAAAAATGGGAAAAAGACTCTGAGGCAAAGCTATCCAAGGAGACGATTGTCTTAAAAGACGAACAGAGCAAGAAAGAAGACAATCTGAAGAAACAGATTGCTGTTTTAAATACAGCTCTCTCTCTTCTTAAGCAGGAGAACGAAAGCAGGAAGAACAACCTTCCTAAGGAGATTTCTGCTGCAAAAATACAAAGGCAGAACGATCTTAATGAAAAGAGGAAGAACCTAGAAGCCGAAAACCAGCGTCTTACTAGGGAAAAGGATAACCTAGAAAAAAAGCAGGCCACGGAAAGGCAGCTTTCCCTAAAAGAGCAGGCTGAGAAAAGGAAGGGCGAATCCGATTCCGAACTGAAAGCAAAGGATGGGGAGATTAATTCTCTGAAAAGGGAGATTGCCCAGCTTAAGGCTGCTCATGAGGCAGAAAGGGACAAGAAGATTACCCTGATTAAAAGGGAAAAAGACAAGGATATCTCTCAGCTGAAAAACGATATCCTGAGGAAGGAAGGAGAAAGCCGAAACTCCCTTCTTCTTCAGGAGAAGAAGAGTAAGGAAGATTATCAGAAACTTCTGGATCAGTATAATTCCCTCCGGTATGAGAAATCATCCCATAATGTAAAAAGGCTTGGCGAAGGACTGGAGAAGTGGTGTAATGACGAATATCAGCATTATTCCCTTTCTGGATTCAATAACTGCCTTTGGCTAAAGGATAATGCCACTGTACGTGACGATGGCTCTCTTGGCGCAGGGGGAACTAAGGCAGACTATCTCTTTGGTGTTTTTGCAAATGAAAATGACCTAAGAGAAGTAAAGGAAACCTATGATGGGAAGAAGAATCCTTCCAGGGAAAAAGCGATGACATCTGTTGTAAGGGACAGGAAAAACGAAGATCCCAATTCCGTTAACAGAAAGACAAACGCGAGTTACTTTGCCAAGCTTGATTCGGACCGGAAAAAGAAAGGATGCGAATATGCCCTTCTTGTCTCCGAACTGGAAAGGGATAACGAAAACTATTCCTTTATCACAAAAGCCCAGGGATATGAGAAAAGGTATGTCGTACGCCCTCCCTATCTGATGACGTTCCTTGGAATGCTCTATTCCCTCACCGACCATTATCGGATTTTGCTTAATCAGAAAGGAGCAGAAGAAGTACGTTTGAAGAAAAAGCAGGAACTTCTTGATGAGTTCGATGCCTTAAAGGAAACCTATTTTGAAAAACCGCTCGCACAAAGGGAAAAGGACAGGGAAGGAATCCTAAAGAACTGTGCACAGATAGAAAAAAGTAATAATGATATCCGTACCCTCGCCAGCGAAACGCTGAATGCCAAGATCAGCAACAGGAGAAATAAGATTGAAACTTTTGAACTGAAAAAGAGGAAGACGGTTAGGAATAAAGCGGATAAGGTCGAAGAATAGCGGCTGTTCCGTATACCGATTGGCAGATAAAAGGCGGAAAAAGGAAACTACTGAGGGTTTTGTTTTAAGCCAAAAAATTGCGTTCACCAAAAAACGGTCTGCTTTTTTTGCAGACCGCTTATGACTCACTATAGTCACAAGAAAAGTGAGAAGAAGCAACGATTGGATTAGCCGATGATTTGCGTCTTGCCTTCGGAAATAAGCCGGTCCAGAGTAGGTTTGACTGAATCCCATATTTTCCTGATTCCCTCAGGCCTTGTAAAGTAATAGGTTTTATCATAGGCTGTTTTATCCAGAATATAGTTTTCTTTTCCAATGTAGAGTGACCGAGTTTGCTCCCCGCTTATGGAATGAAGGGAAAAGCGATAGGTCTGCACTGGCGGATTTCCAAGCTTTGTCTCTTTTTCTTCGAAGACAGCTTCGTTTCTGATCCGATAGTCCATATTCTCAATTATGGAATTGATATCTTTAGGAAGGGTGACAGTCTGAATAGCCAAGAAATGGTTGATTTTCGCTTCTTCTCTTATTACATAGTCAAATTCGCATTTGCCAACTTCCATGCGGCTTCTTTCAAGCCCGCTTTTCTGTTGGCAGGAAAATAATAGAAGAGTAAGGAGAACGAGTTTTTTCGCTTTCATTTTCTGTTAACCTCCGATTATTTTGTTAGATAAACCATCTGGTTCAATTGGTCTGACTCAACATAGTAATTTCCTGGCCGGCTTCTCCAATCATAATGAGTAACCATATAATCTTGAATGTATTGGCTTCCGTGGCGAAATTGTCGAACTGATGAAGAGTAATTTTAGCAAAAACATATTCGTGTTCCTCCTTTCCGCACAAGCCTAACTAGATAGTTTGATGACAACCATTCCTAAGAGCGTCTTAATCAATGTCTTGCTGACTTTATGATAGTTGAAAAAACAACAAATTCAACATTTAAATGGAGAAAATAAAAGTGGTATATAGACATATGAGATATTAGTGTCTAGCTTTGAACAGGACTCTTAACCTATGTATAAAAATGGTGTTTGGAATCCGTTAAAAGTCTCTACCTTATTTGTGCTTCAGAAAACGACTATATCAAGGCAGGCTTTTTCGGTTAAGCAAACTTTTTCTGCTATAAACTTAAGTCAATGTGATTAGCTGTCTTTCTGACTAAGAATCCGGGCAAGGCTTATTCATTTCATTGTTTGAATGATAATGATGCATCAAAAAAGGCAGGATCTTAATCCCGCCTTTGCACTGGCTTGTTCTTAGTCCACGTAAGGAAGGGAGGAGTCTTTCAGGAAGCAGTTTTCGTAAATGAATTCTTTTAGATTTTCTGCGTTCTCACTCTTATAGTAGGAGAGGAGAAGGTGGAGGAACTTATCGTTCCATTCCGGACGGATAGAGAAGATTCCCTGTCCATGCCGGAGAAGGAACTGATTGCAGAGCAGGTTCGCACTCCGTTTATTCCCGTCATAGAAGACTTCACTCTTCCTCAGGTAACAATAGAGGTCAAGACCTCGCTCTACATAGGTCTTTTTGCTTTCGACAATATCGCGGATTTTGTTGTTCACTTCATAGGAGTCTGGGATTTCCGGCGCATAGTCCGTTCCGGTAATGGTGACAAAGGAATTACGGATTCTGCCACCGTCATGGCTGACTCCTCTTCCGTTGATGATTCGGTTGAGTTCACATAATGTCGCAAGGTCGGTCGGCTTATCGATGATGTCTTCGTCTTTCAGACGGCAATAGGCGGTTTTGAGATTTTTAATCTTTAATAGTCCGATAGGGTAAGGCTTTGTCGGGTCCTTTCCTCCAAGAATGAAGTCTCTTGCTTCGACATAGGTCAGCCGTTCTCCTTCTAGGTAGGCTGCATTATAGACTAGGTCGACAAGATTATCGTCAATCAGCTTTCTTCTCTGCTCTTCGCTCCTTGGTTGCTGGTCCCGATACAACTGAATCATTTTGGTTTTGCTCCTTTCTTCCTTTGGACTAAGGTTCTAGTTGTATTATAAAGTAAATTAAAGCGCTTTCAAAGAGAAATTTTAAGAATTAAAGAAAAAGGATTTGTTATTGATAAACTCTTATTTATCTAGGTTTTATAAAGTTTTCTATCTTGTGTTCTCTTTGAAGGAAAGAAGTGAAAAGCCGAAGAAGAAAACAGCGCTTTCAGCGCCGTTTTCTTTCCCTTGTGCGGAAGGAGGATGGGATTTTCTTTAAGAGAAGGGCGTTAATTATGGCCCTTACGATTCCAGTAAGCAGAGAGAGCGGACCAAGGATGCAGATATAGTAGAAAATATAAGGAGTCGAGAAGAACAAGGCATAGGCAATAAGCTGTCCTATGGTGTGGAAGAGGGAACCGAATAGGGAAACTGAATAAATCGAAGGGCGGACGAGATAATAAAGGATAAGGGAAATAGTGGTACAAAGAATTGTTCCGGAGAGTGACATGAAGAAGTTGATGCCAAAGCCGGAGGAAATCAAAGGTACGAGCATTACCTTAACCCTCCTGACAAAGACATAGCTGATTCCTCCATAATAATAAAGAACGAACAAAGTGACGATATTGGCTAGTCCTAGCCGAAAGCCGGGGACTGGGAGAAAAGAGGGAATCAGGGATTCAAGAAAATGAAGACCGACGGAGAGAGCAATCCTCCTAGCCAAAGATACCCTTCGGATAGTGCTGATATGGAATCTTGTTTTCATATTATTCAGTTATCAAACTCCGGGAATCCGCCTTTTACCGAGATGATCCTTGCCTGCCTCCTATTGGGAAGGCAGACAATCGGAGTGTAGGTACTATAAATCCGTCCCTGCTTTGAACAGTCGTGGTCCTTGCAAAACACTTCATCGTGCAGTACCTGGATGGAATAATCACTGTAGAGGGTGAAGGTGATGCCTTTGCCGTAAAAGGCAAAATAATTTCCTTCCCCAAGATAGAGTGGTCCGTCTTCTTTGACAAAAGCGACTTTTTTCTCTCCGGAAGAGGGAAAAGAGATGTTCGTATTCTTCAGTGGATCGTTCTTGTCGTAAAGGAGGGTGTTCTGATATTTAATCTGGACAAAAAGCGAATCGTTATCTGCTTTTGGCTTAGAGTAGAAGCTGACAAGAAAAACAGCTGCAATAATAAGAAGCGAGATAAGAAAAAGGGTTCCGTCTTTAATCGGATGAGGGATGAGGCTCTTTTTCAGTCTATCCGATTCTGTTTCCGGCTGGTTGATTTCTTTGTTTTTCATGACAATATTATACGCATAAGCCAAAGAAAAAAGAAAAATCCTTCCGGATGTAACGCTTTTTATACATCAATAATGGCTCATGGTGCTATAGTAATGAAGAATAAGCCAATCCTTAATTGCTCGGAGGGACAAGAGATGTGGACAAGCCAGCCTAAGAAATTCGGAGCCCTTCATCTTACCTTTCTTTTCCTTATCGTAATCAGGATGGGAATCAGTATCTTTTTCGGCTACCATTGCCAGGGAGAGAAAAATAAAAAGAAACGGGATCTCATCCTTTCTGCAACTGGGATTTTTCTTGTCCTTTTTGAAATTGCCAAGATTATCTTTGTCGTTGTGATTCATCAGGCGGATTTCTCCCTTCTTCCTCTTCAGCTTTGTTCGACGGCCCTTCTTATCCTTCCTCTCCCTTACTTTCTTCCTGATGGAAGATTCAAGGACTGTGTATATGGATATCTGGCCTTTGTCAGGACCACGGCCGGGATTTCCTATTTTGTCAATCCAACGACTTTGATAACTCCTCGCTATATCTTCAATTGCCTTCATTCCGGAATCTACCATCTTGTCATTATATCGTCTGGGACGTTTCTGTTTATTTCAATGGAAAGGTACCGAAAGAAAGGAATTTCCTATTATCTGAAATCTTTCCCTCTTTTTGTTTCTTTTTCCCTTGTTGCCATCCTGGCTAACACCATAGCGATTAGACTTGATCCTAAAACGAATCTGGATTTTTTCTTTCTGATGCCCAAAGGCCCAGCAACGATCCCTCTCCTCGATACAAGGATTAAGCCCAAAGTTCCCTTTGCCTGCTATTACCTTATTTATTTAGCTTGCTTCTTTATGAGGAATTTTGTTCCTTTTGGTGTTTTCCACAGGTTGAATTTCATCGTAGAGCAGGCTCAGAAGAAGAACGCGGGGAACAATATCCAGAAGGCAGATTCCTGATTTCCATCGACGAAACCAGGCCAAAGAAATCACTTTTTAAGCAAAAAGGCGCCAATATTTTCCTTTTGTAGTAGAATGGGACGCAATCAGTTATTCCGATAACTGATGGCATGACCATTGGAGGTTTATCAGAGATGAAGAAGAATACTTTGCTGTTCAGTTCTGTTTTAGCTTTAAGTCTGTTTGGCTGTGCACCGCGCGGAGGAAGCCTTTCTTCTGCCTCAGAGAGTACAACTATGCAGCCGTCCGGGACAATTGTAGATGGAATCCGTGTTGCCTATTCTAGGCATGGAAGCTACCTTCTCCGTGCCGAAGTCCAGATTCAAAATGAGGTTGCCAAATCTGTACATTTCGATGAGGTCGTTTTTTCTGCCTCACCGGATTCGAGCGGAAATTCAATCGCCAAGGCAGTTGATCAAAAAGAAGGCGATAACGTCATTGCCTTAACTACGGGAAAAGATGATAAGGTAACGACTACTTATTATGCAAAGTACCTCACGGTAAACGGAAAAACCTATACTGCCTCGGTTAGCGAAGGCAAGCTTTTCTATAAAAATGGTGACGAAGATTATGATGTCCTTGCCAAAGGATATACAAGCCAACAGGACAGGGCCAAACTTTATCATGTTCTGACCACAAACTATGCCTTTGGTTCCGATAAGGACGGAAAGGAAATCGAGGGACTTGTGGCTCCGATTTATTCAAAGGCCAGCAATAGTTCCACCTATTGGCCTTCCGGTGTATATGGATTAGGCTGGAAGGCAAATATTGCCAAGATTGAGAAAGCCCTTGTAGGCAAAGATCTTTCTAAGGTCTCTTCCGACTATAAGAAAGCGTCCGACTCGGCAAAGTCGAAGACTGGATTTGTCGACAATGTCGACACCGGTGCCACTATTTCTTCTTTCAAGTCCTATATTACAACAGCCGCAAGTGCATTCACCGGTGAATCCCGTGTCGTTGAACAATTCGGATTAGATCATAATAATTGCTTCTCCCGTACTGAACTTGTTGTCGGCGAGGACAATAAGGTTGTCTATGCCAACATCAATGAAACCAATCAATTCCTTTCTAGGCTTGCCCAGAGAAATTCCGATACGGGAAACGATGCTCCTATTGTCCGATTCCATACCGATGCGACGGATAAAGCCGAGGAAGTCAACAATTATTATTCCCAGTTTGTTTCGGTCAACGGAAAAGTCTGGACCGGAACAGCAAAAGATAAGGCGGCAAGCCGGGAATATGTCACCTATTCTAGCGGAAACGATCAAGATGCCCTGGCTTACTATTCTTCCAGTGCCTATTTGGCTAATGAGTACTATAATGCCCAGTTCCTGAATCTGATTTCTATTGCCAAGGATGCCAATGGCTCCGCTTCTTCCGACAAGGTGACCTATGGAAACAGGACTGCCACGAAAGCCGAAAACGGAAACAACTATTGGACTACCGGCCATGGTGCACCGGAAGACAAAAAACCGGATAACTATGCGACTTGGTGGAAATGGAATGTCGCTGCAGTCGAGAATGCCTTTGTCGGACTTGATTTTACAAGTCTGACTAAGGATAGTGCGGTCACTTCTCAGACCGCAGATGCTGACGGACACAAGTATGTCTCCATTAACGGGGTTAAGACTGGCGCTTCTAGGAGCGAAACGAAGAGCTATGTCCAGTTTGCCCATGAAGCGTATGCTTATTTGGTTAAGTAGTTTTTTGCCTTACCATGGTCTCTCCATGGGTCAGGCCTCGTCTAGATATTAAATTGAGGTGAATCAAATGTTTCATTTATTCCGTTCTGATGAATCCGCCCACATTCCAGGATATAAGGAGCAGACGAGGAATCTTCCTGTCTGCTCCTATGATCCGGAGTTTGTCTATATTCCCTGTGTGGATAATCATGGTAATCCCCTTATTAACGCCCTTCCAATCTCCTCTTCCGTTAAGAAGGGAACGCTCTTAGGCCTTCGTGCACCGGATGATTTTCCTATCTATTCTTCCGTCTCCGGAAAAATCGAAGGTAGGCAGAAGAGGGTAAGGTCCTCTGGCAGAATCAGGGATTGCTTTGTTATCCGTAACGACCACAAGGGAGAATGGGATACCCTTACTCCCTTAAAGCCGGCAAACGAAGTTTCCAGAGAGGAAATCATCAACGCCATTAAGAAGAGCGGCGTCATCGGATTTGGCGGAGCAGGTTTTCCTACTTACCGGAAGTTCAATTCCGGTAAGGAATGCGATGTCTTAATCCTTAATGCCATCGAGTGCGAACCTTTCCTTACTACCGACTATGTCTATGGTGCAAAGGAGTGTGAATATGCCTTCCTTGCCATCCCTTATCTTCTTAAGGCAAGCGGTGCGAAGAAGGTTGTCTTCTGCACGAAGAAGGATAAGCCTGCCCTTATCGATGCCTGCGGGAAATGGAAGGCGAAGTACCCTTCTCTTCCTGTCGAGCTTGTGTTGGCCAAGGATGCCTATCCTAGGGGGTATGAGCGCAACCTTGTCACTTTAGTTACCGGCAAGGAGTATGCCCACATTCCGATTGAGGCTCAGGCCATCGTCGACAATATTTTCACTTTTATTTCCTTAGGCCGCTACTTCACGGAGGGAAAGAGTGCAGACTTACGTTGCATCACCGTATCCGGTGAAGTAAGCAAACCAAGGAATATTTTGACTCCTTATGGAGTCTATGCCTTGGACCTTCTGCAAAGGGCAGGATACAAAAACGATTCGTCTCTTAAGATTTTAAACGGCGGTCCAAGGAACGGAAACGTCCTTGATGACGAAAAGTTCGTTCTGCTTCAGCAGGCCGATGGGATTACGGTAAGGAAAAAGTCGTCTTACCGGGCAGAGCCCTGCTGGCATTGCGGAAACTGCGCGGAAGCCTGCCCTAGGGACCTTCAGCCTGTGCAGATTCAGATGGCCTACAAGGCAAACGATCTTCAGCGCAGGATTGAACTGAATGCCGATAGGTGCGTAGGATGTGGACTTTGTTCTTATTCCTGCCCAAGCCGGATTGAAGTCAGCCAGCATGTCAGGGCCGCTAAGGCCTTAGTCATCAAGGCGAGGAAGGAGGCAAAGAAGTAACATTATGGATTATCCGAAACAGTTTACACCTCATATTCGGAGAAAGGCGTCGACCTTCTCGCAGAGGAGGGAGTTCTTCCTTTGCGTCTGTGTCCTTTGGATTAGCAGTAGGATTTACTATTTCGTCACTGCCGGAAAAGGATATGGATTAGCCGTCATTCTTCTTGGCATCACCGGAATCGTCTTTGCCATGATTCCTGATATCTTTTGGAACCTTAGCGTATTCTTCTCCAAAGAACATAAACAGGATGCGTTTAAAGAGTTTCTCTATCGGGTCATTCATTCCTATTCCTTTGTCACCGGCCTTCTTCTTGCCTTGCTTTGCCCGATCGGTCTCCCCTTCTGGAAACTTGCCATCGGTGCAGTTCTTTCTGTGCTTGTCTTTAAGCTGTTCTTTGGCGGATTCGGAAAGAACATCCTCAATCCTGCCATCTTCGGACGTGTCTTCCTTCAGCTTGCTTTTACCAGTGACAGGAAGACGTATCTAGGACAGAAGCCGGATGATTTCACTATTTCAACCGGTGCTTCCGTTACCGGATTAATCAACAATAAGAACGGTTTCTCTCCAATTGTCAGTGGTCTTTCCTTTAAGGATAGGATTATCGGCAATTACCGAGGAACCTTAGGCGAAACTTTTATCCTTGTCCTTCTTGCCATCTGCGTTTATCTTTGTGTCCGGAAGATCATCGACTGGCGTGTCCCTGTCACTTATATCGGAACCCTTTTTATCGCCTTTGTCCTGATGTTCCTTTCTGCCGGCGACGGCGGCTGGGCGTTCAAGGATGCCTTTAGGTATCTTGCTATCGGCGGCATCTTCTTCGGCGGTATCCTCTGTCTGACTGATCCGGTCACTTCTCCGACTAGCCGCTCTGGCCGGATGAGGTTTGCCTTGACTAGTGCCCTTATCACCCTTCTTATCCGTCTTTATACCGGGTCTCCGGAAGGCGTCGCCTATTCCATCCTGATTGCCAATGTGATGACTCCCTTCTTTGACAAGATCAACACTGGCCGGACAAATAAGAAACTCGTCCCTATTGCCGTCAATGCTTCCCTTTTTGCTCTCGTCCTTCTCTCTGCCCTTGTCTATGGGTTTAGGAACAAAATCAATCCTTCTACGGGAAGGTTCCTGAAAGGTAGGTAAAGATGAATCAAAGGTTTAAAAACTGGATTATCGGTGCTTCTGCCGCCCTTATCCTTGGTGCTGCCTCCGTTGGGCTATATTTCGGAATCGTCCCGGAGAAAAGCCCTCTTTCCGATAATGTGATGAGCAGGTTTGAAAAAGATTCCCCGACCGGGAGGGACTCTCTTGATCTTTCTTCCCTTTCGGCTGATGATTCAAAAATGATTAAGGAAGCCGATAAAGTCTATCTTTCTTCTTCCTCGGTCTCTGCCTATTATTTTGGTCTGAGTTCTTATGACGGAAGCTATGGTTCGCTTAACTTTGCTATCGGGGTCAAGGACTCCGTCGTCACCTATTATCATTTCATCGATGCCGGAGCGGCGGATGATCTTGGCGCCGGACAGGCCCAGGATAACGAAGGGAAAAGGTTTGTCGGCTACACTCTTGGCGGAGACGATGTCAGGGCCGGAGCGACAGCCGAAGAGACCTATTCCGATAGGAAAAAGGCGGTCGATGCGGCTCTGACTTTTGTGAAAGGAAGGGATTAACGATGTCAACTCTTGAAAAAACCGGTTTTAAGAAAAGCTTCCTCGACGGACTTTTCTATAAGAATCCGTTCTTTGTCCTCTTTCTCGGTCTGACTCTGGTCAGGATCTCCACGACCCGTCTTGAGACAGCCCTCATTGTCGGGCTGATTGCCGGAATCGAGCTTAGGGTGACTCAGCTTGTCCTCTCCCTTCTCCGTAAACACCTAGATAAGGTCGGCGCCTATCTTACCGCCCTTATTCTTGCAGCCGGGCTATCCACCATCTTCGGAATGGTGCTTGGACTTCGTTTCTCCTCTTTCCTGAAATATGTCAACGTCAATGGGGCTAACGGAAAGTTTCTGACTATCGCCGTCCCCTTCCTCTGTACCTCTTCGTTCATTCTCGATCAGGCTGACGAATCGCTCTTCCATCCTCTTTCCGATACCAGGGGCTATTCCCTTGGCTCGTTCCTTGGCTTCCTTGCCGCTTTAATCCTTATTTCCCTCTTCCGCGAAGTTCTTTCTACCGGAAGGATTACCTTCTATGATGCCAAGGGTCAGGAATACGGACCGATTCTCTGGTCGAAGGACGTGTTCTCCCTTCCGATCCTTGATAAGCCTTTCGGCGGTTTCCTCTTTGCCGGAGTATTCAGGGGAATCTACCGTTCCATCCTTAACTTAGTCCTTAGCCATAAGGATAAGAAGGAAAAGTCCAAACTGAAGGAGGCTGAGTAATATGCAGTTCATCGGTGCAATTCTGACGGCGTTCTTCGCCAAGAACCTGATTCTTCAGGGACATGATCTCCGTGATGGCATCCATCTTGGCAATAGACACTACCCTCACCGTCTTGTTTTTCTTGGTCTTTATGTCCTAGAATCCCTTGTCATCTCTATCGTCGGATATTTAATCTCCAAATATGGAAAAGGAAGGGAGATCCTTTCCTATCTTGCTTTCTTTATCTATGCCCTCATCGCCGCCTTAAGGACAGGCCTTTTCTCTCTCGCTTTCAAGAAATTCTTCCCCCAGCTTGAAAAGGAACTCCATGAAGACTGGATTGAACGTGCCTGCTCGACTGCCTTAATCGCCGTCGGTGCCTCTGCCTTGACCTGGGCTAGCGTCTCTGCGGCGGAAAGGGTAGGACTTAGGCTTGCGATGCCTATTGGCTTTGCCCTTTCTTCCTTTGTCTTCTCTGCCCTTTATGAGCGGGTAAGGGAAGATGGAGATGCCAAGGGCTTCCGGGGAATCCCTCTTCTTCTTCTTTCTTTGGCCGGTGCCTCGCTTGGCGTAGTCAGGAGGAGCTTCTGATTTTTTCCTTTGTAGGAATCTGTTAAAATAGATACGCTGCCTAGGCAGCGTATTTTTTATGAAAACCAAAATCATCTGTCTGCTTTTTTCCTCTCTTTCCTTTTTCCTTTCTTCTTGCAAGGAAAACAAGGTGGAAAGAATCGAAACCCTGTCGAATCCCTATCTGTTTTCCACGAAGGGGGAGATACGGATAAACAGCGACGAAAGCCTTTCTCTCTCTCCTTTTGATACTTCCATCACCGGAAGCATTTATTATTACGGGGGTGACTTCACGGAAGAAGAACTTGCTTCTATCCATTCTCTTTTTGACTACTCTTTTTCTTATTATCATGCTCTCTCCGACCGGCATTATTCTTATTCCCGGTATGATGAAAAGGGAAATAAGGCCGAGGAAATCAACAATGTCCGGACAATCAATGAAAGCTACGGTACGGGAAAAAAGGTAAAAGTTGATTCTTTCCTGTATGACCTACTAAAGAAAAGCTATGAGTTTTCCAGGAACAGCGATGGAAAGTTCAACAGGTTTTTAGGAACGCTGAACGACCTCTATGAGAATAAGCTTTCCTCTTTGGAAGAGGATGGTTCCTTGGATAGCGAATACAAAAAGAACAGCGTCCTGACCGTCACGACAAAAAGGAAGTTCTCCTCTTTCTCCGCCAATGAAAAGAACCGGATTTCCTCCCTAGTCTCTTCTCTTCCCCGGACAAAGGAAGAGAGGCAGGGCCTTCTCTCCTTTGATGATGCAACCTCTTCCGTCACCTTCAACAAATACAAGGACACGAAGAACCTGGAAATTTCCCTCGGGGGAAATGCCAAAGGATATGCCACGGAAAGGTTCTGCCGGCAGAGGCAGAAGGAATATCCTAATAGGTCCCTTGTCATCAATTCCGGCTCTTCTTCCATCAAGGCAATCGGACAGCGGCCGGACAAACGGGAATGGAAGATCCAGTATACGAACCCTTGCTATAAGGAAAGTATCGATCTTAGCCGGTACAATCCTTATGAAGTGGTGATTTCCCATAATGGGGCTTTTAACCTCTCCACTTCCGGATATTACGAGCAGTATTTCTACTCTTATCTTCCGGACGGAGAGGGCGTTTATGATCCTAATTCTCCCTTTATCCTAAACAGCCATATTCTTAATCCTTCCACTGGGTATTCCACAAGGACGTTCGACCAGGTGTCCGTGTTTCTTAATGACACAGGCCTTGCCGATAGGTACACGACTGCCCTTAGGAACACTTCTTCCATTAAGGAGGCAGAAGCGCTCTTTGCTTCCCTCAATAAGATTTATTCTGTTTCCGATGCCGGGCTTAGGCTATGCCTTAAGGAAAAGGACGGCTCCCCTTATTTTTATAAAAGGTCGGACTACTCTCCTCTTCAGAGTAACGGGCTTCCCTGCATTAAAACTGCCAAGGGGGAGTATAGCGGAGACTTTTCCGACCTTGACGAAGCACCGCAGGAATACCTCTCCCGATATGTCTCCTCCTTTGAGGAGGTCTATTACCTTACCGGCAATAGGAGGGAGAAGGCTTCCATGACGGAAGAGAACGGGAAACAAGTGATTTCCCGACTGGAGGAACTGAAATGAAAAAATCCGCTTTGCTTATTCTCTCTCTTGGCTTTGTCCTTTCCGGATGCCAAAACGGGAGGAAGGGTTCCTCCTTGTCTTCTTCCCCCTCTTCCTCCCTTCGCCCACAGGAGGATGAAAAAGTGTTTTCCAGGCAGACCATCTATATCGGAATCGCTTCCGGCGATATCCGTGTCGTCCCTCCTAGCGAGAACAGCACAAGGGTCGGAGTGAGTCCGTTTAATACATCCATCCAGGGGAAGGTCTACTATTATGAAGGCGACTATTTCGACGATGACCTTAACGTCATCGCCGAGGATTTTAACTCCCTCTTCTCTCTTTACCATGCCTTAAGCGATAACCACTACAACTATAAAGAGGTGACAAAGCGGGATGACAGGGGCAACGCCTTGGAAAGGAAAGACATCGTCAATGTCAAGTACATCAATGATCACCCGGGAGAAAGGATACAGGTTGATCCCTTCCTTTATGATTTATTGAAGCGGAGCTATGACTTCACCCTGAATTCTTCTTTGATGTTCAATAGGTTCTCCGAGAGTCTCTCTTCTCTTTATGAGGACAAACTCTCCGAAGACGAATATTCGGGAAAGGCCCTAAACAAGGCTTTCTCCCTCTCAAGGAATGTCCGGTTCAAGGACGATTTTTCCCCGTCGGATATTCAAAACGCCCTGCTTAGCGTTCCGGAAAGTAAAGAGGAAGCAAAAGGCTGCCTCACCTTTGACGAAGAAAAGAAAGCCGTCCGGCTGAATAAGAGGGTAAAGGACGGGAAGGAATATACTCCGAGAAGGAATCTCGGGGGATGCGCGAAGGGATTTGCGACTAAGGCGGTCGCCGATTATTTTAAGGGTCTCTATCCGGACATTTCCCTTAGGATCAACTCCGGCTCTTCCTCCATCCTTGCCGTAGGGAGCCGGCCGGATTCTTTGCCGTGGAAAATCACCTATGTCAATCCGATTAGCCATGAAAGAATCAACCAAGGCGGAACAAACCCAAGCGAGCTTTATCTTCAGTTCAAAGGTCCCTTCAACAGGTCGACATCCGGATATTACGAACATTATTTTTATTGTTATGACCCACAGAAGAAGGAAATCTTCCGGAGAGACCATATCTTCAATACGGAAAACGGTTTTTCCGCTCCCTTCTTCGACCAGGTCTCCGTCCTTTTGGACGATGCCGGGCTTGCCGACAGGTATACCACGGCGATAAGGAACTGCAAGGGGACAGAGGAAGCATTTGCCCTGTTTGACCGCCTGAACAAGGTCTATTCCACCTCGGGGGAACTATTGGTCTGTTATAAGGGAGAGAAAGGAAACGAGGATAGTCTTTATAGCTATTCTCTTTCGGACAGGTCTCCCTTATCCTCTCTAGGATACCCAATCTCCATTCTCAATGACGGAAGCGAATATGACGGTGACTACCTTGATGTTTCCCTTTCGGATATCAAAGACACGAAGACAAAAAGCAAGTATCGGTTTTCCGAGGTCTACCTAAGGAGCGGGAAGAGGTATCAGGCAAGCCATCTCTTCACGGAAAAGAATGATACGTTCTTCCCTTATCCGGACAAGGCAATCTCCGTCAGAAAAGAACATAAAGGATAAAAAATGGCTTGAACGATACGGAAAGAGGGAAATCCGTTCAATTTCAGGCAATTTCTGCTAGAATAGAGCAAGTGCGAAAGCATTATCGAGGTTTCATATGAAAAATTTAAAGCTGTTGACTCTTCTTTCCCTCATTCCTGTTTTCTCTCTGGCTGGCTGTAAAGGCAATGCCGGGAGCGATTCTTCGTCTGTTTCTTCCTCTGTGCCGGAACAGACTTCTTCCTCCTCTAACGGCAGCCACGAGATTTCCCCGGATCCCTATGCCCAGGTCCTGGACGGACTGGATAAGACGAAGGATGTCTTCCGGGATCAGTATAGGCAAACCCATACCTATCTTGGCGGATATACCGAGACGGTGAACGGAGTCAAGGTCTCCTATGGCTGGATCGAGTATACAAGCACCTGGGGAACCTACGGCGTCGCGGTCAAACTGACCATCACCGCCGAAGGAAAGATTAAGGAAATCAAGCTTGGTGCTCCGGATAAGGACGTCCACAACTTCACTCCGTCCTATGGACAGACTTCCGGGTACGATATTTATAACGATTATATTGCCAACTATGAGAAGAATCTGAACGCGGCCTTCGCCAATAAATCGGTCAGGAACGCCTTTAATTCCCTTAAGGACGCTATCTGCGAACCGAACCTTAAGCCGACGGAAACAGACAGCGGCACCTTCACCCCATCCAAGAATGATCCGACCGTCAAGGCCGGTGCCACCCAGACGGCAGCCCGCACGGAACGTGCCATTTTTGCCGCCGCCGGCGCCTATCTTAGCGAGTACAATCCAAACGCCCGCATCTTTGCCCATGTCTATAACAACCTAAAGGCAGAGGATAGGCCTACCGATAACAATGTTTCGTTAGGCTATAGGAAGACCACGGACGGAAGTTATGGCTATGCTAGGTATCAGTCCTGGGGCAGCTACTATGGTGCCGCCGTCAAAATCAAGGTCAAGGCAAACAACGTCATCGACCATGTCTATTTAGGAACCCCAAGGAAAGGCGCCCATAACTTCACTCCCTGGTACGCTGTCTCCGATCCGAATAATTTCATTGAGTTCTACCAGAAGGCCGAAGAACTGGTCAACAACCAGCTTGTCGGCAAGGTGGTGAATGAACAGCTGAGGAATAAGTACAAGTCTGCCACGCTTGAACCTGGAACCTCTACCTTTACACCGGCTGAAACGATTCTTTCTGCCGGTGCGACACAGACCAATGTCCGTCTGGATCGTGCCATCGCCTCCGCTAGGGAAGGCATCCTTTCCTCTGTGGAAGCTAAACCGGATGAGGGCGGAGTGGTCGACGAAGTCCTCCCTGGTGCCGACACTATTTCCGGATCGGAAATTTATGCCTCCTACAACCATCTTAAATCCGATTATGTCACCCCTGAGGAAAATCAGAACGGATACTATAATGCCCAGACGATGACTGCCTATGGCTGGAGGCGTTATGAGAATCCCTGGTCCAAGGGCAGCTATTATGGTGCCGCCGTTTCTCTGACCTTTGACAAGAATAAGAACATCACTGATGTCAAAGTCGGTGTCTCCCAAAAAGGCGATGTCAATAGGACGACAATCTACCGTGCCCACTATGATTCCGACCCACTTTATCTAGATAACTATGCACAGTATTTGATTCAGGATAGGAAGGCTGCCTTAAGCGGGAAGACCGCAGCCGATGTCTATAAATCCACACTCTCTGCCGGCGTGGAAAATAATGACGGCAATCTTATCTTCACTCCTGGCGACTATGACTTCCTTGGCGCTGGTGCCACGCAGACGACTAGCCGAATCAATGTCGCCCTCTTCGAGGCGGCCTCTGCCTATAGGCTTGCCACTGATCCCTTCACAAAGAATGTGTTTGAGGATTTAAAGCTTGTCAAAGGAACGGACATCAAGGACAACACCTTCCACCAGGGCGGAAAGAAAGGCACGGATTCAAAAACCGGTACCGCTTATGTCTATGGCTATACCGTTTACTACATCTCGTCCTGGCAGAGCTACTATGGTGCAGCCGTCAAGCTTACTTATGATAGCGACAGGAAGATTACGGCTGTAGAGACCGGAGAACCGAAAATTGAGGATTCCGCTAAGTCTTGGGCCGCCGCGACGAACTTCACCGCAAGTTATACCTTCACTTCTACCTCTTCCCGCAGTGACTATCTAAAGTATTACACGACCATCAAGGAGGAAATCGATAAAGCCCTTATCGGAAAGACCATCAACGAAGAACTTGCCCAGCAGTTTGCTGCCGCCAAGGTCGAATTCGATCCGAATGACAGTGAGAAGAACACCTATACTCCTGCTTCTGTCCGCTTCGTCGGAGCAGGTGCCACGCAGACTGATACCCGTGTCGCTGCTTCTATCTATGGTGCCCTTCAGGCTGCCCTGAAAAAGTAAAAGGCGAAAAGCAAATGATTAGGAAGACTAAAGTACTTCAGGGAAGGATGAGAGTGTCTACCGAGCCGACCATCTCGCTTAAGCTCCCTCCCTTCCTTTATATCGAAGCGACGAATGCAAACTGTCCGAAGGCCGACATCTATGTCCAGCCTGGCGATCAGGTCAAGCTTTACCAGGTTATCGGAAGGCGGCACGGGAAAGGGTTTGACTTACCTATCCATGCCACCTGTTCGGGAACCTATTCCGGACTGGAAAAGCATTACTATCGGAACGGGAAAAGGGTCGAGTTCAGGAAGATCGAGAACGATGGAAAGGATACTTCTGATCCCGGCTTTGGAAAAGAGCGTTCCGATGAGGAAGTCTCAAACCTCACCAAAAAGGACAGGGCCGAAATCTTGAAAAACACCGGCTCTGTCGGACTTGGCGGCTCCTGCTATCCTACTTATCTCCGTTTTGAATCCGATAAGAAAATCGATACCATCCTGGTTAATGCCGTAGAAAGCGAGCCCTTTGTCTCTGCTGACCATACTCTTGCCCTTGATGAAAGGGAAAGCGTCATCAAGGGGACAAAGTTACTTAGGCAGGCTTTCTCCTGCCCTAAGGCGGTAATCTGCTTCAAGAAGAAAGACCAAGACCTGCTCCAGGCCTATGGACAATATCTTTCGGCAAACCAGACTTCTGCCATTTCGGCTAGGACAGTAAGCAATGACTATCCTCAGGGATGGGAGAACGCTCTTGTCAAATCCGTTACCGGGAAAGTCATCCCTCTAGGTCATCTTCCTAGGGAATACGGAGTCAGGAACTTCAATATTGCCACGGTTGTCAGCATCTATAACGCCATCAAATATAACCTTCCTACCATCGAACGTCTGGTTTCCGTTTCCGGCAACGGCGTAAGGAATCCTGCAAACGTGAAGGTCCGAGTCGGTGCTCCGGTCAAATACGTGATTGCCGCCTGCGGAGGTTATAGCCTTGGCGCAAAGAAGGTTCTTGTTCTTGGCGGCCCTAGGTCGGGGACTTCCCTTCCTAGCGATGATGCCATTGTCACTAGGGACGTTCCTTCTATCCTCGTCTTCAATGATAAGAAGGTGAAAGTCTCACCTTGCATCCGCTGCGGATCCTGTGTGATGTCCTGTCCTGTCGGCCTTCAGCCGGTTACCATCAGGAACACGAGGAACACAAGGCCTGTCGACCGGGAAAAAATTAAGCTTCTCCATCCTCAGGATTGCATCGGCTGCGGCCTATGCTCCTATTCCTGCACGAGCCATATCGATGTCATGTCTTCCGTCGCCCGTGCCAAAGTCATTGCGAGGTTAAAGTAATATGGAATTCGTCAAAGTTAGTGGTCCCTTTATCCGCCGGAAGGATTCGGTCTCCCGGAGGATGCTGGATGTTTTAATCGCTCTTCTTCCTGTCGTCATCGCTGCCTTTGTCTACTATCCTATCCCTGCCCTTCGCAACATCTCCCTTTCCATTTTGACAAGGTTACTCTGTGAACTTGTCTTTGTCCTGATTTATCATCGCATTCCTTATGACGGAGAGAAGCACACCTTTAAACAGTGGTGGGATAATTTTAGAAAGTCTTTTACCCTCAATAACATTACGGTTCCTCTTGTCTCGGGTGTCATTTATGGCTTAAGGAGGCCTGTTGCCACAAAAGACAATCCCAATTTCATCTACTATCCGCTTATCATCGGAGCAATTTTCGGCAGGGTGATTGGTAAGCTTATCTTCGGCGGAACAGGAAAGAACATCTTCAATCCTGCCCTTGTCGGTTGGGTCTTCGCCAAACTCTGCTTTGGAAGCCATTACGATTATCCTTCTGCCAGTAAGTTCCTCTCCAATGAAATCTTCACTGGTGCGACAAGCCTTGACCCTTCCCATTTCTCCCTTGCCAATAAGGTCTATTCCATCAATTCCTCTGCCCTGCTCGACAGGTTCCTCGGAAAGAGGACCGGCCTTGTCGGAGAGACCTGTAAAATCGCCATCCTTGTCGGGCTTGTCTATCTTATCGTCCGTCATACGATTGACTGGCGTATTCCGGCTAGGTACCTTGGAACGGTCGCCTTTAGGTCACTGATTCTCGGCACCATCATTTTCGGGGCCAACAAGTCCACTCTTTCTGCTTCCTATCCTTTTGTCTTCAGGACCTACCAGCTTTTAAGCGGCGGCTTACTCTTTGGGGCGGTCTTCAGGGCGACGGATCCCGTCACTTCCCCGCTCACCCATCCTGACCGTCTGATCTATGGCGCCTTCCTTGGCGTCTGCACGAGGATCATCCGTCTTTTCGGTTCCCTTCCGGAAGGTACTGCCTTCTCGATTCTGATGGGCAATGCCCTGACTCCGGTCATCGGCTACTATAAATGGTCGACTACCCGATATACCTGGAAGAATCTGACCCTGCTTGCTTCAGTCATCCTCGTTCCGACCCTGATTAGGATCTGGGCAGGATGCAGGAGGGTTTTCTAAATGAAATCGAAAATTCTTAAAGTCTCGGTTACCTTAGCCGTGATTGCCGGCGTGTCCGCCGGTCTTATCGGTCTTGTCAATGCCATTACCGAACCGGTGATTGCCGCCAATGCCTTAAAGAAAGTCGAACAACAGAAAAAAGTTCCCTTTGGAAACGAGGTTGACATCGCCGAAACGGAAAACGATCTTAGCTCATACAAGCTAACCTACGTAAAGAAGAGCTGGGATGCTTCACAGGGCGGAAACAAGATCGGAACCCTCTTTCAGGCGGAAGGAACCAATCAGTATGGTTCCGTCTCCCTTCTTATCGGGGTCTACACCGATGGCAGTCTGACGGATAGGTCCATTCTGGAAAACACCGAATCCTATAAGACGACCTTGGAAGACAACTATATTTCCGTCTATAACCAAGCTGCCAAGGAGAACAAGAAACAGGCCCTAGGTCAGATAAAATGCGGTGCGACCTTCGGAGCTACCTTAATCAATAATAGGGTCACCGAGGCCGAGGACCTTGCTTCCGGCAAGGGTTCCTCCGTCACGGCCGGACTTCCTCAGGAGGCGCTTAATCTCTTCGGCGATCAGGCGGACAACTATTCCGAAGACTCTCTTTCTGCCTATAAGCTCACCTATGTTCAGAATGCCTACACTGCCAATAAGGGAGATAGTAAAGTCGGAAGGATTTATTCTTCCGCCCTGAAAGCGGACAATGAGACGATTCCGGTCTACCTAGCCATCGACAAGGATAACCAGTATGGGAATAGGTGCTTTGGACCGGATTACACGGCTTCTTCCTCGGCCGAAGGCTTTGTCTCCGGATTCAATTCCGCCAAGGACAAAAAGGCCTATCTCGATTCCCTTAAAGGAAACGGAAGCTCGGACGATGACATTACGGCCGGCCCTACCTGGCCCTATGATGCCAATAAGGATGATGAGGATTCTTCCTCTTCCTCTGCGGCCTTGGATGCCGCGCAGACTGCCCTTCAGGGCTTTGCCAAGGAGGCGAGGACAATCAGTGACGGAACGGCGACAAGGGATACCCGGTTTGCCTGTTTTGATTCCGGAGAGGTCGATGCCTTCACCCAGATTAGCAATGCAACCGGGACCTTTATCCAGAAAATCGACAAGGCTACCAAGGGCGGAAAGGATGTCGCCTATGTCTATGACCTAAAGGGTGAAAACGATACCCAGGGCGGAAAGAAACACAGGGAAATCTCCTTTGCCGTTTATATCGGCGGGGCCCTTGGTAAGATTGCCGTCATCGAAAACGGTCAGACGCCCAGCTACTATGGAAGGATTAAGAGTAAGTTCATCGATGCCTTTAATACTTCTTCCGACCGGAAAGCCTTCCTGAATCAGAATAGGCAGGAAATTGTCGCCGGCGCTTCCTCCGGTGCTGACCTCCTTGTCAACAGGAGGAAGGAAGCCATTTTGGATGCGGAGGCCCGTTAATTATGATTGCGGATAAAAATGTTTCGGCTGTCAGCCAGCCTAGTGAAATGCCGGCAAAGAAAGCAAAACCGAAGAGCGAATCCTCTCTTCGCCATAAGGCTGCCTTTGTCACCGGTATCTTTAAGAACAACCCACTCTTCGTCGCCGTTTTAGGAACCTGCCCGGCCTTAGCCGTCACGACCTCCTTGGAGGTTGCCCTTGGCATGGGCCTTCTCTTCACCTTCGTCCTTGTCTGTTCCAACGTTCTGATTTCCGCCCTTCGTAAGCTCATCCCCGAGGAAATCGAGATTCCTGCCTATATCGTCATCATCGCCGCCTTTGTGACCGTCGTCAAAAGGAGGACGAACGCCTTCATACCGGAACTGTACTCCTCCCTTGGCGTCTTTCTTTCCCTGATTGTCGTCAACTGCGTCGTCCTTGGGCGGGCAGAGGCTTTTGCCAAATATAACGGAGTCCTTGACTCCCTTCTTGACGGCCTTGGAAACGGCATCGGCTATACTCTGGCCATTTCTATCATCGGCCTCATCCGGGAAATCCTCGGCTCTGGTTCCATCACAATCGGCAAGGTCTTTACCTTTATCCATGGAAGCAACAATAGTCCTATTGTCCTTCCGATTCTGAAAGGGACCGGATACGACTTCTCCATGTCCGTCTTTACCAATGCCGCAGGCGGCTTTATCGTCTTCGGTCTTGTCTTATTTATCATCAACATCATCACCATGCATAAGAACAACAAAAAGAAATTCGCCAGGAAGAAGGCTAGGCTCACCGCCGCCTCTCTTAGCGGAAAGAAAGGAGCCTAAGGAATATGTCTCAGGCCACACCTTACATCGTAACCTTCCTGCTTGCCATTCTGACGGACAGGCTCGTCAATAACGTCGTCCTCAGCCGTTTCTACGGAATCTGCGCCTTTATGGGCGTATCGACGAAGGTCAAGAACTCCCTTTCGATGGGACTTGCCGTCGTCTTCGTCATCGTCCTTGCTTCCTTAATCTGTTGGCCGCTTTACTACTTCGTCCTTGTCCCCTGCCAGATCACCTTCAGGGATACCCTTACCTACATCTTAGTCATTGCCTCCCTTGTCCAGATTGTCGGAAGGTTCATCAAGAAGTTCTCTCCTTCCCTCTATAAGGCATTTGGTATCTATCTCCCCTTGATTACGACAAACTGTGCCGTCCTTGGCGTCGTACAGGAGAACACCGCTGTTGCCCTTGAGGCAAATGCCACTGCCCTTGAAAGGGCCCAGAACTTCGGTAAGTGCAGGGCAAATGCCCTAGGTACCTCTCTTGGCTACCTCATCAGGATTGTCATCTTCGCCTGTATCCGCGAGCGGAGGAAGGAGAACACTTCTTCGACTCCTAAGGCCCTTCGGGGAACGGCAGAAGCCCTGATTGTCGCCGGAATCATGGCGATTGCCATCATGGGCTTAAGGGGAATCGGTGCTTAAACTACTTCTTTCCCGGCCTTTGCAGATCACTTTCGGCATTCTCTTTGTCCTTCTTCTTGTCGGTGTGTTTCTTCTTGTCTGTGTCCTCAACCACCGCACACCGGTTCCGAAAGGATGCGAGAAGCTAAGACCGGATGCCAATCAGTGTGCAGGCTGTCAGCTCTTCTCTTCCTGTCCGATCCATCGTGTTCCGGACAAGGAGACGAAGCCTCAGAAAAAGAACAGGGCTGAAACTAAGGAGAAAAAAGATCATGAATAAATACGTAATTGCTTTAATCGCCCTTGCCGTGCTCCTTTTCATCGGAGCCATCCTTGGCGTCCTTCTCACGATTGCAAGCAAGACGCTTGCGGTGAAGGAAGATCCTCGGATCAAGGTCGTGGAAAGCAGGCTTCCGAATGCAAACTGCGGAAACTGCGGATATCCCGGCTGCCATGAACTTGCCGCTGCCCTTGTCTCCGGTGAGGAGACGAAGGTCACGAAGTGCAAGGTCGGGAACAAGGAAAAGAACTTCATTCCGATTATCAACTATCTTAAGGAACACCCGGGAGAAGACGGCAATAGCCACGTTCCTAGTCTGTAACGAGGAAGAAAAAAGGGGGCCTGGCGGCCTCCTTTTTTAGTCCCTGTAACGGATGAATAGATTATTATCCTTGTAGGAAACAAGAGCCGTGGCCCCGTTTTTGAAGGGAAGGGATGGAGGGATATGTCCAAGGTCTACGTTGAGGAGAATCGGTTTTTTTAGGTCGGCCAATGCGCTTAAGACTGCCTTATCGGCGTCAAGTCCCCTGACTTCCCTTTTCTGGCATAGCGGACGCCCAATGAGGAATAGACTGACTTTTTCAAACCAGTGGGCGTGTCTTAGCTGAAAGAGGCCGCGATAAATCTGCCTTGGGTTAAGATCGCAGGACTCAAGATAGAAGATAAGTCCATGCTTTGCCTCTTCCCCAAAGCGGCTTACTCTGTCAAACTCTGTCCCGCAGAGCGTCAATAGGCAGTCTAGGCAGCCTCCTATCCTGACGCCTTTGACCGGCGAAGAGTACCTATAGGGAGTAATGATCTTCTTTTCCTTCCTAGCTAAGGGGGCTAAAGGGTTATCCGTTTCCCTAGGCGGGGAAAAGAAGGGATAGCCCTTGAACTCTTTTTCCCCTTTTAGCCTTCTTAGGGCGTCCTTTTCGCTATAGGAGGGAGGGTAAGAGAAAAAGGAGGGTGCGTTAGAGGAATAGACTGTCCTGACCTTGGACAAGGTGGTAAGAAGAAAGGCAAGGTTTGTATTGTCGCTTGATCCCCTGAACCACTTTGGCTTCAGGCCTTCGATGAAGGAAAAGTCAAGGTAAGGGAGAATGTCCCTTTCCCTCTCTCCTCCACCGACGGAGAGAAGGAGGGAGGAATCGCTCTGATAGGCATCGAGGAATTCCTCTGCCCGCTCTTTCCCTCCGGAAGAGGCGAGAAGACCTTCGGCACGGTAAACGTTCTTTCCAAGATGAACTTTATATCCTAGTCTCTTGAATGTGTTAAGAGAATGGGAAAAACGGGTGATATAAGGCTCACTTGTTATTCCGAAAGATGGTGCAATAAGGGAGATATCCTCTCCCCCTTTAAGGAACGGGGGCTGTTTCATGTTTTTATTTTATCATGGGAGAGAACGGAAACAAAAGAGTGGGTCCTTTTTGCCTGGCAAAAGCAGGAAGAAGAGGAGAAAAAAGGAGGGAAAGAGGAGTCTTTCTCCTTTTTTCGTTTATAATGATGAAAGAAGCAGGCATGAATATGATTCTTGTTATCGGTGAAATCCTAGTCGATAGGATTGGGGAGAAGAAGAAGGGTGCTCTTTCCCTCACGGCAAAAAGGGGAGGGGCTCCGTTGAATGTGGCAAGCGACCTTGCCGATTTGAAATGTGAATCCTTTTTCTATGGTGTAATCGGAAAGGACATTTTAGGGCGCTTTCTTCTTTCCTCGCTCAAGGAATGTTCCCCTTTCCTTCATTATTCCCTAGGCGAACGGGCGGATAGAGAGACAAGTATTGCCTTCTATAGGAAGGAAGATAGTTCCTTCCAATTTATCCGGAAACAGGGTGCCGATTTCTCTTTTTCCCTTAAGGAAAGGAACTCCCTTCCTTATCAGAAGGCGAAAAGGATCCATTTCGGTTCTCTCTTCCTTTCTTCGCCTGAAGCTAGAAAAACAATCCTTTCCTTTGCCGGAAAGAGGAAGAAAAAAGGCAAGATCCTTTCTTTTGATGTCAATTTCCGAAGCGATATCTTCGCCAAGGGGGAAAACTTTGTTCCTTATTATCAGGAAAGGATATCCCTATGCGACATCGTCAAGTTCACTAAAGAGGAAATGCTCATGCTTTCGAAAAAGCCGGACAGGGAAGAGGCAAGGAAGTTTTATTCTTCCTCGGTGAAGAGGATTCTTGTCACGGACGGGGAAGAAGGCTCCTTTGCCTTCTACAAGGGAAAGAAGTTCCGTCAGCCGGTTAAAAAGGTCAAGCCTAAGGATACAATCGGTGCCGGGGATTCCTTTAGGGCCGGGTGTCTTTCTTTCCTAGCGGAAAAGGACAGGGATTCTCTTACCGAGGAGGATATTTCCTTAAGGCTGAAGAGAGGAAACGGGTGCGGAAGAAAGACCTGCCTTATAAGCGGTGCGCTGCATGCCTACTAAAGAGGAATGGCTATCTAGAAAAAGCAGATAGAAAGAAGAAACGGTCTTGAAGGAAAAGACCGGTTCTGTTTTGCCATTTCATTGACCGATGGTATAATGTTTTTGCTTGATTGGAGATAACGTATGAAAAAAAGACTACCTTATTTATTTGTTTTGTGCCTGCCCTGTTTTCTTATGGCCTGTCAGGGGAATCCTTCGAATGGAAAGCCTAGCGGGACAGGCTGGAACACAAACACGGCAGAAAAGCCGACGGCAGCCCCGGGGGATAATAAGCCGAGTGTTTCTTCCGGAAAGGAAAGCGAGTCGACAAGCCAGGAAACGGACCCCGAGAAAAGGAAAATCGTTCTTCCTGTTGAACCGGTTCTTAATCGCAGCATCCCGATTTTTGCTATCCTTCCCGAAGGAAAAAGCGGTATTGTTACCTGGACCTCTTCCAATAAGGATATTATTTCCGTTTCTTCCCGGCCTTCTCTGACCGATTCCAATGACCCGACAAAGAACTGGAAGACGGAAGGATCGTTAAGGACCAAACAAAGCGGAGAAGTGACGATTACCGCTACCCTTGCTTCCGATCCGAGTGTCACTGCCTCTATCTCAGTCGGCCTTGGGGAAAGATACGGGGAAAGGGATAAGGCATTGTATGATTCTCTTTCCGGTTCCCTTAAGGCGGTTTCCGTTGAGACGAATAAGACGTTTGACAATTCTCTGAATGAAACCTCGAGTGAGGAATCCTATGAGATTACCACTGTCTTTGAGGAAAATGCAGCGCCTGTCGATCCTTCCAGTGTGAACTATACCGATGCCTTTCAGCTGAAGGAAAAGGATCTTAAGACCGGAAAAGAGACCATTAATAATTCCCGTGTCAAAGGCAATTCCTCTCAGGTGGCTAAAGAGGAAATCGACATCAACAATAAGGTCATCAAGACTCCGGTCAAGAACGATGACGGCGAACAGTTCAAATTCGATTCCTCTTACTATATTAATTTGCTTAAGGATTCAGAGGCATTCGGAAACGATAAGTTTGTCTCCTATGACGGAGGAAATACCTATCATTATATTTCCGGTTATATAGGAAGGGATGAGCTTGCCCTTAATTACACGAGGAATTCTTCCTTCTCGCCCGATGATGTCTACTTCGAGGTCAAGGACGGAAAAGTTGTTTCCCTGAATAGGGTCTCCGCCCCATATAAAAGGAACGAGACCGATACGGTTTATAATGGCCGCGTGCTGAAGACGACCTTCTCTGAACTAGGCACGGCAAAAATCGACCACCTTACTCCCTATGCCTCTGATCCGAATGTCTCTCCTCTCTTTGCCAAGGCGAAAAAGAATCTTCTTGACGGCAGGAACTATACCAATACGACGACGATATTCTCTTCAACTGAACAGACAACGAAGAAACTTGTCATCAAGTACACTTCCGATGCCATTGATCAGAGGATTTACGATACCGACGGCACTGTTTCCTCCCATGAGGGAGTGAAAGTCCTTGACGGAAAGCTGATTCAGTATTCCTACGACGAAGAAAAGAATGTGCTGACCAAGATCAAGGATAGGGAAGGAACGATTGCGAATCAATATCCGACGTTTACTTTCTCCGATGATATTTTCTATGTGGACGGAGATAACTATAAAACCTATCAGGACTTCGGAAGCGAAATCCTCTTCTATAGCGGATATCTGACTAACGATGTGAAATCTGGGTCGGCAAAGAATAAGGCAAGTGTTTCCTTTGAAGGGGAGAACTTTAAAACCAGGGAAGGCACTTTTTCTTCTGAACTTACACAGGAAAATTATGATGTGAAGAGGGATTTTTCTGCTATCGGGACAACGACGATTGATCTTGACTTCTCTAAGCTTGAAACCCCCAAAGCGGATTCCTGGGAAAGTGATCCTGAATTAACAGAGATCGCCAAGGAAAGGGAGGCCTGCCATAGGCTCGATAAGCTTCCGTATAGGAAGTGTTCTGTTGGTTATAGAGGCGTGTTCCAGAACGTTAAAGATGATAACAAAATCAAAAAAGCAGACGGAACGGAAGAAGATATTACCGGAAAATGCAGTTATCTTAAAACGAAAAACTTTGGAACAGTAGAAGAGGTTAATCAATTTGTGCAGTCTTATAAGGATCTGATTGTCAGTAAAGGCTTTGCCTTAACCAGTGCAACACTAGGCTCAGGAAACATCCCTCTTTATCAAAAGAGCGGAAGTGATTACTATATCGGCGTTGCTGCTGGTGGCTAAAGTGGAAAAGAAGCCCGTCTCTATGCCGCAGGAGGCAATGTCACGATACCCACGACATATTAGAGTCTGGCTGTTTTCCGTAATCAAATACCGCCGCACAGATTTTTCTATGTGGCGGTTTTCTGGTAAAAATTGTTTTGCTTCTTCCCCGGTTTGTACAAAAAGAAAGGGGATAAGGGCGAGGCTTATTACCCAGGTTCCGCCCTTCCGCTTTTTACGGCGGTAATCTCTTTCTATGCAAAACACGAATAATAGAAATCTTCTTATTTTTTCCTCATTGTTTATCAAAAGGAGTAAAATCTTTGATAGAGGCTAAATGGAAAACATCATTGAATTACTTCTTCAAGCGGTCAAAGAAGTTCCTGAACTGGTTCTTTTTTCGGATTCGGAAAAAGAAGTTACTTATGCCAAGGCTCTTTGTAGGGTAAAATCCATTGCCCTGTACTTGAAGAAAAAGAAGATTGTCCATCAGCCAATCCTCGTTCCGGTCGACCGGAATGTCGAGACTCCTCTTCTTTTCCTTGGAATTGCCGCTTCTTCCAATTACTATGTTCCTATCGATAAAGGGGCAAAGGAAGAAAGATGGAAAGACAGGATAGAAAGGGGCTCAATCCGTTATGGTTTCACTTCCCGGGAGGGACTTCTTTCCCTTTCTTTTTCGGAAGCAAGGGAAATAAATCCTAGCGCAAATGAATTCAATGCCATGGCCGAAGAATACCGGAAAGAGGAACCTCTTTATCTCAGGTTTACCTCTGGTTCGACAGGGAAGCCGAAAGGTGTCCTGAAATCCCATGAAAATGTTCTCTCTTTTGCTGAGAACTTCCGAAAGACCTTTCCGGAAATTCCTGACGGCCAAAGAATCGCCAATCAGACGCCTTTCTTTTTTGACGCCTCAGCCAAGGACATTTATCTCACCCTTAAGCTAAAAGGGACCCTTTTTATTCCGCCTAAGGAAGCATTTGTGCTGCCGAATAAATCCGTTGAGTACCTTAACGAAAAGAAAATCACGAGGATCAGGTGGGTTCCTTCTGCTTTGATTCTGATTGCCAGACTCCGCGTCCTTGCTTTTGTCAAACCTCTCTATCTTCGTTATGTCTTCTTTATCGGAGAAGTCTTCCCGGTGAAATACTTCAACAGCTGGATTACCTATCTGCCCGACGTTAGGTATGTGAACTGGTATGGCTCGACGGAAATCGCCGGTGCCTGCCTATGTGCACGGCTTACCCATCCCTATCCGGAAGATAAGCCTCTTCCTCTCGGCAAACCTCTCTTTGGCAATGATGTCCGCCTTGTCGATGGTGAAATTGTTGTCTCTTCGAAACAGGTGGCACTTGGCTACCTTCATGACGAAGAAAGAAACAGGAAGACATTCGTTCCGGCTAATGATGGAAGTACCCTTCTCCATACTGGTGATTTTGGCCATTATGATGAAAAAGGAAATATTATCTTCTCCTCCCGGAAGGATTTCCAGATTAAGCATCTTGGGTATCGGATTGAACTACAGGACATCGAAGCCCATGCGATGGAGCTTAGCTATAGGTCAGCTTGCTGCTGCCTCTACAAAAAGGATAAAATCATTCTTATCGCCTGCCTGAATAAGGGGATTGATAAAACCATAGGGGAGGTAAAAACGGATCTAAGCAAGGTCCTTGCCGACTATAGGAGGCCAAGTAAGATTGTTTTCCTCGATTCCCTTCCCTTGAACGGGAATGGTAAGATTGACCGTACGCTTCTAGAACAAGAAAGGACTGACTGATTATGGAAGAGACACAGAATAAGATTCTTGCCATCCTTAAGGACAGGCATCCGGAAGTGGAGGATTTCCTCTCTGTCAAGGAACTTGTCCACCAAGGGATTCTCAATTCGCTTGACATTGTCAGGCTTGTCGGTGAACTTTCCGATACCTTTGATATTCAGATTCCTCCGTCCGAAATCAACTATGATAATTTCGACACGGTCGAGGGACTGACGAAGATGGTCGAACGGCTCAAAGACTGAAATGTCGCTTCCACCTTTTTCTTTTGCCGGCTTCACCTCTCTGTACTTTATCCCATTTTTTCTATTGACCTTAGTTCTCTATTATCTGACCAAGAAGAAGTATCGTTACATCACTCTTCTTGTCTGTTCTCTTGCCTTTTATGGAAGGATCAGCTGGAATTCCCTTTTCTTTATCGCGAGTACAATCGTTTCGATGTACTTCTTTGCCAGAGCGATATCCTCCAATCTGAAGCGACAGAAAGAGTATTTGCAGGCAAACAAGGAAGTGAGGACAAGGGAAGAAAAGAAAGCCTATAAGGAAAAGGAGAAGAAAAAGAGAAAGAGGTTCCTGATCCTTGGTATTGTCTTTAATCTTGCCCTTTTGGCTATTAGGAAATACAGGAACTTCTTTATTCTTAACCTGAATGGCATTATCCATTGGTTTAACAAAGATGTCACAATAGGCAGTCTTAATCTTTTTCTTCCTCTCGGTATTTCCTTTTATGTTTTCCAGGCTATCGGATATCTTGTCGATGTCTACTGGCAGAAAATCGAGGCGGAAGAGAACTTTTTGAAGTTTGCCCTCTTCCTCTGCTATTTTCCTAAGGTCATGCAAGGGCCGATTGTCCGATACGGCGAAAGGAAGGACGCCCTTTTCGGGGAACATGATTTCGACTATACCACCTTCACGGACGGACTTAAGCGTACCCTATATGGATATAGGAAGAAACTGGTGATCGCCGATACTCTGCTTGGTTTTATCCGCTTTGGATTCGGTAATCCGGAAGTTCTGTCCGGACTAGAGGCCAGGCTTGTCGTTGTGTTCTATTTCATCCAGGATTACTGTGATTTCTCCGGCTATAGGGACATTGCCATCGGACTATCCAATACAAGGGGAATCAAACTGCCTGAGAACTTCAACCATCCTTATTTTGCCATCGGCATCGATGACTATTGGCGGAGATGGCATTCCACTTTAGGAAGCTGGTTTAAGGATTATCTTTTCTATCCTTTGTCTCTTTCCCGCTTCTCCCTTAAACTTGGCAAGGCGGGGAAGAAGCTATTTAAGAACTTTGGCAAGAAGGTACCGGCCGTTTTCGGTCTGACGGTCGTCTGGTTTAGGACCGGTTTATGGCATGGGGCTAGCTGGAACTATGTGCTCTGGGGCCTTTACTACGGCTTTATCATCATCCTATCCGTCTGCTTCCAGCCTCTGATTGGAAAATTCTACGAAAAGAGTAAACTGAAGGACAATCCTTTCTGGATAGCCTTTCAGCATATCCGTACCCTTTTCCTCCTTGCCATCGGAAAGATTCTCTTTAGGGCCCCTTCCTTAAAGGATGCCTATACGCTGTTTATCAAATGTTTTTCCTATTCCCCCTCCTATTGCTCCATCACCAATCTGAACAATCAGCTAGGTTATATTTCAAGGATTGCCGCACTCGCCCTGTCCCTTGCCGTACTTATTGTCGATATCATCCAGGAGAAAAAGCCGGATACCTCCTTGCTCGCGAAGTTAAACCGCAAACCTCTTGCCCTTCAGTGGTCTTTGCTTATCCTGCTTGTCGTTTCCGTTGTCTGGTTTGGCTTCTATGGTTCCGGACTTCCCCATTATGACTTCGGCTACATTCAGTTCTAGGAGGAAAACATGGATAGACAGAAACTAAAAAAACCTCTTCGGTTCTTTTCTTTCTTTACCTTAGCCGCCCTTGTCCTTGCCCTCATTGATCATTTCCTGTTCTTTCCGTTAGGACCGGAGACCACCTCCTATGGCACCTTCTACCAGGAAAAGAAGGACTCCCTGGATTTGGTCATGGTCGGTTCTTCAACTGTCCGGGATGGATATATTCCAAGGGAAAGGTATAAGGAATACGGAATCACTTCCCATTCCGTCGATTCCTCCCCCACCCATCTGGAAGTCATTAAAATCGCCATCGACGAAATCGGAAGAACCCAGAAGCCGAAGGTCGTCTACATCGACCTTAACGGACTGAATAATCAGACTAAGGATAATGCCCCGACTTTCGTCAAAGACTATTTTTCCTCTAGGCCGGACGACGAAGAGACAAGGAAGGTGAAGGAAGGACTGAGGAGAAAATACCCTTATCTGAAACAGGAGAAATCCTGGGAGCCATTTAGCGGACATAATTCTTTCCGACAGCAGATATACTGGGAATCCTTTGTCTACAACAAACAGTTCTATACGAAAGGCTATTTCCCTCACACCCGGGTAAAAGAGGTAAAGTTGACTAAAGTCGATCCGGATAAGACTCTTCCTTTAAGCAAAGATGCGGAAGAATACCTTGAGGAAATCCTTCTTCTGTGCAAGAAGTACCCTTCCATCCGTTTTCTTTTCGGACAGAGGCCTAGATATCTTTCTGACGAGATTTCCTCTTTCGACAGGTACCAGATCCATTCGCCGCTAGAAGCAAGTTACAGGGTCCGTTCGGCCAAGAAGAAGGTTGAGGAGAATGGCTATACTTTCCTTGACTACACCAGCAACGAGTTTTTAAAAGAGGTAATCGGACTTGATCCGAAAAAGGACCAGTACGATGCCGAACACCTCAATCATCGCGGAGCGAAGAAGTTCACGAAGTATTTCGGAAGATACCTCAGGGATAATTTCTTCAAGGAAAAGCCGAAGCACTCTTCCGCCGTGACGGAAGAATTCGACAAGACCTATGAAGGATATCGGAAGATTGCACAAAAGGCAGAGAAGAAGCTTGGTAGGAAGTAAGTGATTAAGCCCCGGTGAATAAGAAAGACCCTTATGGAACGAGAAGTCGTTTCTTCTATTTTCTGTTATATACCGCAGAAAAAATCACAAGGATTGAATTAAGGAAACAGAAAAATCTTTGCTCTGCCTATTTTGAAAAGGTCCTTCTTCTTTTTATCCGCTTAAAACTATTTATTCGGCAAAGGGGTCTAGGACAACCCTTGTTAAGGATGCAGTGTGATGTTGCTTTCTTCGCTTCTTGGAAGGATATCCTGGCAGGATCTTTCCGCAATAAAATTAAGATGGTCTCCGCAGCGCTCGAGGTTTCCTACCAAGTTGATATAGACATTGGAGCTTTGCGGTTTACATTCCCCCTTCTCTAGGCGCAGCAGGTGTCCATGGACCCTTTTTGTCCGTAATTCGTCAATTCCTTCCTCCCTTTCGCGGACCCTTGCAAGTTCGCCAAGGGAAGGAAAGTCGACAATCCGGTCCACCTTGATAAACCTTGTGTTGATCTTTTCCCGCCTTTCCTTTAGCTCTTCGATGACTATGCCAGAGAAGACTAGATTGTCTTCTACCTCATGCCGGGTATAGCCTACGATATTGTCAGCCACTTCCGTCAGGCGGACAATGTCGGCAAGATCCAAATGCCTTCGGGATATCCGCTTCTGTGATTTCTCGCTTACTCCCTTTGCGGATATCTGGACTAAAAACCCGCTTAATTCCTTTGACCTATGGAGGACTTTACTTTCCCTTTGGTCTATCTGTTCCTTCTTTCCTTCGTCCTGGCTAAGAAATGCCTCAAGGGCAAGGTTTAAATCGTTAAGTGCCCTATCCGCCCTTTTGTGATAAAAGCGTACCGCCTGATTTAAGGCAAGTTCCGGCGTAGAAAGAAGCCGGACTTCGAGTAAGTCCGCCTTGTCCTTTCCCTTTTCCGGAATGATCTTCCTTGCTAGAAGGACAAGAAGCTTTGTCCTTGGCAGGAAAAGGATGGTGGTCAGGACATTGAAGAAGGTGTGGAACATGGCAATCTGAGTTGCCGGAGAGGAGAACCATTTTGCGAAGGTCCTCTCCCTTGCCTTAGGCCAGGCTAGGAGGATGGCAAAGAAGAAAAGGGAGCCAAAGACATTGAAGAGAAGATGGATGATGGATGCCCGCTTCCCGTTCGTCGACGAGCCGATGGCGGAAAGAAGCGCCGTGGAGCAGGAGCCGATGTTCGATCCAAGAATCAGATAAAGGACACCGTTTCCGCTTCCCCCAACGACGGCCCCCGCCCTTGCTAAGGCAAGGATGATGGAGGTCACTGCGCTTGAAGACTGCGCTAGGACAGTCAAGCCTATGCCGATAAGGAGAAGAAGGAATGGATTGCTAAGGTTTATCAGCCCGTCTTTTAATCCTTCATTGGACAGGAACAGGCCTTGCCTGTTCTCTGTCCTTGTTTCTAGCCCCAAAAAAAGCAGCCCCAGGCCGGAAATCCTGTTTCCGGCAAAGGCTGCCTTCGGGTACTTCTTTTTCACAAAGAGACTGACAAGGACACCGACAAGCGTTAAGGAAATGATGACTTCCGTTAAAGGAAAGGAAGAAGAGGAAAGGCCGCCTAAGGCGACAATCTGTGCCGTGATGGTCGTTCCGATATTCGCTCCCCTGATATAAGTGGCCGCCTGGGTCAGGGTCCTTACTCCGGCGTTGACAAAGCCGACAACCATGATGGTCGTTGCCCCGCTTGACTGCCTGATCCTTGTGGCAAGCGTTCCTATTCCTACTCCAGCGAGCTTTGAGTTGGCCGTACGGGCGAAAAGCTTCTTTAATCCGCCTGTCGCTAGCCGTTCTGTCGCTTCCTGAAGCCTGTTCCTTCCGATGAACAGAGCCCCTAGGCCTCCGATCCTTAAGAGTACGGCAATTAACGTAGACGTTGCTTCCTGGGCTTGGGTAAGAAAGAACATGCTGTTTTGTTTCCTTTGGCTTAATAGTATAGAAAAACTTACAATTACGCCATCTTAAATTGATAGAAAGCGCTACCAATAAAGTTTATGAACCTAGAATGTATAGATACATTGACAATTTAAAAACCTTAATCCCTTGCCTGTAGGGGGAACAACGCATCGTTTTTTCTGTTTGGCGGTTCTTTCTAGGCTATTGAGGGAAAAGGTCTCTGCAAGGGAAAATCCTTTCCAAGCCTGCCAATGCCGTTTGTCTTTCTCTATTTGGAAAGAGGAGTGAAGGTGACAACGTCGGTCAGATCCTTATCATCGTAATAGATTCTGAATCCGTCTGTATAGGAACTATAGTTGATTTCCCAGGTGTGGCCGTCAGAGGTAAAGGAAAAGTTTCCGTAGGCGTTGATGGTTGCATCGACTTCCTTCCCTCCGTTAAGGGTAGCCTTTCCGTTATTGGCGACAATCGTTGTCGTTGTCCCGGGTGTTGCTTCAAAGGTGTAGGTTCCGTTAAAGATCTCCCTCTTTGACCTTTGCTGGATGTTGTCATACTGACTATAGGCTTCCCTGGAATAATCATAGGTGAAAGTGATTGAAATCCCGCTGCCGGAGAATTTGATGACCGAGACTTGGCTGTTGCTGTTTAAGCTGACCGTTGTCTTCGTGACGGAAGAAGAGGCGATAAGGAAAGGAGTGATATTTTCGGCAAACACGGTGTTGGCGTTAAGGTTTTCGATGACATAGTCATTCTCATCCTTAATGAAGAATTCCGGCGCAATGGCGAATTTGATTTCGGTAGGATTAGGATAGGCTGCCTCTTCCCTGCTGTAGTAATACTTATCCTGTTTTGGCAGCTTTTTGATATCGTAATATTTTCCGTCCTTCAGATAGTATCCGTCCGCACTATAGACTTCTCCCTCTTCCGTGGAAGAAGTCTTTTTCCTTTTGACGTTATCACTCTGGTAATAGTCTCCGATATAGTCATAGTTCCTTCCGTTAATATGATACTGGTAGCTGACTTTGTATTTTCCGCTTTCCAGTACCTTGAAGGCATTGGATAAGGTGTCATGGTAGTCATAGTGCTTAAGAGGGGTGGGAATGGCCGTGGTGTGGTCGGTCAAAGGACTGATATCGATGGAAAAGTGATAGGAAATAGTCCTGTCCCTCCAATCTATGGCTACTTTATTTGTCACTAAATCAAAAGATAAAAGACCATCGGAAAGGGTGAAAGAGGCACTTGCAAAATCAGTAAGGTTATAAAGAGTTGTCAGGCTTGCCGTATGGGCTAAGGCACTCAGAGTGGTTTTGTCTGATAAGTTGAACGAAAGACTATCTTCCCCCTCTTTGGTAAAACTCGTTGCCTTATAGGTGCTGAAGGGGTTTGAAAAGAAGGAGAACTCAGCTGTGGTTCCATCCGAAGAAAGGGTGACATCCTTCTTAACGACTTTGTTATCCGTGTCGATAGAATAGTTCACGGCCTTTCCGTTGTCGTCATAGGCTGCATATTCAAGAGGATTAGGACCTGTTGCCTTTAGACTGTAGCTTGATGGAGAGAATTTGACTACCCTGTTATCGGTTTCCTTCGAGCCATCGGAATAGGTTCGTGTGCCTGTCCCAGTCAGAGTAAGACCTGTGGCGGAGGCAACATCGGAAAAGACTTGCTCGATTGTCTTAGAAGTTTCGCTTGCGGAAGAAGATGGACTTACTGATGAAGGTTCACTTAAGGAGGGTGAATCGCTTTCCGACGGGAACAGGGAACCTTGTTCCGAAGCTGAAGTCTTTGCCTGCCCGCAGGCTGCAACCATAGACAAAGAAGCTAAAAATGTAAGAAACTGGACTCTTTTCATATTTTTGTATTCCTCTGTACACATTATATAAGTTGGAATCTTAAAAACAATCAACTAGTTTCTTCCCGCCTCTATGGATGATAGGAAAGTCCTTACATTGCTGATAGAATAGATTTGGTGGAATGGATATGGGCTGACTAAGACAGAAAAATCCCTGCCGGGAAAGAAAGGAGCAGATTAGGATGACCGAAGAAGAACGCATTTTCAGCGGGAAGCTTTTTGCTTCCGAAGACAAAGAGCTGATTGCCAGGAAAGAGAAGGCACATAGACTAAACCAGGACTACAACAACTTATACGAAAAAGACGAAAAGAGCAGAAAAGAAGTGCTTCGGCAGCTTTTAGGCGGCATTGGCGAAGGAACATGGAGGTTAGGTCCGATCCACTTTCACTATGGGTGCCACACTATTGTGGGAGAAGGCTGTTTCATGAACTTTAATTTCACTGTCCAGGATGATGCGAAGGTGACTATCGGGAATCATAACAATTTCGGCCCGAATGTGACCATTGTGACGCCTTTGCATCCTATGCTGGCAAGTGAGCGACGGGGAAGGGTCTGCAGCGATGGTAAGACACGTTTTTTATGTTATGCAAAACCCGTAACCATTGGCAATGACTGCTGGTTCGGGGCAAATGTCGTTGTCTGTCCGGGCGTAACTATCGGAGACAACTGTGTGATAGGCGCCGGTGCAGTAGTGACAAAGGACATTCCGATGAACTCCTTTGCCGCTGGGGTTCCTGCACGGGTGATTCGGACAATCACGGAAGAAGATTCAGTCCGGAATTTGTTTGACGAGATTCATTGAGCCAGGCTCTTTTGCTTGATGGAAAGAAACGGTCTTCTTTTTAAAATTGGAAACAAAATGTTTTCTCAGACAAAGAAAAAATCCAAGCCCTTTTCCGACTAGCGGATATTCGGCTTGGATTATTCGGATCTGGTGCCGGCGGTGGGAGTCGAACCCACACGCCCTCACGGGCATTGGATTTTGAGTCCAACGCGGCTGCCATTACGCCACGCCGGCAACAGATAAAATTATAGCGGATTAGAAAGATAATTGGAAGAAAGAAAAGCGTTGATGGATGAGGATAAGGAGGCTAGATTTCTCCTTTTTCATGTGCCAGGATGATTTTGTCAATAGGGCCGAAGATGCAGTAATAGGCAGGAATGGAGAGCAGGATGACCCAATAAGGATGCCATAAACCAAAGTACCTTCCGATGAAAAGGAAGGCGAAGAGGGCCAATGACCAGATGGGGAAAAGGCTGAACCGGTGCTTATAGATTGCCTCGAATAGGCCTGAGGGGACAAAACCGAGAAAGATAATCGGCCAGAACACGGCCCAGGATCCGTATCCTGAAGGGACTTCCTTCTTAGCTAAAAGTAGGCTGAGAAGGATGTACAAGAAGATAGCCAGACCGGAGAAGGAGGAATTCCTCACGTTCTTAATCAGATTCCTCTTTCGCTTTTTTGCCGCATCCGTAACAATTAACTTATTTTTCTCACCTGTCACATTGATTCCGTCAGAGTTGATATTTATGTTCATCATCGAGTCTCCTTTTTTATTCCTGTTCTATAATAATAGCAGAATTTAAGGAGGAAATTCTCTTTTGCCGATGTTTCAGATAAAAGAACCTAAGAATCCAAAGAAGATTTCCTCATATTTTCTTCTCCGTGTTCCTCTTTTAATTTTGGTTACCATAACCGGAATTGTTTATAACGTCGGAAGGCTCGCCAATCCGATATTTTTAGGAAGACTTGTTGATGTTGTCGCCTTAAAAGACAGTAAGGCTTCTTCTGCTTTTCTTTTACTTGGTGTTTATCTTAGTGTCATCCTTCTTGTCCAGACTGCCCGGGCCTTAAAGCGTTATTTTGTCCGCCGCTTTGCTTATGAGACAATTGCCTCTAGGCGTTCCGGTATCTTTTCTGCCCTTAGGCAGAAAAGTCTTCCGGAACTGTCAAAAAGGGATATCGGAAGCCTTTCATCAAAAAGGAGGGGAGATGTCGCAAAGGCAGTGGAAGGAAGGCGGAAAGTGACGACAGAGATTTTCGATACCATCGTTCTTTTTCTTGTCTACATTATTTACCTTTTCCTTTTTGACGTCCGGATTACTTCTTTCTCCCTTCTGCCCGTCTTTTTTGCCGTACTTGCCTCTTTTCTTTTCCGGAAGGCCATTTATTTAACTAGTGAAAAAGCCCGGAGAGATAATTCCCTTCTTAGCCAAAGGACCTATGAGGACTGCGATAAAGCCCTTCTTTACCGGATTTACGGCAGGGAAAAGGAAAATGACAGGTCCTATCTTCAGGCTCTTTCTTCTTATGAGAAGTCTTCCCGTCTGTCTCAGATACTTACGGATATCTCCCTTCCGCTTACCCAAGGAATTGCCCTTATCGGACTTCTTCCTCTTAGGAGGATGGGAACAGACTATGTTAGGACGGGCAAGTCTCTTCCTTCCTTCGCTCTTGGAAGGAGTGAGAATGTCTGGACCGTGGGGGTGTTTACCACTTATCTTGACACCTTTGTCCTCTTAAGCACTAAGGCATGTCATACCTCCCGGCTTTTCTCTTCGAGGGAAAGCGGACTTGTGTCTTATCGCCGGATAGTCCCTCTTAGGGAAGAAACTACTTCCTTCAAGTCTTCTTCAGCCTATCAGGGACATGTCGTCCTCTCTTTTTCCCATTTTTCCCTTTCCGGGGAAAACAAGGTACTCGTGAAGGATTTGGATCTTACTCTCCACGACGGGGAAAAAGTAGGAATCTGTGGGCCGATTGCCAGTGGAAAGAGCCTGTTTTTCAAAGCCAGGAGGAAAGAAGCAGACTATGAAGGATCATTGACCATCAATGGAAAAGAAGTGAGAGACCTTAGCCGGGAAGAATTAGCCTCCTATCTTGTCTATAGGGGCCATAAGCCCGACTTGTTTACGGACAGCATTGAAAACAACATCGCCCTAGGCGAAAAGAAGAACGTAAGGCCCTATCTTGAAAAAGTGGATTTCCTTTCTGACCTAGGCGAAAGGAAGGAAAAGGAAAAAACGATTATCGGAAACCGGGGAATCAAGCTTTCCGGCGGCCAGCAGCAACGTCTTAGCCTGGCGAGAACACTCTATCATCAAAAGAGAATCAGGGTTCTTGACGATCCGTTCAGCAGGGTGGATCTTTCCACGGAGGACATCATTCTGGAAAACAGGAAGAAGGAAAGGGAATCTTCCCTTGTCCTTATTTCCTCCCACCGTCTAAGTAACTTTGCAAGGAGGGATGAAATCCTCCTTTTTGACGGAAAAGGAAACGTTCAGGTGGGAAATGAAAAAGAACTTCGTTCCAGCCAGCTTTATCAAAATTTAAAAAAAGGGGATGAGGAAAAATGAAAAAAACGACCTTTATCTCTTATAGGAAACGTTTTATCCTTTGTCACCCCTGGCTTAGCTTCCTTCTTCTTTTGACTATCCTTTGTTCCTCCCTTTCTTCCCTGCTTCCGCCATTAATTCTTAGACAGAGGATTGATAACGTCTTTCTCTCTTCCCTATCTAAGCAGGACCACCTTCTCCTTTTTTCCTCCCTGACCTATTTTCTTTCCTATCTTCTTATTTCCCTTTTTGACATTCTTAACAGCGTCCTTATCGATTATTTCGGTTCTAAGCTGATTTATTCTCTTCGCCTAGATAGGAGGAAGAAAAGGCATGTTCTTCCTGCTTCCTATTTCCGCAGAAATGGCTCAGGAAGGATTTCTAGCCGTATTAGGGACGATGTCTCTTCCTTGGAGTCTCTCTTCAGCGACGGACTGATTTCCCTTCTTGTCTCCCTTCTTAAGATTATCTCTATCCTTGTCTCGGTTTTCCTTTTCAGCTACCTTCTTGGCCTTCTCCTGCTTGTTTCGATTCCTCTTGTCTTCCTTCTGACGATGTTCTTCCGCAAAAGAAGGTTGCTTGAGCAACTTGCCGTCCGGAAGAAGGAGAATAGGATTGCCAACGGATTAAGCGAAAGCCTTTCTTCCTTCCAGACCTTAGAGAACCTCAATAAGGAGGAATACGCAAAAGAGAATCTCGACTCGCTTCTTGTCGACAATAGGAAGCTGCGGGACAGAAGCGCTATCTATGATGCCCTCTTTTCCCCGCTAGTCAGGCTTCTCCGGGCGATTAGGATTGCCATTGTTACTTTTCTTGTTGTTTCCTTTAAAGACACTTCCTCTCTTTTTGGCTTGTCCGTCGGGACTTTTGCCGCCTCTTTGACGATGATCAGCAATCTTTTTGCCCCGATTCAGGAGCTAGGCCAGGAAATCCAGGTCAGGCAGGAAGGGACTTCCGGTGCCAAGCGGGCAAGGGATTTCCTTAATCTCCCGGAAAGAAAGAAATTTTCCGGGAAAAGGAATCCTCTTCTTCTTGATGCCTCTCTCCCTCCGGTCATTGAGGCCAAGAATCTTTCTTTTTCCTATCAGGACGGAAAAGAACCGGTTTTCTCCTCGTCTTCCTTTGTCCTTCAGGGAAAAGAGAGAGTCCTTCTCCTTGGACGGACAGGGGCAGGAAAGACGACCCTTTTCCGGATGCTTTTAGGAAGGGAATATCCTACCCACGGCTCCCTGACCCTCAACGGACAGGATATCTTTGATCTCGATGATAATAGGAAGAAGAAAGTCTTCGGCTATGTCACCCAGGGCTTTCTTTCCGTTCCCGGGACAATCCTTGACCAGATTACCCTTCATGACAAAAGCGTCTCGTTATCGGAGGCAAGAAAGGCCAGGCAGGAATGCTTCCTGGATGAGTATGTCAGGAAGGAAATCGACGGAGGATATTCGGCACACTTTGATAGTTCCCTTTTCTCCCAGGGTCAGCTTGAGCTTCTCTCTCTTGCCCGTGCCCTTGTCCATAATCCGAAAATCCTCCTTCTTGACGAACTTTCGTCAAGTATCGACACTCTGACCGAGAAGAGACTGTTGTCCGCTTTGGACAAGGCGGGCAAAGGAAGAAGGAGGATTTCCATCACCCACCGCTATTCTTCTCTTCTCGCCTTTAACCGTGCCTTACGCATCGAAGAGGGAAAGATCAAGGAAGTGGATATCACTTCCCTTTCCTTGGCACAGGGGAAGGAATTATAATCTAAACGCCAACATGAACAGGAAAGAATATACCAGTAGTCTCTATAGTCAGTACAAAAAGGAACCGATTAAGACGAGGATTATCCCAAAAGAGGAAATACTTTTCAGCCTGAAAAACATCTCCCAGCTTCTTACTCTTGATGTCCTTAAACCGGACTACACCTATCAGGACAGGGAAAGACTTGTCCTGAACAGGAAGGAAGGCCTTCTCGCCCTGTTTACTAAAAGGGGCCGGAAGGATCCGAAAAAGGACGTGGAGGATTTCCTAAATTCTCTAGGAGGAATAAGAACCCTTCTCCTTTCGACCATCAAAATCATCCGGGAAGGAGATCCGGCAAGTGACAACGACGGGGAAATCGTTGCCACCTATCCCGGCTTTAAAGCCATTCTCTGCTATCGGATCGGACATCTTTTCTATCAAAAGGGGAGGAAGGAGGCAGCCCGGGTCATCAGTGAATATGCCCACTCCCTGACCGGAATCGACATTCATCCCGGTGCGAAAATCGGCAAAAGCTTCTTCATCGACCATGGGACAGGAATCGTCATCGGAGAGACCTGCATCATCGGAGACAATGTCCGGCTTTACCAGGGGGTGACCCTTGGCGCCCTGTCCTTGTCCAAGGGACGGAGGCTTAAGTCGGTTAAGCGCCATCCGACCATCCAGGATAACGTCACCATCTATTCCAACGCCTCGATTTTCGGAGGAGAGACAGTCATCGGGGAGGATTCCACAATCGGGGCAAATGTCTATCTTACTAAGTCGGTGGACAGAGACTCGGTTGTGTTCCTTTCGGACAAGGGGATTACGTTCAGCAAAAAGAACACCAAAAAAGGGGAGCACTGATGTGCTCCCTTTATTTTGCAAATGGTTGAAGCGATGGGATTTGAACCCATGACCTCTTGGTCCCGAACCAAGCGTGCTACCAAGCTGCACCACGCCTCAATGTCAGCTAAGTAAGTATAATCACTCCTTTCCTGGAATGCAAGAACTTTTACGCATAGGAAAGAGAACGGAACGTAAGAAATCAAATAAAGAGAAACCGCTTACATAAAGAAAAAGGGCAATTTTAACTTTATGCTTAGCCTTAATTTATTTAATAAGATTAAAATAATCGTTAGTGCTATTAGTGATAAAAGCGCTGAAAGAGAGAAAACTGAATGAAAAAATTAAAACGGATTCTTCCTTTGCTGTTTGTTGTTGCCTTGGTTTCGTGCAAAGGCGGGGAAGATAGCTCGAATTCTTCTTCTGTCCCTGGATCTTCTGTCTCTGAGCCGAATGAGCCGTCAACTTCAACTTCGGCGAAACCTAAGCCGATTGCCTTGACCCAGGCTAGGATTAATAGCTATTCCACGGTCAAGTCTGTTTCCGTCATTGATGGGCAGAGTACCTTTACCTACAAGGGAGAAACAGAGACCACAAAATCCTTATTTAAGACTGAAACTGCTTATAAAGATGATGTAAGGGCGGTTAGCCAATATGAGGAGACCGAGTATACCGATAATAAGAAGCCTTCCGCTCCTTCGGACACACTTGTCAGTAAAGGACAGTTTAAGAAGGCTGATGATTCCACGATTGTTGTCCAGTATCTCGGACTCAACAATAAGCTCAGCAGCCAGTCCACTTCCTATAATTGGGATGATAGGGGCTTTGGCAATCCTTTTGCCGCAAGGAAGGCGACTTATTTCCAGCGCAATGCTGATAAATCCACGGATACGGAAAAGGTCTATGATAGGAAGAGGAAGGATGTCTCCAGTGCCGACGAGCAGCTTTTGAATCAGATTGTCACCTTCTTCGGTGGCAGGATGATTTCTCCCAAGACCGAATATTTTACTAGGAACGGCGGGCTTACCTCTTTCTCTCTGACCATTAGCTCTTCTGCCATTCTCTCCTATTCTGCGACGATCAATTATTCTTATTCCGCTAGTGGCCTTACACTGGCCCTTGACTATGAAATCACCGGAACCCTGGTGAAAGATGAGGCAGGTGTCTCGGCTCAGTTCTTCACTCCGAAGACCGGAAGCGAAGACGCTACGTTTAAGGCAGCTAGGAATAAACTTGCCACTGGCAACTATACCGAGACGAATACAAGGGCTCAGTATGCTTCTTCCACCGCAACTACCGCTACCCCTGTGTATCAGACTAAGGTTGAACGTGCAGGCGATGGTGTTCGTGGTACTGTCTCTAAATATAGTGGCACTACATTGACGGAAGTCGGGTCTGCATTATTTAAAAAGGAAAATAGCGGCAAATATACTCCCATCACAAAATTCGGCGATAAGGGGTACTATGTCGACGGTGCCTCTAGCTCTCTTTTCCCTGATTATGATATTTCCTCCCTTTTATTTACTAAGAACGGCAACTCCTATACCTTCGACACTTCCGCTGGTGTTGAATTTGCGTCTTACGATTATTCTTTCGGTTCAGTTCTTGATGGTTTCTATCAGTCTACCTTCACTTCATTAGTCGTAACCATTGCCGATGATTCCATAACTTTCAAGGCTGATGGCACCTATTCGACTACGAATGGGCAAGCTTTGGTTTGCTATACTACCGTCTTCTCTCTTAGGGGAACGACTCCGGATGTTTTCACGGGAATCATGGTGAAAGAAAACGGAAGTGATCTTGTCAGGTCTGATATTTTCTCCGGACAGGATGATTATGATGATTTTGTCACTAGGTTAGGCGGAAAAGACTTCTTCGATGCCATCCCGACCTTAGGCGGCATCTATAACAGCGGGAATAGGCAGTATACGGCTGCCTCTGGCAACACGGCTGCCTCCGGTCTGCTTTATTGGGATGTCGGAATCAATGATAGGATGAGCAATAGCACGACCACAACGGAAGAACTTCAGACCTATATCAATTCTTTGTATTCTTCCTACAAAGCCCGTCTGGAAGAAGCGGGATTTACCGTTACGGACACGGATGAGGCCTCTTATGGCACCAAGGATATCGAAAAAGACGGAAAGACCTATACCCTTCTAGTCAATTACGGGCTCTTATCTGGAACGGACAGCTCTGGAAACAAAAGTTACTATTTTGGTGTCATTCCTTCCGTTTCCGAAAAGACAACGACTGGCAGCGATACCGGAAAGACTTCCTCTGCCGGCAAAAACCTTCTTCTCTCCTCTGCCTTCTAAGTCTTAAGTCCAATCAAAGGGGGCGATTTGTCCGCCCCCTTTTTCTGTGAGCGTTTACACTGCCGATTTCTTCTCTTTTCTAAGCATGGGAGGAAACAAAGCTTTTCTAACCATGTAAACTCTTCAAAGCAGACAAGCGGAGGCATTCATGAAAATCCAGAAACTGACACTTTTGATGATTTCCCTTCTTTCCCTTCTTGCCGGATGCGGAAAGGAAGAGAGTTCTTCCCTTCCCGACTCTACAAGCCCTAACATCAGCCAAAAAGAAGATCCGACCCCACATCCTTCCTCTGATTCCCAGGCAGGAAGCAATAGTAGTTCAGGCATTGCCCTTCGCTCCTCCCTTTTGAAGAAGTACGCAAAAAACGTTTTGCTTGATATTATCGAGGAAGAGAAGAAGGAAGAGGGATATACCGCCTATGCCATTGAAGTCGCTTCGAAAGAGGACACCTCCACGGCCTTCCTGAAGTATAAGGGGGTCTCCTATAAGGACGCCTCCTCACCCGTGGTTCCGACAAAGGATGGACTTGTTTCCCGTACGGAATGGTATGGGAAGGACGTCGATGACCAAAAGGCGGTCTATTTTCGCACAGGACTTGATTTGTCTAATCAGATCACAGAACAGGGCGGAAAGTACCAGTTCACTTATTATGTCAATCCGTTTGAAGATAGGCAGGCCTCTCTTTTCGAGAAAAACAAGGAATTGTCAAACGAAGAGAAAGCCTGTTTCGACAGGAAGAGGAAGGATGCCGAGTCTAGAGAACCTGGCCTTCTTCTGACAAGGCGGCGCTTTTTCGGCTATGACCATAGCGCTGATGCCGCGATTTCCTCTTTCCGCCTTTATATCAATCAGGACTCCCTTCTTTCCTTTGAGAGGAAGAGGACTCCGAAAGAGGAAGGAAGCAAGGAAGAATACACCTATAAAGGGACTTTTGTATCCACTGATCCCTCGACTTTCTCCGACAAGTTCCTCTCCCCTATCAAAGGTGAGGAAGACGCCAAGCTGAAAAGCGCCCTGGAAAGAATTTATTCCGCGAAAAACGTCAAGGAAGAAAGGACCGTCTCTTCCTCCAGTAACGGACAGGATTCTATCCTGCTTTCTGCCGAAAACGACACCAGCGAACATGCCAGGGAAGGCAGCTACACTAAGGAGGATGGGACAAACGGAAGCTATTCCTTCTATAAACCAGGCACTCACAGCTACCAGAGCTATGTGGACTATCAGACCAAAGGCAGGTATCTCTACGGAGAAGAACAGGAGAGGAAACAAAAGAGCCTCTCTCCCCTTCTTTTCGATAAAACGGCAGAAGATGTCTATGTCCTCAAAGATAGGAAAGAGTACTCCCTCTCTGGGACGATTGCCGACTATTCCAAATGTTTCGACCTTCTTGGCTCAGCCTCTTATCCGCTTCTTGGACTCAAGGTGACGCTTTCCGATGATAAGACAGTCCTTGAAGCTTCTTCCGAGAGGACAAAACAGGACGGGACAAAACAGCCGCTTACCATCAAAACAACCTATTCCTCGTTTGGAAGCGTCGTTCCGAAGGTGGATCTGTCCCAAAGGAAGATGACCTGTGATGATTTGACCTGGAAGGACAGGATTGGGACGGACGAGGGTTATTCCCAAGTGATCATGGCTATCGGCGGAGAAACGGTCCTAAACAGGATTCCTACCTTTGGTGGGACAAGGTCTTGGGCGGAGATTCTCTCCGAACCTAGCGATAGTAGGCCATGCGGCAAGATTGGATTCCTTGTCGACAGGTCCAAGGCCGAAAGCCAGAACAGCTATTCTATCTCCCTAGCTTCGGCTTACAAGAAAAAGTTCACTGCAGAAGGCTTTACCGTTAACATTGATGGAATAAAGAGGAACCAATTCAAGGCGACTAAGGCAGTAGGAGATAACAAGACTCTTTCCCTTTCCGTCGGCTTCCAGACCATCGACAATTCCGTCTATCTTGTCCTTATTCCTTCTCTTTCCTAATAAAAAATCCTGGGATAAGGAAAAGGGGCTGCCATATCGTGGCAGCCCCTTTTTTACTGATTCCCTATTTCTTTTTGGCGAGAGGGTCGACCGGCTTGATTTCCGGACGTTTGCTAGGCTTTTTGTTGATTGGCGCTAGAGGATGGAAGAAAGGAGCAGGAGATGGATGGACATCCTTCTTTTCTTCCGGAACAGACGTATTCCCGTTCCTCTTCATCGGTTCGACCGGCTTAAGAGGAGTAATCGGTTTCATGACGGAAGGCTTCTTCTCTTCGTTTTCCGGCGCTTTCTCCTCTGCTGCCTTTGCCTTTTCGGCCTTTAAGGCATTACGCCTCTCTCGGATGGACAGACCATTGGGCGTAAGAGGAGAAGCGGCTTCGACCTTGCCGTTAAGCTTGTCGACTTTGGTGACATCGGAATACCCGTTTTTCCGGATTTCTTCTTCACGGCGCTTCTGTTTCCAGGCGGATTCGTTGCCTTGGTTGGCGAAGATTGGGCGGGCAGTAGGCTGGACTTTAGTGACACCCCTGAAGAAGGCCTGCTCAGGCGTAAGGTCTCCCTTGTAAGTCTTGAGCTGGTAGTTTTGGAGGACGAAGGGAACCCGACGTGCCTTGACGGCTTGGATCTTCTCGTGTTTGCTCTTTGCAGTGGAATGGAGAGGACCGGCAAGAGGGGCGATGATTTTCGGCTCTGGCGTTGCTTCTTCCGGCTCTTCTTTTTTCGGTTCCGCTACAGGGGTAACGGGCTTAATCGGAGTAATCGGCTTCCTTGTTCCTGTCGTATTGAGTCCGCTAGGCTTGCCGACAGGAGCCAAATCAACCTTCTTGACGCTTCCCCTGGGCTTTGGAGCAATATAGGTAGGAAGATTCCAGGTGTTGTCGATGGCGCTTTCCTGGCTTTCAATGGCGGTATGGGAGTTGTCCTGAATGGTTGTTCTTTCTTCGTAGCGCGATGTCTTTTCTTCCGGCAAGGACTTCTCGTGTTCTTCTTCCTGCGGACGGAGATTGTCAATCGGAAGGGAATTGATAGAAAGGATGACCGGACCGGATTTCTTCGCTTCTTCCCTTACATTGACCGGCTCGCCTTTCTCTTCATAATCAGGCAGAATCCAAGTGGAGTTGAATCCGACCGGTTTGGTTTCGACCTGCTGATGCGTATTGTCGGTAAGGAGGGTTCTTTCTTCGTATCGGGATTTCTTCTCTTCCTTCGGCAGGACATCCTGCATAAGCTCCTGAGGCCGCTTGCCGTCATTAAGGTCGTCGTTGATGGCAAGGATAATCGGAACGCAGGGTTTCTTCGTTTCTTCTTTTTCTTCTTTCCTGACAACATTGACTTCTTTGTCGGTTTCCGGCTCGGCGGCGGAAGTGATGTCATTGATAGGTTCGCCAGGTTTGACTGCCTCTTCGGAAGAAGGCATTTCGGCTACCGGCTTAATGGTTTCCACCCTGTCAGGAGTGACTTCCTTTTCCTCTTTCCACGGATCTGCCTTCCATTCGTCAATACCAGGAAGAACCTGGACGGCGGCAGAGAGATGGTCGATCCTATGAAGAATCTTTTCGCCTTCGACATTCTCCTTAGGGACGATTCCTTCATTTCCTAAGGTAGTTACAATTTGACTGATATCGGTGCTTTCGATGCCAGGGAGGTCGCTAATCGGATCAGGATGGATATTTTCCAGACGGTCAAGGAGTTTGACGTCATGATAAGTGGCTTCCCTCTTTTCGCCCTTCTGCTTTTCAGCTTCTTTGGCGGCTAAGGCAACCTTGGACGGAAGATAAGGAACGGCCTCAGCACTAGTCTCTTCCTCGAGAGGAGCATTAGCTTCCCCTTTCTCTGCATTTACAGCCTGGACTTCCTCTTTGCCTTTTCCTAATCCACAGATCCTGAGCCTGATGATTTCCAGGGCCAGAAGAATAAAGAAGGCATACGAGAAGGCATTGAAATAGGCATTCTTGCTGATGGCGGAGAGCTTTAAAGGACTTAACCTTCCTTTTTCGAAGCTCAGTGCGACTTTGTCGACTAAATCATTAAACCATGAATAGGCTGAGCCGAAGATCTTGGCCCTCTGTTCACGATATAACTGAGCAAATAAGGCACAGCCACAGATAAGGATGACAAAGAAGGAAAGCCAGCCGAACACTTTCCGGTAGGCTTGCTTCTTTCCCTTGGCTTTGTTCGCAGACCTGACAGAGAAGGGGACATAGAGAAGAAAGAGGAAAATAACAGCAATAAGGAATAGAAGCCAGAAGAAGAAAGCAATGGTAAATGGCTTAGAGGGGAAACCTTGAAGGTTGACACGCCTTGACCTATTAAAGGGGATAAGAATGTGTGAATTGACCCATTCATAAAGGGTGTTGACAAGTTCCTTGGCAGGACTAGGCAGCCTGTTCTGAAGCGGGGTGAAAAGAAGAACTGCACCAACTACCAGCAGGAGAGAAAAGAGGAGAAAAAGGATGTCAAAGACAACGATTGCCTTTGACTTTTTGTTGCCTTTCCCGGCAACGACTTTGGATTTCGCCATTTTCCAATAGGCCTCCTTCGTTGATACTGAAAAACTACAATCCTTTCAGTTTGATAACATTCTAACACCATATTTTGATTCAGTTCAATTGTTTTCTTAATATCTTTAACAGAAAGTTAGGGAAACAACTTTCATTATTAATAGTGTGCAACCATGTATTTGGAACAGAAATTAAGGAATTCGGCCCATAAAATAGACACACTGCCAGAATCTGTCCATTAACAAGCGAAAAAACAAAGTAGACAACGATAAGTTGCTTAGAGGAAGATGAACGAGAGTGAACACAAAAAGATAAAGAAAAAGCCAGGGCAGATGCCCTGGCTTTGTTTAGCTAAGTATGATTATCGGGAAACGTGGATAGGCTCTAAGGAAGCAAGAAGCTGAAGATCACGTAGGCACGCATCGACTTTTGTTTCGCCAAGGACACGCTGAGGCTCGGAATCCTTTTCCTTGGCCCTTACGGCAACTGTGGCAACAGGGATTGCTTTTTCTTCCGTCTTTTCCCTGATGGGTGCGGTCTCTTCTTTGGCGGCAACAGCGACTTTTCCTTTGCCGGCACCGGCGATGGCAAGCCTGATGATTTCAAAGGCTACTAGGATGATGGTCGCCCAGGCTAATGCATTAAAGGCACCGTTACGAGAGATGAACGTTATGGCAATGACGGATAACTGTCCGGAAACAAAGCTTTTTGCTACTTTGTTGAAGAAGTCAGGCCACCAGGAATAGGCGGAACCGAACCACTTTTCGAAACGATATTGGAAAACAAGAGACCTTAGACCGAAGATGCAGACAAAGAGAATGACGAAGGTCAGCCAGCAGACAACTTTCCGGTAGACCTGGTTCTTTCCCTTGGCCTTGTTGTTGGCAAGGAGGACGAAGGGCTGGTAGAGGAGGTAGAAGAGGAAGACTACGCAGAATGCCATGATGAAGAGGAAGAAAGCAACAGTGAATCCTTTGGAAGCGACTCCGCTAGGCCCAATCCGCCTTCCCCTGCCAAACGGGCGGAGGGCGTGCCATTCAACCCAGTCATACAGAGGGGAAATCCAGGATTGCGGCAAGGAATAGAGAACCTTGTTCCTTGGAGTGAAGACGAGTAATGCACTCACGACTAGAAGAACGGCGAGAACGATGAAGATGATGTCAAAGACAAGTATTGCCTTTGATTTTTTGCTGCTCTTTTTTTGGGCAGCTACTTCGGATTTTGCCATTTCAATAGGCCCCCTTCCTTTTAAAACAATATTGTTTTTTGTTCAGTATTCATTGTATCACTCAGGCAAATCACTTGACAATGAGGAAAAGACACAAAATAAGTCTTTTTCCTCCCGTCACAGAAAAACCCGGTTGCTCATGGAAGAATCAACCGGGTTTCCCTGTGTGTTATTCAATAGGATTAACTATCAATTTGACAAAAATATTTTATCGTTTTCTGTTGTCAAAGGCAAACGAAAAAAAGAGGTTATTCTTTTTGGATGGTAAAATAATCATCTGGAGGTAAATCCTATGGCCAAACTGATGGTGTTTTTTGATTGCTGGGACACTCTAATCCGGTTCAAAACGAAAGACGAGAGATGGACGTTCCTTCCTTTAAGGGACCATGCACTAAACCGTGACCAGGTAGACTGGGACAAGGTGGCTGCCTTCGCCAAGAGATACGAAGAACTCTATTATTCCTCCCATAGCAGGTATGAGACTTCCTCCCTTGCCTACTGCCGTCTGCTTGTGACTCTTTTCCATATCCGTCTCGACTGCCCGCTTTCTTTTGCCGCTTCACAGATTAGGGATTATCTTGATCCCTCTCCTGTCGAAGGCATCGAGGATTTCCTTGCCTTCCTGGAAAAGAAGGCAGTACCTTATGCCTGTCTTTCCAATACGATTTATACGGAAGAAGACACCAGAAAAGCCATCACCAGGCATATTCCTGCCCACCATCTTTCCTTCGTCCTTGCTTCGAGTGAAATCGGTGTGAAGAAACCAAATCCCGACTTTTTCCTCGCCGGTCTTTCCAGGGCGGATGTCACCCCTGAGAATGCTGTTTATATCGGTGACTCCTTCCTTCAGGATGTCTATGGTTCTTTTAACGCAGGATTTAGTAAGTCCTATTGGCTTAATCATAAACATGCTTCTCCGTTCTTCCTTCCTGAATTCCCCGGAAGGAAAACAAGGAAATATAGGGAGGTCTCCGGCTATCGGCAGATTCAGGATGACTTAGAAGAGAGGCTTAACCATGATTAACCCGAATTATCCAAACCCGTCGGAGGGCGATGTCCGTTACCAGAAGAGGAACTACCAGGCAAAAAGGGACTCACTAGGAAGAGTTGACCTGAAAAGCCTTCTTGAGGTTTTTCAGAATGCGGCAGGAAGGCAGATTGAGAAGCTTAATATTGGGAAATCCTTTCAGGAAAAGGAAAATTTCCTCTATGTCGTCTGCCGGGTGAAAGGAAGGATCAGGCGGAAGAGGAAAAAAGAAGAAAGCCTTTGCCTAGTCACGTATCCACTTTCCTTTTCCTCGATTCAGAGCGAACGTTTCTGCTACCTGCTTGACGAGGATCTTAATCCGGTTTTCTCCCTTTCGTCCCTATGGGTCTATAGGGATCCTCTTACCCGGAGAAGGAAACCGGTAAGAGCGGCAAAGAACCAGTTGATGGCTTCCGCACCGGAAATCAGCGAACTTACCCCGCTCCCTGGCTTTGAACGGCTAAATGGACTTGATAGGCCCGATGGACCATATGAAAAAGTCCTTACTCACAAAGTCAGCAGGGAAGACATTGATTCCAACCACCATAGGAACAATACCGTCTATCTTTCTCTTGCCCAGCAGGTCTGCGACCTTAACTTTTCCACCTTTGAAATCAATTTTGAGAAGGAATGTGTCCTAGGCGAAGAACTTTCCCTCTTTATCTTAAAGGAGAGAAACGTTCAGCTGATTAAAGGAATAAAAGAAGATGGGACGTTATCTTTTAAAGTAAGATTTTCTCTCTGATTGGAAAAGACTCTTTTTTCTTCCCATATGAAGTGATGGAAGAAAAAGAGAAGTATATCTGTCCGATCTGTAAAGCTTCCTCTTGGCCGTATATTGCTAACCGAAATGGTAAGCCTTATTGCCGGAGATGCCTTTCCTTTCAAGGAAAAAGTGCTGATAATTCCTATCTTCCAAATAAAAATATTAGACTTTGCTTGAATTATCCCTTGAGCAAAGAACAGGAAGCAATCAGCCTGCAAACAAAAAAAGCGGTAGAGGAAGGAAGAAATGTTCTTCTTCATGCGGTCACGGGGGCAGGGAAAACGGAACTTGTCTATCCGGCAAGGGAAAGGAGGCTTAAAAAGCGCCTCCGGGTAGGGTTCGCCACCCCAAGAAGAGACGTGGTCGTCGACCTTTATCCCCGGATAAAGGAAGCATTTCCTTTGGCCAAGGTCGTCTCGGTTTATGGCGGACATCATCAGATAAGGGAGGGGGATATCCTCCTTGCCACGACCCATCAGCTTTTCCGCTATCCCTCGTATTTTGATTTGCTGATTCTTGATGAAATCGATGCCTTCCCTTTTAAGGGTGATCCGGTTCTGCAGTCTTTTTTCCGCCGAAGCGTCAAAGGCAACTATATCCTACTTTCCGCCACCCCATCGGAAGAACAAAGGAATGAGGTGAAAAAGGACAACGGAGTCATCTTAAAACTCTATTCCCGCTACCACGGCCACCCTCTTCCCGTGCCGGAGAGGAGGACGAAGACAAGACCTGGACTTTATCTTGCCTGTTATCGCATCCTAAAGGATTTCCTGACCGAAGGCAAGCCGGTTTTTGTTTTCGTTCCGACGATTGAAATCGGCAAGAAGCTTTTTCTTTTTCTTTCCCTTTTTCTGAAAAATGGCGCCTTTGTCTCTTCAAAAGAGGAGCAAAGAAGACTGCTCATCGAGGCATTTAAGGAGAAAAAGCTCTCTTATCTTGTCACGACTTCCATTCTTGAACGGGGCGTTACCGTCTTTGACCTTCAGGTGATTGTCTTCAGGGCTGACCACCCTTTGTACGACTGCGCAGGCTTGGTGCAGATTTCCGGACGGGTAGGAAGAAAAATCCATGCCGAAAAAGGAAAAGTGTTTTTTATCTCTGAGGTCGAAACAAGGGAAAGGAAACGTGCAAGAAATGAGATTGAGAAATACAACAGAAGCCTATTGTCTTAATTGCCTGAAAAGATTTTATCTTTCTCCAATACGGGAGAGGATAGAAAGAAAGCCTCTCCTTTGCCCGGAATGTCTGAAAAACAGGAGAAAAGAAAGGAAGAAAAGAAGATTGTTTGCTACCCCTATTCTTTTTCTGTCCAAATACGATGGACAAAGGAAGGAAAGGCTGATGAAATTCAAGGAGTACGGAGATATCGTCCTTGGAGAAGCCTTCCTTTATTATTTTCTTCCCTGGATCAGACTTTTTTGCCGCTCTTCTATAATTGTCCCCCTTCCTTCTTCGAATAAGCGGAATAGGAAAAGAGGCTTTGTCCACCTAGAGGAAAGGCTTAAGCCTCATTCTCTCCCTTTTCTTTCCTGCCTAAGAAAACAATCGGACAAAGAACAGAAGGAAAAAAAGGCAATAGAGAGAAGGGAAGAGAAGAGTATTTTCTTTTGCGGAAATAAGGAAGATATCGAGGGAAAGAAAATTGTCCTTTTTGACGATGTCCTGACAACAGGGGCCACCTTTCTTCAGTCCCTTGACGAATTGAAACAGCTCCATCCTAAGTCCATAAAAGGCCTTATCCTCATGGATAATCACAAATACGAGGAGAAACTTACCGATTAAGGATTAAATAAAACATGGTTTAATATATAATATTTATTGTTTACTGAACTACCTGCGGAGGCGAACATGAACCGACTATTGAAAACTCACCAAATCTGGCTCGCCATCACTCTCCTTGTCGAAGCATTGGCGAGGATTGTCCTGATTGCCTGCTGGGCTTCCTTTCCATCGTTCCCCTATTTTTTCTATATCAGTTTCGGCCTAGCCGGTCTTTTCCTTGTCTATGACTTCATCGGCAACTATGCCTTTAATGCCAAGGCTTTCCATAAGAAAGGACAAAGCGATTTAAAGGCGGGGGAAATCATCGGAGCCGATTTTAACGATGCCTATAATTTCGGACAGATCGGCATTGCGGTGTGTGATAATCAGAACATTGTTCTTATGGTCAACGATTTCCTCGGCAAACGTTTTGACAACCTTGTGGATCAGAATATTTATCAGGTATTCCCCTCACTTACCCGCTTTGCCGCCGGACAGGATAGGAGCCCTATTCGGATAGAGGAAGATAATTATTCTTATGACGTCCAATTGATTCCCGATGCCCGTCTTTTCGTCTTCCGTGACGTAACCGATTTTGCTGCTGTCTATAATTACAATGCCAGTCAGTCACCTGTTGTCGGCTACCTTGTCGTCGATAACTTCAGTGATGTCCAGGAATCGTTCAAGAATGATATCCGTCTTGCCGATTCCGTCACTCGCTTGCAGAACCTGATTTCCGAAACGGCCGAGAACTTCGGCGCTAGGATCCGTCCGATCCGTGATGACCGTTTTTTCTTCATTACGACCAAGGAAAACTACCTAAAAAGGTATGCCGATAAGTTTTCTATCGTCGACAAGGTGCGGAATATGTTTCCTAACCAATATACGATTTCCATCGGTGTGGCCCTTGGATTTCCGGACTATTCCCGTCTTGCCGAGAGGGCTTCTTCTGCCCTTGACGTCGCCCTTTCCCGGGGCGGTGACCAGACCGTCGTTTCCCCCTTTGGCCAGCCTAGGAGGTATTTCGGCGGAAAGAGCGAACTTCTTCCTTCCCGTAACCGGGTTAAGATTCGGACCGTGTCGAATTCTTTTGTCTCGATTCTGAAAAATTACAGCCAGATTGTAGTCATGGGCCATTCTATCGCCGACTTTGACGCAGTCGGAGCAGCCCTTGCCGTCTACTATCTCTGCCGACTGGAAAAAGTCCCTTGCAAAATCTGCTGGGAAGACCAGCTTGTCGAGGACAAGGCAAGAATTGCCGTGGAGAGCTCCTTTACCAAGGAGGAGAGGGAAGACACCTTTGTCTCTAGGCGTGATGTCGGAAGCCTGATTTCCAATTATGCCCTCCTTGTCCTTGTCGACCACTCTGACCCACGTCGTTCTATCTTCCCTGACCAGGCAAAGAAATTTGACCACATTGCCGTTATTGACCATCATCGTCTTGGCTCGGTTAGGGTAAACAACGCCATCTTCAGCCATATCGACACTTCCGCAAGTTCCGCCTCCGAGATCCTCGCCACCTTCTTCAGGTATAACCAGAAAGAACTGAAAAGGGATCCGAGAACGGCTACCTTTGTCCTTACCGGTATTTCCCTTGATACCCACAATTTCAAAGAACATACGACAGAATCCACCTTCGAGGCTGCGGCAGCCCTTGAGAACTGCGGCGCGTCCAATTCCCGTGCCGTCGACTTCCTAAAGGATGATTTCGATGACTATCGCAGGCAGATTTCAATTCTGAACCACTCCGAAACGCCTTATTATGGCACGGTTGTCTCTCTTTCCCCCGATGATGACATTGTTTCTTCCGTCACTCTTTCCAAAGTCGCCAATAGGGCAATCAATCTCCGTGGCGTTTCTCTTTCTTTCGCTATCGGACGCACAGGTCCTCATGAAGTGAAAGTTTCGGCCCGGAGCGATGGCAGTGTCAATTGCCAGACAATCAGGGAGAAAATGGGCGGGGGCGGACATCTTGTCAGGGCTGCGGCAGTCTTCGGAAATAGGAATGTGGACGAAGTGAAGAAAAAGCTCTATGCTGTTCTAGAGGAAAACCTTGACTCTTCGCGAGTCAAAGACGAAAACCATTCGAAAGGAGAATAAACTATGAAAGTACTCAGGAAACGTGATTTACGTAAGGTAGGAAAGCGCGGAGAAGTCGTCGATGTCTCCGACGGATATGGGGCGAATTATATTATTCCTTACGGATACGGCGTCCTTTTCACCAAGGAAGCACAGGCTGATTTTGCCAAAGAGCAGGCTGAAGAAAAGCGTCAGCATGACCTTAAGGTGGAGGAGGCGAAGAAAATCGCCAAGCAGAGGGAGAATATCACTCTCGAGTTTTCTGCTCCGGCCGGCCGGAACGGCGACAGGATCGGAACCGTGTCCTTTAAAAAAGCAAGTGAAGCGAGGAAGAAGCAGTACGGCATCTCTCTGAACAAGGAAAGGCTCATCGACAAAGACGTCCTTGTGAACGGCTTTGGACTCACTACCTTGAAAGTCGATCTTTTTGACGGAGTGATTGCCTCTCTTCGCATCCATGTTTCGTTAAAGGAGAACAAGTAACTTGGCGGACGATTCCCTTGACCTGAACGAGGTTTCCGTTCTCGGCAACATTCTTCTTGATTCTAGTTCGGATTCAAGGCTGACGGCCAATCAGGCCTTAACTCCGGATGATTTCTCTGATTCCCGTAATCGGATTATTTTCGAGACGAGGCAGGAAAGGATGCTGACGAACATCAAGCCGGATTTGGCTACCTTGAAGGATGCCTTGACGAACAAGAAGGTTCTTGATGCCGCCGGAGGAAGGGAATACCTTCAGCTGATTCTGGCTAAGACCGTTTCCATTACCTCGATTGAAAACTATGTCAATGCTATCCGCGACCGCTCCCTTCTCAATAGTTTTCTTGGTCTTCTTAGCCGGATTGAGAGCGATGCGAAGACCAAACCGATCAGCGATGTCTCTGATTTCATCGGTAAGGCCGAGGTGGATATTCTTGGCATTACCCATCAAAGACGGATTAAGCAGGCTTTTAAGCTTAGCGATATCAATGATCAGCTTGTGACAAAGCTTGTCAGGCAGTCCGAGCGGTTCAAGAAAGAAGGAATCCGTCCTGACGGAATAACGGGAATCCGGACAGGCTATGGGGATCTTGACAAACTGACCAAGGGTTTCCAGAAAGGGGAAAGGATTATTATCGGTGCCCGTCCTTCCGTCGGAAAGACGGCTTTCGCCCTTAACCTTCTCTATAACATTGCCAGTCAGAATATCCCGGTCATCTTCTTTTCCCTTGAAAGGAATGCCGTGTCGATTAACAAACGTCTTCTCGAAAGGGCTTCGAGCCTTTCCGCTAGCGAAATCGACTCAAGGATGTTTCAGCCTGGTTCCACCCAGTCCCGTCTTCTTGTCGAAACAAAGGGCGATCCCGACCTTACTTCTAAGGTAAAAAGGCTTCAAAACGGAAGGAACACTCTTCGGAACAGGCCCTTTTATATCGACGACAACACCTCTTCCAAGAGGAACGACATCGTCACCCGCTGCCAGAAGCTGAAGAACCAGATTAACAATGTCGGACTTATTGCGATTGACTATCTTGGCCTTATCACTTCTCCGAGCAAACGTGCACAGGAAAACCGTCAGTCCGAAGTGGCAGAGATTTCCCGCCAGATTAAGCAGATGGCCAGAGACCTTGACGTCCCTGTCATCGCCTTAAGTCAGCTTTCCCGTGAGTCCGCTAAACGGAACGCCGATCATACTCCTCAGCTTTCCGATTTGCGTGATTCCGGTACCATTGAGCAGGATGCCGACAGGATTTTTAGGATCGACCGTCCGGATTACTTCAATAAGCCAGGTGTTCAGGCGGAAGGAGGACAGCCGCCGAGGAGGGAACAGCAGCAAAGCCCCTTTTCCAAGACGATTTTAATGCTACAGAAAAACCGTAACGGTCCTATAGGAAACTGCGCCTTTAGGTTCGATAAGGAGCATCAGCGCTTCTCGGCCCTGGACGAGAATGCCGATGAAAGTGCCTTCTGATGCTTTACGATGTCATTTCATCCGGCTCCAGCGGAAATGCGACAGCCGTATTTTCCAACAATCAGGTAATTCTTCTTGACTTTGGTATTTCGAAAAAAAGAATTACAAAAGCACTAAATGGCTATGGAAGGACTTTTGATTCCCTTCTTGCCGTTTTTATTTCCCATAACCACTCGGATCATGTCAGCAATGCCTTTAACACTCCTAGAGAGAAGCTTTTCGCTTCCACTCCTACCTTGCCCAAGGTGGATTTCGTCATCCAAGGCGACCATCTTCTTGTTCCGTTCAAGAAAGTCAAAATCGGATGCTTTACCATCACTCCTCTTCCAATCAGCCACGATGCCCCTAACCCGGTCGGCTTCCTTGTCGAAGACGGAAAGGAATCCCTTGTCTATCTTACCGACACCGGGTTTGTCCCGGAAAAGGACTTTCCGTTCCTTAGGGGGAAGACTTACTATATTTTCGAATCAAACCATGATCCAAAGAGGCTCTTTGAGTCCAAACGTCCGGATTATCTTATCCGCCGGATTACTTCCGACAAAGGACATCTTGCCAACTGCGACAGCGGATATTATCTTTCCCAGTTTGTCACTTCGGCAACAAAGGAGGTCGTCCTTGCCCATCTTTCCGATGAGTGCAACACGCCCGATCTTGCCTTGGATACCTGTCTTGGGGTAAGGCAAAGACAGCTTGGCTATATTCCGGAGTGTTCCCTTGTCTGCGCAAGCGACAAAAAAGAAACCAAGGGGGGAAGATGAACATCCGCTTTCTTATCCCGGGCAAGGCAAGAGAGCCTTTCCTTCTTTCCGGATACCAGGAATACCTTAAACGCCTTTCCCGTTTTGGCAAGATAGAAATCATTTCCCTTCCGGAAGAACCTAGGGGAAAGAAACCATCCGAAAAGGAGATTTCCTCCGGACTGAAAAAGGAAGCAGAGAGAAGGCTTAAGCAGATTAAGGCGGACGACTTTGTCTTCCTCGTCGACATTCACGGAAAACAGATCGATTCTTCCTCTTTTGCCTTGGAAAGGAAGAAGGCCTTAAGCAAGAAAGGGAATCTCGACTTTGTCTTCGGCTCTTCCTATGGGCTAGACGATTCTCTTCGTAAGCGGGCAGACTATTCTCTTTCCCTCTCTTCCCTGACCTTCACCCATTATAGGGCCCTCCTGCTTGCCATCGAACAGGTTTACCGGGCAAGGAAGATTCTTTCCGGAGAGACCTATGACAAGTGAAGAGCCGGGAATCGAAAAAAAGAATTGACAAATAGAAAGGGAATATCTAAACTATTTAACGCCCTTGGGATATAGTCAAGCGGTAAGACAACGGTCTCTGAAACCGTGATGCCTTGGTTCGAATCCAAGTATCCCAGCCATTGAATGAAACGCCCGCCTTCCGGCGGGTTTTTTCTTTTTTTCCTTTCTGCCAAGGCAAATCCCAATCCTAGACAAGGGACGACAAGCAACCTTTTTTCAGCTTGAAAGTTTCTTACTTTCCTCATAATATCCTATCCTATTTGGTATAATTTTCTTCGACGGAGGAGAACCTTTCCATGGACTTTCTAGACACGCTGAATCACAACCAATATCTTGCTGCAACAAGCCAAAGCCAGTATCTCCGGATTGTCGCCGGTGCAGGAACCGGAAAGACAAAGACTCTGACCTGCCGGATTGCCTATCTGATTTCTAAAGGCAGGCGCCCGGAAAGAAGGGTGGCGAGGACCTTTACCAACAAGGCGGCCAAAGAAAGGGAGAACCGGGCAAACGCCCTTCTTCGACAGGAAGGCCTTTTCTCCAGAGCCCCGCGGATTTCCACGTTCCATTCCTTTTTCATCCGCTTTCTCCGCAAGGAAGCCCATAATCTTCAAGGATTCAACGAGAATTTCCAGATTGCCGACGATGAGGACCAGGCCAGCATTCTGAAGCAGAAGTTTTCGACCAGGTACAAAGGAGCCTCGAAGGACTTTACAAAGGCCGTGACCGGAAAAATCGAGGCTTTGCAGACGGACAATATCTTCCCCGAGGAAGTGACTTCCGACAGGGTCAATGACGATTCCCTCTATACCCTGGATGAGCTCCGGGAAGTTTATTATTATTATCAGGATGCAAAGCGGCGGCAGAATCTGATGGACTTCAACGACATCCTCAGGTACACCGCCAGAATCAGGAAGGAAAAGCCTGCCATCGCCTCCTACTGGAAAAGTAAGTATGACAGGTTTCTTGTCGATGAGTTCCAGGACACCAACCTTCTTCAGTATGATTTAGTCAAATCCTTTCTTTCCCCTACGACTTCCCTTACGGTCGTTGGTGACCCTGACCAGACCATTTATACCTGGCGGGGAGCCAAGAACAGCATTATCCGCACATCCCTGGAAAAGGACTTCCCTTCCCTTGAGACCATCGTCCTTGACCAGAACTACCGCTCTACGCAGAATATCCTCAATGCAGCCAATTCCCTGATCAATCACAACAAGGACCGAAGGAAAAAGGATCTTGTCGCCGCAAGCGGAAGGAAGGGGGCCGAAGTCTCTTATCGTTCCTATGCCAACGAAGTTAGGGAAGCGGATGGAATCTGTAAGGAAAGGATCCGTCTGCACCGGAAGGAAAACGTACCCTTCAAGGATAGGGCCGTCCTCTACCGCTCTAACTATCTTTCCCGCTCCATCGAAAAGCAGCTGACGAGGTATAAGATCCCCTATGTCATCTATGGAGGAAGGAAGTTCTATGAGCGTGCCGAAATCAAGGACGCGCTTTCCTATCTCCGTCTTTCCGTGAATCCGGATGATGATATTTCCTTCCGGCGGATAAGGAAGGCCCCGGCCAAGGGAATCGGAGAGAGGACTATGGCTGCCGCCCTTTTAAGGCAGAAAGAAAACGGCCTATCCCTTCTTGAAATCTTCAGAAGCCATCAGGACGAACTGAAAATAAGAAATAATTCCAAGATTGCCTTGAAACAATTCTTCGATGCCTATGATGCTTTCCTTGCTGTCTATGGCGTGAATCCGGATCCTAGCGACCTATTGAATGCCATCCACGTCTATTTCGGAAACAGTGGCTTTCTTGACTATGTCGCCAAGCAGGACCGGCTTGATGCCGAAAAAAAGAGCAGGACTGCCCAGACTTCCTCGGCCAAGAGGGATAACGTCAATGAATTCTTCCGTGCCCTCACCGGTTACTTCGATACACAGATTGTGGATGAGGAAGGCAAGAGGATAAGTCCGACCTTGATTGACTTCCTCATGGATGTCGCCTTGCAGTCTGATCAGGATACAAGGAATGAGGATGCCGATAATGTCAGGCTGAGGACGGGGCATGTCTCAAAGGGGCTGGAGTTCCCTTATGTCTTCATCCTCGGACTGGAAAACGGCGTCTTCCCGACAAGGCATGCCATCCGCACGGGGACAAGAGCGGCAAGGGAGGAAGAAAGACGTCTTCTCTATGTCTGTATGACCCGGGCAAAGAAGGCCCTTTATCTCTCTAGTAACACAGGAAGAAACTTTATGACCGGCCAGCTCTATCTCCCATCCTGCTTCCTTAAGGAAATCGATATTCCTGCCCTGAAAGGCGAGAGTAAGAACGTGGCGGTCGACTATGCCGCCTACCGGGGAGCCTCCCGTCCGGACAGGAATGAGGCAAAACAGGTCCAGGAGAGGCTAAGCCAGAAGAGGGCAGGGAGGAGAAAGCCGCTCTCTGCCGACGATAGCTATGCTATCGGAGACAAAGTTGTCCACACTAGCTTCGGGGTCGGGGAAGTGATTTCCGTGGAAGGAAAGACGATTCATGTCCGCTTCAAGGAACCTTATGGGGTAAAGAAGCTTGCCGTCGGTTTTAAGGCTTTCAGAAAAAGGAAACCAGGTGAATAATTATGGAAACAATCGATAAAGAGAAAAAACGGGTGGAGGAACTGACAAAGCTTCTTAACCAGTACAACTATGAATATTACGTCCTAAACCAGTCCTCCGTCTCCGATGCCGAGTACGATCAGCTCAGGGAAGAGCTTCAGCGTCTGGAAAGACAGCGTCCGGACCTGAAAGACCGCCTTTCCCCGACTACCCGGGTAGGGGGCGGCATCACTTCCGAGTTCAAGAAAGTCACCCATAAGAAATACAGGCTTTCGATAGCCGATGTTTTCAACGAGGACGAACTGTATGATTTCGATGCCTCAAGGCGGAAGACCACGGGATTACGTCAGATTGAGTATAGGTGCGAGGTGAAAATCGACGGACTTGCCTGCTCCCTCAGGTATGAGGACGGCGCCTTAGGAATCGCCTCGACACGAGGCGACGGGAGCGTCGGGGAGGATGTGACACAGAACGCCTTGACGATTCCGACTATCCCAACCCATATTAAGGACCTGCGCGAACTTGAGGTCCGGGGTGAGATCTATAGGCCGAAAGCCTCTTTGGCCGCCTGCAACGAGGAACGGAAGAAGGAAAATCTTCCTTTGTTTGCCAACTGCCGCAATGCGGCAGCGGGGAGCCTACGCAATCTCGACTCCCGGGTCACGGCAAGACGGAAGCTTAACGCCTTCTGGTACTATGTCCCAGATGCCCTTGCCCTCGGTTTTAAAAAACATTCCGAGGCCCTAGACTATATTTCTTCTTTGGGCTTCCGTACTAATCCTGAGCGCCGGCTTGTCCATGGGATAGAGGAAGTCATGGAGTACGTCCATGAATATCACGAAAAGCGGCCTAGCCTTGACTATGATATCGACGGACTTGTCATCAAGGTGAACGACAGGACCCTTTATGATACTATCGGCTACACTAGGAAGACCCCGAAGTGGGAAATCGCCTATAAGTTCCCTCCGGAGGAACAGATTACGAAGGTCAACGACATTGAGATATCTGTCGGCCGGACGGGAAGAGTCGCTCCGACGGCGGTCCTTGAGCCAGTCCGTGTTGCCGGTTCCCTGATTAGCCGGGCAACTTTAAACAACGAGGATTATATCAAGAGGAAGGATATCCGCATCGGCGACTATGTCTCCCTCCATAAGGCAGGGGACGTCATTCCTGAAGTCGAGAAAGTCATTCTGAGCCGGCGGACAAAGGATGTCATGCCTTACTTCTTCCCTAAGGAATGTCCTTATTGCCATCATGAGCTAGAAAAAATCCAGGGACAGACCTATTGCGTCAACGATAAGTGCCCTTCCCGGAAGATCAATAATCTGATTTTCTTTGTTTCCGACGGAGGAAGGGATATCGATGGAATCGGGGAGAAGCTTGTCGAATCCTTGTTTAACGAAGGACTTGTCCGGGAAGTGAGCGACTTCTACCGCCTTAAGGACCACAAGGAAGATTTAAGGAGGAGGGACGGAATCGGGGAGAAGACGTGTAATACCCTGTTTGCCAATATCGAGAAGTCCAAGAAGAACGACCTTTATAGGCTTCTCTGCGGACTGACTATTCCGCTTGTGGGAAAGAAGACGGCAATTGTCCTTGCCAACCATTTCCAGAATCTCGACCGCCTTAGGCAGGCGAAAAAGGAGGAGCTCTCCTCCCTTAGGGATGTCGGGGAAATCACCGCCGATAAAATCCTTGGCTATTTTGCCGATGAGGAACATAGGAAGGTCATCGAGGACTTACGTAGCCTAGGACTGAACTTCTCTCTCCTCCATCCTCTTGCCGAGGCAAAGGAGAACTTCTTCAAAGGAAAGAAGTTCGTCCTCACCGGCGCCCTTTCCGTCAGCCGGGAAGAGAGGACAAAGCGGATAGAGGCGCTAGGAGGGAAAAGCTCTTCTTCCGTCTCCAAGGCTACCGACTTTGTCTTAGTCGGAGAAGACCCCGGTTCAAAATATGACAAGGCAAAGAAACTCGGAATCCGGATCTTTACCGAAAAGGAGATTCTTCCTCTTCTTGCCGAGGCGGAGAGCAGGCAGTAAGCTCCCGTCTTCTTTATCTTGTTAATTTACTAGAGTATAATAACTAAATGCATTTCCCCTATTTCTTAATGGAATAGGAAACCCTAATCAAGGAGCGACAAAATGATAAAAGTAACCAAAGACGTCATCAACGAGTGTGCCAAGAATCTCAGGTTCAGACTCTCGCCAGGGCAGGACGAGGTCATCTATTCGGAATTTGATACGATTCTTGCCCAGATTGACTTCCTGAAAGGAATCAAAGGCGTCGACGAGGCTGACCCGAGGACGTTCCCTTATTCCGAGCACCAGAAAATCAGGCGCGAAGATAAGCCAAGTAAGCCAAGGAAGGCGGAAGAGACGCTGAAGAATAGCAATACGAAGCTTGGAACACAGATAAAGCTTCCGAAAGTGGTAGGTAACGACAATGACAAAGTTGAGGAATAAGAGCATTAGCGAACTGCACCGTCTTCTTGTCGAGAAGAAGGTGACTCCGCTTGAACTTGTCGAAGACTGCATAGAAGGAATCAAGGAAGATAAGTGCAACAGCTTTGAGGCCACCTGTTTCGACAAGGCGAGAGAGGAAGCAAAGAAAATCACCTCCGTCGGAGAGGAGGAAAGGCTCAAAGGCATCCCTTATCTCTGCAAGGACAACTATTCGACAAAGGGGGTAGAGACTTCTGCCTCGAGCCATATCCTTGACGGATATGTCCCTCTCTTTGACGCCACGGTCGTTTCCAAGCTTCGCCGGAAGGGAAGGATCAGGGTCGCCCATACCACTAGGGATGAGCTTGCCATGGGCGGAACAGGAACGACGGGGCGCAAGGGGATGACGGTAAACCCTTATGACCGGACAAGAATCGTCGGCGGATCGTCCTGTGGATCGGCTGCCGCCCTTGCCCAGGGCATCGCCCCTAGGGCACTTGGCTCCGATACCGGAGACTCCGTCCGCAAGCCGGCCAGCCATGCCGGCCTAGTCGGAAGGAAACCAACGTGGGGACTAATCAGCCGCTTTGGTCTTTTCCCCTTTGCCCCATCTTTGGATACCGTCGGCTTCTTTACCCGGAATGTGCTTGATGCTTCCTATGTTCTTTCCGCCCTTGGCGGACATGATAATAAGGATAGGTCTTCCTCTTACCGGAAAAAGAAAAACTATCCGCTTTATATCAAAGAGCACAAGTCGCTTAAGCGTATCGGCTATTTCAAGGCTATCAGGGATACTATCTCCGACCCTTTAATCAAGAAGAACTACCTTTCTCTTCTCGACGGACTAAAGAAAAAAGGGTATGAAATCGTCTCCTATGACTATCCCGTTGATTTGCTCGATGCCCTTTATCCTACCTATAGGATTATTTCCTGCGCAGAAGCAGGTTCGAATGATGCGAACCTCGACGGAATCCGTTTCGGGCCTAAGGCAGACGGAGACCCGAAGACCTGGGAGGAATATAGGACCGAGGCCCGTACCAAAGGGTTCACCGATTTGATTAAGCGCCGGTTTGTCATCGGTTCATTCTCTCTGCTTAGCGCAAACCAGGAGGAGAGGTTTACCCGTGCGCAGAAGGCACGTCGTCTGATTGTCGATGAAAGGAACCGTTTCTTCGACAACATCGACTATTTCCTTACCCCCGCCGCTTTTTCCCTTCCTAAGCATCTTAGCGAGCTTTCCACTGCCTGGTCGAGGCATCCTGACTTCCTTGACAACATCAGGACGATCGGAAACTTCGGTGGATATCCTTCTCTCACACTTCCTTTCAGGAAAGAGGAAGGAAGGCCTCTTGGCAGGAATATCACCGGCCGGATTTTTGAGGACGGGGAAGTCCTTGCCCTTGCCTCTGACATCGAGGCAATCACCAATAGGCACGATTTAGTCGTCAAGGAGGTTAAGTAACCATGGAATACGAACCAGTCATCGGTATTGAAATCCACGTTGAGCTCAAGACGAAATCAAAAAGGTTCTCTTCCGCCCCCTGCAATTTCGGCCAGGCTCCTAATAGCCAGACTGTCCCGTTTGATTTGGCCTTTCCTGGCACGATGCCCCTTGTCAACAAAGAGGCGGTCAGTTTTGCCATCAAGGTCTGTCAGGCCCTGAACAGGAAGATTGCCCGCACCCTTTATTTCGACCGTAAGAACTATTTCTACCCGGATCTTCCTAAGGGTTTCCAGATTACCCAGCAGTTCCATCCTATCGGAACAAACGGCTTTGTCCTCCTTCAGATTGGAGATAGACAAGTCAAGGTCGGGGTCAATAATGCCCATATTGAGGAGGATACGGCTAAGCAGGTACATCTTTCCGATATCTCCCTTCTTAACTTCAACCGTTGCGGAACCCCTCTTATCGAAATCGTCTCGGAGCCTGACAGGCATTCCGGGGAAGAGGCAAGGAAGTATGTGGAGGCTATCCGGGAAATCGTCACTTACCTTGGCGTCTCCGACGGAAAGAGGGAAAACGGTTCTAGGCGCTGTGACGTCAATGTTTCCCTTAAGGAGAAAGGAAGCAATGTTTTGGGCACCAAGACAGAATGCAAGAACCTCAATACCATTAGCAATATACAGTCTGCGGTAGAATATGAAATCAAACGCCAAAGCGAAATCCTCTCTTCCGGCGGCAAGGTCGAGCAGGAGACCCGCCGTTATGACGAAGCAAAGAAGCAGACCGTGCTAAGGCGGAAGAAGACCAATGCCGTCGACTATAAGTACTTCCGTGAACCGAACATTGTTCCTATCGATCTCGACGAAGGATTCATCTACGATGCCATCCATTCCAGGAACAAGCTTCCTAATGAGTATAGAAAAGAGCTTTCCAAACTCGGACTTGGCGAGTACGAGATAGAAGAGCTATTGAAGAACCAGGACTTTGTCCTTTACTTCTCCGATTGTCTCTCCCTTGGGGTGAAGTCCCTTTCCACCCTGTGGAACTATTTAAGGGTCGACATCCTTGGCTATCTGAACAAGAATTCCCTCCCTCTTTCTTCCTTAAAGTTCCCTAAGGAATATCTTGTCTCTCTCGTCAATGCCCTGGCCGAGGAGAAAATCAACACCAAGCAGGCTAAGCAGGTTCTCGAAGAGAGGCTAAGTGATGGGAAGAATCCGCTTGACATCATCAAGGAAAAGAACAGGGTCCAGATTTCCTCTTCTTCCGAGATTGTCAAACTGGTCGAGGATGTCTTGGAAAAGAATCCCCAGGCGGTCTACGACCATCAGCACGGCAAGGACCATGCCCTTGGCTATCTCGTCGGCCAGGTGAGGAAACTAAGCCATGGAAAGGCTAATCCTGGCAAGGCAAAAGAGGAAATCATTAAGAAAATCGGCATCTGCACTCGTCCAGGGAAATAGCGTCTTATGCATAATTCCAAAGACAAACGTGTCGCAAAGACCCGGGATAAGCTTTCCTCTTCCCTGCTCGAAGAACTTAAGACCCGTCCTCTTTACGCCATAAAGGTTTCCGACCTTTGCCATGATGCGAACATCAGTCGGGCGACATTTTACAATAATTTTGACTCCAGGGAAGAAATTGTTCTTTTGATCCTCGAGGGCCTCCTCTCTCCGCTCCGGATAAAGTGCGAAGAGGTTTCAAAGGAGGTAGTTTCTCCTTGGCAGAAAAGGAAAGAGTTTGTTTCTTTTTCAGTTGACTCGCTTTCCTCTTATTATTCCATCTTTTCAAAAATCGTGAAAGATTCCTCCGTCCCCCTCTTCGACCGGCTCTATTCCTTCTTTGACGCTTCTCTTTCCGGCCTTCTCCATGGGCAGGAGAAAGAGGTCACCCTCCTTCCCTTTGGGCTTTTTGTCTGCAAGTACGCCTCGATCCTTACCGGATTAATCTTCCGTTTCTGCCGTCAGGGATCTCCTTTGCCTTCCGATACACAGAAGCAGATGATTTATTCCCTTTTCTTTGAAAAGGCGTGGAAAGGAGTAGACCATGTCGGATAATTTCTACATTGAAATCCTTCACCAGGATAAAAACTGCGGTGCCCGATACGGCTATCTGCATACCCCTCATGGTGTTGTCGAACTACCAAGGTTCATGCCGGTTGGCACACAGGCGACGGTCAAGAGGCTCTCTCCGGAGGAACTTAAGGAGAGGGGGTCTGGTGTGGTACTAGCCAATACCTACCACCTTGCCCTCCGTCCCGGGACAAAAGTAGTCAAGGCAGCCGGCGGCGTGCAGAAGTTCAGGAACTACGACGGACCGAGGCTGACCGATTCCGGCGGCTACCAGGTCTTTTCCCTGACAAAACTCCGGGACAAAATCACGGAAGAGGGAGTCAAGTTCAAGGATCCTCTTTCCGGGGATACCCATTTCTTCTCTCCCGAGAGCGTCATCGGCCTGGAAGAAGATATCGGAGCCGACATTATCAGGAGCTTTGATGAGTGTGCCCCTTATCCCTGCACGAAAGAGTATAGGAAGAATTCTATCGAGCGGACCATCCGTTGGGCGAAAAGAGGCCTTGCCAGCAAGACGAGAACCGATCAGGCCCTCTTTGGAATCTGCCAGGGAGGAGATTTTGCCGATTTACGGGAATACTGCGCCAAGGAACTCACCAAGCTTCCTTTCGAAGGGTTCTCTATCGGCGGAACTGCCATCGGAGAGCCACGGGTCACCGAGTATCATGAAGTGTCCCTGACTATCCCCTATCTTCCTTATGACAAGCCTCGCTATCTAAGGGGAATCGGCTCTTTGGATAGGAGGTTCGACGGTGTGCGGAAAGGCGTGGACAGGTTTGACTGTGTCCTTCCTACCCGACTTGCCCGGCATGGTTCGATTAGGACCCACCATGGGCGGATCAATATCAGGAAGGGAAAATACGCCAATGACTTCACCCCACTTGATGAGGAATGCGACTGCTATGCCTGCAAGCATTATACAAAGGCCTATATCCACCACCTGAGGAAATGCCAGGAGGGTCTTGGGGCAAGACTTTGTTCCATTCACAACATCCGTTTCCTGATTCAGGCCAGGGAAGGTGCCCGTGAGGCCATCAAGAATGACTGCTTCCTTCAGTATGCCGCCATGCGGCTTGACGAATTCGGTTCACCAAGAGGCTGCTAAAATGAATACACCAGGTTTTGATTATGATATCTATGATTTGAATTCCTACGACTACGATCTTCCCAAGGACAGAATCGCCCAGTCTCCCGCCGAAAAACGCGACGAGAGCAAGCTTTTGGTCAGGGACAGAAAGACGGGCGCTCTGACCGACGAGCCCCACTTTTATAAGATTGCCGACTATCTTCATGCCGGAGACGTCCTTGTCCGGAACAACACCAAGGTCATCCCTGCCCGGCTTCTCGGCGTCAAGGAAGGGACTTTTGCCCATGTCGAGCTTCTTCTTCTCCGCCAGAGCACGAAGGAAAAAGACGTCTGGGAATGTCTTGTCGGAAATGCCCATACGGTCAAAGTCGGAACAAGAGTCGATTTTGGGGACAAAGGCCTGCTTGTCGCAGAGTGCATCGAGGTAAAAGAGGAAGGCCTTCGTCTCTTCCGCTTCTTCTATAAAGGAATCTTCAGGGAAGTCCTTGATTCCCTTGGCAAAATGCCGCTCCCTCCTTATATCCATGCCCAGCTAGGGGACAATAGCCGTTATCAGACTGTCTATGCCAAGGTCGAAGGTTCCGCTGCCGCTCCTACCGCCGGCTTCCATTTTACAAACGAGCTGTTTGCCTCCCTGGAAAAGAAAGGCGTCGAAGTCCTTGATGTCACCCTAAATATCGGACTTGGCACTTTCCGTCCCGTCAAGGATGATGACATCCGCAAGCATGATAGGCATAGCGAATTCATCCATAGGGATCAAAACACTGCCGACAAACTTAACCAGGCGAAGAAGGAAAAGCGGCGCATCATTGCCGTCGGGACTACTTCGACGAGAACCTTGGAGACGATTTATCATCAATACGGAAGGTTCAAGGCAACCGATGAGGACACTAAGCTATTTATCTATCCTGGGTTCCAGTATGAGGCTATCGATGCCTTGATTACGAACTTCCATCTTCCTAAGTCGACCTTGGTCAGGCTGGTTTCCGCCTTTTCTAGCCGTGACAACATCCTTAATGCCTATAAGCATGCCGTGGAAAACGGTTACCGCTTTTTCTCTTTCGGGGATGCGAGGTTCATCCATTGATGGAACGAGGCGAAGACTATAACCGGGAATTCAAGGAAGAAAGGAAGAAAATCGGCGCAAGGAAGGAAAAGCCGACTCTTTTCCTTCATGCCTGCTGCGGACCCTGTCTTACCTATCCTCTTTCCCTCCTTGTGAAGTCCTTTGACGTCACGGTCGGCTTTTTCAATCCGAACATCTCTCCGGAGAGTGAGTACCTGAAACGGGAAAAGACGAGGGAAGAATTCCTCTTCCGCTTCGGAAAGGATAATTCCCTGACTGTTCCTTTTGTGCTTAGGAAGGAAGACTTTGCCTTATATGATTCCCTTTTCGCCATGCGGAAGAGGGACCATGAAGGAGGAAGCTTCTGTCTGAAGTGCCATGCCTACCGCAGGGAAATCGCCTATTCCTATGCCTTCCGGCACCACTTCGACTACTTCACGACGGTAAGGACGGTTTCCTGCAAGAAGCCAAGCAAGGAACTCAACGAAATTGCCCAAATCCTCGAAAAGAAGTATCCGACGACAAAATATCTTTATTCCGACTTCAAAAAAGAAGGGGGCAGGCAAAAAGGAATAGAGATTTCCAAAGCCTACTCGTTGTACCGGCAAGGATACTGCGGCTGTCTTCCCTCCCTTAAGGAGAGACAGGCTTATATAAAAAAGAAGATAGAGCAGGGAAGAGAGCTGACTCAGTCGGAAAAGGAACTGAGGACTTTCAAATAGTTCTTCTCGGCCTCTTCCGGAGAGGAGAAGACGATGGTTACTTTCTTTCCGGAAAGGGTGATTTTCCGCTTTCTGCTCTTGCTGAGCCTTTCCCGTCTTCTCCGTTCCCTTCCGCGGACGGAAAGAGAGGACTGCCTTGCCTCCCTGGCAAGGCTTTTCTGTTCCTCCACGCTTAGGTTGATGAGGATTCTTGCCTTTCCGTAGGAGAGCTTACCTTCATGGACAAGGGTTTTGATCCACAGGGGCAAAGAGTCCCTGCGGATAAGGTTCCGGACCTGGGCCTTAGAGCATTCCCTCCTTAGGCAGAGGTCATCTAGGCTATAACCATACTTTCCCCTTAGTACCTTGATGGCATGGGTAAGGATAAGAGGATCCTTCTCCTCCTTTTCGATGGAGGCAAGGATATAGGCGTGTTTCTTCTCCTCGTTTAGGTTGATGACAAGGGCAGGGATGGAACGCCTTTTCTTTTCCTTGGCGACAAGATAACGTTTGACCCCGTTGAGGATCTCCCTTCTTGCGTCTTTTCCCCTCACGACGATCAAGGGGACGAGAAAGCCGTAGTGGTCCACGGACTTCTTCAGGTCTTGCAAAGTCTCCTCCGGATAGTTGGCCTCCGAATACAGATCCGAGATTTTCAGGGAAGAGAGAAGGACTTCCGTCTTCTCTCCTTTATCCAGGTTGCCCTCTATTTCGTTGACAACCGAAATCCCCCGATACTTCTTGACAAGGGAGGATAAATCAGTTCCCGTTTTTCTTTTCGGCATATTCCCTGACCTCACGGGCCAACGCAAGATAGGCTAAAGAACCGGCGGACAAGGGCTTATAGAGAGAAACCGGAATCCCTTTGGCAATCGCCTCAGGGATGGAAACGTTGCGGGGAATCGTCGTGGTAAAGGTCTTGTCCTTGAAATTTTTCCGCACCTCTTGGGAGATTTCCAGTCCGAGCTTCGTCCGGGAATCGAACCTGGTGAGAAGAATGCCTTCGATTTCCAGTTTCGGATTGTCCCCTCTCTGGACAGAGGCAATGGTCGAGAGAAGCTGGGCTAAGGCGTCAAGGGCAAAATACTCACATTGCCTCGGGATGATGACTCCGTCCGCCGCTTTCAGGGAATTTAAGGAAAGGAAGCCTAAGGAGGGAGGCGTGTCAATCAGAATGAAGTCGAAGGCGTCGGCATCCTTGCAGGAAAGCTTTTCCTTTAAAAGAGTCGTTCTCGCCTCGCCTGTCTTCCTCAGCCGGCTTTCCAGCCTCGCCAAGGAAAGATTGGCGGAAATCAGAAATATATTGGAGAAGGAAGTACGGCGGATGGCGTGCTTTAAATCGACCTGGGAGGTGAGAAGTTCGTAAGAGGTCCGCCGGCTTAAAGAGGAATCCACGCCAAGTGCACTTGAACAGTTGCCCTGGGGATCCCTGTCGATGACCAGGATTTTCTTGTTGTAACGGGCTAAGGCCGCCGCAAGATTATAGGCAGTGGTCGTTTTTCCTACCCCGCCTTTCTGGTTGGTTATCGCGATAATCTGTTTCATGGTCTTTCTATTTTACAACATATCCGGCAGGAACCCTTTTTCTTTTTTTGCGGAATTAGGTTAAAATAGGGAACGCAAAAACCGCGCACACATGGTTTTTGCCATGCCGGAAGGAAAAAGAGCGTCTTTTTCGTCCTGTGCTTCTTCTTTTTCTTGAAAACATGTAAACCAACAACTAAACTAATTTAGTGCTTAATCTGTGTGTAAAAGCTATTCAATGAGGAGGATTCATATGAATAAAGGCAAACGCAGCCTATCCATCAGCCTTTCCCTGTTAGCATCCCTGACTCTCTTAGCCGGATGCGCAAGCAAGGACTACACCTATCCTGATGCTAACTGGACCGATGGTGTCGTAGTCGATGCCGGTGGCAAGACGTACAAGTACGAAGACATTTATAAAAGGTTTGTCGGAACCAAGGAAGCCTCTAAGGCCCAGTACGACGTAGCAAGCAACATTCTTGCCCAGCTTGTCACGGAGCGTTCCAGTGCCATTCTTTCCCGTGTCGACTCTAAGAGGGACGAATATGAGAAAACCTGGAAGAACAATTCCAAGACTAACCGTACTTCTGTAAAGGAGGAACGGGAAAAGACCCTTGACGAGAGGAAGGTCGATACGGTCGAAGAACTCCGCCAGAAATTGATTTCCCAGGAACAGGTCAGCGAAAACTCCACCAGCTTTTATCAGGAAGCCGATGGCGAAACCGATCCGAGCGAACGCTATGAAATCAGCGAGGACTATACCAAGAAATATGTTTCGGACAAAGCCCCGTACCATGTTTCCCATATCCTCGTCAAGGTCGACGCATCCGGAGACGGAACCGGACTGTGGGACGGACAGATTTCTTCCGATGATGCAAAGCAGATCGACTCTGTCGTCTCTGCCTTAGCCAGCACAGAGTCTTTCGGCTCCATCGCCTACCGGGCAAGCGACGATGAAGGCTCCCAGAAGAACTATGGAGAACTTTATACCGTTGCCTCCGACGAAAAGTCTTCCTCCGCTAGGATTGCCAGGGAAAAGACGACTTCCTATGTCAACGAATTCAAGCTCGGCCTTTATGCCTATGATGCCTTCAGGAATCCGAAGACCAAGGACAACTCTAGCGTCAAAGCTTCTCTCCGTGTTCCTGGAAAGAAAGCCTATTCTTCCGATGCTTACAATGACTATGATTACAAGAACGACACATCGGTTTCCGAAAAGGTATACGATACTCTGATTGGGCAGGGCAAGGCCTTTGGCATTCCTCTTTCTGCCGCCTTCACCCTCGGCTTTGTCGCTTCCACCGAATCCAATCCGGAGAATGGCAAGCCGGTCCAGTATGCCACAGCCACACAATATCCCCGTAACATCTATTTCAACAACTATTTCAACTATGAAGGTGCTTCCTTCATCTATGACGATAGTGCCTACTATGACAAAAAGTTCCTTAATGAAGTCAATGCCAGGGGACATAGCTATGGAACCATCGATGAATTCAAGACCAAGGCCGCTTCTGACGGACTGAAGACAAAACTTGAAGAGTACAATTATGTCACTTCCGAACTGAAGAAAATCGATCAGAATAAGTTTGCCATGATCGATGGAGTCTCTGAAAACCTGGAAAACTACTATTGCGATCCTACTGCCACAGAGCAGACGACCAAGCTTAACTCTGTCGAAGGCGGAGAAAAAGTGAAGGTCCTTGTCGTCTCTGAGGGGTCTTCTACCCCGGTCTTTGTCACCCGCGCCGCTTCTTCCTCTTCCTACCAAGGCATCCACTTCATTGCCGTCAACCGTGATCCCTTCGTCAATTATGACGATGGTGTCCAAAACTACCAGTATTGGCGGACGAACATCCCTAAACAGGATGCCGAGAAGACTTCGGCCGACAGCACGGACTATTCCACAAAACCTTCCTTTGTCAACTTCATCAAGGCCGATGTCAATTCCAATTCTTCCTACTCCTCCCGTTCAATGACGGTCAAGGCCGCCATCTACAACGAGGATGCCAACAAGGATTACCAACTCTGGAAGCATAATCTTGAAGAATTCAAGTCATTATATAATGGCAAGAGCTTTGAGGATATCCTCGGAAAGGATGTTGCAGACCAGATTGCTTCCTACATCCAGAAGAACATCGATAAGACCGCATCCGATAACGAGAATAGCTTAGATACAAGCTGGGAAACCTACATCAAGAAACTGAACGTCCAGGAAGAGGCTGCCCAGTCGCGTATTCTTCCTACAGCCTGTGTCTCCGCTTTCGAAAGCGGAAGCTATGATGATAAAACGGAGGATCTCTGCCATGTCAAAAAGTAAAAAGAGTTTCGCTCTTCTTCTCCTCTCCTGCCTTGCGCTAGCCGGCTGCAGTAGCGAACATAAGACCTACCCGGTCGACTACGATGATGCTAGGTATGATTTAAGTCCGGCCAATGGCGAAAAGCACGATGACTTGGTCAGCAACGTCGTCGGGAATAAGAAGATTGAATATTATGAGAATGTCGCTTCCACTTCCACCATCTATGAAAAGACACTCAATGAAATCCTTCTCCAGGTCAGCAAGGTCGCCCATGATTACACTGCCGAACATGTCGGAAGCGACGTCACTAAGATCAAGAATGACACCTTCGAAGGCTCTGTTGCCGATGACTTCGGTTCCATTGCCACCACCTTTGATAACCTCGAAACCCGGGCAAAGGATTCCATGGTCTCTTCCGTCAAGGGCGGCTCCTACACCAAGGACAACCTTTACTACGAAAACAAATATGCTCAGTACCTTGATGAAAATTACTACTATCTTGACGTCGATAAGTCCAAGGCGACCAAGAATGTTCTGATTACGCCGGAGAGGAAATACGACGACCTTTTCTCTGCCGATAGGGAAAACACCTATAAGACCTACCGGGAAAAGGAGGTCTATTCCGACAGGAAGATAAACTACCTTGTCAGCGAATATATCTACTCCAAGTCCTATGCTTCCATCGGTAACTCCAATGCCCGCAACGTGCAGATTGTCGCACTTACCGACCGTAGCGACGAGCCTGGTGCCGCCAAGAAGCTTCTTGATGCCTATGTCGCGGACTATGTCCAGGGCGACAAGGCCGGGCAGGATAAAGACTTCTCCGTCCTTTCCCGTCTTTGGAAAGGCATCACGAAGTCTATCGCCAATAACAGCGAACTGGATGACGAGGGCCGCTATTCTTCCGCCGTCGTCTTAACCGACGAAGAAGAGGCCTGGCTCCGTTCCAAGGGAATCCTCCCTTCTTCTTCCACCCAAGACGATTCCTATTCTTCCACCCTGACCGGAAAGGTTCTTTCCGATTGGAAAAAGGTGAAGGAAGGGCAGGAGAATTTCAACAAGCTGGATTCCTCACTTGAGTCCACTTATACGGGAACCTATGCCTATGATGTGGAGACCGGTGTCCGTAAGGCCATCGATGACATTGCGACGAAGGATTTCGTCACCAAGGGCTGGTATCTCTCCTCTTCCGGAATTTCCTCGCTTCCGTCTGCCCTATCTAGCCGTATCTTCTCTCCTCGTCTTACTTCGTCCAAGAAGAACATCGAGGATAGGAAGAAGAGCGAGAATGTCGGCAAGTATACGACCGACTTCACCATCTATGAGAAAGACGGCTTCCGTTACCTCACGGTTGCCGATACTCCTTCCACGGATTCGAGCAACATCATTTACTATGATTCTTCCACCAAGACCTACTATCTCACGCGTATCCTTGACGTCATCGACACTTCTGCCTTAAGCAAAGGAAACAATGATTCCATCTATGACACCGAGGACAAGAAAGAACAGGTTGCACGGGAAGTCGCCTATTCCATGTCCACAACCGGTTCCTATAAGACCAATGGTATTGTCTACTGGCTCAGCCGTCTCGATATCAATTACAAGGACGAAGGTTTCCGGGACTATCTGAAGAGCAACTACAACGATGTCTTTAAAACCGATAACCCGTATTCCTCCGAACCGAAGATCAAAATCGGAGAATAGTTGATGAAAAGAGAAGGCTGTCTGCCTTCTCTTTTTTTCGCTAAGAAAGGAAAAATAAACAATGAACGAAAAATCCTGTCTGTTCTGTAAGATTGCCCGGGGAGAAATTCCCTGCTATAAGGTATATGAAGACAACCTTGTACTTGCTTTTCTCGACATCAATCCGGCTAGCCGTGGCCATACGCTCGTCATCGTCAAGGAACACTGCGGCTCTAGGCTCACCTGTCCTAAGGCCCTTCTTGACCATGCCTACGAAGTTGCCCAGATGGTTGCCCAGGCTGCTGTCAGCCAGCTTGGAGCAACGGGAGTGAACATCATCTCCAATGCCGGCGCTTCGGCCGGACAGACCATCAGGCATTTCCATATTCATGTCATCCCCCGTTATGACCATGACGGGCTTAAGCTGAACTTCCCGCCAAGGCAGTTGACCGACGGCGAATTGACTAAGCTTCAGGAAAGCATCTCTTCATCGAGGAAGAACTAGTTTCCGTTATCGTTTTGGTTTACATGGTCTTATCCGGTTATTAGAATAGTTACGATTGTTTTCGGGAGGCAAAAAATGAACGAACTCGACATTATCGACCTTAGCTGTGAGGCAGAAGGAAGGCCGATTCTCAAACATCTGAATCTGAAAATCCATAAAGGGGATTCCCTTGCTTTACTTGGGCCTAACGGACATGGAAAATCGACTCTCCTTAATGTGCTTCTCGGAAATCCGAACTATAAGGTAACCTCGGGTAAGATTCTTCTCGACGGAGAGGACATCCTTCCTTTGACGACGGATAGGCGGAGTAAGAAAGGAATCTTCATGGCTTTTCAGAATCCTCCGGATGTTCCCGGGGTGGTGACGATGGACTTCTTCCGTGCTAGGAGGAATGCCCATCAGGAAAAGCCGGTTTCGCTGCTTAAGTTCTATCAGGCAACGACAAACGCCTACAAGGAAGTCGATCTTGACTCCTCTAGGGCATCCCGCCATCTTAATGAGGGGTACTCCGGCGGGGAAAAGAAACGGAATGAGATTCTTCAGAGGCTGCTTGTCAAACCTGAGCTTGCCCTTCTGGATGAAATCGACTCCGGACTTGATGTCGATGCTTTGAAAATCATTGCCGACGTCATCAACAAGAGGAAGGAAGAGGGAACGACCTTTATCATCGTTTCCCACTATGACCGTCTTTATGACCTTGTCCATGCGAACCGTACGGCCGTCATTGTCAACGGACGCGTTGCCAAGGAAGGTGATTCATCTTTGGCAACCCGGATTTCCAAGGAAGGCTATTCCTTCCTGGAGAAAGAAGACGGAATTAAGCTTGAGAAGGAAGAAAAGACACCGAATCAGGTTTCTATCGGTTCCTGTGCCGTCAGACAGGTCATTAAACCGGAGGGCAAATAAAAAATGAAGGAGAGTGTATTCGATCCTTCGATTCTTTCCTTTCCCTCATCCTTTGACGGCGACAGCGTCTTAGCCTATCTTCTTTCTTCCAAGACCGAAGTAAAAAAGGAGTATTCCCTCTCTGTCCAGGCCGGGTCTTCCCTGACGCTGACCATCGTCGATTTTTCTTCCAAAGGGATGGATAGGACGCTCAATATCTCCCTCGCCGAGGAGGCACAAGTGAATGTTTCCTTGGCCTCTCTTCTTTGTGGCAAGGAAGATAAGATTTTCCATGTGAATGTCACCCATGAAGGAAGAAAATCTTTTTCCCTGACTAAGAGGGTAGGAATTAACTCCGGAAGCGGACATCTATCCTTCTTAGGTGCCAGCATGATTGTTAATGGGGCGAAAGGAAGCTCGACGCGGCAGGAAGGACGGATTACCAATCTCTCTCCTGAGGCGAAAAGCGAAGTCTCCCCTTCTCTTCTGATTAAGGAAAATGACGTCAGGGCAAGCCATGGAGCCACAGTCGGTGCCTATGACCCTAGACAGCTCTTCTATCTCATGAGCCGTGGCCTTTCGGTTAAAGAGGCAAAGAAGCTCATCACATTCGGCTATTTTGAACCGATTCTTTCCCTTCTTGGCGATAAAGACCAGATTCAGGAAGCAAAGAACCGGCTGAGGGAGGTTTCCTTATGATTTTTGATGCTAAGACTATCCGGAAGGATTTTCCGAGGTATAACGACCATGACTCCCTTTATAGGGGGAAGCCTCTTGTCTATCTGGATAATTCGGCCACCACGTTCAAACCTTATTCTGTCCTTGAGGCAGAGAGGGGGTACTATAAGGATTATACGGCCAACACGAGACGTGGCGATTATGCCCTCGCCCATCAGGCCGATTCGGCCTTTGACGAAGCAAGAAAGGTAGTCGCCAAGTTCATCAACGCCTCCTTTGAGGAGACCTGCTTCACTTCCGGCGATACGAGGGGAAGGAACGAAGTCGCCTTTGGTAGGATTCCCTTCCTTAACCCCGGGGATGAAATCCTTATCTCTTCCGAAGAGCATGCATCAAATGTCCTTCCGTGGTTTAATGTGGCCAAGTTCACTAAGGCAGTCATCAAATACGTCCCCCTTGACGGGAAAGGCGTTCTGACCAAGGAGAACTTTAAGAAGTCCCTTTCTTCCAAAACGAAAATCGTCTCTTTGGCATCGGTCAGCAACGTCCTCGGCCGTTCTTTGCCTGTCAAGGAATTTGCGGCTCTTGCCCATGAGGCCGGGGCGATTTATATCGACGATGCCGCACAGTCCATCCCTCATAGGAAGATAGATGTCAAGGACAGCGACGTGGATTTCCTTGTCTTTTCCGGACATAAGAGGTGCGGTCCTACCGGGACAGGCGTCCTTTACGGAAAAAAGAAGCTCCTTGAGAAGATCTCCCCCACCTTTTTCGGTGGGGAGAGGAATGCCCGCTTCAATTCTAAAGGGGAAGTCTCCCTTGACGAGCTTCCCTACCGCAGGGAGGCGGGAACGCAGAACGTGGCAGGCGTGATTGGACTAGCCAAGGCCTGTGAATATCTTTCTTCCATCGGCTTTTCCGCCATACACGAACATGAACTGAAACTGCGGAAAAGGGCCGTGGAAGGACTTAAGGCAAACGGAAACGCCATCCTCTACAACGAGGATGCCGACTCGGGAATTGTGACCTTCAACATCAAGGATGTGTTCCCACAGGATGTCGCCACCTACCTCTCTTCGAAGGGCGTCTTTGTCCGTTCCGGCCAGCACTGTGCGAAGATTCTTCCCGAATTCCTTAAGGTTCCGGGAACCGTCCGTGCCTCTTTCTATCTCTATAATACGGAAGAGGACGTCAAGGCCCTTGTTGAGGCCTGCAAGACTGCGGAGGACTATCTCGATGCCTTTTTCAATTGACAAGAACGAACTTAGGCGGGAACTCATCGTCGACCACTATAAGAATCCACGGAACTATGGAAAAGTCGATGATCCCCGCTATGTGACTATCCATAGGGATTCCGCTTCCTGTATCGATGACATCTATATCCAGCTTTTGAGGGAGAATAATATCATCAAAGACTGCAAGTGGTATGGCAAGGGATGCGCCATTTCCTCTGCCTCTTCTTCCATCATGACGGAACTTGTCATCGGAAAGAAAAAGGAAGAGGCGGAGAAAATCAGGGACCAGTTCAACAAGAGGCTTGCCGGAGAACCCTTTGACGAAGAAGAGATCGGAGATGGCAGGGCATTTGAGAATGTCAACCGCCAGCCAAGCCGGATTACCTGTGCCAACATTTCCTGGCGCGGGCTGAAGAAAGCCTTTGACGAAGAGGAGGAGAAAGAACATGGAAACAAATAAGCCGAAAGAGAATATCGAGGATATCGTCGACGACGACGACCGGGCAAAATTTGAGTTCCGTGACAAGGATGTCTCTATTTTAAAGACCCCGAAGGGATTAAGCGAAAGTACGGTCCGTGAGATTTCCAGAATCAAAAACGAGCCCCAGTTCATGCTGGATTTCCGCCTTAAGGCCTTAAAGGAATTCTTTGCCCACCACCAGCCTAATTTCGGCCCATCCCTTTCTTTCATCGACTTCCAGGACTATACCTATTACACCCGTGTCTCCGACCATGTTGCCTCAAAGTGGGACGATGTCCCTGATACGGTCAAGAATACCTTTGATAAGCTTGGCATCCCTGAGGCAGAACAGAAATTCCTTTCCGGAGTGACCACCCAATATGAGTCCGAGGCTGTCTACTCGAACAGGCTGAAGGAAGTCGAAGACAAAGGTGTCGTCTTCCTCGACACCGATACGGGTCTTAAACAATATCCGGAGTTATTCAAGAAATATTTCGGCAAACTCGTCCCTCCGCAGGACAACAAATACGCAGCCCTCAATTCGGCCGTCTGGTCCGGCGGATCTTTCATCTATGTTCCTAAGGGAGTTAAGCTGGACAAGCCTCTGCAGTCCTATTTCCGGATCAACAACAAGCAGTCCGGCCAGTTCGAGCGGACGCTTATCATCGTCGATGACGATGCGGAGCTCAATTACGTCGAAGGCTGCACCGCCCCTAGGTACTCCAAAGAATCCCTTCATGCCGCCATTGTCGAAATCTTTGTCGGCAAACGGGCAAAGAGGCGTTATACCACTATTCAGAACTGGTCCAATTCCATTCTGAATCTTGTCACCCAGCGTGCCATCGTCGATGATGACGGTCTTAGGGAATGGGTAGACGGAAATATCGGAAGCAAGCTCTGCAGGAAATACCCCTGCTGTGTTTTGAAGGGAGAGAGAAGCCGGGGATCGACGATATCCATTGCCGTCGCCTCCTCCGGTCAGTTCCAGGACACCGGAGCCAAGAGGATTCTTCTTGGCAAGGAAGCAAGCGCCAACGTCATTTCCAAGTCGATTGCCCGTCAAGGGGGGACAAGCAATTTCCGCGCGACTATCGAGGTAGGAAAGAACGCATTAAACAGCAAGGTTCATGAGGAATGCGATACTCTCATCCTTGATGACTACTCCTTTAGTGACACGATTCCCCATAACGTAGTCAATAATTCTTCCTCCTACCTTGAGCATGAGGCCTCCGTATCCAAAATCAACGAGGATCAGCTTTTCTATCTAAGGAGCCGTGGGCTGACTAAGGCTCAGGCGACACAGAGGATTGTCATGGGCTTCCTTGAGCCTTTCAGCAAGGAACTGCCTAGGGAATATGCTGTCGAGCTGAATCAGCTGATCAAATTCGATAGGAGCGAAAGCATCGGTTAGCCTATGCTGAACAGAATCCAGGATAGCTATGATGCCATCGTCGTCGGTGGCGGCCATGCCGGGGTCGAGGCTGCCTACAGCCTAGCCACAAGGGGTGAAAAGACCCTGAGGCTATGCAGGAATTTTAAGATGGTCTCCAATAGGCCCTGCAATCCCCATATCGGCGGGTCTGCAAAGGGAATCGTTGTCCGGGAAATTGACGCTCTTGGAGGAATCAGGGCGAAGATTGCCGACAGGAAGGGTTCCCTTCTCCAGATTAAGGAACTGAACACTTCAAAAGGGCCCGGGGTACGCTGCCTTCGTGCCCAGGAGGATAAAAAAGGCTATCCGAGAAACAGGCAGAACTATCTTCTGACGGTGGCGGGCCTTGACATCGCCGAGGGCGAAGTCAAACGGATTGTCGTGGAAGAGAAGAAAGCAAAGGGCGTTGTCCTGGAAAACGGGACTTTCGTTGCCTGTAAGGCCATCGTCCTTGCCACCGGGACCCATAGGGAGGCCCATATCTTAAGAGGACATACCATCACCGATGTCGGACCCGACGGAGAAAAATCCAGCCACGGACTTAGCAAATCGATTTCCGACCTTGGACTTCATAGGCTCCGCCTTAAGACAGGAACTCCTCCACGTCTTGATCCTTCCAGCATTGATTTCTCCTCTCTTGAACCCGAGTACGGCCAGGAGGGCGAACTGGCTTTTTCCTATGACACCACTTCTTTTAGGAAGGTGAAGGACAGGGTATGCTGCTATCTGACCTATACGAATGAAAAAACGCACCAGATTATCCGGGATCATCTTTCCGAGTCCGCTAGGTACGGAGGAGTTGTCAAAGGCGTGGGACCCCGATACTGTCCATCCATCGAGGACAAGGTTGTCCGCTTCAAGGATAAGACCCGGCATCAGCTCTTTCTCGAGCCGGAATCCCTGGAGAGGAATTCCACCTATGTCGACGGCCTTTCTACCTCAAGGCCGGAATATGTCCAGGAGAGGATTGTCCACTCCATTAAGGGACTCGAGCACGCCCGCTTTTTAAAGTACGCCTATGCCATTGAATATGATGCCATCGAACCTAGTCAGCTTGACCATTCTCTTGCGGTCAAAGGCTTCGACGGGCTTTATGTCTGCGGACAGATTGCCGGCACCTCTGGCTATGAAGAGGCGGCGGCCCTTGGGCTGATGGCGGGAATCAACGCCGGACTTCATCTTCAAGGGAAGAAGCCGCTTGTCCTAAGACGGGACGAAGCCTATATCGGAATCAGGATTGATGACATTGTGACTAAGGGAACGAAGGAACCCTACCGTCTTCTCTCAAGCCGCAGCGAATTCCGTCTGATTACCCGAAGCGATAATGCCGATACCCGGCTGAGGAAATACGGCCATGAGGTCGGCCTTGTCAGCCATGACCGTTATCAGAAATTCCTTGCCAGCGAAGAGAGAATCAGCGACACAAGGGACATTCTGGAAGGAATCAAGATTCAGAACAGACAGGAAGTCATTTCCTATCTTCTCTCCCTAGGGTTTCCTAAGCCAAACGGCGCGGAAAACCTTAAACAGACGCTGAAAAGACAGAACGTCACCTATGAGGGGCTAAGAGGATGTCTTCCCTCCCTTCTTCCCCCTCTTACCGGGCGGGAAGCCCTCAAGAGGGAAATTCGGATTAAGTACGAAGGCTACATCCAAAGGGAGCTTAAGGAGGCTAAGCGGAGAAGCGAATACGAAGACCTTCCTCTTCCTGACGGCCTTGACTATCTGCATAGGGACGGCCTTTCCCTCGAAGCCCGGGAGAAGCTTAATCTTCTTCGGCCGAAGACGCTAGGACAGGCAAGGCAGATCACCAATGTGCATCCAAGCGACATCGATGTCCTCTCCTTCCATGTCCGTTTCCGCAAGTGAAACCACAAAAGAAAAGTTCCGGCAGGTTGCCGGAACTTTTCCGTTTACCTTTTTGTCTTATAGAAGTAGAGGAGAAGCTTTTTGAAGTAATCGTCCATCGGAGCGTAGAAGGTCCTTCTTTTCAAGGTGTCCGGATGGATGAGGGAAAGAGAGAAGGCGTGAAGAGCCTGTCCTTTTGAGGCTATTTTTTCGTCATTCTTGCGCCCATAGAGGGGATCGCCGACGATCGGATAGCCGATATAGGCAAGGTGGGCACGGATCTGATGGGTTCTCCCTGTCTCCAAAGTGACCTTTAAAAGGGAGACTTTCCCGGTCGTGGAAAGAAGGGTACAATGGGTAATGGCCTCTCTTCCTTTGTAGACATCGACAAGGGCTTTTCTTTCACTGTGGTTCGGTCTCGTCAGAGGGGCGTCTATTTTAAAGCGACGGTCTTTTACAAAGCCATAGACTAAGGCAAGGTAAGAACGGTGGAAGTCGTGTTCCTTGATTTCCTCGCTTAAGGCGGCCTGGGTTTCCTTGTTGTTGGCGATGGCAAGAAGCCCTGATGTATCCTTGTCGATGCGGTGGACGATGCCAGGACGCAGATCGTCACTGTCATTGACGTCGAAATCGAAGAAGTCCTCATTTAAAAGGTAGTTGACTAAGGTGTTGTTGTCATGACCTGGTGCAGGGTGGACTACCCTTCCCCGGGGTTTGTTTAAGACGCATAGATCCTTATCCTTATAGACAAAGTCTAGTCTGACGTCGATCGTCGGCTTTTTCGGAAACTTGATTTGACTTTGGTCAAGTGCGTCTAGCGTAATCTCCCTTCCCGGCCTTGTCTTAAAGGAAGGGGAAAGCTTCTTTTCTCCGTTGACAAGGACTCTTCCATCCTTGATTGCCTTCTGCCCCTGGGAACGGGTGAGGCGGAAAAGAAGGGAAAGGGAGACGTCGAGTCTATTCTTTTCCTTGACTATCTGCTTTTGGATCATGGTCGGTAAGTTCCTTCTTGGATAGTTCGTTTAGTTTCTTATTCCTGTCTTCCTGTCCCCTTATAGGGGAAGAGTCTTTTTCCTGTTCCGGTTTTCCCTTATCTGCCGCTTCCTCCCTTTTCCTTTGCTTATATTCCTTGATAAACTCAAGGACAAAGCCGATGACAAGGAAGACAACTCCGATGGTTAGGCAATAATCGGCAATGTTGCAGATGGGGAAGCTTTTCCAGAAGTGGAATTGAAGGAAATCCACCACTCCGTCTTTGTAGATGGAGGCGCCCATCCTATAGCCAATACGGTCGACTAGGTTTCCGCTTGCCCCTGGGAGCATGAGAGTGATTCCTATCATCAGGATTCTGTTATAAGCCGTGAAGCGGAAAAGGAGGTTGACGGTAAGCCCGACGGAGGCGATGGCCGAGATGATGACAAGGGCCCACCTCTTTCCGGAAAAGGCACCCCAGGCAGCCCCCTGGTTTCCGACCAGCGTCAGATCGATTAGGCCAGGGATGAAGTTTTCGACGATATATCCCTCTCCTTTCCCATGGAGGGCATTATAGGCGGCATGCTTTGTGAAATAGTCGACAAGGAAGAGCCCGATAGAGAGGAGAATCCTTGACACGTAGAACGGATAGTTCAGGGTTTTGAAATAGTGGACAAAATAGGATTTCAGCTTGGAAAAAAGCGACGCCTTTTCTTTCTGTGCCTCTTCCATGGATTACTTTCCTTCCGGATGGACGATGGAGTAGCAGCGCTTGCAGAGATGGTTTCCTTCTTCGTCCTCTTTTGCTTCGTCAAAATAGTTCCAGCAGCGGTCACATCGGACTCCGGGATGGGCAAGGATGGAACTCTTGTCGGAAAGGACAAATCCCGAAACGATAAGGATGCGTGCCCTTTCTTCCTGGCCAAGTTCCTGGATTAGATTCCGTTCTTCTTCATTCTCCGGAGCATAGAGAACCTTCGCTTCACTCGAGGAATGAATCTGGTTTTCCTTTCGCAAAGGCTCAATCAAAGTGTTGATTTTGGAACGGAGAGAGAGAAGAAGCTGATATTTGTGGGAAAGATTAGAATCGATAGAGGAGAATTCAGGGAAGTCTTCCAGAATGACGGATTCCTTCTTTCCCTTAAAGGAGAGGGTACGATAGACTTCTTCCCTGGTGAAGGAGAGAATCGGTGAATAGGCGATGGATAAATCCTTGACAATGGTGAAAAGGACAAACTGCGTATCGAGACGGGCTTTGCTCTTCTTTCCATCGCAATAAAGGGTATCCTTGGAGAAGTCAAGGAAGAAGGAAGAGAGGTCATTGACACAGAAGTTCGTCAGGGCAGTCGTCACGTTGGTGAAATTGTATTCGTCATATCCCTTTTTCCTGTCTTTCAGGACTTCCTTTAAACGATTGAGAATCCTCTGGTTAGTTAGAGATAAACAATCGGGCTGATAGGAAGAATCAAAGGCATCACCCAAATCGTCATTCTGAAGGTTGGAGAGCCTGAATTTAAAGATGTTGCGGATTTTCCGGTATTGATCCGAGACAACGGAAAGAAGGGGAAGGGAAAGCTTAATCTCGGCCGTTGTGAAATCAATCGTTGTCGTCCAAAGACGGAGGATGTCAGCACCATATTTGTTGCAAATATCGACAGGATCGATACCATTCTGTTTTGACTTAGAGAACTTGTCTCCGTTCTGGTCCACGATGAAACCATGGGTAAGAATCCTCTTATAGGGAGCGATTCCTGTATAGGCGACCGATAGGATCATCGAAGAGTTATACCATCCACGGTATTGATCGTTTCCTTCGAAATAAAGGTCGGCAGGGAAAGGATGATGGTAGTTGATGTCACTTCCTAAGAAGGATGAACCAGAGTCGAACCAGACGTCCCTGATGTCTTTTTCCTTGGTGAAAAGGCCATGCGGGGAATGGCTGCTCTTGTATCCTTCCGGCCTAAGCTTTTCAATCGGCCATTCATACCAAATGTCGCTTCCGTTCTCCCGGAAGAGTTTTTCAACATAGTCAAAAAGGGCTTTATCCCTTATCGGCTCCTCGTCCTCTCCGTAGAAAATCGGAATCGGGACTCCCCATAGGCGTTGACGGGAAATGCACCAGTCGTCCCGGTCGCTAAGCCTATTCCTGAACCGGGTCTTGCCCCAGCTAGGGAGATAGTTGACCTTATCGGCTTCCGCGAGGAGTTTCTTCTTAATCTTGCTGATGGAGCAGAACCACTGGGTTGTGGCACGGAAAATCGTCGGCTTCTTTGTCCGCCAGTCATGAGGATAGGCGTGGACGATGTCTTCCGTGGCAATCAGATTTCCGTTCTCTTTGAGGATTTCAAGAACCTTCTTCCCCGCATCTTCATAGAACCTTCCGTCGACTTCTTTCCCGGAATCGACCCTGTAGCCTTTCGGATCGACCGTGCAGACAATAGGAAGATTGTACTTCTTGGCAACCCGGTAATCGTCTGCGCCGTGTCCTGGGCCAAGATGGACGATGCCAGTACCGGAATCGGCTGTGACATAATCATCGACGCAGCAAGGAACAAGGCGGTCAAGGTAAGGATGGTGGACAAGGATACCCTCGCAATCCTTTCCAGTGAATTCCTTAAGAAGGGTAAGTTCCTTTAAGCCGATTTTCTCCTTAATCGGGGAAGCGAGGTCTTTCAGCATGACCAGATTTCCCCGGTCGGTCTTAAAAAGACCATAGACCATTTTCGGATTCAGACAGAGCCCCTGGTTAGAGGGAATCGTCCAGGCCGTCGTCGTCCAGACGAGGAACGCATCTCCTTTGCTAAGAAGGCCTTTACCGTCTTCGACAGGAAAACGGAAATAAAGTGTCGTCGCCTTGACGTCCTTATATTCGATTTCCGCTTCGGCAAGAGCCGATTCGCTCGACCAGGACCAGTTGACCGGCTTTAGGCCTTTATAAATAAGCCCGTCCATCGCCATCTTGGCAAAAATGTGGATTTGATCCGCCTCATAATCCCGGTCTAATGTCCTATAGGGATGATGGTAGTCCCCGATGACCCCTAGACGAAGCCTCTGGCCTTTCTGGTAGTTGACCTGGCTAATGGCGTATTCACGGCATTTTTCACGGAAGAGAGCAGGTTTTGTGCTCTTTCGGTCGACTCCCGATTTTGTTACCTGGTTTTCTATTGGTAAGCCATGGGTGTCCCATCCTGGCGTATAGGGAACATAAAAACCTTCCAGGTTCTTGCTTCTGATGATGATGTCTTTGATGATTTTGTTTAAGGCATGTCCGCAGTGAATCTGACCATTTGCATAGGGAGGACCGTCATGGAGATAAAAAGGAGTTTTGTTCTGGTGCTCCTTAAGTAACTTGTTATAGATTGCTTTCTCGTCCCAGTCCTTGGCCATCTTTCCTTCCCAAGAAGGAAGATTTGCGCGCCTTGGAAAAGTGCCTTTCGGCCTAGTCAGCGTGTCTTTGAGTTTCATGGGTGCCTCCGTTATCGAAATTAACCTTTTTATTATAAAGGGTTAGAAAAACAATTCCAAGAAAAGGCGCCTTTGTCTAGGCTTTCCAAGAACAGGAAAAGCCCATTTAATAGCGCCTAGCATACATCAGAGTTCTTCTTCGCCGTATTTACGCTCTTCGTCCGTATAGGGTTTCAGTTCTTCGAAAATTTCTCCAAAGGTCGGAATCACATTGCCGTCTTCGTCAAGGGAGATCTTCCTTGCCTGCTTTTCCTTCCTCTTGACGGTCGTCTCGCTTTCAATGAGATAAGGGGTGTTGAAGGCAAAGTGAAGGGCATCCTCGAATACGACTCCGTTGCTGCGGACCGATTTCCTTATGGCATGGGTCCTCTTGTCGTAGACAAACAGCTCATGGTCGCCTTTGATCTTCTTCCTGATTTTCCTGATGGCATGATCGGTGGAAAGAAGATCTTCGCTTCCGTGGATAATCAAGGTCGGAACCGAGATTTTACGGAAGTAGCGGCGGTTTATCCTAATCGAGACAAGAATCTCAAAGAGGGTTCTTACCCTTCCGACCGTCGTTTCCCGGCAGATGGCCGAAGAAACTTTCTTCCCGTACTTTTTCCGGAGTTTGTGGAACTTATAGGCATAACGTAGATAGCCAGGAATCCTATTATTGATGATGGTGTCATAGATAGGGGCGACAAGGATGACTTTCTTTATGTGGTCTTTATAGGCATTTGCCCTTTTTGCCGTTAAGGCACCGGAGAAGGAATAGCCAAGAAGGATGATGTCATAGCCTTTATGAATGTATTCCTCGATTACACGGCGGTAGGCTTTCTCATAATAGCTATGGCGGTGGGTCTTTCTTATACTCGGCTCAAACAAAGTGGCCGGGGCGATTTCGCACTGGGGGAAGTCCTTTTTAAAGGACTTATCGAAGTATTCATGCCTGGCGATCGAATCGTGCGTATCAGTGGTAAGAAAACCATTGGCGCAGATTAAAACCGTCTTTTTTTCCGGAGTGGTTATCCGGATGTCGGGATTGATGTGCTTAGTGATTTTCGGTTTTGCCGTGATGACCATTTTTTATCCTTTCCGGAAGCGGTACCTGAAGATCCCGGCTGCTATCGCAACGTTCAGGGAATCGATGTTCCCCCTTTCAATCTTCAGCTTCGTTCCTAAAGACAGATTCTTCTTACTTATCCCCTGTCCTTCGTTGCCGAAGGCAAGGCAGAAGGGGAGGGGAAGGGAAGAGTACTTGCTTTCATCCTCACCGTCTAGCACGGTAAGATAAATGTGATACCCTAGTTCCTTAATCTGACTTAATTCCGCCTTGGCAACCGGCCTTTTGAACAAGGCCCCTTTTGATGACTGTATTGCTTTATTATTATAGAGCGATACGCAGTCAAAGGAAAGGACGACGCCGGTATAGGAAAAAGAAAGCGCTGTGCGGATAATCGTCCCTAGATTGCCAGGATCCTGGACCTTGTCAAGATAAATGATTCTATTGCCTAAATCGGAAAGGGAAGAATACTTTTTCTGGCAGAGACAGATAGTTTCCGGAAGTGACTGATAGGTCGATAGTCCGCGATAAAGCCCCTGTTTAAGAATAAGACAAGGAAGGAAAGGGTAAGGATTCTCCTCCCCCTCCGGAATCAGGATTTCCTTGACACAGTTTTGCTTCCTTGCCTCATCAAGGAGGTCTCTCCCTTCGGCAAGAAAGAGCCCTTCCTGTGCATCCCCTTTTTTCAATCGGAGGAGCTCCTTATACGTTTTGTTGTCTTCACTTTGAATCAACCGATTAATAGACATAGTTATCTAGCTCCCCCTCGAAGTATCCCTTGGTCAGCTCATCCTGAAGATGGTCATAGTCCGGGCAGAAAAGATGGACGATTTTATAGAACCGGGCATTATGATGTAGTTCAAAGGTGTGGGCAATTTCGTGGATAATGACCGAATCCGAGATTTCCTGCCGATAGGCAAAAAGCCGGTAGTCGAACTTCCTCCTGTGCTTTTTCGGAAAGCAGCAGCCATAGTAGCTCTGGAACCTTCCCGTCCGCAACGTCCATAGGGAAAGGTCAACACCCCTTTTCCGGCCTAATTGCGGAACTCTCTCTCCTAAATAGGAAAGAAAATCTTTCTTGTAGTGGGTCAAAGGATCTTTTACTGTCTTCCTTAGATAATAAAACCCTTCCTCCCCTTTCTTTTTCGGATCGGAAGTGAAATAAAGTTTCTTCCCAAGCCGGTAGATATAGACGCCTTCCTTCCTAAATGGACGTTGGGTAATCTGGCTTTTCCGCCGCCGATAGAGTTCCTCGACGAAGGCAAGCCTTCTTTTTTCCGAAATCCTTGTACTGGAATAAATGCACAGTTCCCCGTACTCTAGACGGGCGAGCCTGCCGTATCGTTTTCCTTTTTTCAGGAAGACGTTCACTTTCAGTGACTGGCCGTCCTCCCTTTGGAAAACCCGGCTTGCAAGCAGCGTTCTTTTATTCACAAAAAATATTTTAGCGGATTTTTCTTGAATTAGCGAAGGGAAGTGGATATAATTGTCTAGCAAATGCGGACGTGGCGGAATTGGTAGACGCGCACGTTTGAGGGGCGTGTGGGCTTCCCATGAGGGTTCGATTCCCTCCGTCCGCACCATAAAATTGCATCCGGCGGCCTTCTGCCACCGGATTTTTTCTTGCCATTTATCACTCTTTCTTTCTGAAAATGCCTGAAAAGCATCCTTGAATAGAAGGTAGACAACCATGATTTGTTTTTGACAATCCTGTAGTCTAATGGTATATATAGATTAATGGAGAATCTCATTTGGTTATGTCAAAACTGAAACTTGTTGCAAAAAAGATTTCTTTTCTCCTCTTAGTTTTATCTTTAGCGTCCTGTCAGAAGGAAAAGCCTTCTGAACCGAACACCCCTATTCCCTCCGCCATTCCTAGTGCAGACAAAGGATCCGGGAACACGGAAACGGAAGAATCCTATTCTCTTTCGTCCACTAGGGATCATGGGAGCCTTTCCTTTACTGTTTCCGAGAAAAACACAGACCGGGCAAAAGAAGGGGAAACAGTCACTGTTCTTCTTTCTTTTGATGAAGGATATGAATTCGACAAGATTTCTTCGACCTCTTCTTCTGTTTCTTTTGCGGAAGTGGAAAAAGGCAAAAAATATTCTTTTGTTAGGCCGAAGGAAAATGTTTCGGTTGAGGTAACGGCAAAGATAAAGATATGGAATAAATTCGAGGCGGAGAGTGTCCTTCTTCTTGGAAACTCCATTTCCTCCTTCCAAGGGGTAAAGAGGGGTGACAGTTTCTGTTTAGGAACCAACGTGAACTGCTCATTTACCGGAACTGCTGACTATACCTATGAAGCAGAAGTGAACGGAAAGAAAAGGTCGCTGAACAAACAAGAGAGCACCTATTCCTTCTCTTTCCAGGTCACTTCTTCCTTTTCCCTTATCGTTTCCCAATGGAAGAATCCCTCTGCCTCCGGAATCCAGTTTTCGTATAATGAGTCCTCTAACTATAAGATATATGGAAGGAGGAACGGAAGTTCCTATTCCAAAGATGACTTTTCCTTTTATCTGATAGCCGACAAAGGATATGAGGTGACAGGACAATATTTGATTAATGGTGCATCCGGTCTTGATCTTTCTATAGGCGATGACGGACTTGTTGCCTTAACTAATCTTCCAGACGATGCCAAAAGCGTGAGCCTGAATCTTTCTTCCCGCGTTGTCGGGTCAGGAAATATTTTCTTTGATCCCGAGGAGGAAGCAAAGTTAATCCTCGAGAAAGGCAAGACGGTTAATGTTTTGAAGGGAGACTTTGTCTCGATTAAGGCAAAGGGAAGAGAGGGCTATAAACCTGTCTCCGCCAAGGTAACAAAGAAAGGAACGGAAGAAGTTCTTCAAAGCCGCTTTGTTCCCGAGGAAGGACTTCTTACCTTCACAAGGCCTGAATATGATGTTTCCGTCTCCTTTGAGATAGCCGTCCCCCTCTCTCTGTCCTTTACTCCAAACGAGGCGATAAAAGACAGGAAGTTTACAATAGACGGAAAGGAGACGACAAAGGCCTTCCCAACCGATACCGTCTATCTTGAACCTACATTCAATGACGGATATAAGCCAAGCGATACCATCTTCTATTATCAGGAAGGAAAGGAAGTGGACAGAAAAACAGATGCCTTGTCAGATGTCCGTTTTTCCTTCACTATGCCTTCGACTAGTGTTCAGATAACCTGTGTCTCTTCTCGATATTATAAAGTTTCTTTCACTGGTACAACGGACGCCTACCATGTTGTAAGGCAGCGGACAGAATATAAGGAGAACGAGATAGTCAGTTTCTCCTTAACGGCAAATACTGGATATGAGATTGTTTCCGTCAAACTCGGTGAACCACTTTTGTCCAAGGATTCTTCCGGGAATTACAACTTCCCTAGGCCAAAAGGCAATGCGGAAATCAGCATCGAAACCAAGACCATTGCTACGGGAACACTCGTCTTTAAGAAGGACGAGGGAATAGAGAACGTTGTCCTCACGGATGGTGGGAATGAACTTCAGAGCGGAGACAATGTCAACGTCGGGGATAAGATCGAAGCCACCATCTCCCTGAAGGAAGGATACCAGCTGAAAAAAGAAGGTGGCATTGTCCTTACTCCTGCCTCGGACAATTTAACAAAAGTGGATGAGGGAAAGTACACCTTTACTAGGCCTTCTCCGGATAAGGATGGTAAAGTCACCCTTGCTTTGGCAAGTGAACCGATTGTCTATCCGAAACTTAAGGTTAATTATGATTCAAACACCCTTGTCCTGACGAAAGTGTATGACCAGACTGGCGGCAAAAATTATCTCAACCCCACATTCCCTCTCTCCTCAATTCCTTCCGGACATAAGGTTTCTGTCAGTGTCCATGTCAAAGATCCGACTGTTTATGACTATAAGACCATTAAGGCAGTAAGGACTACTTCAAAAGGAGAGACAACGAGGAAAATCACGGAAGCGTATAGCGAAAAATATGACTCGGTGTTTACCTTTACTAGGCCGGATGAGGACGTCAGTTTCTCTCTCAGTGTAGAAAAGAAGAAAGTAGAGCCGGCCAAGACTTATTCCCTGCAGTTTAGTACTTATGAGGAAGATAGTATAGGAAACGGAAAATTCGGATATAATCTTGACGGCTCATCCAGTTATTCTACTAACACAAGGACATATAAGACCGGTGATACCCTCTATGTGAAACCGAATCTGACTGAGGAAGAACTAAAAGTGGCGAATGATAACTGGCAAAAATGGGTTGTGGGCCTCAGAGATAAATCTGGAACGATTAAAAAGCGAGTTTCTCTTACGGATGGAACTAGCGTTGTTCAGATTAAATTAGACTTAAGTGCTGACCTTTCTATCGGCCTCACGCAGGTTTATTACAAGTATAAGGATTTTTGATAAAGGACAGAAAAATGAAAAACAAATTCACAATTTTAGGTAGGCTTGCTCTGTTTACGTTAGTCGGCTGTAATACAACGTCTTCTTCCGGTGCTTCCGGTGAAAAGCCCAGTGCTTCCTTATCGCCGACTACCACTCCTTCTACCAGTGACAGCACTTCAACTAGCGGAAAGAAACTCACCATAGAAGGGGCTGACAAGACCTCCCTTCAGGTTGGAGACTCTCTTTCTTTGACCGCAGTTGCTAAGGATGGCACAGAAATCGATGAGGAAGAATGGACTTCCTCTGATCCGAGTGTTCTATCCGTGGAAAACGGGTTTGTCAAGGCCTTGACTCCAGGCAGTGCCGAAATCCGGGTAAGCCAGGGAGAATACCAAAGCGATCCGCTTTCCCTGACTGTAGAGTCCATTGTTCCCGTTGAGTCTTTGACTATTCAGAATGCTCCAACGGAAATCACAGTCGGAGAAACGATTACTCTCCAGACTTCTATTCTTCCTTCTACGGCCAATCAGAATATCGAGATTGCTTCAAGCAACGATGTGATTGCCGTCGATGCCAAGGCGAAGACCATCAAGGCAATTGAGCCGACGGACGAAGAGGTCACGATTACTTTGTATGCCAGCAAGGATTTCACTAAAACGCAGAAGTTCACAAGGCGAGTCAAATCCGGCTACGGGGAAGAAAAAGTGACAATCAGTTTCTTCGTCCCTGAGGAATATGCAAAAAAGGAAAGCCTTTCCGTTCCGAAAGGAGAGACTGTTGACTATTCATTATTTGCCTATGACCCCTTTACGGAAAGGACGGATAAGTCTAAGGCCAACGACATCGTCTTCTTTGGTTTCTATTTTGATCCTGACTATTCTCTTCCTGTCACTTATCCTTTTACTTCCACCTATTCTGACCTGACTCTTTACGGAAAGTTTGTCGACTTAAAGACTTCCCAGGGTTATAACTGGAATTATACCTACGACAGTGAAAAGAAGGGGTACAATGTGGATAGCCTGACTTCCTATTCGACAGTGGGAATCAGTGAGCTTTCGGTCGGCATCCCTGCCTATCACGAAGGAAAGCCGGTTGTCTCCTTTAATAAGATTGCCACAAATGATTTTGTAAATCGGATTAGCCAGTTTGCCTTACCTAACACGATTACTTCCATCTCCGAGAACGCTAGGAATTACTGGAAAAAGCTTTCCTACCTCTACCTTCCTAGCGATGCCAAGATTGTCTCGGTTCCCGATAATGCGTTCCAGTCCTTAAAGGCACTTACCTCTCTCTATCTTCCGGATACGATTACCTCCATTGGCAAATCCGCCTTTGAAAGCGATACAAGCCTTGAATCTATTTATAGGCCAAAAAGTTTGTTGACTGTCGATGAGGGCGCTTTCTCTAATTGTTGGAATCTTTCTTCCCTCGATTTCTCTTCTGTCGAAACAATTGCCAATTATGCATTTAGGTCTGCTTCTTCCCTGAAGAGAATCCACTTCCCGAAAAATCTGAAATCCATTGGAACAGTCAGCGTTTTCAGGCAATGCCTGAATATTGAGCGGATTAGCGTAGATAAGGACAATCTTTTCTATTCTTCCGATGACTTCGGTGCCCTTTATAACCATGATAAGTCCATTAGGTATAAAGCGCCGACCGGACTAAGCTGCACCAATGCCTATATCCCGGAAACCGTTACTGAAATCTACGATAATGCCTTTAGGGGTTCCAAAGCGGAAATCCTCAAGATCCCCTCTTCGGTGACGACTATTCAATATGGCGCCTTTGGGCGGAGGATGAATCTAAAGGCTGCCTACATCCCTTCTTCGGTGACGGTTATCAAAGACAATTCCTTCAGTATCTGCAACGACAAGGAACTGACTCTGTATGTTGCTTTTGCCAAAGACTCATTGCCGGCTAAATGGTCTTCTTATTGGAATCAGAATTCCAATAACGACCAAAGGGAGTCCTCCCTTTACCGGACGGTCTATGGCTTCGATGCTTCCCGCTTTGTTTTCTAGTCTAGAGGAGAAAAACGATGAAAAAATCTTTATTTCTTATTCTTGCCGCCCTTGCCCTGACTTCCTGTAACAACGGTACAGGCAGTTCTACGACTATTCCTTCTAACTCTTCTGCATCGGCATCAGAGTCATCTTCTTCTGCCAATGTTCCTGCCACTAATGCCAAGAACGTTCTTGATGCGCTAAACAAGATCAAAGAAGAAAAAAACTATCAGCTTGACTATACAGTCTCGGATACGGCACAGACGGACATTTATACCAAAGACTACCTCTATTATAAGAGTCAGAATGTCGGTATTATCAAACTGAAAAACGTCGACAAAGCCGAATATCCGGATGAGTATGTCTGCTATAACTTCGAAGTGGACGACAAAGGGAACATTGAGGTCACTGGTGCCACTGTCGATCAGAACAATGTTCCCTATTTCAATCCCTACCAGCTTGATTATTTCCAGCTTCTCAACGAAAAAGGATATAAGGTCAGCGAAAGTGACTTTACTCTTCAGGCTGACGGCCTTTCTCTCGTTTCCCATAATGAAGGCCTTACCATTATCTGTGCTTCCCTTATCGGAAGAGGTGGAAGCAACTCGGGCTATACAGGCGTGAGCTTTAAGTTCACGGAGCAAGGGCTCCGGTTTGCCCTCCTAGAGCAAGGAACAGATTCAGGAGAAAGCGAAGCCGATGGGACTGAAGCTTTCCTCTCCTCGATTGGAAGGGCTATGGACTCTTCTCTCGAAGCCTATTTATCCGCCAATAACCATTCTCTTTCTTCCCCTTTAAGTGAGGAAGCATCCAGTCTTCTTTTATCTTCTTCCCTGCATAGCGAAGCCACCCTTTCTTCTTATGACGGAAGTACGACAAGTTCTATTTCTTCCACTACCGTTGATTATGATAAGGATAATCTTCAGGCTACTGTTACTTCTTCTTCATCCAAGCAGAGTCTGATTTATTCCCGTGGCGAAAAGGGAAACGTTGTCAATAAGTACCTTGACGGCAGCAATCAGGTCGCCGAAGATCCTTACTCTTCGGAATCCTTTGACACCTATGTCAAGAAGTCAAAAGACTGCTTCAAGCCGGAAAGGTTCCGTAAGGTTTCCGATAAGACCTATCGTTATTTCGGCTACCATTTAAACAATCTTCTTTTCGCTTATGTCCAGGTCGATATTTCTTCCTACGGATTTGTCAGCTGTGATTTGACGGTTGGAAACGACGGAAAAGTCAGCCAGATAGTGGCAAAGAGCGATATTATCGAAAGTGCTTCTTCCGACGGATCGACAACAACGGCTACCTATACTCAGTACGTTCTTACCATAAAAAATTTCAAAACCGCTGAGGCTTTCCCGGCGAAGACTCCTCTTACGCCTATCCAAGGTAGGGACCAAAAACTGGAAAAGGCTTTTGCTGCCTTAAAGAAAACCTCCGGAAATCTAAAAATCCATTATGAGGACGATGTCTTAGGGACCGGAACCAATCATAACCAGTATACGGACTACTATTACACGGATAATATGATTGTCCGGGACAAGAAGTATGCAGAGACGGGAAGCAATCCTAATACCGATGACCATGAATACAAAGGGTATTACAACAGTAGCAGGGGAGTAGCCGGTTTCTATCTCTATAAGGAAGATGGGCAAGTTGCGATTACCTCCGATGCGGACAAGAACGATACAATCGACAATCACTGGATTGATAAGACCTTCACAAGGACTAGTGCTGTCTTTGAACAGGATTCTTCCGATCCATCCGGAAAGACGTTTAAGGTGCGGGAAGGAGTGGATGACATCGAAAATCAGGTTTTGTTCCTTGACGAAAAAGACCGGACGCAGATTGAACCTCAGTCTGTCATTCTTACCCTGGACGAGGAAGGGAGAATCGCCAAGATCTCCTACACGTATGTTAAGCTTATGACGGTTAATGCAACGTTAACTTTCTATTATGGAAGCCAGGATAACCCGATTACGGTTCCTGAATATGTAACGGACAGGCTCTCAAAGGTGACAAGCTGGATTAAGATTGATTCCTGGAAAAAGGAAGGCAAAAATATTTATGCCACCCTCGAAAGCGTCTTTGGAAAGGAATTTGCCGCTGCCCTTCCTTATCGTTTCACCGAAGACACGGCCGGAAAATGGTACTGCCTGCAGTCTTCTCCTACTACTGTCCGCCTCTATTGCAGTTATCAGACCGAATACTATTTTTCCTCTTATTCTGCGGAACTTTTAAAGGCAGGTTTCACTGCTGTCCAAGGAAGCAGCAATCTCTTCCTTGATCCTACAGGAAAGGTCGAGGTCCGCCTAGGAAAAGATACCAAAGCAGGAAGGACGATAACCAAGGTTCAATAAAGGGAAGGAGGCCAGGCCTCCTTCTTTTCTGTTTGAATCTGGAAGAGACTTCCTTTAATTCGTGATATAATCCAATTTGTATGATAAAAACCACATGGAAGCGAAAAGATCTTTCCAAACGGGTATGGGAAATCGACAGGCTTAGAGGACTTGCCATTTTCCTGATGGTCCTTGACCATCTCGCCTTTGATTTTGCCTATCTTCTTCCAGAGAGGTTTTCTAATTTTTATTCAGTTCATAACCCTGTTATTGATTTTCTTCATAACCTCTGCCGGAGGGTGGAGGGAACTTTTCCTCTGCTTGTGCTTCACTATATTTTTTCAAGTCTGTTCTTTGTTCTTTCAGGAATATCCTGCTCTTTCTCCAAGAACAACTTTCTTCATTCAGCGAAGATCATGATCGGCTGTGCTCTTCTTGATTCTGTCACCTATGCTCTCTACTATGCCTCCGGAAAGGCCCTTGACGAAAGAATCCTTTTCGGCGTTTTATTTGCGCTAGGTAGGGGAGTCTTTTTTGTTGCCCTTAGGAACAAGTTCGTTAAGGATAATGCCCGGATCCTCTTTGCCCTTTCCGTTTTCCTGTTCTGTATCTGTATTTCCTTCGGACTATATTCATCGGATTCCTACATCGACGAAATCACTTCCTGGTCTGATTTCCTTTCTCTGCTTACCGGAAGTGAATGCTTCGGAGCTGACTTTTTCCCCTTGATTCCCTATCTTGCACCGAGGTTTCTCGGTGCTGCTATAGGGAAAACCGTCTATAAAGAAAAAAAGAGCCTTATTCCCTTCGGACGCTCTTTCTTTACCCCTCTTTGCTTTATCGGACGGAATACCAGGTGGGTCTATTTACTTCATCAGCCCGTCTTTCTTCTTTTCATCCTTCTTCTCGCTCTTCCTAGGGGATACCGCTTTTAGCCGAATCATCAAAAGGAGAATATTATGGACAAGACCAAGACTCTTTATCAGACCTTAATCGACATAGCCCATCAGGTTCCGCTTAATCCTTCTAGGTACTATGAAGGGAAAACCATAACCTATTCCGACTTTGTCCTCCTTGTGGAGAAGGCGGCCTCGACTTTCTCCTCCCTTAATCTAAAGGAAGGTGACAGGATTACCTTGGTCTCTCCGAATACCCCTGAGGCAGTCGCAGTGTTCTTTGCTGCCTCTAAGCTTGGTCTTTCCCTGCATCTTCTCCATCCCCTCACGAGTGAAGAAAACATTCTGCGGGAATTCAAGGACAAGGGTTCTAAACTTCTCATTGTCGTTTCCCTCTTCAGGAATCAATACCAGACTTTGATTAAAGAAAAGATTCCCTTAAGGGCACTTGATCCCTCTGCTTCCCTTGGATTGCTTAAACATGCCCTTTTCTCCCTTAAGGAACGGAAGAAACTCTCTGGCTATCATAAGGACAAAGACCGGATTCCTTTTTTTAAGGCGAGGAAGACGACCCTGTCTGTTCCCTATGACACGAAGAAAGGGCGCATCCTTCTCTCCTCTGGAGGGACGACGGGAATCAGCAAGACGATTGTTCTTAGCGACTTTTCTATTTATTCTGTCATCGAGAACGGACCGAAGCTTGTCGATGCGAGCGTTGAATATGTCCGTTCTGTCCATAGGTGCAGGCTTGCCTGCCTTCCGATGTTCCATGGCTTTGGCCTTGTCAGGGGGATTCTGACTAGGTTATGCTTCGGCGGAACGATTGCCCTGCTTCCTTCTTTCCGGACCAAAAAAGTAGTCAAGCTTCTTTCCAAGGGCAGACTCAACATCCTTATCGGTGTCCCTGCCGTCTATGAGGCATTATTAAACAACAAGGACTTTTCCGGAAAGAAGCTAAAGAATATCCGGATTGGGTTTATCGGAGGAGACTTTATCTCTCCGTCTTTGCTTGAACGGTTCAACAGACGTCTTGAGGAAGCCGGAAGCAAAGGAAGACTCTTTGAAGGATACGGACTCACCGAGACGGTGACTGTTCTTTCTGTCAACATCAGGAAGCAAAATAGAGCCGGCAGCGTAGGCAAACCGCTTGACAATGTAAAGGTGAAGATCCTTGATCCTTTTACCCACCAGGAAGTCAAAGAGGGCAGGAGAGGGGAAATCGCCGTTTCCGGGCCTATCCTGAGGAACGGATATTTCCATCAGGAACAAAGTCCGTTCCTAGAAAGGGGAATGGACAAATACATTCTTACCGGAGATATCGGACGTCTTGACAAGGACGGCTATCTTTATTTTGAAAGCCGCAGGAAGCGAAGGCTGAAAAAGAAGGGAAGGAATGTCTATCCTCTTGCCATCGAAAAGAATGTTTCTAGGCTGCCTTTTGTCAAAGAATGCGCTTATCTAGGGGAAACCTATAAGGGAAGAGACTATCTCTGTCTTTTTGTCACCCTTAAAGAAGACAGGGATGAGGAGAGGACGGAAAAGAAAATCAGGGAGTCCCTCTCTAGGTATTTCAATTCCTATGAACTTCCGGATTTTATTCTTTTTAAGAATGGTTTCCCTCACACCAATGTCAGGAAGGTGGATTATCTATCCTTGGGGAAGGAATTTCATCGGTACCTGGAAGAGAAGATAGGCTAGCCTTCCAAATGGGCGTCAGACTAAGTAGGCAAAGAAGCTGAAGAATATTCCTGCTTCCCCAAGGAGGTAGGTCAGCCTGATATAGAAGTGGTCACGGCGGATGTCTTTCAGGTACAGGGAAACGGTGAGGAATAAGTCGGAGAAGAGGAAAAGCCCTCCTCCTAAAACACCGGGAAGAAAACAGGCATGGCCTAGATAGAGGCCAAGGGCCATGACGGAGAAGTCAAGGACGAGACTTGTTCCATATAAAGAACCGGCAATCGCCATAGTTGTTTTGAGAGGGAGAAATTTCTTTGTCGACAGGAAGAGGAGAAGAAACGAGCCTAAGGCAATCGTAAGCAGGACAAGAAAAGAGGACAAAGGAACTGAGTCCCCAAGGAGAAAATGAAATTCCAAAAGGAAGAAAAGATGATTCAGGAAAAAGAAAAGCCTTCCTAGGAGGATGTTTCTCTCTTTGCCAGTGAACATCCTGAAGATGTCGCCAATCATTCCGCAGAACAGGGCCCTATAGAGATGGCTTTGTTTGGGAAAGGCAAAAAAGGCGGCAAGGAATAAACAGAATAGACAAAACGGCTTAAGGAACATTCTAAGAATGCACTCTTCCCGGTAGCAGGCTATTAGCTCCCTTACACTGACAAGGCAAAACCTGGCGGCAAAGAACGAAAACGCTGTCAGATTACCAAATGCGATTTTTCCCTGCATAATGCTTTGTTTCATTGTATGAGAAAAAACCTGGCTAAGCAAGGATATTCCTATCCGACCTACCTAGAGGTGAAAAATGGTTTACAATAGAAACGGAGATAATCATTTACTATGACACTTACACCGGAAAGCATTGCCCTTCTTCAGGGAAGCAGGGAAAAAGAAGAAAAAGTTAGGAAAATCCTAAAGACGCTTGCGGAAAACCGCCGGATAAAGATTACACCGAAAAAGGTGGCAGCCGTTTTGAAAGGAATTCCTTTATCCTTTCTTGATTTACGCTTTGCCCTGTCTTTGATTCAAAATGAACAGAGGAAGAAAGAAAAGAACTATCTATCCCTTCTTTCCATGGAAAAGGAAGCGCTCTGTCTGACTCCGGAGAGCGAGGAAAGGAAGGAACTGAGGAAAGAAAAACTTTTGACCAGGAAATCCCTCTCGGGGGACTATGAAAAGGCCTATAATTTGCTGCTGAGGAAAAAGCCTGTCGTGGATCCTGAGACTGATCCTGTAGGCTACCTTGACCGTTATCTACTTCTTCGCAGTGATTTCGCTCTTTACCTCGGTGCAAGGAAAGAACTTAGGAAAAACGGAAGGACAGAGCCCTCTTTCATCCGGATTCAGAGGGAAAAGGAAAACCTCTATTTCCGTCTGTAAAGAAAAAGAGGCGGCCTAGGCCGCCTTTTGCCTTATTTCTTTTCCACTGTTTTTGTCGCAATTACGTTGACCCCTGTCGAGCAGACGTCCTTTATCAGGACTTCGCCGATGTGAACAGGAGCCTTTAGGCATAGGCCATTGATTTCCTTCCTGATGGCAAACCTTTTCTCCTTCGGTGCTGGCTTGTCCGTACGAACGGAAACGCGGGGAATGTTTCCGTGCACGACCTTGGCGGTCGAGGTGACGGTTCGCCTTGGATGGGTAACCTCGCTTATTCCGTATTCTTTTCCTTTCGGGCAGAAGTTCCCTGTGACGGTCAAGGCTATGGTATCGACAGAGATTTCACAACCTCTTGGGCAATTGATGCACACCCTTTTCTTTATCATGTTTAGGCGTCCTTTCTAAGCGAAATCACAATTTCGCTTGCGTTGATGAAATCTTCCTTCTTCAGCCGCACGGATTCCCTTTCCGAGGGGATGACTTTGACTTTCTTTACTGTCTTGATTTCCTCACCGTCTTTTTTAACCACCAAAGAAAGAGAAGAAAGAGGTCTGCGTACACGGAAGAAGATGTCCACCGATTGCTTTCCTTCTTCTTTGCGGATGAACTGCGGACAGGTGTATCCGATCCCTTCTCCAGGGACTATTCTGACTAAAGGGGTATAGTTTTCGCCCTTAGCGATATATTCGGCTGCGCTTCTTCCTGCCCGTTCCCCTTCGGCCGAGACATTGTCGACTAAGTCATGGACCTGAAGGGCATTGCCGCAGGCGAAGATTCCTTCAACGTTTGTCTCAAGGTTATCGTAGACGACGGCACCTTTGGTCTTTGGATCGATGTCGATGCTTGCTTTTTTACTCAGCTCGTTTTCCGGAATCAGTCCGACTGAAAGAAGAAGGGTATCGCAGTCAAAGACGATCTCCGTTCCCTTTATGGGATTGTTGTTCTGGTCAACCTGGGAAATAACGACCTGCTTTACACGATGATGCTCGTCATCGGCAATGATGTTAGTGACTGTATGGGAGAGATATAAAGGAATATTAAAATCATCCAGACACTGGGCGATGTTCCGGTTTAGTCCGTTGGAATAAGGACAGAGTTCGACATCCGCCAAGACCTTTGCTCCCTCTAACGTCATTCTTCTTGCCATGATTAGGCCGATGTCACCAGAGCCAAGGATGACGATTCTTTTTCCGACAAGATAGCCGTCGATGTTGCAGTATTTCTGGGCGGCACCGGCCGTATAGATTCCGGCTACACGATCTCCGGGGGTGGAAATCGCACCACGGCTTCTTTCCCGGCATCCCCTGGCGAGGATAACGGCTTTGGCCTGTATCTGCTCAAGCCCTTTTTCCGGTGAGACGCAGGTAATGGTTTTCTCCTTGCTGATATCCATCACCATGGTTTTCAGCTGGTACTTTATGGCTGTGTTTCTGACCCTCTCCTCATACCGGGAAGCATATTCCGGACCGGTGAGTTCTTCCTTGAAGCGGTGGAGCCCAAAACCGTTATGGATGCATTGGTTTAGGATTCCGCCAAGAGTGTCGTCCCGCTCAAGGATGAGAATGTCCTTAACCCCGGCCTCATAGGCTCCTAAAGCGGCTGCCCTTCCGGCGGGTCCTCCTCCGATGATGACTAAATCGTGCTTGTCCAGCATTTTATTTCCCCTCCTTGGTCATCGAGACAACCACCTTGCTTCCAGTCTTGTCCTGATAAATCTGATCAAAGGGGACATGCAGTCTCTCCAAAAGAATTTCAAATACTTTTGGCCCGCAGAAGCCACCCTGGCACCGTCCCCTTCCGGCATTCGTCCGCCGCTTGATTCCGTCGATGGATTTCGGTGGAATCGGCCAGGAGAAGGTATTCCTGATTTCCCCTTCGGTGACTTTTTCGCATCGGCAGATAATCTGGCCGTAAAGGGAGTCTTTCTTAATCAGTTCTTCCTGTTCCTGTATGCTTTTTTCGGCAAAGTAGCCAGGTAGTCTAAAATAGGAGAAATCTTTCTTCTCTTTTAGACTTAGACCGAGATTCGAGAGGATGGTAAGAGCCTCTTTTCCCCTGGCCGGTCCGCTAGTAAGACCCGGAGATTTGATACCGGCAAAATTGATGAAGCCTTTGACGTACTCTGATTCGCCGATAAGAAAATCATCCCTGCCCTTGATTGTCGCCCGAAGACCGGAAAAGTTTCTTATGTTATCCCGGAAATTCACATTCGGGACGGAACGTGTAGACCTTTTCCGGATGTAGGAGAGTCCTTCCTCCGTGGTGGAAGTGTCACCCTTTGAAAGGGTGTTTTCGTTCGCATCAGGACCGACGATAAGGTTCCCGTCTGCCGTAGGGGAAACCAAAACGCCTTTCCCAAGACTTGTCGGTGTCTGGAATATGACATGCTTGACAAAATCGCCTTGATCCTTGTCAAGAAGATAATATTCGCCCTTGACGGGTGTTATCTCAAAGGCGTCCCCCTTCTGCTTACCAAGGGCCATTTTGTAGATTTCGTCCGCATATAGTCCGGCGGCGTTGATGACAAAACGGGAGATGAGGAAACCTTTACTTGTATCAAGGACAAATACCCCATCCTCCTTTTTGATTCCTTTCACCAGGCAATCCCCCAAAAAGGGAATTCCGTTCTTTACTGCCGTGTTTCCCCTTGCTAATGCAAGTTCCCACGGATAGACGACGCCACTAGAGGGAGCATAGAGGGCATAGTCAATATCCTGGGACAAACCTTTCTCCATTTTATGGACTTCGGCCGAGGTTTTTAATAGACGCCTATTTGGAACACCATTGACCCTGCCACGCTCGAATAGGGTGTTGATTTTCACATGGTCCTCAAGGGTTGAACCAACGACCAGGGAGCCAATGTTTTTATAATGGTAATTCCTTACCGGGGCAAGATCGTGAATCCTTTTGCATCCTTGGACATTCAGGCGTGCCCTTTTCGTCCCTACAAGAGGGTCATAGCCGGCATGGACGATTCCGGAATTTGCCTTTGTCGTCTGCCTGCTGACGTCATTTTCCTTATCGATGAGAATGGCCTTTATCTGATATTTGCTTAGTTCCCTTGCAATCCCTGTTCCGGTCACACCGGCACCGATGATGATAACGTCATATAATTCCATAAGGGGATATCCTCTCTTTGCCTTGAACTTGGCAATCGTCTTTCTTCTGAAAAATTATACTCCATCCTCTTTTCCATTACACTTGTATCAAGGGAAGAGGACTCTCCTCTTTGCTCTAGTAAGGCAACAAAGCAAAGTCCCTTGTGATACAATGCAAGGGTGAAAGAAAAACGAGAAAATAAGCATAAGGGCTTGAAAACCTTTATCCGGATACTGACCGTTTTCATTTGTCTGGCCGGACTTCTTGTCCTTGGATATTATGTTTTTGCCCTCCTTGGCGGAAAGGCTAAGCTTAGGGATGACATCCAGAAATGGACAAAGAAAAACCTGGCTTTGGGCTGTTTCCTCTATCTAGCCCTAGGTCCGATTGTGAATCTGGTTCCTGGGATTTCCTCGATATTCTTTATCACTCTCGCCAACAGGAGGCTGAACGACAAGACACCTTTAGGCATGTTCTACGCCTTCCTTTTAGCGGATGCCTCTGTTTTGCTGACCACTGTTTTTCTTTTCCTTATGGGTCGGATAGTGGGGAAAAAGGCAGTGGGTTGGAGGATAGGGCAGGAAGAGTACGAAAAGAGGAAAAGAGCACTAAATATTGGCGGAAAGGCGGCCCTCCCTTTTATTTACCTTTTTCCTGCCTTTCCTGACGACACGATGTCCTTTGTCTGTGGAAGGAGCGATATTTCCTTAGGTTACAATTTCCTCATGGCCCTTCTTTTCCGTTCCATCGGTGTTCTTTGCTGCTGCATTCTGGGAACGGATTTCTTCGATTATAAGTCCTTTACCTGGTGGATGTGGCTGATTGCGTTTTTCTGTTTCCTTACTGCCGCTCTGCTGATGATTCTTGCGGTAAAAGCCTATTATTCCTATTTAAAGCGGAAGGAATGGGGGTTAAAGTACGATTTGGTGAAAGGCCTGAAACCAAAAAGAGGCCGGAAGCAAACAGAATCCGGAGCCAAAAGAACGAATCCTTTCTGAACATTTTTTCTTTTTCTGCACAAAAAATGCTTTGAAATAGAAATGAAATCGGTTACAATTCATTCCGGAGGAATAAAATATGCATAAAATTCGCGTTGTTCAGTATGGTTGCGGTAAGAGGTCGAAATATATTCTCCGTTATCTCCATGAGAAGGGTGCGGAAATCGTCGGCGCCATCGATGTCAATCCTTCCTTACAGGGAGTCGATGTCGGAGACTATGCCGGCTTAGGACTAAAGACGGGGGTGCTTATTTCAAAGGATGCCGATAAGGTGTTGGATGAATGCGATGCCGATGTCGCCATCGTTACCCTGTTCAGCTTCCTTTCGGATATCTATCCTCATGTCGAAAAATGCGTCACCCGGGGAATCAATGTCATCACAACCTGTGAAGAGGCAATTTATCCCTGGACCACTTCTGCTCATCTGACCAACAGACTTGATAAGCTTGCCAAGGAACATGGCTGCACTGTCACTGGTAGCGGAAGGCAGGATATCTTCTGGATTAACAGGGTTTCCCTCGTTGCCGGCGGATGCCATAACATCACGAAGATAAAGGGTGCCTATTCTTATAATGTCGATGAATATGGACTTGCCCTTGCCAAAGCGCACGGCTGTGATCTGACAAAAGAAGAATTTGAAAAAACTTTAGCCCATCCTACGGAAGTCGTTCCTTCCTATGCCTGGAATGCCGCTGAGGCCATTGTGAACAAGCTTGGTCTTACCATCAAGTCGATTTCCCAGAAGAACGTTCCTTATATCATCGAACATGACCTGTATTCCGAAACGTTAGGAAAGACAATCAAGGCCGGACGTTGCATCGGAAGGTCCGCGGTTGTCACCATCGAAACCTATCAGGGCAGGATTGTCGAAGAGGAGACAATCGGCAAGGTCTACGGCAAGGATGACGGAGATAGGTGCGATTGGTGGATCACCGGCGAACCGAACACCGAATTCCATGTTGTCAAACCCGCCACGGTCGAACATACCTGTGCTACTGTCGTTAACCGCATCCCCTCCCTTCTAAATGCCCCTAGCGGATATGTCACTGCGGACCAATTGGCAGAAATCAGCTACCTTTCCTATCCTCTTATCTCCGACTAAAAGAGGCATAACCTGGCGCCTGGATTCTTTCCAGGCGCTTTTTTGTCTATCAATAGAAGGACAAACGTGGTTTAATAAAAACAAAGAGAGGTTTCCAAACCATGCTTAATTTTATTTTGCCCCTTTTCCTATCATCGGAGGAGCCTTCCTCGTCCTCCACTCAAGGGGGAACCAATGCCTGGGAAGGATTCCTTTCCTGGCTGAAGGAAAGCGGAAAAAAGATCGGAGACTGGTTCTTAGCCAGTGATACGAATGGCAGGAACAGGATGACACGGCTTATCCTCGCCCTGTGCATACTTATCGTCTGCCACTATCTCATCAAAATCATCAGGCGGAGGATTAAGGCAATTTCAGGCGCCAACAGAAAAAGGGGTGTCGATGTTTCCGTCCGCTCCTTCACCATCGCCATCGTCAACGTCGGATTGAACCTAGTCCTTGCCTTTGTCGTTCTGCGTATCCTAAAAGTCGATGTGAGTTCCCTTGCCCAGATTCTTTCCGCCGGAACTGTTGCAATCGGTCTTTCCCTGCAGAATATTATTTCCGCCTGCGCTTCCGGCGTCATTCTTCTTAAATCGAAATATTTCCGCACAGGGGATTACATCCTTGTCCAAGGGGATTCCTCTGCCGAAGGCACGATCACCTCTGTCGGTGTCAGGGCGACCACCCTGGATACCGTGAACGGACAGCATGTCATCATCCCGAACGACCAGCTGAGGAAAAGCATTATCACCAATTATTCCCGCAATCCAGTCCGCCGTAGGGTTGTGGACATCGGGGTAGACTACGACACCGAAACGGAGAAATGCAAATCTATCCTTCTTGACCTTCTCTATAAGGATAACCGGGTGCTTAAGGATCCAAAGCCGATGGTCTATTTAACCGACCTTGCCGAGTATTATCTTAATTTCTCCGTCCGGGCCTATGTGGAAAACAAGGATTACTGGGACGTCTATCTGGAATTCCGGGAAAAGGTCCTTTTAGCCTTCCGCGAGCAGAACGTCGATATCCCCTTTCGGCGGTTCGTCCTGGAAAACTATAACGGGCATTCGGCTGACCGACCTAAGGACAACTAACAAAAAACTCCGTCGGAGCCCGGCGGAGTTTTCTTTCATTTTCTGACTAGCTCTCTTAGACCATCGTCGCTAAGCAGGGAATAAAGGTCTTTCTTTGTCGCGATATTTTCCGCTTCCCTTTTCTTCCGTAAGGCAAGAAGGATCTTTTCCTCTTCCGAAGAGGGGTTTTCATAGTCCTTTAGGGTGTAGCCTATGCTCGCCTCTTCAAGAAGGGTGAGGACATACCGGCGGAGAAGAATAAGAATGTCTCCCTCAATCCAGTAGAGGAACTTCCTTTTCGGGTAGTGCTTTTCCTTTTCACCCCTTCTTAGGTAGAGAGGCAGGGCATCCTCAGCCTGGTGGTAAATATCTATAAAGACAAACGGGTAGTCTTCCTTCCTCTGTTCCAAAAACGAAAAGCAGTCGCGGTGAATGATTTTGATTTTCTGCTTATTGGGGAAATAAGGAAGGATTTCACTTTCGAACAGGGAGATGATGTTTCTGTCTTTCTCAATGACGGTCACTTCCTCGACCTCTTCCTTCCTGGAGGCCATATAAGCAAAGTAGCCAAGGCCTAGGCCGAAGGTCAGGACCTTTCCCTTCACCAGGGAAATGGCTTTCTTCCTGGTATTGATTTCATGGGGGATGACACTCCTCCAGATGACGTCCTTTTTCCTCAGCACCGGATAGGAGAATTCATTCTTGAAATAGCCGACCGGGGTTATTTCCGCATAGTTGTCCGCCTCCGAGGACTGCCTCTCGGAAAAGACGAATCCTTCGTCCGGGGAGAAATGATTATAGGTCAGCCTATAATCCCGCCTCCTTTTCGGACGGAAAGGGACATTTTGGTAATAGGGGTCGTTTTTATATTCTTCTTCGCTAAGAAGGGTAAAATCCCCAAGATGACAGGTCTTGACCCTTTCATCGCACTCCTCTTCCTCCTCTTCGACGAGCGAAAAGAAGGCGTGGCGGAAGGCGCTTTTCTCCCCTTCGTCCTTCTTTCCGGACAGGGAGAGAAGCTCTTCGTCGATATCATCATAATGGTTCTCTAAATAATCATTGAGAATGTCCGCGGCTGCCCTGTTGAGATTCTTTTGGGCAATCAGAGCGTTAAGGGAATCCGTCACCTCTTTTGATAAAATCAGTTTCATGATGCTTTTAGTATATCGGTTTCCGGAAAAAGACAAAACGAAAATTGCTCGGAAACGCCATGAGGAGTTGTCACAAATTTACGCGCGCGTAACCTAATTATTATATGGAGAAAGAAAAAGGAGAAATTTTCTATATTTCTATTGACACCCCCGACTTGAAAGGGTAGAATCTTACACGCTGAATGCCATTTCAGCCCGTATTGACGTGTGAAGTTGCTGAAACGCCGACAGCGGTTGTCAACGCTTCAGGTTATTCATACCGAACGGATGCCCATACTGAGATCTTGGGTAAAGGAGGTTAAAAAATGGCAGAAACAAAATCCATTCGAGTTCGTCTCAAAGGTTACGATCACAAGACCTTGGACGAGGCGGTCAAAAAGATCGTCGAAGCCGCCAAGAAGACTGGCGCAACGGTAGTCGGACCTATTCCGCTTCCTACTGAAAAGAAAGTCTTCACTATTCTGCGTTCTCCGTTTACGGATAAGGATTCCCGTGAACAGTTCGAAATCCGGACGCACAAACGTTTGATCGATATCAACAAACCGACCAAACAGACCATCGATATTCTTAAGAATCTCGATCTTCCTGCTGGCGTCGATGTTGAAATCAAGCTGTAAGGAGGTTAGGCACAGTTTATGAAATCCATTATCGGACGCAAAATCGGAATGACCTCCGTCTTCGCCGAAGACGGCTCCCATTATCCGGTTACTGTTGTCGAGGTGCTTCCCAACGTCGTCTTACAGGTCAAGACCAAGGAAAAAGACGGATATGAGGCACTTCAGGTCGGTTACGAGGACAAGAAAGAAAAACGCGCAAACAAGTGCGAAATCGGAATTGCCAAAAAGGCAAATACTGCTCCGAAGTATGTTGTCCGCGAACTCGAGGGTGATGAAATCTACGGAAAGTATCAAGTCGGTGCTTCCTTAGACTGCTCCCTCTTCCAGGTCGGCGACAGGGTTGATGTCACCGGCTTAAGCAAAGGCCACGGCTATGTCGGCGTCATCAAACATTACCATGCCACAATCGGTCCGAAAGGCCACGGCTCCGGCTATCACCGTCAGATTGGTTCCTTAGCTACGAACGGACGCTGCAACAACCGTGTCCATGCCGGAAAGAAGATGGGCGGACACTGGGGACCGAAGGTCCGTACGGTTCTCGATCTTCCGATCGTCGCCGTTTATCCGGATAAGAACTGCATCCTTATCAAAGGCTCCGTTGCCGGACAGAAGCTCTCCATCATCAAGATCCGTTCTGCTATCCGCAACAACTTAAAGAAACCGGATCTTACTCCGGTCGTCGACTACACCAAGGAGACCATTGCTCAGCTTGAGGCTGCCGAGGCAAAACGCTTAGCCGAAATCGAAGCGAAGACCCCGAAGAAGAAACTCAATCCGAGGAAGAACTCCAAGGCTAGGATGAAGAAGTAAAGCGTGGAGGATTAATCTAATGGCTAACGAAAATCTGAAAAGCCCGGTTCTCGACTATTCGGGCAAGAAGGTCGGAGAAGTCACTCTTCCCGCCGACCTCTTCGATACGAAAATCAATGAGTACTCTGTCCAGCGTGCCGTCCGTGTCGATTTGGCCGCACGCCGTGTAGACACCGCACACACCTTAACCCGTGACATCGTCCATGGTTCTAACCGCAAACCTTGGCGTCAGAAGGGAACCGGACGTGCCCGTGCAGGTACCACCAATTCGCCGGTCTGGCGTCACGGCGGTGTTGTCTTTGCTCCTAACGGCCAGCAGAATCACGACCTGAAGAGGAACAAAAAGGAACATTACCTTGCCTTTACTTCGGTTCTTACCGAAAAGGCAAAGAGCGGAAACCTCATCGTCTTAACCGGCGATGCCTGTCCGTCCAGGAAGACCAAGGACTTCGTCTTAACCCTTAAGGCAATCAAGGCCGACGATAAGAAGAACCTTCTTGTCTTAGCGGATGACGATGTCAATCTTCTCCGCGCCAGCGCCAATCTGGTCAACGTCAAAGCCGTCTTCGCAGACAATGTTTCCGTCTATGACGTGCTTAACGCCAATAAGGTCATCTTCGTCAAGGATGCCATTCCGGCTCCCTTAGATGACGAACATGAGGAGGAAGCTAAATAATGGCAGAAGAAAAGAAAGCCCTTGAGGCTAAGGAAGAAAAGGCCTTCACCACCCGTCCCGCTATCGTTAAGGACTATTCCATCATCAAACATAGGATTGTCACTGAGGAGACTCAGCGGCTCCAGAAGGAAGACAATGCCCTTGTCTTCGCTGTTGAGAAGACTGCCAGCAAGCCGGAAATCAAGGCTGCCATCCAGGCTATCTTCTCCGCAAAGGTAAAGAGCGTCAACACGAGGAACCTTCAGCGTAAAACCCGCCGTGTCGGTCGCTATGAAGGCTACCTTCCGCAGTATAAGAAAGCCATCGTCCGCTTCGATTCTTCCTTTGATTTAGGAAAAATCACTGCTGCCGTCGCTACCGAAGAACAGCAGGCTAACAAAGCGGATGAGAAGTAAGGAAAGCAAATTATAGGAGATTACTATGGCAATCAAATCATATCATCCGGTGACTCCTGGAAGGCGTAACTTATCTACCCTTTCCACGAAAGACATCACCAAACAGACTCCTGAAAAAGCTTTACTCCGCCCGTTAAAGAAGACCGGCGGACGCAACAATCAGGGTTACATCACCTGCCGTCATATCGGCGGGGGAAACAAACGCAGGTATCGTTTAGTCGATTTCAAGCGTAAGGGAGAGGCTACCGCCACTGTCCTTGCCATCGAATACGATCCAAACCGTAATTGCCGTATCGCCCTCATTCAGAACGAGGACGGCAAGAAACGTTACATCATCTGCCCTAAGGGCCTTACGGTCGGAACCAAGGTCACCGACGGAAAGTCCGGCGAAATCGAAGTCGGAAACTGCAGGGAACTTGGAAGCATCCCCGAAGGTCTCAGGGTCCACAATGTGGAACTTGAACCTGGAAAGGGCGGACAGGTCTGCCGTGCTGCCGGAACCGGAGCCCAGATCTTAGGCCGTGAAGGCAAGTACGTCACTCTTCGTCTTGCTTCCGGCGAAGTCCGTAAGTTCAGGTCTACCTGCCGTGCCACTATCGGCAGTGTCGGAAACGAAGATTTCAATCTTGTCTCCCTTGGTAAGGCCGGCCGTACCCGTTGGCTTGGCGAACGTCCGACTGTCCGTGGTTCTGCCAGGAACCCGAACGACCATCCGCATGGCGGTGGTGAGGGTAAGTGCCCTGTCGGCCACGATGCTCCGCGTTCTCCGTGGGGCCGTCGCTTAAGGGGTGTCAAGACCCGTGCGAAGAAGAAACCGAGCAATCGTCTGATTGTCCGTCGCCGCAATGGCAAGTAAATAGGAGGAGTGATTCATCATGTCTCGTAGTTTAAAGAAAGGACCGTATTGCGATCCTAAGCTCCTCAAGAAGATTCAGGAGCAGAATAAATCCGGTAAGAAGGACGTCATCAAGACTTGGTCCCGCCGTTCCGCCATCTTCCCTGATTTCATCGGACATACTCTTTCCGTCCACAACGGCCGTGCCTTTGTCCCTGTCTATATCACTGAGGATAGGGTCGGCCACAAGTTAGGCGAGTTCGTCTTCACCCGTACCTTCACCCACCATCGTTCCGGAGATGAAGCCGATGCCACGACTAAGCCGGCACCGGCAGCAGCTGCTAAGCCTGCAGCCAAGTAAGGAGATCCATCATGGCTACTGAAGAAAAGAAAACTCTGACCGAAGAAGAAAAAGCTCCGGTCGCTGCAAAGAAGACAGCCGCCAAGAAGGCCGTCAAATCGACAAAGACCGCCAAGAAGGCCCCTGCTAAGAAAACCGCCAAGGAAGAAGTCAAGGCTGAAAAAGAGGTCAAGGAAGCCCCGAAGGCAACCGAAGCCTCTGCCAAGCTGACGAACTACGGGGTCACTCCGCGTAAGGTCCGTCTGGTCATCGACCTTGTCCGCGGCAAGGATCTTCCCACCGCTTATGGCATTCTCGAGAACTGCCCTAAGAGGTGTGCGCGCGATATTAAGAAACTGATCATGTCTGCCGAAGCCAATGCCGTCAACAATTTCCACAGGGATCACGATTCGCTTTATATCGCTTCGATCACGGCCAATGACGCCGTCCGTCTTAAACGGAGGCTCCCCCGTGCCAAGGGTTCCGCTTCCGGTTTAATCAAGCGGTGGTCGCATGTCTTCGTTACGCTGAAAAATAAGGAGGCCAAGTAATCATGGGTCAGAAAGTCAATCCGAACGGTTTACGTTTGGGCATCAACCGTGACTGGTCCAGCCACTGGTGTGCGGATAAGAAGACCTTCCCTAAGTACATTCACGAAGATGTTCTGATCCGGAACTACCTCGAAAAGCTCTTAGACGGAATCAAGGCCGGTCTTAGCCACATCGATATCGAACGGATCAAGAACAGCATCAAGATCTCTATTTTCACTTCCCAGCCTGCTCTTGTCATCGGAACTGATTCTGCTCAGATCAATGCGATTAAGAAGAACCTTGTCAAGAGGCTGAAGAAAGATCCTAAGAACATCGAAGTCGCCATCGTCGAAGTCAAGAACCCGGATCTCGATGCCAGGCTTGTCGCCAAGGACATCGCCCATCAGCTTGAGGAGCGCGGTTCCTACCGTGTCGTGCAGAAGAAGGCCATTCAGCGTGTCAGGCATGCCGGAGCCAAGGGCTGCAAGACCATGACTAAAGGACGTATCGGCGGAGCCGAAATCGCCCGTTTCGAGGAATACCGTGAAGGTGTCCTCTCTCTTCATACCCTCCGTCAGCCTGTCGATTATGCCTACTATCCGGCCCACACCACCTATGGTGTCATCGGTGTCAAGGTCTGGATTGCTCTCCCGGATAATTACAAGGAACTCCGGGAACGTCGTCCGGAAGATACCGGACGGTTCGGACGTGGACGCTTCAACAACAACCGCCGTCCGAATGGTTCTTTCCGTCCTTCCCGCCCTGCTGCTCCGGCCGTTACCCCGAATGCCAGCAAGGACGAAGGCGCCAAGAAAGGAGAATAAGCCATGTTACAGCCGAAAAGAACAAAGTGGCGTCGTAACCACCTCATCCGTCCGAAGAGAAAGGCAAGCCGTCTTGTTACCGTTGCCTTCGCTGATTTCGGACTAAGGGCTACCCAAGGCGGATATATCTCTAACCGTCAGCTCGAGGCTGCCCGTGTCGTCTTATCCCGTTTCACCAAGAAGATTGGTAAATCCTATATCCGTGTGTTCCCGGATGTCGGTATCACCAAGAAACCTGCCGAGGTCCGTATGGGTGCCGGTAAGGGTGACGTCAATGGCTGGTTTGCCGTTGTCGAGCCTGGCACGATTAGGATGGAAATCGGCGGAATACCGGAAGCTGACTGCAAGGAAGCCCTTCGTCAGGCCGGATACAAACTCTCCGTCAAGTCCCGTGTTGTTAAGAAAGGCGAGGAAAACAAATAATGACCATTGAAGATGTTCGCAAATTATCTGACAAAGACCTCGCTAGCAAGGTCTACGAACTGAAGGGTGAGCTTCTCACCCTCCGCTTCCAGGCCAAGGCCGGTCAGCTAGACAATGGCGCCAAGATCAGCGCCTGCCGTAAGGACATCGCCCGTCTTCTGACGGTCGAGAACGAGCGGAAGAAAGCTGCTGCAGAAAAAGCTGCAGAGGCGAAGTAATAAGGAGGCTATCAAACAATGGCTGAAGAAACGAAACAGGTCATCGAGGCCTCTCATAAACGCCGTCTACAGGGCGTTGTCGTCTCACACAAGAGGCAGAAGACGATTGTTGTCGAAACCGAGAACTACAAGGCACATCCGATTTACAAGAAACGTGTCTCCGTCCGTAAGCGTTATAAGGTTGATGACCGCAATGACGCTGCCAAGGTCGGCGATGTCGTCGTCTTCGAGGAATGCCGTCCTCTGTCCCACGACAAACGGTTCCGCTTAGTCGAAATCGTCAAGAAGGGAGAATAGTGTATGGTTCAGAACGAAACTAACCTTGTTGTCGCCGACAACTCCGGCGCAACAAGCGTCCGCGTCTTCCGCAGGCTTGGCGGCTCCTTCCGTCGCAATGCGACTGTCGGCGATGTCGTCATCTGCGCCGTCAAGAACGCTATTCCGAACGGAAAGGTCAAGAAGTCCGATGTTGTCAAGGGCGTTATCGTCCGTGTCAAGAAGGCTTATCAGCGCCGTGATGGTTCTACCATCAAGTTCGATGATAATGCCGTTGTCCTGATCAACGACGATGGCACTCCTAAGGGAACCCGTGTCTTCGGACCTGTCGCCCGTGAGCTCCGTGAAAAGGGTGACAAATACAGGAAGATCGTCTCTTTGGCGGTCGAAGTCCTTTAATCCTTGGAGGTCTATCGAATGAAAATCAAAACTGGAGATACCGTCATCGTCCTTTCCGGCGATGATAAGGGAAAGACCGGCAAGGTCATCAAAGCCCTTCCGAAAAAAGAGCAGGTCATCGTCGAGGGTGTCAACGTCAACAAGAAGCATGTCAAGCCGACTCAGGGTGCTCCTAAGGGTTCCATCAAGGATGTGACTCTTCCCATCCATGTCAGCAAGGTTGCCCTTGTCGACCCTAAGACGAAGAAGGCCACCAAGGTCGGCTATAAGGTCGGCCAGGATGGCAAGAAGGTCCGGATTGCCAAGAAATCCGGCGAAATCATCAAGTAAGGAGAAGAATCATGGCTGAAGAAAAGAAAAACGGCGTGTCCGTCAAAAAAGCCCATAATCAGGGAAATCAGAAGGCCAAGATTGTCTCCCGCCTTCAGAAGAAGTATGAGGAAGAGGTCGTTCCTGCCTTAAGGAAGGAATTCGGCTATACTTCCGTCAGGGAATGCCCGAAACTTGTCAAGATTATCCTTAACAGGCGTCTTGGCGAAGCCGGACATAACGAGAAGTCCGTCGAGGAAGCAGTTAACGAGATGGCCACCATTTCCGGTCAGCATCCGATTGTCACGAAGGCGAAGAAGGCTATTGCTAACTTCAAGCTCCGTGAAGGCGATGCCGTCGGTGTCAAGGTCACTCTCCGCCGCATCCGCAGGTACGATTTCTTAGACAAATTCGTTTCCATCGATCTTCCGCGTGTCCGCGACTTCCGCGGTATCAGTAAGGATTCCTTCGACGGACGGGGAAATTATTCCACCGGTGTCAAGGAACAGCTTATCTTCCCTGAAATCCAGTACGATAAGGTTACCCGTACCCAGGGAAGGGATGTCGTCATCGTTACGACAGCCAAGACCGATAAAGAGGCCTATGCCCTGCTTGAAAAGCTTGGCAGGCCGTTCAAGAAATAGGAGGCTGAATCATGGCACGTAAAGCACTCGAAGTGAAATGCGCCGGTCCGAAGAAATTCCCGAAGACCCAGAACTATCATCGCTGCTCTCGCTGTGGCCGTGTCCACGGCTATCTGCGCCAGTTCGGCTTATGCCGTATCTGTCTGCGCGAAATGGCCTACAAGGGAGAAATCCCCGGAAGGCATAAGTCTTCTTGGTAAGGAAAGGAGGAGAATATCATGGTTAATGATTCTATCGCTGATCTCTTGACCCGCATCCGCAATGCGAACCTGAGCAAGAGAAATACGGTCTCCCTCCCTTACTTCAAGAGGGGCGAGGAAATCGTCAACATCCTTAAGAACGAAGGCTTCATCGTTTCCTACGATGTCCATCCGCTCGAAGGAAAGCCGTATAAGGAGATTACGATTACCCTGAAGTACGATTCCAAGGGAAACCGCATCATCTCCGGTATCAAGGAGATCTCCAAACCTGGTCTCCGTGTCACTGCTTCCGTCGATCAGCTTCCCAAAGTCTTAAACGGACTTGGCATTGCCATCATCTCCACTTCTAAGGGCGTCATGACCGATAAGCAGGCCCGTAAACTCAACGTCGGCGGTGAAGTGATCGCCTACGTCTGGTAAGGAGGTAGGAAATGTCCCGTATTGGAAGAGAGCCTATTGCCATCCCTGAGGGTGTCACCATTTCCTTCGTTGGAAACGAAGTCACGGTCAAGGGACCTAAGGGCACATTGACTAAGAAGTTCAATCCCCACATCACCTTCGAAGAGAAGGACGGAAAGTTCTTCTGCAAACGTCCTGCTGACACAATCTTCAGGAAGAGGAACCACGGCACTGCCCGTTCCGTCATCAACGGAAGGGTTGAGGGTGTCACTAAGGGATTCGTCAAGACCCTTGTCATCAAGGGCGTCGGCTACCGTGCCGAAAGGCGCGGAAGCGATCTTGTCCTCCATTTGGGCCGCAGCCACGAAGATGTGGTTAAGCCTATTGCCGGAGTCAAGATTTCCATCAATACCAAGACGTTGGAAATCAACGTCGAAGGCATCGATAAACAGCTCGTCGGACAGCAGGCTGCCGTCATCCGTGCACTCCGCAAACCGGAATGCTACCACGGAAAAGGCATCCGCTACAAAGACGAGGTCGTTACGTTACGTGCTCCGGCAAGTGCCAAGAAGACTGCTGCCGGAACCGCAGCCTAATCACAGGGAGGCTAGATCATGTACACTACATTCGACAAGAACAAACAGCGTTTACATCGTCATGTCCGTATCCGGGCCAAAATCTCCGGAACGGCCGCCTGCCCCCGTATTTCCGTCTATCGTTCCAACAAATTCATCTATGCTGCCCTTATCGATGACGAAAAAGGCGTCACTCTGGCTTCCTCTACTTCGGCTAAGCTTGGCTTGGAGAATCCTTCCAACATTGCTGCCGCCGAAGCGGTCGGTGCCGATTTGGCGAAGAAGGCCGGCGAACTGAAGATTACCAAAGCTGTCTTCGATCGGTCCGGTTATCTGTATCATGGCCAGGTCAAAGCCTTGGCCGAGGCTTGCCGCAAAGGCGGCTTAGCCTTCTAAAAAAGAGGATTATCATGGCAGAAGAACAGAAGAACAACGTCGCTTCGGCTCAGGCCGAAGTCAAGGCTGACGCAAAAGCGGATCAGTCTGCTGCCCAGGGAAAAGGAAACGGCTTTAAAGGCCGTTCCGCCCAGGGCGGTCGCCGTTTCTCCCGTGGCAACGGCCGCGGCGGTCGTCGTCCCAGGGAGAAATTGTATGACGAGAAGGTCGTCAAAATCTCCCGTGTCGCAAAGGTTGTCAAAGGCGGCAAACGTGTCCGCTTCACTGCCCTTGTCGTCATCGGAGACGGAAAAGGCAAATATGGCTACGGACTTGGCAAATCCAACGAAGTCCCGGATGCCATCAAGAAGTCTCTTAGCGCTGCCCGCCGGAACATCCAGAAGAGGGAAATCGCCAAGAACCATTCCATTGCCCATCCGGTCAGGGGCCATTTCGGTGCGACTGAGGTCTTCCTCAAGCCTGCTCCGGAAGGCACCGGACTTGTCGCCGGTGGTGCCGTCCGTGCCGTCCTTGAATTAGCCGGTATCAAGAACGTCTACTCCAAGACTTATGGAGCCCGCTCTCAGGCTAACGTCATCAAGGCAACCATCGATGGCCTGCATCAACTCAAGTCCTATGAAGGAATCCAGCTTGCCCGCTTTGGCAAGAAGCCGGAAGTCAAGGCCGAGCCTAAGGCTGAAAAGCCCGAGGCTAAGGAAGCCAAGTAAAGGAGGAAGGGACTATGGATTTAAGTTCGTTAAAGATTGCCAAAGGTTCCCGTCACCTTCCCAAACGTGTCGGTCAGGGTATCGGCTCCGGAAGGGGCAAGACCTCTACCCGCGGTGTCAAGGGTCAGGGTGCCCGTCAGGGACGTAAGGTTCCCGTCGGATTCGAAGGCGGTCAGCTGCCTTTGTTCCGCCGTGTTCCTAAGCATGGCTTCACCAACTACGGCCGTGTCGATTACACGATTCTTAAGCTTTCCGATTTGGATGGCTTTGAGAACGGAAGCACTGTCACGCTTACTTCTCTTGTCTTCGCCGGTCTTGTCCGGAATCTGAATAAGCCGGTCAAAATCGTCGGCGGCGGAGAACTCACCAAGAAGCTTTCAGTCAATCTCCAGGGCTTCACCAAATCCGCCAAGGCCGCCATCGAGAAGGCCGGTGGAAACGCTCAAGTCGTCACATTAAAGGACGCCCGGATCGAGTTCCACAAGTCTCTCAACGACCTCGCAGAAAAGGCCTCCAAAGAGGATAAGTAATGAAAAAGGTAGCCGCATTTTTCCATAACAAGGACCTTCTCAATCGTATTCTGTTTACGTTCGCGATTTTCCTTGTTTTCCGAATCGGATCGGCTATCACGGTGCCTGGAGTCCAGACCAATGAGGATATCTTCGCTGATACCACTAACGCCCTTTCTATTCTTAATAGGATGGGCGGAGGTGCTCTGCAGAACTTCTCCTTAAGGGCTCTTGGCGTCTCCCCTTACATTACGGCGCAGATTATTATCCAGCTTCTCTCTAGGGATGTCCTTCCTGCCCTCACCCAGAGGACAAAGGAAGGAGAGACCGGACGGAAGAAGAGGGATGTCGTCACCCGTCTGCTCTCTGTCGTTCTAGGAGCCGTTCAGGCTTACGGCATCATCGTTGCCCTGCGGAACAATTCGGAATCCATCACGGTTCTCGATACGAGTCCTTGGGGCTATACGAAGGTTATCCTCTTCCTTGTCGCCGGGTCGATGATTCTCACCTGGATGGGAGACCAGATTACGGATAAAGGCATCGGAAACGGTATTTCCATGCTGATCTTCGCCGGCATCATTTCTTCGCTTCCTTCTCAGATCAGTGAGGCATTCCAACAATATCTCTCCTCCTCCACGCTCGGTTCGTCCGACCCCTCTCTCATTCTCGAAGGCAGCGTCCGCCTTGTCGTGTATCTCCTTGCCATGCTTCTCATCGTCATCTTTGTCACCTTCATTGAATCCTCGGTACGGAAGCTTCCTGTCAGCCATTCCAACACGAGTCAAAGCAGTGACCTTTCCAGCCAACAGTCATCCTTCCTTCCGATCAAGGTCAACGCTTCCTCGGTCAGGCCTGTCATCTTTGCTTCCTCTATCAGGATGGCCCCCTCGATTCTTGTTTCCCTGTTCAGCAACGGAAATCCGCCGGCCTGGGCCGAGAAAATCGAGGAAGTCTTCAACTATCAGGCGAGGACGAAAAGGGGAGACAGTTTCTCCTTCCCTTGGGGACCTATCATCTATGCCGTCCTCATTATTGCCTTCTCCTACTTCTATTCCCAGCTGGAAATCAATCCTGAACGCATTGCTGAGGAATTCCAGTCGAGCGGCACTTATATCACCGGTATCAAGCCCGGTGTTGAGACGGAAAGGTATGTTTCCAAGATTCTAAACCGGATTACGTTCAGGGGATCCATGGCGTTGACGGCTATTGCCTTACTGCCTGTCATCCTCTCGCTTAGCGGTGCAGTTCCTTCTTCCCTATCACTGGGAGGAACCGGACTAATCATCGTTGTCGGTGTCGCTTTGGAAGTCAACAATCAGATCAACGGCATTCTTGCCGGTCAGGGATTCGCGGAGAGTGAACTGTAAAATGGAAAACGTTAAGAACCATGGCTTGAACATCATCCTTCTTGGGCCTCCGGCCGCAGGTAAGGGAACCCAATCCGAATTGATCGTGAAGAATCATCAGATTCCCCACATCTCTACCGGAGACAGGTTCCGTGCCGCCATCAAGAACAAGACGAAACTCGGACTTGAGGCTGCTTCCTACATCAATGCAGGAAAGCTTGTCCCCGACGAAGTCACAATCGGCCTTGTCGATGAGCGGTTATCCGATGATGACTGCAAAGACGGCTTCCTTCTTGACGGCTTCCCCCGGACGGTCAAGCAGGCCGATGCCCTTGAAGCAAGGCTTGCCAGACAAGGCCGGGCCATCAACGCCGTCATCTGCTTTGTCGCCGACAAGGAAGAACTTACCAAACGGATCGTCAACCGTCGGGTCTGCCCTAAATGCGGTGCCAGCTACAACCTTCTCACGAAAAAACCGCTGAAGGACGGTATCTGCGACAACTGCAACAGCGAACTCATCCATCGGGAGGACGATAAGGAAGAAAGCTTCCGTGTTCGGCTTGAGGCGTATGATAAGCAGACGGCTCCGCTTATCGAGTACTATAAGGAGAAGGGCGTACTTAAGGAGATCAACGCCCTGCAGGGAATCGACGATGTCTATAAGGACGTCGAAAAGGCCCTGAAGGCTCTTGTCAAATGAGCAGGATTTCCATTAAGTCGAAAGCAGAAAGGGAGAAGAGGATCGTGGCCGGGAATAAGCTCGGCCACATCTTCGACCTCCTCCGCCCCGAAATCAAACCTGGACGCTCGACCCACGAACTGAATAAGCTGGTCGAGAACTGGATTATCGATTCCGGCGGAAAGCCGAACTTCGCTCTTGAGCCCGGATACAAATGGGCCCTCTGCGCAAGTGTCAATTCGACCCTGATACACGGTATTCCTTCTAAGAGCATTATTCTCAAAGAAGGGGATATCCTCTCGGTCGATAGGGGAAATCTGGATGGAAATGGGTATAACGGCGATGCCTGCAGAACCTTCCCCGTTGGAAATGTCTCCGATGAAGCGCAAAAGCTCATCCGCTGCACCGAAGAATGTTTCTATGCCGCTCTGAAGGTCTGTCTGCCCGGCCACCATCTCTATGAGATATCCATGGCTCTGCAGAAGACTGCCGACAAATACGGCTATTCCCTCTGCAAAGAGTACGGTGGCCATGGCATCGGCAGAGAGAGGCATGAAGATCCCTTTATTCCCAACTACTATGATTCCTCCCTCGGGCTTGGACCATTCCTTCGCCCGGGCAGGTGTCTTGCTATTGAGCCAAGGGTCAGGTCAGGGGCTAGCGACATCATCACCCTTGACGACTCCTGGGGCGTAGCCAGCAAGGACGGAAAGCTGACTTGCCATTATGAGAACGATGTGATTATCACCGAAAACGGTCCGATTATCACTTCCGTTGACGAAAACGTCCGACAGCACTTAAAGGAGTTAGGAACTATTGCATGAGCAGAGAAGATTTCATCCGTAGGGAAGGCACGGTGTTAGAAAACCTGCCGGCCGAGAAGTTCTCGGTACAGCTTGAAGGCGGTGCCGTCATCCGGGCCATGGTGTCCGGCAAGAGGCGGAGGAACAAAATCCGAATCCTCCCAGGCGATAAGGTTACGGTGGAAATCTCCCCGTATGATGTCACAAATGGTAGAATAGTCTACCGGTATAAGTAGTCTGTTGAAAAGGAGAAACGAAAATGAAAGTCAGAGCTTCAGTAAAACCGATCTGCGATAAATGCAGAGTCATCAAGCGGAAGGGACGTGTCAGGGTCATCTGCTCCAATCCTAAACATAAGCAGAGACAGGGTTAAAGAAAGGAAATCAGGAAAATGGCTCGTATTGCTGGTGTTGATATCCCAAACGATAAACAGCTGGTCTATTCCCTCCGTTATATCTACGGAATCGGACTGACCCGCGCACAGAAAATCTGTGCAGATGCCAAGGTCGACGGAACTAAGCGCGTCAAGGATTGCTCCGAAGAGGAACTTACCCGTGTCCGTGCCGAGGTTGCCAAGTATGTCGTCGAAGGTGACCTCCGTCGTCAGGTTGCCTTAGACATTAAACGTCTCGAAGAAATCGGGACATATCGCGGACAGCGTCATAAACGTTCGCTTCCTTGCCGCGGACAGCGCGACAAGACCAACGCCCGTACCTGCAAAGGTCCGCGTAAGACCGTTGCCAACCATAAGAAGGCAACGAGGTAATCGGAGGATTAATAGTCATGGCTGCTACTACTGTTGCGAATACTGCTAAATCTACTACCGCCAAGGCAAAGAAGACGACTATCCGTAAAAAGAAAGCCCGTCTTAACTTCACCAAAGGCGTCGCCCACATCCATGCTTCCTACTCTAACACCATCGTTTCCATTTCCGACGAGCAGGGCAAGGTCATTGCCTGGGCAAGTGCCGGAACTTCCGGTTATTCCGGAAGCCGTAAATCCACTCCTTTCGCCGCTCAGCTTGCCGCTGGCAATGTCGCCAAGGTCTGCGTCGATCGCGGTCTGAAGAGTGTCGATGTCGAAATCAAGGGCCCGGGACCTGGCCGTGAGACTGCCGTCCGTGCCTTAGAGGCCGCCGGTCTGAAGGTTCTTTCCATTGCCGATGTCACTCCTATTCCGCACAATGGATGCCGTCCGGCCAAGCGTCCCCGTGGCTAAAGAGACAGGGGAAGGAGAGTCTGAATGAAAGAATTCGAACAACCGAAATTCGAAATCGGCAAAACCGATGTGACGAACACGTCCGGCCGTTTCATCATCTCGCCGCTCGAACAGGGCTATGGCGTTACGATTGGAAACGCACTCCGGAGAGTCCTTCTCTCCTCTCTGCCCGGTTTAGCCGTCTATGCCATCGAGGTCGAGGGTGCCCGTCATGAGTACACTCCTCTTGAGGGTGTCAGGGAAGATCTGACCCAGATTGTTCTCAATATCAAGAACCTTGTCTTAAGGGATCAATCCGATAATGCCGATGCCGACTATGTCCTTCGGCTTGACGTCCAGAACAAGGTCAACAGCAACAACGGAGAAGAGAAGCTTGTCAAGGCCGGCGATATTGTCTGCCCGGACAGGGTTTCCATCATTAATAAGGATAGGCCCCTTTGCACTTTAAGCGAAGGCGGACATATCAAGATGGTTCTCCATGCGAAGAAGGGCCGTGGCTTTGTCACTGCCGAAGAGAACAAGGATTCTTCCTGGCCTCTTGGCCGGATTGCCGTTGATTCCAACTATTCTCCGATTGAAAAGGTGGAAATCAAGGTCGAGCCTACCCGTGTAGGCTACGATGCTTCCTACGAGAAGCTGATTATCGAAGTCAAGACCAATGGTGCCATGGCTCCTAGCGATGCCGTTGCCCTTGCCGGTAAGATTCTCGATGAGCACTTCAAACTGTTCGAAGACCTTGATGCCGCTGTCAAATCGGCAACGGTCAGGTCCGTCAGCGAGGAAAAGCCGGAGAACAAGTATTCGGCTAGGACCCTGGAGGATCTTGATCTTTCTGTCCGTTCCTACAACTGTCTTAAGCGTAACGGCCTGAAGACGGTTCAGGACCTTTGCAACAGGAAGGAGTCCGAACTGAGGACCGTCCGTAACCTTGGTAAGAAGTCTTACAAGGAAATCCTGGATAAACTCGCTACGTATGGCTTATACCTGCAGCGGGATGATTCGTCGAAGTAATTAAAGTGAGGTAATTCAACAATGGGTACGATTGGAAGAACCAATGTCCATGGCAAAGGCGGCGTCCGCTTTAAGACCGGATGGACCTATAGCCGTGAGAAATCCAGGCTCCGCAATGTCGTGAGCCAGAGGATTGTGACTGGTCATGTCGAAGTGACCTTTGCCGTCGCAAAGCGTGCTCAGCAGGATGTGGAGCGCCTTGTCACCTATGCCAAGAAAGGTGACCTTGCCGCCCGCCGTCTTGCCGCCCGCTATGTCCACGAAGAATTCAAGGATCAGAAGACCGGAAAGAACGCTCTTCAGATTCTCTTCGATGTCTACGGAAAGAAGTACAAGGATCGCAATGGTGGTTACACCCGCGTCCTGAAGACTTATAACCGTCGTGGCGATAATGCTCCGATGGCCTTGTTAGCTTTCGTCGACTAGTTTGGCTTTTAAGAGGGCTTTCTCTTGGATCATCCATGATTTTGCCCTCTTTTTTCATGGCACGAAAAAAGCCTAGGCCATGCCTAGGCTATCCAGAATGGTGCCGCCAAGAAGAATCGGACTTCCGACCTGCTGATTACGAATCAGCCGCTCTACCAACTGAGCTATAGCGGCAACGGATAATATTATACAATTTTCCTTCGCAATCGCAACCCAAAGTTGCAATTTTCTCTCGGCTTTTGCTCTCATTCTTTTCTTTTTCCCTTATAATATTAAAAGGTGGTTTTTATGGAAACGAAAAGCCGTGTGGAACTTTATAAGGAACTCCGTGACAAGATTGCCAACAGGGATTCCTATTCATTCGAAGAGACGAAGACGAGGAAAAAGCATCTCCCCGAAATGCCTAAGGCAGATTCTGGGAAGGATGGCGTGACCAAAACTTATAAAAGCGAAGTCACCACCTCGACTCTTTCCCTGTCCGTAGATGAGCTTAGGAAGGCCAAAGACGAATTCGAGAAGAAACGGATCGAAGACGAAACCAAAAGACGATTCAGGGAGAAACAGAAAAAGGAACGGAAGAAGAAACTTGCCCGGCGCCTTTTCCTTGTCCTTTCCCTTTGTGTGCTTCTGGCTCTTATTATTGTTATTGCCGTCATGATCGGCAAAGGAGGTCAAAGATGAGATTCTATTCCATCGCTATTGACGGACCTGCCGCCAGCGGCAAGTCCACTGCAGCCAAAGGTGTCAGTAAGGCCCTTGGTTTTCTTTATATCGACACTGGGGCAAGGTATCGTGCCTTTACTCTCTATAGGCTTGAAAAAGGCAAGGACACGAAGTCGCCTGCCGATGCCTACAATCTGCTCCCTTCCTGCCATATCGCGGAAGACAAAGAAGGAAATGTCTTTCTTAACGGAAGAGACGTAAGCCAGGAAATCCGCAGCCAGGAAGTCTCGAAACAGGTTTCCTTTGCCTGTGCCCATTTCGAGGTCAGAAAGAAGATGGTCGCCCTTCAACAGGAAAGGGCAAGGTCCACTTCGGTTGTCAGGGACGGACGTGACATAGGAAGCGTCGTCCTTCCTCATGCGGACTTAAAGATTTTCCAGGTCGCTTCCCCTCTTGCCAGAGCTAGACGCCGGTTTGAGGAGAGGAAGAAGAAAGGTTTTGATGGGACAAGGGAGGAAATCCTTGCTGATATCGAAAAACGGGATTACCTCGATTCCCACCGGGAGAACTCCCCTTTGACCAAGGCAGAGGATGCCATTGTCCTAGATACTTCGGATAGGACAATCCAAGAGGAAATTGATGCGATTATTCGGCTTTTCGAAGAGAAAGTTGGCAAAAAATGGAAGAATTAGGAACTATAGCGTTAGTCGGATCGCCATCGAGCGGAAAATCCACCCTTTTTAACCGCCTGACCGATCAGACTAAGGAAATCACCGGAAAACAGTTTGGAATCACCCGCGACCGCAACTATGGCAGGGGACATTGGCTGGACAAGACGTTTACCCTCATCGACACCGGCGGAATCACCCAGGAAAAGATTCCTTTCCAAAAGGAAGTCCAGAACCAGGTTGAACTTGCCGAGAAGGAAGCGGACTTGATTTTCTTTGTCGTGGACGGAAGACTTGGCATCAGCAACAATGATATCTTCGTCGCTTCCAAACTGAGGAAATACAAGAAAAAAGTCAGGCTTATCGTGAATAAGATTGATGATACGACAAGGCTTGGGAACGTCTATGATTTCTACTCCTTAGGACTTGGCGAACCCTTTGCTATCTCTGCCGAGCACGGCCTAGGGCTTGGGGACAGGCTCGATGATGCCATTGCCCGCCTACCGAAAAAGCAGAACAAGGACTATGGCAGTGCCTTGACTTTTGCCCTGCTTGGAAGACCGAACGTCGGGAAGTCTTCTTTGGCCAATGCCATCCTTGGCCAGCAGCGTGTCATTGTCTCCCCTCTGTCCGGTACGACCCGTGATTCCGTTGATATTCCCTTTGTCCGGGACGGAAAGGACTATGTCAGGATTGATACGGCCGGTGTGAAACGCCCCGGAAAAGTCGAAGAAGACCTTGATAAATTTGCCGTCATCCGCTCTGCCGATGCCGCCAAACGTGCGGATATCATTCTTATCCTGATTGATGCCTCGGAAGGGTTGGTCAGCCAGGACATCCGGGTGACGGGCTATGCCATGGACAACGACAAACCTGTCGTCCTCGTCGTCAATAAATGGGACCTCCATTCCCATGGCCCTAATGATCAGCAGAGGTTCGTCAAGGAGAGGAAGAGTTCTCTCCGCTTCCTTGACTTTGCCCCGGTTGTTTTTGTTTCCGCCATCCAGTCCACGAATATTGCCGCTATTTTCAAGGCAAGGGACGAAATCAAAACCAATCTGAATAAAAAGGTTCCTTCCTCCCTCCTTAATTCGCTCATTAGGCGGGCCCAGCTTGATAACGAGGCGCCTGACTTTAACGGCGGCCGGCTGAAGATTTCCTATATTACACAGACCAAGGACAGCATTCCTACATTCATCGTCTTCTGCAATAATCCGAACTACTTCCATTTTTCCTACAAACGTTATCTTGAAAACGTCATCCGGAAGGAATTTGGTTTCAATAACTGTCCTATCCGTCTTCTTGTCCGGGCTAAGCGGGAAGAGAATATTGGCTTAAACTAGTCAAGGCAAAGTTATTCGGCAATAGGGCTTGCAAATTGCATTTTCTATCCGTGGAAAACCCCTGAACTAAGGCAAAATAGGAAAATATTTGCTTTTATTTCTTTTTCGTGGTATCTTAACTTTACAGAAAGGAGTTTCAGCGAAAATGGAAGATAAAAAGGTTCTTACCAAAGAGGACATTGCTGAACAATTAGTGTCGAAGGCCCGTAGGAAGAAGGGCGATGCCGTCATGGTGGTCGAGGCTGTCTTTGCCGAGATTGCCAAGGGTCTTGTCGATCCCGACTTCGGTTCCGTGAAGATTGCCGGCTTTGGCCAGTTCTCCCTTGTCGAACGTCCAGAGCGTGAAGGGGTCAATCCTTCTTCTCCGAAGGAAAAGATCAGGATTCCTGCCTCCAAGGCTGTCAAATTCAAGCCTTCCAAGACCTTAAAAGACTTGGTCAACGAAAAATAAGCTTTTTCAGACAGAATAATGGAGAATAAGGCCGCAGAAGCGGCCTTTTTATGAAAATAAAACTACCGGAAGAGGCGAAGAAGGCTGTTTCGGTTGTTGCGGAAAAGATTGGCAAGGATAAGGTCTTTCTTGTCGGTGGCTTTGTCCGCGACCTTCTTCTTTCCCGCCACAGCACGGATATCGACAGGGCGACTAGCCTAGACCCGGACAAGGTCTTCGCCCTTTTTCCCTATGGCTACCGCTCTCCTTTCGGAACGGTTTCCTTTAAGCTCGGCGGCTTTTCCTTTACCATCGCCACAAGGCGGAAGGAGGAAGGATATTTGGATCACCGCCATCCTTCTTCCTTTGTTTTTGTGGGAAGCCCGCTGGAAGAGTACTCACGGCGTGATTTCACCATCAACTGCCTTTATGCAAATAGGGACGGGGAAATCCTCGATCCGACCGGCCGTGGGCTGAAAGACATCCGGCATAAAAAACTTGTAAGGATAGGCAACCCTAAGGTCCGGCTTAGCGAGGATCCGCTCCGTATCCTCCGGGCCTTCCGGTTCAGCAAGGAAAGGAACCTGAAGCTCTCCCATCGCCTAAAAAGAGCAAGGAAAAAGGCGAAACCCTTGATTCATAACCTGAAAAAGGCGAAAATCAAGGAAGAAGTAAGGAAATGTCCTGAGGCCGACCAAAAGGAGAGGATAGATTTCCTTTCCCTTGGATTCGCTTTTGAAAAAGGAGAATAGGAATGGAAATCGATTACCATGATTTTGACTTCAAGTCTGTCCTCATCAAGCGCTATCTGAACTACGACCTTTCCGAAAACGAAGTCAGGGTTCTTTTTGTGGCCGACGAACTTCTTTCTTCCGATCCCGGACTTTTGCTTACGGCTGACTCCTTGGCTCCCTTTAGGCATCTTACCCTAGACGAGATCGACCTTTGCCTTGCCCGTCTTAGGGAGAAGAAATTCCTGACTAGGCAGCAGAAGGGGAACAGCTACTTTTCCACCCTCGTCCCTTTCAAAGAACGGCTTCTTGCCGATTTTCTTAAGGATAATGCCCTCCGCCGGGAAAACGGACAGAGTGCCAGCGCGGACAATGCCTTTTTCGATTATGTCCAGAAACTCCAGGGAAGCCGGGAGATTTCCCCTGTTCAGCGTCAGTACATTGCCCGTTGGCTTCAGGACGGGGTGAGCCAGGAGAGGATAAAAGAAGCCCTGGAAAAGTCCGTCCGTCAAAGCGGAATCTCCTTCCCAAGGGCAGACAAGACTATCCGCGAAAGGCAGCGGAGCCAAGGCAGAAACGCTATCGGAACATCGACCGTCAACGAAAAGACCGGAAAGAAAGTCGATTACAGTGAATTATTCAACAATGAGGACTGGACAGTTGACAAAGACAAATAAGGCAGAGCTGATCAGCTCTTTCCTGGCAAAGGAATATCCTCAGACCGCTTCTTTTTTGCATTACGGAAATGACTGGCAGCTTCTTTTTGCTGTGATCCTTTCCGCCCAGGCCACGGATAAAAGCGTGAACGAGGCCACTTCCCTCCTTTTTGCCCGCTACCCAAAGCTTAGTGACTACCGGGAGGAAAACCTTCCGGGCATTCTTGCCTGCATTTCCCATATCGGACTTGGCAAGACTAAGGCCCGGTACCTGATCTTAAGCGCCAAGGAGCTTCTTCTGCAATACGGAGGCAAGGTCCCTAAGGACCGCACTAGTCTTAGGTCTCTTCCGGGGGTAGGTTACAAGACAAGTGGTGTCGTTCTTGCCGAGTTATATGACTTTCCGTATATTCCTGTCGACACCCATGTCCACCGGGTCTCCCTGCGGCTAGGGCTTGTCAAGAAAGGCACGAGTGCCGAGGAGACGGAAAAGGCCTTGGAAAAACTTTTTGCGAACGAACATGGAATCGAAAGGCATCACCGGCTGATCCTTTTCGGACGGAACATCTGCGCAAGCCAGTCACCGCATTGCGGAGACTGTCCGTTTAGTTCCTTTTGCCTTGAATACCAGAGATTGAGTAAAAGAAGACATGAGATATTAGACAAATAGAAAATAACTAGAAAAAAGTAACCAAAAATACAATTTAAAGTATAAAGTCCGTTAATTTATGGTAGAATAGTTTAGGTAAAAGCTTTTCGGTCCAGAATTCCTTTTGCCGGCCTCAGGAGTAATCCTGAGGTTTTTCTTTTTTCAACAAAAAAAGGGGCAGACCTGACGGCCTGCCTCTTCTATTATTTTGTCAGGAAGACAAGCTTCTTCCCGTCGCTTGTCAGCGTGACTTTGTCCTTCCTTTCACCGGAAATCCTCTTCCTTGCCAAAGGGGTCTCTACCTGGCTTTGGACATACCGGCGGATTGGACGTGCACCATAGCTAGGGGAATAGCTTTCCTGGTGGATGAACCGCACAGCCTTGTCATCATAGGCGAAGGAGATTCCTTTTCCGGCGAGGCGTTCTTTAAGAAGATTAAGGAACTTTTCCACAATCTGGTCTATGACATTCTCGCCAAGAGAGTTGAACCTGACGATCTCGTCAATACGATTGAGGAATTCAGGGCGGAAAGACTTCTTGAGTAGATCCCTGACTTTGTCGCGGTTGTCCGGAGTGTTTCCGGCAAGGAGGTATTCTGAACCAAGGTTCGACGTCCTGATGATGATGGTGTTGGTGAAATCGACAGTACGACCCTGTCCGTCAGTCAGACGCCCGTCATCGAGGACCTGGAGAAGAATGTTGAATACATCCCGGTGTGCTTTTTCGATTTCATCGAAAAGCACGATGGAGTAAGGTTTACGTCTTACTGCCTCGGTAAGCTGCCCGCCTTCTTCGTATCCCACATAGCCGGGTGCGGCACCGATAAGACGGGAAACACTCTCCTTCTCCCTGTATTCGGACCTGTCGATGCGGACAATCTGCTTTTCCGAATCGAAAAGCTGTTCCGCAAGTGCCTTAGCCACCTCCGTCTTACCAACGCCGGTAGGGCCAAGGAAGAGGAAGCTTCCAATCGGACGGTTCTGGTCGGAAAGTCCGGCACGGGAACGGATGATGGAATCACTGATTTGTTTCAGTGCTTCATCCTGTCCGATGACCCGTTTGGAAAGCTCGTCTTTCAGGGAAAGGATCTTCTCACTCTCACTCTTTGTCAACTTGCTGACCGGGATACCTGTCTGGCTGGAAATCACTTCCGCCACTGTCTCATCGGTAACCCTGTCGGAAAGCCTTGTGGAATTCTTTGTCTTGCTTAAGGCATCCTTCAGCTTTTCCTGAAGCTGTGGAATAATCCTATTCTGAAGTTTGGCCGCAGTATTATAATCGGCATCCTGCCTGGCCTTCTGCAAATTGAGTCTCGCAATATCCAATTGCTTCTTGATATCCTTCTGCTTGTCAGATTCGGCTTTTTCAGCCTTCCACTGCGCAGTAAGAGTATCTTTCTGGCTTTGCAGCTCTGCAATTTCCTTTTCCCTTGCCTCATAACGCTGCTTAGCCGTGGGGGATTCATCGTTTTTCAAGGAAACCTTCTCAATCTGCAGCTGCCTGAGACGACGGGAAACTTCATCGAGGGCCTCTGGCCTAGTATCAATCTGCCTTCGGACTTTCGCACAGGCTTCATCAATCAAGTCGATGGCCTTGTCAGGAAGGAAACGATCGGTGATGTACCGCTTGGAAAGAGTGACCGCGGCAATGATGGCATCATCGGTGATTTCCACACCATGGTGCTGCTCGTAACGGTCCTTGATTCCACGAAGAATGGCAATCGAGTCTTCCACTGTAGGTTCATCAATCCTGACTTTCTGCCTTCTACGGGCAAAAGCCGGATCCTTCTCGATATACTTCCGGTATTCGTTCAAGGTAGTCGCACCGATACAATGAAGTTCACCGCGGGCCAGCCTTGGTTTAAGTATATTAGCGGCATCAAGAGAGGAATCCCCGCCGGCACCGGCACCGATTAAGGTATGGATTTCATCGATGAAGAGAATAATCTTTCCGTCGCTTGCGGCGACTTCCTTCCTTACCGCTTTCAGACGTTCCTCAAACTCACCGCGGTATTTGGCGCCGGCAATTAAGGAACCGACATCCAATTCGAAAATCGTCTTATCCTTGAGTGTTTCAGGAACATCACCCTTGAAAATACGCCAGGCAAGTCCTTCCACAACGGCCGTCTTGCCGACACCCGGATCACCAATCAGTACAGGGTTATTCTTGCTCTTTCGCGAGAGAATCTCCCTGATACGGCGGATTTCGTTGTCTCTGCCGATGACCGGGTCGATCTTGCCAGAGGCAACATCGCTGACTAGATCACGGCCATACTTCTTCAACGCTTCGTACTGAGCTTCCGGATTATCGCTGGTGACATGGTTGTTCCCCCGGATTTGTCTGATGGCCTTTACGAAGTTATCCTTGGTGTAGCCTTCCACCGATGCAAGTCTCTGCCTGATGGAATGACGGCAGTCAAACTGGGCAAGGAGAAGATGCTCGACGGACCTGTAGCTATCATCCCTGTCTTTTTCATATTTTGCAGCCTGATAAAGCCTGTTCTTCACATCGGCAGATGCTTCCGGTTCGTCCTGGGAAGTCGACTTGACGGAATTATGGATATAATCATCGATGGTCTGAGATACTGCGGAAGAGTTAATCCCCCTCTTTTCCCTGATGTTGACATACCTGGACCCTTCCTGATCGAAAAGAGCACGGAGTAATTCAGGAACATCAAAAGAAGATAAGGAATTGTCTTTTGCAATTTCAGCACCTTTATTGATGGCATCGATGACTTTCGTTGTATATTTCTGTTCTTCGGCCATAATTTTGCCTCCTCATTTCAGATTCGAACATATTATAGAAAGAAAAATAGCACTTTCAAGGTTAGAGTGCTAATTTTATAAACTTTGTTTCCGGCTCTCTTCCTTTTATAATAAGAAAGGAGGCCTATTCATGTTTGCCTTGGTCCTTACTCTTGTCATTCTGATGTTCCTTGTCTTTGTTTATCTTTCACTGTGCCTGATTTTGTCCTTTCGAATCCACAAGGCCCTTTTCCTTCATCGGGAAAGGGATTCCCATGGGGTTTATGTCCGCTACGAGGAAATTCAGGATAGAGTCTCCCGTGATTCCTACACGACCTATTATTATGGAAAACAGATAAATGGTTATCTTTACCATAGCAAAGAGAAAAAAGCGGAAAAAGGTTTTGTCATTCTCAGCCACGGGAAATTCGGGACCCATATCCAGTATCTTGTCGATATCCTTAGGCTTGTTGATAATGGATATCAGGTTCTTGCCTATGACCAGCTTGGTTCGGGAATGAGCCAAGGGGAAGAGCAACAGGCCTTGGCCACGGGGATTTATGTGGCCGAGAATGTCATTCACGATGTCCTGAAAAGAAAACTCAATAAGGGTCTTCCCCTCTTTGTCTATGGTCATTCCTGGGGTGCCTATTCTAGGGCAGGGGCCATTGGCAATTACAAAGAAATAAAAGGAGCAGTCATCCGTTCGGCTCCCATCGATGAAAACAGTTCCGTGCTCGGCACAAGGAAAGAGAAGAATCCACGCCTTTACTATTTCCTCCGTCCTGCCTATCGGTTTTGCATGCTCCTCATCGAAGGACGCCGATTTACGCTTTCCGCTGTGCGAGGAGTGAAGAAAAATAAGCGGACCCCAGTGTTAATGATTTATTCGATGGATGATCAGATGGTCTCTAATAAGGCTTCTCTAGCACTTTATTTTAAAAAACATCCGCAAAAAAATGTAAAGGTTTTTATAACAGAAAAAGGATTGCATAATTCGATTATTACGGAAGAAAGCTATAAATGGTTTGTCACAGAAAACAAGAAGAGGAAAGAAGAACAGAAAAAAGGAACAAAAGAGAAAAAGGAAGAGGAAATCCTCTCCCTTCATCCGCTTAGTCATATCGTCTACAACAGGGTAGTCGTAAAAGAAATTCTCGATTTTCTCGATGACAAGAGCAAAGCCTAGAACTTCCTTACGGCATAATTGCGCTTTCCGCGCTTGACGAAGAGATATCCGCCAGGAAGAGCAAGGCTGTTATCCAGTTTCCTATTCAGGTCACTGACTTTATTTCCGTTGATTTTAACAGCCCCGGCAGAAACAAATTCGCGGGCTTCCCGCTTAGAGGAGGCAAGCTTTAATTCAATGAGGGCATCAAGCAGTCCGATTTCTCCCGTCTGTCCGACAAGAACTAGACCATCGGTTAAATCTTTTAAATCGTCAGCAGTGAGCCCGTTGAAGTTGTCGGAGAAAAGGGCCTTCGACCTAGCAACGCATTTATCCGCCCTTTTCGCACCATGTAGTTTAGTAACGATAACCCGTGCGAGTTCCTTTTGTCCGTTTCGGAGTTCAGGATGGGCAAGATGCTCCTTATAAAGAGCATCAATTTCCCCAATCGGACGGTCATCGAAGATGTATAGGTATCGAAGAACATCCGCATCCGACACATTCCTGAAATACTGGTAAATATGATAAGGGGAAGTCCTACTTGGATCGAGGTAAAGGGCTCCTGTTTCACTTTTTCCGAATTTCTTTCCCTGGCTATCGGTAATCAGCTTCAAGGTGAAGACTTCTGCCTTGGCATCGTTTCCGTTTTTCCGTTTGACGAAATCAAGCGCAGTGGTAAGGTTCCCCCACTGATCGCCGCCGCCGATTTGAACAGAGCATCCGTATTTATTGTACAGATAATCAAAGTCTCCGGCCTGAAGAATCCTGTAAGAAAACTCTGCATAGGAAATGCCGACTTCTAGTCTGGATTTCACGATATCTTTGGCAAGCCTATATCCGACTTGGAAGTTCTTTCCGTAATTGCGAAGGAAACTGATGACGTCCAGTTTGCTCCACCAGTCATAGTTGTTGACAATCCTTCCTTTCTCCGGGTCAGACGTGTCAATATATTTTGCCAGCTGCGCTTCGATTGCCTTTGCGTTTTCCCTTACCTGGCTTTCACCAAGGAACTTCCGCTCTGCCTTTTTCCCCGAGGGATCGCCGATCATTCCGGTGGCACCCCCTAAAACGGCGATGACCCGGCAGCCCGCTTTCTGAAGACGCTGAAGCCTTGTTATCCTGATGAAATTTCCTAGCTGAAGGGATTTCGCGCTTGGGTCAAATCCGCAATAGACCGTAACCGGATTTTCAAACCTGCTTTCGATTTTCTCACGATCAGAAAAAGCGTCAAGAAGACCACGTTGCTCTAGATCTTTAATTGGATTCATATTAGCCCCCAAGTTGATTTACGCTAAATAGTATAGCCAATGGCGATGGTTTAATCAATTTAGGGTAATCGATAGAAGACAACTAGGCTCCCCTTCCTTCCTTATATAGCTGACCTTGTATTTAAGAAGGAAAACCCTTTCCCATTTTGGACTTTCAATTTCCGATACAAAGATAATCCGCACATTCTGATTGACCATATCCGATGGCTCTTTTTCCTCCAGTACGTTTCTTTTAATGTGTATGCATTCATAGGAAAGAACTTCTTTTGCCTGTTTTTCAAGTCTTCGGTCAAATCCGAAAAATGCTGCCGGAAGCAAAAGGGAAAAGAAAAGCAGGAGGCTAAATCGGTTGTGCAAACCCATAGAATAGGCAGATGACCATGACAAGGGAGAAGACAAGCGGAAGAAGAAAGATGGGAAAAGGCTTTGCTTCCTTGGCAGGGAAAAGGCGGCGGAAAAGCTTTTCCCTTTCCTTGCAGTCCGCATAGGTGTATTCGAATTCTTCACTTAGTCTTTCCTTCCTTGAGCGGATTAGCCTCGTCTCAACCTGATTGTTCCTTAACGATAAAGGAAGAAGGGATGTCCTTTCCCCTTCGAGAAAGTCTCTCAGTTTGTCCCGAAGGAGGGAAACAGGGGAAGCATCCACTGCTTTTTGAAAACCTAACAGATAAGAGTTTTCCAAAGCGGCATAGAAGAACCAGCGTCGATAGAAGTCCTGATAGACAACAATATCTGATTTATTAACAGCCTTTTCCTTTCCAGGGGAAAAGCCGAATTCCAAAAGGAGAAGAAAGAGGCCAAGCCTTGCACAGAGGAAAAAAACGGAAGTTTTCTTTGCCTGAAAGAATAGCCTAATTCCTAAGAGGAAAAAGAGGAAAGGAATCAGAACCGAGGATAGCCTTATCTTTGCGCTTTTCTCCTGCTTTTCCTTTTTCGGCCTGAAAATCCCTTTCAGTTTCTTAAACATTTTCTTTCCCCTCATGGATCCTAATCAAAAAAATGGAACAGATAGACAATAGGGGGATTAAGGCAAGAAAGAGAGAGGGAAGAGGACCGCTTAATTTTTTCCTAAAGGAAGGAAAGATCAAACGGGTTAAGGCTAAGGAAAAACAGACCCCCATAAGGGAAAGCAGAGAGGCAAGGAAAAAACTTTTTCTTTTCGCCCTGCAGTGTTCCCTCGTTTCAATTTCTTCCCCCATTTTGTCCCTTAGGGGACGGTAGTCTGCGATATGGGATTGGTTGAGGCTGTCCCTTTGCCTCACGGCAAGAAAATACTCTTCATATTGCGGTATCCTTTTGATTGCAGAAGGGTTCTCCTTAACCTCTTCCAAAGGAATGATTTTCTGGTATCCCCGGATAAAGGCACAGGCCTCGTCATAGGCAACCTTGGTTCCTCGCTGTGCATAGAGAGAATCAAAGAAGGAAAGGAGGAAATGGGTATAGGCTTTCTTCCGTTTTACTTCGCTTTCCTGCTTATCATAGAGGAAATATAGAAAAAAGAACGCAAGGAAGAAAAGAAAGGAACAGACAACACCGAAAAGGGGGGAGGAAAAGAAGAAGAAAATGGTAACAGAAATCCTCCCCGCTAGAACAAATAGAATCAGATTACGCTTTAAATAGTCAATCATTTCAGGGCCTCCTATCCCATATGGGATAAGAGGCAGCCTGAAAGACAAATCATTTTTATTTTTTCTTGGTTAATGCCTCCTCTATCTTTTTCCTTTCTTCTTCACTGAGGTTCTCCTCTTTTATCACATCATCTGGATTAAGAAAATGATAAAGAGTTCTCCTCGTTCCGTTTTCGTCGTCCTTAACGAATGGGAGCAAGGCGGACTCGACAATAGCCTGCTGCTGTTTGTCGAGTTCGTTGAGGAGGGTCTTAAAAGGTTTCCCCAGGAGATTAAAGAAAGAAAATAACGCTTTATTCTTTTTTACGTGGAAAGTGACTTTGGAGGCATCCTCTTTCAGTGGATCATTATGAAACGAGCAGCGAAGATGGGTAAAATAGGTTCCCCAGAGGAATTCGGCATCTTCCTTGTCCATTAGATTCAGCCTAAAGCATATGCCAAGGATAAAAGCCTTTTCTATGCAGTGACTTTCCTGGTAGGTCTTCTTGAAGTCTAAGGCATCCCTTATTTCGTTGGCTTTCGGAAGCAAAGTAGGATGAATCAGGCTTCGTGAGATTCTTTCATCTTTGGAAAGAATCGAAACGACAGTAAAGTAGTCTTCGGCAATCGCCAGCATCCTCCTATGTGGACTGCTACTGGAACGATAGTATTCGGCTGGTTTTGGCCCGGCAAAAATCTTCTCAAATAAGTCATCGAAATGTTTGGGTTTATTGCTTCCCATTATTTTGTTCTTTCCGACGAGCTCATAACCCGGGAAAGAGCTAGTCTTGTTCTCTGCCAGTGCTATAGATTACAGAGTAATTTTAGCATAATGAAATTAGCTGGATAAGTCAAGTAATTTAGACTAGAAAAGGGATAAAAGAAGTGTATCCCTTATGTAGAGATATTCTGGTTTGATCCGGAAAAAACCGTTTTTCACTTCAAAATATTCTTTATTTTCCGCGATTTTTGTGGAAAAAGAGGAAAGAAAATCACGTTGGAAGATAATTTTGTACTCTTCTAGCGGGAAGCCTTCTACTAATCGGAGATGAAGCCTGAGGTATTCCCTTTCATGGTCGTCAGGAGAAATCCTGTCCTTTTTTACAATACGGATGCCTTTAAAATAATCGGTTAATGATTTCGTATTCAGATAGCGCCTATTGCCGATATATCCTGCAGCGCCTACTCCGCAGGCATAATATTGCCGGTCGTGCCAATAAGTGAGGTTGTGAAGAGATTGGTAGCCTTTTTTCGCAAAATTTGAAATTTCATAGCGGAAAAAACCATGGTGGGATAATTCTTCGCAAAGAAAATCGTATTGCTCACGGTATAGTTCATCGGAAACAGGGTGCGTCTTTCTTGCAGTAAGCCTTGTCCCAGGCTCTAGTTGAAGAGAATAGAAGGAAACATGCTGGATATTCTGGCTGACGGCAAAATCAATATCTTTTCTGAGCTGCTCCCATGATTCCCCGGGTATGCCATAGATAAAATCCAAATTGATATTCTTTATCCCTTCCTCCGTCAATTCCTTTAGAACATTCTCAACCTCATTAACCTTATGTTTCCGACCAAGGAAGGCTAGGAGAGAGGGAGAAGTGGATTCCACACCAAGAGAAATGCGGTTTACTCCGCTTTGTTTCCTTATTCTGATTTTTTCAGTAGATAAGGATTCAGGATTCGCTTCCCTGGTGAATTCCTTAGCGGAAGGAAAAGAGCGGTGAAGAAAACCGAGCAGAATTTCAAGATTCTTCTTCGATAAAAGGGAAGGAGTTCCTCCACCGATATAGATTGTCTCCAAAGAATCCATAGGGATCTGGTAAGAAGAAATTTCCTTCACCAGGAGAGGAATATATTCGTCTTCCCATTTCTGCAGATGCAATACTTTGGGGAAATCACAATAGGAGCAGATTGTCCGGCAGAAAGGAATATGAAGATAAAGGGCGCTAATCATCGTTTTGCTTTCCCTCGATGGGGATAGGGGTATAGGCAAACTTTTTTCCGATGAGTTCCTTTTTGTAAAGGCCACGGGAAGCAAGAGCTTCCCTTGACTTACGCGCGGTTTCGTAAACCGTATCTTCGGTCTTTTTAAACTGTTCAATCGTGTAGTGTAATCCTATTGTGCAATGCCCGGCATAAAAGTGAGCCTGCTTTTTCGTCAAATAAGGGTAGATCCTACGCAATTTCGTCGCAGTAGCCAGAACCTCTTCCTGACTGGCGACATTCGTTGGAAAAAAGGGAAGGGCCTGTTCGTGAACGCTTGAACCTTCAACCGGAATGTCAGGTGAATCTGAGATGTTATGATTTGTATCTGAAACAGGTTCCTGCTCTTTGATCTTTAAAAGCAATTCATGATTGATGGCTGAAATATGGCACCTATAGTTAAGAGCTGGAAGAAGAAAGTAGGTCAAATCCAAGGATGACTCGCAGGCTTTCCTTCGCTGAAAATCCTTACTAAAGGAAACACTTTCGAAATCTAAGGCATACCCGATTATCCCAAGTCCGGAACTGGATAGGAATGCCTTAGAAAACAGCGAAGATGTTTCTTCATTGAAATATTCAAAAGGCCGTACGGAAAAGAAATAGTAAAGAATTCCCAGTGCCCGGAGAATGACAGGAATTGAATCCTGAGAAAGGAATCCGGAAAGATTGCCCAGAGCGTTTACGATTTTTTCCTTTGGCCAAATGGCAAGAGTGTTATAAGGATCTTTTTCTTCCCCGGTACGATAAGAAGGAACGGCATTCTCTTCCCGTCCAAGAAGAACATTGTTGATATGTTGCAGTGTTTCAAGGTCTGATGACGTGAGGAGTAGGCCCTGATCAAAGGCGTCAGCATAGGCCTTAACGAGAAATAACGATGAGGAAATGGATTCCCTTGTCCCCTCGACGATTCTATCCAAAGTGGCATTAGTCACCTTGGTGCCGTTTTTTTTCGCGGTCAGGAGTAGAGCGTTCTTTTTTGCGGAAAGGATAAACTGCCGGACAAGGGAATCGGAGAAGGAGGACAGCAGAATTTTGTCGTTCCTCAGATTCCTTTGAAGCTGATAAGACTTGGCCAGTATTGCTTTTGTCAGACAGATTTGGTAATGATTTCCCTCTTCGTCCAGCAAGTCTGTCTCTTCGTTAAAAAGAGAACGATAAGAAAGAATCTTTTGCCAAAGAGGAGAAACATCCTGAACGTTATAGAAAGCTTGGACTTCTTCCTTTCCGGCATAGGTATCATCTGTAAAACGACGTGAGTCATCGCTGCGAAATACCATAAATACCTCCGCACAATTTTAGCATAGCCAAGTAGGATTATTTAATGTTTCCTTCATCCACGGTAAGGATGGCAATAAAGGCTTCCTGTGGAACCTGGACTTTACCGAATTCCTTCCTCCGCTTCTTTCCCTCTTTCTGCTTTTCCAGAAGCTTCTTTTTACGGGAAATGTCTCCTCCGTAGCATTTGGCAAGCACATCCTTGCGGACAGCTTTGATATCACTTCGGGCGATTATCCGTCCTCCTAAGCAGGCCTGGACCGGAATTTCAAACTGCTGTTTAGGAATGACGTCCTTTAATTTATCGACAGTTGCACGTGCACGAGGATAGGCGGTTCCGGAAAAGACTACTGTAGTAAGGGCATCAACGGCTTCCCCATTAAGAAGAATGTCCCTTCTTTCCACATCGCTTGGCTCATAGCCAAGCAGCTCATAATCCAGGGAGGCATAACCCTGCGAGACAGACTTTAGACGGTCGAAGAAGTCAAAGACGATTTCGCTCAAAGGCATCTTGTATTGAAGTTCAACACGTGTCTCATCAATATAAACCCTGTTTTGATATTGCCCACGGCGATTCTGGCAAAGAGTCATTACATTTCCTACATATGTCTTTGGTGTCCTGATTTTAACGTTGGCAAATGGTTCAAGGGTTTGTTTGATTTTCGTTCGGTCTCTAGGAAAATCGGCAGGATTGGCTATCCATTGCGTAGTTCCATTAGTCCTTTTTACTTCATAGACGACAGAAGGGGCAGTTGCCCTAATGTCGAGTCCAAACTCATTCTCCAGCCGTTCCTGGACAACTTCGAGATGAAGAAGTCCCAAGAATCCGCAACGGAAGCCCGACCCTAGGGCTACGGAAGTTTCAGGCTCATAAACGAGGGCTGCATCGTTTAGGGATAGTTTGTCTAGAGCATTATGAAGATTTTCAAAGTCCTTATTATCGCTGGGATAGAAACCGGCATAAACCATTGGCTGTGTTTTTCGGAAACCTATCAATGCTGCCTCGGTAGGTGTGTCAGCTAAAGTGATGGTATCCCCCACCTGAATATCTTTGATGTTTTTGATGGATGCCGCAAGATAGCCAACTTCTCCTGCTTTTAAAGTCTGCACCTTATTTTCCTTTGGAGTACGGATTCCAAGTTCAGTAACTTGAAAAACAAGGCCGGAACTCCTTAGCCTGATTCGGCTTCCCACTGAAACCTGTCCATCAAAAATCCGGATGAGAACAACAACCCCGCGATAAGGATCAAATTTTGAATCGAAAATCAAGGCTTTTAATGGCTTGTTCCTGTCGCCGGATGGGGCAGGAAGAACATTCACGATATCTTCAAGAAGGCGGTCAACCCCCTGCCCGGTTTTTGCGGAAACCATGACGCAGGAATCCGGGTCAATGGAAAGCGTGTCAATAAGTTCTAATTGGCACCGCTCTACGTCGGCAGAAGGTAAATCGATTTTATTGATGACCGGTAGGATTTTCAGATTGTTATCGATAGCAAGGTATCCATTAGCTAAGGTCTGGGCCTGTACACCTTGTGTGGCATCGACAACTAAGAGTGCGCCTTCGCAGGCGGAAAGGGAACGACTGACTTCATAAGTGAAGTCAACATGGCCAGGGGTGTCAATCAGGTTAAAGAGATAGGTTTCGCCATTCTTTGACTTGTAGGTAACATTGACGGCATTTAACTTGACCGTTATTCCTCTTTCCCGTTCCACAGACCTGTCGTCAAGAAGCTGTGGGAGTAGTTCACGCTGAGAAACAGCTCCGGTTTTTTCTAGTATTCTGTCACAAAGAGTAGACTTACCATGGTCAATATGCGCCACGACGCAGAAATTTCGAATATGCTTTTGATCAAAGTCCATATGATTATTTATCCTTCCAGAAGAGGCATAGCAATCTTTTCAATTGGGAAGGTGAAAAGAGATAAATGGCATCTTCATAGTTTTCCTTCCTGATTGTCCGATAAGGTTCCTGCCGGAAACGGATGTCAATGAAAAGAACGAAGCCCTTATCAGAACTAGTACGGATTACCCGTCCGGCAGACTGAAGAACCCGGTTGATCCCAGGATACCTGTAGGCATAGGCATATCCTTTGCGGGATGCACCATTATCTTCCTTATCATAATAATCCTTGACTCGGTCCTGTTCAAAGTTTATTTTAGGAATTCCGGCAGAAATGATAATGGCTCCTATCAAACGATCTCCAATTAAATCAACCCCTTCACTAAATGAACCGCCTAGGACGAGCAGGCCGATGGTAGTCTTGTCACCTTCGGCTTGGAAATGCGATAAAAACTCTTTTTGTTCCTTATCGTCCCTTCCGGGAGTCTGGCAAAACAAATTCACAGATGAAAATTCTTCATCATTTCCTATCCTTTCCTGAAGTTTTAAAAGATAATCGAATGATGGACAGAAAACAAAATAATTGCCGGTCTTGCAAAAGACGGCTGTCTTAATTCGCAGGTATACGGAGGCTATGGTCCGAAGTCTGTCTTTATAATAAAGGGAAACATTGGCATCAATCCTTATTTTGCGATTCTCCTTTGGAAAAGGAGAAGGAAGGACTAGCAGAGAAGAAGCATCCTTACTATTGCCCCCGAGCAAATCCCTATAATATTCTTTTGGTGTAAGTGTGGCAGAAAAAAAGACTACGGAAGAGAACAGACGATTTCCATCTTTAATTAACGGAGCACTATCTAGGTTACAAATCCGAATCGAAAATGGTTCCGTTTTATCAACACGCACATAGCAAAGAAAAGCACCCGCCATTTCCTCGGAATCCATTAATTGAGATAAGTAAACGAAAGAATTCAGCGAATAAAAAAATTCCATCCTGTCATCGGTGAGAAGGTGAATATGATTCTTCCTTAAAGATTTCCTATCGGAAAGAATTGAATCCATCTTTTCAATTAAATCCCGGGGTAAAGCATCTATTACCTGCAATGAATTCTCTAACACATTTCTGTCTGAAGGATCAATAGGGATGGATTCAAGCATTCGAAGACAAGACTTCAGATCTGCTTTTAAGACTTTGAATTCTTTTCTGCTACAGTTCGTTATCCTTCTTCCAAAACAGGAATAGGAAATATCCCTTGAATACCTCTTCCGCACCCGGTCAGGAAGATTATGGCATTCATCGACAGCCAGATAAGTATTGTCCAGGTTCTTTCCATCTTCCCGCAGTCCAAGACGATCGGTAAAATCATAAACATAGGTATAGTCACAAACAAGAAAATCCCTGTAGGAAGCTAAATCATGCTGTAATTGAAACGGACACATTTTGTTTTTGTAAGAAATCTTTTCAATCGTATCCCGGTCAAAAATATTGAATTCATGAAGAGAATCAAAAATGACTTCAAGTAACTTGTCATAGTAGTGAGAGGCAAAGGGACATTCATCGGGGTTGCAATGTCCTTTCTTGTCGTTGAAGCAGATAGTTTCTTTTGCCGTGAAGGAAATGGCCTTAATCTTTATTCCTTGTTTGATAAATAGAGAGAGATTATCTAATGCAACTTGTTTAATCGAATTTTTGCTTGTCAGATAAAAGCATCTGTTAGCTTTTTTCGTTTTAAACAACTCCCTCATCGGATAAAGAACCGAAATTGTTTTTCCAATTCCAGTTGGGGCCTCGACAAAGAAGTCTTTTTCCTTTTCAAAACCACTTTTAATAAATGAAAGCCTCTTTTCTTGTCCGTTCCGATATTTTTTAAACGGAAAAGAAAGGAAAGTCATTGAATTGTCCCGTTCTATCTTCCTTTGACGTATTCTTTTAATATACTCAGTATATTGAAAAATTATTCCGGTTACGAATTGGCTCAGGTCCTTAAAGGTATAGGTGCTTATAATATGTTTCTGAATGTGGTAATCGTCTTGTTTAATATATGTAAGTTGTATACTAATGGATCTTAGATTTCGCTGATTGGCAAACATAAACGCATAAAACCTGGCTTGACCAAGATGCCAACTGGCATGGTCTTTTGAAAATTCATCCAAATCCGCAACCGTTGTCTTAATTTCTTCGATGGTGAATGAACCATCGGAATGAGAAACTATGCCATCGGCTTTTCCCGAAACATGGAAAATAAATTCTTTTTCCTGGAAAACATAGGATAATGGCACTTCCGCCTCATAGTCTTCTCCTTGCTGTTTTTGATGATATTGATGAAGACGGGTTCCTTCAAGCATTGAGGATTGATTGAAAATTCGACTGTCAAGGTGACCGGTTCGAAGAAGAACGTCGACAATATCATGGACTGATAGGAAATATTCATAAGACATGATATTATTCTACAACAACCTTGCCAGAAGCGATGAAACTAAAGCTTACTCATCATCTAGTGTTTTTAGCCGTTTGGAATAATATAGGTTTTGATATATTGGTGCCAAAACATGGCCTTTTGCGAGTGCCTTGTAAAGATAATATATTACGCTACCATCACTTCCCGTCATAGTTAACAACCGGAAATTAACCAAATCCAGGAATCCGGTTGGATCATCGTGGATTTGGTTACTAAAAATAAATCTTTTCCGTTCATACCTTTTGTTCATGCTGTGTGCTTTCCAACGAACATAGTACTCCCTTGCATCAAAGGAACCTAAAGAAGCTGCACGAATAAGATGACGCTCAGCTTCTTCTTTTTCGCTAAGGGCCATACAAATCTTTGCCCGGGAAAAATACGCTGTTTCGCTCCGAAAACACATTTCAAAATATTTTGCCGCTGTGAATTTGGAAACATCTGTGCATTGGCGGTTCCAGATCATATTTCCTATTTCCTCAGCACAACGTGAAAATCCTAAAGACTTACCTTTATCAAAATAGGTACGGGCAAGCTTATATTCTTTTTTCTTTAGATAGTATTTTCCTAGAATGTAAGCTGAGAGTGCATCGCCTGACCTTGCCGTAATGAATAATGTGCGAAGTGCTAATTTGTCACTTTCTTCATTTGCATATGGGTTTAAATAAAGATAAATGTAGGCCAGGTCACGTTGTACTGCAGCGGTTTTATTTGGTATTTTCAGCAAATACTCAAGCGCTTTTTTGGGGGAATAGTCGGACAAGTAAGGAATAAGATAGTATTCCGCCCTATCAAGCCAGACTTTTTGAGGTATCTCTTCAAATGGTACACTATTGGTGTGATTGGGGACCGGAATTAATTTGTTCGAGTGTACGGAAGAGAGTTTTTTCCTGATCCATAAGTTTATAGTAATGCAGGGATTATATTTCCTGCGCCCCCTTTCAAGCTCACAGAAGGTATCTTCAGGAATAGCATCCCCGAAAAGGAAGCAAAAATTTAAAACCTCTTTTTCCCTATCGGCAAGAGTAGCCGGTGACCTTAACTTCGTGTGTCGTATCCTGGCACAATACCTTGTTGAAAGCGCCAGTTCATAATCGGCTTTAGAGATTCCTTCCGCTTTTGAGGCGGCATATATTTTTTTCCAAATCTTACTGGATCTGGCATTTTTCTGCTTGTTTGTCATCCATTCCCAGCGTTTTGCTGGATCGGATAAGCTATTGCGTTTTCCTGCAGACAATAATAATTGGTGTTTAAGGTTAAGCTTTATTCGGTTCACGCGAATCAACATTAGTACTGGGTAATCCCTGAAACTAAAAGAAGGAGCCCCCGTTTGGCGGTTCCTCCTCCTATAGAGTTCCTTAGTGCTAAGCTGTTTTCCTTTTTCCATTTTACTCTCTCCTCTGTTGTCAGGTCTTTTTAGGAATTTTTCAATCCCGCCTTTCTGCTTAGTATTATATTTGATAAAAAACGGAAATTCAAGACTTACATACAATTTTCAAAATATTTTTCTAATGATTGGAAATATGGGATTTTTTTCTTCTGAACTTTACTAAATTATTCGGAATTGACTCGCATAAGCGAAAAAAAGCAGGGGGGCAACTAAACAGTCCAGTACAAATTATAATAATGCTATGCTCTTGGGAGAGCTGTCAATAGTTTGTGTAAATAGGGGCTGTCTTCGATGGCCCTATCCCTTTCTTCCTGTCCCGTGACAGGAAGAAAGTCCGTCCCT
>DBJE01000010.1 GCA_002297045.1 Caryophanales bacterium UBA784
ACCCCTCTGATATAGCAGAAAGGTTATACCGCAGACGAAGGACAGCAACACTATTGTTTATCCTTCTTTAAGAAAAAACAGCACAACAAAGGCAGGAACAGGCGAAGACAAAGCAGACCGCCTTTAGCCGTTCGGTAAAGAATAGGTAAGTGAAAAACCGTTTTGCGACGATGACGAAAATATAGTGGAAAACATAGATTCCAAAAGTTGATGAACCAATCAGAGAGACGGCTTTTGAAGCGTACTTAAGTCTTCCTTTCCTCGGAACGAATAAAGCAAATATTCCTAGTATCATCAAGGTCAGAAAAGGCTGAGAATAATTATATCCGGCATTATAAACAACGTTCTTTTTGATTGAGATAAATAGACCGAAGAACATTGCGGCTGATATTCCGATTATGCCTCCGAGTATGAAGCCTAGTCGTTTTTCTAGGATATCCTTCTCCCGGAGATACACTATTCCGCCTAAAAGAAAATAGAAAAGAAAAATTTGATTTCCGAAAGGATCAAAACGGTAGAGAAGCCTGAGAAACTTCCGAAACAATGCAACGCTATGGTAGATTTCAATAAAATCAGCAAGAAGGCCAAAAAAATTAAGAAAGATTGTGAAAAAGAAAGCGGTCCAAAAAAGGATACAAAACACTTTCTTATCTTTATCCATAATTAGCTTTAGGACAGGGAACACAAGGTAAAGGGCAATAAGGTTGATTAAAAACCAGAGAACACCATTATACGGATTCCCTAAGGAAGTGTCGAAAAGCTGGGTGAAAAACAGGTTTGGGGTGATTTTCTCGCCGTTTTGATAGAGACCGGATAGAATTAAGACAGATGACCAGAACATGAGCAGAGCGAATAGCACAACACAGCGTTTCAAATGTTTCCTTGGATTGTAATGGCTTCTGAACCTAAGATAGCCATCCACAAACACGAAAATCGGTACAGGTTCACAAATGACCCGGAAACAATACTGAACCCTTCTTGACTGAACTGATTCCGGCCAGTCAGGAAGCATAAAATCGGGTTGCAATAGTGGAACATGCAGGCAAACGACGAAGAAAATAGCAATCCTCTTCCTGATATCAAGTCCTAGAGTTCTCTTATATGGGGTATTCGATTGAAATTGGGGGGGGGACTGGAGAACTCTCCGACTATTTCCCTTTTGCCTATCCATTATTCTTTTTTGCTTCCATCTTTTGCTTTTTGAGAGGAAATGTCTGCATTATTGACCTTTTGTTCGATTGTTCCTTTTTCATTTTTATCGGCGAGGAGCATAACTTCTTTCTTTTTCTTATATTCGATATTCCTTCCAATCGCCGCAAGAAGAAGCGAGGAGGCAAAGAAACCAAGGACAAGACCGACAGCCGCAACTAGGGTAGAGGAAATGTGGCCGGAGAGCGTTCCATAGTCAGCTTCCTTGATATAAATGGCCCTATTGTAATTCTTATAAAGGGTTCGGCTTGCATTTGTCGCAATCTGATATTCGTTAGAAAGTTCATCGTACCTCGTCTCGACTCGGCTCATATATTCTTCGCACCCTGTCTTCCATTCTAATGCCTTCTTTTTCTTTGCCGAATCTGTCGAATCCTTGTTTTCCTTATAAAAATTGATTGATGGGTAGAAACCTTCTAAGGCATCAGGAGTATCACTGACAAGAGTGTCTCCGTCTGTGTTTACTGTAATGGTATATCCGATTTTTTCTAAGGACTCGGTCAGTTCCTTAATCTGGGAAGAAAGGGCAGAGGCTTCCTCAGAAACCTCATTGATTTGCTTACTGATGCTATAATCCGGTTTTGAGATACTGGTCAATTGATTTAATAGGCTTTTCTGGACATTCAGCTTCTCTTGTAAGGCACTAAGGGAATCCTTATAGGATTTTCCAAGATAGATATATTTCTGCCTAAGCGCATCTTCGTCTCCGTCTTTGAAATTGATGTAGTAGTTGGCATAGAAGTCACCTTTCAGCTCATCCACCGAACTTGCGGTGGAGGAAAAGTCATTGCTTAGGGAAAGTAAAGAATTGTTTCCGCCTATCATAATGGAAGAATTGAATTCGTTTAATAATGTTTTATAGTTGTCAGACAGATTATTGCATAGAGTGACTAAAGACTGCGTGGTCTTCTCGAATGAACGGCTTTCCCTCGAAGCAAGATCTTCTTCTTTGTTCCTTTTGAAGGGAGTGGCCAACTTCCTGTTCTCGATTTTCGGAAGGAAGACATTGTTGATCTGGTAGTTTATCAAGGCTTCGATAAAGGACTTGGCAAGGGCTGAACTGCCAAAAGCCTGGACTTTTGTATTCAGGACAAAATCCGTCTTAGAGGAAGTGGTTCCTGTTTCGGTCGTTGTTTCAACCGCCGAAATCGACCTTGAACGGTAAATTCCATCAGCATCGAGCTTCTTAAAGGAATCTTCGCTTTCGATGATTGCTTTAATGTTGCTCGCCGAAATAAGATCACGTCCGTCAAAAGAACTGCCGTCGATGAATTCACTTGAATCTTTATTGAGAGGAAGGGAATAGGAAAGAGTCGAGGTAATATTCTCCCGGCGAGGATTAAGGACGAATTTCGCCCCTGTATATCCGGCTATGGCCCCGACTAAGGTGACACCGAGAATCCACCACTTAAAGACATTGACCTGGTGGATATAGGTCCCCCAGTTTAAATGCGGTCCTTCTCCCTTATTTTGCTCCTGCCTGATAATAATCTTTGTCTTTTCTTGTTCGCTTTTTTTGTTTTCCATGTTTTATTTTGCCCCATCCCGTTTGAATACTTTAATAAACGTTCTGCAGATTAATTTGAAGTCAAGCCAGAGGGAACGATGCTTGATGTAGTAAAGTTCCCTGTTGACCCGCTCGGTATAGTCGACATTGCTTCTTCCGTGGCATGCCCAGTAACTAGTCAGGCCGGGCCGGACGGAGAGAAGGATTCCTCTTGTCAGCCCATAGCGTTCCGATTCGATATGGATGATGGGGCGTGGACCGACAATGGACCTTTGTCCGACAAGAATGTTGAATAACTGAGGAAGCTCATCGAGGGAAGTCTTGCGGAGCACTTTTCCGACTTTTGTGATGCGGGGATCGTTATCGACTTTGAATTCCGTATAGAACTGTTTCAGCTGCTGGGCGTTAAGCTGCTCGGAAATCGGACGGGTATCCCATTTCCTTGTGCGGAACTTCAGCCTATAGAAAGGCTTTCCGTTTTTTCCTATCCGCTTATGCTTATAAAAGACAGGCCCTTTCGATGTGCATTTGACAACGAGGGCAAGAAGGAGAAGAAGGGGAGAGAAGACAAGGATGGCGAAAAGGGAAAGGAAAATATCGAAGAAGCGTTTGACAAAAGAATAGAACGGCTTCTTTCTTAGGTAAATCGTCGCATCGTTCGTTGCTTCGATTTTCTGCCTTTCCAGAGTCCTGTCGATGGCATCGAGGTCAATGTGGGGGTTTTCTTCCCTGTCCCTGTCAAAAGGATTATCCTTACTCATTTCACTTGCTCCGTTTTATCGAATGAGGAAACGTATTTTTCGATGATGTTGACCACGTTCCTCCTCGTTGAAAGATTATAGCGGGAATTATTCTTGACTTCAAAATCGTGCGACCTGTAGGGAAAGATGTAGCTTTGGCCGAAATTGACCAGGTTTTCTCTTGCATTAGGAAAAAGTGGATCGTTATCGCTGGAAAGAATCAGATCGTCAGGACGGAAGAAGGGGATGGCAGAACTAAGCGGCGAAATGAAAATAATTCTTACCTGTCCGAGAAGATGATCCTGGCGGTATTTTCCGGCAAACGTCCCTCCAATAGAATCGGTGAGGAAAACAACGGTTTCAAAAGAGGAAAAGTCTATCTGGGAAAGATGGGTTTCAATAAATTGGAGTGACTGATTCTGAAAATCCTCAAACGGAGGTTCGGTTTCCACTTTAAAAGGTTCGTTATATTCAAGGCGGATGACCTGGTAGTCTTTTTCCCGCATGATTTTGCTTGGATAATAAAGAAGGGAGCGGTCACAGCTGTAGTGTCGCCCTGGGAATACTACGCATAGTTTAGACACAGAATAATCTCCTCATAATCAAAACAGGCATCATGTTTAATAGGATAAACAAAGGCGAGGCATTTATCAATAGGGCACTTCCTTCGTCAGGTGGGAAAACTTAATTACTTAAGACAAGGAAAAGACAGATATGCGTTTTCTGTCAATTTCATTGGCTTTTTGGCAAAACCTGTTAGGAAAAGACAGAATGTTCCGATTGCTGATTTGTTTTTTCTACTAGAATTTTAGGTGACAGGGAAACCCTCTATTGTTTGGACGGACAATATGGTATTCTCCCACTCTTTTAGGAAAAGGCTCCGTTTTCTTTCCGTTTTTCCCGGACCTAGGATAAAATAATAGAAGAGGAATCTCAAATGAACCAACGTTTCCGCTCTTCCGGTGTCGATCTTCCTTTATTCTCCCTCCCTGGAGACTATGGCATAGGCGCAAGGGGAAAAGAGGCAAAAAGATTTATTGATTTTCTTTCGGATTCCGGTTTTTCCTATTGGAGTAGGCTCCCCCTGAATCCGACCTCTTTTGGTGACTCTCCTTATTCCTGCTATGCCACTATCGGACTGAACCATTTCTTTATCGACCTCGACGATCTTCTGGAAAAGGACCTTCTGAAGAAACGGGACAGGAACGGAATCGACTTTGGCCATGATCCAAGAAAAATCGACTATCGGAAAATCTATGAAAGCCGGATTAAGCTTCTGAAGATTGCCTATAGCCGTTTCTGCCGGGGAGGAAGAGACTACCAGCGCGGATATATTTCCTTCCGGCGGAAAAGCCAGTTTAATGACTATGCCTCCTATAGGGTCCTAAAGGAAATCAATAAGGACTGCTCCTGGAAGGATTTCAAAGACGGATATAACACCTATTCCTCGGCGAAACTAAAAGCAGTGAGACGCAACTACCCAGGTCAGGTCGATTTTTATCTCTGGACGCAGTATATCTTCCTCCGGCAGTGGGATGAACTGAAAAAATATGCCGCCTCCAAAGGAATTTCGATTATCGGCGAAAGGCCAAGGTACGCCAATTATGACAGTGTGGATGTCTTCCGCCATCCAAAATGCTTTAAACTGGATTCTTCTCTTTCCAGGAAGGAAGTATGCGGTTATCCTCCGGATGTTTTTCATGAAAGAGGCCAGTCCTGGGGAAATCCTCAGTTCGACTTTGACCATCTTAAGCGGCATAATTTCAGCTTCTTTAAGACCCGGCTTGATTTCCTTCTCTCCCTGTACGACTATGTCCGCCTCGATCATTTCCGCGGATATTTCGAGACTTATACCCTAAAGCCGGAAAGCAAGGACGGAAGGGAAGGAGAATGGATTAAGTATCCGGATAAAGATAGGGTAGACCATTTTGTCTCCTCTCCGGAGAGAATCATCGCTGAGGATGTCGACTGCTGCACGGAGGACAGGCAGGAGACCATTGACCGTCTTTGCCTAAAGGACAGGCGGGTCTTAGAAAGGTCCCTTAGGGGAGAGAAGCTTAGCCGGAACCGTCCGGAGAATTACTCCTATTCCACTATCGCCTATTCCTCTACCCATGACTGTAAACCTCTCCTTGGCTTTTTAAAGGAGGCGACAGGGGAAAGAAAAAAGAAAATCCTATCGACAATCAAGCAGAGGTGCCACCATTTTGGCATCGTTCTTCCTGATCAGCCTTCCGACAAGGATAGGGCAAATGCGCTGCTAGAGGTAAACCTTGCCTCCATCAGCTCCCTATCGAGGATTCCAAGGCAGGACCTTCTCTTTCAGGGAAACGAGAGCCGGATCAATGTCCCTGGCACGGTCGGTGGGAACTGGACCTATCGGATTACCAAAGACGACTTATCGGAAGAGTTCTCTCAGCGTCTTTATTTAAGGAACAAAAAGTTCGGACGCTGCGATTAATCCTTAGAAAGCAACTTTGAGCAAACTTCTAGTCTACATCATCGGTCAGATTGATACTTCCATCCTCGCAGACGATTTCTTCTGCCTGGACATGGTTGAAGGCGCCGTAGTCTAAGAATACCTTTTTAAACCTTTTCCTTGTCCCTTGGTAGGAAAGTGAGGAAAGGTTTTCGCAGTACTCAAACGCCTTCCTTCCTATTGTCTTTAAGGAAGAGGGGAGAATAAGGGAGCAAAGAGAAGAATAGGCAAAGGCCTCGTTCCCTATCGATTCAAGGGAGGAAGGCAGCGTTAGGGATTCTAGTGCTTCGTTTGCATAGAAGGCATAGGGAAGGATGTTTTTCACCCCGTTTGGGATTTGAGATCGGCTGTTTCCGTAGTAAAGGTTCTCTTTGGCATAATCAAGAAGGCAGTTTCCTTCCCTTTTGAAGTTAGAGTTTCCTTCTTCGAGGATGATTTCCCTGTCTGTCCTTGCAAAGGCCCCGCTTCCGATTGTCTTGACCGTCTTAGGAAGGGTAAGACTTTGTACCTGGCTAGTCTGGTAGAAGGCAAAATCTCCTATTTCCTCCACCTTGCTTCCTAGGGTGATGGTTTTCCTTGCGTCACAGCATTTCAGGACATTATCCGGAATGGAAGTCAGTCCTTCTCCAAAGTCGATGCTCTTCCTCCCACTGCACCACTGGAAGGCCCCGCTTCCAAGAAAAGTTACGCTGTCAGGAAGGATGACAGAGGAGAGCTTGTAGCAGTTACCGAAGGCGTTTGATCCGATGGAGGTGACTCCGTCAGGGATGACGATGGTTTTTAAAGACGTGCAGTAATAGAAAGCTTCATCGGCAATCGTTTTGACTTCGCCCGGAATGATACTTTTCCTACACCCATAATAGAGGATGCTTTTGTCCTTGCTGAGCAGGCAGTTTCCTTCTCCGCTGAAGCTAGTGTTCTGGCTGTCGACCGTGATACGAATTAATGCGGTGTCCCCGGTAAAGACATTCTTGCCGATTGTGCCTGTCGAAGCAGGGATATGGATGGAAAGAAGGGAGAAACAATTCGCGAAGGCGTAGTTTTCAATTCCCGTCACGGAGGAAGGAAGGTCAAGGCTTTCCAAAAGGGAGCAACCGAAGAACGAACTTTCTCCGATAATCAGAGTATCAGAAGGGAGTGAGGAGGCTTTGCATCCACTTACTACCTTTTTGCTTTCTTTCTCAAGGATGGTATTTCCATAGGAATAATACACGCTGTTCTCTTCTTCTACCTTCCTTTCCGTGACTCGTATGGTCCCCGTAAAAGCTCCTGTTCCAAGGAAAGTCAGTGAAGAAGGGAGTTCAATCCTTGTCAAAGACGAACAGTAAGAAAAGGCATCCTCATCGATTTCCTCAAGGGTGGACGGGAAGGAGAAATCAGAAAGACTATTGCATTTTTCAAATGCGCTCTGTCCGATGGAAATAAGGCCGTCCGGAAGAGATATGCTTTTTAGGTCATAGCATTTTTTGAATGCAGAGCTTTCGATTTGGGTCATTCCTTTTTCCCTGACGGCTTTGGAAAGGGAAAAGCAGCTTTCGAAACAATGCTCGGGAATAGAGGCAAGACTACCTGGCAGGGTAATCTCCTTTAAGGAAGTGCAGGAGAGAAAAACACTTCCACCAAGGAATGAAGTGTTAGAGGGAAAGACAATCTTTTTTAGCCCTTTGCAGTAGGCAAAGGCCATTTCCCCTATGCTGGCTTCCTTTCCCTCAAAGGAAAGGGAAGTCAGGTTTCTAACTCCGTGAAAGGCATAATCAGGGATTTGCTTGATCGAGGAAGGAAGAAGCAAGTCACCGACTTCCTTGTTCGAAAAGTATAAATCGGCAAGGTTGCAGCAGGGATTGGAATCCTCGGAAAAAGAAAGGGAAAGCCAGGAGGACACATCTCCTGCATAATAAACAGTTTTTAGCTTACCATCGTTAAGGAAGGCCTCTTCTCCGATTTCCTTAAGTGACTTAGGAAGATGAATCTCTCTGAGGTTAGGACAGGAACCAAAACAGGAGTCCCCAATGCTTTCTATCCCTTCCGGAAGGATGACTTTCTTCACTTTTTTGTTTCCATAAAACAAAGAAGAGGCTAGGGCGGTTACCTTTCGTCCGTCATAATAGGACGGAATTTCGACTACTCCGCTCCTCTCTTTCACGCCGGTTAAGGTAATTGTGCCGGAAGAATTGATTTTTCCTGAAAATCTGCTGCTTTCATAATGGGCGGTTAGAGTGACTTTTCCTTGGTAAGGGAAGGAATCCCCGGAGGTTTCGACTCTGGTCGCCCCTTTATACCAGCCGGAAAAATAGGCATCCCCCCTCTCTTCCCCGGTTTCGGGGATGGGTAAAGAATAGGGCCTATGGTACTCTAGGGTAAGCATTTCCTTTTTTTCCGTGTAACCGAAATTATAGTCGAGAATGACCTCGACTTCTTTCTTCTCCTCCGAATGAGTGGTAGAAGGGACGGCTGCTGTGGACATAGACAAATTAGAGTCTGTCTCTTTTTTTACCGAACAGGAGAAGAGGAGGATGGTGATAAGAAGAACAAGAGCCCGGTTTTCTTTCATCTGCCGAAATTATATTCTTTCCGCATTTTGCATTCAAGGAAGGGGGATCTTTGTTCTCTTTCAGGAACGGAATCCTTCTTCCCCTCCTTTTTGCCTTATTCTGCCCTGAGATTGGGCAGGAAGAGAAAAAGCCTGTTCTTTTTCCGTTTCATCGGTATAATGGAAACAAAGGCAGGTGGAAAATGACAAAACAGAAAGAAAGCGTTCTCACACCAGGAAAACTCCTCGATGAAAAAGGAAACCTTAGAGAGGCAGGATATTCCACGGAATTAGTCAAGGAGTATGACCGGAAGGATATTAAAGCCGGTAAAAGCAGAATCAAAGAATGGGACTACTATTATTTCGGGGATGAACAATATGGTATCGCCCTTACTTTGGATGACAATGGCTACAGGGGACTTGTCAGCTTTTCCGTCCTTGACTTTACTGAAAAGAAATATCACAACCATTCTTCGATCTTCTTCTTTCCGTTTGGAAAGACTGGCCTTCCTTGTACAAGCAAAGACGGTTCCGTCACAAAGAAAGGAAAAAACTATTCCTTCTCCTTTGTAAACCAAAGCGGAAGACGGCAGCTTATCGTTTCCTTTGAGACCAAGGAAGGATTTTTTTCCTGCGAAAGGAACCTGTGCCCGACAAGGGATCACTCCTTGGTCGTCGCCACGCCCTTTAAAAAAGACAGACATTTTTATTACAACCAGAAGATAAATCTGCTCAAGGGAGATGGTTTTTTCTCCTATAAAGGAAGGAGACATGACTTTAAGAACTGCTATGGTGTCCTTGACTGGGGGAGAGGTGTGTGGACATACAGAAATACCTGGTACTGGTCCTCTTTATCCGGAGAGCAGGACGGAGTAAGAATAGGGTTCAACTTAGGCTATGGGTTCGGGGACACGTCGAAGGCAAGCGAAAATATCCTTTTCGTCAATAACCGATACTATAAGTTCACTGACGTGACCTTCTCTATTCCAAAAGACCGAAAAGGAAAGGAAGACTATCTCAAGACATGGGAGATTTTTTCTTCCAATAAGGATATAGAATTAAAGTTTGTTCCTATCCTAGACCGGCACGACAAGGCAAGTGCCCTCTTTATTTCCCAGGATGCCCATCAGGTTTTTGGACGTTTCTACGGCGTATTCCGCACCCCCGAGGGAAATGTTACCCTTAATGGCAGGCTCGGATTTGCCGAGAAGGTGAAAAACCGCTGGTAGCAAAACAAGATGGATTTCTCCTTACACCTGGAAAATCCGCCCTTATATTACTTTCCTCATCAAAACAATCTTATGAAATAAAATTTTTCCAACCTAGCAATTTGTAAGAAATAAAAAAAGACTTCCTGTCCGCTTTTTGGATAGAAAGTCTTTTTTCTTAATCTCTACTTTACTGTCGTGTACTGATTATAGATGGTCTTAGTTCCGTCCGTGGCCGAGAAGGGACAGACAGCTACATATTTCTTCGTGTTCCAGTTGCAGAGAGCAAAGGTCAGAGTAATCTGCTTATTTTCCCTGTCCTTAAGGAATTCAACCTGGGAATAGCCGCCTTTATAAATGTTGATGCCGTTTTCGTTATTGCTGTAAGCAGCCTCGTCTTTGAAAATAACCGCTTTATTCTGACCATCCGTGTAATAGTAAACGGAGAGGGAGTATAGCTGCCTAGTAAAGTCGGAAAGCCTATTGGTCTTGCTGATTTCCTCAAAGGTCTTGCCTGTGATGACATTGGGCCTTGGAACATCGTTCCCTGTGGAAGTGATTCCCTTGATTGTACAGTCGTTGAGGCTGGCCTGGCCAAGACAGACACTTGAATCTTTTGTATAGTGTTCCTTTGTTCCTTCAATGACGATTTCATCCCCATAGTTGATATTCCAGCCATCTAATGCATCAGTCGTAAACTGGCAGGCGATGATTCCGCTATCATCAGTGAGATAGAAACCATTCTTATTGAGAATCTTTGCCGAAACGATACCTTTGACTTTGACGGAATCTCCGTCTTTTGCACTCCTTGCGTCGGAGACTTTCTTTGAACCGACAGTCACATCGACAAAAGTGATATCCTTGGTGAAGGATTCCGTTGATTCTTTGTAGGTAACGGTGATAGTCAATGTGGTTTTCGCCCCGTCTGCGGCATCTTTTTTGACATGGAAGAACGTCTTTCCCTCTTTTTCCTCAAAGGTGGCGACTTGGCCGTTGCTGGAAGAATAGGTGATACTTGCTCCATTTATGCCAAGCAGACTATCACTAAAGGAGGTCAGCCTTTCTAAAGTGGTTTCCCCTGCATAGGACGACCTGAACTGTTCACTTGCGTAATAGTCATTGACGAATTGCGGAACATCCGCTTCCGGCCTTACATAGTTATTGAGGATGGATGCGGAAATAGGAGTCAGACGGTAGTTGCATCCGCTTTTTGTGGATTTGCAGTTGGTGACACCGAAATAGATGTCGGAAACCTTATCGACATAAGAGTCAAGCCAGGCATAATCGCTTCCGTTGTTCCTCGTATAGACATAGCTTCCGGTTTTCTGATCGAGATCATCAATATAGTAGTTGACATAGCCGGCACCTTCGGCTTTTTTGATTACTGCCTTGGCGTGATAGATGCTTCCGGTAATGTTCTTGTCTTTGACATCGGTTTCGATAATCTTCTTCCTTGTCGTCTCTTCGATGGCGTCTTTCGGAAAGTCACTGGTTTTCTGGTCGTTTTGGATGACTGCGGCATTTGTGAGCTGAATCGCACCCTGATAGCCAAACTGGTTGGCATAGCTTTCTTCTTTTTGCGAAATGAAATGGTCGACTTCGCCGACAATGGTGACTGTGTTTCCTTCCTTGGCACGGATGGCTATGGCACCGCCATAGATATAAATCGATCCGGTCTTATCGACAAGGTAGACTCCGTTAGGATTGTTCTTCTGCCCTAATAGCCTAGTGGCAATGATTCCAGTGACCTTAGCCTTAGTTCCGACAGCGGCATTCCGTGCCTCGGCAATCGTCCTAGACTGATATTCGCTTTCGTCGACAGGGGTATGGGTGGAATCAAAATGAAGGAGCTTTGTCGTTGTTCCTTTCGGACCCATTTCCGGAGTTCCCTTATAGGTGTGGACTGCACCTTTAAGATAGACGGTATCTCCGACAAGAGGAGTATCGGAAAGCTGATCAAAATACGTCGTGCCGTCTGCACCCCGGACTCCATAGACATAGAGTTCTTTGCTGCTGTCGCTGACATCCGTAATGTACCTTTCGCCATAGGCATAGTTGCTGATGGATTTGACAATGCCTTGGATGACATATTCGCTAGAAGCCTCTTCGCCTGTTGCGTTTGCAAAATCAATCCTTTCGGAAACGGAATAGATGGTATCGGTAATTCCCTCTACGCTAGGACGCGAGACAGATGGAGTGGTATCAGAGGGAGAGGAAGGCTTTTCTGTCGGAGACTCACTTGGACGTTCACTTTCACTTGCTGCAGGGGTAGGAGCAGCTTCAGAAGTTGATGCGGATGGAATTCCCGAAGTCTCACCACATCCAGCAAGAGATAAGGAAGCAAGAAGGACGACGAACAGTAAACTGCGACGCAACTTGTATTCTTTCATTAGTTTTACCTCGCCACTAGTTTACTGGATAAAATGGACAAAAAGAATAGTTTTTGTCCAAAATCAAAATATTTTTCCGGCTCACTAACACTTGGAATTATGCAAAGAAATAAAGAAAAACAACTTTATATCATTAATAAAATACGCATATTGTTTAAGATGAAATGTATTTCAAAGAAGTATTTTTAAATGAACAAATTCAATTGTTTTGTCTAATTATATATTTTCTGTGAAAAATGTTCAATACTGGACAGAAAAAGATATTCTGTCCATTGTAATGTAAGCCCTTTACTATTTACTGAAAAAGCGATATAAAAATATCAGCCGAAAAAAAGAAAAAGGAGGAGATTATGGGCTTATTTTCAGGAAAGACTGTCTTGATTACTGGTGCAGGCAGAGCTGTCTTGCAGGATGGGAACTGCGGTTCGATTGGATACGGAATTGCAACCGCTTTTGCAAAGGAAGGGGCAAATCTCGTCCTTACCGGACGGAATAAAGAAAAGCTGGAAAGTGCTAAAAATGAACTGGAAAGCAGCTATGGCATAAAGGTTCTCGCTCTTCAGGCGGATATCAGTGAAAAGAACGATAACGAACAGGTTGTCTCCTCAGTCATGGAAAACATCAAAACGACGTTCGGCCGTCTTGATGTCCTGGTTAATAATGCACAGGCTTCGGCTAGTGGTGTTCCGTTGAAGGATAACTCCACTGAGCAATTTAATCTTGCCCTTTATTCCGGACTCTATGCGACTTTCTACTATAGGAAACACGCCTATCCTCTTCTTAGAGAGACAAAAGGGAGTGTGATTAACTTTGCTTCCGGAGCCGGTCTTTTCGGCAACTATGGCCAATGCGCCTATGCAGCCGCTAAGGAAGGAATCCGCGGTCTTAGCCGTGTTGCTGCAACGGAGTGGGCCAAGGATGGTATTAATGTTAACGTTATCTGTCCCCTTGCCTGGACAAGCCAATTAGAGAAGTTCAAGAATGCCTATCCGGACGCCTTCAAGGCGAACGTCCATATCCCGCCAAGGGGACATTTCGGCGATGCGGAAAAAGAAATCGGACGGGTCTGTGTCAGGATTTCAACCCCGGATTTCAAGTATAGGACTGGAGAAACGATTACTTTGGAGGGAGGCAGGGGACTTCGTCCATGATTTTCAATTTACCTGAATCCTCTTGCAACATAATCTGCTAAAATAGTTCGCAGCAAGGTGTTGCTTTCCTTGCCGCCGATGAAAAGGAGGATTTGCACAATGAGGCAAAGACTAAGAGCAAGGCGTGAGCCGCTGAAGTATGTTCAGGGAAGAGATGCCCTTTATAAGTTCTTCGACGAGAGGCATTATAGGGGGAAGCGTTGGCTTTTTGTCTGCTCGAAGAGCGGATACAAAGCAGCCCACGACAAGCTTGAAAAGAGCTTTGAGGGAAAAGAAGACTATCGCCGCTATGAGGTTTTCGGTGGAATCTCCTCGGTTTCCGAAATTAAAAAGAGGGAAGCCATCGTCAAGGAAGACAAAATTGATACCGTCGTCGCCGTCGGCGGCGGAAGTGCTGTCGATACTGCAAAGGCTACGGCCTATTATAGGGGAAAGCACATTGTCATCGTTCCTACGGTTGCCGCCACGGATGCTCCGTGCACCGGACTTTCCGTCATTTATAACGATGATGGATCCTTTAACCAGTATCTCTTTTATCCGACTAACCCGGATGCCGTTATTGTCGACTGCAATATTATCGCTAATGCACCGGTGAAGTTCTTAATCGCCGGTATGGGCGATGCACTTGGCACTTATTTCGAAGGACGTGCTTCCATCCGTACGGAATCCGCATCCCTTGAGGGAACCGGAATCACCCGTGCCGGCAGGGCACTTGCTAAGCTCTGCTATGAGACTCTCCGTGAATATGGTGCACAGGCTGTTGAAGCATGTAAGGAACATGTCGTCACCCCTGCCTTAGAGAATATCTGCGAAGCCAATGTCTATCTTTCCGGCGTCGGTGCCGACAACGTCAACTGCGCTGCCGCCCATTCCTTCTATAATGGTGTCACTTCCTTAGGCATCAAGCATGCCGACCATGGCTGCTGTGTTGCCTTCGGTACTCTTGTCCAGCTTATCCTTGAAGGAGCGACTAAGGAAGAGTTCAATGATGTCCAGGGCTTCTGCCGTGAAGTCGGGCTTCCGATTACTCTTGCCGAACTTGGTGTCACGACCGATGAGCAGATCAAGACGATCAGCAAGAACGCCTGCGTCAAGGGAGAGACCATTCATAATCTTGCCGGAGACGTGCAGCCTGTCGAGCTCTTTGATGCCATCAAACATGCCGATGCTCTTGGCCGTCTTGTCTTAGGAAAGTAAGCAAACCTGTTTCCATTAGCCTCCGGAGAATTCCGGAGGCTATTTTTAATGTATCTATTTTCTTATCGAAAAGGTAAAATAAGAACAAAAATCGGAGGGTGTTTTCATCATGTTAAGCAAGGACCAGCGGGAGAGACTTTCCCTTCTCCATTCGATGGGAAACGGTGAGTTTAAAAGAAAAGAGGAAATTCAGGCCTTGGAAGATAACTTCTGGGATACTTCCATGGCTTACGAGTGGCTGAACAAGAAAAAGGAAGACCCTATGGCCTCCCTTGAGGACTTCCATAAGGCCTACGATTTAGCCCGTTCCAAGGCTGCCGTTTTGCCTACCGACCGCTATGACTTAGGCAGCAACAATGCTAAGCCGAACAGACGGGCACGGAGAGCCGAAAAAAAGCAAAAGAAGCAGAAGTAAAAGGAAAAGGGCTCCCCTGGCGGGAGTCCTTTTCCGGCAGATTGATCTTATCTTTTAGATTCCGTACTGGGAGATTGTGAACTTATAGTAGTCGATATTGACTCCGACTGTAGGAAAGTGGAAGGCGAAGAGATGGTCGCCCTTTTCTAGGTGCTGAGTTCCAATCTTTACTTCCTTCCAGTTGAACCAGTCGTTGCTTCCATCTTCCGCACGGCCGAGAGTAAGACTTAGATCGGCAAAGGAAAGCTCCGCGCCGTCCCTGTAGATTTTATAGTATTCAGAGACATTATAGGGTTCGTATTTGGAAAGAACCAAGGTGATATCGACGTTTGCTTTATCCTGCCTGTAGAAGGGGAATTCGATGAATCCGTTCTGGATGTGGCCAAGGGACTTCCCTCCGCTGCTGCGGGAATCGGATTCGACTCTTCCGGCGGCTCCGGCGGCATCAAAGTTCAGATTGAGGTAGGGAAGATCTTCCCCTTCATACATATATTCCCCGTCGCCATCGATGTTCCTCAGATCGTTATATCCGCTGACAGCGAAGGTAAAGCAGTCGGTATTCGGGAAGCAGTTCTCCTTTAAGGCCTTGATGGAAAGAATATGGTCCCCCGCTTCGAACTCTTTTTTGATGATGGATACGTTTTTCCAGTTCCAATACTGATTATTATCGGTATGGCCGAAGGAAGAGTAACCGGTCTTGATTTCCTCCCCATCCAATCGGATTTCCAGATTGTCATCTAAGGAGAAGGTACCTTCATACTTTGCCCTGACAGCAGAAATATCGATGGTGCACTTACTCAGGTTGCTAAACAAAAGATTGAAAATTGTCCCTTTTGCAACATTGCCGATGGATTTTCCACCGCTGGTGATACCCGCTGCATCACCAGTCGGCGACTCGACCTTATAGGACCCGCTGGCCACCTTGATTTCCTCTGCTTCCCTGACAAAGGTTCCGTTTGCCGTTATCTGAAGCCCCTTTTCGTCTGTCTTCCCATAATAGGAAGTCTCAAGGAGAAAGGCATCCAGATTGATCCCGGATCCGATGGCGGTATAGGTAAAGGTATGGAAGCCTTTGGAGAGTTTCCTTTCGGTCAGAGGAACGTTTTTCCAGTTCCAATACTGGTTTCCCTCTGTTCCGCCGAAACTGTTGTAACCGTTGCTGTTAACGACCTGTCCGTCCATCCTGAACTGGATATTCGAGTCGACATCATAGGCACTTGGATCTGCCCTGCGTGCATAAGGCTTTACATAGGCATCATCCTTTAGGCAGAAGGAAAAACTGAAGACCGAACCGGCACCGATTCCTCCGATGGATTTTCCGTTGTAGGCGTCTGTCGCATCTTCAATCAGGCTTTCCTTTGTTTTTCCTGCTGCGGCAAGATCTTCGCGGACAACCCATTGGTCAAGATTTAGGTTTTCCACATCGACAATTGTCGTCCCATCCTGGATAATCTGTACATATTTATCCGTATCATTGAAATCGGTAACTTCAAATAATAGGCAATCGAAATTAGGAATAGAGTTGATAACATCGATAGTAAAGGTATAGTCTCCCTGAGTAAGTAGCCTATCGCCAAGAACAATGCTCTGCCAAGGCCAGTAATCAGTCTGGGAACTGTGGCCCCCAAAGACCGCGCCGGTCTTAAGAACATCCTGGTTCACGGAAAACTTAACATTGTTATCCAAATTGAAACCCTCTTCGTAGTTTGCCCTGATGCCGGTGATTTTCACCCGTGCACTGCCCTCCGCCTTGAAGGGGAAGGAGAGGGTTGTACCGGCAATAAGGCCGCGGATGCACTTTCCGCCGCTTGTCTTATCCTTTGCCTCGCCGGTAGGTTCCTCGATGATACCAAGGGAAGTTAAATCAGGACGGAGAGTCGCATGGGAAAAATCCAAGTCCTCCGCCTCGACTGTGTATGTCTTGTTTTCGCTGATCCGGAAGTTATAGCTATCTACGACCGTAATCTCTTTTTCGGCCTTTTTCTCCGGATCAGCGTGGGAAGAGGCAACAATCTTTCCTTTTCCGACCTTCAGACCGGTAACTACGCCATTTTCGACTTTCAAGACATCCTCATTCTCGCTTGTCCAGATAACAGCGGTATCCTCACTATTTTCCACTAAGGCAGTCAGTGTGATGCTCTTTCCGAGGACAACCTGATCATCGCCGGAAAGAGTGACGATGATTTCCTTAACCTCGGGGGAGGTGGATTCACTTTCAGAGGGTGTGGGGGAAACCGAAGGCTCTTTTGAAGGGGTCTCACTCGGAGTGACAGTCGGCTTATCCTCCGTAGGTTTATTTTCGGTAGGCTTTGTATCAGACGGCTTTTCGGTTGTTCTCTCGCTTGGCTTGCTCTCACTCACGGATGGCATGCCGGTATCCGACGGGGTAATGGAAGAATCTTCCTTTCCGCACCCGGAGAGGGAAAGGAGCCTCATCAGAGAAAGAATTGACAGCTTTCGGAATTTGTTTTTCATTGTATCCTCCTGTTTCCAAACAGTTGTATAGCTATATTGAATGAGGATGAAATCGCTTTCAATCTAAATTCCGTAAACTTTTGTTTTGAAAGCAAAATCTAACTGCAGATGGTATCTGATGAACAGAATTAGACAAAACTGTTGATTCTGTCCGACAACAATGCTTAAACTAGGGAGGCTTTAAGATTTCGAAGCCAAAAAGCAAGATTATCGGAAAATGATTGTAAGCACTTTTATCCCTTGCAATAATGACAACGCTTTCATTCCAAAGGGAGTGAAAGAAAGGAGAAAAATATGAAAAATAAAAAAGCGAAGATCCTGTCTCTTCTTGCCTTCTTATCCGTGTTTGGAATGAGCGCATGCGGACAAACGGAAACGTCAGGTTCCGGAAACGAAACAGCGAAGACATCGGAAAAAGAAGGCGGATTCAGCTTCCAACCGATCCGTCCGGCAAGCGAAGAACCTAGCGCGTCTCCTTCCGCCTCTGAGGAAGTCAGTCTGAATGTCGAGGTTCTTGCGACGGTTGACAAAGACGGAGAATATACGGTCGAAGCAGAAGACTGCGACACTAGCGGCTGCACTCTCCAGGAAGGATGCGGAGGATTCTATGAATCTCCATCCACCCCGACTAGCGGAGGGGAGTGCATTGCCTGCATTGCTGCCCCGAGCATCCTTGCCTTCAAGTTTGAGGCGAAACAGGACTGCGACATCGAATTCCATACCTTCTCGGCCAAATACGAAAATCCCTGGAGTCTGGATGATAATGTCTCTTACTATCTTGACGAAGAGTGCGATACGCCTTTTGTCACGAATTATCAGGAGTTTGGCAGAGCCGACGGTAACGACTGGTACAACTGGAAGGATGTGACCATCGGTACCAAACGGGTGACGAAAGGCGTCCATCAGTTCAATATTTCGGTAAAAGGTGCTTTCCCGAACACGGACTGCTTCAAGCTGATTGTTTCCAATTTCGGAACAGAAGCCGCCGCCTAGTTTCTTCCGGCATAGAATCCTGGACCAATCTTATGCACTATGACCTTTTTCGGAAAGAAAGGACAACTTTTGAATGAAACGAACTACCGCGATTATCAATATTTCTACTATCCTTATGCTGGCCGGCATCCTTGGGACTGCTAACGGCGTGGCAAGGAAGTATGCCGGAACGATTGACCTCTATCTTTCCTCTTCTCAGACAGATTATGATTCAGAGGAAGCAAAGGAAGCCTTGACGAAAGGCAAAGCCTTGGCTCAGGAAATCGTCGAAGACGGAGCTGTTCTTCTCAAGAATACCAACAATGTTCTTCCCCTTACGAATCCTAAGGTGAATATCTTTGGCTGGGGCGGAAGTGATAACGGCTTCATGTACCAGGGAGGCGGAAGCTCAGAAGGCGGATACTCTGCCGATAAGATTACCTTCTATAATGCTTTCAAGCAGAATGGATTTACCATCAATCCGGAGCTGGAAAAGGCTTATAATAGCCTTCCATATCATCGTGAAGGTGCTCCTGACCAGGATCAATTCTCAACCTATTACCGTCTTTATGAACCGGATGCAAGCTTCTATACAAAAGAAAGAATGGAGCAGGCAAGAGAATTCTCTGATACTGCGATTATGGTTTTCTCCCGCCGTGCCACGGAAGGAGACGATCTTCCGAAAGTCCAGTATGGCGAGAACGGAGACCAGGTTTCCGATAGAAACTATCTTTCTCTTTCCGATAAGGAAGCTATCAGGGTCAAATATGTAACCGACTATTTTGATAAAGTTATCTGCATTTTCAACACCTCCGCTCCTAGGGAAATGGGATTCCTCGACTATGATGGAATCGACTCCGCCCTCTATGTCGGATATCCGGGCTATTATGGGACGAGCTCTATTGTCAAGGTCCTTGCCGGTGTCACGACTCCTAGTGGACATAGGGTTGACACGAGTGCCTATAGTCTCGACTCTGCTCCGAGCTATGTCAATACCGGAAACGAGGAGACGCATAACTATTCCGGCCGTGCAGGACGGTATACCGACTATGCCGAAGACATTTATATCGGTTATAAGTGGTACGAGACTGCCGACGAAGAAGGGCTTTATGACAATCTGGTCATGGATTCCTATGGCCATAAGAAACACGGCTATGATGCTATCGTCCAGTATCCGTTCGGTTTCGGCCTTAGCTATACGACTTTCTCTTGGACGCTAGACTCCATAACTAAGGATGGAAAGATCCTAAATGGAAACGAGACCCTATCCAAGGACGATACTCTAACCTTCAAGGTCTGGGTGGAGAATACCGGGAACTTTTCCGGACGCGATGTTGTTCAGCTTTATTTCAATCCGCCTTATACGAAAGGGGGAATTGAGAAAGCGTCACAGAACTTGATTGACTTCCAGAAGACTAGCGTGCTTGAACCGTGAAAAGGCGAAGAACTGACCCTTACTGCCCGTGTTGCCGATTTGGCAAGCTACGACACCTACGACAAAAACAACAACGGCTTTATGGGCTATGAAGTCGAAGAGGGAAAATATACTTTCTCTTTGCGTACCGATTCCCACACGGTCAAGGATGAAAAAGAGGCAAGCTTTTCGAAAACATTCAACGTTCCCTCCGGAGGTTTCCTTTACGATAAGGACCCCGATACCGGAAGCGAAGTGAAGAATCGTTTCACTACCTATACCAATGAGGTAAGTAAAGCTTCTTCCGCCATTGACGAACCGCAGGCCACTTATGCAATCAGCATTGAAGGAAACGACTCTAATCCGGACTATAACCAGGGAATCACTTATCTTACCCGTGCTGATTTCGAGGGAACCTTCCCCAAGCATACGGAAACCCGTACTAGGAGCAAGGCTAGGTATGATAACTCCTTCAAGGTACATGCACCTTTCGTCAACGAAAATGATGTAAGGCCCGTCACCGGATCCAAATCGACTAATCTTACCCTTAACGATGTCAAGGGACTTCCCTATGACGATCCCAAATGGGATCAGCTGATTCAGCAGCTGACTGTCGAAGAGCTCGGAAACCTTTCAGGGCATGGCGGATTCGGAACAATCGCCATTGATTCCATCGGCAAGCCGAAGACAACCGATAGCGACGGCGGTACCGGTTTTACCTCCTCCATTGCCTCCGGAGATGGCGGCCATGCCACGAAGTACCCAGCGGCCAACACTCTAGCCCAGTCCTGGGACTGGAAAAAGGCCTATAAGTGGGGCAATGCCATCGGAGAAGAAGGTAAGGCACTGAATATTCAGGGCTGGTATGCCCCTGGCTGCAACGTCCATCGTTCTCCCTTAGGCGGACGTAACTTCGAGTATTTCTCCGAGGACGGAAGAAGGTGCGGAGTCTTTGTCGGATACACGGTCAAAGGATGCACCGAAAACGGTGTCTATGCCTACAGGAAGCACTTTGCCGGAAACGATTCCGATGCGGGACGTAATGGTCAGTATAAGTGGATGACTGAACAGTCGTTACGCGAAATCTGGGCCAAACCTGCTGAACTTGCGGTCAAAATCGGCAAAGCCAATGCCGCCATGGTTTCTGTCGACCGTATCGGTTCGGTCCGTGCTACCGGTTCCTATGCTTTGCTTACTTCCCTTCTCCGCGACGAATGGGGATTCCGGGGTTCGACGATTACCGACTATTACCAGGCTGGAAACGTCAACGACAGGGACGAAGGCATCCGTGCCGGAAACGATTTAGCCCTCCATCCATCCGGCTCCTATAAGCTTTTTGACGATATCTCTTCCGCTACATCGGTCATTGCCTTGCAGAAAGCAGCCCACAATATTCTCTTTACCTACATTGATACCATCCACCGGACGGAGACGGCTACCGGTATTGATAGGAGCATTAATACCGGTAAACGTCAGAACACCAATGACGGTACCTGGTGGCGTCCTACCCTCTATTCCATCGATGCTGTTGTCGGAGTCGGACTTCTTGTCTGGGCGGGTATCTCCATATTCCTGACCTGGTTTAAGAAACCGAAGGAACAGAACTAGGAGACTCACGATGAACGAACAGAAAAAAATCGGAATATTCGAATCTGCCGCTTTCCTCTCCGGTATCCTTTCCATTGCCATGCTTTTCCTTCCTGCCTTCTGGGAAAAAGGAAAGGATTCTATCCCTCTAAGGGAAAGGATCTTCGGTAATGACCGCCTCCCTTTCAACGGAATTCTTTTCTTTGCTTTCCTTCTCCTTTTTCTTGCCGTCTTATGCTCTCTAACTCTTTCTCTCTTCTCCTTCTTAAACCGTTTCTTCAATGAAAAGACAGTGACGGTCCTTGGTATCTCTTCTGGTGTATTCTTCCTTGCCTCCGCTATTCTTCTTGCCTTAGGCATCATTCTGACAGGACTGAATAAGGAAAACTCCGAACTTGGTCTTGTCCAAGGAAACTGGGGAATCGGAATCGGAAACATTCTTACTCCTTTGTTTGGGTTTGCCGCTTTCTGCCTCTCTTATCCTGCCGCTTTGATTATTCCTCATCACCTCGATATCAAAGATAAGGAAAAGAAGGCCCAGGCCTAGCTTATTTCTTCTTCCTATGGGACAGAAAGCCTGTCCCATAGGAGAAGTTTTTCCGTTTTCCGACCTTAGTGGGTTTTAAGAGATTGATGACATTGGAGATAGAAAGGGAGCGACTATACACGTAGGGTGATTTTCCTCCTCTTTTCTGTTAAAATCGAGAAAGGAATGACTTCCATGATTTATATAGGAATTGTCGAGGATGAGGCTTCCGATCGGGAAGTGCTTGAAAAATACTTTACCGACTTCCGGAAAGAAATCGGAGAGGGAAGGAACCTCTCCTTCTTTTCGAGCGGAGAATCTTTCCTGAATTCCTTTTCCTATGGAAAATACGATCTGATTCTTATGGATATCGAGCTAGGAAACAGGAGCGGAAGGAAAACAAGCGAATATATCCGGAAAATCGATTCCGATGTCATCCTGGTCTTTAGGACGAATCTTGCCCAGTATGCCATTGACGGATACAAGGTTAAGGCAAGCGACTATATTGTCAAACCGATTTCCTATTGGGACTTTAAGACCCGCAGGAAAAACATCGTTGATTCTATCCTCTCCAAGAATAAGGAAAAGGTTCTGATTTCCGAAAACGATAAAAAGGTTGTTCTCTTCCTTAAGGATATCTATTACATCGAAGTGAAGAACCATCTGCTTGTTTATCATACTAATAAAGGGGAGTTCCGGACCTATGGCTCGCTTAAGTCGGTCGTCAGCGAGAGGCCGAAAAACGGATTCGCTTTATGCAATTCATGTTTCTTGGTTAACTTAAGCTATGTCGAGAGCGTCGAAGGATATTCCTGCATTGTCCATGGCACAGACCTTCTGATTTCCCATCCTAAACGGAAGGGGTTCCTTGATGCACTGAGCCGGTTTCTGGGGGCTTCATGAACTTCTATCCTATTTCCTCTCTCTTCTTTTACCGTGCGATTTTCATGGCCTGGCTTCTTTTCGGGGAGGCACTGTTTCTCTTCCGTCTGAAAAAGAAGTGGCATTTTCTTCTCCGGACATCTCTTTCCTATCTGATCTGCTTTGGTTTTGCCTTTGCCTTTCCTATTCCTACTGGGAATTCCTTCTACACCAGGTGTAGGTTCTTCTGCAGGTTCTTTTTGACCTACGGTCTTACCTTTTTCCGTTACCGCTGCGGCTGGCGGCATCTTCTTTTTTCCGCCATCTGCGGATATACGACCGAACACATCGCCTACGAGACCTATTTTGCCATTGCGAATTTTGCCGGAATCCTCGGCTATGGCAACCAGGGACTTTATTCCAACGATACGATTTCGATTTTTACCGGTCCCCTTGATGCACTGACCTATTTCTGTTCCTTTTTCATTGTTTTCTATCTCGTCTTTCTCTGCTTTGCCAACCGGATGAACAACAGGGAAAGCAGGGACCTGAACAATTCCTTTTCCGCACTGGCTATCTCTTCCCTCTTCCTTCTGATTGACATTGTCATCAACTCCCTTGTCTCTTATTACGGGACAATCCACTACGACACGATGTTTAGGGGGTTTATCGCCTTAGTCAACGCCCTTTGCTGCCTTGTTGCCCTTATGTTCGCCTTTCAGCTCTGCTATAAGGCATCTTTACAGAAGAACCTTGCCATCATCGAAGAGCTTCGCAAAGAGGAAAAGAACCAGTATGAGCTGACAAAGGAGACAATTGATCTTATTAATATCAAATGCCACGACAGGAAACATCAGCTGAGAGGAATCGCCAAAAAGGAACAGATGTCCCCGAAGACCATCCAAGACAGGGAGAGCCTCATTCAGATTTACGATTCCTCCATCAAGACCGATAATCCGGTCTTGGATGTCATCCTGACCGAGAAGTCCCTTTTCTGCAACAAGCGGGAAATCAAGTTTTCCTGTATTGCCGATGGTTCACTGCTGAATTTCAGGAGCGAGGAAGACCTTTATTCCCTTTTCGGAAACATTATCGACAATGCCATCGAGGCGGTTAAGGATCTTCCTCTCGGACAACGGATTATCTCTCTGAAAATCGTTTCGCACGGAAACAGGGTGTCTATCAGCGAGAAGAACTCCTTTTCCGGAAAGATCCGCTATTCTAACGGCATGCCGATAACCAGTAAGAACGATTCCCGCTACCATGGTTTTGGTCTAAAAAGCATCAAGATGGTAGTTGAGAAATACAAAGGAACCTTCACAATCTCGGATAAGGACAATCTCTTTACTCTCTCCCTCCTGCTTTTCCCGGAGAAAGACAAAGTAAGAACAGGAGAAGGATAAATAGCAGGGCTCCTGACTCCCAGGGGCAGGATGATTTGAAAGCTGCATGCTGAGACAAAAACCGGAAATAGGGAAAAAAGCTTTTTTATAGTGGCTACTATCAGGAAAACAATGATGGTGCCGTTACCTGATAGGAAACAAAAGAACAGACTGAAAAACAAAGCAAGGAAAAAGGCCGCGGTGAACGGCCTTTTTTCTGCTCAGTCTTTTAGTCAGGCAGCAAGGTAGCTTCTGTTTTTGCTGGTTAGGTATCCGCCACCGAAGAGAAGAAGCAGGGAAGTTGTGTAGAGAAGGGTTTCAAAGAGCTTAGCAAGGGAGAATCCGTTATGGTTGACAAGGCTCCTGATCCTGACGACGAAGTAGGAGACGATGACAAAGGCGGCATAGACGAGATTGGAGAAGGAGAAGACGATGCCAAGAAGCTTGCTGTGGACAAAGAGGAAGGTGAACCCGCAGGCGATGATGAGAAGATAGAAGAGTCTGGCAAGAGAAGTGATGATGCTGTTTGCCCTATCGCTTCCGAAATTCAGGGAGTAGGAACCGACGACAATCAGAATCAGAAGCGAGGGGGCAATGGCACGGATCGTTCCCTGGCAGCCCTTGGCTCCGAAAAGAAAGAAGAAGTAGAAACCGATTAAGAGAAGCAGGATAAATATCTCGATGATGAACTTCCTAAGTGAATTGATGTCCTTTCCGATGGATGGGACTCCGCAGGAGAGAAGATAGTAGATAATGAGGGTGATTCCGGAGATAAGGAACCTGATGTGAGAGAGCGACCATTTTGTTTTCTGTGTACTCATGCGATAGAAATACCTTTCTTTTCCATTTTAGCCGATTCTCTTTTTGTAAGGAAGCGGATTATCCAAAGAAGGGAAGAGTCAAAGAGAGTTTAAGGAGGATGAAAAGAAACGGAATGGAAACAATGCTAAGGAGCGTAGAAAGAAAGACGGAATCACTTGCCACATAGTCCTCTTTCTTGAATTCCACGCAGAAGACGGCCACCACGGCCCCGACCGGGGCTGAGTTCCCGATCACCCTTGCAGCAAGGGAGATTTCATCGAAGTTGATGACATTCCCCATTTTTAAAAGCAGGGACAGGCCAAGGATGGCGCAGGGGAGAAAGAACCTATGGAGAAGGGAAATCACCCAGGCGGTCTTATTCTTCCTTGCCTGAAGGATATTGCATTCGCCAAGGGTAGCACCGATTAATAGCCTTGCGACAGGGTTTCCCCTTGCCTTACCGACTTCAAAAACCTTATAAAGGGCGGGAAGAGTCCTGTCAATGCGGACAAACCCATATTCTTTTTCTCCGACTTTGACCTGGAACACATAGTTCTGGATAATCCAGAAGATAAGACCGATAATCCTACAGATCCTTACCGGATTAAGGAAGATCTTCTTCAAAGTCGGCAGGATACTTTTTTTCGTCCTCTTTTCCCCGGAGATGGCAATATAAGAATAAATATAGGTGGTGATACGGAAGGCAATCGACCTCCTACTGATCGGAATCAGGACTCCGCTTTCTGCTCCGTAGACAGCCTCTAAAAGAGGCATGGAATAAAGGGATAGCTGGCCTACGCTCCTTAAGATCGAATAAATCATCCGTTTCTCTCTGCCTAGCCGGAAGAAAAGGAAAATGCCTAGGGTGATGAATAAGACATAGAAGAGAAGGTCAAAGACAAAAATGAGGACGTTCTGTTTAAAGCTTTCCAAAGAGAAATCACTCCTGAAGGCACAGAAAGCCCTGCAGGGAATGGCGATTTTCAACGCCACAGTATTCAGAACGGATTTTCCCTGGTCGGAAATGATACCCTTGATCCGAAGAAAGAAGCCAAGCAAGATGAAAACCAGGGAAGAGAGGATGGCACCAAGGAAACCTTGGTCGGTCAATACCTGTTTTACGATTTCCATACGCCTAAATTTTAGTCAATCAGAAATATGAAATAGAGGGAAAGCGCTTATCAGACAGAAAGAAGAAAAAAGAAACCTTATAATAAAAAGGAAAACAGGACGGAGAAATGAAAATGATAGGAAAAACCGGACAAGGACGTCCAAAAGATAGGGCGGGAAGAAGTAAGGAAGAGCAGAGTGTCTATGTCCTTCTTGATTCCCTAAAGATTCCCTATGACCGCCTAGACCATGAGCCTCTCTTCTCGATGGACGGATATGGAGAGATTGAAAAAGCCTTAGGATGTCCTGTATGCAAGAACCTTTTTCTTGCTAACCGGCAGCAGACTGTTTTCTACCTGCTTAGGATAAGCCCGCAGAAGAAGTTCAGGACTAAAGAACTATCCAGCCAGATTCATTCTTCCCGTCTTTCCTTTGGAAACGAAGAGGCCCTTAGGTCCTACCTTCATGCAAAGAAGGGGTTCTGCTCGATACTTGTTTTGAGGAACGATGAAGAAGGACATGTTTCGCTTCTGATTGACGTAGATCTTCTCAACCAGGAAAAAATAGGTGTCCACCCCTGTGCAAACACTTCCACCTTAGCCATCAGTTGGAAGGATCTCCTAGACAAATTCCTTCCTGCCATCCATCACGGCTACACAGCCGTCACTCTTTCCTAGCCACTTAGGACAAAAAACAGGAAAATAAAAAACGGCAGGTTCGGTTGCCTGCCGTTTTCTGTTTACACAATAAGAGATGGTTAAGCCGTCTTTGTTAGGGTGACAGGGTCAGCATCAATGTAAGTGTAGGTGACTGTCCCATCCGCATTGAATTTAAGAGTGACATCCCCTTCATCTAAGGAGGTGCCGATATAGGTTGTTCCGTCATAGGAAACCTGGGTTAACTCGTCGTCTTCAATGCTCAAATTGTAATCCGTAAGCGTCACCGTCCCATCCGCAGTGATGATTAAGGTGACTAGTGAGTCAGCATCTTCGTATGTCCCGGCCCGTGATCCGATATCGCCTGCCGAAGGTTTGTCAATCACGGTAATCGTCACTTCATCGGAGGCAAAGGAGCCGTCTGTCGCTTCTGCCGTGATAGTGGCCTCTCCGGCTTTTACGGCGGTGATTGTTCCGTTTTGGTCAACGGTAGCAACCGTCTTATCGCTTGTCGACCATTTAAGTTTTGTGTTTGCGGCATCTGTGGGGGTGATTTTCGTATTGGCCTTAGCCGTTTCCCCGACGACGAGAGTCGTCTTATCCAGGGTAATCTTGATGCTATCAATCCTTACCGGTGTGACTTCAACGTCTAAGTCGGCGGTTAGACCTGTCGATGAGGTCGCAGTGAGTTTAGTCTTTCCCGTCTTCAGGCACTTGATTGTCTTATTCCCCTTAGTCAAAGAAGACTCCTGCCCTAATGTGCCCTCGTCATTTTCTACTTGGACAATGGCTTGGTCTGCGGAAGATAACTTCCATGCCTCCTCGGCTGCATCGTTTCCTTCGTCATCGGAGAAGAATGCCTCGACCTTAGCTTCCTTTCCCGCATAGGTGTTGCCGTCTTCTGCGATTCCGATTTCTATCTTCGTTGCCTTGATATAGGTGTAAAGTTCGTCCGTCGCGGAATAAAGATTGGCCTGTTTTTTGTCTCCTTTGTCTCCGACAACATTGAGGACATATTCGGCCTGTCCGTCAAAGGAGAAGTTCTTCTTGATTTTCAGGAAGCCTGCTGTCTTGTTATCCGTAAAGACTCCGAAGACATCATAGTTCTCGCTCTTTCCGTTGTAGGGGAGGGTGACTGTGTTGTTTACCCCCTTATCCGATTTGAAATCGATTTTTGCCTCGTCCTTTGTGATAGTGATAACCCTGTCTTCCTTATCCCACCACTGGCCGATGATGTCTGCACTGACCTTTTCGGCCTCTTTTATTTCAATCTGGACATGATTGGATTCAATCGGAGTCTCGGTAGCCCCATGCTTGGAAAGGGCATAGACTTCCACCTTCCCGGCTTTCAATGGGGTGAGAAGGCCTTTGTTGTCTATGCTCGCCTTTTCGGCATCGGAGACATGCCATTCGAGTTCTTTGTTTGTGGCCGTATTTGGTGTGATTACGGAAGAGAACTGAAGCGTCTTTCCGATTGATACGGAGGAAGCATTTCCATCCGCGGCAATGCTTACCCCTGTTACCGGTTCGGCATCGGCCTGATAATGCTTATGACAGTTTTCATCGGCAATGAAGGCGACTTTCTCCGTGGAGAATCCCCACTGCTTACCGATCCTGTTTCCGTAAATGTGAATTCGGACTTTGTAGGCGGGGGCAAAAGTCTTTTCCCTCAGCTTCAGGTTCTTGGTGGATACGTTATTCTTGACTTCCTCTGTGATGTCAAGCCCAGTCCAGGTTGTTCCATCATTTGACGTTTCGATGGTAACCTTCTCTATGGCACTTGTCTCGTTATTGCTGTACCTCTGGGCATAATAGAAGGAAATCCCGGAGACCTGTTGGTCCGAGAAATCAAAGGTTGCCACTCCGTCGCCTCTTGTGTCACTTTCTTCCTGCCTTGTGTTACTGCTTCCGTTACGCCTCCTTAGAACCTTTTTGCCTTTGTATATTCCTTGTCCGTCGAGGATGTCGCAGCCTTTATTTATGCTTACGCCAAAAGGAAGACTGTTACTGATGGAATTTACTGCACTGACATCCTGATTGACAAGACCATTGAAGGAGAGATTATAGACGGCATCCTTCAGATTCTGGCTAGGAAGTCCGTTGACACGGATTGCAATCTTATTGGAGGTATGGGTATTTCCGCTTCCGTCCTTCCAGGAATAGTAGACTTTCGTTTCTCCCTGGCTCTGGGCAAGAACAAGAAGATTGGTTGTCGTCGATTCAAAAGTGGCGACAGTCGGATCGTCGCTGACTTTCGTTAAAGTCGAATACTCTTTAATCCAACGCTCTTCTTTGACTCCATCCGGTGCATCCCACGTCCTACTCCTTGTCCTAGGCAAGGACTTTTCGATATCAAGGATATAAGTGTCACCATCTTTCCTGGCACTATCGTCGCTGACTGTTAAGTCAATGCTCTTGATGTAAACATGGACCTGAGGACCATCATAACCTTTGTACTGCCAGTACTCTTTGACATTGTCTGCATTCGGGGCGGCAGGAAGCCTCTTGTCATCGAAAGTGGTTCCTCCGACATTCCTCACCTTAGTGATTGCGGAGTTTACGTCTGTGTCAACATTGCTGTCGGCAATGCCGAACTCTTTCAAAAGGTTATTGGAATCTAGCTTGAAATAGAAAGTATCCGCTGAAACGTCCCTGCACCAGGAGTAGCAATAATCCATGATATCTTCTAAGGCTGTTTCATCGACGATGTAATATTCGCCATCCCTTAAGATAATCTTGTCCTGATATAGTTTGAGCTTTTCGATGACGCGGCGGAAATCAAGCCCGCCCTGTCCGCCTATACCGACATAGGCCCCGTCAGATCCTTGGTTAAGCCAAGAGGAGACTTCCTTACTGCCTTTAGAGGCTTCAAACCACTGATAGGACTTTCCGTTATAGTCGTGATAGTACTGGTAGATCTTATCCCCTGTTCCCCAGTCGGAGACAAGAATCTGGTAATTGTTGTAATAGAAAAGGGAATCCGTAGTGCTTCCGACTTCTTCTGAGACGGCGCTGACGGAAAGAGAGGAATTGGAATAGTCGGCATTCAATGCGGTTTTAATGGCATCAGTCTTTGGCGGCTCTGAAGTAGAAGCAGAGGGTTTATCTGAATTGCTTCCGGGCTTTTCCGAAGCACTCTCCTGTGGCTTTTCACTAGGTCTGTTGCTGATTTCAGGCAAGGTGCTATTGTTTTCCGACGGCTCAATGGTTGCTGAAGAGTCCCCTTTATGGCAGGCACTCCTAGCTAAAACTGAGATTAAGGAGAAAAGGGTAAACGTCAACTTGGTTTTCTTCATCTGTTTTTATTTCCTTTCTTTTTCGTTTCCGGATGTCGTACTGCTTATGTCGTAGACAGCGATAAGGAAGACGTCCCTATCACCTTCAAAGCCCATTTCAACAGCTTCCTCTTCTGTCCTATAGAGATAAGTCAGGCCAATATTTCCTTTATCCGCATACCTTGTTCCGTAATTGTCAGTGACGGTATATCCGTTTTGCTTTAAAAGGGCGGAATAGGAGTCCAGGATGCCTTCCTTTGGACGATAGCAGGCGATATAGAGCCTATCGATTCCATAGGATGTCTGTCTTTCGGCAGTGTAATAGTCGGCTTCTGCCGCAGGAATATCCGATCCAATGAAATTCTTGATTTCCTGTTCAGGGAAGGAAGTCCTCTTATCCTGGTAAAGATAAGCAACAATTCTTAATCCGCTTCCCTCGCTTAAAGCAAAGGGGTCAAAGAGGACGAAAAGGATTTGATTAGGAGAGACCCGCCTGTATGCGCCTTGCGTCGTATTTTCACTAGATGAGGCGGAAAAAGAGAACCCTCTCCGATTCAGGCTTGCCTTATAGGCCTTACTTAGGCTTTCCCCGTCAGTGGAAGAAAAGCAGTAAATGGCAGTGGCTGTTATTCCATAGTTATCCCTTTCTACATTGCTTCCCTGATAGCTTTCCGCAGGACAGACGGGAATCAAAGTCCGATAGTCGCCGACGCTTTCCATAAGAAGAGCGTCGATGTCTCTATTGAATTGATAATCCTTTTCTTCTACGGATTGAGAATTAGGATAAGAGGAGGAAATGGAGGGCTCTAAAGTGGTTGACGAAGACTTAACGGAACCCTCTGAGCCGGAATTCTTCGTTGCCTGGCATCCAGTGGAAAGAAGAAAAAGCGCAGAAAGGAAAGAAAGCCAGATTGGTTTTGACATGAAAATCTCCTTTCAAATAGTTTGTATACTTAATTATATCCTGAAAGCGGAAACGAAAATAGGAAAAAATTAGCCTATCCTAACCAGAAAAGCAATTTATGTCTAGCTAAATACATATAGAAAAAATGTGTCCGGTTTTCATGTTAAACCAAAGAGCAAAGACGGGCTCTTTCTGGGAAGTTAAGGATTTCTTTTCCTATTGTTTAACTTCCCCAGGGATAGGAGAAAAAAGAAGGCAGTGTTTTCTTCCCTAGAATAGTTTTTTCTGTTTTTTGAACCAGTGGAATGGTGAAACCCTTTTTAAATCTTTACAATTAAATTTCCATAATAAATTTTAAAAAAATATTTATATGGAAAAATATCAAGTTCAAAATGACAATGTAATTTATTAGAAAAAGTCCGTAAAAAAGGATATTTACAGGTTTTTTTATCACGAATAATAGCGTGAAAAACATTGAATAATAATTTTCCGAATTGTTGACAACAAAAAAAGAAAGTGATACCTTGTAAGCGGTTTAAAAGAGAAGGGGCACAAAACACGCTCTCCTCTTAAGAAACCCTTTACAGGTTAATTCCTATAAAGAAGTCGGTTGAAATTCGTCTCTGAGTTCAACAGACGAAAAAGGCGAAGAAATTTTTCACAAGGAGGAACAAAGATGAAAAAGTTTCTAAAGTTAGCTTGCGTGGCGTTAAGGGCTGCCGGAAGGGCTGGATGTCAGAAGGGAGGAGCCAGTGCAAGTACGGATACTGGTAAAGGTAATGATTCTGGAACCGGGGGGACAACATCTAATAATGTCTCTGTTAAGATTCTGAACTTCAAACCTGAACTTGCTGAAAAGTGGGGGAACATTCAGGCAGCTGTCAAGAAGGATCTAGGGTTTGACCTTGTCGTCGAGACTGCTGCTTCGGGACAATATGAAAGCACCCTTCGCACGCTTGTCTCTACTGACGGTGCTCCGGATATTTTCCAAATCAGTGGTCCTGTCGGGTATTCCAACTGGTCTGACTATATTGCTGACCTGGATGGCTCTGATGTTTACAATGCCCTTTCCGACCAATCTCTTGCCTGCAAGATTGACGGGAAAGTTAAGGCTATCCCGGTTACCGAGGAAGGATATGGTATCATTTATAACAAGAGCATTACCGATGCTTATTTTGCCTTAACCAATAAGGCGTCAACAGGTGTCAGCAAGAGGGAAGACATCAAATCCTATAATCAGCTTAAGGCTGTTGTCGAAGATAGGCAGGCCCATAAGAGCGAGCTTGGCATTGACGGGGTCTTTGCCCCTTCGGGAATGGATAGCTCCACTTCCTGGCGTATCACTGGGCACGCCTTCAATAGGGCTCTTGTCGGCGAGCTTGGCTCTTCCGCCACTTCCACTCCGGATGAATTACAGTTCTCCAGCAATCAGAACTATCGTAACCTTATTGATTTATATGTTAAGAATTCCACTAGGACTGGAAACCAGATGGTTGCTTCTAACTGGGAAGCGGAAGGAAATGCCTTTGCCAAGAAGAAGGTCGCTATGGTCCAGAACGGACAGTGGGCAACCGCAGATTTAACTGCAGGCGGAAAAGTCGCCGGGACCGATCTCCGTAGGTTACCTCTTTATTGCGGAATTAACAATGACAACATTAAGGAAAGCAGTCAGGGACTCTGCATTGGAACAGAAGCCTATTGGTGCGTAAATAAGAAATCTTCTGCTGCCAAGCAGGAGAATGCCCTTAAGTTCCTTAACTATCTCTTCAATGGCAATGGTAAGAAATATGTTGTCCAGGATCTTGCCTTCAATGCTCCGTTCAAAGGATTCAACTCCGATGAATTTGCCCCCTCTGATCCGCTTGTCAAGGAAGTCGTCTCCTGGATGAATAAAGACGGAATTAATTCTGTTGCCTGGGACTTCCCGCTTGTTCCGAGCACTGACACCCAGCGTGCCGACCTTGTCAACTCCCTCACGGCCTATTACAACGATAACTTCTCTGATGCAAAGTGGGCTGAACTTGTCACCAACACCAAGAACAAATGGAAACAGCTTGCCGAAGAGGCAAAGCAGGACTAGACATCGGTTTTTCTGCTAAAATAAGACAGAACAAAGCTACTAGATTCGCTCTAGTAGCTTTGTCCGTTTAGAAAGGAATAGCCTTTTATGCAAAAATATTACAAAAAGTATGCGGCTGTCTTCCTTCTGCCTCTCCTTGCCTGTTTCACGATTGCCTTCCTGATTCCCTTTTTCATGGGAATTTTCTTCTCCTTTACAAGATACAAGGCTGTGGATAACTGGCAGTGGACCGGTATCGTCAACTATCAGAGAGCGTTTTCCACGAAGTATGGCGTGCCGACTTTCTGGACGGCACTAGGGCGGACGACTCTCTTTGCGGCAATCAGCATCATCACCATTAATTTCAACGCTTTTATTCTTGCCCTTTTGCTGACCAAAGGACTCAAAGGCTCGAACACGTACCGTTCCATCTTCTTTAGGCCGAACCTTATCGGCGGCATCATTCTCGGCTATATCTGGAAAGTAAGGCTGAATGGTGTTCTTTATTGGTTTGATAAGAACCTAGGCTCCAATCCATGGTTTCCCTTCTTTGGACTAGTCATTCTTAGGAACTGGCAACAGGTCGGCTATAGGATGATTATCTATATTGCCGCCTTAATGAATGTCCCTACCGATTTGAACGAATCTGCCTCCATCGACGGAGCAAGCAAGTTCCAGACAACTAGGCGGGTGACTATTCCTAGGATTATTCCTTCCTTTACAATCTGCTCTTTCTTAACCCTCTCCAATTCCTATAAGCTCTATGATCAGAACCTTGCCTTATCTGGATTAAACGATAAGACAAACCTTTTAGCGGCGGATATCATCAATACCGTTATCTCCAAAGGAAACCTTGGGCCTCAGCAGGCAAAGGCTGTCGTCTTCTTCCTGATTGTTGCCGCTATTTCCGGTATTCAGGTCAGGGCGACAAGAAGAAAGGAGGTTGAAGCTTAATATGAATGAACCCGGCAAAAAGAAAACAAAGCAGCCTCTTACTTTTTCCTTCCACTATCAGGATGCGGTAAAGGTCAACAGATCTATCGGTTATGACGCAGAGGATTCCCTTGCTGTTCTCTATGATGACTGCATTGCCAGGAAGAAAGGCAATAAGGCCGTTTTAGAGAAATATGGCTTTAAAGGAAATCCTAAGGATGTCGGAAAATATCTCCTTTTTGAACTGAAACAGGAAGAAAGGAAGAATCCGAAGTTCCTTCCTGAATCCGTATTAAAGAACAAGAATAAGCATCGTCAGGAGGTAATCTCTAACACTCTTATCTATATCTTCCTGACCATTGTCGCCGCCATTGTCTTTATTCCTATCCTTAGGGTGGCCATCAACTCATTTAAGGCAAACGGCGAAATCGCAACGAATCCTTTGAAGCTACCTACCGCCGAAACATTTGTCGGAATCGATAACTTTAAGAGTGGATTCGAGAAAAGTAAGTTCAGGTCGTCCTTTGGCTACTCTCTTTTCATCACGGTCTTCTCAACTCTCTTCATTCTTCTCTTCTGCTCGATGACTGCCTGGTTCATCACCCGGGTGAAGACATGGTGGACGAAGCTGATTTACTATGTCATTCTCTTCTCCCAGGTCGTTCCTTTCCAGCTTGTCATGCTTCCGATGAACCAGATTGCCAGCACATGGAAGCTGAATAATCTTTTTGGCATCATCATCATCTATGTCGGCTTTGGCGCGGGTCTATCCGTCTTTAGGTATTCCGGCTTTGTCAAGAGCGTGCCTGTGGAAGTAGAGGAGGCGGCCAGGATTGATGGCTGCAATCCGATTCAGACCTTCTTTACGATTGTCTTCCCGATTCTTAAGCCGACCACCATCACCATTGCCATCTTAAATGTCAGGTGGATCTGGAACGACTATCTTCTTCCGAACATGGTTCTTGGCACCACGATAGGAAAGACGACTATTCCTGTCGCCATCCAGATGGTTGCCAATGGCTCCTATGGTGCAACCGACTACGGCAGGATGAGGGCCAGGATTGTTCTGACTAGGATCCCTATCATCGTCTTCTACCTCTTCGGACAGAAGTACATAATCAAAGGCGTCACCGCCGGTGCGGTGAAAGGCTAAATCGAAAGGAGAAGTCTTTTATGGCCAGTATTGAATTTGAAAACGTTGTCAAAGTCTATCCCGGTGCCAAAAAGCCGGTCATCCCTAATCTGAATCTGAAAATCAAAGATAAGGAATTCATTATCCTTGTCGGTCCTTCCGGATGCGGAAAGTCCACAACCTTGCGAAGGATAGCCGGACTTGAGGATATCACCGCCGGAACGCTCCGTATCGACGGAAAGAAAGTCAACGATGTCCCTGCCCGTGACCGGGATATCGCCATGGTCTTCCAAAGCTATGCCCTTTATCCGAACAGGACTGTCTACAAGAATATCGCCTTCCCGCTTAAGGTGAGAAAGCTAACCGAGCGGGAGATTGCCTCCCGCAGGGAACTTGCCACGGCCATTGTCCGTAGGAAGAACAGGGACAAGGAACATGAGGAAAAGTTCCTGAATGCGGTAAGAACGACAAAGCGGTACACGAAGGAAGAAATCGACTGGAAGGTCCATACTGTCGCCAAGATTCTTGATTTGGAGCCTTACCTTGACCGTAAACCGGCCAACCTCTCAGGCGGTCAGCGCCAGCGTGTCGCCCTTGGCCGTGCCATGGTCCGCTCCCCGAAGGTCTTCCTCCTCGATGAGCCTCTCTCTAACCTTGATGCTAAGCTCCGTACGGAAAGGCGTTCCCAGATTTCCCTTCTCCATAAGCAACTGGATACGACCTTTGTCTATGTCACCCACGACCAGACCGAGGCAAGGACGATTGCCGACCGGATTGTCGTCCTTGATAAAGGAGTCGTTCAGCAGTTTGATACTCCGCGGAATCTCTTTGAGCGTCCCTGCAACAAGTTCGTCGCCGGCTTTATCGGTTCTCCGGAAAGGAACTTCCTTCCTGTGGATGTCTTTATGGAAGGGGATAAGTGCTTCCTTACCTTAAATGGCCATAAGCTGGATGTTACTTCTTCTCTTAACAAGGAGCATCAGCTCGATAAGCTAAATGGAAAGAAGACGGAACTTGGTATCCGTCCGGAATCCATTGGACTTGTCACTTCTTCAAATATTGATTCCCTTGATCCTAACTTCATCTATAAGGTCCATGTCAAGATTGCCGAATACCTAGGTTCGGAACTCTATCTCTACTTTGACTTTGCGGGTAAAGCCGCCATCGCCCGTATTCCCTCGAAGTACTTCGTCAAGACCGGGGATGATGTGAAAATCTATATCGATCCCAAAAAGAGCTACGTCTTTGATCCCAACACGACCAATACCCTCTCCTTCCCTGAACCGAGTGAAGAGGTCCGTCTAGACGTCTAACAATTTCCGATAAGGAGGCCTAAGGCATGAAAAACGGGACTGAAAAAGGGAAAAAGAAAACATTCTTCCATCGCTCCCTTTCCCGGAAGGATTCTCCTTTTTCCAACTATATCAACCTCCTTATCGGTTATGCCGATACAAGGCTTCTTTATAATCTTTTCTTCTTAGCCATGTCTCTTTCCATCATTCTCATCGGTCCTTCCTTTGTCGCAAGGAACGAGTGCTTCAATCAGTTCCTCTCGGGAAAGACAGAGAAAAGATACCGTCTTTTCTTTCGGAAGGTGAAAGAGAATTTCTCTCTTTCCAACGTTCTCTTTGGTCTGTTTCTTGCTTCTGGCGAAGCCGCGCTTGGCTATTTATTTGTCTTCTGCAGGATCAATTTCAAGGCGGCAGACTATCTGCTTGCCGTCTGGATAGCCGCCGTCTTCCTTCAGAGGTATCTTGCCACCGTCTTTGCCTATTATGCCCTAAGGAAGGTAAGAAGGAATCTTGATAGTAAGACCATAATCAAAAATTCACTCATTCTTGCTTTAGGAAGCATCAAGAGCGACAGGATCGCCGGATTCTCCTTTATCGTCCTTATTCTCGTCCCCGTCTTCTTCTTTGAGTACTGCTTCCCCCTATTCTTCCTGATTGAGTTCTCCTGGGTTACTCTGTCTAGGAGGATGGCTATCTATTCCACCGTCGACAAGTATGTCATCTATAATCCTGAGGAAATAGAAAAGGAAGAGAATCCAAAGGAGCCGAAGGCAAATCTCCGGTTAGACCTCATCAACAAAAAACCTGAGGACATCCTCAAGGAAGAAAAGAAGGAAAAGTAATCGACAGACAAGGTTTCTTTAAAAAAGGAAACCTTTTTTGTTAAAGTTCTTACCAAAAAGGAGGTTAAAATCCATGAAGGTTATAAGGTTAAACGGCTCTATCCATGCACAGGGAAATACAAGGATAGCTCTAAAGGAGAGGGAAAAGGAACTCTCTTCCTTAGGGATTGAGAGTGAAATCTTTCAGATCGGGACAAAGCCTGTCCGTGACTGCCTCGGCTGCGGGCAGTGCAAGGAAGAAGGCTGTATCTTTAATGATGACGTCTGCAATGAGTTTATCCAAAAGGCAAAACATTCAGACGGCTTTGTCTTTGCCTCTCCGGTTTATTATGCCCATCCTAGCGGACGGATTCTTTCTCTTCTTGACCGTGCGTTCTATTCCTGTGGGAAGGCCTTTGCCTTTAAGCCCTGTGCAAGCATAGCCGTGGCAAGACGGGGTGGGACTTCCACCACCTTTGATGTTCTGAATAAGTATGCAACGATAGCCAATAGGTTTGTTGTCGGCTCCACCTATTGGAATAACGTATTCGGCTGCAGGCAGGGAGAGGCAAAAGAAGACAGGGAAGGCCTGCAGACAAGGAGAAACCTTGCCAAGAATAGGGCCTATCTTCTTTTCTGCCTGAAGGCCGGAGAAAAAGAAGGGGTAGAGAAGCCATCCCTGGAAAGAGAAAACCGTCTGAACTTTATTCATTAGGTAAGGAAGCTTGAATCAAAAGAAAATCCGCGCCATGAGGCGCGGATTTTTCCTTCCTAGTTTGCGGCGAGGAGAAGGTGGTTGAAGAGCAGACACCAGATGAAGTCGACCCAGCCGCCGATGCAGGGAATGCAGACGCCGAAGATGAATCCGAGGATGTGGTTAAGATTCGGCTTCTCGATAAGCGCACTGACACGGACGATGATCTCGACTACCCAGTTGACGCCAGGGATTAAAAGAAGAAGTAACTGGATAAGACGAGGAAGACTATTGAACCATCTCATTGTATTGGTCCCCTTTCTCTCTGCATTATACAGGATAGAAAAAGGATGGTCAAAGGAAAATGAAAGCAGGATTATTTCGCTTAAGCATTTCTATGACATAAAGGAATACGGGAGAAAGAACTGGCACACAAGACCAGCTGTGCTTCTCACAAAGTGGTTTATCTGATTTCGGTTAATGGACTTTGGAATAAATATGTCGGACAAAGCGGTAACGGGTAATCAAAGATCATTCCTCCATTTATTTGCGAGTAAGAAATGAGCAGGGATGGCTTTCTAGGTTGGTCTGACTTCTGTTTGATTTGCTTTTGAATTCTGAAAGCTCGTGCTTGTAATGGAAAGGCTGATCGTTGGAAAGAGTGTCTTTCTGCGCACAGAGGCGGGTGACGGGATTTGGGAGCTGATAGACGGCACGTCCTAAAAGCTAGCTCCTCTTTCAGCGTGTTTAGAAATGTATTTTTCCTGCGCCTTCCTCTTTGACAATAGGGCAATCTTGTGACACATTGATTAGTCATGCTGCCTTAGCAGCGTGTCTCAACAACAGGTAGATAATCTTCCGCTTCAAGGAATAGGTTTAGAGGTAGCAGAATCTCTTCTGTTCTGCCAGGGAACGTCTTGTTGCAGCCTTGTATCTCCATATTGCTGATAGCTACTCTGGCTTCCTTCCTTTCCAGAAGCCAGTAGATGGCAGGAGCAAAAAAAGTTTCTCGGCCTCGTCAGGATGCCGAAGACAATTTTGGGAAAATATATCGGGATAGTCCTTCAGCGAACAGTGAGTTTCCGGTGTGAGGAGCAGGGAAGTTGTTGCCCGATTATCCTGAGGCTGGCCTCGGAACTCTATTGATAACATGAAAAATATGTCAAACCCAACGGAAAGCGATACTATTATTCATCCTTTTTCTTTTCCTTGAGTGTTTCGACTTTCTTCTTTCCTGTGGCAAGATGATGTCACTGAGAAAAAAGGATATTATGGGGAAAGCAAAAAAGATTGTAATAAAACGGAGACTGGTTATTTCCTATCTGTGTTCAATGTAAGCAGGAAAAACAAATGGATAATGTGTCAAGATTTTTCAGCACAAAAAAAGAACAGACTGTAATAGTAACATAGTGTAATCCAAATGCTGATTTTGCCAGACTTTTTTTAAAAAATCCTTTAATGAGGAAAAAATCAGAAAGACTGACAGCAAATAGGATGATGCTTTCCAAGGTAAGTTTTTCTTCCGGGGATTTTTCTATCTTTTGAACAGAAATGGAACAAGAAAGAACAAAAAAGATAAAAGATGTATTTAATAAAAGAAGTTGGCAACTTAATCTAAAGACTTATATCCTAATTTATATTAGATATAGAAAACAATCTTATAATATAGAAAAATAAAGATCAATTTTTTCCGTTTTCATTTTGGATAGAAAAAAATCTACTATGGTTGTAAAAAACAATAATCTTTTCTTTTTAAATGTAAGCGCTTGACCGGACTTCTTCGGAAAGATATTATTTTTCATGGCTGGCCCAAAGTCGCGAACATAAAGGAACTGAAAATGCGTAAGAAAAATATATGGTTTTTACTAACCCTTTCTCTCTCTTTATCTTTAGGATTGTCGGACTTATTGAAGCGAAAAACATCGAATTGCGAACCAAATATCAGTGATAAAGAAGATGGAGGAGCTCTGCTTGCCCAGAAGAGCAGTGTGGTCCAGTCTGGAGAACGGGAAATTGATTTCAACTACAATTGGTCATTCCAAAAGGGGAATCTACTCTCTGACAGACCTTATGAGAACTATTATGACGACTCGGCCTGGGAAAGCGTTAATCTTCCCTATGACTGGTCTATCTATGAAGACTATGATCCACAGGTTTCTTCGGAAATCGGTCATCTTGCTGGCGGATACGGATGGTACCGCAAAGAATTCACCGTTCCTGATGCCCTGAAAGGAAAGAAAATCACCATACACTTTGATGGTGTATATAGGGATTCCACTGTTTATGTAAATGGTAAAAAAGTCGGGAACTATCCAAATGGTTATGTGCCCTTCTCCTATGACATTACCGACTATCTGAAATTCGGCGATAACGAAGTCAATGTCATTGCCGTAGAGGTCATCAATCTTTCCGACTATAACGGAAGCACAGCTCGCTGGTATTCTGGTTCCGGCATCTACCGTGATGTCACTCTTCTTGTTCAGGATGCCCTCCACATCGATGAATTCGGCACTACCATCAATCTTCCCGACCTCAAGAAGAGCTATACGGAAAATCCAAAGGACTTCTCTGCAACGACTTCCGTCCTTATCCCTATCTCTAATGCCAGTAGCGAAGAAAAGACCTTCACTGTCCGGACCACGCTTCTCGACTATAAGACCAAGGAGAAGGTCGGCGACTATTCTCTTTCTTCCCAAGAATACTCTCTTAAGCCTGGTGAAAAGAAGAAAATCGTCAATGATCTTGCGGTCAAAAATCCTAAGAGGTGGTCCACGGAGCATCCCAATCTCTACTACATCCAGAGCGAGCTTTTAGAAGGCGATAAAGTCATCGAGACCCGCCTAGACCGCTTTGGCTATCGGTTCTTTGACTGGTTTAGCTATAAGGATGCCACGGAACGTGGAGCGAAAGGAGAGGGCTTCTTCCTTAACGGTGAGTTTGTCAACCTTAAAGGTGTCTGCAGGCATCACGACCAGGGCGCTCTTGGCGCCGTGGCGAATCCTACGGCCATCTACCGCCAAAGGCAGACAAGGAAGGATAGGGGGGTCAATTCCATCCGTATTACTCACAACGTTGCCGATTCCTCTCTTCTGCAGGCATGCGATGAAAGGGGATTTCTTGCCATCGAAGAGTTCTTCGATTCCTGGTATTCGGCCAAGGCGGCCAACGATTTCTGGCGGTTCTTCGAAAAACAGGCAACACATCCTGATGCAAAGGAGGGACAGACCTGGGCAGAATTCGATGTCCGTTCTGTCATCAAGAGGCATCGCAATTACCCATCTATTGTCAGGTGGTCCGTCGGAAACGAAATCTGGGACACCCATAATTTCAATGTCGGTTCTGCCGAACAGGCAAAGGGACTCAAGACCAGGAAAAACTTAGTTTCCTACTGCCATGAGTCGGATGTCGATGCCGAAGATGATAGCCGGTCTTCCGGACAGAGAAGATTTGTCACCATCGGACAGAATCAGTGGAAGGAAAGTGCAAGGCCGCTTCTTGCCGAACTCGATGCGGTCGGATACAACTATTGGTACAACCTCAACTTCGGAAGCAAGTACGATGTTTCGGACTGGCGGTTCTATGGCTCGGAGACTTCTTCCGCAGTCAAATCGCGCGGATACTATCGCAAAGGCGGAGCCGAAAACTCCCAGCAGCTTAGGATGGAGGGAGTCGGAGACCAGTGCTCGAGCTTTGATAATTCCTCTGTCCCCTGGGGCGGAACGGCTTCCTATTATCTTAAGAGAATCCAGGAAAATAAGAGCGTCATCAACCAAGAAAGCACAAATTTCGGCGCAACACAGCTTTTCATGGCCGGCGAATATGTCTGGACCGGTTTTGATTATCGGGGAGAGCCTACTCCGTGGAACCAGCTCCAGGGACGTAATCCGCACTCTTCCTTCTTTGGCATCGTCGATACTGCCGGTTTTGCAAAAGATGATTACTACCTCTATCAGTCTCAGTGGATTGACGGAGAGAGTGATCCAAGGGTCCATATCGTCGGACACTATAACTGGGAAGACCCGGTTCTTCGTGCTCAAAGGCAGAATGAGGACGGATCGATTCCGATTAAGGTCTATTCCAATGCCGATGCCGTAGAGCTTTTCCTGCAAAAGCCCGGCGAAGAGGCGACCTCCTTAGGGCGGAAAGAGTTTGTCGAATACACCAAGACCAACCACAGCCTGATAAGCACGTATCAGCGGAGCAAGGATAGTCCGAACAAACTCTATCTGGAATGGAATAACCTACCTCAATATGCCTATCAGGCAGGGACGAAGATAATTGCCAAAGCCTATAAGAAGGAAGCAAACGGAAGCTTCACCGAAATCCAGAGGGATGTCGATAAGAGGGAGCGGAATCATCGGCAGAACGAAATCGTCACTTCTTCTACGCCTTATAAGGTCGTCCTCACTCCGGAAAAGAAGGAGAGGACTGCCGACGGGTACGATCTCATCTACATTGATGCCGAAATCCAGGATAAGGATGGTAATTTCTGCCCTAATGCGGACAACCTGATCAACTTTGCCTATATCGGAGATGCCAAGGTCGCCCAAATCGAAGGAGTTGACAATGGCAATGCCGATTCCTGGGAACGGGCAAAGGATTATAACGGTTCCTGGCGCCGTCAGGCTTTTAACGGACGTGCACTTCTTATCGTCAAAGCCAAAAAGGATGCCGGAAGGTTCTCTATTCAGGCCACATCGACAGGCCTTATGGCTGATGTGACAACCCTCTTTGCCAAGGCCGGAGAGTCTCTTCCGACCGACAAAGAGCAGGTCGTCTACTACTATGCTCCGCAGAAGGAAAAAAACATATAAGGAAAACAAAGAATGAAGAACACAAGAAAACATAAGATTCTGACTCTTGGCTGCCTTTCTCTTCTTGCCTTCAGGGGAACAAGGAGCGGAAACAGCAAGTCATCTGTTCCCGTCAGGATGAGGAAGAACGTGGCGAAAAGGGCAAATCAGGCTACCTTCTCTGCTTTGGCTCCTTTGGCGCCTGTCACCCTCGTTGCAACCGAGGACCCTTCCTCCCTTGTCTCTAAGCTTCCTTCTACCGTGAAGGGTTACTACAGTGACGGAACGGATAAGGATTTCCCAGTCACTTGGAATACACCTACAAAGGAGCAGACAAGTAAGGCCGGTACTTTCCTTCTTGAAGGAAACGTCAGGGTAGATACTACAAGTGTCAAAACCAGTATTTCGATTACCATTAAGACCGTCTATTCTGTCGGCCTTCCTGTTCAGAAGGTTCCTGTCGGATCGACCCTGAATAGGCCAAAGCAGGCGGCGGTCGTCTATTCCGACGGTTCCTATGAATTAAGGGATGCTGTATGGGATAAGACGACTCTTCCTAAGACGGATAAGAAAGGCGAGTTCACCGTTAAGGGCTCCGTCACTTCCTTAGCCAAGGAATTCGAGGCCAAGGTCTCAGTCGTCGGACTGGAGTCTGCTCCGAAAAAGAGCATCAGCCAGGAAGCCACGGCAAGCATAGATTTTGTCAATTCCTGGGATGACAAAGGCATTCTCAATGACGGAAAATGGGATGGAAAAGGCCTTTCAAACTGGGAGACGCGTGAAGATACGAATAAAGATGGATACTATCACGCCAGTCTCACCTTTTCTGAGGCGAAAACGGATATTGTCAGTGTGACCGTTTATTACTGGACAGGTGAGAGTAATTGCAACGTTCCTAAGAATCAGATAATCGAAATCGACACAGACGGAAAAGGGAACTTTACTGAGCCGGAATATGATGTCCAGGTCGGAACCAAGAGTGCCAATGACGTCACTCCCTATACCTATGTGTTTAAAACTCCTGTTTCCGCAAAAGCCGTCCGGCTAGGATGGAACAATTCCGACGGAAGCGGAAACCAGAACGGAACATGGAGCAATATTTCCGAAATTGCCGTCAATGTCCTAAGCGGTGAAGTGACGAAATCGGAAGAAAATACTCTAAGCAGGATAAAAGTCAACGGCGTCAGAGTCGCTAACTATGATGCCTACCAGAATTCACATACGGTTTCCGTTCCTTATGCCACAAAGGAAATCAAGGTCGAATACGAAAAGGCCGATGAGGCGGAATATGTCCAAAGGATTGAGGGGGAAGCCGGAAAGACCTCATGGAAGATCGTTGTCTTTGATGAAGGCAGGACCCGTGCTCCGAGAACCTATGAAATCTTTGTCAATAAGGATAGCCCGCTTCTTAAGAGCGTTTCCCTGTCTCTTGCCGGCAACGTAGATAGCCTGAAAGAGGGAGAACATGTCGATCTGGAAGTGAAAGGGACTGATGAGATCGGCGGCGATGTCACTTCTTCAAGGGCGAATGTCTCCTACCAGCTTTCAAATCTGACCGGCCAGGCCGAAATCAAGGGAAAGACGCTCTATGGTATCACTTCTGGCTATGTTGAGATTACAGCAACGATGGATTATAACGGAACTATTGTTTCTTCCGAGAAAAAGAAAGTTGCCATCAATCCAAGCGATATAAAGCGTATCCCTGTATCGGTTGAAAAGACTTCCGCTTCCTTCCACACCGGGGAGACACCTTCTCTTCCGTCCACAGTAAATGTGACAAGGGATGACAGGTCTGTACGCGAATATCCGGTGACCTGGAATGTGATTCCTGAGAGCAGGAGGCAGAAGACAGGAAAATTCCAGATTCAGGGCATGGTCACGGGAACAACCCTTAGGGCAACCTGCGATGTCTCTGTCATCGGCAGCGGACGGGTCACCTATGGTTCGAAGCTTTCCGCCAAGGTCGGCAGTGTTCCCTCTCTTCCTAGCAAGTTACCCTATAGTCAGGATGCCTTAGGCAATCTTGTCTATGCTCCGGTCAGCTTTGATTCCACCCGTTTTGTCAATGAGTTTTCCGCCTTAAAGGCAGGAGAGTATGCCACTGCCTGGTATCAATTCAGCAATGAGGGATGGAACACGATTGAATATTATGCCGAAGAAGGTGGCAAAGACAGCACCGATTATGCCGATCGACAGAACGGATACAGGATTCCGGCTTCCTTTGCCTCGGCTTCCGGAGAGGGGACCGACAGGGCTTTCTCCGACGGAAAGAGTGTGGCGTGGAAATCCACTGACGATGACCCCAATCCCTATATCGGGTTTGTGTTCGGAAATACAGGAAACACCGAGAAAAAAGAAGTCAATAAGGCAGTCCTAAGCTTTGTAACCGGGGAATATTCTCTTCCCTCCTCGGTAAAGGTGCAGTATTATAGCGGTGAACTGACGGCTAGCGATCTGGATACCACGGCCTTTGACAAAGTGGAAAAGTCAACTTCCGAAAAGCTGAAACTTTCCGATTCGTTGTGGAAGGATGTCTCTAGCCAGCAGGGAAGCATTGCCGATAAGACTACCCTGACCTTCGATTCCGTCTCCACCTATGCCATCCGCTTCCTTTTGACGAAGGATGCGGGAAAGAACGTCTCGGTCAACGACCTTGCCATCAGGGGAAGCCTCTTCGAGGAACAGACGACTGCCCCTAAGCTTTCTAAGCTGAATGTCAGAATCGGAGAGAAAGAGACAAATATCTACGAGGAGGGAAAGGATGAATATAAGGTCCAGTATGACGGAAAGAGCCAAATCTCCTTTACCCCTGTCTTTGCCGATGGCGAATACGGATCCTACACGGTCTTAGGAGACACGGGAGACCATGTTGTCCGTATCACCCTGATATCCGCTGACGGAAAGGAAACCAAGACCATCATGGTCACCCTCGATAGGCCGGAGAGCGAATATAAGACAATTGCCTCAATCGAGCAGCCTTCGTCAAGGGAAGTGACAAAGGCCAAGGATGGCACTGAACTTAACCTGCCATCCAAGGTGAAAGTAAACTACCTGGATGGGACAGACGAGGAACTTGGTGTGACATTCGATACCTCTCTCTACGGCGGAAAGAAGGGACGGTATACCTTCCAAGGCACGATTGACCGTCCGCTTAATGTTACCAATCCTCTCAGTCTAACTGTTTCCATCCAAGTCGACGTGAAGGAAGACTATCCAAAGGAAGTCATCACCAAGACGGAGACCAAGACGGAAACCATCACCAAGACAGAAACAGTGACGAAGACCGAGAAAGTCTACAACCATGCTGCCGTTATCACACTTTCAGTCTTTCTTGGCATCTTTGTCCTTGCTACGAGGGGCTTAGGTGTGCTCTTCTTCCTGAAGAAGAAGGCGAAATAGAAGAAATAAGAATCGACAAAGGAAAAGACCGTCCTGGCTACAGGGCGGTCTTTCTGATGAAAAGAAGAAATCGGCTTTTGGAGAATTACTCTTTCCGTAAAAGGGAAAGAACAGTTTCCTTTAATCCTTGATCAAAGGGGATTTCCGGACTGAAATGAAGATCTTGCCTTATTTTCTCTGTGTCTAAGGCATAGCGCAAGTCATGGCCTTTTCTGTCCTTTGTAAACGTAATTTTCGAAGGTGAGTGCGGAAAGAATGAGAGAATCTTTCTCACGATGGAGAGGTTATCTAGTTCGTTATGCCCTCCAATATTATAGACTTCCCCGTCTTTTCCGTTTCTTATTATCCTGTCTATTGCTCTTCCATGGTCAAAGACATGGATCCAGTCCCGAATGTTCTTTCCGTTGCCGTATAAAGGAATATCTTCCCCTTTTTGCGCCTTTTCAACGGCCAGTGGAATCAGTTTTTCGGGATACTGGTTTGGACCATAGTTATTCGAAGAACGGGAGATTGTGACGGGAAGAGAATAGGTGCGGTGGTAAGCTAAGACGATGAGGTCTGCCGATGCCTTAGAAGCGGCATATGGGGAGGAGGGATAAAGAGGACTCTTCTCCGTAAACTTCTCTTTTGAGTCTAGTGGAAGGTCTCCGTAGACTTCGTCGGTGGAAATCTGGTGGAACCGTCTGACTCCATAGGCAAGGGAGGCGTCAAGGAGAGTAGCGGTCCCTAAGACATTTGTCTGAAAAAACAGGCTTGGATTTTCAATTGACCGGTCGACATGGGTTTCTGCGGCAAAATTGACGACATAATCGAAACGTTCTCTTTCAAAGAGTGGGAAGACAAGGCCTCTGTCCGTGATGTCTCCTTTGACAAAGGAAAAGTTCGGTTTCTGTCTTACGGAAGAAAGATTGTTCCTGTTTCCGGCGTAGGTTAAGGAATCAAGGCAGACAAAATAATCGTCCGGATAGTTTTCGACCATCCTAGAGAGAAAGTTCGATCCGATGAATCCGGCACCGCCGGTAACAAGAAAACGGGACATGATGGATACTTCTTTATTTTAAGGGATTCCATGAAAAAAGGGAAACTGAAGAAAATTCAAGGGATTGCTTTGCCTTCTCTCCGCTTTTATTCTTCCTGCTTTCCTATTCAAAATGGCAGTTTTACCCATATTCCGAAACGATATTCCCCTTAGGGAACCGACGTTTTGAATAAAAGAAAACCGACAAAATGAATAAATTAGATCCGATGTTTTGAATAAAATTTATTTGCCGACGGAAGATAGAGATTCTTTCTTTGTGACGATTGAATTCACTTGAAGTTTGAAAGAATCAGGTTTTCTCCCTCGCCAAGGAAACTCTAGTCCTTTAAGCAGGTTATCGGAATGATATAGATTCCTTCTGGCGAACGATAACAGGGGCCATGGGTTGTGATAATGGCCGAAAACAGGGGCCCTGAAAATCCGTTTTCCTTCCTTTGTGAGGTAAAACGGGTAAGGGAAGAGATTCCTTTCTTAATATTCTCCGGCGAGTAAATCTTGACTTCGATGGCTGCATAATCCCCATTTGGGATTTGTGCGAGACAGTCCACTTCTAGCCCATTGCTGTCTCGATAATGCCTGATTCTTCCCTGGATGCTTTCCCTGTAGATGGATAAATCCCGGACCGCAAAGTCTTCAAAATAAAAGCCGAAAGAATTCAGGTCGTTTAATAAGTCTTTTGGCCCAATTCCTATCGCGGCTAAGGCGATGGATGTGTCAAAGAAATGAATGGTGGGAGCAACACGGACGGCAACAGACGAACGAAGGTTCTTATTCCTTGCCTCCCTATCGTAAATGAGAAAGAGCTTTTTTAGCAGGAAGTAATAATTGTTGAATGTTTCATCATCTAAGGTCTTTCTCTCCCCGGAAGAAAGGATATCTTTGATCCTTTTTGAGTGTTTTGCCTGTGTTGATATATTTCTGCTGGCTTCCTTTAAAATCAGGCGAAGCAGATCAATATCTTTTTTTTCAAGAAACTTTGCAAAATCATCGCTTTCCCCTTCAAGGGAGAAGAGTGTGTGGAAGTAGTTTGCTGTTGCCGCTATAGCATATTCTTTTTTTGCCTTGCAGGAAATTGGCCACCCGCCCCGACACATGAGAAAAGCTATATCGGGAAGAGAAAACCGATTATCTTCAGGATAGAGAGAGGTAATCGGCTTATTCGGTTCATTAAACAGAGAAGAAAGCGAGACGATTCCATTTGATTCTCCCGACTCATAAAGGGAAAACGGCTTCAAGCGAAGAAATGAGACCCGTCCGGCCCCATTATGCTGAATTTTCGAGGGATCAAGAGGAGTTGTGCTTCCGGTAAGAATATATTTACCAAATTCATAGTCTTCATCGAGGTCGTTCCGAATAAGATTAAAGATTTCCGGTACCTTTTGCCATTCGTCAATCAGATGAGGAGTCTTCCCTTTTAAAGCACTTAAGGGGTCAGCCTTTGCTAAGTCTATTGCCCTGTTCGTCTTGAGCAGCACTTCCGAACGGGAAACCTGCCGGCAGAGCGTCGTCTTGCCGCATGCTTTCGGCCCTGTAACGATTACGCAGCCCGATGAATTGAGCCTGTGTTTTAGCGAATGCTCAGCCACACGTGGGATATAGTTTTTCGTTTTCCTATTCATTTTTCTTTTATTATAACTTATTGAACCGACGTTTTGAATAAAAGAAAACCGACAAAATGAATAAATTAGATCCGACGTTTTGAATAATTTAGCCGGATGACGGAATGCAACAGAAAAGGAGGCCTTAAGTAGCCTCCTTAGGATTGAAAACCAAACTACTTCTGGCTTGAGCCTTCTACGGCCTTAGTCTTCTCTTTGAGGTCTTCGCTTAGATCCCATTTGGAGAAGCCTTCGGTATGGGGAAGATAGACATCCCATCCGTTAAGTTCGTTCAGCTTGAACTTGATATCCTTTCCGCTAAGCTTCAGGATATGTCCGCCTTTCGTCAGATCCTTGCTGAGGAAGTGGATATGCCAGCCCGGCAAGTTCCTTCCGTCGACATATTTCGGACAATAGACTCCGATGACATAGCCATCGACATTTTGATATTCCCTCTCTCTTTGGTCGCAGGCAACCTTATAGAGAGGTTCATAAGGCTCCTTCTGCTTGAAGCAGGAACGGACACGGACAGTAAAGGTTCCTTCCCTCTTGATCCTATAGAAGAAATTATGGGACCCTAAGAAGGATTCCCTTTTCTCCTTGAACTCATCGATGGAGTCAAAGGAGAGAGTGTTTTCCTTTGCCTTATCGTTGAAGTGACAGACAGTCGAGAAAGGAAGCTTATCTTCCTCTTTCCTTTCATAGACCTTGCCATCCGCTCTTCCGTCATAGGCCTTACCGTTAAAGATGATGGCCTCTCCGTCAAGTCCGTCATAGGTACCGATTCCGGTATCGCCCTTTTTTAATAGGTCCTTGACGGAGACTGATCCATGATAGTCTCCCCTCCTTAGACTGTTTAACGTACCGACCTGGAATAACTTTTCTTCTTTCATTTTTTATTACCTCTTATTCTGTCCCTGATTATTTTTCACATCTTCCTTATGGGACTTAAGAGAGAAGATGTGCGGATAGATAATATGGTTATGGTGATGAGTGCGATAGTTTCCTTTTTCATCGTAGACGGCGGAAAGAAGCTCAGGATGGGAGAGGGAGAAGATGCGCTTTGGATCTTCCCTCTTTATCCCTTGGTGGCGTTTGAAGTAGAGATTCCTTTCCCATTTTGTGAAGAAAGGAGAAAGGATATTCGTCACAAAGAGAACGATGGCAAGAATCAGGACGGAATTTGATACCATGGTCTGACTGAATACCACACCTTTAAACGTATAGGAAGCGAACATCGCTGGGATGGAAAGAGCAACACCGGCTAGAGCGGTCGATGCCATGGAGGCATAGCCAGGACGTTTAAGGATAACATGATCGACAAGAGAAGGAATGATCCTGGTAAAGCACCAATAGATAAGAATAAGGACAATGGCCGCAATCCAGACCTTTCCACTGGTGAAGGCCTGCACCAGATTGATGGTCGAACCGAATTCGAATCCAAGGAAGGGAAGGATGATGGCATTTCCACCCTTGAATACCTTACGGATGTCTTCATCAAGGTTTCCTAAAATGAATCCGAGGATGAAAGGAAGAAGCAGGGCGACAATCTGCCTTACCTTAGAAGTGATGGAAGCAGCTTCTTCTGATGTGCCAAGGCTGGAGATGACGATAAATGGAAGAAGAGGCCTAGAAATGACGCACCTAATTGGGAAGGCGGCACGGTCTGCGTTATCGGCATAAGGGTGGATGATGCCCCTATAAAGGGCAGCATTTGCCGAGGTGATGCAGACACAGAAGGTGACTGGATCAATCCCTAAAAAGCCATTTGGGCAGAAGAGGAAGACAAGTACGGAGGCTAGATAGGCAGGGACAAGTCTTGCCAGAATAATCCAGATTCCCCGTTTAAAGACGTCTCCGAAATCGCTCGGCTTTATCCTTGTTCCTGTGCAGAAGAGCCTAAGTCCAATCAACAGGTTCTGTCCGGTCTTGCCGAAGAGATCCTTCCTTGGGTTACCTAGATATTCCCATAAGGTCTCTCCTTCTCCCGCATTTCCGGTGCCAAGTCCACAGGCAATGCAGATGGAGCTGATGATGGCGGAGATGACAAGCGGAACGAACCTCGTTCCGGCAGGAATCTTGTTGAGGAATTTCCAGATTCCTATGCCATGGAACTTCTTTTTTTCATTGCTTGTGTTTTCCATATTTATGGCTGCTCCTTATTTGGACAATGTCATTCTAGTGAGGTCCTTCCTTGAATTAAATGTTCCGGAAGAATAAAATGGCTGTGTATATTGTTCTGAAAGAATAAATAGAAATGGATATTTACCAGGAGAGGCTGGAGATAGAGGAGAATTCTTCCGACAGGGATTCCCTGTTAAAAGGGTACTTCGAGCTTGTTCCCTGTCCAAGGAGGCTTCTTAACGAAAACGGGAACGTCCTTTCCCGTTTCTTTCTGAATGGTGGGGAGAAGGATAGGAAATGGCTTGACGAGAGGAAACTTAGGGCGAAGGCGTTTCTTCAGGCGGAGAAAAAAGATTTTCTGATTCAAGGGAAGAGAGGCAAACGGCGCCTTTTCTATCCTCTCCGGGACAAGGATAGATGTCTAGGTGTCCTTATTCTTTTTGAATACTCGGTTCCTTTTTCCCAAATCAGTCCGGAAGTCCTTTTTCATCTTTCCCGTGCACTAAGGAAAAGGAGGAAGTCCTCTTCCCGATTTTCCGATTCTTCCTACCTGTCTTTGCTAGAATCTCTGCTTAACGGTTCGATTCCTACTCAGGAAGAAAGGGAAGGCAGGCTTGCGGAAGAGGGAATCGATTCTTCTTCCCTTAGACAGTACCTGAGGATTTCCCTTTCTTCCTTTAATGGACATAGGCTTGCACTGTTTCTGGCAAAACTGAAAGCCATCTCTCCCACCTTACGTTATTTCTTCCATGAAGGTTTCCTTCTGCTTTTTTCTTCTTCCTTCGAAGATAGGTACAAAGAGATTTACACGCTTCTTACTTCCTTCTCTCTTACGGGAAGGATATCCCTTTCTCTGTCAAATCTTTTTTCGTTTCCTTCTTCCTTTAAGAAGAACAGGAAACTCTATTCCTATTTAAAAAGGAAAGAAAAGAAGATTTCCCTGTTCTTAGAAAAAGACTATGCCTTTCTTCATCCTATCCTCGATAGGACAAACGGAGAAAGGAGGCAGTACAGGGATGAAAAAGTCAAAGATAGGTGGAACTATGACAGAAAAAATAAGACAGAGTTCTGTCTTACCCTTTTCACCTATCTTAAAGAAAAAGGAAGCCTTAGGAAGACAAGCAAAACCCTAAATTATCACAAAAACACGATCCATTACCGGCTTAATAAGATAAAGGAACTGTTTAATCTAAACTACGATGATTCTGAAAAGAAAAGGAACTTCCTTTTCTCTCTTTGCCTAGTCGACTACAGGGATACGATGGGAAAAAGAAAGCAAGACTAGTTTGAAGATATGGAAAGGCCCTTTGTTTTTAAGACATGGGGAACAAACAGAAAAGGAGTAGGAAGATAATCCAATCATCCTTTCCCACTATCGAAAAAAAGATGGGTGTATAATAAATTCCTTAGGAGGAAATAAGCAATGGTGGAAACCATCGACATTGTCCTATTCGTCCTTTCTTTCCTTGCAGGCTTTTCTCCTCTTGCCATAGACAGAATACGAAACCGTAAGGTGAAGAACAGGGAATATTGGAAAACACACCAGTATCTCGCCTTTAGCTGTCTGTTTCTTGCCATTGGTTCCTTTGTCCGCCTCTGCCTGCTTGACTCACTCCCCGGAGGACTAAACCAGGATGAGGCAAGTGCAGGGTATGACGCCTTTAGTATCAGGAACTATGGAATAGACCGGAACGGCAGGAAGTTTCCTGTCCATCTGATTGCCTGGGGAAGCGGGCAGAACGTGGCCTATTCTTATCTAGCTAGGCCGTTCCTTAAACTACTCGGAAATACCACAATCGCCTTACGTCTTCCTATGGCAGTTATGGGTTGCCTGTCACTTTATGTTCTTTACTTTACACTTCGGACATTTATGAATGATGCTTCTTCCTGCTTTATACTTATCTTTCTTGCCATCAATCCGTGGCATATCAGGAAAAGCCGGTGGGCACTAGAGTCGAACCTCTTTCCGGAGCTCGTCCTTCTTGCCTTACTTCTTCTTGTTCTTAGCCTACGCAGGAAGAACTATTTCTGCTTCTATTTCTCCGCCATTCTGCTCTCCTTTTCTGCCTATAGCTATGGAACTTCCTATTTCTTCCTCTTCTTCTTTGTTCTCGGCTTCCTCCTTTATCTCCTCAGGAAAAGAATCTTCCCTTGGTACCATAGCGTTCTTTATCTCTCTCTTGTCGCCATCCTCTGCCTTCCGATAAGGCTCTTTCTTTATGTGAACGTTTTTGATAAAGAGACCATTCATCTTCTCTGGTTCGATATTCCTAAACTGAAGGTAAGCCGGTTCTCTTCCGTCACTTCCCTTTTTTCCGGGAATTTCCTGATGAACTGGAAGAATAATTTCGGAGAAGGAAGGAAACTTCTTATTACCCAGAACGATTCTCTTCCCTGGAATTCCATTCCTCTGTATGGCACCCTTTATTTCCTTACCCTTCCTTTTGCCCTGATCGGTTTATTCCATAGAACCAAGAAGAGTTTAAAGGATATTCTTCTTTTTGGCCTTAGGGACAAGGAAAAGGCACGAGACTTCTATTTTTATCTCTTAAGACTTGCTCTTTTTGTCTCTTTACTCAGGATGGGCATCCTAAGCAACAACATCAACCGGATCAATATCATCTGGCCTCTTTTGATTCTCCTCGGTGCACAGGGAATCCTTGACGTCCTTTCCTACTTTAAGGATAAACAGCCTGTCAAGTATACTCTTTCTTCCCTTGTCACCCTTTATTATCTTGGCTCTTTTGTCTCCTTCTCATTGACTTATTCCCTTTCCTACTGCAAGAAGAACATCTCTCCGATCTTCCATGAGTCTTTCCGTGAAGCTTTGCTCTTCTCGGAAAAGATCAAGCATGAGACAACCTATGTCTCCCCTAAGGCAAACTACACCCTTGTCCTTTACTACACCAAGTATAAGACAAAGGATTATGTCGACACTGTCATAAGGAAGAATCCAGGCTCTGCCTTTGAAAACCCCTATTCCTTCAAAGGCTATGTCTTCTCTCTTCCTTCCACGCTGGAAAAAGGAAACACCTATATCGTCTACAATGATGAGAATCCTTATTCAAAAGAAGAGAGGAAACCCTATAAAATAACCCCGTTCCTTTACTATTCCGTCATTGACACGACAGAACAAATCGAATGTGTCCAATAAGTAACCGCTTTCACCCCAGCTCAAAAAGGGAACTGTAAATTTTTCGTAGAAAAGCCTGTCCCGTTTCTTTACTATTTTGACAAATGGAATGGAAGCGGGAAAGAATTAACGGAAGAGGAAGAAGGAAGGCCGGATTAAAGAAGAGGGGAATCTTCTTCCTCTTTTCTCTTGTCTTCGTCCTGCTTAGGATCGGCTTCTCCCTGAGATGGAGGAGGAATAACTGGGAGAATCTGACTTTCTTTGAACTGATTACCCAGCTGAAGTCCCTTTCCGGTGTGTCAAAGGAGAGCATCCTCAACTTTGCCGTTGAGGTTCTTCTTCCTTCTCTTATCATCTTTTTTATCCTTCTTACTCTTTCCCTTCTGCTTTATACCTACAGGAGAAACAAGGAAATAAAAAGAAAGAAGGCTATCCTTCTTACCCCTCTCTGCTTTTCCCTTGTCTGTTCCTTCTGCTTATCTTTTCCGGAAAGCATAAAGGCCTATCAATACCTAGGAATCAGTGACTACCTCCATAATGCCTCTAAACCGTCGGAATTTATCGACGACAACTATGTATCCCCAAACGAAACGACTCTGACCTTTCCGGAAAAGAAAAAGAACCTCATCATCCTCTTTAGGGAATCCAGGGAAAGGACCTATTCCGATAAGGAACATGGCGGATATGAACAGGAGAACTATATTCCACAGCTGACGGATTTAGCTAGGGAGAGGGAATGCTTTTCTGATTCCCTCACCCTTAACGGTGCCACTCCTCTTACCTATACGACCTGGACAAGGGCGGCACTTTTCTCCTATACCTGTGGGCTTCCTTTTAAGACATCCCTTGGTCAGAATAACAGGGATACCCAGGAAACCTTCTTCCCGCATGTCGTCTCCTTAGGTGACATCCTAAATACGCAGGGTTATGACCAGACCTTCCTTTGCGGAAGCGATGCCTCCTTTGCCGGAAGAAAACTGTACTTCCAGAGCCATGGGAATTATGCCATCCATGATTTCTACACCTATCAGGAAAAGTACGGAGTAGGGGTGGAAAACCAGTGGGGCTTTAGGGACTATCATCTCTTTGATTATGCCAAAGAGGAAATCAAGGAGAAGGGAAGACAGTACGATGAGAAAGGAATCCCCTTCAACTATGACTTTCTGACCGTAGACACTCATTTCTATGTCGGCGGAAATGGTAAGCAACAGGATGGGTTCCTCTGCGAAAAGTGCCAGGATAATTTCCCTGGCAACCAATATGCCAACGTCATAGCCTGCTCTAGCAGACAGGCCAGTGATTTTGTCTCCTGGTTCTACGGCAAGGACGGGAATGAGGATGTCTCCTTAAACACGAGAGAAAACACGACTCTCGTCCTTCTTGGAGACCATGAGACTAGGTCTGGCTATTTCTGTAAGCAGGCGGACAAAGACGGCTATGACCGGAAGACCTATGTCTGCTTCATCAACAGCCAGAAGACGCGGAAAAACAAGACGAAAAGAATCTATTCCCACTTTGACATCTTCCCTACTTTGCTTTCCAGTATCGGAGTGGACATTGAAGGGGATAAGCTCTCGCTAGGGGTAGACTTATTCAGCGACAGAAAGACCTATCTAGAAGAAAACGACAAAGACTATATCAATCAGCAGTTACAGGGGAAGAGCAAGGTCATCGACTCTTTGTTGGAAGTCAATCCCTACGAGTATAGTTACCTTAAGCGTAGGGGAAGGCTTCCTAGTGCCTCTTCTTCCTATGAAGAAAAAGAAGAGGAGATTCTTTTCCTTCTCTCCGGTCTGAAGAAGAACGGACTGGACGAAGAACTCATCCACCCGAAAAGGAGTCTCACGATAAAGGGAGAGGAAAAAGAATACCTAAGGGAAGAAAAGGGGAAAGACTATATTCTTGCCTTGAACAAAGAGGAACTCAGGGACAAAGAAGGAAAACTATCCTTTACCTGCTCCTTCACCAGGGAAGGAAAGACAAGCGGAAATATTTATTCCTTATCGACATTGGAAGTCAAAAGCGAAGAAGAGAAGACCTCTTCGGATACACAGACTAAATAGATCCGTCGTCTAGGACAAAAGTCATTAGCTGGCAGTTATCCACCTTGAAGGTAAAGAACTCCTCGTTGCTCCTGTCGTGGAAATAGGAATAGACGATCCGGGAGATGCCTTGGTGGCCGACGACAAGGATGTTTTTTCCTTTTTCCTTTTCCTTCCTTTCATCGAAGAAGGAATAGATCCGGCAGGCTGCCTGGAAATAGTTCTCCCCGTGAGGATAGTGGTAGGCGACTCTGGCCGAATTCTCCTTGAGGAAAGGATCAAAGCGGCTCTTCCCGTCGATGTCGCCATAGTTGATTTCCAATAGTCTTGGATCCTTGACAATTTCTATCTTCCGTCCCTGAAGGGCAATCTCTGCCGTCTCATAGGCACGGCATAAGGGGGAGGAATAGGCTTTGTCTAGATGAACTAAGGCAAGGGACTTCTTAAGTCCTTCCGCCTGCTCTCTTCCCTCTATGGAAAGAGGAATGTCAAAGCGTCCCTGCGTCTTATTCTCCTTGTTCCACTCGGTGAGTCCGTGTCTTGTGTAATAAACCGTTGTCATCATGCTTTAAGTATACCCTAGGGAAAGCACTTTTCTGCCACGTGTTATCCTTTGGTAAGCGTTACCTAGAGACAATCTACGACACGAAAGCATCAATCTGTGCCGATAATCACCAAAAACAAAGAAAGAGTATTATCCTTTCTGTAAACGCTTACCAAAGGAGAACCTTTTCTATGGAAAAGACTAAAGAGAAGAAATCCGTGTTTACCACCCCCCTATTCTCATCCAAAATCAAGAAAAGCGCCGTATCCCTGTTCCCGGAAGCGGGACTTGGCTATCTGATCGGCCCTCTTCTTGCCTTAATCAGCAATGGCGTAGTCAACAGGTGGCTTATCCAGTACTGGGACAAGGTATTAAGGCTCAAGGAGTGGAATCCTCTCTTTGAGACCCTGATGCCGATTGTCTCCTCTATCGTCATCGTCATCGGAAACCTGCTTGTAGGAAAATTAAGGGAACGCAAGCCCACTCTTGCCGGAAAGGCACGTCCTTTCATTCTCTTAGGAAGGCCGCTTATCGCCCTTGCCCTCCTTGTCCTCTTCTTAGTCCCCCTTCCTGCCGGGGCCGGAGGAACCACATCGAATCTTAGGGCATCGATTGTCATCGCCGTAGGCTATAACCTTTATTACGCCTTGGCCTGGCCGATTTACTACACCTCCCATTCTGCTTTGGTTAATCTTTCCACCCGCGACGGAGGGAAGCGCGGACTTCTCTCTACCTGCATCATGGCTGCCCAGCTTGGGGCATCTGGCGTCTCGGGAAGGGCTGGAGGTCTTCTTGTCGACTTAATCGGCCTTCTTCCCAAGTATTCCGTTAGCGGCGTCAAAGAGACCTTCACTTCCCTTAATGATGCCACGACCTATGCGAAAGCCAATGGAATTGCCACGGAGGAGATTAAAGAACTTATCTCCCCTTCCCAGGCAAACAGCAAGTGGACCATTTTAAGGATCATCAGGATTGTCTGCCTTGTCCTTGGCTGTCTTCTTGAGTATTACTTCACCCGTGAACGCATTACCGAAGAGAACATCAAGAATGCGACCAATAAGGAAGGCGATACGAGGGAAGTAAAGAGCGCGACAAGGAAAGAACAGAGGAAGATCTGTGTCAAGGATAAATACTGGTGGCTTATTATCGTCTTCTTCTTCCTTTATCAGTTCGGCGGACAGAGGAAGAATAACGACAGGTCCTTCTATTCCCAGGCCATGACCTCCGGAACGACTCTTTCGTCCATAATTAACACTGTCGGTGCCATCCCTACAGCCTTAGGAAGGCTTGTTGTCTGGCCTCTTGCCAATAAGTTCGGCAAGGCTAAGACGATTGTCGGCGGCTCCCTTCTCGCCTTCTTAGGCTCTCTTCTTGCCTTTGCCTGTTTGATGCCTTCCTTCTCCTCCACCGCCGCCGTCTCCACTATCTCCGTCACCTCTTTCTGCGTCAAGGCCTTAGGTACCGCTCCGGCCAGGTACATCTCCTTAGCCCTTCTTGCCAACGTCCTCGACCATCAGGAAGCCCTCTATGGAAAGAGAACGGATGGTTTCACTAGGGCCGTATATGGTTCCATCATGGTGGCTATGTCCGGTGTCTGCAATGGCATCATTGCCGGTCTTAATGCCGTAACCCCAAGGGAGAACCAGAAGCTTGTCCATACGATCCTAGGCTTCCTTGTCGAAGGCGTCTGTTATCTTGCAAGGGCCCTTAGGTTCTTGGCAAGGACTGTCGAAAAGTTCACGAAGCTTGACAATGAGACCATCGAAGAACATCAGAAGGACCTCTGCCTGAAGGAAGGCAAGGAGTGGATTACTCCCAAAGACCGGGCCAAGAGGGAAGACGAAGAGGTTGCAAGACAGCTCGAGGAAGCCCGTGTCCACCAGCTTAAAGCGGACTGCGAGAAGAAGCATCTGGACTTTGACAAGGAAAACGGGAAGTATCTCGCTAAGAAGGAAAAGCAGGAAAGGGAAGCAAAGGAAAAGAAGGAAGCCGCCGAGAAGAAGAAGGAACAGGCAAAGGAGGCTAAGGAAGCCAAGTTTGCCGCCCTTCCTAAGGAAAAACAGGAAAAGATCCTTGCCAAGCAGGCGGTGGAAGAAAAGAAGCTTCGGGACGAATATAACCTTCTTCTCCTTAAGGCAAAGGAAAGCGGCTTAGCTGTTTAGGAGGAACAGAATGAAATATCAGGACATCATTTCAAAAAGGACGCTGGAGCAGAAGGCTTCGCTTCTCTCCGGAAAGAACTTCTGGGAGACTGAGGATATTCCCGAACTTGGGATTGAAAGTATTTTCCTCTCCGACGGCCCGAACGGACTTCGGAAACAGGCTAAGGCGGCAGACCATCTTGGATTAAACCCTTCCATCCCCGCCGTCTGCAGGCCGACAAGTGCGACAAGGGCCAATTCCTGGGATCCTGAGTTAGTCAAGACGGCCGCAAAGACCATCGGCGAGGAAGCCGCGGTCAGCGACGTCTCGGTTCTCTTAGGTCCTGGCATCAACAGGAAACGCAACCCCCGCTGCGGACGGAATTTCGAGTACTTCTCCGAGGATCCCTATCTTGCCGGAAAACTTGCCGTCGGGTACATCACCGGCGTACAGGAAAACGGAATCGGCTGCTGCCTTAAGCATTTTGCCTGCAACAACCAGGAAATCCGCCGCATCACCTCAAACTCCGTCCTGGACGAACGGACAAGGCGGGAAATCTACCTGACTGCCTTTGAAAGGGCGGTCAAGGAGGCTAAGCCTCTTTCCGTCAGGTCTTCCTATAACAAAATCAACGGGACCTATGCCAACGAGAATGTCCACCTCCTTGTCGACATTCTCCGCAAGGACTGGGGATTTAAAGGAATCGTCGTGTCCGACTGGGGCGGAGACAACGACCGCATCGAGGCAGTCAAGGCCCAGTCCGAACTGGAAAGGCCGACGACCGATGGGGAAACAAACCGGGAAGTCGTCAAGGCCGTCAAGGAAGGAAGAATCAAGGAAGAGGACGTCGACCTTCTTGTCGACCGTCTCCTCGATGTCATCTTTACCACGAAGAAGAATTTAGAAGGGGCTCCGAAGGATTTCGATAAGCAGGAGCACCACCTTATTGCCCAGCATGTCGCGGAAGAGTCCCTTGTCCTTCTTAAGAACAAGGATGCCTTGCTTCCGCTTAAGCCGAACACCAAGGTTGCCATTATCGGAGATTTTGCCGAAAACAGGCGTTTCCAGGGTGCCGGAAGTTCCGTTGTCAATCCTCTGAAGGTCGATCAGATCAATGAGGTCTTAAAAGAGTATCCGCTGAATGTCGTCGGATATGAAAAAGGCTTCAAACGGTATGGAAAGAAAAGCCAGGGCAGGATTGATAAGGCCCTTAAGCTTGCCGACAAGGCCGATGTCATCCTTCTCTTCGCCGGCCTTGACGAAGTAAGCGAGGCCGAAGGCATCGACCGTGCCAACATCCGTCTTCCCCTTAACCAGCGGGAACTGATTTCCGCCCTGTACCATACCGGAAAGAAAATCGTCCTTGTCCTTGAATGCGGCGCTCCGATCGAAATGCCTTTTGCCGACCGGGTCGATGCGATTCTTCACGCCTATCTTGCCGGCGAAGCCGGGGCTAGAGCGATTCTCAATGTATTGACCGGAAAGGTCAATCCGTCCGGAAAGCTCGCGGAATCCTATCCTTATGGATATGCCGACTGTCCTTCTGCCGACCATTTTGGAAAGAACGATAAGAACATCGAGTACCGGGAGAGCCTCTTTATCGGCTACCGCTACTATAACGGCTTCTGCCGTTCCGGGGCAAGATTCCCCTTCGGCTTTGGCTTAAGCTACACGACTTTCAGATACGATAACCTGAACGTGTCGGACAAAGGGGTTTCCTTTACCGTTACGAATACCGGAGACGTCGAGGGAAAGGAAATCGCCCAAAGGTACATCGGAAGGAAGGATTCCAAGATCTTCCGTGCCCCCTATGAACTAAAAGGCTTTGCCAAGGTCTTCCTTAAGGCTAAGGAGACGAAGGAAGTCTTTATTCCCTTCGATGAGTTCTCTTTCCGCTTCTTCTCCGTCAAGGACAATAAGTTTGAAGTGGAAGAGGGCAACTATCAGATTTATGTCGGACCAAGCAGTGTCGACTTCCCTTTGAAGGGAGAAATCCATAAGGAAGGCGTCGATGCTTCTTCTCTCTATGACAAAGAAAAGCTTCCCCACTATTTCTCCGGGGATGTCCGTCAGATCCCGGATGAGGAATTTGAAGCCCTTCTTGGCCACCCTATCCCTAAGGATGATACTTCCTATATCAAGAAGCATCGGATTAAGGTCGACTATAATTCCTCTATCAGCGATCTCCATTATGCCAAAGGCTGGACCGGACGCCGTTTTGCCGGTGCCATCCGCTTTGCCATCAAGTTCCTTAAGGCTATCGGAAAGCGTACGACGGCGAATACCCTGATTAGGGGTGTATACTATAATCCGGTCCGTGCTCTTTCCCGGATGACGGGAGGAGCCATGAGTATGGCCCAGCTTGACGGCCTGATTAGGATGTTCAACGGACACTTCTTCAAGGGTCTTCATCATCTCAATAAGAGGGGAAGACTTAAAAAGAAGAGGAAGAAAGAACAGGAGAAGAGGAAAAAACAGAAGGCTTGATTATGAAGGAAAAACTGATTTCGTTCTGTGTTCCTTCCTATAATTCCGAATCCTATCTTCATCGTGCCTTGGATTCCCTCGTTCCTGGCGGGGAGAAAGTCGAAATCCTGGTGATTGACGATGGATCAAAGGATCGGACGCTTAAGATTGCCAGGGAATACCAGGAGAAGTATCCGGGCATTGTGAAAGCCGTCCATCAGGAGAATAAAGGGCACGGCGGGGCAATCAACACCGCCCTTTCCCTTGCCTCTGGGAGATACTTTAAGGTTGTCGATTCCGACGACTTTGTGGAAAAGGACGGACTTTCCGCCTTGCTGAAGGCTAGGGAGGACCATAGGGACCTTGATAGGATCCTAAGGCCTTATACCTACCGTCACGGCGAGGAGAGGAAAAAGGAAAAGACGATCCGCTATGGCTTCTTCGTCAAGAAGGACACGGTTGTTTCGATAGGGGAAATCAAACGCTTTGATGCAGCGAGAAACCTGACCCTTCATTCCGTCGTCTACTCCACTTCCCTCCTCCGGGATAAGGCAAAGCTTGTTCTTCCCGAACACTGCTTCTATGAGGATAACTATAGGATTTATGCCCCTCTTCCTTTCATCAAGAAGCTGAGGTATATCGATGTTCCTTTCTACCAGTATCTTCTTGGCCGGGAAGGACAGTCCAGGCAGACAAACAATCTCATTAAGCGGAACAAGGATCTTAGGCACGTTGCCTTCCTTAGTTTCCAGAGCGTCTCTCTTCCTAAGAGGAAGAAGACGGAAAGACAGCTTTATAAACTCAGGAAGCACCAGTTGATCAGGATGGTCACCGCCCCTCTTCTTTATACTTCGAGGAAGGATAAGGCAGCCTGCAAGACGGAAAAGGGCGAATTCCTCCGTCGAAGGAAGGACGATGACCTAAAGCAGTATAAAAGGCTTGTCCGCCATCCTTTTGTCTTCTTCCCTTCGAGAAACAACGCCTTTGGAAGAATCAGTGCCCGTTTTAGGCTTTTCGTCATCCGGAAGTTCGGAGCCATCAACTGAAAGAAAGAAACCGCCTCTGCCGTGGTAGAATAAGAGGCGGTTTTTCTTTTCGCATGAATACACCAGTCAAAGTTTCCGTCATCGAAGACGACGGAAAATATCATCAGATTATCCACGGATACCTTCAAGAGTACGGAAAAAAGAAGGGTATTGAGTTTCATGTCCAGGATTATTCCGATGGACTGGCCTTTCTTGAAGAATACAAGGGAGACGCGGATGTTTTGTTCATGGACATCGAAAGGCCGCAGAGGGACGGACTTGAAGTCTGTAGAAAACTGCGCAAGATTGATCCCTATGTCCCGATTATCATCGTTTCCCATTCTGCCCAGTATGCGGTCAAGGGCTATGAGGTCAATGCCCTTGGCTATGTGGTCAAGCCGATTGTCCGGTTTGATTTCTTCTTCCTTCTTGACAAGGTGAGGGAAAGAAGGAAGGACAAGGAACAGCACTACCTTGTCCTCTCAAATAAAAGCACGGTCAAGAAGATTTCCCTTGACGACATTCTTTATCTGGAGGTCTCTTCCCATACCATCAAGGTGAGAAGGAAGAAGGAAACCATCGAATTCCGGGGGAAAATCAAGGACTATGAGGACAGACTCTGCCGTTATTCCTTTTTCCGGTGCAATAATTCCTTCTTGGTCAACCTGAAATACTGCGATAAAGTCTCTGTCGGGGACAGCACTATCGACAGGGGTGGAACGATTATCTCCATCTCCCGTCCAAAGAAGAAACAATTCCTTGAGACATTGGCAGATTATTTAAAGGACGAAATATAGGATGTACGATAACTATCTTTTTGGAGATGCCGTTATCTATTATCTCTATCGTTTCGTTGTTCCTTTGATGATTGCCGAACTGATCACTTTTCTTTCGGCGAAGAAAAAGACGTATTGGATTGTCCGTTTTGCGGGGTATGAAGTCCTGTTTCTGACTCTCTCGGGAATCCTGATTTACTATGACGTCGATCTGCGCTTTGGCTGGTTCCGGACTATTTTCCTTCTTCTTTTCCTTCTTTCCCTCCTTCCGCTTGTTTTGACCTTTGGCAGGAAAATCAAGCATGTCCTCTTTCTTGCCTCCTCTGCCTATACCGTGCAGAACTTTGCCGATAACCTTTGGAAGCTAGCAAGGGAAATCATCCCATCGTCGGATAAAAAGGCCATTGAGCTTCTTCTTTATTTTCTTCTTTTCGGAGCAAGCTTTACTGTCTATTACTTCGTCTTTGTCAAACTGATGAAAAAGAACAGTGTGGCAAAGTTAAGCAACAACTCCGTCCTCTTTATCTCTCTTGCCTCTATCCTGGTCATCAACATCCTCTCTAGGTATGCCCAGAGCGTGGAAGACCCTGCCGGCGTGATTGCCACTAAGCTCTATGCCAGGATTGCCTGCTTTTTCATCCTTGCCATCCAGTACAACATTTTCCATTCCACTAAGCTGAGCGGAGAAAAGGAGAGGCTTGAGCAGGCCCTGAAGTTCCAGAACGATAAGTTTGCCTCCAGTAAGGAGACAAGGGAACTTATCAACATCAAATGCCATGACCTAAAGCATGCGCTCGAGTCGTTGAATTCCTCTAACCTCTCTTTGGAGCAGAAGGAGACTCTTCTTGGACTTTCTAATGCCATCGATGTCTATGACTCCAGAATCAAGACCGGTAATCCGGTCATCGACAGGGTGCTTTCGGAAAAGTCCCTGATCTGCCATAAGGAGAAGATCCGACTCAATGCCATTATCGACGGATCCCTGTTTTCCTTCAGGGATAATGTGGATGTCTATTCTCTTTTCGAGAATGTCCTTGACAATGCCATCAAGGCAGTGAGAAAGGAAGATGAGGAAAAAAAGTCCATCTTCCTCCATGCCGTGGAAAAGAACAACGTCATTTCCCTGAAAGAAGAGAACTATGTAGGCGAGGAAATCCTCTTCAAGGACGGACTTCCTCTTTCCAAGGGCAACCCTTCCTACCACGGATACGGAACAAAGTCGATTGCCTATATCGTCGGAAAGTATAAGGGAAGCTGTCAGTTTTTCTGCAAAGACCATAGGTTCACCTTCTTCGCCTGCTTTTTCAAGGCGGGAGGAACGAAAGGAAAAGGAGAAAAAGAGTGAAGAAAGACCGCCTATTCTCTCTTTGCGGCCCACTTGGCGCCCTGACTCTTTCCCTCGCCTTGCTTATCCCGATTTTCACTTCTCTTTTCTCTCCGACCTTGAATACCTATTTCGGGAAAGGGGAACTAGTCAAGAAAAATAACCTGAGTGAAGGAAGGGATACTTCCTATTATCAGAAAAAAAGCAAGGAGGAGGCTCTCTCTTTGGCCCTTGAAACCAATGAGGAGATTGCCAAGGAAGGCATTGTCCTTTTAAAGAACGGGAACGGCTGTCTTCCTCTTTCCAAGGACGACATCCTTTCTCCTTTCGGCTATGCCTATTCCCATCCTTCCTCTTTGGGAGGGTCAAGCAACTGGAGCGGAAGAGAGGAAGAAAAGGACTCCCTTTCCCTTGCCTTAAAGGAGAGCTTTTCCGTAAACGGAAAAATCGAAGGGATCACAAAAGACGAAAAGAACGTCCTTTCACTGAAAAGTGCAAGGGGAAGCTCTAAAGTAAATCAGGCGAAGGAAGCCGGAGGCACTTCCTTGATTTATACCATCAAGGCGGATTCCTACTTGGGGAGGGAGAAGGAGAGGAAAAATACCATTGGGCTCAGGGTCATCTCCAGAGACGGAGGAGAGAACAGCGACTTTAAAAGGGACGGGTATGAAAGCGGGGAACGACACGCCCTCTCTTTGACAAGGGAGGAGAAAAAAACCTTACAGATAAGGAAGCAGAACTGCCGAAAGAGCATCCTTCTTTATACGGGGGTGAATCCGATTGAGTTTAGCGATGACGTGACCTCCTTACTGGATGCGATTCTTTATCTCCCTTCTCCGGGAAGCGGAGGTTACCGGATTGTCGATGATGTTCTTCTTGGCCATATCAATCCCTCGGGAAAGACTGTCGATACTTTCGTTAAGGACTTCCTTTCGATTCCCTCAAGCGTGAACTTCGGCCTCTCCGGGACAAAACCCTATGATGGTGCAGGAAGGTATTTTGATAATGTCACCCAGAGGGACAATCAAAGCAAGGTTTCCTTTGTCAGCTATAAAGAAGGAATCTATGTCGGCTACCGGTATTACGAGACCGCCGACAGGGAGAAGAAAATCGATTATGATTCCCTTGTTGCCTATCCGTTTGGCTATGGGCTTAGTTATACCTCTTTTGACCAGGAGCTGATTTCCTATAAGGAGGAAAACGGCTCGATTCAAAGGAAGGTAAAGGTGACAAACAAGGGAGAAAGGGCAGGAAAGGATGCCGTAGAGATTTATTATGGGGCACCCTATAGTGGATTCGACAGGGAAAACGGGATTGAGAAGGCAGGGAAGAACCTGATTGCATTCTCTAAGACCAGCCTATTAAAGCCAGGAGAGAGCGAAGTTCTCTCTCTTTCCTTCGCCCTTGAGGATAGGGCTTCCTATTTTTCTTCCCACCAGAACAGCGATTCCACCTTTGGATGCTATTTCCTCGAAGAAGGGGATTACACCATCTATCTAGGAAAGAACTCCCATGAATCGTATGATCAGTTTGTTTATCACGTTTCCGATTCCGTGTTTTATGATAACACCAATCCAAGACAGAGTGAGAAAGATGCCCAATCCCGCCTTGACCAGTATGGAAATTCGGTAAAAGAGAAAAAGGTCGACAAAGCCTATGTTGCCGCAACCAATCGTTTTTCTCTTTCCACGGAGTATAGGAAAGAAAACCATCTTCTTCTTTCCCGTAAGGACTTCTCCTCCACCTATCCTTCCTTTCCAAAAGGAAAGGAGTACCATCTTGACGAAAAGTACAAATCCGTCTTTGACTCCTATAAGAACTTCTCCTCTTCCCATCCTCTTCTCGGCGACGAAGAAGGCTCCCTTGTCTATGACTCTTCCCCGCTCGGCAAGGCAAGGGATTCCTCTCTGACTCTCTCCTCTATGCGAGGGGAAAGCTATGACTCGGAAAAATGGGATGCCCTTCTTTCTAAGATTTCCTTTACTCAAAAGGAAGAAGAACAGCTTGGCGCCCTTTTTGGCTACGGGGCCTATCAAAGCGGAGCCGTTGACACCATTGGAAAGTTCTCCACGGAAGAAAGGGACGGGCCGAACGGATATTCCACTTTCGGGCAAAAGAAAAACGAGGCGTTTTCTGTCTACGCAAGTGAGACTCTTACCGCCTGCACTTTCAATTCCGCTCTTGCCTACAAGAGAGGAAAGGCTAGGGGAGTGGAAGGAAGGGCACATGATGTCCAGGGACTCTACGCCCCTGGAAGGAACATCCATCGCTCGCCTTTCGGAGGAAGAAACGGGGAATATGTCAGCGAGGATCCTCTTAGGTGCGGCATAATCGGAGCAAAAATCGTCTCCGGGGCGGCCGACTATGGCGTGTATACCTATAGGAAGCACTTTGCCCTAAACGAACAGGAAAGCGGAAGAGGGGACAGGAGGATGGTTTTTTCTGACGAACAGACGATCCGGGAAATCTATCTGAAGCCTTTCGAAATCTGCCTGAAGAAGGCAAGAAGGTCTCTTTCCTATCTAGAGGGAGACGCCAGGAAGGAAACGAAGATAAGGAGAGCCGCCAGGGGGATAAGGACGTCCTTCAACGGAATAGGACCGGTGAGGAACTGCAGGAATTACGCCCTGAACACAAACGTCCTCCGAGAGGAGTGGGGATTTAACGGGGCGGTCATCTCGGACTATGGAGTAAAAGGAAACAGGGATGCCATGATGCGAAGCGGAAACGACGTCTATAGGACTGCCTTCTCCGGCTTCAAAAGCCGTTCCCTGAAGAATCTCTATCCTCTCTCTGCTTCCCTTAGCGGGAAACATGTGGTCTTAAAATCGCTCAAGAATGTCTGCTACAGGATAGTCAACTCCGGAGCCTTTGACGGACTTAGGAAAGGAGAGGTAGCCTACCGGAAAAAGGCCGCATGGGAAATCTATCTGAATGATGTCTTAGTCATTTCCCTGTATGTCATTACGTTTGCTCTCTTTGGGATGGGAATCGGACACCAAGTCATTCTCTGGCGAAGAAAAAAGCAGGGAAGTCCCCCTGCCGTTTAGAATCTTTTTTCGTCGTACGATACGATGCTATCATCGCCAAGTTCAACGAAATAATGACGCTCTAGGCTTTTTTCTGTCCTATCCTGGCGGATGACGTATCCGTTTCCGGAATATTCGATTCTCTTTCCGTAAAGATAATCCAAGACATAGTAGCCGCCTTTTTTAATGCATCGGTAGGCCTCTTCCTGGTCGGCTTCTTTCGAAAACTCAGTTTCCGCATCGATTGTTTTGGTAGAAGAATTGTAATAATAGTTCTCCTCTTTTCTGACCGAACCGACTTTGCGGGAATACGTGTAGACTAGTTTTGTCTCTGAATCCTTGTCCGGATAGACGATAATATCGGCTTTTTTCTTTTCGTCATCGGTTGGATTGTAATAAGGATACTCGCAGAAGTCTGTATAGATGTATACGCCGTTGTAGTTGTAATACTCATAGACAAAAGAGGAGGAAGAAGAGTAGGACTCATGGAATATGGCCTTTCCACCGCTTAAGACAGTGATGGAATAACAGTCGATCCCCTTACTATTTCCACAAGAGGAAAGGAGAGAAAAAAGGCAGAGCAGAATATTTTTCTTTTTCATAATAATGCACCTTTTACAAAGATAATATACCACAAGATAAAGAATATGGAATAACTTCTTTCTTTTCAAAGCCGGACAGGAAAGATATAGTATTATCTAGGAGCCGACATCATGAAAAACGGGTATCTATCGGATCTGACTCTCATCCATCCCCCAAGGGAAGGACTTACTGTCTCGACCCTGCTTCTTAAGGGGCAGAAAAGTGCAGTCACTTTCTTCTCCCTTGGACAAGGAACGGATATCTCTTCAGAGTCCTATCCCTCAGCCACGGTTTATCTTTGCCTGGCCGGGGACTTGATTCTGAAAAAAGGGGAGAAAGAGGTCACTCTTTCTCCTTATGATTTGTATCTTAACCCAAATGATGTTCTTCTTGGTCAGAGAAGTAAGAAAGGATGCGGATATGTCGAAATCCGCACCGGAGAGGAAAGCAAAGACATGAATTGTACGATTAAGCCAGGAGAAGTTTTCCGCCTTCAGGAAAGGATTGATTATCAGCCAGAGAGTATTGTCAATCGTGACCTAAGGTCAAACGGGAAGAGGAAGTTTGTGCTTATGGCACTAGATAAGGGGCAGGAGCTATCTAGTCATCGTGCCCCAGGCGAGGCGATTGTCTTTCTTCTGGAAGGTGAGGCTAGGATCACCTATGAAGGAAAAGACTATCTTGTCAAGCAAGGCGAAGAGTTCCATTTTGCCAAAGGCGGACTCCATGCCTTAAAGGCACTAACCCCCTTTAAAATGGCTCTCCTTCTCGCTCTGGAATAAGAAGAAGTCTGAATTCTGCCGAGTATCCGAAAAAGCCTTATTGATTCTCTGCCTTCGATGAGAAGACGGCCAAAGAAATCCGGGAGAAGACATGGATTAGGGATTTTCCTACTGGTTTTACCATTAAAGTGGATCTTTCTGTCATTTTTTAGATTCAGGACAGACCTCTTTTTCTCCGTCGTTTCGTCTCTTCTGGGTCTTTGACCTTCTCCTGCGGTTGATGTAATCCTCCCTGGTCTTGAAGACCTTGTATCCCTTGAGGAAGGAGATGAGCTTTCTCTTCACCATGGGCAGAAAATTTAAGTCAGAAGACTCAGTCAAAGACGCCTGTTTACACACCAGATTTGTGCTTTTCTTAAGATTTCTCTTGTGATTGAAGAAGCAAAACTATAATTGTAAGGATAAAAATTACATTTGAAGAATTATCGATAAACACGGCAGAAAACGGGAAATTTCTGGTAAAGTCACTTTTGCTGTAAGCGTTTTTTTCCCTGTAATTGGCATATGATGATTAAAATGAACGAGGAAAGAGATCGGATCCGGTTATGAAGATTCTGTTCCTCGCCTCAGCGATTAAGTAAGAACTATCCTCTTACTTATCGTCCGAGACCGGGTACGGAAACGGCATCTAACTGCGTGATTTCTTCCATAGTTCAGTTGCTGACTGTTTTTCATACAAAGGAGGAATTAAATTCAGTATGAAAAAGACTCTGACTTCTGTTGCTGCGCTTGCCTTATTATCCTTAAGCCTTACCGGCTGTGGAAACAAAGGCAAAAAGATTCACCTTCAGTTAGTCCCGTCCAATGATCCTGCCACTCTTCTGACCCGTGCTAAGGCTTTAGCCCCGATCCTTGACAAGTATGCCCCTGGCTATTCCTTCAGCATCGATGTCGGTTCCACTTATGCTGCCACTACCACTGCTCTTGGTGCCGGTCAGATTGATGGCGGTTTCCTTACCGCTTCCGGTTATGCCCAGAGGACAATTGAGCAGCCTGGTGCCGTTTCCCTCCTTCTCTCTGCCGGACGTGCCGGTTATAAGATCCAGGCTGATGATTTTCCGGGATTAGATGAGGCTTCCCGTGAAAAGCAGCGTAAGCACAGGAACGGTGCCGAAGGATATGTTTATCGTGGTGAGCAGTCTACGACCTTAGTCAACTACTATTGCTCTGTTGTCTTCACACTTAAAGATTCTGAGCGTACAGCCCTTAATAAACCCGCTCTTGATAAAGACGGCGATGGAGAAGTCTCCTTAGATGAAAGGCATGAGGGAAATGCTGTCTGGGGAACCATGGCTGCCACTTCTTCTTCCGGCTTCATTTATCCTACCAAGTACTTATATGACAATGGATATACTAAAGGCTTTTTCGATAAAACTGCCTACGATCAGCTTTCCGATGCTGACAAGAAGTTAGCAAGGATTAATGCGACACAGAAGTCCTATCCTGAAATGGTTGATAATCTCAGGAACGGTGTCATCGATGTTGCTGTCGGATTCTTCGATATCCGTTACGGATCTGCCTATGTTCAGACCGATAGCAAGTATCATAATGATGAATCCGTCTTTACTAAGACTTATACGGCTGCTGTCCTTGACCCGATCAGGAATGATACTGTCTGCGCTTATGGCAAACTCGACGACGATAAGAAAGAAGCTATTAAGACCGCTCTTAAGGGTGCCGTCAAAGACGGAAGCATCCATGATAACGGAATCAAAAAAGGCGAAAAAGGCGCTACCGATACCGATTATGATCTCGATAATGATGGCAAGGCATCTGGCGCTTACCTGCTCTATCAGATTTACTCTCATACAAATTACAGGGATGGCAAGGATTCTGATTACGATGCTGCCCGTGAAAGGTATCGTTGGACAGCTGAACACGCTAGCAAATAGTTTCTGAAGTTTGGAATTCAGCAAGCCTAGTCCTCTATTGGGGCTAGGCTTGTCGTTTATTAAAATAGGTGAAATAGTAAGGAGACTGCCTATGCTTGAAATGAAACATGTCGACAAAGTCTATCCGAATGGTTTCCAGGCCCTGAAAGATGTGAATCTTACAGTAAAAGACGGGGAATTCATTTCGATAATTGGCTTATCCGGAGCCGGAAAATCTACTTTGATCCGTTGCATCAATAAAAGGCATGATATTCAAAACGGAGAGGTTCTGATTGATGGCGTGGATATCAGCAAACTGAAAGGAAAGAAGCTTCGTGAGCAAAGACGGAATATTGGAAGGATTTTCCAGTCCTTCAATCTTGTTCGTCGTAGCTCCGTATATAAGAATGTTCTCTCCGGGCGTGTTGGCTATCATAATACCTTCGAAACCAGGTTCGGAATCTATTCCAAACGGGAAAAGCTTCTTGCTTTACAGAATATCGATAAGTTCGGTATTCTTGATAAAGCCTATGTCCGTGCAGATCAGCTCTCCGGCGGTCAGCAGCAGCGTGTCGCCTTAGCAAGAGCCCTTACTCAGGAACCTAAGATTCTTCTTGCCGATGAGCCGGTTGCTTCTCTTGATCCCGCCACTACGATTGCGGTCAGGAACGACTTTGTCCGTATTAATAAGAGGGGTATCACCATCATTGCCAATAGGCATCATGTCGACTTGGCTAAAAAATATTCTACCCGTATCATCGGCGTCCGTGCCGGTCAGATTGTCTTCGATGGAAAGCCCGAAGAAGTGACGGATGAGGCATGCTTCAAAATCTATGGGCGTCATTTAAACCATAATGAGAATCTCAGCACTAAGCTTGACGAGATCCCGGAAGTACATGCATAGGTAAGGTGATTTTTATGGCAGAGAATAAAGAAAAGGCCCAAAAGTTCGATTTCCGCTCTTATTGGAAAAGGAAGGGCGCTGATCGAAAAAAATACCGTAAGAAATGGTTTAAAGCGACGGAACTTGGAAAAATGCTTGACCACGCCTTCTATAAGGAGGTTAGTGTAGATCTTTCTCCTGAGCAGGACGGAAGCCTTGTTAAGACCATTCGTAAGCCAAGAATCACGAAAAGGATTCTTATCCTTGTCATTCTTGCACTTGTTATCGCTCTTAGCTTCCTCCCATTTAATTATGAGAAGGATGTCCGCATCAACTGGACGGCATTCGGAGACAATTTCAAGAGTCTGTTTACTCCGAATCCCCTTCGTACAAAGAACTGGGCAGGTTGGTGGAAATTCGGATGGGAAAGCTTTGCTGTCGGTATTCGGACTCCTCTGATCAACTCTCTTCCGTTTTTGCAGATTTTCTGCATCAATTTCAGGGCGACAGTCCTAGGAGCTGTCATTGCTATTCCGATTTACTATCTCTGCGCCAATAATGTTAATCATAATCGTATCATTCGTACGATTGTCAAGGTATTCAACGATATTCTTCGCTGTATTCCTATGTTTGTCATTTGTGTCATCTTTGCTAGGGTTATGGGAATCGGGACAGTTCTTCCCGCTGTCCTGTCCATTGGGCTTTTCTCTCTCGGTATCAGGTACCAGATGAGGTACGAATATCTTGAGACCCTCAACAGGCGTCCTTTTGAATCGATACGTTCTTGTGGCGGAACGAATCTACAGTCGGTCTTCCTTGGTCTGCATCCGGAAGTCAAGCCGATGTTCTTCGCCTATTCCATCTATACTTTGGAAATCAATATCCGTGCCTCTGTTGTCCTTGGCTATGTCGGAATCAGTTCTACCTATAGGAATGCTTTGGAAATCTTCATTGAAAACGCCTGGTATGATTATGTCGGGGCAAGGATTCTTCCTCTCTTCTTTGTTGTTGCCGTTCTTCAGATTGTTTCGAATACCTTGGTGAGAAAACTACGATGAAACAGAAAAAGAATCAAATCAATCGGAAACCTAGCTTATTTAAGAAATGTCTGTACTTCTTCACTTCTGATAAAAAAGGCAGGACCCATTATAAAGATCCCATCTCTGCCTATCAGGCACGTCCAAGAAGGTGGATAGTCAATCTTGTTTCCTTTGTTATTTTTGTCATCGTCCTCATTTTCAGGGGAAACTATATCGGAATCAAGAATGCGTTTGATAGTCCGATTAATGGTGAACTTGTTGCCCAGCGGTGCCATGATTTCTTCTTATTCGACTGGGACTACTTCGTCGGAAAAGGACTCTACAATTTCAACGAAGGGGTTATTTATGGTTGTTTTGTTACTCTGGGAATCACCATTATCGGAACCAGTGTAGGATTCCTCCTCTCTATCCCCTTCGGTTTCTTTGCTTCCCATGTTCTTTTCAAAAAATGGGCCCTCATCTCTGAATTTATCCTTATCCTTATCCGTACTTTCCCGGAACTTCTTCTGGCTTTGTTCTTTGTTGCCTTATCCGGACAGACATGGCTTACCGCTATCCTTTGCCTTAGCATTCATTCCATCGGAAGGATCGGCAAGCTCTATGCGGATCAGCTTGATGAAGCCGACCTTGACGGATTAGAGGCCTTAGATGCCCAGGGTGCCGGTCCGGTTCAACGTGTGTTGTGCGGCGTCGTTCCGGAAGTTATTCCTAGCTTTCTCTCGGTGGGACTTTATCGTTTGGATATCAATCTTCGTACTGCTACAACACTAGGTCTTGTCCTTTCCTCCGATGCCGGAATCGGTTTCTCGATTCTTCTTGATTTAAGTAAGAACTCTTATTCCCATCTTGGTGCTGATACGTTCGGTATTGTTATCAGGATTATCTTGGTCGATTTCTTCTCTTCTTGGCTAAGAAAGAAAATCGTCTGATTCCTTCACCTAATCAAAACTCCTCTGGCCTTCGTGGCCGGAGGAGTTTTTTCTTCTTAACGGACGGGAGACTAGGCGTAGTCTTCTGCGGAGAACGGCAACAGGAAAAGTGGGCCACTATCGAATTTGCCCATCTTCATCCTCTAAGGGAAAGGGCTGTATGTTCCGGCTTTTTTCTAAACGGAACGAAGACGTTCGTGCCATTTCTTTCCCTAGGAAAAGTGACAGATATATCCCCGGAGTTCCATCCGGGAGGCCTAGTCTATCTTTACTTAGAGGAGGAACTGATTCTGAATAACGGGAAAAAAGAGTCCACTCCTTCACCCTTTTGATTCTTGCCTTATCCCTAAGGAAGTTTTTCTCTGCCGGAGAAGCAATAAAGGCAGCGGATATGCCGAAATCCATGTCCGAAAGGAAATCGAAGAAGTGAAAAGCTCGGTTAAGGCCGAAGAAGTCTTTTACCACACGAAGATGAACAATATTCAGAAAGAAGGCATTGCCAACCGGAATCTAAGGCCAAATGATAAGAGGAAGTCTGTCCGGATGGCGTTAGACAAGGGACAGGAACCTTCTCCTTATCGCGTTCCTGACAATGCACTCGTTTTTCTTCTGGAAGCCGTGGCAGTCCTCACCGATGAAGGAAAAGACTATGGTATAAAAGTAAGGGAAGAGTTCCGCTTTGAAACAAATGGTTCTTCGTGCCTTAAAGGCGCCAACCCCCTTTAAAATGGCCCTCCTCCTTTCCCTGGAATAGAAAAAAGGCTTCCTGCCTTGTCTCATGACTAATGACAGGAAACCTTTCCGTGATTGGATGTGCGCAGGATATGAACAGTTAGGTTGCGGTTTTGAACGCATTTGGCTGCTTCCACGTCGGCAGGAAAGAAAGCCGGGATTTCTCAGAGATATGACTTCTCCTTGTGCCCAGGAAAAGAAACGGAGCCTAGAAGTTGTATCCGTGCTCTCAATGCTGAGCAGGCCTAAGGCCTATTTGGCGTTAATGGCAATAGCAACAGTATTAGAGGAATATCCGATTTCAAGCTCCATGATTTTATTTTCTTTATTGACTTGAATCGTTTTTGTATAGATATCACCTTGGAAGTGTGTTCCTGAATTGCCTTTATCTAAGGCAAAACCATTCTTTTCCAGTTTCGATTCCAAAGCCTTCACCTGGTTTAGGCCGGTCCCTGACAAAATCCGGTATTCGATGGCATAGTAGCGTTCTTTGCCCTCGTTCCCCTCTTCGTCTACCCCGTCTGAATAGTAAAGACCGGCAACCGATTCCTTTCCCCCAAGGATAGGAATCAAATCAAGGTTTTCCTTGCTGCCAAGAAGGGCGATGACATTTTTGAGGATTTCACTATATCCGCTGACCAGATCGGATGTCTTTAATCCGTCCGTCGTTTCCTTTACGACGATGTCTGATCCGATATCCTCATCGTCTAGGAAGGTATAAACGATCTCTTCGGTTTTCTGTGGATAGGTGAAATTGATGTTGAAGGTGACATTGCTTGAAGAGAGCTTGATCTTCCTCTCTCCGACAATCCTACCCTCTCCCGACCTATTGTAAATCTTGGTCGTGGAAAACATCGCCTTTTTGTTGTAAACGTAGGTGTTTAATTGATTCTCGTCCTTTTCAAAGAAGACACTCGACCTTTTAAAGGAAGGAAGAAGGGCGGTGACGGAGGCTTTTACCTTATCATGGTAGGCATAATATTCGTTGTTTAATCTGACCGCCTGTTGAATATAGCCACCGTCTTTGTACTGATAGAGGAACTCATTACTGATGCCTTGAGAAGACGAAGAAAGCAAAAGGCTCTTTCCATCTGTCTTTCCGGAGACCATGCTCTCCACTTCTAAGGCACTTTGGTCGGCATTCGGAGCAGAGATGGTGTCTACAAAGCTGTATTGGTTTGTTCTTAGTTTCTCTAAAGCCGCCTCTAGTTCAGGTTTTTCTGCATCGGTTGAGACGTTCACTTCTTTGTCGAAGGAAAAACCGTCTCCGGGGATGACATCCCCGGTAATGTTCCTTTCTGTCTGGCTAAATCCACCGTAAGGATTGAACAGGAGGGAGAAGGTGAAGGAATCTGTTTCTTCATCAAAGATGAAAGAGAACTCTTTTATGGTCCGTCCTGGGTTCTTCGGGTAGAACTGTTCGGCAAGCTTTGGAAGGAGGTTGCTGTTCTTGACCGAAGATGTATCTAAGACAAAGGCGTTATCTCCGGAAAAGAGAAAGTCGTCAATAGTCAGGGAAGAGAAAAGATTGATATAGCTCGAATCTTTCCATTTGACTGTGGCTTCGTCCTCTCCGATAGGAGCCGGAGAATAATCAACACGATTGTCTATACCAAGGATCGGTTCACTGACATAAGGCGTCTCTGCGCTAGGATCATAGGTGTAATAGTAGGAAATATAGACTGTACTTCTATCTGCCTCTGCGTTCTGTTTGCTCTCATAACGGACGAATTCATATCCATCATCCTTGACGAAGACGTCCAGGCAGTAGTTACTATATCCCTCGTCCGTGTAATAGAAGTTCTTTCCCTTGAACGAATATCCCTTTTTCCTTTGTACAAGGAAGTCTTCAAAATGTTCTTCGGCAGTCTTTGGGGGAATGACAGTGGTGGGGGACTGGCTGTCTGGAATTGAATTCCCACTATTTTGCTTTTCGCCTGTGCCTGTTTTATTTCCCGAGCAGGAAGCAAGAAGCGAGAGAGGGAGAAAAAAGAGAATGATACGCTTACCTTTCATATCCATACCTCCGGACGAGACTATTTGGTATCGGTTGTCTCAACAACCTTGATGGTGATGTCGGAAGAAATCGTATAATTATAACTAGTGAGGCCCTCATTCTTGATTTCCACACCCTTGTCATTGAATACTTGAAGTTGGAAATCGTGTCCTTCCGGAGCTGTGATACGGATCTGAAGGATGATTTTTCCTGTGCTATCAGGAATTAAGGCGCCGTCTAAACTATTGAGGACGCTACCGTAATTGACAACATAATAAAGCTTATATCCTTCCGGAGCTATCACAGTTGCCTTATAGCTTTCACTAGTTGATGGATTACTTTCGGCGGCGAGGCGAATCTTGGTCAGGCCTTCGACGACGGGAATCGAGTAACTGAAGTAACCTTTCACTACTTCCGTTTCTTCCCCATTAATAGTCTGATAGACATGGAGAGTCTTATCGCTTACTGTGCTCTTTAAAGAAGCATAAAAGGAAATGCTTTCCCCGATAAGGAATTGGGCGCACGTCTTCGTGTCTGAAATCTCAGCATGGCTTTGACTTCCGGTCCCGGAAACAGATGTCCTAGTCGATGAATCATAGCCTTCCAGAGTGACTGTCGCCTTGGCGGCTTCCTTAAAAACGGCTTTGATTGACAAAGAGGCGACATCCGGCATGACAAAGGTTCCGCTCTTTCCGTTCCTGACCGTCTTGATTTCTTCTCCGGTCGCCATATTGATTATCTTTTCGAAGGAATAATAGATTGATTCTGGTTCGACAGAGAAAGAGACGGTTTCTCCCTTTCGGTAAGTGCTGCGGACAAGGCTGAGTGTTCCATGCTCGGCGATTTCGTTTGTGATGACAATGCCATCTGCCGTAACAAGTTCGACCGAGCAGTCCCCTTCTTTCGGCCTTCGCCTTTCAAGATAGAGGACCCCAGTGCTGTCATTTTCGGCATAGACATAGCTTCCCTTGTTCCCGTCTTGGTCAATAGTCCGCGCACTTGTCACGACTTTTCCATCGACAGTGACAGGATAGAGAAGAAAGACGGCATTTGCCCCACAGTATTCGCTTTCTTCTTTTGTGGTTTTGTTGACTATCTTGCAGGATTTGATGTCTTGGTTTGGCAAAAGGGTAATCTTACCGTTTTCCTTGCAGGGGAAGGTGATTGTAATATCCGAATCGGCCACAGTAAGCTTAAAGTAGGTTTCGGTGACATCATTGTCGGGAACTTTGACACCGGTAAAGGTTGGCTTTCCGGTCAAGGTATATTTTGGAGAAGCCTTGAAACTGACGGAAAAGGAGTCCCCTTCCGTTGCTTCCGTATAGAGCTTATAGGTCGTTGAAATAGCATCCTGATTGACATAGGTGATCTTTCTTGTTCCTGTGAATTCACCCTCTACTTTGATGGTGACGTTTCCGGTAATCGAATAAATAAACCTTTCACAGAGGTTATCAATGGAAAAGGAAGAAAAGTTTGCGGTCCATTCCCCATCTCCGATTCTATACTTGACGCTCGTCACTTTATATCCGGCCTTACGGAGTAACTTTCCGTAGAAGCGGGTATATTTCTGGCTTGCTTCCCAAGCGAGAAGGGAGACATATTGATTCTCTTCTAAGGTGACAGAATAACCCTTTTTATCATCGATCTGGTTATAACCTGTGGAAAGGTTAATCACAACATCTTCAGCCGGCCTTGTGAATTCAATGCTGAAGGAGGAGACATAGGACTCAGTGAAACTAGGGTGGTACCTTGTCTGATTGATTTCAATGTAGTAATAGGGGCAGTTCTCCTTGGTAAAGTCGCTTGCGACTTTGTTCACGGTAAGAGTGACTTTGCTCCCGTCCTCGAAAACATCTCCCTCCTTAAGGGAGACTTCCCCGAAAGTATCAGTGGAATAATTATTAATCTGACTGACCTTATGGCCTTTGATTACATCCTTTAAGGTAAGGGTGAGAACGACGTTTTTCTTCGGCCTAATGAAACTTGCCGTAGTGACGTTTCCGTCGTTTTGTATGTTCCCGATCGTGACCTCCTCGCTGACTAATGTGCCAAAGCCTTTTGTGTCATTGGTGACTGTCACCGTCACTAGGACAGTCTCTCCTTCCTCATATCTTCCGTCCACATGGTCAAGGGCAATAGTAGCTCCCTCTACCGAAGAGAAGGTCACCTCGTATTTTTCCTTGTCCGGAGTAGAAGAAGTAGACACAGAAGAAGGAAATGAGGAAGAAGAGTTTCCTCCCGATGCTGTGTCAGAGCCACTGTCCTGCTTTTCCTTCCCGCAGCCTGCTAGTGCAAAGACAAAAGCGGTCAACGACAATAAAACGGATTTCTTTTTTGTGTTCATTTTCAATGTTCCCCGATAAAACGAAGTATTTATAAAAAAACCTTCGATTCAACACAAGGAGAGACGAAAATAAACTTTATGGCAATTCGACAACAAAAGGACTAGAAACAATGATAATCAAACACTTTTAAGGAAAATGTTCAGGTATGGACAGAAACAAAGAAACCGCTTACCCTTTATTTAAACAGAAATGTTCTTAGATGTCCGACTTTTTGTTTTTTGGTAAAGCAAGAAAAAATAAAGAAGGACGTAAACATTCTTCTTTCTGATAACGGAAAAGAGTCCCCCATGATGGAGGACTCTGGCCGGATTTTCTTTTAGGGAGCCGGCGGCGGTGGAGGAACGGGAGGCAGGCTAGCCTGGACAAAGGCGGTAGTCACCTTATTGGTCGCCGTATCCAGCCTTAGATAATAGGTTCCGTTTAGATCCGAGAATGCTAAGGCGTACTTGCCTTCATATTTGGTGATGTAATAGGAGGAAACCATAGCCCCGTCAATCTTGGCCGAATAGGAAATGATACCGTCGAAGGCAAAGACCACTGACTTATCATTGATGGTATAGGTGCCTTCAAACTTGGCAAAGTCGGAATAGGTAAGGACTCGCTGCCTTTCTGTCTTATTTCCGTCTTTATCCCTTTCCACGGTGCCTTTTTGACTATCGAAGGTATAGGTGGCATCACTTGTCGTGTAAAGGAGTTTTCCGTCTTTGATTTGCCGCTTTGTCGTGGTGAGTTTTGTTCCGTTCAGATAGAGGTTTTCGTTCTGGAAGTAGAGGGTGTTGTCCCCTTGACTATAGGTTCCCCAGGCGGAAAGAATGTTTTCGTCGTAGTACTTCAGTGACCTGATTTCCGCATACCCGTCACGGAAATAGATGAACGGGCTGACGTCTTCCTTATATTGGAAGGCCAGGACGGCTTTGGCGTTACCGTCAGTCCAGATGGTGTAGGACTTCTCGACGTCTCTGTCTAATCCGTCGTTGCTGCTATTGGCCCTGTCAAGCTTTAGTTTTCCCTCCTTGGTGAACTTGATGTTCTCGATTCCGTATTTCCCGTATGCGGAATAGGTTCCGACTAACGTGGAAAAGATTTCTTTCTTGACATAGCTCTTTGTCTGGCTGAAGAAAGTCCCGACCAGATTGTTCGTATAAATATTGTCCTTGCTTTCTTTGGTAGTGATTCCAAAGGTATAGTATCCGGTATTGGCATCTAGAATCGGAGTAAAGGCATAGGCATAATCGGCTCCGTCTTTCGTTACCTTCTCTGCGGTGAGAGAGAGGGAATCCGTGTAATTTGAAGAGTAGTCACCATAGACCTTGTCTAAGACGGTCTTGCTGAACCTGTCATAGGTTTTTTCTCCGTCGGATAGAAGGTAGTAACCGGAATTGACATCCTTGATTTGTAAAGAATAGTTCTTTCCTTCTCCCACGAAGGAAAGGGAAGGAAACTTCTGACCATGGGTATAAGAGAGCTTCGCCTTTCCTTCTTTTCCGTTCATCTGGTAAGACAAGCCCTCTAAGACATTCAAAGAGAATAAGGAGGTATAGTCATGGTAGAAGAAAGAATCAAGGTAGTACCCTTTATACTTATCTTCGTTAATCGGATAGGAGACCTTTCCATCAAGATTCAGGCGGATGGAGGAGTCTGCCTTATCTGGGGAGAGAATATACTTTTTTCCGCCTTCGTTAAAGAAGATGGATTTCCGCTTATTTTCGATGACATAGGAGAAATCCTTTATTTCTTTTCCATTCCTTTTTACAATTGGCTCTTTCTCGTTTCCTGTGCTTTCATCCGTAACCTTGACAATCTCGAAGACAGAATCATCGATTGCGTATTTGCCGTAAAGCTGCCCGATTGTGTTAAGAGGATAGGTAACCCCCTTACCGTCAATGGTCAGGTCAAGATAATATTCTCCCCTTCTCCTGACATAGGTTTTTCCGTTTAACACTGTTTTTAGGGCGAGCCCCTTATCATCGACTATCGCTTCATAGGATCCGCTTGTCTCCCCAAAAAAGAAAATCTTTTTTTCCAGATCCAGAGAAGTCTGGATATTCTTTTCGCCATCAAAAAGAGAAAGACCGGAAAAGCCGCCGATATCGTAAACATAGGTATGGGAAGACGTGTCATCGGAAACGATATTATTTAGCCAGAAGGTTCCCTTGTCATTCCGGACAAGGAGTCCCTTTCCGTATCCGTAGTCGTCTACATCGTATTCCTCAAGGGCCTTATAGATCTTTCCGTTGAGATTAACGAAGGAAGAGAGAAGGTGCCAGTCCTGTTCTCCGGCGAAGACACTGCCGCTGTGATGGTTTGAAGGGAAAACACCTCTTTCCAAATCAAAGTGTCCATCAAAGGAAACATAGACATTGTACGTTGAACCATCGCCATAGCCGGAGTAGACTCCGGAATACTCCACGATGGAAGGCCTGAATCTGTTCCTTAGGCTGAAGCCTCCGTCATTTCCTTCCTTCTCGAGATGGAGAAGTCCGTCCGAGAAATTGACGTAGGCCTTATAGGAACTTCCGTCATTGAATTCCTTGCCGAAGGAGACGACTATGGTGTCATAGCTGACACTTTCTTCCCCGTTTTTGTAGGAGAGGGAAAGAGTATCGATCGAGGTAGGGACTAAGGAAAGTCTATTGTCTCCTTCAAGGAGAAGACGTTCCTTGGATAGAGTCAGTGTCTCTCCTTTGGAATAATAGGTGCCAAGAAGATAGGAAAAGTCGTCTTCGCTAAACACAGGTGGTTTCTTTTCTTCGCTGGATGGGGTTAATGAAGAAGGAAGGGAAGAGGAAATAGGTAGCGAAGAAGAAGGCTTTGGGTTTGAACAGGAAGCAAGGGTGAGAAGGAAAAGAAGAAATCCAGTCTGTTTCTTTATTGCCATAGTGTGTTCTCCTTAGTTATTAGGTTAAGGATAATAAAAATAGCATGTTATGTCAATTTGAATGGATTAGAGCCCTGCTTTCCTTTTTGGATGTCCTTCTTTTAGGAAAGATTTTTTATTCCTGGATTCAAACCTGCAGGCATGCCTTTAGGCAACATCATTGTTAGTGGCAAAGGCATCGAAAAAAGGGACAAAGAAAACAGGATGACAAGAGAGACAGGAAGTGTTTTTCTTTGTCAGAACCTTGTTTTCACTGACTTGTAAATCGAAATAAGAATGAAACCGCTACTCTTAAACGCAACCTACATCACCTTAATTCCCACCAATAAAATCAATGTCAAGGAAAAGACGGTTAAGGAAGAAGAGAGCGGAAAAGAATACTAAACCGATTTCAGTATCATCTGATATTTTCTTGGAAAAGGGGTTGAAGATTTAGGCCGAAAGGTCTCTGTCCGATGACCTTTTTCTCTGTTCCGGATTGAAAACAATGGGAGTTCATTCGGGGATAAGAAACCAAAAACTTCCACCATAAAAAATTCCTATCTTAAAACAGGTAACCTGATTAGAGACACTCTTTTGCCTAAATGTCTTCTTTTATTTGCAATACTGTTTCGCGTGTTCTTCTCTGGTTAAAGGAACAAAGTAAAAAGAGTAGTTTTTGTAGCCTATCTTCACTTCCAGTGCTGAGGAATACCTATCGTTTATTTTAAAATCATCCATTGAGTATTCTGTGTAGGGATAAATAAAGCACAAAGTATAATCGATTTCCTTATTCAGTTTTACTTCGAAAATATTGTAGCCGTTGACCGCTATGTTTTTCTTGTCGTCTGATTCTTTTGGTCTGTTTTTAGGAAGGCAGGAACTGTCTTCGACTACACAGCTGCTTGTCTTAGGCGGATCAATCCAGAAAAGAACCTGTTCCTTTTTCAAGACAAAGTCTGTAACAGAAGGAGTGATTTTTACTGTTGCATAAGCAACGTACTGTTGTCCATCATCATCAAAATCGATTTTCTCGTTTGTAATCTTTGCTATTTCGATACCTTTTGAATCTCCGGATATGTCAGATAATTTAACTTCCTTTTCAATTGAGATGCTTTCTCCGTAGAAAAAGAACCCTGAGGCAAGGCAGAACCTGTTTCTTGAATCACATCCTCTTAGTAAAGCGAAAGAAAGAGGCAACAATAAAATTTTTTTCTTTAAAACCATGCGGTGTCTCTCACAACGACAAAAGTTCCAAAGCCTTCATGAATCAGGTCCCATGAATAGCCATCAAAATCAATATAATCATCTCGTGTTATATCCCAGTTATTATCAATAACCATAAAATTTTTTCTTTCGGTGTAGGAAAAAATAAACCATCCGCTTTTCTTCCTATATGTCTGATATCCTTTGCAGACCATAGAATGGCAGTTGTAGTTGCCTCGTGCCTGATTCCACCTAACAGGATACCCAAGATTGATATTCTTGACTACCTGTTGGCTTACGTTTTGATAATTGTAGATGGACTTTGATTCATTGTACTCTGAAATGAACTTATCTAAGTTATTCTCTATGAAAATGGCTGTGTCATAAGGGTCTGCCTTGTTTGGATGTTCTTCTGGTGATGCACTGCCCATCAGAAAAGGCATAGATATTACAAATGCCCTAACTCCTGCATTTTTCCGCATCATTGCATCCTCCTTTTTTATATTATACTCATATAAAAAACATACGTAATAATATTTTTAAACTAGTTGAAGATTTCTATAACATATTGTGTTTCCTCTATTTTTAGTGCTTAAATGAAATAGAGGAAAGGATTCAAGATTTGTTTATTTTCCATTTTAGCCTAAGTCAATATATATACGTTAAATCGAAGGAATTGATCAAGGAATAAAATGACACGGGATATCTTTTATGGTTGAACTTGGAAATACGATTTGATAGAATCCTAAGCCGTACAGACAGTTCGACGTTACCATCCTGTCTATAAACAAAACCAGGAACACAAGACTACATTTTAATGCACTCTTTTGTCTCTGGAAGGAGTGCATTTTTTCATTCCTTCTTGGTAGAAACGGAGAAACAATTATGGAAGAAAGGGAAAAGAAGGGACTAAGAGAGAAGGTGAAGAACTATTTTTCCTGCTTTAAGCTCGATACGAGAAGCATTGCCTCTAATGCCATCATCGCGGCGAGGTATACGGCATTGACCTATGCCTTCTTCTTCTGCTCGTACGGAAACGTCCAGGTCCGGATATCGGAATTCATGGTCCTTCTTGTCTTCTTCAATCCAAACTACATTTATGGCCTAACTATCGGCTGCGTGCTAAGCAATATCTATGCCCCGGCTATCTCTAGCTTTTGCTCCCCTCTTGATAGGGTCATCGGGGCCGCGGCATCCTTAGCCGCCCTGCTTCTTATCTCCCTTTGTCGGCATAGGTTTATTGCCACCCTGTTTCCGGCGATAACAAACGGATTACTCCTTGGCTGGGAATTTACGTTTCTGACCAATGCCGAAGGAACTGGCTCTGCCGTCCTTTTCTGGACGAATTTCGGCTTTGTCGCCTTAGGGGAGATTATCGCCGTTTCTATTCTCGGTTACTGGATTTTCTATTTCCTGGCAAAAAAGAACAAGTCTTTTCTGAAACTGATTGGAGCTAAGCAGAACAGGAATTTCCGTTGGTAGACTTTCTTTTCGGATAAAAAACTCCCGGCTTTTCGGCCGGGAGCTATTCTATTAGACAAGCTTCTTTCGTATGCGGGTAGACACAAAGTCGACGAGAAGAACCATGATGAGCAGCCCCCAAAGGAGGGTTCCGAGTTGCTCCCAGTTCTGGTTTGTGGAATAGTTGAGGATAAGACGCCCTAAATCGCCTGCTCCGACTAGACCGAGGATGGATGCATTACGCAGGTTGAGATCAAAACGATAAAGGATAGTGGAGACGAAGTTTGAAGAAACCTGTGGGAAGATTCCGACCCGGATTTCCGATAGCCGTGAACCTCCGCATGCATCGAGTGCATCGAGGAATTTGAAGTCCCTGCTGTCTAAGTCGTCCGAATACCTTTTTCCAATCCTTCCAATGGATTGGATGGAAAGGACGATGACTCCGGTGAACGGCCCAAAGCCCGTCACCATGACCATGATCCTGCAGAAGACGATTTCCGGTAAGGTACGGATAAGAATCAGGAAGATTTCGGAGATGATGGCTTTCTTTCCCCTAAGTTTGTGACTTGCTAGGAAACCAAAGGGGATGGCAAGAAGGGCAGCAAATATGGTTCCGACAAATGCAATGGCAAAGGTTTGAATACATAGGAAGAAGGCAGAGTCCCGGAAAGACCATTCTCCTGTTCCGAAAATTAGGTTATAGTCTGGAACAAAGAATCCTTTGAAGAATCCCTGAATCTGTCCTAACGAAGTTTTCCAGGAAATGAACCTCTTCCTATCGATTCCAAAGTAGATGAAGAAGCCAAGGAAGATGAGGACGCAAAGGAGGGTATAGGCCCAAAGCGGAGGACGGGCGAAGAAGGCATCCCTTTCGTCAAGGTAATGACGATGGAGTTTGTCATTGACGAGGGTTGCGTGATAACGCTTCTTCTGGCTTTTTGTAGATTTGATCAGCCTAGTCTTATCTGCCTTATACTGCTTAGTCAGTTGTACCGCCTTTTCTTTGCTTGCCCCTATAAGGCTATTTCTGTATTTCGCAGTAAGATTTTCTAACTGATTCTTGCTTGAGGAAGTCAGCTCCGCCCTTTTCAGGGCATATTCCTTCTCTGCCTCAAGAACGGCTTCTTCGGAAAGCTTTTTGCTTTCCGCTTTCTTTTTCTTCAATATCTGTTGGTTATAGTGTTTCATTTATTGGGTTCTCCGCTTCAGATAGTTCGAGAAAAGCTGAAGGGCAAGGACTAAGACAAAGAGAGGAATAAGGATGGCACCGACTTTGTTGAACTGATAGGTTTCTAGAGAATTAGAGATTTCCTGGCCGATACCTCCGGCATTGACATAGCCCAAAATGATGGAGGCACGGATATTGATTTCGAAGGTGTAGATAATGTTCGAAAGGAAGACGGGGATAATCTCTGGGAAGATGGCAGCCATGAAGGCTCGGGGCTTATTTGCACCGGTAGAAAGGATAGCCTCATAGGGATGCCTATCCACCGTTTCAATGTATTCATACCTGACTTTGATGAGGATGCCGGTGGTAAAAAGAGTCATGGCGAAGATGCCGGCAATGTTTCCAAGTCCGCAGAAGGCGACACCGATGATGCCTAGGACTGCGGTTGGAATGGTACGAAGAACGTTAAGGAAGAGATGGGAAACAGCATTTACTGCCTTATTGTTCACAATATTGATTGAGCAGATGATCCTAAACGGAACGGCGATAAGAGCACCTAAGGAGGTGGCAAGGAACCTCCTTTCAAAGGTGTCCCAGATTAAGGGAATTGCTCTATTTCCCCTATAACTCCACCATTTCCCCCAGGTGGTCAGATTAGTCCTTCCCTGCTGTGGACCGAACCTTTGGGAGAAAATCCTGGTAAACTGCGATCCGTTCCATCTTAGCTTATTGAACTCCATGAAGAACATGGAGAAAATAAAGATTGTCCTAAGAACAATAGTGGTAAGTAAGGCATGCCCTCTTGGCTTTAAAAGGATGCTATTTTCAAAACGGACCGGAGCATAGAAGAAATGAAAAGGAGGAATGAGATATAAGGAATCCTTTTTTCTGTTGCGGATCTTTACGCTTTCGGTCTGGACCTTCCTTTTCAAGGAATGAATGGAGGGAGCAAGTATTGCCTTGACGTATTTTCTATCGGTCCCCTTCTGAATGAGTTCCTGCTTTTGCTTTTCAATCTTCTGAATGGAATCTCTTTCTAGTTTTTTAAGGGAAGCTTTATCCATCTTACACTGATTTAGAATTGAACGAAATTCTTTCCTCCGCTCTCCGCCAGGTTTCCGGAAAGACTCATAACGGGGATCGATATAGCTTGGCCTCTTCATAATCATAAGGCTTGCCCTTCTAGGACTTCATCCTTATTAAGTTTTCGGCCGTAAATCGTCGTCAGGGCATCGTCGTCAAGCTGCTCAGGCTTTCCGTCGAAGACAATCTTACCGGCTTTGATGCCGATGATTCTTGTTGCATATTTCTTACTGAGGTCGACATGGTGCCTGTTGCTGATGATTGTAATTCCAAGTTGTTCGTTGATTCGCTTGAAATCATCGAGAACTTGGATGGAAGTAAGAGGATCAAGGGAAGCAGTTGGCTCATCGGCTAAGATGATTTTCGGTTCCTGGGTTAGAGCTCTTGCCAAAGCAACTCGTTGCTGTTGGCCGCCGGAGAGGCGGTCAGCGCGGACGTAGGCCTTATCGAGGATGCCCATCCTCTGAAGATTCTTCAGCGCCAACAGTTTTTCTTCTTTGGTGTAGAGGCCGAAGAGGACATCGAAGAAATTATGGTAGCCGATTCGGCCATTTAGAACGTTTTTGTAGACAGAGACACGGCTGACTAAGTTGAAGGACTGGAAAATCCTTCCGATATTCCGGCGGAGTTCCCGGAGTTCCTTTCCCTGGCACTGGCTGACATTTTGCCCTTCAACCAAAAGGGTGCCCGACGTTATGCCGTGCATCCTATTTATGGTTCTGAGCAACGTCGATTTTCCGGCACCGGAGAGCCCGATGATGCAGACAAATTCACCATCCTTGATGGTTAGGCTGACATCATCGAGACCTTTCGTACCTTCCGGGTATACCTTCGAGACGTGTTCAAATTGAATCATAGAAACTACTTTCCGACGAATGGCTTAGTTGTTCGACAGGTTCTGAGAGGCCCACTTCTGGAATTCGACTTCTTCGTCATAGTCAGAATTCTTGGCATCGACATATCCGGTGTGGGAATAGAGCGAGAAGACGGCGTAGGCATCATCGGCCTTACCATCGCCGTTGACATCATAGCAGCCATTGGCATCGGCTTCGTCCTTGGTTCCTTTGCCGTTGTCATGGGCGTTTCCGCCTTTCGTCCTGATATCCTTGAAGGCCTGGGCAATGGCATTCTTGGTATCTGCGTCAAGATTCGAGCGGACGGCAAGACCATCGTTTAGGATACCCTGGGTTAGGGCAACGGTGTAGGTGTCGGTGAAGGCGTCACCACCGGCAGTCTTGCTGGTGTATTTTTGATCCTTACGGAAGTCCCTATAACCCCACCTGGCATCGATTTCACCGTTCCTTAACTGAGTGAAGGTCGTGGCATAGTTTCCGGCGGAAACGGAAACGAACTCTCCCTTGGAAGCATCGGCATTGCTCGCAACCGGTTTCCTACCATTTTTCCAAGCACCGTTATTGGTTTCCTGGGAGAAGGCATAAAGCGGATAGGTGTAACCGGCCGGGGAAGCAGTTCCCTGCCTACCGACTTTCTTGCCGGCAAGTTCGTTTAAGGTAACCTTGCCATCATGATTGGTGTCAAGTTCATCTTTCTTTGCCTTGCTGATGATGCACTCGGCATAGTAGTAGGAAGCGATACCTGCGGTCTGTCCCTTATATCCGTAGGACTCATCGTTCCTCTTTTCTAATTGAACGGCACGGGCAGCAGCGTTGGTTTTATTGGTAGAGTCATTCGGATCAGGATTTTCATCGATAACCTGGAATCCATCACGGGAAGCACGCAAGAGCCTATCGACTTTGCCAGCATTCGAAATCTCGGTTTGGGCAAAGGCGGAAGCTGTGATGAAGGAAGCATCAATGGTTCCGGCTGCTAAAGCAAGACCATCAGCGGCAAAGGAAGTGCCGACAGAGATGATATAAGTGTGCTTAGAATCATACTTTTCGAGAATCGGCTTTAAAGCAGTGGCATTGGCGGTAAGATCGATGGAAGGACGGGAAGGGGTGAGCTGAAGCTTGATGGTATTGTTGTTCTTTTTGCAGCCGACTAAGGAAGCAGCTCCTAACACAGATAAGACAGCAGCAAAGGCTCTCATAGACTTTTTCATGATTTAGACTTGAATCCTTTCCGAATAAAGCATTTCTCTGGCCTTATTCCATCTAATTTCATCGCCATAACTTAACAAAAACTCTTGACAAGGAAAACCTTTTTTCCATTTCTTTGCTATGAAAATGTTTTCATCTTGCCTAGTCAGATAATAAAGGTATAAAATTTAATTTCAATGGCAAAATTAATTGTATAGAAAATGTAAAAGTATTTCTGCTTTGCTTTACAATATTTTCTTTTCTATCCGATTGCTATCTTGTTAACTTTATTCTGTCGAAAAAGACAGATTTTCAATTTGTGTAGGCAATCGCACTTTCTCCTATTCCTTATGCCCTGAAACGCAAAGTACATGAACGGATTCTTAAGCTCTTGATGGCAGGAAAAGAGTCGAAAAAAGAAATCGTGCTTATTGCTTCCTCTTTGGAAAACTGCTGCAAAAAGGATATACTTTTCTGGATATCATAAGGAGAACTAAGCATGTACGCAAAGAACGTCTGGCTAGATGCCGACAAAAAGAAGAAAGAAGAAATATTTTCCTTTGCCAAACAGTACAGGGACTTCCTTTCCGTCAGCAAGACGGAACGGGAAGCGACCAAGGAAGCAAAGAAGGAGGCAGAAGCAAAAGGCTTCCGCAGCCTTGACGAAGTAAAGACGATCCGCCCCGGAGATAGAATCTATGCGATTAATAAGGATAAGAACATCCTTGTTGCCGTCATCGGAAAGAAATCCATCGAGGAAGGAAGGAGAGTCCTAGGAGCCCATATCGACTCTCCGCGCCTTGACATCAAGCAGAACCCTCTCTATGAGAAAGGTGGCTTTGCCCTTCTTGACACGCATTATTATGGCGGAATCAAAAAATATCAGTATGTGACTATCCCTCTTGCCTTACATGGTGTTGTCTACAAAAAGGATGGGACATCCTTTGAGGTCAATATCGGGGAAGACGAAAATGATCCCGTCATCGGAATCACGGATCTTCTAATCCATCTCTCTGCCGACCAGAGGAAAAAGACGGCCGATAAGGTCATCGAAGGTGAGAAGAGGGACATTCTTGTCGGAAACATTCCATTAAACAAAGAAGAGAAAGAAGGATGCAAGGCCTATATCCTTGCTTTGCTTAAGGATAAATACGGAAGGGAAGAGGAAGACTTCCTTTCTGCCGAGCTTCATGCCCTTCCCGCCGGAAAGGCGAGAGACTTCGGACTTGACCGGAGCAGGATTGCCGGATATGGACATGATGATAAAGTCTGTGCCTATACTTCTCTCCGTGCTGTCCTTGATGCCGAGGAACAGGAATATACCAGTGTTGCCGTTCTTGTGGATAAGGAGGAAGTCGGATCTATCGGTGCAACCGGTGCCCAGTCTGCCTTTTTTGAGAACGTCATTGCCGAGCTTCTCTACCGGGAGGGGAAGGATTCCTCTCTTGCCCTTCGTCACGCCCTGACGAACACAAAGAGGCTCTCCAGCGATGTCTCCTGCGCCGTCGATCCTCTTTATCCTGAGGCGAACGAACCGAACAATTCCTGCTACTTTTCCAAAGGTATTGTCTTCAATAAGTACACTGGTGCGAGAGGAAAGTCCGGATGCAACGATGCAAGGCCTGAATATCTTGCCTTCATCCGAAGAGTCATGGATGAAAACGGAATCCATTACCAGACCTCCGAAATCGGAAAGGTTGATCAGGGTGGAGGAGGAACAATCGCCTACATTCTCGGCAATCTGAATAGGTACGTCCTTGATGCCGGCGTTCCAGTTCTTTCTAGGCATTCGCCTAGGGAACTTGTCTCTAAGGCTGATGTCTACGAGGTCTACCTTGCTTATAAGGCGTTCTTAAAAGCGGAATAAAGAAAAAAGGGGACCCTCTTAATCCTCTGAGGGTGCCCTTTTCTGCTTTCGGTCTAAGACTGTGGAGAAAGAAGACTTATCCTAGGCTTGCTTTTGCCCCATGGCAATCGGAAGGCCGGCTTTTTCCTTCTTCTCTTGGGAAACGAAGGATACCTTAGAAAGTTTCTTTTTCTTTTTCCTGGCTCTTTTGCTGTTTTTGTGTTCCTGGCTGGCCGACACTTTATCAAAATGAGAGAGGAGAAACGCTTCCTTGCTCTTTGGCAACAGCCAGAAAGTCAAGGGAAACCTATGGGAGAGGATCCTATTCTTTTCCTTGCGGGAAAGAGAATAAATCTTTGCTGCATTCCGCAAAGAAAAATAGGGATGGCGGAAGCCGTGGAGGCGATGTCCTTCTCCTTTATGGTGCCAGTCATAAAGATAATAGTCATGGAGGAGACATCCTCTCACAAGACTTTTTCTATCTACGGCAAGATTCTTTTCCTTGGCGTAGGAATAACTAAGCAAAGCCACTCTCAGACAATGGTCATAGAGGGAATAAAGCCCGTGGGCGGTATAATTCTTCCTGTTTTGGTATTCCGGGTTTTCGAGGATGCTATTTGCATAGGAGTGAAACTCTTCGTCAAGAATGATTTTCATGATTCCATTATAGGACAAAGGAAATCAGATTTTGTCTTAGGACTGGAAAATCTTATTCACCCATTCCGGATGGTCGACAAAGGGGTTCCGGTTTGCCTGTTTTGAGGAGGCTGCAACTTCGTTTCGGTGTTTTTCCTGCTGGGAGACAGGGTCAAGGGTATTCCATTCCACTAACGTACTCACGCTGTCAGTCACATTGGTAAGAGGAGTGTTACGGGAGGCAAAATAGCAGGTCCACCTATAAAGGCAGATTCGGGCAACATCTCCTTTTACCGAGTCAATCGGCTCAAAATAACCGCTTGCTGTCTTTCCGTAAATAACCCCTTCATACGAAACGCTTTTTCCGTTTGGGCAGTCGGCATACTTTCTGTTCCCTCTGGTGCTGTTTACAATGTCATAGGTAGGACGGATATGCAGAATATCGGCGCCCGCACCTGTCTTTCCGTAGAGTCCACCGGAAAGTGACTGTGGCCAGACATGTTCCCGGTTCCAGCCTTCGGCTGGGTTTTTCTTTACACTTTTCTGTGTATAAAAATAAATCCTGTTCTCTTTATTGCTTGGATCCTCATCTGCATCCTGGAGAATATTGCTTAGAGTGTTTGCTCCTTTTCCGCTATATGTGTAGTAAGCCTTTGGTTTGATTAGATTGGTTAAAGCCACTCTCAATGTCCCATTGCTTCCCCCAGTCCTGCTCTCCGTAATTGAGGAATAATATTTTGTGACATTTTCCGGATCTCCTCCAGGTGTTGGAGTAACGGAAGTTCCGTCCGCAGTCTTTCCGTTAAGGGAATAAAGGTAGGCATTCTTCCCGGTTTCCAGCTTCCCGTCATACCTTTGGACGGTTCCATAAATGACGACTTCGTCTTTCACTTTTACTTGGTTTGGATCGGTGAACTTTTCTCCATTAAAGGTGCGTCCTCGGTAGAAAATCAAATCTGTTTCTTCGGAGGTGATGGTAAAGGTAGCGTTTCCGAATTCGGTGCTGATTTCTTTTACGTGAGTGACCTTTCCATAAAAGTAATAGGCTTTTTCGGATTCTACTTTGTCCCCAAGTTTACTGGCAATACTGTAGGCGTCTTTACAGGAAAAAGGATTGTTGACGGTGCCTTTTGGATAGGAAGCGCTGCTGCTTTCTGAAGCACAAGCGGAGGAAAGGGAGGAATTCTCAATAGCAGATTCCGTGTCCTTTCCGGAACCTGAATTTGCAGAAGACGGATTTTCAAAGGGCCGGTCTGTTTTGCTAGGAACCCCTGGCCTTGACTCGCTTGGACTAGAAGAGGAAGCAGACGAGCCCCTGTCGCAGGCAGCTAAGGAGAAAAGGAGAAGAATGGATAACGGAAATAGTTTTGTCTTTTTCATTTGTTTTTTCCTACTTCAATCATACCCCTCTTTTTGCTTTCTTTCCATAATTTCAGATGGAAAGCTTAAATTCCATCTTTTCTTCTTTTTATGGCAAGGGAGTTCTTAAAACGGGGAGTTTCGTACAAGGACGTTTGCTGCCTCATTGCCATTCTCTCTCCTCTTCCTATTCTTGCACCGCTGCCCTAACTTGAGGAAACAAGTCCCTTTCCCTCTTGCTTTTCTTGCAATTATTCTATTGAAAAACTATAGTTATTCATCGGAACAAACGATTAAATCCTATGTTAAAAGCAGAATTAGGCAGTGAAAAGACATGGCCCGTCATCCTTCATCTTGCTCTGCCGGCCATGGTGGCACAGCTCGTATCCGTTCTTTACAATATCGTCGACCGTATCTATGTATCAAATAGGCCGACAAACGGCCAGCAGGCCCTTGTCGGGATCGGAGTGGTTGCTCCAATAACAACCTTCATTTCTTCCTTTGCCTTTCTAGTCGGCCTTGGAGGGGCTCCTCTTCTTTCTATCGCCCTTGGCGAAAAAGACGAAAAAAGAGCAAAGAAGATTCTTTCTAATGCCTTATTGCTTCTCATCATCCTTTCTGTCCTTTTAAGGATTATTTTCTATAGTGTAAGGAAGCCTAGGCTTTATTGCTTTGGTGCAAGTGACATTTCCTATCCTTATGCAAAAGATTATATTGTCATCTATCTTCTAGGGACCTTCTTTTCCATTATTTCCTTCGGACTGAATCAGTTCCTGATTGCCCAGGGAGAGTCAAGGAAAGGAAGGCTCACTACTCTTTTGGCCTGTATCCTCAATGTCTGCCTTGATCCTCTCTTTAGGTATGTCTTCCATAGGGGAATCAAGGGAGCTGCCTTTGCCACCATCTGCTGCCAGTTCCTTTCTTTTGTCCTTGTCCTTGTCTTTCTTCGGAAGGGGTCGAAGATCAAGCTTTCCTTTGGCGGTTATGACATAAAAATCAGGTTGCACATTCTTAAACTTGGCTTCTCCCCTTTTATTATCAGGAGCACCGATAGTGTGATCGTTATCCTGCTCAATAGCAGGCTACAGAAGTTCGGAAACGGAAACGGCGATTTCTACATTGAAGTGTCAACCATCGTTCAGGCCTTCTTCTCTTTGATCACCGGTCCTCTTTTAGGAATCTCCTCTGGGACACAGCCTATCCTTGGATACAACTATGGTGCAAAGAGAATCGATTTAATCAAAAAGGCCGAACGTCAGCTCACCTTTTTCGCCTTAGGATTCTGTTCGGCCTGCTTTGCCCTCTCTTTTCTTCTTTCTAAGCCCTTTGCCACAGCTTTTGTCGGTCTTGGAAGCAAGGGAAATAACAGCGATGAAGTCATTCAGGCAAGCGTAAAGTTCATTACCTGGTATAGGATAGGAATCATTCCTCTTGCCTTCCAGTATGTGTACGTCGACGGACTGACCGGAAGGGGACAGGCAAAGTACTCTATCTGGCTTTCCCTTAACCGGAAACTCTTTGTCCTTGTTCCTCTTACTATCCTTCTTCCTTTCCTTAGCAAAGAGGCAAGCTATGCTTTCATGGCTGAACCGATTGCCGACATCTGCTCTGGAATAGTCTCTCTTGTCTTCTACTATATCGTCACTCCTAAGATATTCAGAAAGCGGCTTAGGGAGGCTCCTTCCTCTCTCGTAAAGGAAAAGTAAATAAGCCGGAAAGAGATTTCTTCACAGCCCCCTCTTTACAAGATGCCAATTCCTAATTACAATTAGGATAGTACCAGTTAAGTGT
>DBJE01000005.1 GCA_002297045.1 Caryophanales bacterium UBA784
ACACAAACTATTGACAGCTCTCTTAAGCCCAACAAAGAAACGTTTCTTCTGATTGAAAAAATCAGAGGCGAGAGTCCTAACTTTTCTTCCTATAGGAAGGGGATTCTTGAAACCTATCGGCTTCTTGGACAGGACAAACGTGAATCTTTTCTGTATTATGATGTCTTTCTGGAAGCAAAAAAAGCTATAGAGAGTAAAAAATGCCTTCTCTGTCTGCTCAAAAATGAAAAACAGGAGGAGATTCTTCTTGAACCTTACGGGAGGAAGAACAGTAATCCGGAAATGCGTTTCTATCTCCTTGGATTGAGAAACGGAAAATTCTCTACGATTCGGATTTCGAAGATTAAAAAAGCGATGCTTCTCGATAAGCCGTGCCGTGAGTTGACAAAAGCACAGCAGGAGAGGTTTAGACGTGCGGAACTTTATGGTCCGCAGTATAAGTATGCAGAAGACGATGAGGAGATTGCTGTCAGACTAGATTCCTTTGGAGTCGCTTGTTACAAGAAAATGTTTGTCTATCGTCCTATCCCTGAGAAAGTCGAGGATGATGTCTGGTACTTCCATTGCTCTCCCGACCAGTTTTTCAACTATTTCATTCGGCTAGGAAACGTGGTCACGATTCTTAAACCGGATAGTAGGAAAAACCGCTTCAAGTCTTTCTATCGGAAGGCATTAAATCGATTATCTTGATTTTATCTATTTATTCTAAAACTATCTTCTACAGTTAAACCATTTCCTTACAAATCTATCGTCTTCATTTTCATAAATAAAAATGGCTCTTCTATTCTTTTAATCAAACAAACAATAATATCCTTCTATGATTATTGTCTTCTCTTTTATTCTGCTAAGCAAGACTGTGCTGAAAGGAAAACTATCTTTGATGGATTTTTCGCTACTTTCCGTAAAGATTAAGTTCAGAACCTTAACAAAATTGAACCACGCATGTTCGATTCTTTTCCCAAGAAAGCGTGTATCGTGAAACTGTAACATGGTCTGGAAATCAGGGTCTTGATTGAATGGCTTTTCGGAAGACAACTTTATTCCGGCTACCTGTAAAGAAGGAAAATGCCAATTAAAATATCTCTCTTGGGGATACGTCTCTCTGATTCTCGAAGAGACAGCCCAGTTGGTTTCACACTTCCAATGGAGAATATATGAAGAATATAATCCCGAAAAAAAGCTTTTTAGCCTCTCTTCTCCTTCCAGACTATATATATTGACTGACTTTACTTCTTTTGAATTGGGATACCAAAGAAGATCAAGCGGCATACGAAGATACTCCCTCTTCTTGTTCTTTGGATAGAACCAGTATCTTATTAATCTGGTATATTCGGTAATCTGTTCTTCGTTTAGTTTTGTTGCGGTAATCATATTAGTTATTTAAGTAATAAGGTAAGCCATAGAAGGAATGTGGACTGGCTTTTCCAGCGTGGTAATGGTAGAGGAAATAACCATGACCACGTTTATTATGGTCCTTTCTTATTTTCTCTACTGAATATGCCTGCTTCCTTACCGACTTTGCATGTCCGGATGTTGCGGTGTATGTGTTTGAGAATTCTGAATCCTTAGGATTGCTTCTTAGAATCTGTACAGCTTCCTTTTTAGTTAATGATTCCAAACAGACATAGACATATTCTTCTGTGAATCCTTCATTAAGAAAATCAGGTCTGCTTGACCGGATTGCCCGATGGTATATTCTATCCCCATAGCTTGTCCTAGATTTTGCAACGGCTGATGTTAAGGCACGAAAGTAGAATCTTTTCCCCTGGATTTCATATGCTAGTTCACTTTCACTTTTATTTGCGGTTTTGATAATAGAAGAAAAAAGTTCCTGTATTTTGCCCGCACATTTTTCTGCCACGGAAACAAACCTATCAACGATAGCGTGCACAATTTGCCGTATTTGACTCCAATAGCTGACGAATACAACGGTTAAGGCGATAATCGCTGCAGAAATAATCGCCACTCTTGCTATCCAAGGTAACCAATACTTTATGGCTGCCATTGTGCTGAGAAATGACGCCTTTAAGGTTTCTACCGCTGCATAGCTAAGTCCCTGATTGAGTAAGGCGGCTGTTAAAGTTGATACTGTAGCCCTGCTCATAGTGAAATAGCTAGGTGCCTTTTCAGATGTTCTCCTTATATTATTGTCGGTGTCCTCTCCTTCATCCTCTTGCTTTTCCGTCACACTATCGTAAACGCTGTAGACATCAGCATAATCAGGATTTAATACGTTTGAAGGAAAACCTAAATCAAAGTCGTATTGGTAAGTCCCGTTCAACTGAGATAAGAAGTCTATCCTTCCTCTGTCACAAATGAAGTCTTCGTTGTAGACTGTGTTACTGCTATCCAAGGTAAACCCACTTTCATATAGCTTGGATAGATTCTTAAGATTATCATCAATGGCAGAATACTGTTCTATTACTTCGATTATCTCGTTATGGGCTTGATTGAATTTCTCCATGGAAGTGATAAAGAAGTTTTCACGTTTTTCTAGTTCCTCTTGTCCGTCATTGAAATAGTTTACATATGGTCTAGCTATGTTGATATGATCAAATACATATAAGTCATCGATTATCTGACTGGATTTATTCCTCGCCTCATCAAACGTTTTTTCCGTTTCAGCCTGGTCAAATTCTGTGCTGCCATTAATTGCCTCATTCACTTTTTCCAACGTTCTCGTCATCCCTTGTACAGAACGATTTCCCTTGTTGCTAGCAAGCATAAATGCCGGCAAAATCAGAAGCGTTATCACCCTCTTTGCTAATTTCATTTTTCCTCCTTAGATTTCTGGTATTATTCTAAAAAAAGTCCACCTGGACTTCAGTGGATTTTTTTCTATTTTCTGTTACCACCGAAAATACAGAAAATGCCGAAAGAAAAGGCTTTTTCTGTTCTCCTATTACCACTGAATATGAATAATACTGATTTGTAAATCGAAATGAGTTCTCTTCTGCGAGAAGCCAGAAGCTGATTCTGTTTATCTTAGTAGGCAGAATGTTCAATCTAGCGAATCGGGTTGGATAAGATCTTTAGTGACTTCGTGGACTTCCTTTGTGTTTGCTCTGCCAGGGCAGGGAGTCATGATGATTTATTGGAACAAAAAAGGAAAAAGAAAAAGGGGAGCTAATCCCCCTTTTTCTGTTCATCTTTTTTCTTCTGTCTGTAATAGTCCTTAATGATTTCCTTTGATCGTCTTGAAAGGTGTTTTCTGTTTGTGAAGAGGATAGGATAGAGCTTATAGAAGAGAACGCCAAGTATGGCCAAGGCGACAAAGAAACAGACCGTGAAATCAATCCAGTTCATAATCCGATTACTCCGTTAAATCCGTTGCATGCCCATGCGATCATTCCGATGATGGTCGAGATTGTGTAGGAGATAAGAAATTCCCTGCCCATGGCAGAGAGAAGCTTCTTTCCCGACTGAAGTTCTCTCTTTAGGGCAGAGACTGCCGATACACAGGGGATAGAGAAGAGATTGAAGCAGAGGAAGGAGAAAGCGGTCAGGACTCCGTTTGCGTCTCCGGAAGAGAGGAAAGCAAAAGGAGAAGTGGTGGATAGGATGTTGTTTCCTCCTCCGGCGATGACTGAGAGGGAAGAGACAACCTGCTCCTTTGCGATAAGGCCCTGCCTTGCCGAGACGGTAAGACCCCAGGAATAGTGGCCTCCGAAGGCCGGAATGAAGAGATAGGCCAATCCTTTTCCGATGACAGCGAGCCTTGATGAGCCAATATCCATCGTATCGATGTTCTCAAAACTTCCTACAGGACCAACGTATTTCCAGGTAAAAGTGTAGCGGGTAAGAAGCCAGACGAGGAAGGTGCAGATAAAGATTGTCGTTCCGGCCCGGTTTAAAAAGTCGATTGTCTTATCCTTGGCATCCCGGTAGACATAATAGGCGTTTGGCCTTTTGTATTCCGGAAGCTCGGAGATAAATGTATCACTGCTCTTTTTGTAAAATATTTTCTTCAGGACAAGAGCAACGGCAAGGATGATAAAGATAGAGAAGAGATAGCAGACAAAGGAGATAATCCATCCTGCCTTCGGGAAGATGACCGAGGCTAAAAGAGACCTGATTGGAAGTTTTGCGTTGCAGGGCACAAAGGGAACAAGCCTTGCTGTCCTCTCTTTTTCTTTCGGATCTTCCACTGTACGGGCAGTCCTGATTCCGGGGACGGAACATCCTGTTCCGACAATGAACGGGATGATGGACTTTCCGGAAAGACCGAATTTCTTGAAGATTTCGTCAAGGAGGAAGGCGATTCTTGACCTGTATCCGCTTGCCTCGAGCAAGGAGAGACAGACAAAGAGCCTAATCAGCTGCGGGACAAAGGAGAGCACGGTGGAGATTCCGCCGATGATTCCGTTGGCGAGCAGATCGGATGCCCAGATAGAACCGCCAGCGTTTTCGATTGCCTCTCCTAAAAGAGGTCCAAGCCCTTTGACGGAGAAGGGAACCGTATGGAAAAAGACATCGATTGTTTCGGATCCGTTAAAGACGGCATCGATAAAGTCACTGGTCAATGAACCGACAAAGCCGACGGAAATAAAATACATCAATCCGATGACGATTAAGAAAATCGGCAAAGCAAGGAACCGGTTAAGGACAATCTTGTCGAACTTGTCGGTCATCGACTCCGGCCTTTTCTTTTGTGTGCAGCACTCTTTTTTTATTCTAGTGACAAATTGATAGCGCTGATCGGCGATAATCTGTTCACTGTCCCTGTCATACGTCTTCTCCAATACAGCAATTTCCAATCTTGTAGAAGAGTTGTCCAGTGCTTTGTAATAAGGATCCCGCTCAAATAGCTTCACTGCACCAAAGCGCGCATTCTGGGACTCCTCAAGTTCTTTTGATAAATCACCTTCTAGGTGATCAATCTCTTTCTGCACGTCAGGAGCATAAATCTTCTTCTTTGGATTCTTCCGGTATTTCTTATTCCGGATGATATCGATTAGGTCTTCGATTCCTTCTCCTGTCTTTGCTGAAATCCGGACAACCGTGATGCCAAGCTCCTCTTCAAGCTTGGAGAAGTCAATGGTGATTCCCTTCTTTTCAAGAATATCCGCCCTGTTCCTTGCCACGATGACATCGCAGTCAAGTTCCCTGAGCTGGGTGGTGAGATAAAGGGATCTTTCCCTGGAGGTGGCATCCACGATGTTGATGATTAAATCAGGGTGAGACTCCAGACAGAAAGAACGGGTAACCTTCTCTTCGCTTGTGTACGGAGAAAGAGAATAGACACCAGGAGTATCGACAAGCTTAAGGCTCTTGTCTTTGTCTCCCTGGATATACCCTTCCCGTCTTTCAATGGTGACGCCTGGCCAGTTTCCGATTGTGGCATTCTGGCCGGTCAAAGCGTTGAATAATGTCGTTTTTCCAGCATTCTGGTTACCGACAAGACCGATTAACCTTTCCTTAGTCATGTTCGTTCTCCAGTACGACAATATCGATGTTTCTCAAATCCTCAATCCGCCTCGCGAGTTCGTATCCTCTTAGCTCAAGATCGACCGGGTTACCAAACGGGGCGATCTTCTTTACTTTGACGATAACGCCTCTGGTGATTCCCCTATCGAGGAGATGCCGCTTTAAGGCAGCATTGTCATTATGGAAGTCAAGGACTCTCGCCACTTGGCCTTTCCGCAAGTCGGAGAGATGACCATGGTCACCGGTTTTTAGATTCTGTCTTCTTTTTGTTGCATCGTTAACGCTCATCTTAGGCCTCCAAACAGCTTTCCTATTATAGTAGAAATATCATTTGATAGCCAAAAAACGCCTGAATTCCTAAGACAGGGAAGTTCCGTCTAAGCCTTAGTTCTTTCGCTTTAGGACTTCAGCCTGATTGTCCGGATAGTTGTCAGTCCTTTTCTCATAGTTGTCGTTAATATAATCGTTGAAGCTTAACTCACTATTGGTGTAATAGGAATCCGTGCTTCGGATAATGTAGGCCGGTTTCTTTTCCTCTAAGTATTGGATGATGGCGGTGTTCCTTTGCGGAACAAATACGGCCTGTGCTGACTGATAGGCTTTGTATTTCAGACTTGTTTCGATGTTGTGCTTAAGCTGGACTGAAGAAGACAGGTCAAGGACGAGGACATTGTCTTTCCTTTCCTGCTCTGCCTTGGAAATGTTTTCATCGATTTCCCTGTCTAAGGAATCGCTGTAGGCTTTGGAAAACTTTGCCCCTTCTCCAGATAGATGATAGATGCCAAGAAACGCTGCTGCGGATAGGATGTCGGCAAGGCAGAGTAAGAAAATGGTCTGCCGGCTAAGTAAGGAAACGGATTTTGTTTCTTTGCGGAAGGAATAATGGATGCTTGTCTGATGGCAGAAGACAAGGAGGATAAGGAAAAAGCAGGGGTAGTAACTGATCCAATAGTTAGTGAAGCGAAGGAAGACAAGGTTGAATAGGGAACTTACTGCAGAAGTGACAAGGAAAAACAGGGAGAATGGATCGTTTTGCTTTTTCCTTTTCCGATACACAAGAATGCCAAGAAGAAGGAAGAAGAGAATGGCTATTCCACAGCAGATGGTGGTGAGAAGAAACCGGGAGTCAAGCCTGTATCCGCCTGTTCCGCTAAAGACGGCCTCTATCCTTGGCTTAAAGAACCCTTTATGGTAGGCATACCCATAGACGATGGCCATCAGGGGAAGAAATCCGATAAGGGCAAGAAGGATGTTCAGGAACAGCTCCTTTACCTGGATCTTTTTCTGCAGGCAGAGAAAAAGAAGGTAGAGATAAAGAGGAATAACGGCAAGCCCGTCCGATGGACGCCTGTTGAAGCTGATGGCGATGGCGACTCCCCCAAGGAAGGTACCAAGGCGGAAGTCTCTCTTTCTGTCCCTGTGATGGATGCCTTTCCTATAAAATAGGTAGGCCAAAGCAGAAAAAGGAAGGACAAAAAGACCATTTGCGTTTCCTCCCGCAACCACTGCCCACCTTAAAGCGATAAGAACAGAGGAAAATAGCACCTCTTTCAGGGAGAAGGAAGAAAGAAAGTATTCCTTGGCCAAGAGGAAGAGAAGGAAATTGGAAAGAGTGAGAGTGATTAAGTTAAGGACGATAAGGGAGTAGTAACCCCCTGTGACATAGGCAAGGTAATTGACAAGGATAGTCAGAAAGCCTTTATGATCAAAGAATTCCGTATAAGGTATTTTCCCTTCGGCGAAGAGCTTCCCTTCTAAAAGGTAGAAATAGCTATCCATTCCCCTGCCATCATGGGAATAGGCGGGGTAGATAAAGGAAACCGCAGTGAAATAGAACAAAGAGACAAAGAGAGATGTGACTACTGCACAAAGGAGGAGGAATAAAATCGGCTTTTTCTGAAGAAACAAGTTCCTCTTTTCGGTGAGTCTTTTCATCTTTTCATTATATCATCCGTGATGGATGGCAGGTAAAGTAGACAATCTGTCTGTCTTTGGAGATTTCATCAAGGAAGTCTTTGGCTTTCTTCCTGTGGTCTTCATCTAAAAACATGAATAAATCATCCCTAATCAGGAACGGTCTGTCTTCTTTGAAGATGTTGTCGAGAAGAGCTAAGGTATAACAGAGAAGGACAAGCGCCCTCTGCCCGCTTGAAAGATGGGTGTAATCGACTGTGTTTCCCTTTTCAATCAGAGAGACATTAAACGAGGTGTCAAAACTGACCTTTGTTCCCCATATTTTCTCTAGCCTATCGCTATAATGGACGAATCTTTCTTTCCTAGGCTGGATATACCGGAATTTGATCTTGTCTTCCGCCTGGTCAAGAAACTCAATTGTCTTTTTAATCCTTTCTTCCTTATGGCTTAGTTTCCCATACCTTTCTTTTAAATCAGGAAGGGTAGCAATCTGCTCGTTCCAGGTATTTATCCTATCTTCGTTTTCTTCAATCCTTCTTACTCGTTCTGCCTTTTGATCGGACAGCTCATTCCTTTTCTCGGTTAATGGGTTCCTGTCAATCGGCTGAAGATTATCCCTCTTCTGTGTCGGGCTGATGTTTTTTTCCGACCGGTAGTTTTCTAGCTGCCTGTCGGCCGACTTCCAATTGCTGATTGCTGTGTTATAGTCCGCAATCTTCTGGCGTAGATTGGTGAGAGAAGAAAGTCTGTATTTTTCTAGGAAATGGTCTATCTTAGCGGTGCATTCCTGGATAGCTTTCTTGTTTTCCTGCTTTTTTATTTCAAAGTCCTTGGCTTTGTTTTGTAAACGATCAAAGGTGGAAACTTCGTTTGACAAGGTTATAAGGCAGGACTCATAATCATCAGAAAATAGCTTATATTTGGAAAAGAAATCCGAAAGCGATTTTTGATAGTTAGACAAGGCTTCTTTCTTTTCGTTATGGAGTCTGTCTTCTTCTTCCTTCTTTGCGAGAAGAGAGGCGTATCGGACATAGTCGCTTGATAGGCGCCCATAGGCTTCTTCGACGTCGTCTCCCTGTATGCCTAGAATCTTCTTCATGACTGCCGTCTGCTTAGCGAATGCTTCTTTTTCCTTATTAGGAATCGTCTGGTCACCTTCTTTTTCTTTCTTAAGAAATCCCCTGACGGCAAAGACGACAGCCGGAAGAAGAAGCAGATAACACCATTTTGATAGAAGAAGACCAAGAAAGATGCCGGCAAGTAAAGTGGCAAGTGACAAGGCAAGAAAAACAATCAGGGAAGCCGGAAGGCTCTTTTTTCCTGCGGGAGCATTCTTAGAATCCGCCTCGTATTCTTTTTTTGCTTCCTTATAGTTGGCATAGGCGTTTTTTGCCTCATCCCTATTTATCGGATGAAGAGAAAACCGCTTTAGGATTTCCTCTTCCTCATCCGACAGCAATGACGCCGGCCTGGCGTTTTTCCTTCTTAGGTAGTCATAGACATCCTTGCGGACTTTCTCGAGGATTTCCGTAGATGGTATCCCATCAGCAAACTTCTCTTTGAGCTGATGATATTTTGCTTTTTCTGTATCCGATAAAGGTGAGCTATCTTGGAAGCTAGTAATGCTGTCTTTCGTCGCTATGGCTTTTTCGACATCCTGTAACTCATCTTCGCTTGGAATGCCACAGGGGAATCCGGTCTTCTTCTTTTCGACTAGGGCTTTTGCCTCTTCCACCATCTTTTGCTTGTCGGACAGCGACTTATAGACCTCAATAGAAGCATTGATCTTCATTGCTTCATCCTGCTTCTTGCGGTTGTCTTTTATTTCCTGCTCAAGCAGATCTAAGTCGGCATAGTCTTTATCAAGTTCCTCCTGCTTTTTGTCTCTATTCTGCTGTAATTCTTCGATTTCGTTTATCTTTAAACGACATTCGGCTATTTTTCCACTTTTCTGAGCATTTCTTGCCGGTTTGAATGTTCTCTGAAAAACCACGAGTTTGTCTTTGATGTCATCAAAGGTATTGCCTTGTCCGGTGCCATCTGTATACTGTCCCCTTTTGCTGTCAATGGATTCGGTTGATGATATGGTTAAGTCTTCGGGAGTAAGGAAGACAAGTTTCCTAAAGGACTCACGGTCAAGTCCTCCGAAGAACTGAGCACCAGGCTCATCCTCTATCTCCCTTTCTTTCCCATTGCAGAAGAACTTGACTGTATCGCTTTTTGCCGTGTTTCCGAAATGACGTTCGATGCGATATGTCTTTCCCTGATCCGTAAACTCGAGTGATCCTCCGCAGTCTTCTTTTGAGTAAGGAAGATAGCGTTCCCGTTCCTGACTGTTTCTCCGTGCTCCGAATCCATAAAACCTAGCCAGAAGGAAATTCGCCAGAGTGGTCTTCCCTTCCCCATTGTTTTCTAGAAAGGTGTTGATTCCTTTCTGAAAGTTAAACGTTCTGTTTTCAATGTTTCCGAAAGCACGGACATAAGCCTGTGTCAGTTCCATTCTAGAAAAGCTCCTTGTTTGCTAAGGCAGCTAGGCCTAAGGCAATGATGTATTGTTTATCTTCCTCGGACAACGTGCTATCACTTACTACCAGGCGATAGAATTCTCCTCTTAAGAAGGGATCACTCTTTAATTTTTCTGTGTCAAACTGAACCCCGGTGAGTTTTTTGACGTTGATGAGTCTAGCAAGTCCACTGAGCTGTGTTTCAATATCCTCTGCGGTGAACTCTGCATCTTCCTTTACGTCTCCCTTTAGAATAATGCGGTAGACATCATTTGGATTAAACGGAACGGTAGATTTAATTTTCCGGACAATATCCGGGACAGAGCTCCTTGAAGTGATGTCAATTGTCTCTTCATGGATGACAATGTGGGAAAAAGGAACGAATTCCTTTTTGATTCTTTGGTTTTCAATCGTTAACAGGATGAATCCTTTTTCTCCGATTTCATCAAATCCTCTCCCCTGAAGACAGCCAGGGTAGGCATAACTTCCCCGGTCGTCAATCCTTCCCTGCTGATAGGAATGGATATGTCCAAGGGCAAGATAGTCGATGTTTTTATCCTTGAGTTTCCGTAAGCAGATTCCATCCATTCCCGGTTTATCCTGAATTGCTCCGTGCAGCCTGACGATATTGGTCTTGCGTTGGTCAAGAGATAGTGTGTCATACAGGGAGAGGACATTATCCTTAGCCCTTTCGATGCCGCTTAAGACAATATTCCCGCCTAAAGGATAGCTTGTCCAGACTACAGAAAACCGTTTTAGGTTTTCCGGAACATTCTCATCTAATCCATACCGGTCATGATTGCCTTTTAGATAATAGAAGGTAATCTCCGGATATCTGCGGATGACGTCGTAGAAGAACTTCTTGTCTTTGCTCGACGGCGTGTCTGAGTCAAAGACATCTCCGGAAAGAAGAAGAACAGATACTCCGTTTTCTTTTGCGTAATCGGCAAGACGGGAAAAGGAGTTTCTGACTTCTCTTTTCCTGACATCGGATATGTTCTTCCTCTTGTTGTCGATTGGAGAGCCAAGATGCAAATCAGCTGCGTGAATAATTTTCATTGTTGCTCCTTTTAAAGCCGAATACTCTTTTTGAAAAAATTATAGCACTAGTACTGATTGGATTTATAGGAAGAATCCTTATTGATCCTGTTGGATGCTACATGGGACAAAGAACTTTTTAAAATGGACATAAATGGCAAAATGTGACTTGAAGAAGGCTGGGGGGATATAACAATCGCCGGAGGAAATACATATATGATGAAAAAAAGATTGATGTTCGTTCCGGCTTTATTTGCAATGTTATTAGGGATGACAGGTTGTGCGAAAAATGATTCTTATGCCCATATCAAGTCACATCTAAAGGATCCCGATTCGTTTAAGGTATACAATTGTGAGTCGGTAAGTGATGACAAATGCACTGTATATAAAATCGAGTATAATGCAAAAAATAGTTTTGGCGCCTATACAGGAAGAGAAACCGTATATGCTCTCTATGATAAAGAAGATGATAGCTGGGAGTGCTCATATTGTGAAGTACTTGAAGGCTATTGCTTAACGGCGTATGTTTTAATAGAATTGTCGAAATAAAAACAATCTCGTCTTTAGAAGTTAATTTTAAAAAATTCTCCTGTTTTCCTTTTACTGTGGGAATTCAGGAGAATTATTTTTTCAATAATAGAGTGGACATCTATTTGTTTCTTTTAGCCTACCCCCTAATCTTGGACTTTAGACAGGACTGTAGCATAGCAAATGGACACGGCCACCTATCAACAATCTGCCGGTTGGCTATGCTGCGAGAAGAGTCTCTGCTTTCACTCCTGATGAAGAGGCAGAAAAATGGCACATATAAGGCCAGGATGGGGTGAATTTACCACACTCTTTCATTTCTTGTGAAGATAAAAAAAACTAAAACAAAGGACTTTTTGGCTCTATCTTGTTCAGAAAGTGTCAAAGTGGATTCCTTTTTTTGATGCTTTGTCTTTTCTTCCGGACCAATGATTTCTTTTCGCCTGAAATGCCGGTCATTGACTAATGCAACTTCCGTAAAGGGGAATTGGATTCCGGATAGATTAATGTTGATACCTCTCTTGCAAAGTAAGGAAAAAGTAAGGATAGTTATTCCGTCGTTTGAACCCGCTTTTTGACGCAAATCCATATTGTACTGGTTTTAATGTTGTCTGATTAACCTGCTTAATCTCTTCCCTGATGATTTCATCGTCATTGGGATGATTGGTAAACTTGTATTCAAAGAACACGTAACCATCTTCGCTCTTTTCAATCACATCAAACTGACCATTTGTTTTTTTATTGGATTGTCATACCAATAGGTTCCGATATTAAGAAGAACGGGAGCAAGCTTCCCTTGTCTCTATACTGCTACCGAGGAGGAAGAACTTAAATTTTGTCGACCTTGCGTACTTGTCGATGATTTCCTGTAATTTGGAATCGCAGCCCTTAATTACGCCCTGAAGGTAGGGGTATTCATCCAAGACAAAATAAAATTCGTTATCTATGGCATAGTTAAACAGAAAGCTGACTGCATCAAAAAAAGAATGAAAAAGAATGTCTGGAAGATTAAGAACTGTCTGAATCGCTTTTGAGAGTTGCTCGGTATTTTCCTTTTCGTTTGATTCTTTACACTGATAAAGAATAAACGATACTCCTGTGTTTGTGAGAACGTGCTTGATTAATTCCGTTTTCCCATGCGTCTACGTCCATAGATGATACAGGCTTGATAGCCTTTTGCTGACAATAAGCGATTGATTTCTTTCTGCTCTTTTTCTCTACTAACAAACTGCATTTTGATATCCCTCTTAGTAAATCATAAATTAGTAAACCAAGAACTACAAACGCTATACTAAACCGTTGACTTAATTTCAAGAAAACGAAGTTATGGGAGTGGTGAGACGTCTGAAGTCAAAATCATATCAGCAATTTTTCTGAAAAATAATCTTTATGCATTGTAAAAATGAATAGATCCAGAAAGCCACAGAAATCAAGATAAAAGGCGACATTCCCCAAGAATTTCATGGAAGAGGATGGACTTCCTTTGTTTCCTCTGCTTAGTGTATTAATCCCCCCCCGATGCAGAGGTGCAATTTAAATTTATTCTATCGATGGGTATGGCGATATGATTATTCCATAATCGAAAATCTTTTAGGTTGTCTGGGTCCAGACACATGGAAGGTATCTTTCTCTTAGGCACCCCTAAGGAGATGTTATTCAGATTGACGAGGTTTAAAGTCATCGGAAGCAAGAAATAGGATGTACTGACCAAAGGGCAGGGACGGACTCTGACCCTGCTGTACTTTGTCTCCTCTTCTATTCTCATTTCATTTCAAAATTCAGCAACTCATGCTTTTGCCTTCTGATTGAACCACGATTTGCCTTCCTAACTGTGCAGAGAAGGAATCATGGTAAAATAAAAGCCGGATTTTTAGGAGGCTCGCTGATGAAACAAGGCAGAGAAAAGGGCTCTTCTTTAGTGAAGAATACGATTCTAGGGATTACGGGTCTTGGATGTCTTATCGCTTCCGCATTCTGTATCTATCAGCACTATACCAGGGTGAAACTGGACAAGGACGAACAGAAGATTGTTGAGGAATACCGTCTTTTAAAGAATGATTGGCTCTATGGAAATGAGACGGAGTATCTTTCTGATTTTGCTTTGCAGGGGATTCTTTTGGGACCAAGTGAAGAAAGGAACGATCCCTATACCTTTTACACTTCAAATAGGGAGGAACAGGGTCTTTCAAGGGACGGAAAAGGGTTTGGCTTCTCTTCCCATAGTTATGATGGTGGACTTTACGTCAGTGAAGTCCACGTTGATTCTTCTGCCGAGGAAGCCGGTCTTGCCGTCGGTGATGTTCTTTATTCTATCTCATCCCCTTTTTCCTATCAGTTTAACGAACGCTCCTATTCTGAAGTCAGCACCTATCTTAAGACGCTTTCTTCAGAAGAAACCTATACTTTTAGCGGAGTCCATGCAAACGGGAAGGCGTTCGAAGTCCAGAGGAAAAAAGGAACTTATTCCACACGTCTTGTCGATCTTCTTGCAGCTCCATCTTCGTCTAACGGAAATACTCTGATTCTTAAAATCAATACTAGGCTAGGTTCTCCGACATCTGCGTTAAAAGCATTTCTGGAAGAATACAAGAAAGACACAAAGCATCTAGTTCTTGATTTCCGCGGTAATGGAGGAGGGTATCTGGATCAGGCGGCAGAGAGGGCATCCCTTTTTGTAAAAAAAGGGACGCTCATCTATGAGAGGAAAGACAAAAACGGAAAGACCATAGCCTCGGTCAGTCAGGAAAAGAGCCCGTCCTATTCGTTTGAGAACTATTCCATCATCAGGGATGGAAACACTGCCAGTGCCAGTGAATCGTTTATTCTGGCTAGGCGCGCCGGGACAAACGCAAAAGTTTACGGCCTAAAAAGCTACGGAAAAGGAATCGCCCAGAACATCAGACAGTTTTCCGATGGCTCTGTCGTCCGCTATACTTCTGCCTATGTCTATGGCCCGGAAAGAGCAAATGAGACAAGGTATGACGAAGGAAAAGACGATGACGGGATTAGGTGCATCCATAAGAAAGGGATTCTTCCTGATGTCGCCTATCCTCTTGATTATTCTTTTTTGGCTTCCGACTGGGATATTAGCGAAACCAAAGGAATATCGGATTACGGACAGGACATGTTCCTTCGTGCCTTAAATCTCCTTTATCCTGATGTTCCGGACAACTATTCCAAAACCTACCATTTTGATGATGCGATAGAAAGTTACTTTAGCCTTGTTAAGGACAAGTATTCCATTACTGATGCATTTGATGATGATGGGACAAGGAACAGGAAATTGAACCAGAAATGGGTGAAAGACTGTTATGATCTCTATCTTGACTATTCTCAGAAACTGACAAGGAGGGTTTATGACTGATTCTGAGCATCGCTTTGAACTGATTTCCCCATATCATCCTACCGGCGACCAGCCGGAAGCCATCAAGGAACTTGTTGACGGAATCCAAGAAGACAAAAAGTGGCAGGTCCTTCAAGGGGCAACGGGCACGGGCAAGACTTTTACGATGGCAAACATTATCCAGGCCTGTCAGCGGACGACAATGGTCCTTGTCCACAATAAGACCCTGGCTGCCCAGCTTTATGGCGAGTTCAAAGAACTCTTCCCTCACAACCGGGTGGAGTATTTTATTTCCAATTTCGATTTTTATCAGCCGGAAGCCTATATTCCTAAGACCGATACCTTTATTGATAAACAGGTGGTTAGGAACCAGGAAATCGAGAGGAGGCGTGCCTCAGCCGTCAACTCCCTTCTTGAACGGAAAGATACTATTGTTGTCTGTTCTGTCGCTTCCATCTATGGTCTCAGTGATCCTGACGAATACCGTGATCTTGCCTTTACTCTTCATGTGGGGGAGCCTTTCAACGCCAAGGAAATCGGACAGAAGCTTCTTGCCGCCCAATATAAACGAAACGATAGGGATTTACAGCCTGGCTGTTTCCGCATCCGCGGAGATGTGATGGATATTTTCCCTCCGAGCGGAGACAAATACATTATCCGTGTCTTTTCGGATTTTGATGAAATCAGCGAGATTGATCAGATTCAGCCTACGACAGGCGATGTCGTTCAGACAAGGGAGTACTATCCTTTCTTCCCGGCTAGTGAACATGCCTCGGGAAGAGAACGGATTAGGCGGGCATGTAAGACTATCCGCGAAGAGAGGAACGAGCGCCTGAAGTTTTTTGAGGATCAAGGAAAACTTCTTGAGGCAGAACGCCTTAAGCAGAGAACCGAACACGATTTAGACTATCTAAGTGAATTTGGAAGGTGTGCCGGGATTGAAAACTATGCCCGTCATTTTGACGGACGTAAGCCAGGGGAGACTCCTTATACCCTTTTCGATTACTTCCCTAAGGATTTCCTAAGGTTCATCGACGAAAGTCATGTGACCATTCCTCAGATCGGGGCGAGGTATCATGGAGACAGAAGCCGGAAGGAGACCCTTGTCGAGTATGGCTTCCGTCTGCCTTCCGCCTTAGACAACCGACCTTTGAAATTCGATGAGTTTGAGAAGAAAATCACCAATGTCATCTGTACTTCCGCTACGCCTGGAGACTATGAACTTGACCAATGCGGACACCATGTTGTGGAACAGATTATCCGTCCTACCGGACTTCTTGATCCGATTATCGAGGTTCGCTCGAACAAGAACAACCCGGTCTATGATGTCAGGAAGGAAATCGAAGACCGGATTAAGAAAAATGAGCGTGTCCTGATTGTCACTCTGACTGTCAAAGACGCTGAAAACCTTTCTGAGTTTCTTGAGTCAAAGGGATTTAAAGTCGCTTACCTTCAGCATGAAATCCTCACTAGGGAACGGACGGAAATCATCTATAAGCTGAGAAAAGGAATCTATGATGTCCTTGTCGGTATAAACCTTCTTCGCGAAGGACTCGATATTCCTGAAGTTTCCCTTATTGCCATCTTTGATGCTGACAGAGAAGGGTTCCTCCGTTCTGCCCGCTCCCTTACCCAAATTGCCGGCCGTGCGGCAAGAAATGCAAATGGACGGGTCATCAGGTACTGCGATAATATTTCCGATGCTAGGGCACAGACGATTAAGGAGACGAAACGGCGCCGCGAGATACAGGAAGCCTATAATGCTGCCCATCATATTGTCCCTAAGACCATCGTCAAGCCAGTGGAAGAGCCAATCCATATTGTCGGTAAGAAACAGGAAAAGGGATTCGAAGGCGGAAAACTGACGGCCAAGCAGACACAGATGAGGATTCGCCGTCTGACGACGGAAAGGAATAAAGCCGCCAAGGCACTTGACTTTGATCAGGCCGCCTTGCTCCGTGATCAGATTTTTGAATTAAAAGCTACTTTGGCAAAATAAGACATAGTTAAGTCCATAAAATTTATGCCCTATTGTGTGTACGAATCAAAATGGTTTTGTTACTGCCTGAAATTAAGAATCGGACACAGGATGCTGAAAAACCAAACTGCTGTTATTTATCTGTTTTCCATGATTTTTAGAGTAAATTTCCAAAAAAATCGAATAAAAATAAGAATATGTTAATTTTAAACTTTCTAGATGTTTCTAGATAATTTCTAGATGTTCTAGAAATAACTAATCTGCATTATTCCTATGACATGGTATACGGAAAAACAGGCGACATTTTTCTTTTTCCGACCTAGAAAAAACAAGAGAGGCCGACGATTGACCTACTTTCTTTTCCTGTCCTTGTTTTCGTTAACAACGGCAATAAATTTTTGTATAATAAACAAGGATAAATTAGGAGGAGATTACTCAATGTCCAAAATTAGTTATGTCCATGCCCGTGAAGTCTTAGATTCCCGTGGCAATCCGACGGTTGAAGTCGTTGTCCGTCTTGAAGATGGCGTTCAGGGTTCTGCCATTGTTCCCTCTGGTGCATCTACCGGCGAGAACGAAGCTCTTGAACTCCGTGACGGCGATAAGACCCGCTTTGGTGGAAAGGGTGTCTTAAAGGCTGTTGCCAACGTCAACGAGAAGATTGCTCCGAAGGTTATCGGCTTAGAAGTTACTGACCAGCTCACTATCGATAACACCATGCTTAAGCTCGATGGAACCGAGTTCAAGAAGAATCTTGGTGCCAATGCTATCCTTGGTGTTTCCTTAGCCGTTGCCCATGCAGCCGCTAATGAACTTCACTTACCTTTATATCAGTACATCGGTGGAACCAATGCCAAGATCTTACCGACTCCTTGCAGGAACGTCATTAATGGCGGCAAACATGCTCAGTCCACTGTTGACTTCCAGGAATTCTTCATCATCCCTGCCGGATTCAAGACCTTCCATGAGGCTCTCCGCGCCGGTGTTGAGTGCTTCCACTCCTTACAGAAGGTTGTGAAGGCTAAGGGATATGAGACCGGTGTCGGTGACGAAGGCGGATTTGCTCCTTCCTGCAAACACGGCAACACCGAACCTCTTGATCTCATCTCTGAGGCTGTTGAGAAGGCCGGCTACAAGCTTGGCAAGCAGATCTTCTTAGGTATGGACTTAGCTTCCAGCGAGTTCTATGACACCACCAAGAAGAAATATGTCATGGCCCGTTCTGGCGAAGGTGAGTTCACCACTGATGAGAGGATTGCCTACCTCGAGAAGATGGTCAAGGAACATCCGGCCATCATCACCATCGAGGATGGTCTTGCTGAAAGCGATTGGGAAGGCTGGGTCAAGCTTACCAAGGCTATCGGTGACAAGGTTCAGCTTGTCGGTGACGATCTCTTCGTTACCAATGTCGAATTTGTCAAGAAGGGCATCGCAAGGGGTGCCGCCAACTCTGTTCTGATCAAGGTCAACCAGATTGGCTCCCTTACCGAGACTCTTGATACTGTCCGTCTTGCCCAGACCCATGGCTATACCTGCATGGTTTCCCATCGTTCCGGCGAAACTGAAGATACAACTATTGCTGATCTTGCCGTTGCTCTTAACTGCGGTCAGATCAAGACTGGTTCTGCTTCCCGTACTGATCGTATGGCTAAGTACAACCAGCTTCTCCGTATCGAAGAAGAACTTGGCGAAAACGCTCAGTTTGCCGGCCTTTCTTCCTTCAAGAACCAGAAGTAGTCTTTCTCCTAAACAGAAAACACCTGGCAGCAATGCCGGGTGTTTTTTTCTGTCAATGGATTTTCTTGCTGAAGCACTGATTAAGGATGAATTCAAAATCCTCTAAGTCACAAAGAAGAGACTTATTTCTATTCTTAGAGCCGTAAACCTTTGGTGAGAATGCTTCGCCTATGTTCTGAACTACTATCCCTAAGTATGGGAAGAAGGACAAGGAGAATAAAGAAAGAACAGTTTCCTTCCCTTAAGAATAGCCCTCTTGGCTCCCTTTGTGAATAGATGGAGGTAGTGAGCAGAATAAGAAAGAGGGTGGGTGCTTTCCTGCTTCCTTTTCTCCTCCTTTTGAAGACAAAGACAAAGAGTGAAAAAAGAAGACCTAGGCAAAGAAGCAGGGAAAAGATTCCCTTTGTCCTCAGGATGTCAATATAGACGCTATGCGAGGTATGGAATACCATGTCGGGTGCAGCAAGGAATTTGCGGTAAGCAATCAGAAGGAAGGCATAAGGTGTCTCCCCCCTTCCTGTAAAGAAAAACCGGTTATGGTTTTTCAGCAGATCCAAGGCTGTATCGATAAGGCCCATCCGGGAATGGACTGTTCCTTTATTTAGAAAGGCCTGGATTATGGTTTTTATTTCCTCGGTCTTAAGTGTGTAGAGAATGATAAGGGATAGGAGAAGCAAAAGAAAAAAGGTTAGAAAGAAAATCGACTTTCCTTTTTGCTTTCTGAACCTAAAGACAGGATATAGAAGAGAAAGAAGAATTCCGGCAATTAGACTGAGAATCAGAGGTGTTCTTGACTGAAGGATAACCAAATAGACAAGATTGATGATGTAAATCAGGGGATAAACCCAGTTTTCTTTACGGCTGAATAGATAAAGACAGGCAAGACAGGAGAGAAAAATATAGAAGCCAGCTACGTTTTTATGGGAAGTAAAGGATTTGACGGATGTGAAGAAACTAGGATCGGAATGAATAAGATGGTCGATGGAGACTTTCCTTTGTTCCTGTTCACGGCAGATTGAATAAAGAATGAGGGAAATTCCAAAGAGAATAAATGCCTTTAACAGAAGAATGCTTACTTTCTTTGCCGGCAGGGGAAGCCTTTTTATATAGTTGAAGGCAAAAAGGAAGTAGGCAGAAAACAGGCTTTCGAAGAAAAAGGAAGAAAAGCGGTCATAGAGAGTAAAGCCGGGGTAGGAAAAAGACTTTACCCTCACTCCGGTATTTGAGTAAATTGGGTATTGAAGGCTTCCGTAAGGGAAGGAAAAAAGGGAACCTGCCCGATACAGAAGAAACACAATAAATATCGATAAAGAGATAAGACTTAGTCTTTTTTTCCTGCGGAAGGATAAAAAAAGAAAAAACAACCTTGATCCCACGATAAGGGTTACAGAAACGAAGACTGGTACGGATACTGGTCTTGACCAGTCAAAGGAAAATTGAAAGATTTTACTGTTTATCCAATCTGACTCGAAGAAATCCCTCTGCCCTATGGTTAACCTTGACATCCTGAAGGTTGAAAGATAGAAGAAGATAGTGATTAGAATATCTTTTCCCTTTTTCCCGCTATTTTGGGCATTTATGCTGTTCATTCTGTCTTTTTTCCTTAGTTATTTTATCTGTTCTATAGGGAGGAAACAAGACCCCGGGAAGCGTCTTGCTTTTCAGAAAGAAAGGAGAGGTGTATAGTAAAACAAGGTAATACCCTATGGGGGTATAGAAAATCATGGATAAAACGGAAAAATATGCAATTACCGGCATGACCTGCTCCTCCTGTGCAAGTCATATACAGAAGGCAGTAGGCAAGTTAAAGGGCGTCAAGCAGGCCGATGTCAATTTAAGGACGAACTCAAGGAGGGTGACCTATTCCTCCCCGTGCGACGAAGAAAAAATAAGGAAGGCCGTCTCTGATGCCGGTTATGGTGCATCCTTGCCTTCCGACAAGGCCAGGCCGAAAACAACAGAAGACAAAGAAACAACCCATCTTTTTTATCGAATGGTGTTCTCCTTTCTTTTCCTTATTCCTCTCTTTTATATCAGTAGGGCCTATAGGTTCAACAGGGAATATGAGAGAGTCGTCTGGCCTCTTGGCACCTTTGGTGATAGTCCTTTCCTTATCGGTAGGACCACTAGGTGTCTAGCCTTGATGATTAGGCTGATTAATAAGGAGTTCTATTTCTCCGGGGTCAAGTCCCTTCTTCATCTAAGTCCGAATAGGGATACACTTGTTTCCTTAGGATCCGGTGTCGCCTTCCTTTATTCCTTTATTCTTTATTTTGTCAGGCTTGGCCTTATAGGAGGAAGCGATTCCTCAATGCGGATAAGGCGGTTAAGCAGGAACCTCAGCTTTGAGACGGCGGGAAGGGTCCCTGCCTTAATCACCATCGGGAAGTTCCTGGAAGCCTATTCCAAAGGGAAGACGACGAACGCCATCCGCTCCTTACTCAATAGGGCACCGAAAAAGGCCTGCCTGGTTGTTGACGGAAAGGAGAAAACCATCTCCGCTGATGAACTGAAGGCAGGGGACGTTTTCCTAGTCCGCCCAGGGGAGACCTTTCCGGCAGACGGCGTTGTTCTAGATGGTGTCTCTTCCGTCAACGAATCCTATCTGACCGGAGAATCTATCCCGGTAGACAAGCAGACAGGAAGCCCTGTTTCCTGTGCTACCATTAATGAAAACGGAACACTGAAATGCAAGGCAACCAAAGTCGGAAGCGAAACCAGGCTTCATCAGATTGTCGATAGGGTGGAACAGGCAAGCGGGACAAAGACGAAGCTATCAAGAAGGGCGGACAAGGTTTCCCTTGTCTTTGTCCCTGCGGTCATCCTTGTCTCCCTCCTCGTCTTTGCCGGATGGATGATTTTCGGCAAGGACTTTGTTTCTTCCACCTTTGACGGATCAGTCACTCTTCTCTCCTATTCGATTGAACGGGCCATTTCCGTTCTGGTCGTTTCCTGCCCCTGTGCCCTTGGCCTTGCCACTCCTGTCGCCATCAGGGCAGGAAACGGAAGAGCGGCAAAGATGGGCATTCTCTTTAAGACTGCCCAGGCTAGGGAGAATACCGGGAAGATTAAGTTTGCCCTGTTTGATAAGACCGGAACAATCACGAAGGGAACGCCGGAAGTGAGCCAGGTTATCCTTGCCAAGGGTATAGACCGAAACTTCTTCCTTTCTCTTGCCTGTTCCCTTGAGAAAAATAGCTCCCATCCGCTTAGTAAGCCGGTCGTGGAATATGGGAAAGGCGCTCCTTTGCTTCCAATCGAATCCTTTTCCACCCTTCCTGGAAAAGGGGTCAGAGGAATAATCAATGGCAAGGAAGTCCTTGGTTTATCAAGGAAGGCAAGGAAGGAAGAAGGAATCAGGGATAGGGAAAGGGAAGCCGTAGGAGAAACTATGACTAACGAGGGAAGGACTCTTCTTTGCTTCTCCTATGACAGAAAGATTATCGGGTTTATCGGAATTAAGGATGCCATTAAGGAAGAGGCGAAAAAAGCGATTGCCTCTTTGAAACATAGGGGAATTGCCCCGCTTAGGCTGACAGGCGACAATAAACAGGCTGCCAAGGCAGTGGCAAAGGAAGTCGGAATTGATACCTATTTTGCCGAGAGGCTTCCTCAGGATAAGCATGCCGTCATTGAGAGACTGAAAAAGAGAGGAAGGGTGGCTAGGATTGGGGACGGAATCAATGATGCCCCTGCCTTAGCCGCCGCTGATGTCTCCTTGGCTGTAAAAAGCGGAAGTGATATTGCCAGGGAATCTTCCGATGTGGTCTTAAGGAAGTCTTCGTTAAGGGATGTGGTCAAGGCTGTGAGAAGGTCACAGAAGACAGGCAGGAACATCAAGGAAAACCTCTTTTGGGCTTTCCTCTACAATGTCATCAGGATTCCTTTTGCCGCCGGTGTGTTTTCTGCTCTTGGGCTTAGCGAAGTGAAGCCCTGGAGGAGGGCATCTGCCATGGCTCTTTCCAGTGTGACTGTCTGTCTTAATGCCCTCCGTCTTAACCTTGTCTCCCTTTCCCGTCTTGGAAAGAAAAAAGAACCCTTGCCGGTTTTAGACGGTAGGGTAAAGGATGACAAAGAGGGGCTAGTCCATAAGCAGAGGCTGATTCCTGATAGGAGGTGTCAGCACTGTGTCGAGAAGATTACCGATGCCCTCTCTTCCTTACCGGGTGTCTATCATGTGTCTGTCTCCCTTGAAAAAAAGGAAGCGGAATGTGATGTTAAGGATTTGTCGGATTCTACTCTTCTTGATGCAGTCAGGAAGGCAGGATATAGTCCGAAGATGATTCAGAAATTGGAGGAAAAGAAAATGAATCAGAATGAAAAGCAGGTTGCTGTCGTCAAAGGCAGGAGGTGCCATGGATGTGAAAGGGCAGTAGAAGGAAGCTTAAAGAAATTAAGCGGCGTTCTTTCCGTTAAGGCCGACCACAGCAAAGAAGAGGTGACTATTGAATCAGAAAAGGGAGTCTCTTCTTCTGATGTGAAAAAGGCGGTAGAAGATGCCGGTTATCAGTTCGTCTCTTTAAAGTAAAAGGAAAGGGGAAGCAAATGGCTCCGGACACAGACAAGAAGAAAATTTCCCGTCAGCTTGCCATTGCCAAAGGACAGAGGGATGGAATATCCAAAAGGATTGAGGAAGGAAGCTATTGTATCGATATATCCAATCAGCTTCTTTCCACTATTTCCTTGCTTAAGCGGGTCAACGAGGAAATTATATCCGGACACTTAAGCCATTGCGTTAGGAACGCACAGAGTGAGGAAGAAAAGAGACAGAAACTAAAAGAGAGGGAAGAGGTCCTAAAACGAAGGTCTTCCTTATAAGAACACACATCTTCCGCTATTTATACAGGTTGTCTTGGAAACTATAACCGAAATGTTTATGATTTCTTCTTGCAAACAATTATTACTGAACGTTTCCTTTGTTTTGTCAGTGGATGAAGTGCTATAGGCGGGAAAGGAACTTAGAGGTTTTGCCTGTCTGTTTAGGATTTCAACTGGAATATTGCTCTGTTTCTTAGTTTTCTCTTTTTGCCTTTTCGCTTCGGTACTCCTTGACCTGCCTTTTGATTTGGTTGGAAAGTTCCTTCCTGTCGCAAGGCTCAAGATACCTTTCCTGCCTATTGCTAATCTGTTTACGGAAGACATCCTGCCTATGATATTCGCTAAGCCTAGCCCGGATAGTGTACCGACCGATGATGTAGGTCCTTGCTCCGTTACCGATAAGCTGGGCACCCCTGTCGATGACTGATCCTAGCCTTTGCACCCTTGTCGAGGAGGAATCCTTCTTAAAGATTTTCGATGCCAAGGAAACTCCTCTTGGCATCGAGCTAAGGCCGAGTCCGACACAGGCGGAAGTGACGACTTTAATCCTAATGCGGTTCCTTTCCTTGTTGGAAGGACGGAAACCATAGAGCCAGACGATATCTTTGATCCTTTCCCTGTTTTTGATGACAATAATGCCGGCATCGACAAGGGTGTCCGGGCTTACTGCGGTCAGGGTTCCGCAGAGAACTGCTTTTTTCCATATCCTTCCTTTCGCCTTTTTATAGATGACTCCGTTTTTCTTCCTCCTGATGGATAGATTTTCCGCCAATTCTGTTGAGTCTTTGCTTTTGTAGGAGGGAATGCTTTTTCCGTAATGCCGGATTTGTTTTGTCAGCTTATCTAACGCCAGACTGTCTTCCTTTTTCTTGGTGTAGAGTTCCTTTATGCTTTCGCTCTGGCTGACAATGTTCTCTGCCCTCTTCCAACGGATGCGGTTATTCTTGTTTTCCGCATTTCTCTTATTCTGATTCTGCTTGGAAAAATCCAGGTCAAAAGAGTGACGGGAATAGATGTCGACAAGGATAAGAATAAAGATAATAGTATAAAAGAGTGTAAGAAGGCCGCCCACACAATAGCCGGCTATCTTATTCCTCTCATAGATGTTCCGGGTGATGGAGGCAAATAGTCCGATACCGACTAAGTAGCCCATCAAGGTCAATAAAATAAGAATAGCCCGGCTTCTTTTCTCCTGACTGGATTTGACGTGATAGTCCTGGTATTCCTTAAACGACCTTTCTACGTCATCATCGATTGAGCTGATGTCCTGATAAGAGACATCGATCCTTGTCGGTGGCTCCTTTTCCGCTTTCGCCTCTATGACACCGCTTCTCTTTGCGGGTAGTTCGTTTTGGTCCATCCTATCTTCCTGCCTTAGCTTATTTTATCTTAGTCTGGGGAAAAAGAAAAAGGGGCGGCCTTGCGCCCCGATTCTAATCTTTTGGATAAAGACCCTCTTTGATCCTCTTCTCAATCGCATCATGGACAAAAGGAAGATCTTCCTTGTACGTCCTTCCGTACCAACGGTCTGCGTTGTTATAGACTTTTACTGTGGCTCCCTCTTTAATGCCGTCATTGATTCCGTCCTGGACCAAGTACTCGTCTTTCCTTAGGTTTGCGCTAGCAAGGAAATGCTTATACCCTTTATCTAAATAGGAGAAGACATCTTCGGTTAATCCCCAAAGGTTCCTGCTTACCGGAGTATCAAGGACAAGTCTGACTTTCTCTCCGTCGATAAATCCGTTTCCGTCTTTATCGATGTTCCTTCCTTCTTTTGTCTTTATGAGGAAACCGTCTTTGAGAGTACAGATACCACGGTTCACGACTCCGTTATCGCTTAGAGTATTCTTTAATTCATAGCATACCCTTGCGTATTCACCCTTCTTTGCCTTGGCAAGGTGCTTCTGAATCTGCCTAAAGGCATGGACGCCATAATAGTCATCGGCATTAATGATGCAGAATGGGTTTTTGACTACGTCTTTGCAGCAAAGGATGGCCTGTCCTGTTCCAAAGGGCTTTTTCCGCTCGGCAGGTTTATCCTTCCTGTCCTGGATGACATAGGTAACCTTCCTTGCTTTTCCAATCCGGTTTCCGATCCGCTCCTTGAATTCTTCTAAGATGTCCTCACGGAGAATGAAGACAACGTCTTCGAATCCTGCTTTCTTGGCATCATAGCAGGAAAAGTCTAAAATGCCACGCCCGTCATCGGTGATGGCAGCCGCCTGTTTAAGCCCTCCGAAACGGGAGCCCCTTCCGGCAGCCATAACCACTAATGTTGTTTTCATAATAAAAAACCTCTTGCCTTTATTATAAGAGGCAAGAGGCATTAGTCAAATTCTTACTTTTCTTCGTATCCGTTCGGATTCTTCTGCATCCAGTTCCATTCGTCCTTGCACCTGTCGGTAAGATTGTATTTGGCAACCCAGCCAAGTTCTTTCTTTGCCTTTTCGGCAGAGGCATAGCAGACAGGAACGTCTCCGTCACGGCGGGGAGCGATGACATACGGGACTTTTACTCCGGTTGCTTCCTCAAACGCATGGACGATATCAAGGACTGAATAACCTACGCCCGTTCCTAAGTTATAGATGTGGACGCCCGGCTTAGTGCAATGTTCGATGGCGGCAATATGGCCAAGGGCTAAGTCAACGACATGGATATAATCACGGATACAGGTTCCGTCTTTGGTCGGATAGTCATCACCGAAGACATTGAGATGATCAAGCTTTCCAATGGCGACATCACCAATATACGGCCTGAGATTGTTCGGAATGCCATGGGGGTTTTCACCGATTTCACCGCTTGGATCGGCGCCAATCGGATTGAAATAACGAAGAAGCACGATGTTCCAGGAAGGGTCTGCCTTCTCGATGTCCCTAAGCCTTCTCTCAATGATGACTTTGGTTTCGCCATAAGGGGAGGGAGAAGTGGTCCCTGCACAGGTTTCGTCTAACGGAAGCTTCTTAGGAAGTCCATAGACAGTTGCGGAGGAAGAGAAGATGATGCTTTTTACGTTATGGGCTCTCCTGACTTCGAGAAGAACCAATGTGCCGACAAGGTTGTTGTCATAGTATTCAATCGGCCTATGGCAGGATTCTCCGACGGCCTTTAAGGCAGCGAAATGAATGATGGAATCGATTTTGTTTTCGGTAAAGATCTTATCCCTTCCTTCTCTGTCACGGATGTCGATGTCGTAGAATTTTAAGGAACGTCCGGATAGTTTCTCTACCCGATGAAGGCTTTCTTTGCTTGCGTTGCAGAGGTTGTCTACGACAACGACTTCAAAACCTTTCTTTAATAGTTCCAGACAGGTCTGTGCACCGATGAAGCCTGCTCCACCAGTAACTAAAATGGTTTTTTCCATAGCTTTCTCCTCACCCCTTTATTCATTTTTAGTATAATACAAAAAAAATATTCTTCAAAGAGAAAAAAACCTTGTTTCTTTCGGTCTATTAAAACGATGGGACTTTGGATTTTGCTTAAGAAGACTCTTTCTGAAAAAGGAGGGAAAATAGAGAGGCCACCACTGTTTTTGTGCTTCCGTGCCATAGTGAGGAAAGGTAAATTTTGATTATCTTTGAGGAATGAATGGCGAAAAACTTCCTTAATGCATTCTGTAGTGAAAAATGCACGAATGTTTTTAAATGGACACAAGTGTATTAAATTGTTGACCTTCATCAGAATCTATGGCAAAGATAGTTAGCACTATACGATAATGGACAATAAATACTAATCTAAAACACAGACTAATAGCAGAAGAAAACATAATAAAGGAGATATTAGATATTTAAAAGCAACCTCTTAGATACAAATGAAGTTAGGCAAGGCAGAATTTCTTCCTTCTTCCTTTTTCAATCCAAATATTGCCCGTTAATGCATCTGTTTCTATTAAAATGTGGTATTTTATTAAGTTACGAGGTGCTTATATGAAAATTCAAGACAAAGAATTGCTCGTAACAGTCAATCCACAAGGCGGTGCTCTGTCCTCCATTTATAATCTTCGCCGAAAACAGGAATATCTTTATCAGCCGATTCCGGAATCCTGGCAGAGCCAGGATATTGTCATCTTCCCCTTCGTGGGAAGAAGGAAAGAAGGAACCTATCTCTATAAGGGAAAGACCTATGAAAGGAAAAACCATGGCCTTATCCGTTATAGGACAGGAAAAGAAATCCAGATAAGTGAGAGTGAAGGATCTGTTGAGTTTCATTCTGATGAAGAAACAAAGAAGAGATTTCCTTTTGACTTCTCTCTGACGGTAAACTACCGTCTGAGGGGAAAGAGACTATCGATTTCCCGTACTGTTACGAATCTCTCTTCGGAACCTAGGCCGTACAGGCAAGGGGCACATCCTGCGTTTCTTGTCCCAGGAACAAAGACGGAAAAAGAATTCGATATTTCCGGGAATTCCATCTATTTTCCGAAGAAAAGGAAATTAACCAGGGTAACTAGGGATAAAGACGGACACTTTATTACCGGGGAGAAGGAATTAGGAAAAGCAAATAGGCTTCCTCTTTCTAAGTCTCTCTTCCGGTCTTATCCTACTTTGATTTTCAAGGCCGACAATATTCCGTATGTCGACCTTATCAAAAAGGATGGGACCGCTGTCCGTGTTTATAAAGAAGGAATCTCCTATCTTGCCATTTGGAGCGATAAGGAGTGGGGAAACTTTGTGGCTGTTGAGCCATGGAATGGACTTCCGGATGCGATTGATGCATCAAAAGACATCACTGAAAAAGATACTATTGATTTCCTTGATCCGGGTAAGAGCAACAATCTGTTTTCTATCTCTATCGAGATTAAATAGGAAGAAAAATGCCAGTCCTGTGACTGGCATTTTTTAGTCTAAATATTGATCGATTTTTACTGCTTCACTGGTTCTTTCTTTGGTTAGAAGTGTAAAAGACAGTTCCATTTTCTTCCTTTCGTCAGTGGCTTCGACTGCGAGGATCCTGCAATGAAGGAAATCATTAGGAAAGTAGACCTCGTCAAGAAGTACTTTTTTCAATGAAAAGATTCGAACTCGAATTTTATAAGGTGCTTCTACCTTAAGAGGGACGACAGAAAGAGAAAATGAGACGACTTGGTGGATGTTGTCATAAAAGGATTTAGGGATTATCGTTTTCTTTTCAATGACGATTTTGATTTGATGTCTTTCATCCTTTAGAAAGCAAGTCGGTTTATCCATCCTTAACTGGTGGGAATCAATGTCCCGCCTGTGGCTATCGTAGAAGGTGATGTCTTCGTCGATTCTGTCTTCGGTAGAAAGAATGCAGTTTTTCTTCTCTATGCGGGCTAGGAAGGAGTTATACATTCGGATTTCCTTTTTTGCTTCGTCGAGGGAAAATGAAGAAGCAGAAGACGAGAAATATTTTTTCCTTTCTTTTTCAAGATTTGGATCAGGAAAAAAAGAAAAGAGGAGGAACGGAGAATCCTCTTCCCTCCTCTTCTGTTTTAGTTCAAGACTTTCCTTGTCGTCTGAAAGGATATAGAGAGTCTTGAGATAGCAAGAGGAAACGTACTGAATAAGAAGCTTCCTTTCTTTCTTCCCAGAGAGATGGTTTCTGACTAAGGAAAGATAATTTTCCTTCTTTTTCTGGAAAATATAATCATTCTTCCTCTTTCTTGCCAGAGGATTTATTCCATAGATGAGACTCACTTTTTTCCTTTCTTTTCTGTATGTAGCAAGTAATCGTTTTACTTAGATTGACCCATACTGACACCATTTTTACACGAAATTCCTAAGAATGCAATTCTTCTTGCTGATGTCGTCCACGGCCTGTAAAATAGTAATGAAAGCTGAGGATTTGTTATGGATCTTCCTTATGTTCTGGCCAATCTTGCATCATTGACCGGCCTTCCTGTCAGAAAAAGGGAAGACGGGTATCTTTTGAATACGAGGTACTCTGTCGTTTCTTTTCCCTTCGACCCTTTTTCTCTTCACATGGATAAGGCGATGACAGATGCTTCTGCTTCGGTTTCTTTTTTCTTTACTAAGGATTCTTTCTATTACGGAATCCTGAAAAAGGGAAGAGAGGCGATTGTCATCGGCCCTGTTTCTCAGGTTCCTTATTCTCCTTCCCGTCTTAGAGATGTTTTGTTCCGATCCGGTGTTTCTAACAATGACATTCCAGGCTTTATCCAAGGCTTTTCTGCTCTGCCGACTTATCCACTTCTTGCCAGGGGAAGAATCCTTCTTAGGGTGAATTATATCTGGTCAGGGGAGAAACTTACTCTTTCGGATGTTTTGATAAAAGAAGAGAATCAGAACCGGATTCTTGATGACTTAGTAAAGCAGAAGGAAGAAAAAGTAGAGAAAAGTGTGTTTCCGCATAATACCTATTTTAGGGAAAGAAAACTTCTTTCCTATATTAAAGATGGAGATATTGCCGCATTGCACCGCTTATTTCAGTCTGAAAGGCCTGTACGCGCAGGGACGATGGCACAGTCCCCTATCCGACAGAGGAAGAACACAATCATTGTAACGATCTCTCTTGTTTCCCGTGCCTGCATAGAGGGGGGAATGGGTGTGGAAGAAGCAAGGTCTCTCTCCGATAGTTATCTCCAGCAGTGCGAAAGGAGGAATTCCATTCCCGAATTACAGAACCTAAACTACCATAGGATTATGGATTATGCCCAGAAGAGGAGCGAAATCAAAGGAACGGACAAGTATAGTGCGACTATCCGGAAGGCCATAGCCTTTGTCCAGCATAACGTGAACAAGAAAATTACTGCACGGGAAGTCGCCGAAGAAGTCTATTTATCTCCGAACCGACTGGAAATCCGCTTTAAGGAAGAAACGGGAATCACTCTTCATGATTTCAGGAGAGAAAAGAAGAGGGAGGAAGCCAAGCGGCTTCTTCTGAGTACCCGTCAGACAATCGAGGAAATTTCCATTTATCTTTGCTTCTCCTCTCCTTCCTATTTTCAGAACGTCTTTAAAAAGAAATTTGGTCTTACCCCTCGTCAGTTCCGGGAGAACGGATTGAAGGCAGCAGACTAATTGTTCTTCTTTGGATGAACGCGGAACCAAATATCATCAGTTCCCTTTGATAAAGACAAAACAAAAATACACAAAAGATAACGGAATTACAATATAAGCGCTTACACCGTTTCCTATAATATCCATATCAAAACGGGGGCGAAGATATGGACATTCTCGAAAAGACAAGCCTGCTTGGCGGACATCAAAACTGGACGACCCATTCTATCCCTGACAAGGGGATTAAGGCTAGGTTCCTGACCGACGGACCTCATGGTCTTAGAAAAGCGGCCGCTTCCGGTCAGTCGATCGGCCTTAGAGGCGCTGAGCCTTCGACGGCTTTTCCGACAGGAAGCTGCTTAGGAAACACCTTTAATCCTGAACTTGCCTATTTAGAAGGAAAATGCATTGCTGAGGAATGCCGTTTCTATAAAGTTAACATCCTTCTTGGCCCGGCGATCTGCCTAGATAAGAATCCGCTTTGCGGGCGGAATTTTGAGTATCTCAGTGAAGACCCGATTCTTTCTGGGAAGCTTGGGGCTGCCTGGATCCGCGGCGTTGAGGACGAGGGAATCGGAACCTCGGTTAAACATTTTATCTGCAATAATGAAGAAAATTACCGCTTCAGGTCTGATTCTGTTGTTGATGAGCGTGCCCTCCATGAACTTTATTTTCGGAACTTTGAGATTGCCATCAAGGAAGGGAAGCCTGCCACGGTTATGTGTTCCTATAATGCTGTCAATGGTGTCTTCCTGGCTGAAAACAAGTATCTGCTTACGGATGTCCTAAGAAAAAAGTGGGGCTTTGACGGGGTGATCAGGACGGACTGGGGCGCTAATCATAACCGTGTTGAGTCTCTTAAGGCAGGGACGGACCTAGAAAGGCCGGGTGACTATACGGCAAACCGAAACAGTCTGATTGATCAGTCAAGAAAGGATCCGGACCTAGAAAAGGCCATTGATGTTTCTTTTGAACGGATTAAGCGTCTTCATGAAAAGTACCAGGATATTACCCCAAGGGATAAAATCGATGTTTTAGGTCATGCTTCTATTGCCTTGCAGATTGCCTTGGAAGGGGCGGTGCTTTTAAAAAATGATAATGGTGCCTTACCCTTGAAGAAAAACGGAAAATACTGCATCATCGGTGAATTTTTTGAAAAGAGGAGATACCAGGGAAGTGGTTCTTCCTTGCTTAATCCGATAAAAAGGGTAACGCCTAAGCAGGCGTTTGATCAGGAGAACATTTCGTATGTTTATGCAAAAGGGTTTTCCTGCCTTTATCCGAAAAAGAATGACAGGTTGAGAGAACAGGCTTTGCAGCTTGCCAAAGCGTATGACTCCGTTCTTCTCTTCCTTGGACTAGATGAAATATCCGAAAGGGAGGCGAACGACCGGACGGATAGGAAGCTTCCTTTAGAAGAAAGAGAGCTCCTAAAGGAGCTAATAAGGTTAGGCAAGAAAGTCAACATTATTCTCTTTACCGGCAGTCCAGTGGAACTCATCCAACACCCGCTTATCACTAGCATTCTCGACAGGCAACTTCCCGGAGAAAGGGGTGGTGAAGCGGTCTACCGTCTTCTTTTCGGAGAAGATAATCCAAGCGGACGACTTTCCCAGACCTGGCCCAAGACAAGGAATGATATTCCGTTTGTTTCCGGATATTCCCGTTCCCGGCAGGAACTCTATAAAGAAGGAATCTTTGTCGGCTACCGGTATTATCTTTCCCATCCTGAGGAGAGGGCTTATCCCTTTGGCTTTGGATTGAGTTACACATCTTTTTCCTACTCGGATCTCATCGTGACGGAAGAGAAGGAAAGAATCCATGTCTCCGTTAAAGTGAAGAACACAGGCTCTGTACCAGGAAAGGAGGTTATCCAGGTCTATCTATCCAAAATTGCCTCAAAGACCTACCGCCCTCTCCGTGAACTCAAAAGCTATAAGAAGACAAGACTTCTGATGCCGGGGGAAGAAGAAACCGTGGATATGGCGATTGAAAAAGAAATGAGGAAATATTATGAGACTTCCCTACATAGTTATCTGCTTGAGGATGGAGGCTACAAAGTCTTAGTCGGATGCTCCTCAAGGGATATCCGACTGGAAGCGGAAATTGCTGTGCATGGCGAGACGTGTGATAATCCGTTAATCATTAAGTCATTTATTAGCCGGGATATTAAGAAAATCACGGATGAAGAATTCGAAATGTTAATTGGAAGACCGATTCCGAAAGTAAAACATTATACAAAGAAAGACAAGATTACCTTAGATACAAGAATAGATGAGTTTCATGGCTGTAGGGGTAAATTTGTCCGCTTCTGCAGGAGGGCATCGGCAAAAGGAAAAATCAAAAAGGCAAGGAAGGAAAAAGATGAACTACTCCTGATGGACGGATGGTTTATCTTCCATGTGAGGGAAAATAGTTCCATTCGCTCGCTATGTATGTCATCTGGCGGCATAAGGCAAGAACATAGTATGTACGGATTACTCTATCTTGCACAAGGAAATATATTTAAAGCAATCTATTATTTCTTGAAGAAAGACAAACCATATCCTTATCCTGATGGTTCAAAAAAATAAAGGAGAAATAATGATGGAAAACGGAGAAATAAGAAAGCGTATGGGGAGTAAGATTTTCCAGTCACGGGTACATTCAAATCATGTGACTGGAAAAGAAAAATGGCTCGGGTATCTGCTTGGCCCTAGGGGTGCATTGGTTCTAAACGCTGTTTTGGGCACCTATCTGAATGTCTATTACACAGATGTTTTGAACCTGCTTTCTGTAGGAGGCGGTCTTTTCCTGATGCTCTTCCCCATCATCTCTAAATGTATTGACGCATTGACTAACCTTAGGATGGGGTGGTTGATTGACCGGACAAAGTCAAAGAACGGCAAGGCACGGCCGTGGATTTTTCTTTCCGCTCTTCTTGTTCCTCTTTCCGGTCTTCTTCTCTTCCTCTCGCCTGCCAACGAAAGGGCTAAGATTATCTGGGTTGTCATCAGCTATAACCTTTACTACAGCTTCTCCTATACCATCTACAACAGGGCGCATACTAGGATGGTTCCTCTTTCTACCCGGAACACCATTGAGCGCGGAGGACTGTCTGTCTTTACCCAGATTTCCAATGTCAGGGCAACCGGCATTATCGTTGCCCTGATCTTCCCTATGGCGATTAGGCCTTGGGCAGGAGCCGAACCCTCCCGCTGGCTTTTGATTAGGGGAATCGTCTCTGCCCTTGCCCTTCCTCTTACCCTTCTTGAGTACTACTTTACAAAAGAACGCATAACCGAAGAACGTTCCAATGTTTCCGAAAACGTAAAGAAGATTCCTTTCCGTGCACAAAGGCGTGCGGTCTTTACCGATCGGTACAGGATTTTCCTTCTTCTTTATTCTTTCATCTATTTTGTCGCTTCCCAGCTAAAGAACCAGGCTCTTGTCTATTACTGCAACTATGTCCTTGGAACCTATCAGGACGGAACGACTCAGAGGAGGATCTCCGTCCTTGGCGGTATTCCGATGGGCATTGGCATCTTTGCCATCTGGCCATTGGCCCGGAAGTTCGGGAAGAAAAACGTGACAGTGGCCGGTTTCCTTCTTTACTCCCTTGGCTCTTTAATCTGTTGGGTGTTTCCCTATAACAGGGCAATTGTCCTAATCGGCCAATTCATTAAAAATATCGGTGGTTTACCCTGCGCCTACATTTTCATGGCCCTGTTTGCAGATATTCTTGATCACGAAGAATGGAAAAATGGTTTCCGTGTGGATGGCTTTGCCACCTCCGTTTACTCCGTCATCACAACGGCATCCTTCGGTGTGGCACAAGGAATCTTCAATCTTGCCACTTCCAAGGCGGGCTATGTCGCACCGGTAAAGTTCCAGAATACTACGGAAGCGGTTAGGAAAGGATATAGGACCCTTGGCTCTTATCAGGGTGTTGGCATACAGAAATATACTTTTGCCGCAGAAACGGGAAACGGGTCGTTGATTTTCAATCAACCGGAAGCCGTCAAGAACGTGTTTACTTTCTTCTTTGTCGGAGTAGAGGCAATTACTGGTCTCCTTTGTGCCCTTTGTATTGCCCTATTGACCGTGGAAAAGCGAATTGAAAAGAAACAGGAGCAGATTAAGCAATTCAACAAAGCAGCCTGTCTCTCTAAGGGAGAGGAATATGTGGATCCCGAGGTGCGGGCCAAGTTAGAGAATGAAAAGTTCGAGGAGGAAGTCGAAGAGAATCTAAGGCGCACCATAAAGGCAAAATGTGAAAAAATCGGAAAAGAGTTCTCTGTCGAATGGGAAAAGCATGTTGCCAAAAAGGCGGCTAAAAAAGAAAAAGAGGGGAAGAAGAAAAAGGCGATTGAGGATAAGACGAGGATGAAAGAAAGGAAAAAGAAAAAGAAGGAAGAAGAACGGCTCAACAAAAGGACGGACGGAAAGAAAACTGCTTACCTTCTAAAGAAGAAGGCTAAGGCAAGGAAGGAAGAAAAAGACTGGATGAAAGAACAGGAACAGGCGAAGAGGCATCGGCAGAACAGGGAAGAACTCTATCATCTTGATTCCTGGGGGATATAAAAAATGAAAGCAATTAATGTCAGGACTGAGTATCTTTATAATCCGATAGGGTTATCTATCGTTCATCCGCGTATTTTCTGGAATGCCGAAGGCGGAATCAAACAGAGTGCTTTTGAAATCCTCAGGTCCTCTTCTTTTGGGAGGGAGTATTCATCCGGAAAGGTTGTGTCTTCTTCCAGGCATTATGATGTCCCCTTCCCTCTTCATAGCCGTGAGAAGATAAAATTCAAAATCCGATTGTTTGACGAAAACGGGCTGAGTGAAGGCTATGGCGGTGAGAACTATTTCGAGAGGGGGCTTTTGAATAAGGAAGACTTTACCGGTTCCTTTATTGCTGGTGACTATTCCCCGAAAAAAGGAAAAGACTACCCTGTTGATTACTTCCGGAAAGAGTTTGATTTGCCAAGTATCCTCTCGGCACGTCTTTATGTGACAAGCCATGGCCTTTACCAGGTTTTCCTTAATGGCAGTAAGGTGGGAGACTTTGTCTTAGCACCGGGCTCTACGGACTATTCCCGCCGTTTGCAGGTTCAGGTCTATGATGTGGGTTCGCTTTTAAAAGAGGGGAGAAACATCCTGACCGCCTCCTTGGCCTCTGGTTGGTACAGAGGCCATAATGGGGCAAAAGGAAGAAGGAACACCTATGGAAAAGTGACGAAGCTTTATTATCAGCTCGAGGTTACCTGCCGCGAGGGAAAACAAATCACTATCCAAAGTGACGGAGGAGAGAAATGGAGCAACGATGGTCCGCTCCTCTTTGCAGACCTAAGAGACGGAGAACGATATGACTTTAATAAAACGGCAAGCTTTACAGGGAAAAGCAAAATCGTTAAAGCTGATAAGACAACTCTTTCCTTTTCCGATAACGTTGTGGTTAAGGAGCAGGAAGTTTTCTTGCCGAAGAATGTCTCAAGGACAAAATCAGGCAAAAGGCTTATCGAATTCCCGGTGAATCTGGCCGGTTATCTTGATCTGACCATTGTCGGGAAGAAAAACCAGAAAGTAGACATCGCTCTTGGCGAAGTTATCGGAGAAGACGGCGAGCTTACCTTGAAGAACATTCAGTGTCAATACAAAGGCAAGCCGACCCCACTACAGGAAATCCATTTAATTCTGAAAGATGGGGTGAATCACTATCACAGTTCCTTCTTTTTTGGTGGGTTCCGCTTTGCTTCTATCTCGGGGGATGTCCTTCCTAAGAAAGAAGACATTCGGGCCATTTCCCTCTATTCTGACTGCAAAAAGGTCGGTGATTTTTCTTCCTCGAACGAGCTTCTGAACATATTCTTCCGGAATACCTTACGCTCAAGGCGAGGAAATACGATTGACATCCCTACCGACTGTCCAACCCGTGAGCGGAGGGGATGGACGGGTGACAGCCAGATTTTCTTTAACACGGCTGGATATAGGACAAACTATGCCTCCTTTGCCCGGAAGCATCTTCGTGATCTCTTTGACGAACAGAGCAAAAACGGGAAACTACGCCAGATTGTTCCTTTTGCTAACGAAGACTGGTATAGGTTCCCAAGGAACGGCTCTGTCGGATGGGCGGATGCCGGAATCCTCATTCCATATCGGTTCTATAAGAGGTATGGGGATAAACGCATCTTAGAGGACTTTTATTCTCAAAGGAAGAACTATGCTTCCTTTAGGATTTCCCGTATCGGAAAATGGGGAGGAATCTATCAAAAGCCTTTGCATCTTTCCCATAAGGATAGAAAGTGGGCGGTGGCGAGAGGACAGTCCTATGGCGAGTGGGCAGAGCCGAAAGATGTCTGCGAATTCCATTGGTATGACTTTGCCTCTCCCCACCCGGAAGTCTCTACCGCCTATACATCCGCCAGGAGGAATCTGAGGAGTGAAATCGCTTCTCTTCTCGGTGACAAGGATAAGTCTGATTACTATCATGAAATTTCCATAAAGGTCCGGCGTTCCTATCAGGCCCTTCGGCATACAAAGGAATATTCTCTCGACACTGACCGTCAGGCGAGGCTAGTCCGCCCTCTCTATTTTGATTTGCTCGGTGAAGAAGACACGAAATACGCCAAAGAAAGACTTATTAAGGCTCTTAGAAATTATGGCTATCGCCTCGGAACAGGTTTCCTTTCTACTCCGTTTATCCTTGAAGTCCTTTCCCGGTATGACATCCCTTGCTGCTATCGGCTGCTTCTGAATGAGGAAAGGCCAGGATGGCTCTTCAGGGCGAAAAATGATACGACGACCATCTGGGAAAGCTGGGAAGGAGAGAAGGCAGCGAAAGGCATTGCCTCTCTGAACCATTATTCCAAGGGTGCGAGGGTTGAATGGCTATTCAAAGGAAGGTGTGGAATCCATCTAAAGGGAGAGAACCGTTTCTCTGTCTGTCCGATAGTCGGCCCTGGCATTGACTTTGCCTCTGCAAGCTATGAAAGCATCTATGGAAAGATTGTCTCTTCCTGGAAGAAAGAACAAAATGGAATCACGTTTACCATTACCATTCCTTCCAACACCAGCGCTGAATTTGTCTACAGGGAGGAAAAAAGAGAACTCGGCCCTGGAAGACATGAGTTCCAGGTTGAACAGACTAGGGCACAGAAGGAAGAAACAGAATGAAGGTCGCCACGATTGATCTCGGTGCCACTTCAGGACGGATAAGGGTTGTTAAGGAACAGGATGGTTTTCTTTCTTATGAGGAAATCCATCGATTTCCTAACCGGACCTATCGTGACCTAGACGGGGTGCTTCGGTGGGACTTTTCCTTTCTTCTTTCCGAAATCAGAAAAGGAAGGAAGAGGGCGCTTGAAAGGCACACGGACATTGCTTCCATCGGGATTGATACCTGGGGTGTCGACTATGGCCTTCTCAATGAAAAGGGGGAGCTGATGGAAGACCCGATTTGCTATCGGGACGAAGGAACATTTGAAAGCAGGAAGGAACTTCTTTCTAAGATTCCCTATGAAGAAATCTATTCGATTACGGGAATCCAGAATAGGCACTTCAATACCATTTACCAGCTTCACCGTCAGAGAAAAGCGAGGAAGGGAGTGTCCACAAGGCTGCTGATTCCGGATTTGATTGCCTACTATTTGACCGGCGTAAGGAGAAGGGAAGAAACGAATGCTTCCACGACTGGTCTCTATGACAAACGGAAGAAAAGGATTTCTCCTTACCTTCTAGAACAGATTGATGTGCCATGTTCTCTCTTCCCTCCTAGGATTTTTCCTGGAGAAGTCTACGGAGGAAGGAAAAAGGAATTTTTGCCTTCTCCTCGCCGTCAACCTCTTCCCGTTGTGGCTATTGCAAGCCATGACACCGCAAGTGCGGTGCTTGCCTCTAACGGGGAAAAGCCCTTTGCCTTCCTTTCTTCAGGAACGTGGTCTTTGATGGGGACGGAGATTGATGAGCCAATGATAACAAGAGAGTCCTATAAAGAAAACTTTACGAATGAAGTTGGATATGGCTCAAATATCCGGTTTTTGAAGAATAGGATGGGAAGGTTTCTAATCAACGAAGTCAGAAAGGACTATGAGCGAAGAGGAGTCACGATCCCTCTTGGGAAGATTGCCGGCCTCGTTTCTGCATCGAAAGATCTTGATACCTATCTGGATGTGGATGATCCTTTGTTTGAGACGCCGGGAAACAGGCTAAGCAAAATCAAGTCCTATCTTACAAAGACGAATCAGATAAGGCCATCGTCGCCAGGAGAGAGGAGGAAGACTCTTTATGTCTCTATGGCTCTTACCTATAAGCGAGTCTTTTCTCAGCTTGTGTCTTTGACCGGAATCCCTCTGGATTCTTTGCTTGTTGTCGGAGGCGGGAACAGGGCGTCGATTCTGAATCAATATACGGCAGATGCCACCAAAGCCAAGGTGAGGACGGGATCAAGCGAGGCGACTGCCTTAGGAAACGCCCTCTGCCAGTTCATCCGCCTTGGCACATTCGATGGAAAGGAGGATGGGCGGAAAGCAATTAGCAGATCATTTAGAGGTCAGACTTTTGCTCCTAAGGATACCTGGAAATGGGAAAAGAAATATTGGTCCTATAGGAAAATCGTACAGAAAGGAAAAACAGAATGAACAGAGAACAGATTGAGAAGAATTACCAGGAAGCGAAGAAAGAGTTTTCTTCTTTTGGGGTAGATACGGAAAAAGCCCTTGAACTTGTCAGGGACATTCCTATATCCGTCCACTGCTGGCAGGGGGATGATGTACTTGGATTTGATGGAACATCCTCCCTGGAAGGAGGAATCCAGACCACTGGCAACTATTTAGGAAGAGCACGTTGCCCACAGGAACTGAGGGATGATATCAAGGAAGCCTTCTCCCTGATGCCAGGGAAAAAACGTCTTAATCTCCATGCCTCCTATGCCTTTCTTGGATCCGATAAAGGAAAGTGCGACCGCGATTCTTATAAAATTGATTATTTCCGGCCGTGGATTGATTTTGCCAAGGAAGTCGGCGCCCAGGGAATTGATTTTAATCCGACCTTCTTTTCCCATCCGATGGTGAAAGACAATCTCACTCTTTCATCGCCTGATGAGAATGTCCGTCAGTTTTGGGTCCGGCATGGTGTTTCCTGTCTGAAAATCACGGAGGAACTAGGAAAGGCTTTCGGCACGCAGTCTTTAATGGATATCTGGATTCCGGATGGCTATAAGGATGTTCCTGCCGACCGCCTAGGCCCCCGGATGAGATTAAAGAAGTCCTTGGATGAGATTCTTTCGTTCCCTTATGATAGCCGCTTTGTCCTTCCGGCGGTCGAATCGAAGACTTTCGGCATCGGACTTGAGTCATTTACGGTTGGAAGCAACGAATTCTACCAGAACTATGCGGCAAGGAAGGGTATTTCCTGTCTGATGGACAGGGGCCATTACCATCCTAGGGAATACGTTTCCGATAAGATTTCTTCCCTCCTTGTCTTCCATGACAAAGTAGCCCTCCATGTTTCCCGCCCGGTCCGCTGGGATTCAGACCATGTCGTTCTTTTCGATGATGAGCTGAAAGAGGTGGCTAAGGAAATTATCCGGAACCATGCCGAAAAGCGTGTCCTCATCGGTCTGGATTATTTTGATGCTTCGATTAACCGCATCGTGGCCTTTGTAACCGGACAGCGTTCAAGGGAAAAAGCCCTTCTTTTTGCGGCGGTTCTTCCTAACGAGGAAAGGAAGGAACTCCAGGACAAAGCCGATTTTACCAAGCTGATGTTCCTTCAGGAAAGAGTAAAGAGGCTTCCTTTTTCTGCCATATGGCAGGAATATCTTTTCCGCCAGGGGTTAGAGGAAAACTACTATGACGAAGCAATCCGGTATGAGAAAGAAGTACTAAGGAAACGAAAATAAAATGAAAGACATTGCTGAAGCACCGTTTTTAGTCGAATTAGAGAAGAGGACCTCGAATAGGTACCGTCTTGGATGGGATGAGAGAAACGGAGGAAATGTTTCCTACCTGCTCAAAGAGGAGGAAGTTGCGGAATATCTTGATCTAAATCATGTTCTCCGTGTGATTCCTTTTGCCGGAGTGAATCGTTCCTCCTTGGATGCACGCCCTCTTTCGGGAAAGATCTTTCTCGTCACAGGAACAGGAAAGTATCTGAAGAACGTGGAAGATGATCCGGAAACAAACCTAGGCATTATTCGGATTGCCAAGGATGGACAGAATGCAGAACTTTTATGGGGGTATAAAGACGGCGGTAGATTCACATCAGAACTTCCTGCCCATCTGATGTCCCATATGGCCCGACTTAACGTAGATAAAGAAAACCGTGTTGTCAGGCACTGCCATCCGACAAATCTTCTCGCGATGACTTATGTCCATCCGCTAGATGAGGCAAAGTTCTCCCATACCTTATGGGAAAGGTCAACGGAATGCATTGTTGTCTATCCGGAAGGAGTGGGTGTTCTTCCTTGGAGGCTATGTGGAACGGACACGATCGGGTATGCCACCGCGGAGAAGAGGAAAAAATACCGCATTGTTCTTTGGGCCGGACACGGTATCTACGGCGCAGGAAAAACGCTTGATGAAACCTTCGGTTTAATTGAAACCGTGGAAAAGGCGGCACAGATTTATAATCTGATTGGCAACCGGAAAATCCTTAATACCATTACGGACGAAAATAGGTTGGAGCTTATCCATCTTTTTAAACTTGAAAAAGCCGTTCGATGGGACTTTCTTTCTGTAAAGGAAAAATAATTTGCTTTGAACAAGAAAAAAAGCCTTGCCAGATCCGGCAAGGCTTTTTGATTCTTCCTTTACTTGGAATTGACAAAGGAAATGAATTTTTTCACTCCCTTGTTTCCTTTTTCGTTCTGCTTATATACGCCTGCGCATTCAAGGACATGCTGGAAGGTATGTCCGATTTCCTCTTCAAGGATGGAGTCGACTTCTTTTTCGTCTTTGACATTGGCCAGTCTTTCTTTGAAGGAATTAAGCCACGAGGCATGCTTACTGACTTCCTCGTTTTCTGAAATATCTTTCTTGGCGAGGACCCTACAAGAGATAGTCTTCCTTTCCTTTTTAAGACGGGAAGGGAGGATGGCTCTGCCCATGACTTCGATTAGGCCGATGTTCTCCTTTTTGATATTCCAGTATTCCTGGTGAGGATGATAAACACCTAAGGGATATTCTTCCGTAGTGATGTTGTTTCTCAGGGCTAAATCCCTGACGAGTTCATCTTTTTCCCTGTGGAGGATCGGAGTAATGGTGTTATGGGGCGTATTATCCGTGTTTGCATAGATAAAGGATTCTTCGTCGGTGTATCCACGCCAGCAGTCGAGGATTTTTTCGGAAAGATCAAGGATTTCCTGTTTATCCTTACTCCGGAGACGGATGACAGACAGCGGCCAGTAAAGATAGCTTGCCTTTACCTTTTCGTATCCTTTGAAGGAGAAAGAGAAGGAATCCTTTGCCTTGAACATCGGGAAGACATAGCTTCCTCCCTGATAATGGTCATGGGTAAGGATACTTCCGCCTACGATGGGCAAATCGGCATTGCTCCCTAGCCTATAATGGGGGAACTGACTGACGAATTCAACTAGATGCTCGAAGGTCTTTCTGTTGATTACCCTAGGAATGTGGTTCTTATTAAAAACGATGCAGTGTTCAGGATAATAGGAATAGGGGGAATACTGAAGATAATAATCATCTCCGGCCAAGGAGAGAGGAATGTAACGGATAGTCTGACGGGAAGGGCGGCTTAGTGTGCCCCGATATCCCCTGTTTTCCTTACAAAGCAGGCATTTTGGATAGGAAGACTGTTTCCTTAGCTTGGCTGCGGCAATGGCTTTCGGATCCTTCTCCGGCTTGGAAAGGTTTATGGTGATATCAATGTCTCCATAGGGAGAAGGGGTCTTCCAACTTAAATCTTTGCAGATACGATAGGATTTGATATAGTCGCTATCTAAAGAGAGGTGATAAAAATAATCGGTTGCCTTTTTGACATCGCTCTTTTCGAGTTCCCGGAAATTACGGATGACTAAGTCCGGGCGGGGAGTAAAGCAGTTCCTGATCTTAGAAGAGAGAAGATCACGGTAAACAATGCTGTTTTCCTTGAGGATATGTTTCTCATAGGCATAGTCGAGAAGGTTATCTAATGTCTTCTCTAACTGGACTCCATGGTATTCCTTCCCATCGTCAACAAACTCGTCTAGGTCAAGAACGTCGAGAAGAAGATTAATGCTATAAGAATACTCTTCCTGGCTGATCAGTTGCTTTTCTCTTGCGTAGCAAGCCAGTTTCTTGATTTCACTCTGGATATTCATCGTTAGTCGATTCTCTTCCCACCGTCACCGACTTCCAGAATGTTGAAATCAGCTTTAAGACCGGTTTTCTTTAGATAAACATCTCCGACATTCTTCTTGAACGCATCGACACAGTCCGAACGAACGATGGAAATCGTGTTTCCTCCCCATCCTCCTCCGGTCTCCCGTGCTCCAAGGCATCCTTCCTGTTTTCTTGCCTCTTCGACAAGGACATCAATTTCCTTGCAGGTTGCATCATAGAGATAATGCAGTCCGTCTCCGGAGGCGTCAAGGAGTCTGCCGAAGGTGACAAGATCGTTTTTCTTTAAAGCATCGACTGCCTTCTTTGTCCGGTCTTCCTCCTCGACGGCGAACTTCGCCCGCCTTTTGCAGGTTTCGTTTTTGATTAGATGACTGTACTTTTCAAATTCTTCCGGTGTCAGCTCACAAAGATTGTTGATTTTCACCTCGGATTGAAGGTCCTTTAGTGCCTCTTCACATTCCTTTCTCCGGTCATTATAGTGGGAGGTGACTAAGGAATGCGGCTTGTTGGAATTCGTTACGATGATCTTATAGTCTCCGAGAATGAGAGGAACATAGGTGAAATCCAGGGTGGCACAGTCGAGGAATAGTGCCCTGTCTTTCTTTCCGTTTGCTGAAGCGAATTGGTCCCTGATTCCACAGTTTAGTCCGCAGAATTTATTTTCGGCTTCCTGGGAATATTTGGCGATGGTCACACCATCGACATGGAAGGAGAAAGTATCGTTAAGGATGACGGAAATTAAGACTTCCCTTGCCGCGGAAGAGGAAAGGCCGGAGCCGGGAATGTTTCCGTAGACATAGATATTGAAACCATGGGGGATTTTGTACCCATGATCTAAGAATGCCTTAAAGACGCCCTTGGCATAGTTCGTCCATCCGTCCTTTTTGTCGTAGACGAGGTGATTCAAGTCGACAACGATGACTCCGTCTTTAGGAAAATTCTGACTGAAGAAATGTAGTTCCCTGTCGTTTCTGTCTTCTACGACTGCATAATTGCCAACACTTAGTGCACAGGGGAAAACATGCCCTCCGTTGTAGTCGATGTGTTCGCCGATAAGATTCACACGGCCTGGGGCCCTATAGACTCTCCTCTCTTTTTTGGGAGAAAATAGTGCAACAAATGCCTTCTTCCTTGCCTGAATATCCATGAGATTGTTCCTCCGAATCCTCAAATTTATTATACGTTAGAATTTTTTGGATAGGTAGGAGAAAGAGCAAAAGGCAGTAAGCCTTTTCTTTTTCCGGAATGTATCTTTTGTCTACTAATTAAGGATAGATTATAATAAAGATTGGTAGGGCATTCATTTCTTATCAAAGCCTGACTAGAAAAAATGTATCGCGTAATCATAGTGGATGATGAATTATCTGTCCGGAATAGATTGAAGACGAGGCTTGAAAAGCAAGCTGGCGTTTTTGAAATTGTCGGTTGCTTTGAAAACGGCTTCGATGCTCTTGAAGGAGGCATCTCTCTTTCTCCGGATGTTCTGATTACGGATATCCGCAGGCCCTATATTGATGGGATTGAGCTGATCCGTCAGTTTAAAAGGGATCTGCCTCTTGTTCAGACGATTATCGTCTCCGGCTTTGATTCTTTTGACTATGCTAAGGAAGCCATATCGCTTGGTGTTATCGGCTATCTGACAAAGCCGGTTTCCTCTGATGAGTTTGATGCAACGATGAACAAGGCAAAGGAGATTCTCGATAATCAGTACCAAAAGGACAGGAACAGGAAGAGCCTAGAGGAAAAGGCACAGAGTTCCGTCCGCTTTCTTCAGTCGGAAGACCTGAAAAGGCTTATCACCGTCAAAGAGCTTACGGAGAACCTAAACGGAAAACTAAAGAACGACGGAATCGATTTAAGCCATCCCTATCAGCTGATGGTTGTGTTCGATGCCGATAAGGAAAACCTTGGCTTTGAGCAACAGGAAGTCCTGTATTTTTCCCTGAAGAATACCATTCAGAACGAACTTAGTGATTCCTATGTCTATTATCTCTTCCTCAATGACAATCAGCTTGTCAGGCTTCTCGAATTTGATGGAAAACCGGATGAAGAGTGGCTGATGCTGAAACTTAACGAGACACTCGCTAGGATTAAGCGGGGGACGAAAATATCGGTATCCTGTGGGGTGAGCGATGTCAGGAGCCAGCCGATTAACTATCGGAAAATCTATCGCCATGCAAAGCGGTCGCTTGAATATCGGACTGTCCTAGGGACAAACGCCGTATTTTCCTTCCGTGACTTAGAGGAAGATAACGGAGAAGAGAAGCTAACTAACGGCAAAATCGATGAAAACGAATTTAAGAACCTTACCTATGTCATCTCCTATGGCGAAAAAGAAGAGGCAAAAAGGAAAATCAAAAAAATGATTTCTCAGATTAGTACACCTCAGTACCGGGAAAACTACAACTATATCCTATCCAATATCCTTGACGCCATTCTTAAGGCCTGCATATCTCTTTCCGATTTCTATCGGTCCTTTGATTCCCATGTGGAGATTCTTGAGAGTCTATTCCAGATTAAGACGCAGTCTTCCCTTGTCGAGTTTTTCTGTCAGATCATCGACCGTGTGGTGCAGGTCAATGAATCCAAGCGTTTATCCGGCCTTCAGTCTTCCTATGACCGCATTCTTCAGTTTCTGGAAGTCAACTATACAAATCCTAATCTTTCCATCGAAGATGTCGCTAACGAACTTGCTTACTCCGTAAGCTATATCTCGGCGATACTGAAAAAGAACGGTACGACGTTTACTAAGGTGACAACGGACTTGCGTAGGAAGAAGGCACTAAAGCTGCTTTCTGATTCCAATAACCGGATTATCAATATCGCACGGGATGTCGGCTATGCCGACCCGTATTATTTCTCTCACTGCTTCAAGAAATATACAGGCAGGTCGCCGGATGAATACCGAAAGAAAAAACTTGCGTAAGCGTCTGTCTCTGAAAGCGGAGCTTTTTACTTCCTTCTTTTTGGGCTTTCTTTTGTTTATCATTGGCAGGTTTGTCATTGTCAGTACGACCTATTCTGCCAACATCGAAAAAACCTATATCCAGCAGGTCATTTCGACCTCTGAGCAGGCTCTTTCCAATTATGCCACCTATGCGAGTGATGTCGTAAATGTCTCTGATGCGATTCAGAAACGCTTGGTCAATGAATCGGAAAATACGATAAAAAGACAGGCGGCTGACTTTTTTGACGAAATAAAAATTGTGTCACCTGCCATCGAGTCCATCTCCCTCTATAGTGGACGGGGTGAACTGATTGCCGGAAATACAAACTACCAGGATGATCATACGCCAAATGAAGTCGTGGCCGAGAGCTGGTTTTCCTCCGCACTCAATAGTCCTCTGGTCAATGTCTTTTCCCGCGTCGACTCGGCTTCCCTTTTTACTCTTTCCAAACTCTTTAATTATGCGGACGGAAAAAAAGAGGCTGTCATTAAGATTGCCTACGACTTTTCCGGGATTGCCTCAAGGATTGACGATGCCCAGCTTGGGGAAGGAGGGCATGTCTATATCTTCGACAATGACTCTAACCTTGTTTATTCTTCAGGTGAAATCGGCGAAGACGAAAAAAAGGCAATCAGCGAAAAGGTCATCGGAAATAGGATTTATTCCGAAAACGGAAACTCCTTCTTTCTTTATCTTTCCACGATTCCGAAAACGAGATGGAGAGTTGCCATTGCCACGAATATCAATGGACTTTACAGGGCAAAGAACAAATTCGTCGTCAACTGTCTTATCTTCTCTTTAATTGCCCTTGTCGCCTTCCTTGTCCTGTTCTATCTGATTTCCGCACAGATTTCCAATCCTCTTGTCCGGCTGCAGAAACAGAGGGAGGAAGTGGAAAACCTCGACTTCCAGCTTCGCCCGGATACGGCAAAGGGAGGGACGAAGGAAATCGTCTCCCTCAGCCATTCGTTTGATCGGATGAGGAACAAGATCCACCGCCTTGCCGAGGAGGTCGTCAATGAGCAGAAGGAAAGGACAAAATCCGAGCTCAAGGCTCTGCAGAATCAGATTAACCCTCACTTCCTTTACAATACCTTAGATTCCATTATCTATAGGATTGACCAAAAGGAAAATGTCAAGGCACAGGAAAGGATTGTCGCCCTGTCCCGCTTCTTCCGTATCTCCATTTCCCGGGGGAAGAACATCATTCCGGTCAGAAACGAGCTTGACCATGTCAAATACTATCTTCAGATTCAGAAAGTCCGGTTCGGCGAATCCTTCGGCTATGACATCCAAGCCGAGGATGATACCCTTAATCTTCCGATTATCAAATTGATTCTTCAGCCGATTGTCGAAAACTGCATCGTCCACGGCTTTGGCGAAAACGCCAGAGAGGGAGCGAAGATCCTTGTCCGCTCCTTTCTTGATAAGGGCTATCTCTGTTTTGCCATAGAAGACAACGGCAGGGGAAGGGTTAAGGAACGGATTTTGGAGATTCAGAACTCGTTTAAAGACAAAACGATTCCTCAGGGCGTTGGACTTTCCAATGTCTATCAGCGAATTCGCCTCTTTTACGGAGAAAAGGCGGATATCCGCATCGTATCGGAGCCGGACAAGGGTACAAAGATAGAAATCCTTATCCCTCTTTCGGAGGTGAAACACAATGAAGAATAAAATCGGGCTATTGCTTCTGCATTGCCTTCTCCTTTCTTCCTGCGGAAAGGAAAAACTTTCTGCGGGTGTTTTTATCTATGATGAAGCGGATACCTTCATCCATTCCTTAGATGTCGCCTTGCAGGAAGAAAGGAAGAATATCGGATACGATTATTCTCTTTCCTATGCGTCAAATTCCCAGATTAAGCAGAATGAGGATATCGTGGAGAGGATGGATTACGGTAATCCGGATAGGCTGTTCATTAACAGGGTGGACCGGATGTCTTCCTCTGCTGTTATCGACAAAGTATCGAAAAAGGATATTCCGGTTGTCTTCTTTAACCGGCAGCCGCTTGACGAGGACAGGATACGAGGGCGGCAGACGAACAAAAAAATCTTCTATGTCGGAACCGATCCCGTCTTTGAAGGCGAAGAGCAGGCAAAAAGGGCGGAAGAGAGGTTTAAGGGCGAAAACGGTCTTAATTCCAAATACGACAAAAATGGCGACGGAATCATCCAGCTTGTTTTAATTAAGGGAGAAATCGGACATCAGGATTCGGAAAAGCGGAGCAGCTCGGCTCTCTCGGTCTTAGCAAATGATGGGTTCCGGACGGAAACACTAAGTTCAGTGTACTGTAACTGGAGCCGGAAAAGGGCGAAGGAAACGAGGCGGGAAATCAGGGAACAATATAAAGATAAGATCGAAGTCGTTCTTTCCAATAACGATGACAGGGCTGTCGGGGCAATCGACTATCTTTTGGAAAACGGATACTTAGACAGTTCGACAGGTGAGCTTCCTTTCCCGATTTTCGGCGTGGATGGGACACAAGTCGGCCTAAAATATATTGATGAAGGATATCTTTCCGGAACCGTAAAGAATGAAGGGACAGAGCAGGCAAAAGCCTGTATCGAGATTGTGAAGGATATTTTCCAAGAAGGACATATTTCTTCTGATTTTCCTTATTCCAGGCAGAACGAATACACGGTTTATGTCGAAGGAGAAGGCATTACGAAGAAGAAAAACATGGAATAGTAAGAAAATAAATGATATCCGCTTACAATCTTACACGGCTGTGCAAAAACACGAATAAACCGCTAACAAGTAGAGAAAATTTCAATAATGTAGATTATTTTGCATTTGTCTTCTCAGTGAAATGAAATAGAATGTAACCGCTTAACAAAATCGTTCTTCGATTTGCTGGGCTTTTCATCAAAACCAAACAGGAGGATAATTGAATGAAAAAAGTATCGGTTTCTATTCTTTCTTTAGTTAGCTTGCTCTGCTGCTCTTGCGGTGGTGCAAAAAAGTGGGATGCAGCCAAAGCCTTCGAAGATAAGGAACTCAACTATTGCTTACTAATCGGCCAGATTGATCATAACGATTCTGCTGCCCGTACTGGCGGTATCCGTTCTGCTCTTCATACCCGTCCGACTGCGACAAGCAATGCCAATACCGAAACTCCGGTCGAGGGAAAACTCACCTTAGACGGAACCGAATATAAGGTCAAGGAAATTGCCCATCAGGAATCGAAGAATACTTCAGGGGCCACCTGGGATGCCCAGACTGCTACCTCTCTCGCTCAGGGCTGGTTCAACAGCTATGGCGATAAGATTGATTTCATCGTTTCCAACAACGATGGTAGGGCTGAAGGCGCTGTCGCCGCTTCCAACTACATTGAAGGAACTCCGATCTTCGGCTATGATTCTAATTCCACGACTTTAGAGGCCATCAAGGAAGGACGCGTCAGGGGAACGGTCAACCAGAATGCTCCTGCTCAGGTCGCCGGTATCTTGAGGCTTGCCCGTAATGTCCTTGACAATGTCGCTGATCCGATTGCCACCGGCTTCACCGCTGAGGGAGACTACGGAAAGATTTCCTCCAAATTCACTTACAACGAAGATAGCCATGCCTACCTTGTCGATAACTTTGCCATTACCAAGGAAAATGTTGACAAGTATGCAGGAAAGGCGGCTGCGGACCTTGTGGATGCCGGTGTTAAAAAGAAAGCCGGTGTCACAACGAAGGCCAAGGTCTTCATGAACTACTACAATTCCAGTGATACCTTCCTGAATGCAACGGTCAAACCTCTTGTTGCCGCCTATGAAGACACCTTCAATAGGGACGTCGTGGATACCTTTGCCGGTGACGGAAACCAGGATTCTTCCGTTCTTGATAAAATTGTCACAAAGTACGATGCCTATATCCTCAACACCGTCAAGACCACCGCTGCCTCTTCTTACCTCGATAAGCTTGCCGAGGTCGAAGGCGCTACGAAAGAAAAACCTTGCGCAAAGCCGGTTGTCTTCTACAATCGTCAGGCGACGAAAAAAGATAACACTCTCGATACTGCTGTTAGGAAGGATGAACGCTTCACGCATATCTACTATGTCGGATTCGATGCTGTCCAGGGCGGAGAAGTCCAGGGCCAGATGATCGTCGACTATCTCACCGCTCAGGAAAAGGCTGTCAAGGCTGCCAAGGCTGCCTAACCGCTGACCTATTTAAGCGAGTAGAAAGGATTTGGGGGCTTTCGCCCCCAATCCTTATTTTGATGAAAACGGAGGAAAATCAATGGAACAGGAAAAATATGTTCTCGAAATGACGGGACTTTCCAAAAGTTTCGGCAAAAACCATGTTCTGAGAGATGTCTCCTTAAAAGTCCGTCCGGGGACCGTTATGGGACTGATGGGAGAGAACGGTGCCGGAAAATCCACCAGGAGGAAGTGCCTCTTTGGTATTTATTCGATGGATTCCGGCGAAATCAGACTTGATGGGGTCAATGTCAGTTTCCATTCGCCGAAGGAAGCTTTGGAAAATGGTATCGCCATGGTTCACCAGGAACTCAACCAATGTCTTGATCGTTCGATTATCGATAATGTTTATTTAGGGCGATATAGGACGAGAGGCGGAATCATCAATGAGAACGCCAGGTATTATAAGTGCCTGCAATTATTCAGCGATCTAGGAAGGAATTATAATCCGAAGACGATTAGGCGGACTAGGTCCGTTTCCCAGCGTCAGATGGTCGAAATCGCAAAGGCTGTTTCCTATAACGCAAAAGTCATTGTCCTCGATGAACCTACTTCTTCCCTTTCCGAACGTGAGGTGAAGAAACTCTTTGAGATTATCAACCGTTTAAAGAACGAAAAGCATATTTCATTTGTTTTCATCTCCCATAAAATGGATGAGATTTATGAAATCTGCGATGATATCACGATTCTCCGTGATGGTGAAGTCACCCTTCAGGACGCCGTAAAGAACACCGATTTGAACATACTGGTTAAGGCAATGGTCGGCCGTTCGCTTGATAACCGTTTTCCGCCTAGGACCAATACGCCCGGAGAGGACGTATTGCTTGTCCATAATCTGTCGACGAAATACAAACCGTATCTTAAAGATATTTCTTTCAGTCTGAAGAAAGGGGAAATCCTAGGCGTCTATGGCCTTGTCGGCGCAGGCCGTACGGAGCTTCTTGAATCTCTGTTTGGAATACGCACGATTGCTACCGGTGAAATCTTCTATAACGGTAAGCGTGTCTTCTTTAAGAGTCCGGTTGAGGCAAGGGAAGCAAATTTTGCTTTTGTCTCCGAGGAACGAAAAGTCCAGGGTCTCTTTCCTAGGGATGATTTGACTTTTAATACTTGTATTGCGGATTTGGATAAATACAAGAAATTCGGAAGGCTTTCTAATGGAATGAGGAAGGATGCGGCTAAGCGGGAAATTGCTCTTAGGCATACCAAGTGCAATGATGAGAACGATAAGATTTCTTCCCTTTCCGGCGGTAACCAACAGAAAGTCATCATCGGGCGTTGGATGGAGAGAAGCCCGGATGTCTTCCTTCTTGACGAGCCTACCCGCGGCATCGATATCAGGGCCAAATATCAGATTTATGAACTGATGATTAAGCTTGCCGAGCAGGGAAAGTCCATCATCATGGTTTCTTCCGAAAGGCCGGAGATCCTTGGCGTCACGAACCGGATTCTTGTCAGGTCTAACTACAAGATGGCCGGTATAGTCAACACGAAGGAAACCAACCAGACGGAACTGATGAAGCTTTGTGCCAAGAATCTGTAAAGAAAAGGAGAAAGAAAATGGCAAACGAAAATCTATTGTCGGCGATGGACAATAGTCCATATTCGACAAACGCGAATTTCCAGAAATATCTGGATGAGCTGACTGAACTGAGAAAAGAGGGAGAGGCAAAAAGGCGTGCGATTCGGAATGAAAATCAGCAACTGAAACTGAATAAGCAGATTGACCAGAAAACCAAAGAAAAAAGGATTGCCCAGAACAACAAAATGTTGAAGATGGCTGCCGGTATCCAGACAAAGAATCAGGTTCTGGTCAATAAAATCAAGCAGAAGGCTATCGCTGAATCTTCGGCAAGTTTCAAAAAATACTATACCTCTGTGTCTGTACAGGCCAAGAGGGAAATTGATAAGGCCAAGGCAGAATTCAGTCAGAAGTATACCGCTCTCCGCGGTGAGAATGAAAAGAAGGTTGCCGTAATTAAGGCTAGGACTGCCAGTCAGGGACAGAGTCCTAAGGACCTTCAGGAAAAGAAACAAGTCGAGCTGAAAGCCCAGAAGGTCGCTTTCTCTTCTAAGCTCCTTGAACTGAAGAGTGCCCGCAATGATGCCATCTCCAAAGTAAAGGATGCACGCTTCCAGGCCTATAGGGAAAAATATGGATACGAAGGAAAGGTTCGTTTCGATAAGCACACTCCTCTGGAAACCCTTGAATTCAAGTATCGCCATTATCTTTATACCTTCAAGCCGAGTGAGTACTTCCTCCGCAACGCCATCTACTTTGTTCTTCTCTTCTTCTTCATTGTCTGCGTCGGTAGGCAGCCTGGCCTTCTCTCGAGGAACCATCTGATTGGTATCCTTGGCCAGTCTTCCACAAAGGTCTTCTATTCTCTCGGTGTCGCCGGTCTGATTCTTATTGCCGGAACAGACTTATCCATCGGACGTTTGACGGGTATGTCAGTCTCCTTGGTCTGCAGGATCAGGTCGAAGCAGTCTTACAGCTTCAACAAAACTGTCGGTGGAGGAGCATTGAACTTCTCCAATAGGAGTCTCCCCAGTGCATTCATCTTGGCGAGGTTAGTTTCTATTGTTACCTGCGTGTTCTTTACTGCCATTGCCGGCTTCTTCACGGCTAAGTTCAAGAGGCACCCCTTCATTACGACGCTTGCCACCCAGCTTGTCTCTTTCGGTCTAATGATGGTCCTCTTCTCTGAAACCCCCGCCTTCAACAGGAAATCCTCCTGGGCTAAAGGCATTCAGGGATCTAATTCCGTGTATTTGATTATCTATGCTGCTATTGCCATTGCCATTGTCTGGTTTATCTGGAATAAGACGAAATTCGGAAAGTATAGGTATGCTGTCGGTGGCAATGCCGAAGCGGCCAATGTCTCCGGCATCAACGTCTTCTGGGTCACAATGGGCATCTTCATTATGGCCGGTGTTCTCTATGGTTTCGGTGGCTTCTTCGAAGCAACCCGTATCGGCTTAGGCAACCCCTCTACCGGTTCCGGAACCGAACTTGACGCTATTGCAGCCTGCGTCGTCGGCGGTATCTCCTTCAGTGGCGGTATCGGAAAGGTCAAAGGGGCTGTTATCGGTACCTTAATCTTCACCGCTCTCACCTACTGCCTCACGGTCTGCCAAATCGATACGAACAGGCAATACATCTTCAAGGGTGCCATCATCATGGCTGCCGTCTGCTTAGATAGCATTAAGTACCTGAAGAAGAAGTAAACACAGATTCTAAAACGAAAAAAGATTGCCCCAGGAGGGCAATCTTTTTTTGACCTATGAAATTTGTTCTAGTATGTAATTAAGTGTTGCCTTAGAGTTTCTCAGCCGTGTTTAAAGCTAGATTAAGGCATGCGGCAACTCCGTTTGGGGTCGTATCTTTTCTGACAAGGACGATATTCTTTTCAAAGCCATAGAGCAGCCTTCCTCCGGAAGTGATTTTCTTATCTATAGAGGCATTGAAGTTATCCCTGAGCTTTCGGATAAACAGCCCTCCGAATTTAAATTGGAAAGACGTCTCCCTTCCTTTTTCCAGGTATTCGTTATACACAGTAACGCCTTGATTGATTCCTGAGATTGTCGACTGAATGACCATCGGATCTCCGATTAGAATATCGCAGTCTGCCTCTAGCCTCTTTACGGATCCGATTTCCCCTTCGAAGGAAGCATCCTTCTTCCTTTCTTCAATGACTTCCTTGGCAAGACTGTTTTTCCCAAGCCCGGAAGGAAGCAGAAGTTTAGAGGTCGGATCTTTCTTTCCGTTAATCTTCTCTAAAAGCCTCTTCCTTTCTGATAGATAGTTTAAAAAGTCTTCTTTGGATGGATTGACTTTATATCCAAGGTCGCCAAGAAGGGTGAATTTCCCTGTGTAGGCATTGGGGTAGGAGGAGACAATCAATGGAGAAGAGACTACGCGGGTAAGCCGCTTTTCTGCCGCCAAAGCCACCTGTGTCTTGTTTCGGAAAGAGACAATGCTTTGGCATTCCTTTTCCTTTGAAAGAGAGAACAGACGGTCTAAAGCCTCTTCTTTCTCTTCCTCTTTTGCCTTGATGATGTTTATTCCCTCCAAGGAATTGATGGTCAATAGATTTTCTTCTTTTCCAAGAAGATAGAGCCCGACTTCTTTTTTCTTGTTCCTGAAAAGCTTGATGCCCAAGCCCGCCTGTTGCTGCTCCTCATCTTTTAAGTCCGTTAGGTCCATTAAAATCCGGTTCATTATTCTCTCCTTAAGCAGGATATAACTGCTTTTTTTCCTAATCCAATCTTCTATAATATTAGCATGAAAAATAAATCTTTATCTGCCTTTTTCCTTCTTCTCGGCCTAAGTGTTTTCCCGTTAGTCGGATGTTCGGCAAAGGAAGAAGGAACAAAAGCGAATATCATCTCCTCTTCAAGTCATCTCGTTGTCGATGAGAGCGGATTTAAGAAGGAATATACGGACGGAGAGAGTATCGATTTCTCCACCTTGAAGGTCACCTTCGATTCCCTTACTCTGACTTATCAGGATGAGGGAGTAAATAAAGATGAAAATCACTTTTATGTGACGGACAGCATGAATGATCCTACTGTAGCGGTTAGCAATAATGTCCAGGTTCAGTCAAGCAAGAAAGAGTCGCAGACATTCATCTATGTTGCCTATAAAACGGAGATAAGCGGTGATGTGACCTATTATGTCAGTGCTCCGATTACCATCACGATAAAGAATGACAACGCTTTAAGCCCCTGGGTGCTTTATACCGTTACCGGCCTTGTCTTTTTGTGCCTTATCGGCTTTTCTTTCTGGAAGACGTCAAAAAGAAAAAAAGAAAATAAGCCTGTCTCTGTTTCTTCATCGGATAAGCCGTCTATCTCACCGCTGAATCATTCAGTGCAGAAAAAGAACGGCCAAGAGGAAAAGAAGAGTTCTTCTTCTGATGACGACGAGGAAGTCTGATTTGCCGATTGCCTAATCCCTCTTGCCGTCAGGCACGGCGTGTGAATCAAACTGATTTTAAAGAAAAAATATTTGAGGTAAGTCATGGCACTTTATGCACTAGGAGACCTTCATCTCAGTTTCTCTAATCCGGAGAAGTCAAGGGATAAGTTCGGACCTGTCTGGATCAATCACGAAGAGAAGGCACGGAAAAACATTACCGCAGTCGTCAAGGACGAAGACACTTTGGTCCTGACCGGTGACCATTCCTGGGCGAAAGATGTCAAGGAAGCCGAAAAGGACCTTGAATTCATCCAGTCCCTGCCGGGGAAGAAGATTCTGCTAAGAGGCAACCATGACCGGTTCTGGGATTCCCATCAGACGAACAGACTTAACGAACTGTTTGCCGGTAAGCTTTTCTTTCTTCAGAATAATTTTTATACCTATAAGGACTATGCGCTTTGCGGCACGAAAGGCTTTACCTTTGAAGGTCCTTTCTATGTTGACAAGAAAAACAACCGGATTGTCGGCTTCGATAAGGCACAGGAAGCCCATAGCCAGAAACTGATTAACCGTGAGGCAATGCGACTGAAAAGGTCACTTGACAGGGCAGTAAAAGCGGGATATGAAAAGTTCATCGTCTTTCTCCATTATCCTCCGACCAACATCAGGCAGAAGGATTCCGTCTTTACTAAGATTGCCGAGGATTATCATGTCTCTCAGGTTATCTATTCCCACTGCCACGGGGAAGATCGCTTCCATGATTCAATTATGGGAAGGCATAACGGAATTCTTTATTCCCTAGTTTCCGGAGACTATCTCGACTTTATGCCGATTAAAGTCCTTGACTGAAAAAACGGAGCACGATTTACGTGCTCCGTCTTTTTTAGATAATGTGGAAGAGCAGATCGCCGTAGGAAGGGACCGGCCAGTCGTTTTTGCCGACCGACAGCTCTAAGGCGTCGATTGGCTCTCTTAGCGACTTCCTTGTGTCAAGGAGATTATCACGGCAGTAGACAGCCAGTTCGCGGCCATGGTATGCCTTAGCCTTTTCAATCAGGGAATCGAGTTTTTTCAGCACTTCGCCTGCCTGATCGAGGAGAACAGAAACCTCATTGATTGTGTTAAGAGTTGTCTTAGGAACGGAAAGTCCGCTTTCCTTCCTATCTTTGACCTCTCTTGCCATCTTTGCAAGGAAGGAATTAACACTAGGAAGATACTGTTTGTGTGCCCTATGGGACCTTGTCTTTGCATCGATTAGGGCCTGGTTTGCATACCTATCATATTTGATGTTGGCACGGGAGGAAATCTCGGTTTTGCTTAGGACCTTTGAAGAGGTGAATAAATCAATGACCTTCTTATCGGAAAGAACATCGGTTGCTTCGACTGTGGTCTTCAAATTCGGCAATCCCCGCTTTTCCGCTTCCTTGACCCAAGAAGCGGAATAGCCATCTCCGTTAAAGATGATGCGTTGATGCTTCTTGAGATTTTCCCGGATCCAGTCATTGATGGCCTTTTCCTTGTCCTTGGCTTTCCCGACTGTATCTGCAAAGTCCTTTAAGGCAAAACCGGTTATGGTATTTAAGACTGTGTTCGGAGTGGCGATATTCTGCTCTGAACCGACCATACGGAATTCAAAGCGGTTGCCGGTATAGGCAAAGGGAGAAGTCCGGTTTCGGTCAGTGGTATCTTTGCTGAGTACGGGGAGGGATTTGGCACCGGTGAGGAGCTTACTCGTTTCCTTTCCTTTTTTGTCTTTCTTATCGGCGACAATGCTTTCCACCACTTCCTCAAGTTCATCGCCGAGGAAGACAGAGAGAATGGCCGGAGGTGCCTCATTGGCACCAAGGCGGAAGTCGTTTCCGTAAGTCGCTACTGAGCAACGGAGTAAGCCTCCGAATTCATCAACCGCCTTAATGACTGCCGTAAGGAAGACAAGGAACATTTTGTTTTCTTTCGGATTGTCTCCCGGACGGAAGAGATTTACTCCGGTATCGGTGTTGATTGACCAGTTATTATGCTTACCTGAACCATTGACTCCGTTAAACGGTTTCTCCCCAAGCAGGCAGATAAAGCCGTGTTTTTTGGCAATCTTCTTTAGGACTAGCCTAACCCTTTCGTTCTGGTCTGCGGCGATGTTGGTCTGTGCAAAGACAGTGGCGAGCTCATGCTGGCTAGGTGCGACTTCGTTATGCTCTGTCTTTGCAGGAATTCCAAGCACCCATAGGTTTTCGTTGACTTCCTGCCTGAAGGAGATGATCTTCTGCCGAATCGGCCCGAAATAATGGTCCTCCCTTTCCTGTCCTTTAGGAGAGACTGCACCGAAGAGCGTCCGTCCAGTATAGACAAGATCCTTGCGCTTTTCGTAGGCATCGGCATCTAGGATGAAGTATTCCTGCTCAGGCCCTTCTGAAGTGAAGACACGGGTAGTCTTGTCGTCTCCGAGAAGACGTAATGCCCGGATGGCTTCTTCGCTGAGATAGTCCATGGAGCGAAGAAGGGGAGTCTTTTCATCCAGTGCCTCTCCGGTGTAGGAACAGAAGGCGGTAGGGATATATAAAACGGCTCCATATTCGTCATGGATGACAAAGGCAGGGGAAGTGCAGTCCCAGGCTGTGTATCCCCGTGCTTCGAAGGTTGCCCGTAATCCTCCGGACGGGAAAGAGGAGGCATCCGGTTCTCCTTTAATCAACTCTTTGCCGGAGAATTCCCTGATGACTTTTCCGTCTTTGTCCGGAACGGAAATGAAGGAGTCGTGCTTTCCGGCGGTCAGACCGTTTAACGGTTCAAACCAGTGGGTATAGTGGGTGGCTCCTTTGCTTAGTGCCCAGTTTTTCCTTCCTTCTGCCACATCATCTGCTAACTTGGAATCTAAAGCATAGCCCTGTTCGATGGTTTTCTTTAGTTCCTTGTAGATGTTCGGGGAGAGGTAGTCCTTCCTTGCCTTATCGTTGAAGACATCGATGCCGTAATTGGATACTACGTCGAATTTCTTCTCGCTCATTTGGCGTCCTCCCTTTTCCTGCATCAAAAAATAACAGAAAAAAGATATTCTTTTTCTTGCCTTATTACAAGAAGTTTTTGGCTTTTGATGAAAACCAATCAGTCTTCTTCAAAGCGGAGGAGTTTTCTGTGGATATCGTTCTTTTTCTGCCGTTTCTTCTCTAGGCAAAGGAAAAGAAAAAAGAGGAAAAGAAAGAAGGCGATGAGGAAATCAGTAAGAAAAATGGACTTAGTCCTTCCTTCACTCCCATCCTGCCTCCATTCCTTTCCGATGACATAGCCAGGGAAGACATAGGAAGGAATGAAAATCTTGTCTCTGTAGACCGTGATAAAGGGGATGGACTCTATGACGGTAACAAGGGTTGAGAGAGTCATTAGAATAAGGGAAACTAGATTTGGAATGCTAAATTGGATTTTGCGTAAGATAAGGAGAATAAGGCAGAAAAGATAGACAAAGAAGAAAAGAGAAACGAACACGGAAAGAGAAGAGAGGTTTTTTGTAAAATAGAGGGTCAGTACTTCTATCCTTCCCCTAAGAAGACCAGAGAGGGAAACGTTGGACAAGGTTTTCAAGGAACTTAAATCCGGTGTGTCCCTCTTTCTTCTCTCCGCTTTAATTTCTTTTCTGATTTGGCTTTTGGCTTCTTCTTCCTCCCTGCCCATGCTTAAATAGGAAGAATATCTTTTTTGATAGAAAAGATTCCTTTTCTGAAAAAGAGTTTCTTCGTAATCCTTGTGCTTAATGAGTTCATCGTGAAGATAGTCAGAGATAAATGATTCCATATGTTTAACTATACCACGTTCATTCCGAGAAAGGGAAAGAAAAAAGAAACCGCTTTCTTTAAAGCCCTGTTGAAACCGGGAAGAAATTCCACTATCATTATTTTCCATTCTTCGTGGACGACCAAAAAGAAGATACGATGACGTCTTTTTTCTGTATCCGTAGACGAATGGCACACCAACAAGGAGGATTCAACAAGATGACTGAAAAGAACATCAAGAAGGAAAGCAAGAAAGCTTTATTCAGGTCTCTTCTCTATGCACACATTGAAGCTCTGTTTAGCGGAAACGCACTTGACTTCTAAAAACGGGCGGGCACGATAACCCGCCTTTTTCTTATATCTTAGTCTTTTCCGGTCATTAAACTCTGAGTGGACTAGAAAAGACATTTCCTTTCTAATCGGAGTGTAGGAGGCTTCCTCTGCCTTCTTTCCTAAACAGAACTTTTTCTTGATTCCTTTCTTCCGATATATAATAAACACACTATGCCAGTGGATAATTTATCTTTACAGATTATTGCTGATTCCTTGAAAAAAGAGATGGTCGGCTCGAGAATCGGACGGGCTCTTGCTTTAAACACGAAGGACTACGCTCTTCCCTATGTCCGGGAAGAGGAAACCTCTCTCCACCATGGATCATTGATTTTTTCTCTTGATCCGACAAATCCCTTTGTCTGTTACTCGCTGGGAAGATTCAGCAAGATTGAAGATACCTCTCCATTCTATAATTCCCTGAAAAAGCTTTATGCCGGGACTATCTATGATGTCGTCAAACATCAGGGTGAGCGGATTATTACTTTTAAGATCAAAGCGGATAGGAGCGACATCAGTAATGTCAATACAGGGTACGACCTGATCCTGGAACTGTTCCCGAATCGGCCAAATTGCTATATCATTGCCTATCCTTATGGGCGGATTGTCTCTCTTTATCATGAGCACACCGACATAGAGAAAGGAATCTATCTTACCCGTAACGCTATCTATAATTATCCTTTGACAAGAAAACCTAGGCCGGAGATTAGGAATGACCCGGAAGAGGCGCGCCCTTACCTTCCTAATGCCACTCTTCGCTACCTTAAACAATATGTTGCCAAAGGAAACGATCTCTCTTCTACGTTGAAGGAAAGGAAGAGTTCAAAGGATATCTATGTCTACAAAAAAGATATTCTTTCTTTCCCTTTCGGCCTTCCTGAGGCAAAGAAGGTAAAAGTGGAAGATATTTATTCTTGCTTTGTCCTTGACCAGAAGGAAGTTGCCAAACGGGAGAAGGTAAAAGAACTCTTATCCTTAATTAATAAGGCAATCAAGAACAGCAAGAAGAAAATCATCAATCTAGAACAGGATCTCTCCACTGCCGAGGGCAGAAGGAAGTATAGGACTTATGGCCAAAGGATCTATCAATACCAGGCGGAAATCCATAAGGGGGATAAAGAGCTTGTGAAAGACGGAGAGACGATACCCTTGAATCCCCGCCTTGATGCTCCGCATAATGCCAATTATTATTTTAAGAAGTACCAGAAGGCCAAGGCTGCTTTGACTATCCTGAAAGAATTAATCGATAAATGCAAGGATGATGAAGTCTATCTGGAGAAGAAGCTTTGGGAAGTGAATGACGGCACTCCCCGGGATATCATGGAATTAAAGAGCGAACTTCTTGAAGAAGGCTATATTAAGGAAAAACAGGGACGGAATACGGTCTATAAGGTTTCAAAGAAACATTCCTATGACCCGCATTACCTTATTCTTCCAGAAGGAAAAATCGGATTTGGAAGGAATGGACTTCAGAACGAGGAACTGACCTTCCACAAGGCACAGAAGGACGATGTTTTCCTCCATGTAAAGGACTATCCAGGTGCTCATGTCGTTATTCTGGAAGGGCAGGGAGAGGAAATCCTCCATGTGGCAGGGGAACTCTGCCTTTATCTTTCCCATCTTTCCAGCGGAACAGTCAGGGTTGCCAGAAAGAAGGACGTAAAGAAGAATCCTAGCCATATCGGACTGGTCAATATTCTGAAATACAAAACCAGGGAAGTGAAGTTCATCCGTCCGGAATCACTCGACTTGTTCAAAAAGGCACTGAAGAAGGCGAGGTGATAATTAAAGATAAGTCGCTCATTGCATCGGATACTTAAGCTACAAATCATGATGGGAATTATGCGGCAGACAAAATAAATGCGATATTAAGATTAGCCGAAGCAATAGTTCAGATGAAGTATATTTCTTTAAAATAACTAAGACCAAACAGGAGTCGGCCATCCAATAAGTGGAAATCAATCTTATCTGCGAAACCTAAATATAGTGATTATCTTAGACGAAAAGTTACAAAATAAGATTTAAAAAAAGCTACAATCTATAAAAGATATAATTTAATGATTGTCCGCTCATATGACGTTAAACGTGGAGTATTGAAAGAAAGCATCTTAGAAAATCAAATAAGGTAAATTGAGTAAGGGGTAATGCTCTCCCTTGCTTTATACAAACAATATCAAAGGATAAATGAATCTTTGTAAAGGGGAAATGAAAAATGAATCGGAATACAAAACTTTTTATTCTTTCTTTGGTTCTCATGGTCTGCGGTGTCTTTAGGTGGGTGTTTGGCTATTCTCTATCCTATAACGACGGCAGGAAAACAGGTATTTTCACCATCGGAATCTTTGCTTCTGCCCTTGGACTGATTGGGGCGCTCTTTTTCGCCCTGAAAAATGGAAAAGGCAAGGAAAAGTAAATCCGTGACAAGAGGAAAGAGAGAATGAGGAGAAGAAAATCTGCCTCTTTTATTGACTTTCCCCCATTAATTCAGTATAGTAATTGTCGCTGTTCTTTCTGCCCCCTTAGTTAAGTGGTATAACGGATCCTTGGTAAGGATCAATTGCTAGTTCGATTCTGGCTCGGGGCACCATTTAGTTCAATACTTGCCGTATATAGTTCGTTCAATCTGTGTGTTATCTACGGGAGGACCTTCAATGAGTTCTAAGGATAAGAAAAAAGGCGCCGGCAGAGCTCATGCCGTTGCTGCCTGGGAATGGTTCAAGGAAGCTGCTTGGCTCCAGGTTTTGCTTATTGTCGGAATCGTTGTCGGTGTCGTTGTTGCCATTCCTTATGCCGTCAAGGGAATCTCCAGTATGGTCAACAGCAGCAAATCAACCTTCTTTTCTTCCCATGCCATCACCTATGAACAGCTGAACAAGAAGCTTGATGGGACTGAAAAAGCCGGCAAGACTGTCGGAGAAGATAAGACTTCTTTCTCTGTCAGTGATAAGAAGGACGGATTCGTCGTTCTCTTTTATAAGGATAACTGCGAAGCGTGTGACTCCAGGCAGTCTCATGTAGAAACCTGGTATAACAACTTCAACAAGAAATATGAGGGAATCGATTTCTTTGCCGTCAATGTTGCCTGGACTCCTGGCGACAGCGATGAATCCAATCAGAATCAGGGACAGGCTGCCCTTTATGAAAACAAGAACATCACTCTGGAAGAACAGAGGGACGTCCAGAACACGATCCGTCCTGTCTATCTGAATGAAGACGATACCCATAAGAATTCCGAAGTCACGGAAGAAAAACTGAAAGCCGATCTGACTGCCGAGAAAGACGGTGGAACACTCCCTACTCCTTTCTTCGTCACTTTCAGGAAGGATAAGACTGCTACAAACTACATTACTGACACCGAAGGATATGAGGCGGATAAGGCTGCCGGAAAGAAGAATACTGCCTTCACCCGTTCTACTCCTAGCCGTGCCTTAGCTGCTCCCTTCGCTTCTCTCTCCGTCACTTCGTCCACTGATGTCGCCTCCATGAGGCTTGACATCTACGGATTCCAGCGTTACGTCAAGTAAGAACAGGCTGCCGTAAGGCAGCCATTTTCTTTTCCAAAAAACCATCCGCTTGTTTAGCGGATGGTCTTTTCAATATTTTTATAGAGATATTCGGCTAGTTCGGTAACACCCTTGTCCTGCTTGGCCGAGAGAGCAAAGAGGATGGCATCTTTATTCCGTTTACGGACATTCAGGTTGAACCTGTCAAAGGAGAAATCGAAGGCAGGGAGTGTATCCCTTTTACTGACAACGACCAGCGGTGCGACTTTGAACCTAAGCGGATACTTCAGAGGCTTATCAACGCCTTCGGGAACGGAGAGAAGAACCCTATTCTGGTTGGCACCTGTGTCAAATTCGGCAGGGCAGACGAGATTTCCGATGTTTTCGAGAAATACCACATCCAGGCCCTTAAGTCCGAGGGCTTCTAGGGCCTCCTTTGTCCTTTGGGCGGTCCTGTGGCAGGCTCCACAGGTGTGGACCTGGAGGACTTTTGCCTTGGTTTCCTTTTTGATGGTTTCCCTGTCTTCCTTTCCGTCGATATCCGCTTCTAAAACACCGATTCTCAGTCCCTTCTTTTCCAATAACGGAATAAGCTTTGTCAAAAGAGTTGTCTTTCCGGATCCCGGAGAAGACCTGACGTTAATGAAATAGACATTGTTTTTCTTTATTTCCTGTCTGACTTTCTCTGCCTCTTCTTCATTCTTGGCTAATACATTTTCCTTGACGGAAATGATTTTTTCTTCTTCGCTCATTTTCTGCTTCCTTTCTTTTTCTCCCTTGCCTGTAGAACCGGTTTAGGAACAAGCCGGGAGATGTCCTCTCCATGGAAGAAGATTTCCTTGATGTTGCTCGAGGAGACAAAGGCCTGATCCTTGTGTGCCATGAGATATACCCTATCAATCTCCGGCTCGATGAATTCGTTTACCTCGTGCATCTGGTATTCTGCCTCATAGTCGGTCACGGCTCTTAGTCCTCGGATCAAGGCCTGTGCCTTGAGCTTCTTGGCTTCCTTGACGACAAGGCCTGTGCAGCAGACGACGGAGATGTCTGGATAGTCCTGGAAGACTTCTTTGGCTAGCTCCACTCTCTCGTCTGCGTTGAAAAGGTAGTGTCCTTCCTTTTCCGGGTTATCGGCCACCCTGATGATGATTTTATCGAAAATCTTTGCTGCCCGGAGGGCGACATCGACATGGCCGTTGGTTAAAGGATCAAAGGATCCAGGATAGACTGCGATTTTCATTTCTTTTCCTCCCTACGATAGATTCCGACGCTTTTCTGTCCGTAATGGTATTCTTTAAGGGTGAAGCCTTCGATTTCTTCGTTCTTTGTTTCCTGCTCCGAAACGACAATGGCGCCATCTTTCAGCCTGTTTCTCTTCTTCCTTTCCTGGATGACGGAAGCGTTGATAATCCTTTTATAAGGAGGATCAAGGAAGACGAGATCAAACTGAACATTCTGATTCTTTTTGAGGAAAAGACGATAGTCACTTAGGGAAAGGAATACACTGTCCTTTTCCGGGCTAAGAGAGAAGATGTTTTCCTTTAGGATTTTGAATGTCTGAAAATTCTTGTCATTGAAATAGACAATCTTTGCTCCCCGGGAGAGGGCTTCAAGACCCCTTGCTCCGCTTCCGGCAAAAAGGTCAAGACAGGTAGAAGAAAGCACTTTGTCATAAACGGCATTGAAGATGGCCTGTCTGACCTTGTCCCTTGTCGGTCGGGTCACTTTACTATCCGGAATCTTCAAAAAACGTCCTTTATAGATTCCTTGTATGATTCGGATCATAAAAGAACTTCCTCGGTGATTTTTGCAGTTAGATGGTTCAGAATCTTCTGCCTTTTTTCATAATAGAAGAGGTATTCCTTCCTTTTCGGCGAAGAAAGAAGGGCTTCGTCTGCCTGTTTTGCTTCTTTCCTTATCTTTTCCTTTTCTGCCCCATCCTCCCTATTTACCGCCTTACCGAAAAGATCGTTTCTTTTCCTGCTTAGGCTTTTCAGTTCCCCATCTTTGTCGATTTCCTCAGACAGGGCTTTGATTTTTTGGTAAAGGGCAGAAGATTTCACCGCCTGGATGAAATCAAACTCTTCTGCTTCGAATTCTTCTCTTTTCACAGCTAGATTATAGCATTTCCCGCTAGATTATCTTTGTTAATGCTATAATCTTTCCGAAATGAAATTGTTTAAGATATTTACAAATCAGGATGCCGTCCTCCATGAAAAGGCATCTTTGGTCGAAGAACCCATTAAAGAGGAAGATAAGCAGAGGCTGCTAGATAGGGTGGAGTACCTTCGGCTAAGCCAGGACGAGGAATTCTCCAAGGAACACCACATCCGCTCCGGAGTCGGCATAGCCGCTCCGCAGATTGGTGTCTCCAAGCGAAGGTTCGCCATTTATTTTGATGATTCAAACGGAAAACACTATGAATACGGTCTTGTCAATCCGAAAATCCTCTCTACTTCCGTTAAGCGCGCCTATCTCACATCCGGTGAGGGCTGTCTTTCCGTTCCTAAGGATGTCCCAGGCTATGTTTACCGGTACTATAAGGTGACTAGGACCGGCTATGATGTTGTTTCCCAAAAAAGAGTCACTCTCCGTCTCACCGGTTATCCCGCCATTGTCTTCCAGCATGAATATGACCATCTTGAGGGAATCCTCTACACGGATAAAATCGACAGGAAGGATCCTTTCCATAAAGACGAGGATGCCATTGCCCTGTAAAATCCTAGTGTCTGCCTTAGTTTTTCTTCAGTAAAGCGTTTTTTTCTTTTTCGCCCCTTGTTTAATATTTTTAAGTTGTCTAGAATAATAAACGAAAAATTGTCGGAAAAACTGAATTCCTTTATTTTCAGGTTTTTCCCATTGCAGAGGTTATTGATTTATCATGGTTTCAGTCAAAAAAAACAGTGCCTATCCTGTCGAGGTCTATGCCCTTGGCGGTCTTGGTGAGGTCGGAAAAAACCTTTATTGTATCGAGGACGAGAATAATATTCTGATTATCGACTGCGGTGTCAGGTTTCCTGATGCCACAAGGCCGGGAATCGACTATATCATTCCGGATTTTACCCATTTGGTCCAGAACAAAACCAAGATCCGGGGCAGGGTCATCACCCACGGACATGAGGATCATATCGGCGGGATTCCCTTCCTTCTTCAGCAGAGGGATATTCCGGTAATCTATGCCCCGAAGCTTGCCGCTGCCCTCATCCGGCATAAGCTTGAGGACAACAAGAGGCGGACGAAGACTGCCTTAAAGGAGTTTGATGGCGATTCGGTCCTTCACCTTGGTGATTTCAAGGTCGAATTCTTCCACGTCACCCACTCTATTCCGGATGCCTATGGTCTTTATATCACTACTCCGCAGGGGACGATTGTCGAGACTGGCGACTTTAAGATTGACTTGACCCCTGTCGACGAAGATTTTGACTTATCTAAACTTGTTCATTTCGGTGACCAGGGAATCGATCTTCTGATGGCCGATTCCACCAATGCCGAAAAGGAAGGCTATACCCGTTCGGAAAAGACGGTTATCCAGGGAATCGAGGATGTTTTCTCCGAAGCCCCCGGCCGTCTTCTGATTTCCACCTTCTCCTCGAATATCTGCCGTATCCAGCAGATTATCGAGACAAGCAGGAAATTCCGCCGTAAGATTGTCATCTTCGGCCGTTCAATGGAAGCAAACGTCGATGCCGCCCGCCAGTTCGGTTACATCAAGGTGCCGGATGAATATCTTGCCGGACCTGACCAACTCCGTACCCTCCCTCCTAATGAGGTAACGATTCTTTGCACCGGTAACCAAGGCGAACCGATGGCTGTCCTTTCCCGTATTTCCCGTGGCGAACATCGCTTCATCCATGTCCTTCCCGGTGATACTGTCGTCTTTTCTTCTTCCGTCATTCCTGGTAACACGGCTGCCATCAATGCTTTAATCAACGGTCTTGAACGTCTTGGCGCCTCGGTTGTCACTAATTCCGTCTTAAACAACCTCCATGCTTCCGGACATGCCTCGCGTCAGGAAAGGCGGCTTTTGCAGAAACTTGCCCGTCCGAAATACTTTATGCCTATCCATGGCGAATACCGTAGGCTTAAGCTCCATGCGAGAATCGGAAGGGAATGCGGCCTTCCTAAGGACCATACCTTTGTCTGCAATAACGGTGATGTTTTAAGGCTTGTCAACCACAAGGTGGTGAAAAGCGATATCACTTACCCTGGAGAAAACATCTATATCGATGGAACCAATCCTGTCGGCATTACGAATGCTGTCATTAAGGAACGGACCACGCTGATTAATGAGGGCATGGTTTCCGTATTCGTTGTCATTGATCCTAAGCGGAACAAGCTTGTCTCTTCTCCGGTTGTCGAATCCAAGGGGTTCATTTCTTCCAACAAGAAGTCTAGGCAGAAAAAAGCCAGTGAAATTATCGGAATCGAGGTTAGTCGGGTAAGGCACGGACAGGCGAAGGTCAACTATCCGGAAATTAAGAATGCCATCCGGAACGTTACTTCCCATTTCCTTTACCGGGAAAGCAAGCGGCGTCCGGTCGTCATTCCGGTCATCCTGAACTACTCTCCTACAGGAAAAGAATAGAAAATGATCATCTTAGCCAGTCAGTCTCCTCGCCGTAAGGAATTGCTTAAGGAAATCCTTGGCGATGTTCCTTTTGCTGTGGTCCCTTCTTCCTTTCAGGAACGGACAATCCAGTCTAAGGATGTTCGTCTTCTCTGCCTGAGGGAAGCACAGGGAAAGGGATATAAGGTTTCCCTTGAACATCCCGATGATGTCGTTATTTCTGCTGATACGATGGTCTTCTTTCATGGAAAACAACTTGGCAAACCGAAAGACGAACAGGACGCGCTGAATAGGCTCAGACTTCTTTCCGGGCACACGCATGAGGTGGTTACTGCCTATTCCATCTATCAGGGCGGGAAGGAACTGAAGCATCGTATCTGCATCAGCAAGCTTTTCAGGGAAAAGAGGGCAGACAGGGAAATTGAGGAATATATCGAGACTGGTTCCCCTAGGGATAAGGCAGGTGCCTATGGAATCCAGGACAAAGATTTCATCAATGCCAAAATCGTGGAAGGGGAGTACTCTACCATCAGGGGACTTCCGGTTGAGGATCTCCGGGATGATCTTATCGCCCTTGGCATCATACAATAAATAATTCTTGGACGGAGAAGGGCTTTTATGCCCTTTTTTGGTTTCCTGTTTTGAAGTTAGGTAAAAATCTCTCTTGCATTGGTGAGAGGTCTGATTTTCGGCAGATGCCCCTGTCTTATATATTCTTCTTATCCTATTATCCAAAGTATTCTATCAAAACGAGGAGAAGGAGAATCTTCCATGATTAGGGAGATGAAGATGATAGCTTCCGTTTTTACCATGAAGATGGTTGACAGAAATTTTACTTCAGACAGGAAAAGCTTTTGGCAATCCAAAGGATTGTTACAAGTAGATAAGGATTATAGAATAGACGAGACTATTTCCTGTTCTCTTCGAGCAGTTTTTTGAATTCTTCGGATTTACTTCCGATGATAAAGACGATTTTATTCCCCCTGTACCTGCAGTCTTTGAAGCAGGCGTTGATTTTTTTCTTGTCAGCCAACGAAGGGTCTTTCCTGACAAGGGTCACTCTAGAACCCTGCTGGGTGACGGAGAGAATGTTTTCTTTCCCTCCGAAGCAGGAGGAGACCTCTTTTGCACTTTCCTCGACTCTTCGGTTGGCGGCTTCGTTTGATAGGCGGACTTTCTTTTTCTTGCTGGCAAGCAAGACAATGAGAATAATTAAGGCAATGAGAATAAGGACTCCCGCCACGGAGCCAAGAATGATGTAAAGGAGAGGGAATAGAGAGTTATTTGTGGTTTGTGTCATCATTATTCACCGGATATCCTTTCTTTCAGACGGCTGATTTCGCTTTTCGGACGGAAATGGAGAAGCACAAGGCTTTTATCGGATTTTGGAGAGAAGACAAACTGATTGTCTCTCCTTTTGCTAGGGATTCCGTCTAGGACAGGAATCCTTTTTGCTTTTAGCTCGATGGAAAGGGTTTTCTTGTTGTTGATGACTGCTTTATTGATGGGGTTAAGGGAGAGACGGTTGTAGCAGGGTGCGATGGTGGCGAATTCATAGACATCCGGAGTCCCTATCCTAAATGGTGAGCCTAGACTTGCGGCGTACCCCGATGATCCTATCGGTGTGGAGACAACGATTCCGTTTCCTCGGATGTTCGTTAAGACTTCGCCGTCAATCTTGGCGGTGACCCAGCAGGTCTTTAATCCTTCGATACAGACATCATTAAGGAAATAATCTTGGTTTCCGAGGGAATCCTTGACTATGCCAAGAGGAAGGACTTCTTCAGATGGGTCTTTGTCTAGGATGTCGTTGATCCTTCGAAAGGCCGAGTTCCTGTCATAATCGGAAAAGAAGCCGAGATGTCCGGTATTGAGGAGAACGAATCTTCCGTTGAAGTTCCGCGTGTGGATGGCACGAAGAAAGGTTCCGTCTCCTCCGATGACAATGACCAGATCCCCCTTATCATCGTCACGGACAAAGCCCTTGCCCTGAAGCAAGGAAGTAAACTTTTTGATTAAACCCTCGTGATGTTCGTATTTCTTGGAATATATGGCAAAACTTGTCGGTTTCATCGTTTGCTTACTTTTTATTTTCCCGTGTTTATTGTATCATATAGGTGCGAGTTCAGAGGCAAATTATGGCAAGTAACAAAATTGAAATTGAAGCGAAGATTCTCTTATCCAAAAAGGACTATGAACGTTTAGTCGGGAAGCTCGGCTTCGGTGAAAAGGAAATCGTCCAGACTAATTATTATAGGGATAGCAAAGATCGCAGGCTCAAGAAATACGGAATGGTCCTGCGTCTCCGCAAGACCGGCGAGCAGTATGTCCTGACCAGGAAGGCCCCTCTTAGCGAAGGACTTCTCGAAAAGAACCAATCGTTGACGGCCAAGGAAGCGAAGAGCCTAATCGAGCACAATGTCTTCCCCCGCGGTGACATTGCCGACTTCCTTAACACCCTTCATCTTCCGGCTTCCAATCTATCCGTTCTCGCCGAGCTGACGACTAACCGCCGCGAAGCCACCTATAAGGATACGGAACTGGATATTTCCAAGAACGAATACGGAAAGCATGTCGATTATGAACTGGAGTGCGATTCCGACTCTGCAGTCAAGAGCCAGAACACCCTGCAGGAAATCTGCTCGAATTTCGATATCACCTTTAAGCTGAATACCCTTTCTAAGGAAACCCGCGCCATCAACGCAGCGTTAGCCAAGTAAACAAAAAAGACCGGCCCGGAACAGGGATCGGTCTTTTCTTATGCCTTGGAAATCAGAAAGGAAAGGTAATCCTTCCGCAGGGACTACTTTCCGCAGTCGCCTGAGCAGGTTTCCCTTGGATGCTTGGCCCTCCAGTCGGAGAAACGGTGGACGCAATTCTTGTACTCCGGACAGTTTTCCTCCGTACAGGTCTCCTTGGCGATATGACGTGCTTTTTTGTAGGCACGCTTATCCCGCTCGAAAATCTCGATTTCATCCGCGTTGTATCCGACCTGGATGGAGGAATCATTCACGATAATCGGACGCTTAAGAATGGTCGGGTTCTTCTTAATGAAGTCGAGCAGTTCCTTAAAGGACATCGAGTCGATGTCGACCTTGTTGTCCTGGATGACTTTGCTTCTTGTGGAGATAATCTCATCGGTTCCGTCAAGGGACTTATTCAGCCTTTCCTTTAGCTCATCTTCCGTCAGTTCGTGCTTCAGAATGTTGATTTCCTCATAGGGTATCTGGTGTTCTTCAAACCATGCCTTGACTTTCCGGCAGCTTGAGCAGCTGGGCGATATATAAATCTTAATCATTCTTCTCTCCTTTGTCTTCGTGTACAGGCTTCTTCAGCCTCTTATATTCTAGTTGGATATAACCGACAAGTGCAAGGGTGAGGAACATGATGGCGACGCTGGAGAGGGAATCGAAGACGAGATGCCGCTGATAGAGAGAACTTTTCTGCAACCTTGGGCCGGCGAAAAGAAGAGCGCCTAGCCTGAGATAGAAGACAAAAGTCGATACCTTTCCGTACCAGCGGGCCTTTCCGAACGATTTCTTCTTTAGTGCCCTGTGGATGTCCTGTCCCCTCAGGGTCAGTTCCTTTAAGATGAAGACGCCAAGCCTAAGATCGACTGCCACGAACGAGTAGAGCTTGACGACAAGGGCGATGGCGATGGCGGCCTGAAGCAGCTTATCCGCCCTTGGATCAAGAAGAGACCCTAGCTTTGACTTCCTGTTGTAGGTTCGGGCAATGAAGCCGTCGATGAAGTCTGTATAGGCGGCAAGGGCGATGACGCCTGCGGAAAGGTAGATGTTTGCCAAAGCGTTTCCGGCGATTGTGATGGGATGGAAATAGAAGGTCAGGAAGACGCCGATTAAGGCAATCCGAAAGTAGCAAAGAATATTCGGAACCAGAAAGACGTCTTCCTTGCGGAAGTAGTCGAACCAGACGTCTTTGAAGTTCTGCTTACTCTGTTCTCTTGTTTTCATCGTAATGATTATTATATCAAGTCAGGCCATCTTTTTGAGGAATTTCCCCATTTTCTTCCATAGGAGGTCTTGACAAGAATGAGCCCTTTTGCCTCCGCCTTCCTTTTTTGGTAGTCCCTCTCTTCACCGCAGAGCCTTCTTTCCAGGCAGGAGAGAGTGACTTTTCCTGCCTGATACTGGATACATGCCCCTACCCTGCAGCGGATCTGGTAGCGAAGGAAGGACTTTCCCTTGAAGGTGAGGACTGTCCTTTCTCCTTTCTTCTTCCTTTGGGCAGAATTGAGCTTTAGTACCCCTTCCCCTCTTTCTTCGGGGACGGAAAAAGAAGAAAAGTCATGAATCCCTGGAAACAGGGAGAGAGCCTCTTTCCTTTTCCCTAGATCCAATATTCTTTCGGGGACATAGGAGAAGGGAGTGAAGAGAGGATTGACCCTCTCTCCATTTTGAATCAGATAGCAATACGTCTTTTCCTTTACCGAATAGCGGCTAGAGAAATCCCTGTCTCTCTCTTCTACGGATAGAATGACGATAGAGGAAGGAACCATGCGGGTTAGATAGTAGGATAGATAAGACAGGGAATATCGGTCAGAGGGAGGGAAGAAGTTCATTCCAAAATCCAGAGCGGAGACGAAACGGTCTAGGCGGGAAGAAATTGTCACTTTGACGGGCTGGTTATAGATTCGGGAAAGAAGGTCTTCGAAAAGACCCTGAATAGTCGGCCTGTCTTTTTGCTTCTGTGTCCCATAGAAGGAACTTCCGTTAAAAGAAATCTGGATAAAGACGTTCATTTTATTTTCGGAAGAGTAATCCCTAAGTAGACGAACCTGTCGTACTTCCTGACGGCAAGATAGATAGAGGAAGCAAGGAAGAGGCAGAGGAAGACGACTCCCCTTGTATCTCTCAGCGACCAGGAATAAGTCTTGTATCTGGTCCGCTTTCCATTCGGGTCATAGCCTCTTGATTCCCTTGCATCGGCAAGCTCCCCGGAAATGGAGAATGCGGACATGAACAAAGGGATGATTAAGGAAATCAGGGACTTCCTTTTATCTTTGAACTTGCCCTGGTGGAAGTCTACGCCCCGGCTTGCCTGTGCCTTCCTTATCCGCTCCGTCTCTTCGGTCAGAGTGGGAATGAAGCGCAAAGCGAGGGATATCGACCTTGCAATCTTATGAACGGGGATAAAAAGAAGCTTAAGCGGGGCAAGAAGCCATTCCCTGGCATTTGTCCTGTCCCTAGGCTTTGTCGTTGCCGTGAAGATGTTGGTCAGCATGAGGACGAGAATCAGACGGACAATGATATAGCAGACATTGACAATGGAGGCATAAGTAACAGGGATGGTTTTAATAAAAAACGCAATAGCAATCCCACGTTTCTGAATTTCCTCTAGACTATACTTTGGGAGGAAAAGATTAATGACGACTAGGATAAGAATCCTCATCCAAAGCCTTTTCAGGGAGGAAAAGAGACGTCCGAAACTAGCCTTCCCGAAAAGGGAAAGAGTCAGAAGGATAAGAAAGAGCCCTGCCCTGATGACAAGTCCCCTGTACTGGTTTCCGTAGTCGAGGAAGACGCACACCATCCTGATGACCATTCCAACCAGCTTGATTCTCGGATCCATCCGATGAAGGAAGGTATCGTAGGAATTATATTTTCCTAATGGTAGTTTCATTTTTGCCCTCTTCTCATCGAGACAATCTCTTCGGCTAAGGAAGAAACGTCCTTTATTTTGTTTAAATCGATTGGCATGTTGTTTTTCTTAAGCTCCCTGGCAAAGGAAAAGACTTTGGGAGGTTCGAGAAAGGAGCTCTTCCTGAAGTCCTCGTCCCGGAACAGTTCTAAGGGAGTGCAGTCTTTGATGACTTTCCCTTCATTTAGGACAATAGCCCGGTCGCAATAGGAAAGGACGACATCCCTGTTGTGGGTGGCTAGGATGATGCTTGTCCCATTTTGATGGAGATGGACAAGAAGGGACCTAAGATCTCTTTCCCCCTTGGCGTCTAGGCCGACAGTCGGCTCATCTAGGACAAGGACGTCTGGTTTAAGGGCTAAGATCCCGGCAATGGCGACTCTCCGCTTCTCCCCTCCTGAGAGCTCAAAGGGAGAGCGCTCTTCGAATGACGGATCAAGTCCGACCATCTTCAGGGCTTCCTTTGCCTCCTTGATGGCCTCTTCCTCACTCCTACCGAAATTCTTCGGACCATAGGAGACGTCCTTTAAAACTGTATCTTCAAAAATCTGGTATTCCGGAAACTGGAAGACAAGCCCTACTTTTTTCCGTAGGGACTTGATGTCCTTCCTTTTCTTTCTGTGCTTCTTTTTCCTTGCCCGGACGTCTGTTTTTCCGTTTTTCTTGTACTGCAGCGTCCTGTCGATGACATATCCGTTCGCATCGATAATTCCGCTGTCCGGAAGAAGAAGTCCGTTCAGATGTTGAATCAGAGTCGACTTTCCGCTTCCGGTGCGTCCGATTAAGGCAGTGAAACAATGGTCGGCAAAAAACAGGTTCCTATCCTTAAGAGCCTCTTTTTCCGCCGGTGTGCCTTTATCATAGGTGTAATAGACGTTCTTTAACGAGATTGGCATATCTTGGCTAAGAGCTCCTTATCGCTTCTTACGTCTCCTAAATCAAGTCCGAGTTCTTTAAGCTTTTTGTTCAGCTTATGGGCAAAAGGAATGTCAAGATGGATGGAAGAGAGGAACTTATCGTCTTTGAAGACCTCCTCCGGTTTGCCGTCCAGGACGAGTTCACCTTTGTTCCTCACGAGGACCCGGTCAGAGTCGTACGCTTCGTCAATTTCGTGCGTAATATTTAGGATGGTTAAATCTGGATTGTTCTTCTTCCGTTCAAAGATGATGTTTCGGATTTCATGCTTTCCTTTCGGATCGAGCATGGCCCCTGCTTCATCCCTGATTAAAATCTCAGGATGCCGGGCAATGCAGTCGGCAATAGCGACTCTCTGCTTTTGTCCTCCGGATAGATTACTCGGCTCCTTATCGAGATAATCCTCCCTGCCGACTTCCCGTGCTGACTTTTCGATGATGGCATTCCTCATTTTCGGGTCGACACATTCGTTTTCCAGTCCGAAGGCAATGTCGTCACGGACTGTCGCTCCGATGAACTGGCTATCCGGATTCTGGAAGACAAGGGCGATTTTCTTTCTTAGAAGCAGGGCGTTGTCGTCATCCCTTTTGATTCCATCGATATAAATGTCTCCGCTGTTCTGGATCAGGATTCCGTCAATCAGCTTCGAAAGAGTGGATTTCCCTGAACCATTGTGGCCGATAATGGAGACATATTCTCCTTTTTTAATATCAAAAGATACATCCTTGAGGGCCAAGGAAGTATCATCGTAGCCAAAAGTCAGGTGGCGGAGGGAAATGGCATAGTCTAGAGGAATGGAACTATCTCTTTTTAATAGCTCCCTGGTCTTATTTTTGCTTCTCATCATGGCGGGTTTGAATGAATTTCCTTATCTGTCTGATCCAGTAGACGGCAAGCATCAGGAAGAAGATTACAGCCCAGACAAGGACAAAAATCCAAGCCTTGGAGGAGATGTTTTCCCTCTTGATGACCGAATAAAGCAGGCCGAGAACCATTACGGCGCAGAGAAGAATGACCCTTGACGCGATCAGACAACGCTTCAGGGGAAAATGGGTATGATAGGACTTATCGGCTTTCATTTTGATTTGGAAAAGGATATTTCCGGAACTCTTCCTTCGTATTTCTCATAAGGAATCTTTGCCCTGTCAAGCCTTTTCCGGGCAGCGATGCCGCTATCGGAGTCATGGTACTTGTCATCAAGATAGATGACTTTCTTGATTCCGGACTGGATGATTGCCTTTGTGCATTCATTGCAGGGGAAGAGGGTGACATAAATCGTCGACCCTTCAAGATTATGGGAAGAATTCAGGATGGCGTTAAGTTCTGCATGGCAGACATAGGGATATTTGGAATCAAGTAAAGGATGGCGGGCATCCCTTCTCGACCAAGGAATCTTTTCGTCATCAATCCCAGTCGGCCTTCCGTTGTATCCAAGAGAGAGAACCTTATGTTCCTTGGACACGATGCAGGCCCCTACCTTGGTATGGGGATCCTTGCTCCGTAAGGAAGAGAGGAAGGCAATCGACCTAAAATATTCATCCCAGGAGATATTGTCAAATTTTTTCAACTCACGATCCTCCCTATCCTATTCATTATAAGCATCTTTCTGCTTTTTTCCTACTTATGGGCAACACAAAAGAAGCGGTTTAATGATGGAAGGGAGACTATCTTTCTTATTTCCTGTTCTTGACCTTAATCCGGTTGATGGCACGCTGAAGACGGATCTGGAATTTCTGTTCCTGGGCAAAGCTGAGTTTGTTTTTCAGCCTATCCCTTGCTTCCTCTTTTGCTTTTTCTGCCCGGACTAAGTCGATGTCCTTGTCTTCCTCAAAAGATTCAAGGCAAAGAGTGGCCCTGTTTTTCTTTTGGTCGAAAAGAAGGGAGCCTCCGCCGATTGCATATCGATGCCAGGCGAGAGAGGTCTTGATTTTCCTTTCGGAGATGACAAGTTCTGCAATCCTGTCGATATGCCGGCTTAAAAGACCAAGTTCCCCATCGGAAGTAGTGACAATGAGTTCCTCGATATTTCCAAGGACGGCCTTCCGTTTAGGATCAAGCAAGACAAGGGTGAACGTATCCATATTAAGCTGCCTTCTTTGCGTCCGCTTCTTCCTGAAGCTTCTTTGCCTTTTCCAAGGCATCGTCAAAGGTTCCTACATAGGTAAAGGCAGCCTCGGGAAGACTATCGCCTTCTCCGTCAAGAATCCGCTTAAAGGAAGAAATCGTGTCTTTTACCGGAACGAACTTTCCGTCGAATCCGTTGAACTTTGCCGCCACAAAGAAAGGCTGCGAAAGGAAATTACGGATTCTCCGGGCACGGTTGACGACTAGCTTATCCTCGTCTGAGAGTTCGTCGATGCCCAGAATGGCAATAATGTCCTGAAGGTCCTTATATCGCTGAAGGATGGCCTGGACTCTTCTCGCCACATCATAATGTTCCTGTCCTACGACATTGGGATCAAGGAAATTCGAGGAAGAGGCAAGAGGATCGACGGCCGGATAAAGACCAAGGGAGGCGATTTTCCGGTCAAGCACGGTTTTGGCGTCAAGGTGGGAGAAAGTCGTTGCCGGGGCGGGATCGGTCAAATCATCTGCCGGAACATAAACCGCCTGGATGGATGTGATTGAACCATTCTTCGTCGATGCGATTCGCTCCTGAAGCTGGCCCATTTCCGTAGCCAAGGTCGGCTGATATCCGACGGCGGAAGGCCTTCGCCCTAGAAGGGCGGAAACCTCGCTTCCTGCCTGCGTGAAACGATAAATGTTATCAATAAAGAGAAGGACATCCTGATGTTTGACATCACGGAAATATTCGGCCATGGTCAGGCCGCAGAGCCCTACCCGCCTACGGACGCCAGGAGTCTCGTTCCTCTGTCCGAACACCAAGGCGGTATTCGGAAGGACTCCGGTCTCCTTCCTTTCGTAGTAAAGGTCATTTCCTTCCCGGCTTCTTTCTCCGACGCCGGCAAAGATGGAAATGCCATGCTTTTCGGTGGCGATATTATGCCTTAGCTCCTGGATTAGAACGGTCTTGCCTACTCCTGCCCCGCCAAAGAGACCGACTTTTCCGCCCTTGATATAAGGGCAGAGCAAATCGATTACCTTGATTCCGGTCTCAAAAATCTCCGCCTTGGTGGACTGGTCCTGGAATTTCGGCGGGTCGTTGTAGATGGAATGGGTCTCTTTGGCCTGGAAAGCCGGACCATCGTCGATGGTTTCCCCAAGGACGTTGAACCTTCTTCCCAAGACCTCGTCTCCGACAGGGGCCTGAATCGGCTTTCCGGTATTTTCCACCTTCAGCCCCCGCTGAATACCTTCCGTCGAGCCCATGGAAATACACCGGACGGTGTCGTCTCCGATGTGCTGAAGGACTTCCAGAGTCAGTTCCTTCCCCTGTGCGGTTTTCACCTTCAATGCGGTGAGGAGCGGAGGGAGTGCTTGTTGAGGGAAAGCAACGTCCAAGACAGGTCCGATGGCCTGAACCAATGTACCATACTGCTTATTATCCATAGGTTGTTCCTCCTAGTCTTCTTTTTTCTTTCCGGCATTTGCACCGGCAACTATTTCTGTTATTTCCTGCGTAATCGCACCTTGACGCCTCTTGTTGTACCTGATTCTGAGTTCGTTCTCGATTTCTTCTGCGTTATCGGTTGCATTCTCCATCGCATTCCGGCGGGAGCTAAGCTCTGATAGCTCACTCTCTAGTAGGCGGTTATACAAAAAGGAGTCTAGGTAATGGGCGGCTGTTTTCAAGAGGACTTCGTTTTTGTCAGGTTCGAAAAGAGGAGGGTAGATATCCTTCTTCTCTTTTAATTTCTCCCTATCCAGAGTCAGAGGAAGAATGACTTCATCCCGGGGAAGGAAAGTCAGGGAGTTCTTATAGGCGGTGTAGACAAAGTGAATTTCTTTATACCTTCCCGTCTTATATAGACTGACGATTTCGTGTCGCAGGTGCTTGATCTGACCGAAAGAGAATCCGTTCCTTAGGTTTTCATATTCTAGATAGGTCTTCCCTTTAAAGGACTTATAATGGCTTACCCCTTTTCCGCCGATGAGGAGGAGTCCGTCGTTGTCATCTAACATCGGATCCACCCTTTTGAACACGGCGTAGTTGTAGGAACCGCAGAGTCCTAACGTACTTGTCCTGATGATGAAAAGCCGCTTCTTTGCATGAGGATAACTTTGCCTTAAAGGAGGAATCGGATCCTTTTTGTCTTTCCAGGAAAAAGCCGTATACCTTATTTCCTCCCTGGCCTTTTCATAGTCCAGGTTTGAGGTATACCTTTTCTTATAGCGCTGGTACTTGACCGAAGCGACAAGCTTCCTTGCCTTGGTGATTTTTTCGGTAGACCGGATGGTGTTAATCCGTCGCTTGGTATTGATTAAGGATTCTGCCATTTGTCTCCTTTAGATTGCCAAAGCAGAGGAAAGGACTTCCTTTGCCACGCTTTCAATCGTACTCTTCCTCTCCGGAGTAAGGACCTTCTGCTTCTCCCTCTCTTTGATGACTTCCCTATGGGAGGAGAGAATCAATGTCCGGATCTGTTCAAGGGCGGAAGGGACCTTGCTAAGAGGAAGAGAATCGAGAAGTTTTGTCTGGGCGACAAAAATATCGATGATTTCCTCCGGCCTAGAGAGCGGAGAATATTGCCTCTGCTTAAGAACCTCCCTTAAAATGGATCCATGCTTGAGAACGTTCTGGGTGACGGAGTCGAGATCGGAACCGAACCGGGAGAAATCGAGCCTTTCGTTATAGTTGGCAAGCTCGATTTTCAGGGAAGAGGCAACGGATTTCCTTGCCTTCCACTGGGCCGAGGAACCGACACGGGAAACGGAAAGACCGGAATCGACTGCAGGACGCTGTCCCTGATTGAACAAGTCGGTAGTCAGGAAGATCTGTCCATCGGTGATGGAGATGACGTTAGTCGGAATGTAGGCGGAAATATCCCCGGCCTGGGTTTCCACAATCGGAAGTGCGGTAATTGAGCCGCCTCCGTATTTATCCGAAAGCTTGCATGCCCGCTCGAGAAGCCGGGAGTGGAGATAGAAAATATCGCCAGGATAGGCTTCACGGCCCGGAGAACGCTTAAGAAGCAAGGAAAGTGCACGGTAGCTGACCGCATGTTTTGATAAGTCATCGTAGACAATCAAAACATCCTTCCCCTGTTTCCTGAAATATTCCGCCATGGTCGTGGCGGCATACGGGGCGACATAAAGCCTTGGGGCAGACTCACTTGCCGAAGCATTGACGATAATCGTGTACTTCCTGGCATCGAAGGTATTCAGCTTATTTTCAATCTGGGCAATCGTGGAGTTCTTTTGCCCTATTGCACAATAGATGCAGATGACATTCTTTCCTTTTTGGTTAATGATGGTATCGATGGCAAGAGCCGTCTTCCCAGTCTGCCGGTCTCCGATGATTAGTTCACGCTGGCCTTTTCCGATAGGAATCCTTGAATCGATTGCCTTAATTCCTGTCCTCAAAGGTTCATCTACCGATTTCCGCCTCCTGATGCTAGGGGCAGGTGCCTCGATAGGATTATACTCTGCTGCCTTGATTTCCCCTTTGCCGTCGATCGGCCTTCCTAGGGCATTGACTGTTCTTCCTAACAGGGCTTCTCCGCAAGGAACGGAGACGACCTTTCCTGTCCGCTTAACCCTGTCGCCTTCGTCAATCAGGGTATCCTTTCCTAGTAGTACACATCCGATACTGTCTTCATTGAGGTTCCTTACCCTTCCATAGACCTCATGCGGGAAGGAAAGCAGCTCCCCATACCTTGCCTTGTCTAGTCCATAGATGGTGGCAATTCCGTCACCGACGGAAATCACTGATCCGACATCATCGGTTTCAATCTTTTTTTCGTAGCTTTGAATCTCTTTCTTGATGAGATTGCTGATTTGGTCCCTATCGGTCATGTTCTTCTCCTTCCTATGCTTTCTGCTTGAGTAGAGTCTGGCGTACGGCTTCTAGCCGAGAGTCGATGGAATTGTCATAGAGGGTATCTCCGACATAGATCTTCCTTCCGCCGATTAAGGATTTGTCGACAAACTGGCGGAAGACGACGGTTTTTCTGTACTGGTCGGAAAACACGCTTTCCAGCTCTTTCCTTTGCGTATCGTCAAGAAGATAGGCAGAGTAGATTCTGCCTTCCAGGATGCCCTTTTCTTCGTTGTAGAGGTGCTGGTAGGCGGCTTCAATCTGTGCAAAATGCTTTAAGGCATTTCTTTTCCCCCTGATGCGGATAAATCCGCTAACTGCCTTGGAAAGATTCGGATCAAGGGCATCCTTCCTGACTTTTTCCTTCTCAAAAGACGAAACCCTTGGCGAAGAAAGAAAAGTCAGAAAGTCCGGATTCTTTTCAAAGAGGAGGGCGAGGAATCTCCTTTCCTTGCTATACTCCTCGACCTTGTTTTCGTCTTTTGAAAGGGAAAACAAGGCATAGGCATAATGCTCAAAAAGGGACTTATCCATTCTTCTTATCCTTCTTCCTCTCAGCGAGGAACTCCTCTAAGACTTTATCGTTGTCTTCTTTGTTCAGCTCACGCTTAAGGATTTCCTTTGACGCAGAAATGGCACCGTTTACGATTTCATCATAAGTCTGCTTCTGATAGTCCTTCTTGATCTTTTCCGCATCTTTCTTAGCCTGTTCACGGATGGCTTCAGCCTGCTTATTTGCCTGGTCGATGATGCTTTCAGCAGATTCCTTGGCATTCTTATTGGCTTTATCAATAATTCTTACCGCCTCGTTTTTGCCATGAAGGATGTTGTCTTTGCAGATTTGCTCGCTGTTTTTCACTTCCTCCTTCGCCTGCTGGGAATCCTTGATGTTCTTTTCGATATATTCTGCTCTTTCCTTCCTCTTCTTCTTGATGGGTTTATAGGCGAACACAAAGAAGATAACCACCATGACTAAGAAGGCGGCTAGCTGAGCCAGGGAAATCCAGAGATTAGGAAGGGCATCTGTTACTTTGTCGGAAATTGATCCCGACCTCCCTTCCGTATCGCAGGATGTCAGCCTTAGCAAGGAAACCGATAACAGGGAAGCCGCAAATAGCTTCTTCTTCATGTCCGGTCCTGACTTCCTTTTTACTTGGCTAAGGCAATCGGATTGGCGACGAAGATTAAAAGAATGGCAAGGACAAGGCCGTAGATGGCGACGGATTCGCAGATTGAGCAGCCGAGAATCATCGAAGAACGAAGCTTTCCCGCAGCTTCCGGATTCCGTGACCTTCCTTTGACGGCATTAGTGACCACTAAGCCTTCGGCCAAAGAGGAGAAGCCCATGGCGATCCTGATGATGCCAATAGCAATATACCTCTGTCCTAAACTGGCAAATTTGGCTGCCTCTGCACTCTGATCGGCTAAGAAACTGAGATTAGATAAGAAATTCATAAATTGCCTCCTTATATTGGCGATATCTGTTCTACCTGTGTGCCTTAAGCGTGATGGCTTTGGCCTGTGCTTCCACGGCTTCGTTTTCCGGAGCCTGCTGGGCGATGTTCATCCTGGTAATCCTGACAAACACCCTAGTCTGGATGATCCCACCCCAGAGGTCGAAATAGGCATGTATAAAAGGCCTTACGACAGGCGCTAGAACCAAACCGAAGGAATTTCCGATGCCATCGAATAAATAGTAAAGAAGGGTTTCAATGCAGAATCCGGCAAAGGCGTTTCCGAATAGACGCCTTCCTAAGGAAAGCATCGGGACGAAGTTGGTGGCGAGTGGAAGAAGAGGAGGGAAGGTGAAAATAAACTGTTTATAATAGTTCCATTTATCACTGCGGATTTTGGTAAACTCAATTAGAATGACGGTGAGTAGGCCAATCGCCCTAGTGAAGGTAAGATTGGTGAAAGGCGGGGATATCTGGCTGAAGAGATTCTTTTCGTTCCTGATATAGCCTTCGCTTTCCGGACCTAGGACGATAAGATTAGGGAACCCGACCATTCCAACGATAAACCCAAGGAAGATGTAGGCGGCAAGAGGAATGATGTATCCTCCGAAGTTAGAGAAGTACTTTGGCTTCCCCCTTAGCTCGTTCACCTGCTTGTCACCGAAACTGATGATGATTTCGGCAAGATTGACGATTCCCTTGGGCTTGTCCTTATAGGAGTACTTTTTCTGTTTAAAGTAGACGACAAAGGAAAAGATGATAATCAGGAGCCTTGTGACCCTGCTGGCAATGAATTCGGTGGAGACATTCCGTGCGAAGTTTGTATCGCTGATTCGACTGAAATCCATTGTGTTTATTTCTTCTTCCTCTTCTTTTCTGCCCAAAGAGTTTCTGGTATCAATAACCTATATAAGGTTAGCACTTCTGCAGGAGGAATGAGTAGTGAAAACCCTTTTAGCCGGGAAGAAAACCAGGGGATATAGGCAAAGCATAGGGCGGGAAGAATAATTGCCATTGCGACAAGGAAGTAACGAAGCATTAGAAGCAGAAAGAAAACGTTCTTTCTTGTCCCTTGGTAGCTGATTCCCTTGGCGAAAGTCATCCAGATAGGATAGAGGAAGGGTATGGGGAAGAGGATCCTGACTCCGTAGGCATAGAGCTTCCTTCCAATAAAGATGGAAGATATTAATAGAAGGATGAAAAAGAAAGGAGCAAGGAAGAAAAGAGAATATTTTGTTTCTGTTTTCATGATGAAAACATAATAACAGATGAAAGCAGGTAAAGGGAAAGAATGAAAAAAGAAAAAGAAAGTGATTGACATTTATCGGTCAAACAATTAGAATTACTTACGCTTTGGGCGTTTAGCTCAGCTGGGAGAGCATCCGCTTGACGTGCGGAAGGTCATAGGTTCAAACCCTATAGCGCCCACCATTAAAGCAAAGAAGGCCATCCCAGCAGGTGGCTTTTTTTCTTACCAAAGCGATGGAGCAGTACCCAAGCGGTTCAAGGGAACGGTCTTGAAAACCGTCAGTCGGCTTATAACCGAGCAAGAGTTCGAATCTCTTCTGCTCCGCCATCGGAAAATCAACACGGAGAAATCCGTGTTTTTTTTAGTTTAGCATTTAACGTACTTGTTTATGTACGTTTATATCTGTAAATGATAACGAGGTGAAAAAGGCAACAACAAACGTTACAGAATTGAGAAAGAATTTGTTCAATACAATAGATTCCGTCATTAAATTCAACGAGCCCATTCGGGTTGTTACGAAGAATGGAACCGCAGTTCTTTTAAGTGAGGAAGATTATAACGCGCTTTTGGAAACTGTTTATCTTATGTCACAGTCTGGACTGGTTTCCAAAATCAAGGAAGGCGAAAAGGAAAAAACATCCGAAATGTCCAGATTCGATCCAAACGAGGAATGGTAAATGTGGGCTGTCCTTTTTACCAAAAACGCTGAAAAAGATAAGTTGAAATTGAAAACAGCCGGTTTAGAGAAGAAAGCTAAGGCCTTGCTGGCATTGCTTTCCGAAAACCCATTTCAGACACCTCCTTCTTATGAAAAGCTTGTTGGTGATCTGAACGGATATTATTTCCGAAAAATCAATATCCAGCATCGGCTTGTTTATCGTGTTGGCTCTCAAAGACATATTGTGATTGTTCATTCCATGTGGTTACATTACCAACCATAATGGTTCGTAAAAATCCTGCATCGCTCCGTCATCGGAAATTCAAAGTGCTGTTAAAAAGTGTTCGGCTAAGATGCCGGATGGTTGGGACAGCACTTTTTCAATCGCTGTAAATATATAGGGCTTTACTAAGCTTGTAGAATATTAATCTCCCGTTATTGAACTAACTGCTATTTAGAATTATACTATCATTGAAAATAAATTCCGTTTACGGAAAAAATATTCAATGGAAATTCTATGGAAATCATCAAGCGAGATTCTTATTTGCGCCGTTTAATCAATAAGCGAGAAAATGGTCTGGTTAAAATCATCACAGGGATAAGAAGATGTGGGAAATCTTTTTTGCTTGATCCGCTTTACAAAGATTATTTGATAAAAGAACACGTAAAGGAAGACCATATTATCAAACTCGACCTTGATGAAAGACGAAACAAAAAATATTTGAATCCTGATACACTGGATGAATATGTCAGAAGCCACATCTTAGATGATGACATGTATTACCTTATACTGGATGAAGTGCAAAAAGTCGATGATTTCGAATCCGTTTTAAACGGCTTTCTTCATATTAGAAATCTTGATGTTTACGTGACAGGAAGCAATTCGGAATTTCTATCTTCCGATATCGTTAGCGAGTTCAGAGGAAGAGGTGATGAAATCAGAGTGTTTCCTTTGTCTTTTTCTGAATTCGCTTCTGCATTTTATGGATCAGAGGAAAAGGCATGGCAACAATATGTAACCTATGGGGGTATGCCACGGGTTCTCTTTTGCGCAAACGAAAGTGAAAAGAGCATCTATCTGAAACAGTTATTCGAAAAAACATACCTAAGTGACATCATCGAAAGAAACAAAGTCCAAAGAACAGATGTTTTGGATTCTCTCGTTAACATTCTGGCCTCTTCTGTCGGCTCGCTTACGAATCCAAACAAATTACTGAATACATATATCAGTAACGGAGTTAAAGATATATCTATAAATACGATAAACAATTATATAGGTTATTTGCTCGATTCATTTTTGCTTGAAAAGTCGGAAAGATATGATGTTAAAGGGAAAAAGTATATACATACTCCCTATAAATTTTATTTTTCGGATATTGGTCTAAGAAATTCAAGACTGAACTTTAGACAACAAGAAGAAAATCAAATCATGGAAAACATCATATTCAACGAACTACTGGTACGTGGGTATAATGTGGATATAGGTGTGGTGCCAATTCGTCAAGGAGATCAAAAGAAACAAATTGAAATTGATTTTGTTTGCAACCAGTTCAATAAACGATACTACATACAATCTGCTTTATCGTTGGATACAAGAGAAAAAACGATTCAAGAAGAAAGACCATTGCTGAGCGTGCCCGATAATTTCAAGAAAATAATCGTGGTCAAAGAAAATATAAAGGCGTGGACGACCGAAGAAGGCATCACGGTTATCGGAATAAAGGAATTTCTCTTGAAAAGCGAAAGCCTCGATTTCTGAGAATAGACTTTTCTGAAAAAAACGGAATTAGATCAAAAGAATTTAAAAAATAAGTGGGTAAGGATACCGAGGATTTCAAAAAAAGTTCGAAAAAATCCTGCATTGCTCCGCCATCTGATTTGTATCTGAACCCTGTCTATTCACCATTATGGGTTCGGTTTTACCATAAAACTTGATAAGTGTAGTAAAATTCCTCAAAAGTTGGAAGGTAAATAGCGAAAGAATCACCTCAGAATGGGGTGATTTTTTGTTACACTAAATTTTTTCGGAGTTCCATCGTTTTTTCTTATACTAAAGGCTGTATTTCCTGAACCTCACCTACCTGCGAAGATGGTGAGGTTTACAGTCGAGTTTGCCAGAGCATATAAGCCTCCTCTCACAGCATATCCGAGCGATTTCCGGGCTCGACGTGTAAGCATGGTGGACCGAGCCGGTGTCTATAAGTTGCTTGGAATAGGCATTGATCTTGGCGACATTGCCTTCGCGAGCGCTTGGCACTCAGGCGCCCCGGCGTTTTTGATCGTCGATTCTCTGTTCAGCTCCCGGTACACGATGGCCAGGCTGAACCCTATTTCCTTCGAGATGGCGCTTGGCCGGTAACCGAGGCGTTCCTGTATTCTTATCTTCGACTCTTCGTCCAATCTTTTTGAATTCGCCATAATTGTTTCCTGCTTCATTTGGCAAACAAATTTTGGAAAATGACATGAACGGAAAGTGCCGCCTTAGCAAATCCTGGCCCACTTTTCGGGACTATCTAAACTTTTGCGGTTAGTTTGTCATTTAACGGACAGATTGTTTCCACACCAAAATTATATGGTGCTATTTATTAAAGGCGGGATGTTTTTGATATAATTTCAATATGAATTGGTTTAATTACTACGGACTTGCCATAATGGTGGCTATCATGATACCGAATATCATTTATGCAGTAAAGCACAAAAACCAAGTGAACGTTTACGATAACAAGGTGGCTATTGTTTTAGAGCAAATCGGCAGATATGGTTGCTTTGTCTTTATGATATTCAATATTCCGTACACATATATCGGCTTTTGGTTTTCTTTCGGGGAAATATTTTACATAACTGTCGATGCAGCTTTGCTTTTGGGATATTGCATATCTTGGATTGTGCTGTGGAATAAAAATGATATCGTAAAAGCCCTGTTGCTTTCTGTAATACCATCATTAGTTTTTATTGTATCAAGCATACTTATTGCAAATATTCCTTTATTTGTGTTTGCCGTTATTTTTTCCGTAACGCATATTCTTATTTCTATAAAGAGTGCAAAGGCGGAAAATACAGACTAGCCGAAAACAAGAAAGAAAACGATTATTTCGGTTATAGCGTTATTATTGAGTGTGGCTTTGATTTTTGCTGGCACATTGGGCGGACTGCTTGCTTATCAATAAAGCAATTTCGGCAAAATTAAGAATATGTCGTCATTTGGTCTGATTGAATATTGCTGTTCAGATCAAAATACTATAAAAGGATAAACAATAGTGTTCCTAACGGCCGTAAACCTCCCGTCTTCTGAGGGTTTTCCCTGAGAGGAAGATCTTTCCGTAGAAGAACGAAATGTATTCTGCAAATGACAGTCCGCGTCCGTTTTCCCCGTGGAACGCCTTCTCCGATAGCCAGAGCTGCGCTCTCTTGCGGTGGATCCGGAGACGGACTGCAAGCCCCCGCTTTTTTCTTCCCCTGCGCTCGGACATCGGCACGTTTACGTACGTGTGGTCAACCCACACATCCCCGGAAAGCACCTTGTTTCCGGCGTTTTCCGGGATTCTCTGTATTTCTCTCTTCCATAGCAGCGCGGTCTGCAGGGAGACGTGCGCCTTCTGTGCCGCCTGTCTCAGGGTTGTGCCGTCGGAGGGCATGGACAGCAGGGTCCGGATCTGAGACTGCCTCAGCTTGGAGGAGGACAGCACGGTTCCCGTTCTGTCCGGGAACGTCTTTCCGCAGCCGCGGCACA
>DBJE01000004.1 GCA_002297045.1 Caryophanales bacterium UBA784
ACTTAACTGGTACTATCCTTTTGTGAAAAATCAAATTTATAAAAATTTTTTAAAAACCGGCTTTAGATTGATTGTCGGAGAAGATAAGGAAACAACACTCTCATCAATCACAATCTTTGATCCTTGAATATAATGAGCAGACGAAGAAACCCTTTCCCAATAGTCAAAGGTATACGGAATAATACCATATTTCAAAAAAAGCTTACGTTTAGGTTCCGGCATGGTATAACTAGAAAGAAAGTTGATTGAAACATCAGGCATTTCGCCTTTTATTTTGTCACTACTATCAATCTTATCCGGATCTAGGAAATGAATCGTCACCTTTTTGTCACTCGTCCAGACATCATAGAGCATCCTGAGATGACTGCCGCCACACTTATTTGCCAACTCCGATATCGTCCTGGTTGATCCAGGAGTTATTGCTGTTCCCTGGCCATATTCTTCAGTATTCCATCCAGTGTATGTAGCATAATTAGAATAGGTTTTTACTTCAACAGTCGCATCTTCTCCCTCGCCTGTTACAACTGTTTCCTGGTAGCTGCGTTGCAATTCATCATCCCGTGGGTCGACAATCGTAATCGATGCTGATTCATCACGATACTTGGTTGACCTCTGATTCCCGATTTGGGCTTTGACATTATCCGAAACAGTCACATAATTATTCAGGCTATACCTGATTAAATAAAGGTTCGGGTCGTTCTTCCAATATCCTTCTTTCTGTTGACCCGTTCTTAAAGACGATTCATAAATCAATTTTTTAGTTAAGGCTTTCCTATCGGAATCCGTCGAAGACTGATATCCCTTGGCATCAAAGGATTTTTTATCGTCTGTCGAATCGAACTTTGCACTGATTGATGTCTTGTCACCGATTGCCAAAGTAGCCCCCGCACCCTCAGTTATAATCTTTCCGCCAAAAGCTCCACTTATGCTCAAGATCCCATTATTAATAAGAGAAACATCATCAAACAATGCCGTATCGGCAGTAAAGGAAGCCATGGCACCCGCATCAACGATTAAATTATTTCCACCAAACCAGTAGGACTTATTACCCATGACAAAGCAGCCACTTTTTACATGGGCGGAAAACTGAGGCCCCATAGGAATAAAGTATTCAGAACTATCGATTGTAATATCAAACACTACTTTCACAGAGACAGACATTGAGCCTAAAGAGGCATTTCCCTCTACAGTCAATTTAGTCAAATGATTGTTCCTATTCTTTTCCCTTGCCTGCGAAGAGCTGTTGATTCCATAATCCCAGGAAATGCGCCCAGAAGTCAAAAGAATCAGAGAATTGGCAAGAGCAATGACAGGGACCTTTTTATTTATATCACCGCCAGAAAATTTAATTTGAATCTGTCCGAAAAGAGAGCCGCCTGCTTCAACGATAATGGAAGAATAAATGTTCGGCCTATCAAATTTCTTGAAGGGGAAAACCTTATTAGGCCAGTATTTCTTTGCAATCTCTAGACCGCCCGGCCAGTCATAAATAGTCAAAGGCTCCCATACGGATCCGCCAGCATGAACGGTAATGGCTGAGCCGTTACCAGATAAGTAATCTGTCGTGCCACTGAAGTCTTCTTTTATAAAACCAAAGCAACGGACTGAACCACCATTAAAAACCTCAAGATTTGCCCCCTTCTTCCTCATCCTTTGAGAATAATTATTGAAAGAATGGCTAGTAAATTGATTCGAAATTCCTCCGAACTCCCCCCTTACGGTAAGAGCTCCGTAAATCTGAATGTTAATATTAGCAGAAACAGTGACTGTATATTTTAAAGTCTTTGGGGCATCAGCGCCACAATTCTTAACCTCAGCAGTAGTCGGATCTTGAAATTCTATGATTGTATCATTATAAGGAATCCTTAATTCAACCCCGGCAGAAATGACACAGTCATGGGTAATCGTGGTATTAGCCGTAACGACAACCTTCTGACTTCCGCCTTTTTCCGTTGCGGCGGCTAATCCAGCTTCGACAGTGGTATAACCATTAGCATCCGTATCACCGGCAATATAGCAGACATTCTGTTTAGAGTTACTTGAAGTAGCCGTCCTTGTGTCTTCATCATTGGAGCGAAAAATAACCCACTGCGCCTTAATCGGAAGGATAAAAAGGACAAGAAGAAAACTAAGCAGGAAAGAAACAGTAAGTTTAAGATTTGTCTTTTTCATGCCTTCTCCTCCTGGACATAGGCCGCAGAAGCAGTAATTGTCAAATCATTGTAATAAAGATAGGTATTCAACCACTTGGATTGATCTTTGCCTAAATCAACATCAAAAGTAAAAGTAACCGTGCTTTCTCTGTTCTTCCTTGTATCCGGAACAGTATAAACAACACTATATTGCGTATAATTGTCCGTATCGTTAGCCACGGCAGGAGAAAACGAAGGTTGCTGTGTTATCGTTAAGTCGGATGAATCCGGGGTGATGGAGGTGATTTTCCGAATCAGATTAAGTCCATCCTTCTCTTTAAGAGTAGTTGTACTCTTCGTCTTTTCACCCTTAAGGATAATCTGAAGATAATCCTTAGGATTGACCAGCTTAACCTTAAGGATAATCTTTCCTGTCTGAATAATAGGATATCCGATAATCCCTGAATCGGAAGTCCCCCACTGCGATGGAGCAGTTATTCCCGTTCCAACAAATCCGCCCTTATTGCTGAACTGGGGAAGAGAAACACTTACTACTTTAATCTGACTGGATTTGCCTTCGCTCACATCCCCGTCCGCCTTTAAATTAAACGAGGTCTCATTCTTTGGATTATTGGTTATCTTATAGGAAGCAAAAGCAGTGGCTCCGAGGAACCCGATACAGAACGCTGAGAGCACAAGCACCCATCTTTTTGTTTTATTCATAAATAGTGAGAACTCAATGAAGGAATAACGAGATGCAATCTTGCCTGATTATAGAGCCGATGCATGAAAAAATCAAATAAAAACGGGCTGAAAGTGTTTAGAAGAAAGAAAAAAAAAAAAATAGACATTTCTGTCTTGATTTGTTCAGCTTTTAATACGCTCTGAGAAGGTAAGGAAGGGGCGGCCATCATCCGCCCCTTCCTGTCCTTCCTTAATCAGACAACCGGGGGAAGAGTCGTGTTGTCCTTAATCGTCAGCAATGTGCCAGTACCGGAGGCTTCAATCCAATAGGTTCCGATTCCCAAAATAGTCTTGCCCTCCTGTGATACTTCCGTCAGCACATAGTAGTCATCCTTATTGCCTGTCTTGCTGTAATAATAGTTCTGCACTTTATTCAGGCTCGGAAGGAAGGAAATCGTGTTGGCATTGAGGCTTGCATTAAACTCGACATCTGCCTTAGCCAGACCGTCAAGGATATTGATGACACCATCCTGTTTAAGGGAGAGCTCACTTAGCTTATTCACGCCGCTATCGTCCGTCTTATATTTGACTTCCACAGGAAGAGAGTTGTTGAAAGATACAAGGCTGGTTCCTAGATTGATCGAACTTAAATCAAGGGTCCTATTAAACTTCTTGTCTTTTTCGCTATAAGTCCTACTCTTGACAAGCTTCTCCGGAGTGATTCCGCTTCCGCCTATCCCGCCTTTATCCTCATCGGAGGAAGAGGAGGAACCGGAGTTCTCAAGTTTTTCGACAAGGTAGCTCTTCCATGCCGTCCTTTTAGTGCCTAACTGTTTCTCCTCGAAGTTAAAGCCAAGGGCACAGAGGTAGTACCCGATATGGCTCGTCCTTTCCTTCTGGGTGACTAGCCAGAGCTTTGTCTCGTTTGCATAGTGCTTGACGATAAAGCAGTCCGCATCCTTAGGACGGATATAGTACTCGGTTTTCGTTCCATTGCATTCGACAAGAATATAGGCGGAAACATCTGCCTTGTTTCCGTCTGTGCCCTTTTCGACATGGACGGCAGCGGTAACCTTAGCATCGATTTCGGCAAGAGAAACAAAACTAAGATGAAGATTGACCTTCAGACTGCCGGAAAGGGAGAAATCGTTCTGATCGGTCGTGCTTAGCAAAAGAGAAGTCCTGACCGGAAGGGAATTGAAGTCGATGGCATTCTTTTTGAAGTCATCATTGAAGACAGCAGAATATTTGGTAAAGTCGCCCTTAGAGGAAGTAAGGGACAGGCTCCCTTTAATCTCTTTCTGGCTTGTCGAAGTTGAGCCGTCCTCGTTTTCACCGGCCGTTGTCAGCAAAGTAGAGAAGTCGATTGAGGTAATCTTCCAGTCGTCAGGGTTGACAGTCTGATAGGTCCTATTGATATCCCTTATCCCTGAATTAGAAGACCCGAAGAGAGCATTATTGAGCTCTAAATGGATCTTTCCGTCCGTAATCCCGACGAAGACAACATCATCGAGAAGAGAGAGGAAGGAAACAAAGTCAGGAGTCGGGGAAGAACCTACATTTGTTCCTTCCTCTTTCTTCTCCCTCACCCTGTTATAAATCTGGACAATCGGTCCAAGATAGGCATAGAAGAGGTTCGTCTTCTTCCTCGTGCTGATCTGGTCGGTCCTATCCTGGATGGACTTATTTCCCCTAAGGGCACCGATAAAGGAAGTGTCCTTTGCCTGGCCCTTGTTGTCCTGATGGTAGTACTTCACGGCAAGATTGTCTTCGATACTGTTATAAGGAGTCCTATTCTTGCTGTAATAGAACCTGACGGAAGGATCATAGGTGTATTTATCCCTATCGAGGTGGATATCCCCGGCATACTGGCTATTAAGATAGTCAAAGTCGACTGTTCCGTCCCTAGAGAGAGGATAGCTGTCCGCCTTGGACCTATCCTTAATGCTCCTATTAAGGCCTAGGCTGAACTGTTTTTCGTTTCCGGGAAGAAGGTCGAAAAGACCAGTGATGAAGAAAGAAAAGGAATTGACTTCCTTTCCTTTGAAGTCATTGACGGAGAAAGACTTGCTTCCGTCTAAATAAGTCCTAGAGGAAGGAGAGACATATTCCTTCCTCTTCCTTGTCACATTCAGGACGATGTCCTGGTATTTAAGTCCAAGAAGGGAAAGAGAGGCTAGTCCTTTGTCGGTAAGCCCTAAAGTCAATGTCCCTCCTTTTGTAAAGGAAGAGTCGATGATCGAGGGATCAAGCTCTAGGATAAGATGGTCGTCATCAGAGGAAGAGGAAACAAGGACAAACTGAGAAAGGACAGATAAGTCAAGCCCATCGGAAAGAGTAAAGATCGAAGAGAACTTCTCTAGGACATTCTGCCTGGCAGAAGAGACATCCTCGTCGGCTTTCGTCAGTTTGGCTATTCCTTCGGATAAGGCAGAGAAGACAGAAGAAGCTTCCGTCTTACTGATAGACTGTTTCCTGACGCTTCCAAGTGTCCTATAGGCATTCCCGCCAAGATAACGGACATCTAAGTCATGGGTCTTATTCTCGGCCTTAATCTTCCTTCCCAAAGCCATCTCAGGCGCATCTTCTTTTGTCAGATCAAACCTAGCCTCGCCTCCGAAATCAATCTGTTTATAGCTTCCGTCTTCGTTTGTATAGCCTTGTTCGATCAAATTGACCGAGAGATCCCTGCCGAACTGTTTCGTCTCTAAATAGGGAGTAATCTGCTTCCTGACAGGAAGAATACCGTTATAGCTTGTCTTATATTCTTCCTTATTGATTGAATCAAAAGAGGGAGTGAAGGAATCAAGAGTGAAGGTAAGGGAAGCCTCTACTTCCTTAAAGGGGATTCCTTCCACCTGAATGAACTTTATCTCGTTTTCGTTATTCTCCTCATCCTTTCCCCTAGAGAGGGTGATGGTGACAATTTTATCCGGATCATCGCTAAGGCCGAAGGCCTTTGCACTTAGACTCACCTTAATGTTCGTTCCGTCACCTGAGGAAGTGACAGAGGAAACCAGATCGGTAAGATGGGAATAGTCTCCCTGTAGGACTTCCTTGAAGGCACAGGAAGAAAGAAGGGAGGCAACATTTTCGATAAGAGAAGTGGTATCCGAGGAAGAAGAGGCAAGGGAAAGAGAAGAGAAGACATCCTTAACCTTCTGGTTAGTCAGATGACCCTTGCTCTGGTTATTGACATTGATGTAGGTGGTCTCTTTTTCGTAATAGACAGAGGCCTCTCCCTTGATATAGGGATTAGCCGCCTGCCCCTGGCTGATTTTTGCCTGTACCCGCTCCGAAGAAGAAAGATCAGCGTTGACCTTCAGGTCAAAACCTTTCTCTCCGTCCTTTCCCTTCCTGTCAAAGGCAAGGGTAGCGGCAAAGGTCTTCTTCTTCGCCCTGTTTAAAAAGGTGACAAAAAGAGGATCAAGTCCGTCCCTGTCCACCTTCTCTAAAGAGGAGTCAAACGGACTGACATAGGAAGTAATAAGGCTCTGCTCCCCTTCCCCGTTAAGGGTAAGGACATAGTCTGTCCCATCGCTCCCTTTGAAGGTTAGCCCCTTTGGCGTAGAAAGAGAGGTAAACCTAAGCTTATCACTCGCTCCCCTTTCGACATTTCCGTAATCCGTGGTGAAGGTGAAGACATGGCTTCCGTCAAGAGAGGAGATAGTATCCGTGGCACTATCCACACTCTTTGCAATCTGATCAAAGACAGCATTGATCTGGTCAAAAGCATCATTGACTGTGGATGAAGAGAAAGAAGGAGAGGAGAGAAGGTCAGAATCAGTGAGGACACCGACAATGTCCCCGATAGACGATGCACTCCTTGTATAAATCTTTCCGTCGTATTCTAGCGCCGCATTCTTGTCATTTAGGAAAAGAACGAAAGGAAGGGAGAGCCCCCCTGTCTTCCTCCTCCTATGTCCGGAGAAGGACTTGCTCTCTCCCTCAAGGTAACTGACCGCAAGGTCATTGCTTGTCAAAGAGAAAGAAGATTCCCCGCCTTTAGTGAGCGTCAGGCTAAGATCATGGAAGCGGAGGGAAGAGGAATTGGTCAGCTGCTTGAAAAAGGCAGATGCCTGATTCCCCTCCGGTTCGCTGTTTTGATTGTTATCCTGCTGTTTTCTGACGTTTTCCTGATACCTAAACGGGGCAGTGAAACCCCTAAAGAGGCAGGTAAGCGTCGCAAGAAGAAAGAATTTTCTCTTCATTTATCCTTTCCTAGGAAAGAGAAAGCCTACTCCTTATCCACCTTTACAAGAGTAGGATTCTCTTTCGTATTATTGTCGGCGAAGGAAAGATAGTAATATCCTCCCTTACCAAGGAACTCGTGGTGATACTTCTGTTCGACTTTCGACCCGTCAAGAATCTGATAATAGACTTTATTCTCCCTTGAGGCACCATAGAGGGTAGTGATGGTATTCACAGTATTAGTGAGAGAGAAATTATCCACCTTACTTAACTCTAAGTCAATTCCGACAGAGGCGACATCGAGGATGGAGACAAGCTCACCGCTTAAGGAGAGGGAAGTAAAGGTTCCGTCGTTCTTCGAATTATCGCTGTGGGTAAGCTTCCTATTGATGTCGTTTCCTAGGCTGACACCGTTCACTCCTAAGTCAATCGAAGAAAGGTCAAGTCCTAAGGAGAAAGTATTGTCCTTATGTCCGGTCTTATCCGGATTGATGAGAGCCTCGGGAAGGATGCTTGTGCCCCTGATGCCTCCGGCATCCTTAGCGGTTGCACTTGCGGAGCCTTCTTCCGTCGTCGAAGTTCCGTTCAAGGACAGTCCGTCTAAGGAGGAGACAATCTTCGTCTTAAGAGAATAGATCTGGTCGGAAGACTCGCTCTTTGCAAAGTTCAGCCCCCTACCAAGTCCGTAATAGCCAAGATGCTTCACAAACTCGTTGGTTGTGACATAGCGGATAGTGCGTTCCTGTCCGTTATCATAATCAATGAGGACCTCCCCTTTGTCAAGGGAAGCACTGCCTTCGACCCTGCTGTTACTATCAAAGTAATAAGTGGTGTTAAAGCTACTGCTCTGGTCAGATAGAGTCAGATAGAACTGATATTCCGTCTTTTCCCCTTTGGTGGAATCACCGAAGGAAACCATGGCAGAGAGTCTTGCCTTAACGACAAGATCATTGATTAAAGGAATCCCGACCCGGAGAGAGCCATCCCTTGTATAGGCCTGCTTATCCGTGGAGTTAAGACCGAGCTGGAGGAAGAGAGGAAGGTCATCCCTGCTGATGTATTTGACACTGTCCGTCTTCTTTATTTCGGAAAGGGAGGAAACAGACGTGGCTTTATCCAGGGAAGAGACATCAAGGTTAAGGTTGAACGTCCTGTCCTGAATATGGAGATTATCAACATTCAGTCCGGTAATCGCCCCTTTCGAACTATCGAAGGTAAGGAAGACTTTGACCGTCTTATCCTCGCTTTCTGTCAGACCGATGGCTTTGGCATCCAAATCGACTTCAATCTTAGAATCCCTAAGATCGATCTTCGTGACATAGTTGCTGTTCCTTACTGTTTCCAGAGGGTCTTTCTTGCCATTGACTAAATCAAGGATAGGAAGAGATGAAGTGGAGGAAGAAATGGTCTTGACCAAGGAAAGAAGGAGATTCTGGGAATGGTCAGTGGAAGCATTCTTAAGAAGGGATATCGTGTTGGAAATCGTGTCCTTATTGCAGTTGATTCCAATCGGAGAGGCTTTGGCAGAATTTCCGGAATACTGGACATAAAGGGAATCCTTGGCGACATTGTTATAGTCAAAGGTCAGCTTAGGCTGGTAGGCATACTGATTGTCTTTGCCGATATTGACCTTAAGTGCGCCATTATACTGGCTGTTCTTGATATCCCTGTTGACCTTGCCGGATAAGGAAGCCTTCTGCGTAGTCACCGCCTTCTCATCGACGGCATTTAAAACGGCCTTTAAGGAGAAAGAATACTTCTGCTCTCCGGTGAAGAGATCAAAAACGCCATTGACAAGATATTCGAATTTCGTAACCGGCTCTCCCGCTTCTTTCTTAAAGGCAGCGGCATCGAATTTTTTTCCGTAGTAGAGAACGTCATTGGCAGAGACATATTCCTGATAGCCGAGGGTGAAAGTAAACTGATAGCCAAGCCTTTCAAGTCCGGAAACGGAAAGGGAGAGAACCTTATCCGCACTGGAATCGGTCTTCAGGTTGATAAGACCTCCTTCAAAGCCAAAAAGGGCAGGGGAGAGAGTCCTATTCAGGGTGTGATCGGCATCAGAGGTTTCCGAAGAGATATTGATATATTCGTCAAGATTCTTCAGATTCAACCCGTTTTCGACGGAGAAGACACTGCTGATTCGGTCTAAGACCAGGGAGAGGACGGAACTTGCGTCGACAGAGCTTCCGCTACTTGCATCGTTCCTCTTCTTGACCCCGTTCCTTACCGCATCGACAATGTTACCGATTTCCGCATTCTCCCTATATTCCTTTAAGACATTGTCGTAGGAAAGATAGGAAGTATCGCCGACCCTTCTCGCATCCAGATAGTGGTCGACATTGTTCCTTTTCGTGTGGGCAGTGATACTAGCCTCACAGTCAAGATAGTTCTTTCCTGGATGGGTGGACTTATCTAAAGGGGTAATCCAGTTTGTTAGGTCGGCATTCAATTGCCCGTCGAAGCTATAATTTGTGTTGTACTTGCTGTTGCTGATTCCAATATTATAGGCAAATCCGAATTTCTTCCTGTTGGCAATCTTCCCCAGAGAGGAAATAAGGGAGGTTGCTCCATTATAGGATACATATCCATCCTTACTTTCTACCTTAGTCAGCTTCTTGGCCGAAAGATCATCAAGGGAGAATTCCAAAGATAAGGTGTGATCACCAAGAGGGATATTGCTGACTCTGGCATATTGAATCTCGATTCCGTCACGTCCAAGGTTCTTTTCGGATTCATATTGGATTTCTAGGATCCTGTCATGATTATCATCACCGGAAAGACCTAAGGCAGAAGAAGAGAGGACAATCTTGGCATAAGTGCCGTCCTGGTTCGTGGACCTGTCCTTTAAAAAGTCCTTATAGACCGAATAGTCCCCGTTCAATAAGTCCTTCAGCTTGCAGTCATTGAGAAGAGAGGCGACAGATTCCGCTACGTTCCTGACGTCCTTCGTCCCGGTAAGGGAAGAGAAAGAGTCCCTCCTTGTACTGACGGAAGAGTAGTCGATATAGCCTTTCTTCTGTCCGTTCAGGTCGATAAAGGCTGTATCCTTCCTTAACGTCGCCTTGGCACTGCCTTGGACATAGCTATCCTGTCCGTTCTCATTTAAGGCTATCTGGAAAAGCTTTCCCTGCTTATTGCCATCTTTATCGGCCTTATCGCTTAAATCAGCGGAAAGACGGAGGGTGGCATTCTTCGTCGCTTTGTTTGCATCCGTCACTCCAATCTTCACACTGGCATCGAAAGCCTTGCTCTTAGCTAGGTTAAAGGCAGTGTAGAAGAGAGGATCAAGTCCGTTGAGGTTGACAATATCCACGCCTTCTTCCTGAAGCTTAGAGAGAAGATCCTTGGAAACGAGGTTCGACGTGGTCGACTGTTTGCCCTTGGCCGATAAGGATACCTTGACCTGTCTGTCTTCGGCACCCTCCTGACCCTTAATGGTAAGAGTCAGATCTGCTTTCACGCCGGCGAAGTAGAGGCTTTTATCAGCGGAAAGCGTAACCGTTCCGAGATTATCCGGCAAGGTCAGAAGGAAGTCGTATCCACTATCGGTCACTGTCTCCGTGCTGTTTGCAAGGCAATCCTGGATTTTAGTTAATAAGTCGTTCCTTTGGTCGGTAAGGGATGAACTGCTCTCTCCCGCTCCTAAGGAAGAAAGAAGACCGGAAACATCGATTCCGGAATCCGTGGAGACTAGTCCGACGATATCCCCGATAGCATCGGAATCGAGGGTGTAATATTTATTCTCCCGGTTGACAATGACCTTGTCGGAGGCAATGTACAGTCCTAAGTTCTCGTCGGCAATGTTTTTCTGTTCACTTTCGTTGATCTTCAGATTGACATTACCGGAGAATTTCGGATTGAAATCAACGGCATCCTGATAGGTCAGAGTGGAATCCAGATAGTTAAAAGCAACCTTCGTTCCATTTAGGGCGATGGAATACTCATTATAGAAACCGGTAATCGAAGCAGAAAGAGTATCAAGCTCCAGGGAAGAAGAAGTAAGGAGGTTATTCAGAAGCTTGTCCTGATTTGTCCTCGTGTCTCCGGTATTCTTGTCTCCGGTATTATCCTGATTCCGGTTGTACCTAAAGTTACTCACGCCATAGGAGGCAACAGCTCCTACGGACAAAGACATAGAGCTAGCCAAGGCTAGAAGAAGAAAATTATGTCTTCGTTTTTTCTTCTCTTCCTGCGTTTCGACATTTTCTAGTTTATTCTTTTTCATTTGCTAAGTCCTCTGGCATATGCTAATAATTTCGGCTCATCACTTTCTCCCTTATCCCCTGTCTCTTCCTGTGGACCAGGAATAGTCAGCTCCTGTCCGGAAGAGGAGAAGGGAGTATCGGATGTATAGAAATAGGTATTGTCTGTTGACACACATTCAGCCTGGATACCGGCCATGGCAGCAATATAGTTGCATTTGGTCACCGCCTTTTTCAGGGAAAGGGTGGCATCGAGGGTGAAATCGATAGAGACCGTCTTGAAGTTCGGAAGGTTCTTCAGCCCTCCCGTCCTCTGCCTCTGCCTGGCCATTTTCTTATAGCCGATAGTATGGTCGGAATCCCTTTCGATATGGACAAGATATTCCAATCCTTTTTTCGTCCATGTCGCATCGGATACGGAGTCAGAAGAGAAATCAAAGTTGACGATTCCGCTTTCCTGCGTATTCCAACCCTGAGAAGAAGAATCATAGGATTCAAACTTCCGGTTTCCCTTCTTATCCTGATTCAGGAAGTAAAGAGGAGCGACAAGCTTCCCTCTTTTCCCCCTCCTGTCGTCATAGCTATATTCGACAGGCGTTGCATCCTTCCACTTATCCGGAGTGCTTTCCGAGTACCTTTCAATCTTTCCGTCCTTATGGTCATAATACCGGTCGGCCGTATGAACGAAGGTAGAGGAAGAGATATTCTGGTTGAAGTTCACTTCCGGAGAGAAATAGGTGAAGGCCTCAATCTCCTGCTTGGTATTTCCGATTTTGACGTTCACCACCTGACTGATGTACCTGAGTCCGTACTTGGCTAAGGACATCTTGACAAATCCGGTGTTAACCAGCCTTACCGCCTGTTTCTTCCTGTCCTTTTCTTTTCCGGTGATGTCATTCCTCGAACTTTTGTCCTTCAGGGAAAGATAATCATATCCGGCAAAGAAACCATCGTAATTGTTCTTCGGTGCGGAGTGGCCAAACAGCCTGAAGCCGACACTTCCTATTCCAACACCAAGGGCACAGAAGGAAGTACAGAGGACGATCCTCTTTTTCCGCCTTGACCAAGGGTTATGTTTTTTCTTCGATGGTGCTCTTTTTTCTTCTGGCACCTTATCTTGATTTTGATTGATCATACTCGGATTTTTCTGTGTTTGTATTATAAATCCTGTTTTGCCTCGGTAAAATAGTTTGTTTAAAAAACTATTTCAAATGTTTTAGTTCAATGCCTAAACCATTCGTTCTTTTCTCTTTTTCATGAAAAACAATTGAATTTCTGCTTTTTTCATGGTTTCAGGAATAGCATGGTTTTTCTTTTTAATCATTGACAAGAGGAAAAAGCCTTCGGTCTTATAATATTATGTGAAAAAGAGGGAGAAGACATGGACACACTTTCAGAAAAGCAAAGGCTAGAGGAGACAAGGAAGGAGACAAAGCTTCTGTTCAAAGACGACTATACCGGACATGACGTGGATCACTCCTTCCGTGTCTTTGAAAACGCAAAGAAACTAAGGAGCTACCCCTATGAAAAAAAGCCAAATGAATTCATTGTCTGCCTGGCAAGCCTGATGCATGACTGGGATGATAGAAAACTTTTTACGCGAAATTATCCTTATGAACACGCCATAGAGTTCAGGAAGAAAAGGGGTGTTTCCGCTTATGGACAAAACAGGATTGTCAACATCATTTCCCACGTATCCTACGGAGAAAGGTCGACAGATCTTCTCCCTCTCGAAGCACAGATCGTACAGGATGCCGACCGTCTTGATGCCATAGGGGCAATAGGAATAGCCCGTGCCTTCCAGTTCGGAGGCTCCCACCAACGCAAGCTCTATGACTCAGAAGAAGTCATCCATCTCCATCCAAGCAAAGAAGAGTATCGGAATAACACTCTTTCCACGATTGCCCATTTCTATCAGAAGCTATTGCAAATCAAAGAAAAAAGGAACACGGAAGCCGGAAAGAAGGAAGCAGAGAAAAGAGAAGCCTTCAGGCTTTCCTTCCTTAAGGAATTCCAGGAAGAAATCAATGCTCCCCTCTATAAAGAACTCTACTGATCCTTTTTTCATTGACTCATTAACATAAATCCTTAAAATAGAACAGATATGAAAAAAGAAAAAGTACTGATTTCCGCCTGCCTTATCGGAGAAAACTGCCGTTATGACGGCAAGACGAAGAAAGTAAACGGGATTCTCTCCCTTGCCAGATACTATGACCTGATTCCTATCTGCCCGGAACGTGAGGGAGGAAGGAAGATTCCCCGTGAGCCAAGTGAAATCCAAAGTGACGGCAGTGTGAAAAGCAAAAGCGGAAAAGATGTGACTGAACAATATAAAGCCGGAGCTTGGTGGGCAAGAAGCATTGTAGAAATCTATAATATCCATCTTGCCATCTTAAAAGAGAATTCTCCAAGTTGTGGAACTCATTTCATCCATAACGGTCTCTTTGACGGAGGAAAAATCCCTGGAATGGGGATTACGGCCAAGTTATTAAAAAGTCATGGGGTGAAATGCATTAACGAGGATGAAGCCTTAGAATTATTGCACGCCAAAGAAAGCGAAAAGAAATGAAGACCTTTTCGATTGCTGGAATAACAAGGAAAAACCGCTTCGTTTCCGCCCCTCTTGCCGGATACAGTGACTATGCAAGGCGGAAGATCAACTACGACTATGGTGCCTCCCTCCTCTACACCGAAAGGGAATCGTGCGAAGCGATAAGGCATAATTCAAGAATCAGCAAAAGGGAACTGAATAGGACAAAGAAAGACAAAGAAGAGGAGAAGGATGCGAAGCTTGCTCTGCAGATTTTCGGTGGAGACGCCGGACATATCCTCTCTTCCATTCCCCTAGTTGAGCAGAGGGCAGAATATGATTTCCTAGACTTCAACTGCGGCTGTCCGGCTCCGAAAGTCATCCGGCAGAAGTCCGGAAGCTTCTGGCTTAACCGTCAGGATGAACTAATTGATTTACTGAGCCAAATGGTAAGAATCTCCACCCATCCGGTCATTGTCAAAAGGCGGGTAGGATTTAACGAAGTGATCGACAGGGTTTCTCTTTGTAAGAGAAGGGAACAGGCAGGGGTCAAAGCCCTTTGTATCCATGCACGGACAAGAAAGGAAAGGTTCTCGCCAATTCTTCACTATGATGTCCTTAAGGCAGTAAAGGAGAACGTCTCGATTCCGGTTATTGCCAACGGCAACATCGGGGCGGACAATTTTATTGGCGTTCTAAACCAGACGAATGCCGATGCCGTTATGGTTGCCACAAAAAGGATCGGCTATCCGAAGATCTTTCAGGATAGGATACGGACGGAAGAAGGACTGAAGCCTTTGGAAACAACCTTTGAAGGGCAGGTTGCGGATTTGAAGAAACACCTTGACTATATCTACGCCACCAAGGATGACCTTACCGCTTCTCTTACTAGGCGCTCCATCGCGGTTCATTATCTCCGCGGTTTTGAAAACGCCAAAAGCAAACGGAATGCCTTAGTCCACTGCAAGACAAAACAGGATTATCTAAATGTCATTTCCGAAAGGGAAGGACAGAAAGACTGACGGTTCAATAAAAAACACCCTAATCCGTTTTGGATGCTTGCTCTGTTTATATGTGGTGGATAGCGGATAGAACAAAAAAGCAAAGGCTATGTTTTCGTTTCTGATAACGAAAAAACTCAAGAAATGATAATGATAAAGTCCTTTGTTTATCGCGTTTTTTGACTTTTATGCAACTTTTATTGAGCATTTTTGATAATGATGATAAGATAATGACGAGGAATTAAAAAATGAACATTGGAATCGAAGATGAATGGGTCGAATTTAAAGAGAGCTGGTCAGAATGGGAAGAAGCAATGGATGACATCAGTGCCATTCTAAACAAGCATAGAAAAGGAGAAGTCTACTTTGGCGTAAAAAATAATGGAGATGTTGTCGGAAGGAAAGTAACTAGTAAGATTGGAAATGACATTGCGCAAAAAATCAATCAGACCCTAGAACCGATTCCTTTTTATGAAATCCAGGTCAAGCAAACATCAGAAGGCCTCTCCTTCATTCATCTGCATTTTGAAGGAGATGATGTTCCGTATCGTTCGCACGGAAAATACTTTATCCGAAATGGTGACAGAGCAGATTTAATGCCAACGGCCTTCTTGCACGATTATTTTTTGTCGATAGAAAAGAATTATTCGTTATGGGAAAACAGAAAAAGCGATTGCACTATTGATGACATTGATGAAAACAGAGTAAAACAAGTAAGGGCCGCAGGTAATGAAAACCATCGGATTTTTCATCCATATCAAGGTGTAAAAGATGCCCTAAGTTTTTTCCATCTCATCAATTCAGACGGCTCGATTTGCAATGCCGGAAAGTATTTGTTTGGGAAAACAGATGTTATTGCAGCAAGAATGTCAACCCTATCTGGCAATACTAAAACTGTCTATAAAGATAGGTCTAGAAAATATGGGAATATTTTTGACCTTATTGATGAATCCTTAAATTATATAACTACGCGATTAAACGCTGCACCAATCAAAGTAGAGGGTCAGGCAGAACGGAAAAGGGAACTGGAAATACCTTTCTCCGCTTTAAGAGAACTTATTGTGAATGCCTTTGGACATGCCAATTATTCACTGCCCTTAGAACATGAAATTGATGTCTTTGATAACCGGGTCAGCATTTTCAATCCTGGAATATTCCCTCTAGATTACACTCCAGAGGCATTTGCTATGAAAAGCGTAGATCCTGTCGATCGAAATTCCAAGATCGCCCGGGTTCTCTATGCAGCAAACTATATCGAACATTATGGGACAGGCTTCACCACAATCTTCAACGAATTTTCCCGGCATCGGATTTCCTATCACTATGAAGGGAGACGGGCGGGATTTTTGTTCGAAGTCTATCGAAAAGTCCCGTACATAACTAACCCTGAACTTAACGATTATCAGAACCTACTTCAACTGATAAAGGAGCAAAGCTATCTGACGCTTCAGGAAATCGCAGACGTACTGAAAAAGTCGAAACCGACAGTCAGCCGAAGGATTAAGCAGCTGGAAGACAATGGATCATTAACAAGAGTCGGCTCAGCTAAAAATGGACACTGGAAGGTCCGCTAAACAAATTGATAATAATCATTTATAAAAAATGATAATGATAAAACACTTTGTTTATCGCACTTTTTAGTTTTTCTATACATTTTTCTAATCGAATTTGATAATGATAAATTGAAGCCTTGAACCATGGAAAGCGAAGACCCGAATCGGAAATGAAAAAGATAGAAATCAGGTTTGATTAGACAAGAAGACTCTCATCGGCTTCTCATAAGACCTATGATTGTTCAATCTTGGCCGTTCCTCTTGTGTTTTTCTCTACTTGTTTAAGAAAATACCATTATATTGAGCATATCAGACTTGATAATGAACAAAATGCGCAATAAAATGCTCATTGCCGAGATGGGAGGAGCATTTTAGATGAAGAACAGAGACAAGGAAATCCTCCGGTTACTGGAGGAGAGTCCAAATCAGTTTATTTCCGTCGACCAGCTTGCCGACTACTTCAAGACCAGTCCATCGACCATCCGACGAGACCTTCAGCGGAGGAGCGAACACCATCAGCTCAGACGAGTCCATGGCGGTGCCGCTTCGGTCCACTATTCCGGAACATTCCAGTTCGACCGTTTGGATAAAGAATACAGGGAACGGGAAAGAAGGGAGCCGGACATCAAGAAAAGGATTGCCAGAAAAGCGGCATCTCTAGTCAAGGAAGGGGCATGTGTCTATAGGGACGCCTCCACCACAGTCGCTGCAAGGATTCCTTTTCTGCCAGACACTAAGTCCATTATCTATGTCACAAATTCCCCTTTGATTGCCCAGCGTCTTGCGGAAAGAAGCCTTACCTGTTATGTAACCGGCGGAGAGCTGAAACTGACGACCAATGCTTTTATCGGGTCATTTGCCATCGACCGGATTAACCACTTCAACTTCACCATCGGTTTCTTTGGAACAAACGGCATCCATCCTCAGGCTAAATTCACTACGCCAGACCCTCAGGAATGTGCAATTAAAATGGCGGCTATCTCCAAATGCTTCTCTATCTACATTCTTGCCGATCACACAAAGCTCGACCGGATCTCAACCGTGACGTTCTGCGATTTTGCTGCTCCTACCCTGATTACTGACCAAAGGACAGATAAGTATCGTTCTCTCAGGAAATCAATTGAAGTTGGAGATAGCGGAAACTAAAATGGAAAAGAGGTATTAATAAAATGATTTATTCTTTAACAATTGCTCCGGCAATCGACTATTCGTTAAACAGGGGTGACAAGGAAATCAAACTTGACGCCACAAACCGTCCTACTTCCGATGGCTATTCCGTTGGCGGAAAAGGAATCACAGTCAGCCGCAGGCTGAAGAACCTCCGGGTCAAGAACACTCCTATCGTCGCAATCGGTGGAGGCAGGGGAAAGATGCTCAAGAACATCATCGACAATGAATTCGATAAGATTGTTTATCTTTCCGTCATCGGCGAAACCCGTCTCGACGTCAGGATTACTGGTCCGCACACAGATACCCGCTTCAATCCTTCTGCACCGAAGGTTACCGAAAAGGGAAGGCAGAAGAGGTATTCCTTCTTCAAAAAGAACCTGAAGAAAGGAGACATCGTCATTCTTTCCGGCTCCGTCGGACAGGAAAAGAAAGATCTCTATGCTGAGCTGAGGAGAGACTATATCGAACCTAGCGGTGCCATTTCCATCGTCGATACGACCGGTGAATCCTTGACTTCCGTTTTCCCTTATCATCCTTTCAGGATTAAGCCGAATGATGAAGAGCTCGGAGACCTTCTTGGCAAGGAGAGGAAGAGCGATGAAGATATCCTTGAAGGCGGAAGGGAACTGAAGAAGAAAGGTCCGACTTCCGTCCTAGTCACAAGGGGAAGCAAGGGTGCCTATTACTTCGCCGAAGACGGCCATATCTATCACTGCTCCAACGCACACGGAAAGCAGATTTCCGCAGTCGGTGCAGGCGACTCCTCTATTGCCGGCTTTATCAAAGGATTGGAGGAAGGCGTTTCTATCCAGGAGCGCAGGAAATACTCAATGGCGGCCGGAGGTGCTACTGCATTCAGCGAACATCTTGGCTCCTACAAACTTTGGAAGTCACTGCTTCCTCAGATTGAAGTAACGTTAGTCAAGTAAAAAAGCAAAAACGGTCAGTCTACAACATGTCTGACCGTTTTTTCTTCGCCTAAAGTGATGAAGGAGAGCCAAGAGCGATGATACATTCTTGAACATAAGAATAGATTTGTTTTTTCTTTCCTATCGTGTAGGCAAGAAAGTAAACCAGGCTTCTTTTTAAGCAGAATTTTTATAAAAAGGATTCATCCTACATTTAGACCTAGGCTGCTTTAGAAAGCAGAACTGTCTGAAACACGAAGAAAACGAAAAAAACGGGATTTCTTCCGTTTTTTCCCTTTTTACCGTCCCATATTAAGTAGACCGATTGGAGGTAAAAAACCATGAGGTCATTTCCGATTAGCCGCCGGGCCGGAAAGGCTGGAATGAAGTGAAACTAAAAAAGGTTGCTGAGGTTATCCTGTATACCTTAAGTATACTGGCAGACCTGGCAACCATAATCACTTCCCTTCTTAGTCTACTCGGTTAATTCCTCTTTTTCAAGGGGTTAACCGAAAACGGCCTGGCGGCCATCGGATATAAAGATGATCCTTCCTCTTAGCTTGCCGTTTGTGCTGTCTGCATGGATTTTTTCTTAGAAGAAAAGGAAGAAGACACGGGCTTGATGTCAGATATTTAAAAAGGCCGATTTTTCCATGGCTTGACACTTCCCTGGACGAAAAAAAGCCGGAAAGCCCATAGATAATGGCTTTTTTCGGACATTAGGAAAGCGGAAGGAATGTGGTAAATCCTGCTCCTCACGTTTTTCCGTCTCGCCCTAACCATTCGCCGTCTGGCCCAAGGGGTTCTTCGACTTCTTCACGAGCGAACGCAGCGCGGCCTTCGGCCTTCCGGCATAGCTAACCTCCAGTCCGAACACGTCCTCCAGGGCGTTTATCGCCTTTCCGGTCATCCCGCCGGCATAGAAGCATCCCCTGTCCAAGGCATCGCATCCGCGCAGCGACTTGATTATCTCAGGGACCGTACCCTTCATGATTTGGAAGCTCTCCGCGATCTTTCACCTCCCCTGTTGAGATCCAGGCGATCTCCTCCGCCAAGTTCTCTAGGTTCGTGCTGACCGCGTAGAACCCGTCGAAGGTGGATTCCGCCCTGAACACCGCCGTGAGCTTTTTCTCACTTCTTGGGGCGTGAAAAAAGGTCTGCATATTCCAGTAACAGCTCGGATAGCTTCCTTTTCCGTTTGACGGACTTGCGGTTCATCTTCTTCTCTATGGGTAGGATCTTGGTGTAACAGAGGAGCGTGTCGTCCCGGGGTTTCACACGGCATTTGCCTTCATGTGCTTCTCCCTCCGGTTTCAGTTTCATCTTTATACCATGGTCCATCATTTCCCAAAATACGGCTTATCAAAACTCGAAACCAAAAAGGCCCAGCTTATACGTAGCATAAAGGAAGCCTCCTTTGAGTCTTATGTCACAGGCACGTTTAGATATAGGCTGCTTTAGAAAGCAGACATGTCTGAAATATGGAGAAACGGAAAAACGGTATTTCTCCCGTTTTTTCCCTTTTTACCGTCCCATATTAAGTAGACCGATTGGAGGTAAAAACCCATGAGGCCATTCCGACTAGCCGCCGGGCCGGAAAGACTGGAATGAAGTGAAACTAAAAAAGGTTGCTGAGGTTATCCTGTATACCTTAAGTATACTGGCAGACCTGGCAACCATTATCTCTTTCATTCTTAGTCTACTCGGTTAATTCCTCTTTTTCAAGGGGTTAACCGAAAACGGCCTGGCGGCCATCGGATAAAAGGATGATCCTTCCTCTTAGCTTGCCACTTGTGTTGTCTTTATAGATTTTTCCAAGAAGAAAAAAATCAATTTGTAAACCTAATTGTCTATTCCATCTATTCTTAGTTACATAAGTAGAAGATTAGGTTCCGTAAAAGCAATTCACCTTTCTTATTAATAAATGTTGTGCCGCTTCCACTTCCCGGAAAAGGATTTGTGTTCGTCTTAGGAAAAAGGAAAGCAGAAAGTCTACTTTTTTAATCGGCTTGATTCGACTGCCAGTGAGTTTTTTGTCGATATGAAGAATATTCCTGCCTATTCTTCGGATAAGAAGAACTACTATTGTTCTAACTACTGCGGCTTTATTTTTTAGGACTATCAACTGACCAATGAACCGATGATCGAGGACAATGCAAGGAATATCTTTATGACGGAGATTCTTCTTGACGGGGTTATGCAGGTCTTTCTTGCCTCTCTATACCTTTCCTGATTTTACGTTCTTCCAAACCACCTTGCCAGGACCGCCTATTCCGCCCATAGGAAAATTGCTTTCCCCAGCCCGACTATTTTCCACTTTTCCCCTTTCCTCATCCCTTTTGACCTAATCGGAGTTGTCCTCTTCTTTGCCGTTATTAGGCCTATTTCCTTCCATAAACCGAAAAAATTACTTCAATAAAGATTGTTATAGTGAAACCGAATAATCTGAAAATAAATCAAAACAGGGTGAAACCATTCCTGTCCGTTATTAAAGAAGACGAAGCAAGTAGTCTGCCGAAATATATTGCTTTTCCGGATTCTCTTTTTTCGCACACGCCACTTCACTCTCCGAACGGAGAACGACATAGTCGGCTCCCCTATAATCCCTTGTCAAAGTGGCTCCCCGTTTAAACAGCCTGTCTCTTTTCTGGAAGAGACGATCTGCGTATTTTCTATCTTTCAGAACCCGGGTAGTGAAGAAAATCGACTTGCCCCAGAGTTCCTTGCAATAGCAGTTGATGTTGGCCTGCGGCTTAGGAAGGGACAGGAACCGTTTCCTTCTCTCCCTTCCTTTTCTCTTCTGTTCACGGATTCTTTTCTGTTCTGCCCTTAATTCCCTCTGTTGCTTGGTATTACTGATGCATTCCGGATGATTCTCCCAGATTTGGTTAGGAGAAGAGGAAATCGTATTTAGCCTATGTTTAAAGACTTCCCTTGTCCTTTTTGCGTCATCCTGGGAACGATGATAGGTAAATACATTTTCCTTATATTCTTCAATCAACGACTGAAGACTGCTGCAGTTCTTCCGATGGTTCCTGATTTTCTCGAATTTCTGGATATCAAAGAACTCATATTCGATATAAGGAAGATGATAGCGGGCACAGGAATAGGAAACATAGGAGGCATCCTGTCCCACGGCAAAGCCAAAGACTAAAGTGTCTTTATTGCTGAGCAGCTTTTTAATCTGCGGATAAAACCGCGGAAAGAGCGGAGACTCCCGGAACCGGAAAAGAGGATAGGCAAGGGTAATCCCTTTTCCTTTCTTGGCATTTCCGAGAAGAAAAGGGGCATCGGGATTAATCAGGATGTCTTTTTCCTCCAGAATGTGGAAGTCCTCATCGGTCTTCACATATCCGAAAGAGCATATCTTTCCTTCCCCATGGATACAATTGGCACATTCAATATCAAAGAAAACGTAGTTCATAACAAGAAGATTATAGAACGAAACCGCTCTCTCTTTGAAGATATAACGGCAAAGAAGGATTTTCCGCTATAATCTTCTCATGCAGAAAACAAAATTATTTAAGGACAAGAAAGCAGCCATCTTCGATAGGGATGGCACCTTAGTAGACTCGTTAGGAATCTGGGGAGAAATCGACATCCGTTTTTTCAAGATGCACAATAGGCCAAGGCCTAGTGACTACCAAAGTAAGATCAGCCATAGGTCGTTTAGGGAAAGGGCGTCCTATACCAAAGAGATCTGCCACCTTAGGGAATCCCCAGAGGAGATTGCCTCCCTTTGGCTAGCCTGGGCAAAGGAAGCCTATGAAAAGGAAATCCTTGCCAAGCCCCATTCCAAGGAGTTCCTTTCACTTCTCAAAAAGAAAGGATATTCCCTTTCCTTAGCTACCACAAATAAAAAGGAACTTTATAGGCCGTGCCTTATCCGGAACGGACTTGACCAGTATTTCGACTTCACCAGGAACGTCAATGAAATCAATTCGACAAAGAAGGAACCGAAAATTTATCTTAGGCTTGCCGAAAAAAGGAAGGTGAAACCAGAAGAAACCATTGTTTTCGAAGACATCCTACCCGCCATCAAGACGGCAAAGAACGCCGGATTCACCATCATCGGAGTCTATGACAAGCATAACGCAGCCAACGAAAATGAAATCCGTAACGAATCCGATTATTATAGGCATTCCTACAGCGAATTCCTTAATAGGTAGGAAATCGTTTTTCACCCTATAATCTATTTCTTGGCTTTTGGCTTTTGGCTTAGCGGCAACAGACATGCCTTTGATTAGGGACTATTTTAAGTACTCGGATTTCCTGGAAGCAGGATCCCAAACATTGTCACATCTACCTATTTTCCATGAACGGAAAAGCTGATTCTGTTGATTCCCCTGAAACCGCGCATTTTTCAGATGTGTCTGATTTTACAGAAGACAAAAGCAGGCAGTTCCAGATTTATAAGAATTGCTTTTTTCATCCGTTCAACAGACTAGGCTTTCTATCATTTCCTGTCGGCTTTAGCAAAAATACGATTAGAAAGGAATAAATTAAGGGAAGAAAAGATGAGGGAAACGAACAAAGTCTTTAGGATAAGAGGAACCGTTCTTCCCGTGACGAGCGTTCTTGTCCTCTCCCCATTAACAATGACCGCCTTTGCGACTGTGTCGTAGTCCGCTTCTTCAAGAGCCAATCCCGAAATACCAAAGCCGAACTTATTCAGTTGATAGGTAGGGAAGAATTCCCTGAGCGGATAAAAATTCCATGCCGTGGTCTGTCCTAACTCGGAATTGTGTCTGGATTCAATGCTTTCCAAGATAACGGAAAGGAAAAATACGGCAATGACAGCGGCAAAGGGAAGAAGACAGGCAGAACGGCTGTGAATCCTGAAGGCAAAGGCAACAAAAAGGGAAAAATAGAGAAATAGGATAAGGAACCCGGCCAAGAGAGGAAGGGCGAGGCCGTTTGAAGCGACTACACGATATCGTTCAGCAAAGGGGAATGCGTACCCCATAATCAAAACCGGAATATAAAGAAAGACATAGCAGGTAAGAAAGATAAGGAAAGAAAAAAGAAGGCCGGAGAAGAAAATGGTATTTCTCGATTTTCCTGCAAGACACCTATTGCGGAATGTTTTATCCACCCAATCGGTCGTCAAAAAGAAATAGATGAGAATCCTGACAATCGTCCAATACGGATTAAGAGGAGTAAAACTCCTTAGGAAAAGGAAGCGGCGGCTGGTTAAAATCGGAAAGGAACTATAATCATGGCCTCGCTCTTCCCAGTATCTTACTTCCTGGATGTTATTTATTCCCCTGCCAAGAGGAATCAGAAAGGCCAGAACAGCTAAAACAATCCTTGTTACCCACCTATAATTGGATTTTCTCAGACGGAAGAAATAAGCTCTCAGTAAATCTTTCATTTCCTGTCTCCAATCAGGCGGAGGAAGTGTTCCTCCAAGCCGTTTTCCTTGCTTTCAAAGTGAGTCAATGTCAATCGGTTCTCAATCAGCAGATTTAGAAAATCCATTTGGTTATTCACATTATAGACGTTCAGGAATTCATTATCCTGATTCACTTCATAACCCTTTTCCTTCCTTAAACAAGCAGCTTTCCTGTTATCAGAAGTTCCGATGATATACCGGTGCCGGGAAGTGTTTTCCAGGTTTTCCGCAGATATCTTTTCCAATAGACGGCCTTTGTCGATGAAGATATAAGATGTGGCAAACTTCCCAAGCTCAGATAGGATATGGGAAGAGATTAGCCTCGTCACATTCTGCTCCCGGTTAAGCTTAAGCAATAGCTCCCGAATCTGTTTTATGCCTTCCGGATCAAGTCCGTTCGTCGGTTCATCTAGCAGCATCAGTTCAGGCTTAGTCACCCTAGCCATGGCAATACCTAACCGCTGTTTCCTTCCAAGAGAATAGGCACCGCAGGGACGTCGGGAGGAATACCTCTCGCCAAGTCCGACATATTCCCTTTGCTTGCGGATGTATCCTGACTCAACGGGATCCTTCCTTCCATGAAGAAGGCAGTTCTCGGTTAGATTGTCTTTTCCAGACCTCGACTTATGGATGGAAGGATGCTCAATCCTTGCCGAAACCTTTCCCAGGCTGTGGATAAGGTCCGTATTTCCAAAGAGAGTGAAACTCCCTTCGCTTGGCTTGATTATTCCCGTCAAAAGACGGATTAAAGTCGTCTTCCCAGCACCGTTTTTTCCTACCAGTCCGACGATTTCCCCTTTTTGCACAGAAAAAGAGGCGTTCCGGATAACCCATTTGTTTCCGTACTTTTTTCCTAGGTTATTTGCCTGTACTATCGTTTCCATTTCCATTCTCTTTTCCTGAAAATTATACCATGCAAAATAGACAGAAAAAAATTTATTCCTTAACAGGCACCTACGGGTAGGACAATAAAAATATTGTCGAGACAAAAGGCTAGAGGGACTTGATGGTCTTATTTCTTTCCGTCTTTTCCTTGATCGCTTCGTCGGCAAGGGCAATCAAAAGGCGGGTAAGGACAAAGATATTGAAACGGAAAACAAAGTCATATCTTTCCGACAAGGTGACGGCTGCAATATCTTTCAGAGAGAAGCCGTCGAAGATTTTCTTCCTTTCCCTGATTGCCGCCTTGTCGCTGTCAGAGAAGGCGTTACGCAAATTCAGAAGGATTCTTCTGTCCTTCCTTAATCCGTAATTCCTCCTCTCCTGATAATAGAGGGCATTAGGTCCTGGGTACTTCTCAAAGAACTTCTTGACTAGGGCATTCCTCGTCAGTTCATCAGGAAGAAAATAATTCTTTACAAATCCTGTCGGTGAAGAGGAAATATAGACCATTTTCCTATCCTGTTCAGAGAATAGCTTGTGTTTTCTATACCAAGAGAAAGGAACTAGATTGTCTGGGATAAGAACCCTTCCCATGTGAAGAAGACGACGACGGGTTTCGGTCCTAAGAGGAACGGCAGTGAATTGACTTCTTAGTGCAAGGAAAGGAGTAAAGAAAGTGGGATAGTCGCTAGTATCGACATTCAGAGGAAGGAAGGATAAGGCATCGGCAGGATTCTTTCCTTGGCTAAGTGACTGATAGACTGGCTTAAAAAGGCCATAAGGAAGGCCGAGCCTCTCAGTCCTCAGCCTGTCCCGCCACTGTTTTTGGGGAAATGAATTCTTTAATTTATCTTTCAGCACCTGATAAAGAAAAGAAAGGGCATCTTTGTCCTTCAAGGGAAGGGCAAGACTTGAGTCCTTCTGTTCAAAGGCATAGAAGAAAGAACCGATGGCAACCTTAGTATCTTCAAAGGCTATGGTACCAAAATAGAATTGGTCAAAGGGGAAGCCCCTTGCCTTTCTCCAGTACTTCCTTTGCAAGGAATAGGTGAGTAGGCTTAAGTAGTCAGAAGTCTCCCGGATCGGTGCACCTAAACGGAACTCAGATGGGGAAACCATGCCTTGCTTTTGGGAAAGCTGCCTAGTCCCCTCCCATTTCTGGTTCATGGGATAGGCAAGTTCGTTAAAGCTGGAAGCCATAATAGACAAGGTGGGGTCAAGGGCTTCTTTAATGCCAGAAGAAAGATTCTGCCAGGAAAAGAAGAAGCCTTGGTACTTTTCTCTGCCAGAGGCAAAAAGCAGCACGCCGTCCTCTAAGGCAAAGGACTGCCTGACCGTCCCAAGGAGAGAGAAGTCATCGGCAAGAACGGGTAAGAGGAAAGGCAAAGTCTGTCTAAACAATCCTTTTTTGGTCTTGATCAAGCCATTTCTGTCGTAGGGCAGGTAAGAGGTCTTTTCCCTAAACCTGTAGGCTGGACGCAGAATCCTGTCGGAAATAGGACTAGGCAGGTTGTAGAGGCCAAAGGAAACAGACTTTTCTCCTTGAAAAGAGGAGAAGACTTTCGCTTCGTCTTCATCGGCAAAATATTCTTTTCCGTCTTTGGAATAGAGGAAACAGAATGGTGTTACCGTCAGATAAGGATATTCGCTTCCCTCGACATAAAGCCGGAAACTCTCCGCATCATAGGAAACCGGAGAATTCAGAGCAGGGAAAGAGCCCTTCCCTTTTCGGGGAGAATAATTGAAAATCTGATCAAAGATTCCAAATAGGACAAGGTTCTTTTCCTGTTCACTCTTCCTTCCAAGTCTGTTCAGGGCCTCCTTAATCGTATACCCCTTGGCCCTGTCCTGATAAACCAAAGGAATGAGAGGAAGAACTCCGTTCTTCTGTTTTTCTGCGAAGAACGAGGTCCACTTAGAAGCAAGAGTCAGATATTTTTCCTCGTTCTTTCCGACTTTCTGTACTTGATAGCAGTCGGAAAACAGCTCATGGCCGCCTTTCTTGATCAGGTTAAATTCAGGGCAGTCTTTCCTTTGGATGATTCCGTCGGAATCATCATCCATGAAGAATTCATAATAGTTGATTCCCCTCTTCCTTAGATGCAGGTCTGTTTCATGATTGATGTATAGTTCTTCTTTCGTTGCATTGATGACTAGAGTTCCTTCCGGAGTGGCAAAGGGGAGGAAGGATTTGCAATGATTCGGAGTGAAAATCTTAGCCTTAAAGGGAAGAAGGGAAAGGAAACCCTCCGTATCCCCGCTGGAAAAGTCGAAATATCGGACAAAAGGAAGACATTCATACGGCATGCCCATCCTTTTCAGAAAGACAGAAGGGACAAAGCCCTTATCCGGATGCCTCTTCCTATAAGAGAAGATAAAATCAAACCGCTGTCCGATCCTCTCTCTGTCCTTTTTCAGGAAGAAATAAGAGACCGGTTCAGCAATCAGCCGCTTCTTTCCCTCAGAAACGGAAATGGTCCGTTTCTCTTCCCCGCCGTACCTGTTGAACATCGTGCCACAGGTCCTATGCTTGGCATCCGTGAAGGAAAAGCCAAGGTCAGTATCCAGAACCGTAAAAAGACCGATTGAGGATAACCTGTCGTAAGACTGAAAGAAGCCGTTCCTGATGTTTCCCCTGACACCGGAAAGATAAGCCCGCAGGCTCTTATTCCGCTGCCTAAGAACAGGATTCTCCGCTCCGTTACTACTCCCTTCATTGCCAAAGGCAAGGGAGAAAAGCTCGTTCCAGCTCCTCTTATTTAGCGGGAGATAATATTCCCGGTAAGCGGAAAGGGAAAGAGCGGAACCGACATGGGTGAACCGCCTAATCAGGCTATCAGCCGTAGGCTTCCTCTTCTTGATTCTTTCCGGAAGAAGATCCTCAAGCACGACAATCGGATAGAAAGGATAAGGAACTTCCTCGGGATCTAGAATCAGCTCAGGATGCAGACAATAGATTCCCTTGCTAATCAGATAGTTCCTTCCTTCGATTACCCAATAGTCATTTTCATATAGTTCGCTGCTGTCTTTCTTCACCGGTGCCCCTTCCCTGTTATGGGAGAGAGTCGGATCAAAAACAATGTTGCTAAGAATCTCATCAATGGAAAGCGGGATTGGTCCGTCTTTTCCTTGCTTTGTCCTTGCCTCTTCAGGAAGACCTAAGACCTGGAAAAGGACAAGACCAGGTACACCTTGGACAACGTCAAGCCGAAGAGGAGCGGAGAAAACAGGATAGGGCCTCTTCGAAAAGTAAGTCCGGTAGAATTCCCTTCGGGCAAGCAAAGAAGGCTTGTCGATTACAGACCTATAAAAATGGCTGTCCCCATCGAGTGTGTAACAGTCATAAAAGGCCCCAATAAGACGGGAATTGTACTTTGCATTCGTGCACCTTTCTTCTTCTGTCGTATAGCGATTATAGGAATAAATCATGGTCTGTTACCGTCCTATTCTTTTTTCCTTCTCGACATATTTCTTAATCAGTCTTTCATAGAGGAAGGTGAAAAAGCCAAGCCTGCTCTGAAGAACATCGTTGAGGATTTCCGGTCTGACGTTTTTGACATCCGGGAAATTCGTCAAAAGGTTTTCCCGGTAGGAAACAGTGGAAATCGCAGAGACGAATTTCAAAAGGCATTTACTATCTTTCTTATAGGTTTCCTGGATAATCCCGGAGGCATAGGCATTGATTTCCGCATTGCCCTCGGCGACCTTTAGATAGTCATAGAGATAATCCTTTACCTTGTCCTCGCCAGGAGAAAAGAAGGAAAAGACGGCCTCAGGGATTGCGCTTCCATCCAGCCTGTTGATGCAGGGAAGAAGGGAATCATAGTCACTCTCTAAATCGTAGAAGTGGTTTTTCCTGTAGCGGAGGCGGGAAAGATTGTTCCCTCCGACAAAGGAGAAGCCGTCATGAAGCCTTCCGTTTACCGCAAAAGTGAACTCAGCAAGAGAGTTCGCCTTTAACGGGAACGCCTTCGTGAAGACATCGGAATAAGAACAATGGGTGATGTTCAGGCAGCGTCTTCCGATACACTCTTTGAAGGGAATCCTGTTCCTTAGTTCATCAAGGGAGGTGAGGGAAAGATCCACATCCTGGAATTTTAGGATCCTTAGATAAGGCAGTCCGATAAGCCCAAGAAGGACGCTCGCCTGATAGGCGGAAGGAATATAGGAAAAATCAAAGCGCTGATAGCTGTACTTCCTTTCTTTCCGCCTGGTCTCTTTATCGCAGAGACAGAAAGCCATGTTTCTGCCTAGAGGATCATCTCCATAGGCATTATAGTGCCGGCCTAGGAAAACATAAGGATGGGGAAGCTTAGGATTGTAGTCCATGCCGAGAGTAAAGGGGGAATCATCCCTAGAGAGGAAGGAAGAAGACTCCCATACTCCGTAGGCCATTCCCCTTTGATGATAAATGTACAAAAGCCGGAGCATGACCGTGCCAAGCTCATTTTTCCCGGACTGGTTAAGGGAATCCCTGCTTCCAAGGTCGAGATAATGCTGCCTAAAGTTCTGAAGGGTAGTAGCCATGGTCGAAAAGAAGAAATCCGGTCCGTAAAAGGAAGAAAGAAGAGAGATGATGGACTTCCCGTCGCTTCTCAGATAGGGCTTAAGAATCGGATCGACCTTACCCTCGTCAAGCTCAAGTCCGATGGAAGCAAAGGTACTGGAATGTAAATGAGCAAGAGGTTCAGTCAGCTGAGAGAAAGAGTCAAAGGAATAGACCCCCTTTTCCGCCGCCTTAGCCTGAATATAGGTCAGATAGACGTTGTAGAGTGCTTCCTGATTATCATCACAGCAGGAGTAATAGCTAGGAGTAGAATGATTGCACAGGTGGCAGATTCCATCTTTATACTTAATCTGGGATTTGATGTCAGAGAAAGGGTCAATCTCCTCAACAACATTTAACGGAAGCCCAAGATTGTTTAAAATGCTGATTCTCTTCTTCATGTCCCTTCTTCTTCCTGCGGTGCCGATTTCATAGTTGAGTTTGCTTTCAATCGCCTTTTTCTGACAGGAACAGACATAGGCCTTAGAATATCTGTCTTTTCTAAAGGAGTAGCATAAGGATCCGTAAGAGACATAAGGATACGGAAGGTTCGGCTCGTAGCGGTCAGTCGGATTTTCATCCCCGTCTAACTGCCTAAGGGAAAAGGAATCCTTTTTCCTCCTAGCCTCGTTCCGGAACAGGGCCTCGACCGCCAGGAAAGGATAGGTAAGAAGGAAGGAGAAAAAGTCTTTGACTTTGTCATCAAGAGGGAAAGTCAGGGAATATTCAGAGAAAAGATAGGAGAGCACTTCCAAAAGAGTGTTTTGATGGAATAGACGGAAAAACTCATACAAGGCAGTTCCATTACTCTTTTCATCAATTTCGGCAAGCTTGTCCTTTAGCCGGGTGTCGTGGGTCAGGTCTCTCGCCATCAAATAGGCAAAGAGAGGCCAGGAGGTAAGGCTTACCTGCTTTTGATCGATAAAGGAAAGCGGAGTGTTCTCTCTCGGGTAGTCATAGATGGCAATCCTAATCCGGTTGTCCGGAGAAGAGGAAAAGACCGGTTTGGACGAAGAATAGTAAATTCCGTTTTTCAGAAGCCTGCGATAGGAGAATACATATTTGTGTTCCTTTTCTTCCGGAAGGAAAGAATAGGAAAAATCATATCGTTTGACGGAAAGGTAGTAAGCCTCCTTTCCCTTCCTTTCCTGAAAGGGAAGCAGGGATAGACAGCTATCGACACTCGTCACTTTCTTTCCTTTCAGGAAAAGATACCCTTGATAAGGAAGACCGAGCTTAGCATAAAAAGACAGGGTATCCTCTCCGACATAATAGTTCTTCTCCCTAAGGGCCTTAATCAGATCCCGGTCATTGGAATCAAAGAAATAATGCTTAAAGTCGGTCGTATACCTTTCTCCGTTAAAGGAAGAGATGGCATAAAGTCTGCCTACTTTTCCGAAGACCTTGCAAGGGGTGAGATAGGAGACCTTGGTGGTCACTTTATTCAGTACTTCGAAGCAGTAACGATCATAGAGATAATTGATTAAAGAAGCAAAATACCGGCGCAGAAGGAGGGAATATTCCTTCCGGAAGGAAGCATCCTTATTCAGGTCAGAAAGTTCAGCATCGAATTTTCCGTTTACGAAATAAGAAAGCCGTCTTAAGAAAGGGAAAGAATCAAAAGGTTTCCTCTTTTCGATAAGCGTCTCGTCAAAGCTGATAGGAGGGAAGTCAATCAGGAAACGTTCGCTAGTCGCCTCCCCGATAAGTGCCGATAAATCCTTAGACAGCCTGCTTTCATCATAATAGACAGGGAAAAGGGAGTGGTCTTCATGCACGAAGGGCTTTGTCTCTTCGTAAAGGAAGAAGAGACCGTGCTGCCTGCAGTACATCCGGAAATCATCACAGAAATACTTTTTCCCCCTTGAGCGGTACTCTTCCTGATAAACCCTTTTTTTCAGTTTAGATAGATCATCGGAAAACCGAAGCTGGGGGAGAATATCCTTGGTAAGGTCAAGAGAAGAAAAAACAACGTCTGGAAGTCCGAGAATCTGTCCGATGACTTGCTTGTCATCGCTCTTCACATAAGAATAGTTCTTTCCGTCATAGACAGGAAAGGCGGCATCGGCTAGGATGAATTTCTTGTAGAACGAGAGAGAGGCCTCAATAGAGGCTTTGTCTTCCATAGGAAAATAATAGACTCGGTCGTTTCCCAAAAAAGCGGCGTGGTTGATTCCGAAAACAGCCACAGAATATTTTTTCGAATAGCTGATTTCGACTGTCTGATTCTGATAAAAGCAATAAGCCATGTTTAAAACTCCGTGAAGCTAAGAATGCAGCTATTCTCCGCCATCGATGTGACTCTGAAGGAAAACATCGGTTTTGATCCATCATCGAAGAGGAAGGAAGAATAGTTATCCTTAAAACTTTTGTTTTTGCTCGTATATAGCGCCGTATTGTCGGCATAGTGGTAGTGAACCCTATTCCCGACTTTGCTTGCCTTCCCGTTAATCCGGCTTCCTGTCGCCGGCATTAAGGAGATAAGTCTTCCCCGGTAATAACTCCTTCCTTCATCATCTCTGCTCTGGTCGAAGCAGTAGCTGGCAGTATTGGAATAAAGATAGGTATAAAGATATTGCTTTCCCCAATTGGAATCCGGAGAAGGAAGTTTGTCATAAACTTCCTGATTCCAGACAGGCTGGCCTTTCGAATCAGGAATAAGCTTTCCGATTCTAGCATCGACATGGTAACAGAGAACACCACTCGTGCTGTAGCCCTGAGGGGCAGTATAGTAAGCTGTAGAAGCATCCAATTGATTCAGATTAGTCGGAGTGTAGTATTCAAGCCTAAGGTACTCATCAAAGGGAGTCCCGTTATAGTCCCTGCTTCCATCTTTATACACAGGAATAAGAAGGGCATCGCCGTTTTTTTCATAGGCACCCAAGGTAAGCTGGTAGTTATTTGCTTCCAAATAGGATTTCGTCACCACGGTCGGCTTATTCCATCCAAGGAGGTATTTGGAAAAAACGTTGTGATCAAGGATATTCCTGTCCATCCTGTCTAGGCCACCGATTGGGGTATCGTAAATCGTTGACCCGTCGTCCCGCTTTTCTCCGTAATCGTACGAATAGTAATCATCCAGTCCCCTCCTATGTCCGGTCTCATGGATATAGGTGTGGCTGTCAATATAAGTGTTCCTGTAATCACTGACCTTATAATTCTGATTCGTGAAGCCATAGGAAGCCCAGGCATAAAGGCACGCCTTCTTTCCGTCAAAGGAGGGAGAAGAGGAGCTAAGCCAGGTAGTAAAGGCCCAAAACAAGTCACTTGATTGATCATAGGGAACGGAATAGACAAGCCAGACTGCATCAATATAACCATCAGAGTTTGTGTCGTAAGAAGAAAAGTCAAGGTCTGTCTTTTCGTCCAGCGTGCTTAAAACCTGTTGTGCAAGATAATCGGTCCATTGCTGATTGCCTTTTGCGTAGTTCTCGCTTTCCTGGCTAAGTTCTTCTGCTGTCGCATTCAAGGAAATAACGGGAGAGATTTCGCCGGAAAGATGAAGCTTCCCATAACTGGATTTTTCATAAAAGGAAGCGACGGATTCCCATCCGTTTTCCTCACTTGTGCCAAAAAATGCTTTTTGGAGATTATCGATTTGATTATCCGTGAACTTATAGTCAGATGTTTCAATTGGAACAACAAGAATCTTTGAGTTTCCAACAGAGGGGAGATAACGATATCCCCTGCCGATTCCGACATTTTCTTTTGTCCTGTTCGCAGAGGAATATCCACTTCCATAGGTTGGTGTCTTATAGGCAAGATCACTTCCCGAAGGATAATCGCGGGAACTATTATCCAGCGAACTGTTGAAAACGCCTGGATGGCGCAGGAAAAAACATGAGCTTAACCTCAAAGAAGATAAAAAAAGAGTAAAAAGAGGCAGAACCTTTTTCTTCATCAGTTAATCTCCGTAGTCCGATCCGCGGCTTTCCGGCTGAATCAGGCATCCGATAAGATTGGCAATATCCTCAGCAGTGAGATAAATCGCTCCTTCCGTTTCCACAAGAGGATTATCTTCCCTTCCGACAAAGACGACTTTTTTGTTCTTCTGGACCACCTCGTCCCTCTTCTTCAGCCTGTCTTTGTATCTTTCCGGGCGATGCCTCTTATACCCCTGCAAATAGGTATAAAACTGAGGCTCGATATAAAAGACAGAACCGTCTGTATTCTGATAACAGGTGGCAAAGCGATTCCGCCTATCGATAAGGACCTTACGGTCAGACCATTCAGGATAATTTTTAGCCATAAAGATATCTCCTTCTTTATTATATCATTCAAGGATAGAAGTTTCGGTTTTCCTCTACTCTTATCTTAGTAGAAAAAGGCGGAAAAATGACGGATTCTTCGATTTTTCTTTTTTCGTCCCGCAAATTGGCAATCCACCAGGGTTTTCTTTACTTTTTCGACTTCAGGAAAACCCGGCAGATAAAAAACGGGGATTTACTTCCCTGGTGCCTGAACACTTTTGCTTCTGTCCTGCCTAGTTTTGCCTAGAAGAAATCCCGGCCTCCCAATAGGTGAATTTCGTTGTTACGATAGCAACGATGTTCGCATCAACTAAGGTATGCACAGTATATTTCTCTTCTGATTCATGACGGAGAAGACGAAGGTTGCCATTCTTTTGTGTTTAACCATAATAGTCACTTGTCCTCTCCTGCCCTAAGAGGAAAGCATAGCGGCAAGGAAGAACACGAAAACAAATTGCTTTGGTCTTCTGTTATTCACGCTTTCAGGATAGCGAAGGTACAAAAAAGATTTCCATTATTTTTGTCGGCAGCGGTTTCTTCCTCTTCCCCCTCTGGTCAGAATCCGGTCAGAGAATTTCCGAAAAACCGGCTAACACAGTCCAGACCCAAAGAAAATCATTACGGAAGGACGGATTCTTGATTTCCTTAGAAGCAGACAAGGCATAGGATGAGGCCTCTTTCCTTTCTTCCCGACTCCTTGTTTCTTTTTGGATATAGGAATCCAGGTTTTGAACAATATCTTCCACATGCAAAGAAGGAGAAAAGGGATTCTTTCCTAGGTTCTTCCGGAGAATCAGTTTCTTCAATAAGGCTATAGGAACAAGGGAGCAAAGGGCCATCGTCTTTTTTTCCTCCGGAGAAAGAAGGGGATTTTGGATGGCGGGAAGAGGAACTAATTTTCCTTCGCACTCGCGAAGCAGAGACACGCCTGCCGCTTTAAATAGGCTCTCCGCCTCGTCAAAGTCAAAGAATACGGAAAGGCTTTCCTTAGCCTGGCCTGCCAATGTATCAAAGCAAGAGACAAGGATCTGATTCCTTGCTTCGCTCCGGAAAGAAAAAGGAAGAACCTCAATCCTATTCCGCAGGCGGGAGAGAAAATCCGCTTCGTCCCTATAATAAAGACCAAGAGAATTCCAATGGATTTTCTTTCCGTCTTTTTCCTTGGTCCTAGCAAAGACGGAAGAATCCTGGCGATAAAGGGAAAGAAGGGTCTTTTGTCCCTGAGGATAGAATTCCTCTCCTCTTGGCCTTTCTCTTTCCATCATCTGAATAAGCGGAATCATCCTAAGATAGATGGCAGATCCACAGTAAAAAGGAGACTTGTAGTCTGCAATCTCTGGCAGATTAATAAGAATGTCTTTTTCTTTCTTCATATATGTAATAAGGAGAATAGTTCTCCGACCTTTTGATGAATGACCACATCGGCACCGGCTGATTCGGCTTTTGGATCCTTATTGATTAGAACCCTATGCTTACCTTGGAAATACGAAATCAATCCGGCAGCAGGATAAACCACAAGAGAAGTACCCGCGACAAGGAGAAGATCAGCCTCGGAAATTTCAACCCTTGCCTTTGTCCTCACCCTCTCGTCAAGACACTCGCCATAGAGAACGACATCGGGTTTGATGATTCCTCCGCATTTTTCGCAATGGGGAACGAGCGTCTTGGAATTCGCCACGTATTCCCCGGAATAAAAGGCGCCGCAGTCAAGGCAGTAATTCCGATGGACGGACCCATGCAGTTCAAGGACTCTCTTGCTCCCTGCCCTTTGGTGAAGGCCGTCGATGTTCTGCGTGACAATATAGCTAAGCTTTCCTGCCCGCTCAAGTTTGGCAAGATAATAATGACAGGCATTCGGCTTCTTATCTAGCAGGAGCCTCTTTTCCCGGTAGAAGCGATAAAACTCTTCCGGATTGTTCTCGAAAAACGGAGCGGAGATAATCGTCTCCGGAGGATACTTGTATTTCTGGTTGTAGAGACCATCCTGAGAACGGAAGTCCGGAATACCGGATTCCGTTGCGACTCCCGCCCCACCGAAAAAGACAATCTTTTTCGATTCGTCAATTAAAGACTGAAGTCTCTCGGCATCTTGTTCAAGCTGAGTCATAAGAGGCTAATTCCTATCCCAGTTAGTCCGCGGCCTTCCCTCATTATCGGTGAAATTCCCGCAGACAAGATGAATGACATCGGCAATCGTTTCGAAGCCAAAGAGCCCGACAGTAAGAAGATAAAGGGATTCCTCTGTTCCGATTTTTCCGACATAAAAGCGATGAAGCCCTTCAACGCAGGCAAAACCGATGCAGCAGAGTATCCTTGAGAGTCCTTTCGAGTACTTTTACGCAGAGGAATCATAGCCTGCCGTTTCCTTTCGCATGTTACCTGATAGGTCTGATCTGTCCCACAGTAAGAGCAGTTCTTCGCCCCATCCGGTATCTGCTTTCCGTAATTCTTGCAGTACATATTCAAGCCTCCTTTTTTATTGCTAATAAAAGAAGATCGTTGGCAGGGATATTTTACCACCTCATGCTGATTTGCTCTCTGCCTTGGCCTTAATTTTTCTCTGGCAAAATCAAGGAAGCCTTCTGATAAACCGTTTTCGATCCTTCCTTACAGCACGGATAATCCGAAAATCAAGATTTAGTCCTTGTTCTTTCTGTTCCCTTCTCCCTTACCCGCAGAAAGAATAATCCATTGGATCAGAACAAAGAGAGTAAACAAAACAAGAAGCAGAAAAATATAAGGCTGATACGTTTCAAAGGGAACAGGATGATGAATGGAGTCATAGTAACCGTTCTGAGGTTGCTGGGAATAATAATAGAATCCATCCCTTCTCTTATCATATATCCTTGTCCTTTCTTTGTAATTTGCAAAAGGAAGAGCAAGAAGGAAATAAAGCAGAAAAGAAAGAATAAGGCTGGGAAGAAAAACAGCGGCTTTGCTCAGTAGTAAGCCAATGCGGAACGAGGAAGCAGAGAAACCATTATTCTGGTAAAGATGATAAAGCGAATTCCGCCATCTCTTGATTCCCGAATAAGAAACCAGACAGTAGAGTAACTCCCCAAACAGTAGTGCAGAGGAAACAACATAGCAGATGATTGGATAAAGTCCAAAATCTGCACTGTAAATCAAATCCTTTCCCCGAAGCTGTGAATTAAACCGGGCAAGGGAAGAAAAGTCTTTGTCCTCGATTAAGAGAGAAACCGTTTCCTCACTGAAGTCATTGGCAAGATAGATAAGCTTATACCTAATGGGAGAGAGATGAACGAAATTGTCATCGTATTCATTAGTGACTTTACATTCTGCACTCTGTGAGAGAAAGACGCTTTCGCCTTTCTTCTTTCCAGGCACAGCAAGAAGGAAATCTCCATCTTCAATCATACATTTATCTTTGCCTGAGGTTCCGAGTGCTAAAACATCCCGGTAAGAGTCATAAACGATGGGATTCAAAGGGAAAAAGGAATCAGAGGAAAACTGAAATCCTTCTGCCAAACTAGAAATTACCTGATCAACGAAGGTGTTACTGCAAAAAAGATACTCGCCGTCTTGCTTATCATCCAATAATTCCTTCCTCTCCTTGCAGTCTGGAAGATTAAGCGAAGAAAGCCTATCCTTTTCAATAATCTCAACCGGATGTCTTATGCCGTTTAGGACGGCATCCTGATTTTCTTTTATCCTCGGATTTGCTTTCTTCTGGCTATAAAAGAAGAAAGGAGAGGTTGAATCTTTTATACAGCCAAATAAAGAGAGAGAACCGTTTTGATTTTTCTGATGCAAGGTCAGTTTTGTCCTTCCTTTGTCATTTAGAATTCCGTAGAATTCTCTCTCCCTAGGAAAATCGGTTACGCTAACCGGATTTAAATAATGAACGGAAAAAGGGTCTTCTTTCCTCGCCGTCCTTGTCCTCTTTGTTATGGTACGCGACTGAGTAAAAGCGACGCCAAAAGAAAAAGCAATCAAGCTCAGAATTCCAAGAAGACCACAGATAAAGTTTGACATCCGATTCCTTTTCCTGTCATCAAGAAATGCTGGAAGCCTACGGAAAGTCCCTTTCCGGTGGATCTTAATCTTTTCCCGTTTCTGTTTTATTCTTTCTACGTAATTTAAGTCCAGTCTTCCGGAAAGTGCAATGTCCTGATTGACTTCATGGCTGATTAAGATAACCGAATGGTCCTTCGAGAACTCATTGAGAAAGCTAGTTAGGAATTTCCTTGATTCTTTATCCAATGAAGCAAATGGCTCATCGAGGAAATAATAATCGGCATCATAGGATAAACAAAGAAGCAGTTCTGCTTTTCGGCGTTCTCCGCCGGAAAGGTGGATAATCGGCTTCTCTAAATAAGGAAATCTTAGCCCTGCCATCAATTCAGCCAGTCTATCTTTGTTCAACGGCTTATTGAGTATGACAAGATTTTTCTGTAAGGAATACTCAGATAAAAGAGTGGCCTTCGGCCCACAATAAGAAAATGAAGGGCTCTCTTCCGAATAGAAGACTTTTCCATAGTCCTGAGTCTGCTGCTTCCTTAGAATGTTCCTTAGAGTCGTTTTTCCTTTTCCGCTGTCTCCCTTAAGTTGAAAGATGCCCTTTCCTATAGCAAAGGAAACAGACGAGAATAAAACGCGATTGCCAAAGGAAACGCTCAGATCTTCTGCCTTTATCATGCTTTCTTTTTCACCTCGGCAATCAGACGGGACATGTCTTTCGGACAAAGAAGGTTCAGCACAGCAAAGAAGAGAATCCTAAATACAAGGTAGATTCCAAGCAATAGGAGAATAGAATAGTTAAACGAAAAGAAAAGAATTAATGAATCAACACCAAGGGCTTTGCCGTAGACGCCATTCCTAATCAAAAGGGTAAGTTCACTAATTCCGATACCAGCGCTGATACCTAAGAAAGTAGAAAATCCAAATGTGAGAAGATCACTTTTTATCAATCGTTTGCGTGAAGTTCCCCTATAACGAAGAAGTATATATTTCCGTTTGTTCTTTATGTCAAAAGAGAAAGCAAAAATGAAGAGAAAAATAAGCAATATCACAGCAGAAAGAATGCCAAAAATAAGATTAAAAAGATAGCTTCGGAAGAAAGTGAGATTCTCCTTACCGTTCTTATCGACACAAACCGGCGCATACTGATACCTATAAACGCTTTCAATGGAAATGTCCGAATCCATAAGAGAATCATTCAAGAAGGTTTCTCTGTTCTGCTTAGTGGATTTTAAAGCATAAAAATCTGTGCCAGGATTGCCACCAATAGCAAAAACGCTTTCTGTCATAAACGAATAACAAATCCGTACGTTCTTGTTTAGACTGATTGCTTTGTCCTTCACAGGATATTCTGAGTATCTGTGTTCAAGAGAGGCGGGGTCTCTCGCCTTGTATATGCCGACAATCTTATATTCTGTCTTGCCAAAATTTATTTTCTGACCAATAGCAAATCCAGAAAGAGACGAAAAACATACATCGGAAACAATGGCATCACCTAGACCTATAGGATAGGTTCCCTCAATCAAGGCCGGCTTATCAACATCGTTTGCATCAAATTCAAATACACCTGCGAACAGGGAACCCGCTTTACGATAGTCCTCATCTTTACGTATTGAATAGTAATTCAAGTCAAGAACAGAATAGAAATCATTGTTCTTTTTTCGGGAAATGAAAATAGGGGAGGTCTCAGCAAACACCTTCTTCGAGATTCGCTCAGAAGCATATATCGTTGTCACACTCCCATCCGCTCCGATTTGGACTGTATCTTTGAACGAACCATAAAAAGACATAAGCAGAACGCAAAAGAAACTAAGTATGCAGCAAAGGCACTCGATAAACCAATGCGTTTCTTTATTTTTCTTCCTTGATAAAAGAAATTCCGAAAAGAATGATTCTTTTTTGTTTTCAATGCCGGAACTATCAGTATGCTCAGACTGTAGCATGCTGTTGCACGCTATAATCTTTCCTTCTTTCCTATGTAGAAAATTTGCTTTTTCAATGAACCATTCCGGTAAATTTTCATGAGTTGCAAAAATAACAAGATGATTTTGTGAAAGCGTCAAAACGTGCTTGAGAATCATTTCAGCACTTTGCGGATCAAGATTGGCAGTAATTTCATCAAGAAGGATAATTCTCTTTCCAGCATAGATTGCTTGGCCAAAGCAAAGGCGTTCTTTTTCCCCTTCACTAAGCTCAGAGCATTTCTCATCAAGAACAGCACCAAGTCCTAAATGAGAAAGAATTTCCTGTGCCTTTTTCCTATCTTTCTTCCCATAAGGAAGAAGGAAGTCATCAATGACACTCTCATCCTCGAAGACAAGAGAATCCTGTGCTACATAGGACACATACTCGTCAGTGAACAGTTCCCTGTTCTTTTTCAAAATCGGTTTACCACAAAACGAAAGATTGCCTTCCCACTGGCCATCTTTTCCGGAGAGGATGTTCAGAAGAGTTGACTTTCCCGATCCGTTTTCGCCAAAAAGTAAATAGAGTCCGTTGGAAGCAAAAGAGCAGGAAGCAGACGAAAAGATTTTCTTGTCCGCAAATGATTTCTTTAGTGAATCAACAGCAAAAAATTCATCTTTCATTTTATAGTCACAGGCCACAGACATAGGAAGAAGTGCTGACGGTTTCCTTGTGCTGTCGCCAAGGGAATGCCTCCCATGCTGTATTTGTCATTTTTGTATCAATCTGATATCCAAAAGAATAGGACTGATAAGCAATTGAATCGTTCTTGACTTCCATAAGAAAACAGCAGCTCATTTCATAACTGCTCGTGAGGGGACTCTTAAACTGATAGTCCCATTGTGCCATATTACTATTGCTTGGAGACTCCTGGTGAGAAACACTTGGCTCCGGACCATAGATAGAAGTAGATGTTGAGAGCCCAATTGTTAATCCATTCCCTGTCTTTCGAGTAATACTAGCACCTTCTGGTAATTTAACTCCTGCCTCAATGTCAGAAGAAATAGAATAATTTGAACTAAAAGAAGACGTAACAGAGCAAGATAGTGAATCTGAATTAGAAAGAGGCCATGATTTTATGTAGCTGTACGACGAACTCTTTTTAAAACTATTTTCTGTTCTCGAGAATGGCTGAACATGAATAAACCCACTCCAGAGATCATAATGATGATCAAATCCGGATTCCCCGTTCTTTGAGGCAACGCTTCCAGGTGTAAAGTTTACTCTTACACGAATTAAATACAAGCGTGAAACATCTGTAAATTGAGCATAGTAGTAATCAGTATCCAAGTAAAAATATCCGTAAGCAGATGCAACTTTTTGTTTTTCCTCACTTCCGTTGGCATAAGTAAAGCCCTGAATGTCTGGATGATCTTTTTTTGTCAAAAAGGGCCGCTTTTCAGGTTCATCGAAAGTTGCCGAAAATTCATTGGAATTTGCCCCTATAGTAAGAAATAGCATAAGAGCAGAAAACATCTTGAAAGTTTTTCGCACAAAACAATCCTCCACTTTTTTCAATCTATAAATCAATTGTAGCACAAAGAAACATTAAAAGTCATTTTTCTATAAGCAAAAACTATGCCTCGTTTTGCCCATATTGTCTTTTGCTAATATTATATATTCAAAGAAAAGACCTGACTTGCACATGGTGGATTCAGCAATCCTTCCCGTCTGTTTGTACAAAGACAAAGCCGTTGCAGATTAAAATTAAGAAAAGCAGGCCTCTTTCGAAGCCTGCTTTCGATTCCCGATTAGAAAGAAACTACTTCTCTAATCCGCCATAGCGGAGGATGTCGTGATAACGTTGTTCAGCGGCACGACGGTTCTTATCGAAGAGTTCCTGAGCATGTTCAGGATTGACACGCGGAAGCTGAGAATAACGGGTAGAAGTAAGGAGGAAGTCCTGAAGCTTGGTGAAGTCCGGAGCCTTTCCGGCCATGACAAGCGGATTCTTTCCTTCTTCACGGAGACGCGGATCATAAGTGTAGGTTAAGAAGTAACCGCACTCAACAGCCCTCTTCTCCTGCTTAATGGCATTGCCAAGACCGCCACGGATACCCTGTTCGATACAAGGGCAGTAGCACCTGACTAAGGAAGGTCCATTGTAGGATTCAGCATCCTTAAGGGCCTTGATGGCATGGGTCGGATTGGCACCTAAGGCAATAGAGGCGACAAAGACGTGATCATAGGCCATGGCAATAAGACCCATATTCTTCTTGCAGGTCTTCTTGCCGGAAGCGGCAAACTTAGCAATCTGACCGGTCTGAGAAGACTTAGAAGCCTGTCCGCCGGTATTGGAATAGACCTCAGTATCAAGAATCATGATATTGACATCGTCTTCGGATGCAATGACATGATCGAGACCGCCAAAGCCGATATCATAGGACCAGCCATCGCCGCCGATGATCCAGACAGACTTGTCGAGTAAGTCGTTCTTCCTCGGAAGCAGAGCTTTGATGCCTTCATTCTTGCTCTTCTCAATGAGAGAAAGCATACGAGGCAGGATGGAACGGACATGGGCCTTATTCTTGATGTTGGCGACATATTCGTCAAGGACATCCTTAAGTTCAGGCTCGACATCCTTTTCGTTGTCTAAGATAATCTGGCAGATAGTGGAAAGCTTAAAGTCAGTTGCCAAACGCCTTCCATAGCCATATTCGGCATTATCCTCGAATAAGGAGTTAGCCCAGGCAACACCCTCGTGGTTCTTGTTGGTGACAAACGGAGACATCGGAGTAGAACCGCAGTAGATGGAAGAGCAGCCGGTTGCATTGGCAACAAGCCTGTCCTTGCCAAAGAGCTGGGAAACAAGACGATAATACGGAGCTTCACCGCATCCTGCGCAGGATCCGGAAACTTCGAAGTACGGCTTAGAGAAGGCAACTTCCTTCACGGTTCCAGCCGGATAGTACCCGGTCTTCGGTTCCCTCTTATAAAGGATCTGAGCGGCATCCTCATGTTCGAACTGAGACTTGGCATCGACCATCTCAAGGGCCTTATGGGCTTCCCTGACTGGCTTGCCGTTCGCATCTTTGACGATGTTGCCGTTTTCATCCTTCTTCGGAGTCCTCTTTCCAGGGCACTGGTTGACGCAGAGCGAGCAGCCGACGCAGTTCCTCGGAGAAACCTGAATACGGAACTTCAGTCCCTTGACATTCGGGCCACCGACTGCCGGTAAGACATCCTCACGTTCATTCTCGGGGAGGGCAGCGATGTCCTGATCATCGAGAAGGAAAGCACGGATAGTGGCATGCGGGCAGACAAAGGCGCACTGGTTGCACTGGATACAGTTTTCCTTGTGCCAGACAGGGACACGGTCAGCAATAGCACGTTTTTCACGGAGAGTGACGTTCTCTTCCCTAGTGCCATCCTCAAGTTCCCACTTACGGAAAGTGGAAACAGGGAGGTTATAGCCATCAAGGTCTCCGATATAGGCGACATATTCATCCCAATAGTCGTCACCGGTCTTAACCTTCTCCCTCTTGGAAGGAAGATTGGCCCAGGCAGGATCAACTTTGACTTCGCGTAAGCCTTCGGTTCCGGAATCGATTGCCTTGTAGTTCAGTTCGACAATGTCCTGACCCTTCTTTGCATAGGTCTTGGCAGCGAACTTCTTCCTCCATTCATTTGCCTCGGCATAAGGCCTAATCTGCTGGTTAAGGTAGAAGAAGGCAGACTGGAGAATGGTGTTGGTATGACGGCCCATGCCGATGGCAAGGGCAATCTTATTCGCATCGATGACATAAAACTTAGCATGCTTGGAGGCTAAGAAATACTTCCTGCGGTTCGGCCTTGCCTTGGCTAACTCTTCATCGCTCCTATTGGTATTGAGTAAGAAAGTTCCGCCATCCTTTAAGTTGGCTAACCTATCATACTTGAAGATATAGGAATCAAGAGAGCAGGAAATAAAGTCGGCATTCTCGACATAATAGGTAGAATGAATCGGAGAATGTCCGAAACGTAAGTGGGAACGGGTGACACCGCCGGACTTACGGGAATCATAGGCGAAATAAGCCTGGGCATACTGATGGGTTTCATCGCCGATAATCTTGATGGAAGACTTATTGGCGCCGACAGTGCCATCGGATCCAAGACCCCAGAAGAGGCAGGAGGTATAGTCATGCGGAATGACATAGGAATCATCGACCGGGATAGAAAGATGAGTGACATCATCTTCGATTCCGACCGTGAATCCGGTCCAGGTCTTCTCGGCATCAAGGAAGTCATAGACAGCCTTGACATGCTTAGGAGCAGTATCCTTGGAAGAGACACCATAACGTCCGCCAATAACGAAGATATCGTTACGTCCACCCTGTTTAAGGGCAGCGACAACATCAAGGTAAAGCGGCTCGCCAGCAGCGCCAGGTTCCTTCGTACGATCAAGGACAGCGATCTTCTTAACGGACTTCGGTAAGGAAGCAAGAAGATGCTTAACGGAGAACGGACGATATAAGTAGACCTTGAGTAAGCCGACTTTCTCGCCTTTCTTCCTTAAATCATCGACAACCTCAGTGGCCGTCTCGGTGACAGAGCCCATGGCGATGATGACCCGTTCTGCTTCGGGATCCCCGTAGTAGACAAACGGAGCATAGTTACGGCCGGTAGCGGCAGAAACCTTTTCGAAGTATTCGCAGGCAACATCGACAATCTGCTCTTCGTGAAGGTTCTGGGCTTCACGTCCCTGGAAGGTGATGTCATCGTTCTCGGCACCGCCACGGGTAACCGGATGGCCATGCGGATTAAGAGCACGTTTCTTGAAGTTCTCAAGAGCGGTGGTATCAAGCAAAGACTTCCAGAAGTCATGATTGACGAATTCGACGTTCTGGATTTCGTGCGAAGTACGGAAGCCATCAAAGAAGTGGACGACCGGAGTAGATGCCTTGATAGCGACAAGGTGGGCTAACGGAGCTAAGTCAGCGACATCCTGGACAGACTGGGAGCAAATCCTTGCAGCGCCGGTCTGACGGATGGCATAGACGTCACCGTGGTCGCCGAAAATGGAAAGGGAACGGGTAGCTAAGGAACGGGCAGCAACATGCCTGACAATCGGAAGCTCTTCACCGACCCACTTATAGATATTCGGAATCATTAAGAGTAAGCCTTGGCTGGCAGTATAGGTGACGGCAAGTGCACCGCCCTGTGCGGCACCATGGACAGCACCGGAAGCACCGGCTTCGGACTGCATTTCCCTAACCTTAACTGTTTCACCGAAAAGGTTCTTCCTTCCCTGAGACGCATAGACATCGACATTCTCAGCCATAGGGCTGGACGGAGTGATGGGGTAAATTGCAGCAACTTCGGAGAACAGGTAGGATCCTAAAGCAGCCGCGGTGTTTCCATCGACCGACTTAAACGAGAACTTCTCTTTTTCCATGACAACCTCCAATTTGAATTCTCGAATACATTATAACCCTAAATGCAATAAATAGACAAAGAGAGTTTTTAACTAAAAATCATGTGGGGGAAGAAGAAGGTTCCCCATTAAAAAGAAACAGGAACCAGGGAGACAGCCTGTGGAAAGAAAACCTGCACCTGAAAGAGAAAAATAAGATTTTCTCAAAATGGTATTTTGATAAGAAAAAATCCACAAATCGGCTGATGTAAGCGCCCTCTAAGGTCGCAAAATAAGAGCAGTGTCCATCGGGCAGAATTATCCTAATTATCCATAAGAGAAGGCAGAACATTTATGGCATTCGCCAATGCTTTTGTCCATCCTTCTCTTTAATAAAGACAGCCCCGCTAGGCTTTCAGCCTATTAATAGGGACAACATAGATTCCGTCCTTCCGTCGATAAGCCGTGCCAAACCCTGTCAAGATCCTCCTGAAAGAAGGCGATGAAAGGCTGCTTTTCGAGACAAGTTTTTCTTTAAGGCGATTTAGTCTTTCTGCGCCATATTGTGTCAAATCAAATCCTCCAAGCTTAATTTCCACTGGTGCCCATCTGCCATCGTTAAGATGGAGGATGGCATCCCATTCGAGTCCTGTGTTGTCCCGGTAATGGCGTATCCTTCCACCAATGCAGTTCCTATATACTCTTAAGTCTTTGACTGCCGTGTCTTCAAAGAATAGTCCAAAGCTTCTCCTGTCCGACAGCAAATCGGATGGAGTAATGTCTAAGGCACAACAAGCAATCGAGGGATCCGCAAAATGTCTGGTAGGTGAAGACCTAATAGCGGTTTTTGAACGGATTTCCGGACACCAGGCATCCCTGTCATCAAGTAGGAAAAGATTTTTCAAAGCTTCTTGGTACTCTTTAAAGGTCTTGACGTCCATGACACGTTCATCGTTCTGTCTGACATCATTTACCATTGTTTTCCTAGATGCTTCAGAAGAAATGTTGCGGGCATATGTCTTCAAACCCATGCGAAGTGTCTCGTTCTTCCTCTTACGATATTCCGGATTATCAAACAGACTTTCAAAAGATATCTTTCCGTTCGAATCTAGTGATTCAAACAGCGACAAAGGCATCCTTTTCAAAGGAATAAACCGGCCAGCACCACTATGTTGTATTTCTAGCCTGCTTGGAGGAGTGACACTTCTGGTAAGAAGAAACTTTCCGAATGTGTATTGAATATCGAGGTCTTCTTTAACATAATTCCAGATGTCCGGAACTTTTTGCCATTCATCAATAAGATGAGGCGTCTTTCCAGTAAGTGCAATTCTTGGATCCATCCGTGTCATCTGCACTGCATTATTCGTGTTAATTCTATAAACGCTCTTAGCAAAGGTGGAGCACGTAGTAGTCTTTCCACAGAACTTCGGCCCGGTAACAAGGACAGCACCAGAGGATTGGAGCTTTAATCGAATACTTTTTTCAATATACCGTCGAAATTATTTTTTATTTTCCATAATTATTATTGGAATAGAAAATAAAATTTTGTCATTATTCCCTGTTTTTTCAATCACTTACTCCCTATTTTTTCAATCCCTTATTCCCTGTTTTTTCAGTCAAGAGTATTAAAATAGTGCAATTGCTTTGGGGGATTGGAAAGACAATACATGTTTATTTTCTATTCGGCAGAGTGCTCCTCAGCCCACAAAAGAGAAAATCTAAGGGAGGGCAATTATTTCTTCGTAGTAAGCGAATCCAATAACCAAAAGATATCATTATACTGAATCCGTAGTCGCCAATAGTGTTTTCCCAAATGTTTAGGCTACGCCAGCTGAAACCTGGCGTCTTTCGAGCATAGGAGAATCTGAAACTAAGTACTTAAAAGGCTCAATTGGCTTCTAAAAGCAGTGGATGCATTTATTTGGCAAGGATGTGTAACACCATCAATTCAGCAATATGACACTGGAAACAGAGGTAACTACTCAATAAAGCGTAAGAGCCGTGGCAATAAAAGCGCTTTCTTTAGAATTTTTTCTTCTTTCGACACACAATATATATATTTTATTTAAAAATTTTTGATGGTTTTCAACATTTTTCCCATAAAATGGTTTTATTCATTTATTATTCTTTCTTTGCAAAAAGCATATATCCATGATATAACCGCTTCTGAAAGGAGGTCTTCTTATGGAATTAATCTATGAAAGCAGCAGCACAGCATGTCCTCTGCCGATCCAGGAACAAACTACTATTGCCAAAACTATGGACGTTGTTAGAAGGCCGTAAAAATCTCAGAGGCCAAATAGTGCCGTTCTACTTCCCAATGGAAAATTTAATTTTTGTACTATTCACTTTAGTAATAGCCATCCGGACTATTTCAAAAATAGGGCATCCTATAACACCGAAAAAGAGAAAAGACGTTGCTCTAACCAAAGCTGTCCCATTTATCCAAAGTGTTTTGGGTATGATTGTCCTTTTAAAAAGAGAGACATTGCCTGTAGAAATCAAATTGAAAAATATAAGACTTTTCTAAGAGAGTTTTTCTTATGAAAACCATTAAATCATTATTCTTTTTCAGCAAAGCAAAATTATTTCTTTTACTGATTGTTAAATCTCTGCGGGCGGCTCTGGAGGCTGGATTTGCCCTTATCTACTACTATTTCTTTGATTTTTTAGGAAAGAGGGGAAGGAAGGAATTCGTTTTCTTCGGTTTATTTGTCTTGCTATATACAATTGTATTTTCTATTTTCTTTGCCTTGAACAGGTATAGGACAAAGTCTTACCGGACGCAAAGGACATACCTTTATCGGAAAACTATTTTTTCCCGCATATTGTCCCTGGATTATCAAGATCTGGAATCAATGACGGCAGATGAATACATTGCCATCTTTGAAAAAGATATCAATTCCATTTCCGATGACCTCTTTCAGCAGACTTTTGATGTTATCTCCTATTTTCTAAGTCTTTGCTTTTCTCTGATTATCGCCTTTGTATTAAACTATCTCATTGCCTTAATTACTTTCTCTCTTGCCCTTATTGAGATTGTCATCCCTCTTCGCTTCAACAAAAGACTGGAAAGAGAATACCACGAAGTCTCTCAAAGCCATTGGGCTTTTTCCAAAGTCGCCGGAAATTTCCTTGCCTCGGCTGATGTCATTCAAAACACAGCAAGCAGGAAAAACGTAGAAAAGGTAGCGGACAGAAAAAATCAGGCCGTTTCCTTTGAAGAAAGGAAATACTATGCAACCTGTACGAAAGCAAACCTTCTCAATAACTTTATTACCAATTTCCTGCAGATTTCTGTTCTATTTGTTTCAGGAATCCTTTTTTATTATGGAAAATCCGATATTCCGACTACTGCCGCCTTTCTTCAAATCGGAACAGGTATCTATGTTCCGGTTTCTCAGATTTTCAGTTCGATGACGTTCATTCTCGGAACCAAAAAGGTAGTGAAGCGAATCGAAGCAATCCAGCCTAAGCCTAAGAAAGAAACGAAGGAAGAATATCTCTATTCTTTTCATTCCTTCCGGCTTAAGAATCTATGCCTCCGTTTCTCAGGTAAAACACTTCTCCGCGATTTTAGCTACACCTTTCGCCAAGGAAAGAAGTACATTCTCACCGGACAGAGCGGATGCGGGAAGACCACTCTTCTTGAAACCTTAATCGGACACAATTCTCTTTATGAAGGTTCGATTTTCTATGACAGCAAGGAAGGAAGGGAAGTAAGCGAAGAAAGCAAAAACACCTCGATTGCCTACTGCAAACAAGAACCGGTACTTTTCCTTGGCAGTCTAAAGAATAACATCACCAGGTTTGCAGACAAAATAGACAAAGAACGTTTGGATTCTGTCATTTCACAGTGCCAATTAAATGACTTTGCCAAAAGGAGAGGAAGGGATAGTCTATTAGACAATCAGGATAATCGGATTTCCTTAGGAGAAAAGCAGAGAATCTCCTTGGCCCGCGCTCTCTATCAGAACAAACCGGTTCTCTTCCTTGACGAGATTACTTCAGCGCTAGACACAGAGAATAAAGAGAAAATCTATCAGACAATAAAGGGAATAGAGAACAGACTCGTCATCTGGATAACCCATGATGAGAGAGCAAAATCCTTTGAGTGGGTTGATGAAGTGATTGATTTATCCAGGATGAATAATCATCTGGAAAAAGACCAATAGATTTGACAATTTGATCCTCCCGCCTGCTCTACATAGAAGGTACAATAAGGCTAAAAAAAGAACGCCGAAAGAAAAAAAGACATAGCTCTTCTAGAACAGGCGCAACAAAAAAAGAGACCGTCAGGCCTCTTAAAATAGTGATCTTTTTCCGCACGCTTTCTGTGCCTCTTAAAAAAGATTTTGTGTTACCGGGATTAGCGATACTGGAGGTAATCGCTAATTTTCCAGCTCATTTGGCTGGATAAATTCCAACGCCAAATTCTTTTGTTCTCGTGGACAGAAAACGTGTGTTTCAGACTGCCACAAATAGAATTATAGGACGATAAGTCCGATTTGTAAACTGTAAACCCTTACATTTTCAGCTTTATAAAGCGATTATTTCGGACAGTTTTTATTTGTAAGCTTTTTCACGCTTTTTCTAATCATCTTCTGTTGCGTTTATTATATGAACATATTATCATATGAACGTATATTCAAGTGAGGTGTATTATGGCATTCTGTACATGCGAAGAAAGAAAAGAAAAAAGAATCAACCTGATTCTGTTTACCTTTGGAGCAGTCTGCCTGTTGATTGCCTTTGTTCTTCAAAAGGTTTCGGAAAACCTAGGCAGTCCATTTGCTATATTTGATTGGAGCAGGCTTTCTGACCGGTCCTTTTATTCTTCCTACAGGTTCATTGCCTTCCTTTTCTATACGATAGGTTATCTTCCTCTTGCCGTCAAAGTGACTAAGGAGAGGATAGAAGAAAGGAAAGAAGGAGAATACCTCAACGAATTTACTTTGATGCTGATTGCCACGCTTGGTGCCTATGCCATTGGGGAATTTCCGGAATCCCTTTTCGTCCTTCTCTTCGCCATCATCGGAGAGAGGCTTGAAGACTACGCCAGTGAAAAGTCCAAAAAGTCGATAAAAAAACTCGTCAACGACAGGCCTCTTTATGCCCATACGATAACAGAAGACGGAAAAATAATCGATCAGGATCCCTCAAGGCTAAAAGTCGGTGACAGAATCGAAGTACGTCCCGGCGAGAAGATTTCCGTCGACGGAAAGATTCTTAGCGGAGCCTCCTCCCTTGATCTTTCCAGTATCAACGGAGAGTCCCTTCCTAAGGATGTGACAAAAGGCGAAAAAGTCTATTCCGGTTCCATCAACCTTTCTTCCGTCCTTGTCGTTGAAGTCAGGAAAGAGTTTAAAAACTCCACTTTGTCCAAGATTATGGACCTCGTTGAGAACGAGCAGGGAAAGAAGGCAAAGAGTGAACGGTTTATTACTAAGTTTGCCAAATTCTACACCCCTCTTGTCATTCTTGTTGCCAGGATCACTTTTCTGACCGGGTTTGGGTTATCCGGATTCAGTTGGGCCGAAGGCGGGAAAAAGTGGCTTTATGAATCTCTATCCATCCTTTTGATTTCCTGTCCCTGCGCCCTTGTCATTTCGGTTCCGATTGCCTTCTTTGCCGGAATCGGCTCCGGATCGAAAAACGGAATCCTCTTCAAAGGTTCGATTGCCATTGAGAATAGGGCAAAGGCAGATACGTTCGTCTTTGACAAAACAGGAACATTGACTAAGGGAAACTTCGTCCTTGTCAATCAGCCAAAAGAAGAATATCTCAAGATTGCCGCTTCCTTAGAGAGTAAGTCCACTCATCCTCTTGCTAAGGCAGTCTGTCACGCCTATCAGGGCGAGTTATTTGCCGTTGATGATTTTGAAAACATTCCCGGACATGGCGTGCAGGGAAGAATCGAAGGAAAGACTTACTTAAGGGGAACATTGGGTTATCTAGGTGAGAACGGGGTAAAGAACCTAAAGGAAGAAGTTACCCCTTATAAAATACTTTATCTTGGAATAAAAGAGGGGGACTATCTTACTTCCTTTATCGTCAAAGACGAAGTAAAAGGAGAAGCGAAGAAAGTGAGGAAGGAGCTAAAAGAAAACGGAAGGAAGAAGAGTATCGTCCTTTCTGGCGACGACCGAAAGATTGTTTCGGCTTCCTTAAAAGAAACCGGAGTAAGGGAAGGAATCGGAGAACTGCTTCCGGAAGAAAAATTGGCAAAGGTCAAAGAGCTCTCCGAAAACGGAAACGTCTGTTATGTCGGAGATGGAATCAACGATTCTCCTTCTTTGCTGTCGGCAAATGTCGGAGTAAGCAGGGGTGCACTCGGCTCCGACGCTGCTATTGAGGCAAGCGATGTTGTCGTCAGGGATGACAACCTAGAGAAAGTCAGTGAAGCCAAACGCCTTTCAAAAAAGACAAGGAAAGTCATGATCTTCGGTGTTATCCTTTCTCTCACATTAAAGATTCTAAGGATGGTGCTTGTTATTACCGGAGTCAGGGGAAAGTACGCTAGGGTTGTAGCCGGCGTTTCAGATACCGGGGTCAGGATTGTTGCTATCTTAAACGCTTTAAGAATGCTATTCTATAAGCAAAAGTATATCAGAAAATAAAGAAAGAAAATGAAGTTATTTTCTTAAATTGGATAATGCTTTGTAGAATCAAGGAAGTTTTGTGAAAAGCATGGTTCATTCTGAACACACCGTTTATCATTTCTTAATGGTGAAAAGATAATCAAAACTGACAATGACCATACCAATTTAATTATTCAATAACCTTTACTAACAAAATGGCGGCTTTGATTTGATAGCCGCTTTTTAATTTCATGGCATCCGTACCTCATCTTTTCCGGTTTATTGGATTCCATCAGACATAGAACATGCCGATCCATTTTATTGCTTCATTTATCACTTCATTTATTGCTTCATTTATTGCTTCATTTATTGCTTCATGATACAATAAATAAAAATCTTAGACATATGAAAGAAACAGAAAGAATTGAATTTAAGGCTGAATTAAACGAAAAATTCGAAAAGGAAATAGTGGCTTTCCTAAATTCTGGAAAGGGAGGCTCTTTATACATCGGATTAGATGACGACGGAAAACCAGTCGGAATGAAAAACATTGATTTAGTCGAGAGACAAATCAAAGATCGCATTAAGAATAATATTTCTCCCGATACTCTCGGCTTATTTGAAATCGTTACACCTAGGACTGAAGATTATGTTCAGGTAGTTGTTTCCGGTGGCAACCAGAAGCCGTACTATATAAAGAGATTTGGAAGGTGTCCTGAGGGTTGCTATCTTAAAATCGGCCCTTCTGTCGAGAAGATGAGCGAAGAAATGATATTGAGTCTATTCCAGAAAAGAGAGAAAAGAACACTAAAGAACATCGAATCGGAAAATCAAGAACTTACATTTATTTACCTGGAAAGTAAATATCGCGAAGCCGGCTTCGGTATCGGCCAGAATCTCCTTACTCAGTTAGAGTTATTTACTCCTCACCACCGATTTAACAAACTTGCCTATTTATTAGCGGACCAATACGCTTCCCCTATTCAATATGCCAAGTATTCTTCTGATGACGTGTTCAATCTAGTCGAACAGAAAACATTCGTAAATCAGTCTTTACTCAAAACCACATCGGAGATCCTTGATCTTTTGCAGTCTAAAAATACAGTTTATACGCAAATCACTCCGACAGGAAGAATTGACCACCAGAAATTTAATCCGATTGCCCTGCGGGAAATCATTGTCAACGCCCTTGTTCATAATGACTACAGAGGTGAGGGGGTACCTACATTCGAAGAATTTTCCAATCGGTTTGAAATTTCGTCCTTGGGCGGTCTACCTGACGGATTCACCATGGAAGACTTCTTTGGCGGATATTCCCTGCCAACAAACCCGGAATTGATTCGAGTCTTTCGGGATACTGGGTTTGCCGAAAGACTAGGGACCGGGATAAGACGTGTGCTTAAATTTTATCCGAGAGAAATCTTCCGTTTTTCGCCTAGTTTCCTTCGGGTAAACATTCCTTTCTATAAACCAACGGAAAAAGCTAAGAAAGCGGATATCCGTTCACTGATTCTGTCCCTAGTCAAGCAAAAGCCATCTATAACCAGAAGAGAGCTTTCCGCGACTCTGCATTTGTCATCGTCAACAGTCTACCGTGAACTTTCCGGATTAGTGAAGGACGGACTTATCGTCCGTGAGGGATCAAACAAAACAGGATATTGGAAGATCAAAGAATAGGTCTGAATGGTAAATAGAGAGACAAATAAAATGACCCCTAGGCTATCCAAGGGGTCATGTGCCGTAAAATGATTGTCTAAAATCCAAGAAAGTAGAGAAGCCCGCCGATAAGACAATGCGAGGAAGAGAAATACATTCAGCCGCCTTCCTTAGAAGGAAAGAGGGTTCTTTAAGTTATCCTCTATCTTCTTATTTTGACTTACATCCGTTCTTTTATTTTTCGCTCTCTTCCTGAATGCTCACAACCAGATTGAGCGATTTCGTTTCAGCCGTTGCTTCTTTAATGGTAAAAGAAAGAAGAACAGACTTAGAAGAAGAACTAGTCTCAATGGCATGACTATTCAATGACTGGATTGTTCCATGAGAAACAGCACCATTCGTTTTGCCATAAGGATAGATAAACTCATCGGAAATGACAATTCCGAAATCAGTAAAATAACTCCAATATTTCTTATCAATCTCTTCTCTGTTATTCAGAAGATATTTAGTGGAGGAGGAATTAGCCTTGACGGTGTAACCATTAACTAAATCTGTCGAGACATAGTCATAGCCAGAGGAACCATTGTCTCCAACCTCATAAGGACTGCATTCATGCATCTTTCCTTCCTTATCGGTATAAACCGCTCTGTCCTTTGTCCTGCTGTTAATGGAAGTGACATTTTCAAGCCTTCGTGTATGTTCCTTTGTAGCATAGAAAACCGGACTATTTGAAGAAGAAAAATAGATTCCGCCCTGAACATAAGTCTTTTTCCTTGAAAACAAACTATCCATCCGGATGTTATCGTCAATGTCGAATTTCTTATCGTACTTTCCTACTATTAGCTCAGTACCAAGAGTATTATCATCCTTAATCCGGTAAAAGCCAAAATAGGTTCCGCTATAAACATCATATTCTTCCCCACTATACTTGACTGTCTTTTTGGATAACTCGCTATCTGAAGTAGGAACGAATTTCAGATTGTCATAATACTTGACATCTCCGGAATTCCTGTCGACCTCATTGCCATAGGCATGGTATCGCATCCGAGAATCTTCTTCGGGGAGATAGTAAGGTTCCACATGATAAAAGAAGATCTTTCCATCACCATAGAATCGGTAGGATTGGCCGGAACCATTTGAAGACGTAGTCGAATAAGGTTTCCTGTCTAAAATCCTATTCTTATTCTGGTCAAAAAGCATTGAATCATAAAGATAGTTTTCACTGTCGATTCCTAATTCGTAACAAGGAATAAGATTACTCTTTTCTTCATTTTTCCTTCCATCGATGTATCCCTGCTCATATTGATCCTTGGTAATTTCCACTCTAACCATTGAGCCATTTGCTTCATAGCTAGCAAAGTATCCAAGTGGGGCATAGTCAGCGGATAACTTATAAAAGCTAATAGAACCGAGTGAGCCCGTCGACTGCTTGCTTTCAAGGGAAAGATTAGAAATGTCCGCTTTAGAAGCATCGCTTATCAATGTCCAGGAGTTACCAGATAGACTTCTAACCAGAAGCTCTCCGCTATTTTCCCTATAAACGACAAACTGTCCGTTGCCAAATAGTGCATAGTAGGAAGAAGAATAATACGAAGAAGAATCAAAACCAGACAAAGAGAAAGGAAGGCGAGTGGCAGTATAGGTAAAGTAAGATGTGTCCCCAATAAAGGCGAGAGAGACAGCCGAAGAACCATAGGAATCCTTTAGCCTAGCCAGTGTTCCGTCTAATTCCGTATAAGACAGTCCCCATTTCACCACAGAAGAAGTCCTATTCCGGGTAGATTTATTTTCAACGCTATCAGCCCTGCTCTTGTATTCGCTAAAAAAAATATTTCGGGTTTTCGTATAGCCTTTGCAGGAAGTCAGAAGAAGGGGGAGAAAAGAGAAAACAAATAATTTTTTTGTCATTTTGCTTTTTTACTGTTTATGTCCTTTATTTGATTATAAGTAAGAAACAAATTTAAACAATACTAAATCATATAATGATACTTTTTCTGTAAAGAATGTATATTTATGAACATTTTCATGCTTACTGTATCGTATTGTTCAATAAAGATTGTCTTTGTTAATTTTGGTCGGGAAGATCATAAAGGCGTTGACTAAAAACTATCTATGTCCACAAAAGTCAGAATAGCGTTTTTTAACCAGAAATCAAAAAGATACGGCTGGATAGATTTGGCCGGCAGCTAGATTTCCGTTCGTTTCCGGTCCTGGTAAAGGGAATTGTCTTTTTCGGAAACATGCTCCAGTCCGGTTTTAAAAAGATCCTTGATGTGATTATCAGTAAGAGCATAAAGAACCTGTTTACCCTTACGATAATGGGTAACGATATCCCTCTTTCTTAAAATCGCAAGCTGATGGGAGACTCTGCTCTGTGACCTATTCCTGATTAAAGCGATATCATTGACGCATAGTTCATGCTCGGAAAGAAGAGAGATCAAAGTAAGACGGGTGGAATCGGCAAAGACAGAATAGAACTTAGACAAAGTCTGAAAAGAGGACGGAGAGAGCCTCTTCTTCCGGATAGAAAGGATATTCTTTTCGCCTGTGCTTATTTTGTTTTCCATATAGGTTAATTATAAACGTTATTCTCTCCTCCACGGAAGCAAAAAATAACAAGGGAAGAAGTCTAAAGTGGCCTAAATATTATTGTTATTATTAATACTAAATTATATAATTATATATATTATTAGGAGGAAAGAAGAAGGGCTTCTTATGATCAAAAACGGAAACAACATCATCATCAAGGGAGAATATATTACCCTTGGCCAGCTTCTTAAATTCTTGGATCTTGTCAACACCGGCGGAGAGGAGAAATCCTATCTTGCCGACAACGAAGTCCTCTTCAATGGGGTAAGAGAAGAAAGAAGAGGGAAAAAGCTCCGGGATAAAGATGTCGTCACTATCGCCGGAGTGTCCTACACGATATGCGTGTAAGCCGACTCGTTCTACATCACTTCCGTTCCTATTCTAGGCTGGACGTTTCCTTCCCGGGAAGGAAAAACTATCTTCTCGGACAGAACGGCCAGGGGAAGACAAATGTCCTAGAGGCACTCAATTTTCTCTCCTTAGGTCGCTCCTTCCGGACAAGGGACGCATCATCCCTTCTTCAGTCTGGTGAAAAAGAAGCTTCCATCTACCTTGAATACGAAAACGAGAAAGCGGAAAAGCATTCTCTTTCCTGCCTTCTCTCCAAGGAAGGGAAAAGGTTCGCCTTAGACGGAGAGAAGGTCACTTCCCTTTCCAAGATTCTCGGAAAGCTGATTACCGTCGTCTACGACCCGTCCTTGGTCTTCTTCTTCAAAGACGAACCGGAACGAAGAAGAAAGCTGCTAGACGAAGTGCTAAGCCAGCTTAGCAAAGAGTATCTCTATGCCTTAGGAAGATACAAAAAGCTGCTCAAGGAGAGAAACGCCGCTTTGCAGCAGAACTACGATAGTGACGTCATCAACGTCCTCCGGGACGAACTAGTCAATCTCTCCTACCGGATATCCACAGAGCGGAAAAGACTTGTTAAAGCCCTAAGCGAAAAAGCGACGGATTATTACTCTGCCCTCTTTGGAAAAGAGGAAAAGAAGCGCCTCACTCTTGTCTATAAGACAAACTGTCCGCTCGACGATGACCAGAAAGGCTTCAGGGAACACAGGAAGGCCCTCTACGAGCGTTCAAAATCATACGAGAATATAAGACACCAGACAAGGGTCGGACCGCACAGAGACGACTTATGCGCGCTTCTTGACGGAAATGACATCAGCAAGTACGGAAGCCAGGGAGAGAACCGCCTAGCCAGTCTTAGCCTTAAACTATCCATTTCCTCCCTCTACCAGGAAAAGCTAGGCATAGTCCCTATTCTTCTGCTCGATGACATCACATCCGATTTAGACGAAGTCCGGACGGAGAATCTCCTCTCCCTCATCGGAAAGGAAGACCAACAGGTCTTCGTCACCGGAACTAGAATCACGAAAGGATTCCAAGACTATCAGATTTATTCGGTAAAAGACAGCACACTCGCAAAGGAGGAAACCACAGATGGCCGATGAAGAGAAACTGACTCTGAGCAAGGAAGAAGAAGTCCGGAAAGCCAGAGAGGAAGAATATGCACGCCAGAGAGCGAAAGTAGAAAAGGTCGCCCATGACGAAGGCTCTGCCCAAAAGCCGGAGCAACCGAAAGTGGAAGCCGAAAAGCCTGCCGAAGAGAACTTCGAGGAGAAACATGTCGACAATGTCACCTTCTCCGAAGAGGAAGAGGCTGAAAAGAGGAAGGCAAAAAGCAACTACACCGGAGCCGACATCGAAATCCTTCAGGGACTCGAAGCCGTCCGTCAGCGCCCTGGAAGGTACATCGGAAGCACGGCAAGCCGTGGCCTTCATCATCTAGTCCGGGAAGCCGTCGATAACGGCGTAGATGAGGCGATGGCAGGCTTCTGCAAGCATATCCATGTCACCATCCTTCCCGGAACGGATAAGAATCCGATCAACCGAATCCGGGTCGAGGATGATGGCCGTGGCATCCCCTGCGACACCAATAAGCAGACTGGTTTAAGCACGGTCGAAACCGTCTACACCATTCTCCATGCAGGCGGAAAGTTCAACGACAAGACCGGATACAAGATTTCCGGCGGTCTCCATGGTATCGGTGTCAAGGCGGTAAATGCCCTCTCCACCGACGTCGTCGTTACCGTCTATCGGGAAGGGAAAATCCATCAAATCCATTTCCAGAACGGCGGAAAGACCGTCGCTCCCGGTCTTCAGATTATCGGAGACTGCCCGCTCGATAAGACCGGAACCACGGTCGAATTCTGTCCGGATCCTTTGATTTTCAAGGAGACGACGACGTTTGACTTCTCCGCCATCGCCTCCTATCTCCGTCAGACTGCCTATCTCACCAAAGGGTTGGAGATTTCCCTTGACGATGTCCGCGACAAAGATAACATCCAGCATGTCTCCTATAAGTTCGATGGGGGAATCAAGGAATATGTCGCCTTCATCAACGAGACGAAGGAAAGAGTCTTTGAAGAAATCCCTTATGTCAATGGTGCGAGCACGGTCAATCCAGGCGGACTAATCGATAAACCGATTACCATCATCGTCGAGGCCGCCTTCCAGCCGACGAAGGCAGGGATCCTGAACAGGAACTCCTTCTGCAACAACATCCGCACCAACGGAGGAGGAACTCACGAAGAGGGCTTCCGCCTTGCCATCGGCCGCGAACTCAACGGCTATTTCCGTTCAAAAGGCTGGCTGAAAGAGGGAGACGACAACTTCCGCAGTGAAGACTGCCTGGAAGGTCTTACCGTCGTCCTTTCCGTCAAGCATCCTGACCCCCAGTACGAAGGACAGGTCAAGGATAAGCTCGGCAACGACGAAGTGCGCCGTGTCGTCTCTTCCGTTGTCGGTGATTATCTCAAGGAATGGCTCTTAGAGCATCCGAACGAAGGCAAGGCCTGGTACGACCGGGTCATCTCCGCCTTCAAAGGCCGGAGAGCCGCAGAACGGGCAAGAGAATTAGCCCAGGGCCGTCTTTCCGCAGGAAGCGGACTCCCCGATAAGCTCGTCGATTGCATTTCCAAAGACCCAAGGGAACGGGAACTATTCATCGTCGAAGGTAACTCCGCAGGCGGCTCTGCCGTCCAGGGAAGAGATGCCAACACACAGGCCATCCTTCCTCTCCGCGGAAAGATCCTCAATGTCGAGAAGGCCCAGGCCACCAGAATCGAAAAGAATGCCGAAATCTATAACAGGGTCACAGCCATCGGTGCCGGACAGGGCGAAGCCTTTGATGTAACCAAAATCAAGTACGACAAAGTCATCATCAGGACCGATGCCGATGTCGACGGTTCCCATATCCGTATCCTCCTTATGACCTTCTTCTATCGATTCAGGCGTCCCCTTGTCGAGCAGGGCCATCTTTATATCGCCCAGCCTCCGCTTTACCGGCTCAATTACCAAGGCCACTTCTACTACGCCTTCAACGATGAGGAGCTAGACCAGATTAAATCGAAGCTTCCTTCGAATGCACGTTATCAGCTTCAGCGTTACAAAGGTCTCGGTGAAATGGATCCGAGTCAGCTCGATGAGACGACGAGGGATAAGAATCATCGCCGAAGGCTAAGAGTCACCATCGAAGATGCCCAGGAAGCCAACGATGCCTTAATCGATCTGATGGGCGAAAACGTCGAACCCCGTAAGGACTTCATCTCCAACAACGCCAAATACGTGAAGAACCTCGATATCTAAAGGAGGAAACTGACTATGGCAGAAGAAAACAATAAGCCGGAGAATACCCTTCCGGAAAAAGACGGAAAAAAGGATGGAGGAATCCCCGGACTTACCGAAGGTATCGTCCCTGGGATCACAAACGACGAATTCGGTCCGGAAATCAAGAGTTCCTTCCTTGACTATGCCGTATCGACTCTGACAAGCCGTGCCATCCCCGATGCGAGAGACGGAAGGAAACCGGTCCAGCGCCGTATCATCTACGCAAGGTGGGAGAGGGGAATCACCCCGGACAAGCCGTTTAAAAAATCCGCCCGTGTCGTCGGCGACGTCATGGGTAAATATCATCCGCACGGCGATTCCTCCATCTATCTTGCCATGTGCCGCAGGGCGCAGGATTTTGCCAGGCGTTATACTCTTGTCCAAGGACACGGAAACTTCGGTTCTCCGGACGGAGACGAGCCGGCAGCTTCCCGTTACACTGAGGCACGGCTAAGCAAGATTGCCCTAGAGAGGACGCGGGATATTGAAAAGGAAACCGTCGATTTTATCGATACCTACGATGCAGACGGAAAGGAACCTGTCGTTCTTCCTTCCCGTTTCCCTAACCTACTTTGTAATGAATCATCCGGTATTGCTGTTGGTATGGCAACTTCTATTCCTCCACATAACTTGACAGAAACGATCAATGGAATCGAGGCCATCATCCATAATCCGGACATCGATGTCGAATCCTTAAGGCAGATCATCAAAGGACCGGACTTTCCTGGCGGAGGCATCATCCTTGGACGGAACGGAATCAAGAACTACTTCCTTACCGGAAGAGGATCGGTCAAGGTCCGTGCCAAGTACCACACCGAAGAAAAGAACGGACGCACCCGCATCATCTTCACCGAACTTCCTTATAGGGTCAATAAGCGGGAACTGGCAAAGACAATTGCCACGTTAGCCGATGACAAGAAAATCGACGGCATTTCGGCCGTTGCCGACTATTCTTCCCAGAAGAGGGGTACCTATTTCGTCGTTGATTTAAAGAAGGATGCCATTGTCGACCTTGTCCTCAATCATCTCTTCCACTACACTCCGCTTCAGTCTTCCTTTGCCGTCAATAGGCTCGCCCTTGACCACGGCGTCCCCCGCGTCCTTAATAGGAGGCAGGCCTTAAAGATTTACATCAACCACCAGGAAGAGATTATCACCCGCCGTACCCGTTTTGACTTAAAGAAGGCCCAGGACCGCATCCACATCCTCGATGCCATCCTAACGGTAGCCGATGCCATCGATGAGACTATCCACATTATCCGTTCCTCCCAGACCTACGAAGAGGCTTCTAGCCGCCTTATCGAACGTTTTCATTTTGATGAGGTCCAGGCCAAGGCCATCCTTGATAGGCCCTTACGCCGTCTTACCGGACTTGATCAGCAGAAGTACCAGGACGAGAAGAACGGCTTAATCAGCGACTGCGAACGCTACACCACAATTCTCTCCGACAAAGGCGCTCTTGAGCAGACGCTAATTGAAGAGCTTGAAGTCATCAAGAAGAACTATGGGGATGCAAGAAGAAGCGAAATCAGTGACTTTGACATCGACGATGACGACGAATCCCTGATTCCGAACAAGGAGATTCTGATTTTCTTAACAAAGGGCGGATACATCAAACGGGTCTCTCCCGATGAGTTCCGCACCCAGAACAGAGGCGGAGTCGGTGTAACCGGAAGGAAGACCAAGGAAAACGACGATATCCAGATTCTCCGCCACTCCCGGACAAAGACGGATGTTCTTTTCTTTACCAATCTTGGCCGTGTCTATCACTGCCGTGGATATGAAATCCAGGAAGGAAGCCGGACCAGCAAAGGTATTCCGATTGTCAATCTTCTCCGACTAAGGAAAGATGAGAAGGTCAATGCCATCATCTCCTTAGATCATTACGAGAACACCTTCCTCTTCTTCGCCACCAAAGACGGCGTAGTCAAGCGTTCTCCGGCCAGTGATTTTGAGAACATCAACGTCAATGGTAAGATTGCCATCACTCTCCGGGAAGGGGACGAACTTAGGGATGTCCGCCAGACTGACGGAAATGCCATCATCTCCTTAGGCTCAAGCGAAGGAAAGGTCTGCTCCTTCCACGAAGACGATGTCCGGGCAAGGGGACGGACGGCCACCGGCGTCAAGGGCATCGACCTAGCCCCTGACTGCAAAGTCGTCGGTCTTGTCACTTCCCTTGACGGAAATAAGATCTTCTCCCTCTCCGAGAACGGATACGGAAAGATCACGGAAGGCAGCGAATACCGGATTACTTCCCGTGGCAGCAAGGGTGTAAAGACCATTAAGGAAACGGAGAAGAACGGAGGACTTTGCGTCATTAAGAACGTCAAAGGAGACGAGGACATTCTAATCATTACCGACCACGGAACGACTAGGCGCACCTCCTTAAGCCAGGTAAACGAATCATCCCGTAACACCATCGGTGTCAAGAGGATCACTTTGCGGAACAAGGAACACATTTCTTCTGTCTCCGTCCTGCCTAGCGAATCGGATTACGAAGAAAGCCCTGAGGAGCAGGCAAGGGATAAAGCAGAGGAGGAAAAGGTGGAAAAAGCCGAAAAGACAGACGAAGATGCAGCCTTAAAGGAACTGCTTAAACGTGCACAGTCAAGTGATGATGATTCGACAAACGGCTCTGGCGATGACGGAGAAAATGAGTAGGCTTCATCCTAAGCGTGTATAATTGATACGATAGTTTTAAGAAAGGACAGGCAGAACATGTTAGATGTTAAATATGTCATTGACCATCTCGAAGAGGTCATCAAAAGACTAAATACCCGTAACGGAGACTATTCCTATCTCCGCGAGCTTCCGAATCTTGATAAAAAGCGCCGTGACGACATCAGGCAGTCGGATAAGTTAAAAGCCGAGCGCAATGTCCAAAGTAAGGAAATCGGAAAGCTGAAGGCCCAGCACAAAGATGATGAAGCTAAGGCGGCAAGGGAGAAGGTTTCCTTCGATAAGGAAGAGATTGCCCGTTTAGACAAGGAAATCGCCAAGATTGACGAAGATATCCACGAGAGGATGCTGAAGACTCCGAACATTCCGGATGCTTCCCTTCCTATCGGCATCGATGATACCTTTAACCGTCCGGAGAAGTACTACGGCAAGCCGACGGTCTTCAAGTTTAAGCCGAAGTCCCACTGGGAACTTGGCTTAGAGCATGGCTATTTCGACTTCGACCGTGCCGCGAAAGTCACCGGATCCCGTTTCACTTTCTATCTTGGTGCCTTCGCCCATCTTGAGCGTGCCGTTGCTTCCTTTAGGCTTGATACCCATGTCAAGGCAGGTTATACCGAAGTCTTGCCTCCCTACCTTGTCAACACCGACTCTTTGACCGGTTCCGGCCAGCTTCCTAAGTTTGCCGACCAGGCCTATAGGACCAATAACACTGGAGAAGAATACTGGCTGATTCCGACCGCAGAAGTTCCGGTCACCAACTATTACCGCGGAGAGATTCTCTCTGCCGATGATCTTCCTAAATGGTTCTGCGCCTACTCTTCCTGCTTCCGTGCGGAAGCCGGTGCAGCAGGACGGGACACCAGAGGAATCATCCGTCAGCATCAGTTCCAGAAGGTCGAATTAGTCAAGTTCTGTCTTCCTGAGAAATCCTGGGACGAGTTAGAGTCCCTGACCGAAGAAGCCGAAAAGATCCTTGAACTTCTTAAGCTTCCTTACCGCCGTGTCTGCCTCTCCACCGGAGACCTTGGCTTCTCCGCCGCAAAATGCTTCGATCTTGAAGTCTTCAGGCCTTCCTATAACGACTATGAGGAGAAAGACGGACTCTGGCAGAGCGTCAAGCCGGTCTATAAGGAAATCTCTTCCTGCTCCAACGACACGGACTATCAGGCCCACCGGAGGAACATCCGCTTCAAACGGACCAAGGACAGCAAGACCGAATATGTCCATAGGCTCAACGGATCCGGACTTGCCGTCGGACGTACGGTCGCTGCCATCATCGAGAACTACCAGAACGAAGACGGAAGCATCACCGTTCCGGAAGTCTTACGTCCTTATAGGCAGAGGGACGTCATTAAGTAAACAAAAGGGCCGGTGCAGAGCACCGGCCTTTTTCTTTCTCTTTGGAAAGCGTTATCAAGTCAAAAGGAAACAGTTTTTCTCTCTTCTCCCTTTATAATAAGTAGGCTTGTCTAGGAGAAAAACATCTTTATGGTGCAACAGGTTCAACAGAAGAAAAGCCTTTGGCGGAAGTTCACTTCCCTCTTTGACCAGAGGGATCTCACAAAGGGAAAGATTTTTCCTGTCTTAAGGCAGTTCATGGTTCCGATTATTCTTTCCATGATTTTCCAGCAGATTTATTCTTTGACCGATGCTGTGATTGTCGGAAAATATTTAAATGCCAACCAGGTGGCAGCCGTAAATGATGTCATCCCTATCGTCAACAGGATTACAAACTTTGCCATTGGATGCACGGCCGGCTTCTCAGTCATAATCTCTAAGGCGACAGGAGAAGGAAATAGGGAGAAGGCACGGAAGGCTTTTGCGGTACAGCTTATCCTCTCTGTCGTTCTGACTATCCTGATTACCCTTGCCTGCTATTTCCTAATTGACCCGGTTCTCTCCTGGATCAAAATCGATAAAAACTCGACAGATCCCGGAAGGCAGGAAATCTACAAGGAAGGCTTTAATTATATCTTTATCAACCTGGTCTTTGGCTTCTTCCCTCAGATGCTCTACAACCTGATTGTCTCCTCACTGCGGGCAATCGGTGACTCTTTGTTCCCGTTCTTTTTCTTAGTCGGAGGAACAAGGAGGAATATCCTCGGCGACCTTCTTTTGATTGTCGTCATCCCTCTCGGGGTCTCAGGTTCCGCTATTGCCACCGTTGTCTGCCAAGGAATAACGGCAGTTATTGCCTTAATTTACTTAATCATCCGATACAAACAATTCCGGCTGAAGAAAGAGGATTTCCGCTTTGGAATCAAAGATATCGGATATAACCTGAAAAGGGGCATCCCGCTTGGCATCCAATACTCCATCCTTTCTATCGGTGTCATCATCAGGTCGGCTTCAGTCATTCCTTTTGACAGGATCTATCAGGGAGGAATAGTTTCTGGAAATCCGGCGCAGAACGGATACGGAGTAGCCAATAAGCTCTCCGGAATCAGGATGATGTTCCAAAGCGCCATAGGGACAGGAAGGCTTTCCTTCATCTCCCAGAACAGGGGAGCAAAGAAAGCTGACCGAATAAAGGAAGGATTCAAAGTGGGATCCCTAAGGGAACTTGTGACCTCGCTCTTTTTGATCCTTATCGGGTATCTCAGGTCAATTCATGGTGGATATCTCTATCTCTTCCTTTCTGCAGACAAAGTGACGGAAAGCGCCATCAAGTTCGGAAATGACTATCTTTATACGGTCCTTCCCTTTTATCTCTTTTTGGGCTTTATCTTCTTTGGGCGGAACTGCATCCAGGCCCTTGAGAAACCTCTCTTCCCTCTCCTTGGCGGAATCTCGGAACTCATTACCCGGACTGTGGTCTGTCTTTTCCTGCCTACTTTAGTCAATGGAGGACCGATTTATTCTAGTGCAAGCAGAGCAAGCTACATTGCCGTCTGCTTTGCCGATCCAATCACCTGGATTTTCTCCTGCCTCATTGTCAGGATACCGACAATAGTGAGGATCAGAAGATTAATCAAGGCAGGCAATGGCTTAGACACACGGGCCGATAAAAAAGCATAGGTTTTCTTTTGTTTCGATGAATTAGGAATAAAAATGAGAAAAGGTAGATAGACAAATACAAGGGCTCCTTTCCGCTTAGGTTTTCCCGCTAGCTTTGCGATATCTTCCAATTGACTGGAAAGCTTAGATACGAAACTCATGCAACATGCCGTCAAGGCGTCTATCTGATTATTGTTCTACAGTCCTATTTAAAGCCTGGCATCAGGAAGCTCACATATATCGTTGTCCTGCCCTCCTTACACAAACTTTATGCTACTCCCGGAAGAGCAGACAATATATAGAACGGAGTACATTATGGGTAAAAAAGTAGGATACATTATTCTTAGTCTGGCATTATTGTGTAGTGCAAAAGCATTAGATTTAGAGCTAGAGATAAGTCTTTCATCCAACCACGCAGCAAAGAAAGCAGCGTCAATATTGAGCCAAACCTTTAACTTTTTCGGATACTCCTGATGGTTCCAGAATTCTGGGAAGCAGGAGTATCGCTAGATAGCCGCCCTTTGGATTCTAGCTTCTTTTTTTGCGACAGGCCTTAAACCACCAAAGAGGGGAAACAACACTTAACTAGGATTATATAAAAGTCCGACAAGGAGGAGCATACTCTAATCCCACTTTATTTCCGCCCCAATAGAAAATCAATTAAAGAAACAACTTTAATAATATTATTTCCAATGGCAATTTCCTTCTTATCTTCTTTCGTAACAATGTAAAGCTTATATTTTCCTTTTTCTTTTTCATTCAACCGCACAAGCTGTTTCACTTCTCTGTCTAACGCTTCAGGCTTTGCGATAGAATAGCATGCCTGAAGGGCAATGTTTTCTTCCGGTATCAGAAAATCGATATCCAGCTTTGTTTTACTGCTTTTTAGATAATAAAGACCATCGCCGAATTTCTCATGCAGAGAAATTGCCACTATGTTTTCAAATAGGGCGGTGTCATCCTTTGACAAAAATAAGGAAAGGAGCCCGTTATCTGAAAAATAGAACTTTGGACTGCTTTCTTTTTCGACAAAGGAAGAATAGTAGTTTCTTAGATCAAATAATAAGAACGATTGAACGGCATACGAGCAATAGTCAATTATCGAATTTCTGGAAAGTTCAAAACCAATGGCCTTTAATGTGTTGCTTAAACTGGTGTAAGAAACGCTGTTACAGACAGTTTCAGATATTTTTTTCCTTAACCTTCTCATGCCATTCTCATTTCGGACACCATTTCTGACAATAATATCCCCAAGAAGGACTTTTTCATAAACACTAGAAATATACTCCCGCTTATCAAAAAAACGGAGTGACTCAGGAAACCCACCGAATCGATAATAGCTTTCCAATGCATTTGCCACTCTACCCTGCGTTTTCGTCGATTGAAAAGGATCAATGTTTATTTTGTTTGCTCTAAGGTACTCTTCAAAGGAAAAGGGATAAATTATTTTAGTAAGATATCTACCTCCAAGTCTTGCATTCACTTCACGGGACAGCCTTTTCGCATTGCTTCCGGTAATATCCACTTTCCTTCCCGCATTTGCAAGGCGAATAGCGAATTTTTCCCAGCCAGTGATGTTCTGAATTTCATCAAAATAGTAGTACTTCTTTTTTTCCGTGATTTCCTCAGCAGTCAAAATGATGTCTTCGAAATCATTTGCAGTAAACCCAAGAAAACGTTCGTCATCGAAATTGAGATAAATAATCTGTTTCCAATCAACACCTTTTTTAATCAAGTCTTTAACTCTTTTATAAAGCAAAGTAGTCTTGCCTGCACGTCTTAGCCCAATCAAAACATAATTCCCATTTTCTTCAAAAGAATAGTTGCGATTTATTATTTTCGATTCCTTGATAGCGGTATGTTGGTCATAGATTATCTGTTTTAAAACTTCATGGTTCATCCTGCGGTCCCTCTGTTTATCATATTTTATATAAAACTTCGTGTTTTGTCCATTACATTTACTGTTTTTATGGTTTTTCGGTCATTATGGTGACCGTTTTACATTGCTTTCTGTTATTTATAAGTGACAATGAAAAAGTTTGTGCGAGAATAATAAATAGCATTCCCGGTTCCTGAGAGCAGAATAATTTCTGTACTATATCGGTAGAGTTCCAAGACCGAGCACGTGTCAATGCAGCACCTTTCGTTCATGGTCAGTTCCGGAGCTTCAACAATTCGCCTTACATCGCAAAGGAGGACGAACAATACCACTGCTCATCACTCTCCAACAGAAAGAGACGTCTACGCCAGTTTTTCCTTTAATTGATTACAACTTAATAAGCTTTTCGTTTTCAAACAGGATCTGCTTTTTTCACTTTTCCTCTATCTTTCGGACAATCTTTGCCGGAACACCAGCAACGACGCAATCTGCAGGAACGTCTTTCGTGACAACCGCCCCTGCTCCAACTACAGAGTTATCTCCAATTGTTATTCCAGGAAGAATAGTGACGTTTCCGCCAATCCAAACATTGTTTCCGATAGTAATCGGTTTTTGAAACGCTAGGTGTTTCTTTCTTCCTTCAGGCGATATCGGATGTCCTACAGTCGTGATTAGGGTGTTCGGACCAATCCAGACATTATTTCCAATTGTCACCTTACCGATATCCAGAATCGTAACATTGTAATTGGCAATAAAATCCTTTCCGACAAAAATATTCTTTCCGTTGTCACACCAGAAGTTCGGGCCAACCCACGGATTCGTATCCGCTTTGCCAAACCTATGGATTAATTGCTGTGCAATTGCTTCTTCATCTGTCTGCGGAATTTTGTGCAGTTTCTCGCATTCCACGATAGCGAACTGCTTTCTTTTATTCACTTCATCGTCAAAAAAAGAATACTAAAGTCACAAATCAAGCTTTTTACTTCGGCCATTTCGGTTTGCCCTCAAATTTTACTACAGCTTTTCTCTTCTTACGTGACCTATTTCCATCTCAAGGGACAATAGGAATAGGTTCTTAGAAACACCATCTATTGAGTTTTATATTTTCTAATAAGAGGAATGATTTTCCTTATCTGCCGTTTGCATCAAAAACCGATTATCCCCTTTTCTTTTTGTCTTTACTCCACTATAATGTTGTCAGCCCTGCAAAGGGGCTTTTTATTTGGACGAAGGAGGAAACGTATGCGGGAACATATCGTGCTTGTCTGTTCCGAGTGCCAGGCCAGAAACTACGAAACCACGAAGAAAAAGGGTGACGGGAAACGCAGGGAAGCAAGAAAGTTCTGTCCGCGATGCGGAAAGTATACAATCCACAAGGAAGGAAAATAGGAATGAAAAAAAGGAAAACGTATTTCCGTGGCGTCAGTGAAGAAGCCAAGCGTGTCCGTTGGCCAAACTCAAAGCAGCTTTGGAAGTCGGTTAGGGTCGTCCTTGTCATTGCTATCATCACAGCATCTCTGATTGCCCTCTTTGACTATGCTGCAAGGCAGATCAGGAAGGCATTTGGCGATATTTATCCAAAGGCATCGACTTCGACAAGTTCTGGGACATCCGAAGCTGTCGCAAGGTTAACATCACTGAAGAATGGAGGATTATTCTAATGGAAGAAGAAAAAAAGATAACAGAGGCAGCCTCTCTTTCTAGCGAAACAAAGGAGGAGTCTCCCGTTAAGCCGGATACAATCGTTCACCAGCACGTTTATAATCCGGACGAAGACGAAGAAGAGAGTGGGGAAGAAGAGCAGGAAGCGAACGAAGAGCTTCCTCAGAAGGCATGGTATGTCATCAATACCTTCTCCCAGCGTGAACACCAGGTTAAAGATTCTCTGGAAAAGCGTGCAAAGTCTTTCAACAGGGAAGACAAGATTTTCCGTGTCATCTGTGCGGACTATCAGGAACCTGTCCTAGACGAGAACGGAAAACAGAAGAGGACAAAGAACAAGCTTACCGGAAAGAGGGAGCCAAAGTTCAAAACGAAGAACTACTATCCAGGATACATCTTCGTGGAAAGGATCAGGACAGACGAAACCTGGTTTGTCGTCCGTAACACTCCCGGTGTCTCCGGTATTACCGGTTCTTCCGGAAAAGGTGCTAAGCCGTTCCCGATTCCGCGGGAGGAAATCGAGCCTGTCTTAAAACGCAGGCATATTGAGGATCCCGACAGGTACTCGGAATATAAGGTCGGAGACTGGGTTAAGATTATCAACGGAACCTTCCAGGATTCCGAAGGCGAAATCACGGAAATCGACTCTGCAAAAGGAGAAGTCCGTATTCAGATTACCCTCTTTGGCCGTGCCACCTTCGTTCCTGCGAGCTTCTCGGATATCGAGAAGGCTGATCAGGACGATTCTTCGTACAATCTCTAATCAATAAAAAACGGAAATGACAGACATTCTCGTCATCGGTGCCAGCAACATTGATTTTTCCTCCCGCTCGGATAGTCCCCTAATCAGGGGCGATTCCAATATCGGAAAGAGGACGATTTCCTTTGGTGGAGTAGGACGGAATGTCTGTGAAAACCTGGCCCATTTAAAAGACAGCGTCTCCTTTATCACGGCGATAGGCAAAGACGTAAGGGGACAGGAAAGGAAGAAAGACCTTAAGGACAGGGGAATAAAAACCTATATTCCTGATCTTCCTTATCCTTCCGGAAGGTACAACGTCATCCTGGACAGCAACGGAAATAGGAGTGTCGCCGTCTGCGAGACTTCCTTCCTTGACCATCTGACTGGCAAAGATATTGCCCCTTTCGATAGCTTAATCAGAAAACATGACTCCATTGTCATCGAAGCCAATAGGAGTCAAAGCGTCATTGACTATCTATTCCATACCTATCCGGATAAGAAATTCCTTGTCGAGACCGTATCGGCCAACAAGGTCTCCCGTTTCATCCCTTATCTTTCCCAGATTTATCTCTTCAAGTCCAATGTCCTAGAATCCAAATACGCACTGAATGAAGAGAAAGATCCTCTCTCCTTAGCGGAAGACCTCTTAAAGAGAGGAGTAAAGAACGTCGTCATCTCTAACGGACCGCGTCCCATCACCTACGGAAACAAATCAGGAATCGATCAAAGGAAGATCATTCCAAGGAAGGACATTGCAAGCGAGAACGGAGCAGGTGATGCCCTCTTCTCCGGCATCCTTCATGTCCTCAATCAAGGGAAGAGCCTAAAAGAAGCCGTCAGCTTCGGAACCTTGGTTTCGGAAAGGACGCTCTCCTGTCCGAAAGCCTGCAATCCAGAAATCGGAAAACTTGCAAAATAAAACAGCCGCCTATCCTTAAGGAGGCTGTTTTTTTACTGAGAAAATTTCTTAAAAAGCCTTCTCAGCCCAAGTCTTTGTTAATAAAGCATCCTTCAATCCTAGTCTGAAGAAAGCCTTGTTCCGGCTATCCTCGGTCCTCTTCATATGGGATAGAAAGGAAGCGGAAAAACAAAAGCAGTCCGAAATTTCCCTTCTTTAGTTCTATTTCATCTACTCTTCTCAGCCTGTCCGTAGCTTTTCCTGCCCCATTTTCTTCGTGTAAAGTGATAAATAAATTCAGCCGTTTTTATACTTAGCAATCTGATTCCAAAGATAAGGAAGTTCTTTTTCGAATTCGAGTCCGTAAAGCTTACCGTCGATTCCATCGTCGAGGGAATCCCGCCTTGCCCGGTGAGTGAAATTATGACTGATCTTCACTGCGTTTTCTAAGTCAGTCTGCTGAAGAAGACAGCCGCATAGGGCAGAGGCGAACGTGTCTCCTCCACCATGGAAGGATGAGGGGAGGCTTTTAGTCAGATAGCGGGACAAATGTCCTTCTTCCACAATCAGGGCCCCGACCTTATCTCCTGTCCGGATTCCGGTAAGGATGGCATTCTTTCCGTTTATGGCTGTCAGCTTTCCGGCAATGGATTCAAGCTCGGCAAGAGAATAGCCATTTCTGTATTCGATCCCTACCCTATAGCAGGCTTCTGTCAGGTTAGGAAGGATAAGATCCGCCTGGGAAGCTAACTCCTTCCTTGCCTTGACATGGCCAATGTCAAAGCCGGGATATAGCTTTCCCCCTTCTCCAAAGGCGGGATCAACAACGACAGTGGTTTCCTCCGTCTTCAGTCTGCGGATGATTTCCTTAACAACAGGAATCTGTCCGTTTCCTAAATATCCGGTATAGATCCTATCGAAATGATGGTTGTAAGCCATCCAGTTGTCGACACTTTTCAGCCTTTCTTCGGTCAAGTCATGGTAAGTATAGGAAGAGAAGGCAGTATGGTTAGAAAGTACGGCGGTAGGTAGACCCACACATTCGACTCCGCAGGCAGAGAGGATCGGTAAGGCGACAGTAAGAGAGCAGCGCCCCCTTGCACTATAGTCCTGAATGGTCAGTATCCGTTTCATTTTGTTTCATTCCTTCCTGAATTGAGTTCCAAACGACGGAGTAGGGAAGGGCAAAAAGAGCGGAAAAGTCCTTGGCTTCTTTTTCACTAGGAAAAGAAGTACCATTGAGCCACTTATCCACCTCTTCATCTTCGATTTCCCTATGATCGGCAATGGCACAGCAGGAAAGAGAGTACTCCTTCCTTACGGCTTTCAAGATAGAAGAAAACGGCATCGCTAGAACCGGTTCTTTCTTTTTCCTTTTTTCTTCTGTTCCTCTTTCGGTTCGAAGGTTGCCGAAGTCTGATTATTCTCTTCCTCTTTGTTTTTTGCTTCAGAAGAATCTCCATTTTCATCTTTTCCGTCGCCTTCCGAATCCTCAATCTGTTTTTTCTCTTCTTCCTCTGCCTTATAGCCGGCCTTGTTATTTATTTTCTTTCCGCCTTTTTTCAAATCGCTTAGCGAGATGACCTTCACATCCTTGTTAACGACTTCATGCGACCTATTCTCTTTCGGGGTAGACTGGGCAGCGAAAGACTCTTCCTTCCTCCTCTTCTTCGTATTCCGTACACGGATAAGAAGAAGAACACCGGAAGCAAAGCCGAAAAGACAGACAAGCACACCAAGAATCCTAAGGACATAACGGAAAAGAGACGGATTATCCCTCTTATAGAAGACAAGATAGGTAGTCGTCAGTGTGATAAGAAGAGCAGCGCCGATGAAATTCCAGACTGCGTGGGTAATCCGCTTTGCGGTGTTTTTTCCGACTATCTTATCGACACCTGTGACAATCCTCCTCGCCGAGAGGGAATAGAAGAAAGTCCTAAGAAAGATCGGGAACCTCTCTGTAATGAGACTTGTCTTGAAAAAGAGGACAAGGGAGAACGAAATGCTCCTCAAGCCAAAGAGGACATCGCCATTGGTGACATTCCGGTTCAGAAGATAACCGGAAAGGAGATTCCTTACGCCATAGACAGCAAAGAGGGCGCCAAGGGAATAAGACAAAGCCTCCTGCTTGACTCCATTCTTGCTTGCCCTCCCCAGGACAAAAAAGATGATACCTAGCACGACAAGAACCCTAGACTGGCAGATTTTAATCCATTTATAGACAGCAGTCGAAACTGGATCGATGACCGATTTTTGCTTATTCTCTTCCATTGATTGTTATCCTCCTGAAAACTACACTAATTATTATAGAAAAAACGAGGCTTGGTTTGTAGATGAATACACGTATCTCAAAAGTATACGAGGCATATAGTGCCTTGGCCGACAAAAGAGTAGAGAAAATCGATGCTTCCTGCTTTCTTGTCACTTCTTCGGACTATAGCAAGAAATACACTGTAAAAAGAAATGGTTCTCTTTTTTCCAGTAATGACAATGCCACCCTATGGCAGCATTATGCCGGCTATCCAATTCTTTCGGTGCTTTTAAGGGAAGGAGAGATTTCCTATGATAGAAGCATTCTTCCTCTTCTTCATGGCATCAATTGGAAGAAGGAAAACAGGGAAATGAAGAACGACTATGCCAAAGCCATTGAACATGTGCTCTCCTCTTTCTCAAAGGAAGACAGAGAAAAAATCGAGAAGGAGAGGAACAAGACCTATCTCTTTGTCCAAGGACTTCCCTTCATCGTCAAAGGAAACCGGGCAAAAATACTCCCGGCCAAAAAGGAAGAGAGGAAAGCATAGATTTTATTCTTACATAATCGCCTCATCCCCCTTTCTTCGCAAATATGGAATATATTTATATAATATAAATCCTGCAATGATTATTGTTTTTAGTAACCTAGATGCTTATAATATGTTGCATGTGTCTCTGCACACATCTATTTATGGGAGGAAGAAAAATCCATTATGAAACGTACTTATCAGCCTAGCAAAATCAAACGTGCCCACACCTGTGGCTTCCGTGCTCGCAGGGCAACAAAGGGTGGACGCAAGGTCTTAGCCCGCCGTCGTGCAAAGGGCCGCGCCCGTTTAACTCAGGCCTAAATCCTTAGCCGTTTTTCAGCGAGAGATGAAAAAAGCCTGTCGTTTACGGAATAGCAAGGACTTCAAAAGGGTCCTCGATCAACGGCAACGCGCTGGAAAAAGCAAGTCGATGACAATCTTCTATGCTGCCAACACACTTGGACACGCCCGCATAGGACTATCCGTTTCCGCCAAAGTCGGTAATGCGGTACTCCGTGCCCGTATTCGCAGACAGCTCCGTGCACAGATGAACCTAGTCGGAATCCTTCCTAAGTCCTTCGATATCGTCGTCATCGTCCGCCCCCCTTATATTGAAAGTAGCTTCCAGGATAATCTTGCTGTTCTGAAAAACAGTCTAGGCCATCTGCCGACGGAAAACACAGAGGAGCAAAAATGAGTAAATCATCCAATAAATGGATTAGACGGGTCAGGATTGCTTTAGCCGGCATCGTCACTGTTTTTGGTTTGTCTTCCTGTACAAAAAGCTTTTGTACGAACCAGGACAAAGCAAACCAGCTTTTTGCCTATTACGGCAATCTATACTCGGATAGTCAGAGCATCGATGAAAATTACACCGATGACTACGATTATGCAAAAGAGGATGGCGGAGAGTATAACCGCCAAACGGTCATCAAGAACCAGAATGAACACCGCAGTGCCCTCTTTTCCACAATCAACGAGACAAATAACATCGCTTCACTGAAACTAGTTTATCTTAACTTCAGGGATGAGAAAGCCAAGGATTTCGCTAATGACAATTACCACTATTGGACCGACGGAACCTTAGCAAAAAGGACAAACGAGAAAGAGGCAAAGGCAACCGCCTATCATGTCGGTATCTATGCCGGACTTGAACAGGATGGGACGTCCGTCAAAGTGTCCGCCCTATGGAAGAACAGGGACGAATGGACAAAAGATGCCTTGGTAAAGCCGGAAATCGGCGTCCTTAACTCTCCCTCTACCGGCGTCCTCACTTCCAGGAAATCGACAAGGGAGAAGGCAATCTCTTCAAATACCGCCTGCATCTCTCCGGTCAGCGAGACCTTTGTCCAAAGCCACACCAAAGTCTATATTGAAGGAAAGAGTTGGGGAGAGGCCTTTAAAGAGTACGGATTCCTTGAAGGATTATTTGTCTATCCATTCGCTTACATCGTCCATGTCATTTCCGAAGGACTCGGAAGGTCCGGATGGGCCCAGGTCCTCGCCATTGTCGTCATCACCTTGATTACCCGTATCCTTGCCGTTTCCTCTGCCCTGCTCTCTTCAAAGCAGCAGACAAAACAGCAGAGACTTCAGCCTCAGCTGAATCAGCTTGCCCAAAGGTATCCTGATGCCAATACGGATAAGGAACAGAAGCAGGCCCTTACCCTCGCCCAAAGGCAGCTAAGGAAGAAAGCCAAGATCCATCCTAGGCTTCCGATGTTAATTAGGATCCTTCAGTTCCCGATCTTCATCTGCGTCTGGTCTGCCTTACAGGGTTCTGCCGCCTTAGCCTCCGGTTCCATCTTCGGATTGTCCCTGACCGTTCCCTTCTCCACCTGTTTCACTTCCTTCAAGGCAACGGACGGAGCCTGGTTCGGCATTGTCCTCTTTACCTTTAGGACCATTGCAAACTTCCTATCCGCCAGGACCGGTCTGTGGTTCAACAACTGGAAGAGTAAGACACTAGGAATCGGTGGACAGGTGAAGAAGAATGCCGACGGAAGTGTCACGGATCCGAACAAGACGGCCAAATACAGGTCAATCGGTAGGATGGTCATCATGGTCTTCATGAGCTGGTCTGTCCCGGTCGGCCTTGGCATATACTGGTTGCTTGGTTCCGTCATTTCCATCGCTCAGACCTTGATTACCGAAGCCGTTGCCGCCCATTCCCGTCATAAGGACCAAGCCAATACGGGAGATGGTTCTACCTTAGCCGCTATCCGCCGTTCCGCCCATCATCAGGGAAGCAAGAAGAGCATAAAGCCACTTTGGAGGAAGTAAACGATGAACAAGTACGAAGGAAAAACAGAAGCAGAAGCCTTAAAGAAGGCGTGCGAAGACTTAGGAGTCAGCGATCCGAAGACTCTGAACTATCAGGTCATCTCCGTCAAGAAGGATCTCTTTGGATCGACAGTCACCATCGGCATCTATTCCATCAACGATGTCATCGTCTTTGCCGATGACTACATCAAACGTTGTCTTCATGCCTTAGGCCTTGAAGGATCAACGGAAGCTAAGTACGAAGACGGCGTTATCTGCAGGAACATCCTAACCAATCAGAACAAGAGCGTAATCGGGCGCAACGGTGACACCCTTCGTTCCATCAATGAGCTTACCCGTTCCGCCTGTTTCTGCCGTTTCGGCGGACACTACCGCATTCTCCTTAACTGCGACGGATACAAGGAAGCAAAGTACAACAAGTTTGCCTCGATGGCCCGCCACTATGCAAGAGAAGTGGAGACAACCCACATCACCGCCATCCTTGACCCAAGGACGAGCGATGAGCGGCGGATTGTCCACCAGACCTTAAACGGATGGCCGCACATCAAAACCCAGTCGTTAGGGACAGGACATAAACGTCACGTCACCATCCAGTGGGTCGACTCTCCTAGCGATGCTGACCTATTCAAGGACGTAAAGAAGACTTCTTCCGAAAATCTCTAAATCAAAATGGCTGCCGTTTCCTTCGGCAGCCTTTTTCTATACGTGTTTTCCGATTTCCTTAGAAAGGTTCCTTGCACTTGTTCTCTTTCTGGGTATTCACGCTAACTCCATATAAGGATTGAATCAGAAGCGCTCTGCTTAACTATGTCTTAATGGAAAACCATTAAGGCAAAAAAAGAAGGCAGATGCGTTATGATTTTCCAATCCACTTTTTTCATGCTCGAGAGTTGTCAATAGTTTGTGCAAATAGGGACCACCTTCGATGGCCCTATCCCTTTCTTCCAGACCCGGTGACCGGCCGACTTCCCATAGCTAAGGAACACGTCCACGCTGACGATCGTGGCGCTAACCTCGCTGTTGGCGGGGATCCGCTTGCGCATCTCCCGCTTGAGCTTCGCGTTCAGGCTCTCTATCGTGTTTGATGTATACACCGACATCCGTATCGCCCCGGGGAACGAGTAGTACGTGAAGATGTCCGCGTCCGTCTTCCGGAGCATCCCGGCCATCCCCTTGTACTTCACAGACCAGAAGGCCGCGAATCCGGAGAAGGCCTCCGCGGTCTCCATGAGGCCTCCGAAGTCCCTTCCCCCTTCAAGAAGGCCGTAGAAGTCCTCCTCCCCTCTCAGCACGGCCTTCAGTTCCCTGTCGCTCAGCTGGCATGTTTGCTGTATACTCTTCATGGCTGCAGTCCTCCTTGTTTATATTGATCGTATTAATGATAAGGCCTGCAGCCCCTTTCGGAACAGTCGGCTTCCTGGAAGGCTAGCCTTCCAAGAAGTTCCCTTATATCGTTGTCCTGTCCTCCTTACACAAACTTTATGCTACTCCCGGGCAAAGCTGAATTTATTCTTATTCAGAACACTTCCGTCACCTTTTCTCTTTTATTATCGGCGATACTCTGCTTAATCCTGTATGTTCTCTTTATGGTTAGCTTTAATCACGTTTCCGGATTCTCTTTCTATTTTAATCCCCTTCTCCTTCTTTTCTTTATCGGAGAAGTATTGTTCTCCTTCGTCTTTGATTCTCTCTTCTATGCTTTAAGCTACGAAAAATCCTAAGGGGTAGCTAAACCAATTTTCCTCGAGTTACTTCAGTTGCCATTAGAACTTAGGGACGACGAGACAAAATTCTGTGACCTGGCCGTTAGTGCCGCTGGAAAAGAAAGAGAAAAAGTGTCTTCGTCTGTAAAAAAACGTATCCGATAAAATAACCTGCTAAGAAATGGCAGTCACCCTCGCCAACCAAAGAAACGGAGCCAATTCCCTTAATGCAAAATCTGATATACTCCGGACTTTGATGACCGGAAAGATTCCTTATTCCTCGGACATAGCCACTTCACTTAACGGAAGAGGACATTTACTTTTAAGATGATTCCCTTTGTGTCTTGATTAAAAGTCAACTAGTTTCAAAAATAGGAGGCGACAGTCTTTTTTGTTCCCTGATTCCGAGACTATGGATGATACTTTTCTAAGATTTCCGAAAAGAAGATTCCATTTCAGTTAAGCACAATCATGCTTTTGTGTCTCATTCCTTCTTTCAGTTCTAATGAAACGCAAATTCAGGGCATGAAAAAAGTTATTCCATGCTATACTTTTGATTGTGGAGTCATCATCATGTATCAAGAATTACAGAAGGGATGGATTGAAGTCATCTGTGGTCCGATGTTTGCCGGAAAAAGCGAGGAATTGATTCGGAGAGTCAAGACTCTTTCTTACGCGAACCAGAAAATCAGGGCATTCAAACCTGCTATCGATAACCGATATGATAAAACCGCCATTGCTTCCCATAACGGGGCAAAATGGGAGGCTTACGCTGTCAAGAGCGTTAAAGACATAGCGAAAATCGTAACCAAAGACACTCAGGTAGTCGCCATCGACGAAGTCCAGTTCTTCGGAAACGAGGTCGCCGATCTATGCAATCATTTTGCCAACATGGGAAGGCGGGTAATTGTCGCCGGATTAGACAGGGATTTCCGTGGCGAGCCTTTCGGTCCAAGGCCGAAACTATTGGCACAGGCGGAAATCGTCACCAAGCTGACTGCTGCCTGTACCGTCTGCGGATGTGCAGCCACACGCACGCAGCGTCTTGTCAACGGACAGCCTGCACATTATAGTGACCCGATCATCATGGTCGGTGCCAAGGAGTCCTACGAAGCCCGTTGCCGTAAACACCATCAGGTGCCAGGAAAACCAAAGGATACATTTGAATGTTAGTTAAAAAGCCAAAGAAAACAGAAGAGACAAACGAAATCGACAGGCTGAACCCTCTTTCCGATGAACTAAGCAAAGATCCAAGCGAAGTAAAGCGGGGTCTTGATATCAAAGAGATTCCACCGGAAGTCGAACGGTTTAATCCGGATATCAGCCAAGGGTTGACAAACGAGCAGGTCGTCAAGCGACAGGAAGATCCGAACCATTTAGTCAATACGGTCAAGGATAATTCAAAGACGACATGGCAGATTATCTCCGGCAACGTCTTTACCTTCTTCAATAGGCTTCTTCTTGCCATCGCCATTGCCCTTTTAATTGTAGGACGCTGGCAGGAACTTACCTTTTTGGTTATTGCGGTTGCCAACACCTTAATCGGCATCATCCAGGAGAGGAAGGCAAAGAAGACCATTGCCAAGCTGAAACTGATTTCCAGTGAAAACGTCAAGGTTATCCGTAACGGAAACGAAAGGGGAATCAGTGTCAACGATTTGGTCCTTGATGACATTTATGAAATCAAAAACGGGGATCAGATTCCGACCGATTCCATTGTCAAGGAAGGCAAAATCGAGGTGAATGAGTCTCTTTTGACCGGTGAATCCCTGCCGGTCAAAAAACGCGTAGGCGACAAAATCTTTGCCGGATCGTTTATTGTTTCCGGTGCCTGTAAGGCTCAGGCTGTCTTTGTCGGAGAGTACAACTACGCCTCTTCCATCCAGAACAAGGCAAAGGTGAGGAACAAACCGAAGTCTGAACTTCTGCGTTCTCTTAACTCGATTATTAAAGTCATCTCCTTAATCATTGTTCCTCTTGGGGTACTGACTTTCGTCACCCAGTTCAGGAACAACAGCAATCAGGGATATACCGGATGGAAGCTTGCCGGAAACACTATCTCTTCAACCGCCGGAAGTATGGTCGGAAGGATTCCTGCCGGAAGGTATCTTCTCGTCTCTGTGGCTTTAGCAAGCTCGGTTGTCCATCTCTCGAAAAAGAACAGGATGGTGCAGGACATCTATTCAGTGGAAAGGCTCGCCCGGGCAAATACCCTCTGCCTGGATAAGACAGGGACACTGACCGACGGAACGAGGAAGGTCGATGAGAGGCTGATTATTGATTCCACTTATAACAGGGAAGACCTTGTCGGGTCCTACTTAAGTTCCTTCCAGGAGAACAACCAGACCTCCATCGCCTTAAGCCAGAGATTTCCTCTTAAGAACACCTACACCGCCATCAACCGGCTTCCGTTCTCCTCTGCCCGGAAATATTCGGCGGTTGAGTTTAAGGACATCGGTGTTTTTATTCTTGGTGCCCCCGAATATCTCTACAAGGGCAGAGATAAGACAAGGACGACCTATATCGAGAAAAAACAGCAGGCCGGATACCGTGTTGTCAGGATCTGCAAAGTCGACGGACCGATTAGGGATGACGGCGTCAAAGGGAAAATCTCTCCGATAGCAGTATTTACTCTCGAGGATCATATCCGGGAGCAGGCGCCTGCAACCATCAAATGGTTCACGGACAACGGAGTCGATATCAAAATCATCTCCGGCGATAATCCTCTTACCGCCAGTGAGATTGCCAAGAAATGCAAAGTCCCCAATGCGGAAAAATGTGTCTCCCTAGAAGGGCTGTCGGATGTCGAAGTCTCTCAGATTGTCGACAAGTACACTGTTTTCGGACGGGTGACCCCTGATCAGAAAGCACTGATTATCCAAACCCTGAAAAAACAGGGAAAGACAGTCGGAAGGACCGGAGACGGCGTCAATGACATCTTAGCAAGGAAGACGGCAGATTGTTCCGTTGCGATGGCAAATGGTTCCTCTGCGGCAAGAAATGCAGCCCACAGGGTTCTTCTTGATTCGAACTTTGCCTCCATGCCGTCGGCCGTCGGAGAAGGACGGCGGGCAGTCAACAACGTGCAGCGCTCTAGTTCCTTATATCTGAGGAAGACCAGGTTCACGATTATTTTCACCATCGTCGTTCTTTGTACCTATCTAAACGGCGGCAAAGGAATTGACTATCCTTTCACCACCAAAAACAGGCTTATTCTAGAGTCCGTCTGTATCGGCCTTTCTTCTATCTTCCTTGCCCTGCAGAAGAACGAAAGCGTGATCACCGGTCACTTTATCCGAAACACCTTACAGCGGGCTATCCCGGCTGCCTTGCTTAGGGCAGTCATTCTCGGACTGAACTATATCTTTGCCTATTCCAATAACTTCCTGGAACTAACCTGGACGGAGGCTGGGCAGTTGACAACAATAAGCCAGGATCAATTCACGACCTTTAACGTTCTCTCCTTAGCCGTTGTCGGCATTTCCATGTCCTTCAACTGCTTTGTCCCAAGGCTTCCGCTTAAGCAGCACTGGTACCGACTGTTAAGGTTCACGATTGTTTTCCTTGTATTTAACTTTGCCGTCTTCGTCCTTCCCTTTATTCCTGTCAGCAGTACGAACAGGTCGAAATCCTTAATCGGCATTGATTTCCGGGAGAGGACGAAGACAAGGTGGCTGCTGCTTGGAATCTATGCCGCAGGTTCAATCTCCTGGATTAAAACCCTGACCACTCTTTTCCATCCGTCAAAGGAAAAAACAGAAGGTGCTTCTCTAGCGAGGGGAGAGTAAGAGATGACAAGACCGGATCACCCACTCTATGGGGCATTTATCGGAGATATTTTCGGATCTGCCTATGAGTTCTCTTCTTCACCGGAGAACAAGCTTCCTTCTTTGTCAGCGACTGACTTTGATTTTAGAAATAGTGACTACACAGACGATAGTGTAAGGACAGGAGCCATTCTTTCTTCTCTCAGGCACAAACAAAGCGCTGCCGAAGAAAGGCGGAGATTTGCAAAAGAATATCCTCCAAGAAAAGGCGGTTTCGGCCTAAGGTTCTCTTCCTGGCTGTCAGATCCCAAAAGGAAAGCCTATCATTCTTTTGGAAACGGGGCAGGAAGGCGGATTTCTCCTGTTCCTTATTTCTCTTCCACTCTTTTTGACTGTGATTCCCTTGCCGTGAAGATTACCGCTTTAACCCATGATCATAAGGAAGGAATCAAGGCCGGGGCTGTGATTGCCGATTTGATTTACCTAGCCTTAAACGGATACAGAAAAGAAGACAGGGAAAAGTTCGCTCTTCTCTTTTATCCGGATTGTCTTTCTTTTAATTTTACCTTCTTACATCTTTTCTATTCCTACAATGCCAAGGCAGCAGGCAGCGTCCCTCAGGCACTTTTCTGTTTCTTTAAAACCAATAATTTCCTCTCCTGCCTAAAAGCAGTCTGCTATATCGGAGGAGATGCCGACACTATCGGTGCAAGGAGCCTTGCCATCGCCTTGGCCTACTATCAGAAAGTCCCTGACAATATTCTTTCTTTCACAAAAACAAAGCTCCCTTTGTCTTTTGTGGAAAGGATAGAAAAAGCGCCCCTTCCCCAAAAGAATAAAAGCACGCCTGTCTATAAGGAAGAAGAGAGGAAGAAACTACCATCCTATATTCTGACAAGATAAGAATTTACAAGATTTGTCTTGCATTGGAAAAGACAAAGCAATATAATTAACAAGCGGCTGAAAGAGCACCCATGGATCTTTAGCTCAGTTGGTAGAGCAACTGACTCTTAATCAGTGGGCCAAGGGTTCAAGTCCCTTAAGATCCACCAGAGTAAAGACACCTGAGAAATCGGGTGTCTTTTTTTAGGAAAAAATCCGGAGCTGCAAGGCTCCGGATCTATTTTTGTTCTGCTATTCCTTTTCTTCCTCAGAAGGCAAAAGTCCGACTGCATCGATGATGGGAAGGGAGAGGACAATCCCCCTGCCTTTTGTCGATATACCGGCATCCTCGTAAATCTGCTTCCTGACCTTATCCTTAATATCATCGTCAACAACGATGAAGACGATTTCCTTCTCCGGCTGAATGGAAATCCCATAGGCTTTCCTTAGTTCGGGATTAGCCGTTCCCCGTGCGCCGGTAATCGTCCCGCCCTTAGAGCCAGCCTTTCTGGCAGCGCTCCTGACAAGATCCGTATTTCCTTTATTGACGATGGCGAGAATCAGCTCTTTATTCTTCTGGATTTCCATTTTTCTTCTCCCTGACTTGGTTATAATCGGATAAGAACTTATAGACAGCTACGGATGAAACGGAATCAATCGGGGCGGCAAAGGCAACGCCTTTGGCGGCACGGGAGATGCTGAACCGATCGGAAGCAATCTTCTTCCTCGTCTCCCTTTGATCAAGACGACAGATCGTCCTGACGATTTCCTTCTTGGTATTGTCGATGCCAAGGACGTTCCTCCTCTCTATCGGAGGCCTGGAATGGGCAAAAAGGACTAAGCTCCTTGAGGCTCCTGCTTTGTCATATTGATCGACAAAGTAATTCGCCTGTCCCCGTCCGACAATGGTAAAGAAGAGAATAATCGGAGCAACGGGGGCCTGTTTTTCAAAAGGAATCTCCTTCCCATCCGTTTTCTTCCTCTTTTTCTGGATCCGTTTCTTCCAAATCATTTCACTGCCTCCCCGCTCTTCTTCCAGGAAATATGGACAATCTGTCCGTCATCTTCCTCACTTAAAGCCTTAAGGGCCTGGGCATAGATACGTTTCTGCTTAAGCGTGGCGAAGATACCGACAAGTTCAACGGCAATGATAGGCAATGTCGCCCTTATGCCGACGACACCGAATCCGTTCTCCCTGACTAATTGGCCGAAATTCTCTTTGTCCTGATAAAGGTAGGCAGTATAACCGATGAACATCGGCATAAAGAAGCAGCTTGCCCTAGTCCCGGTAGCGACACCGGCGGCATCGATAGCGATGCCGACGTAGATTTCCGGTGTGAGGAAGGAAAGAGTAAGGGCAAGAAGGAAAAGAAGGGAAATCACGATGACAAAGGAAACTGAATAATGGACACGAAGGATGTTGATGACAATGGCAAAGGCGATGGCAGAGCAAAGAGAGATATAGATTGTCTTGGGAGAGATGGCACCACGGCTGACCTCGCTGACGTTTTCGGCAAGGACATGGACAGCCGGCTCAGCAAGCCTGGCAATAAACCCGGTGAGCGCACCCCTTAAAAGGAATAACCAGAGATAGTCGGGAGAAGAGGCAAAGTACTTTCCAAGCTGAACAGCCGCCGGCCTAAGTCCGGATTCGGCACCAAGGAAGAAAAGGACTAAGCCGATAAAATCATAGACAAAGCCAATGGCAACGGATGCCAAGGCCTTTCCTCTCCTTTTCGCATAAAGATTGAACAAGACAAAGAAACCCCTTATGGGAAGCCTTGAAATAATGACGTTCTTCCTCGAATTTAGGAAATTGGCAAGATAGAGTTCACCCCTTGCACCATAGGTAGGAAGTGTATGCCTGATGGAATCTGTTCCACTTACAATATTCCTTTTCCCGGCAATGACCTTCCTTATTTCATCAATTCCCTTGTCCTGCCTGAATAGAGAGAAAATCCTGCAGGCAAGAACCGTACCTAGAGAACATAGTCCGGAAAAGCCAAAGGAGTCGTCCTCTGCCTTTTCACCTCCTAAGGTATTGGCTACACCGACACCCCTGGAAATAATAAAAGGAACGGTGACAACACCGGTCGTCCTTCCGCCGGCATCAAAGGCCAAAGTGAAGAAGGACTTGTTGGCCATGCAGCCAAGAAGGAAGACAAGTCCGTATCCGATAGAGAGCCAGTACTTCAGGCTTTTATTGTAGATAATCCGGACGACTCCGATTAAAAGAAATACACCGACGCCGCAGGCGGAGATGGCAATCAAGGACCAGGATGGTCCGTCAGGGGAAATACGGCTGGCTAAGACGGAGAGATCAGGCTCTGCCCTAGTGGCAAGGAAGCCCATCAATAAGGCAACGACAAGAAGCCTGACAAGGCTCTTCCGTTTAGTGAGGGTAGTACCGACGATTTCTCCGATTTTGGCAATGGACTTATCGACGCCTAAGGAAAAGAATGTCGTTCCGAGGATCAAGGGAAGAGTAGAAATCAGAAGAGAGAGGGTGACCGGACCGAAATAGGTTCCTGCCTTCCCTTCAAAGGAAAAGCCTGGAAGAAGGAAGCCAAAAACAAGAATCAACACAATCCTTGGAAAAATCGCCCTAAGGGATTCTTTGAACTTGGAGATGATCGCCTGTTTCATGGCTGGTTGTATTCCTTTTCCCAGGATGACGACTGCTTACAGGAGAGAACTAGTCGCGAGCCTGATATAGCGGCTTATTGTCAGACTGGGTATTCAAAGGAGGACAGACCTTATTGTTTGCAAAGACTAGACGCCTTAGGGAACCGGCGATAAGTACCCTATAGAGGTACTGACTTGACCTAAAGCCGGCAATCCTGGCGATAAGGGAAGGCGTAAGAGTCATCGAGCAGCCCTCCTTCCTCGCATCGAGGAAACTTGTATCTCTGTACTTGGAAACCTTCCGGCGGGAGAGAAGGAACATGATAAGCCCGGAAAGAAGGATAAGACCAACGACGATTCCGGAAAGGATTCCGATATTGATCCAGGTAGACTTGATATTGTTTTCCCAGGCAGAAGCATGGGCTAAGGAAACAAAGCCGTTATCATAGGCTTCATCGATAGAGGAAGCATCCTTAAAAAGAAGGGAATATAAACTATCGCCCTGCTTTGCACCAATGGCTTCTAAACCCGAAGACAAGTCTCCTTGATAGGAAGCCGCCCTCTGGGCAGAGGATTTCGTCGTCTGAAGGGTGAAAAATCCGACATTAAGGAAATCCTGTCCGACAAGCCTGAAAGAATGAGGATAGTTTCCAAGTTTTCCTTCAGCATTCCTATTCAGGATAACCGTAGTGATGAAGTTGTTCAGATACTGAACAGCCTTTTCATTCTTCCTAGAAAGGGCAGGGAAGTAATAAGCCTCAAGGAAAGTGGTCTGCTCTGTTTCATATTCCGGAGTGGTGGAAGCAGAATTTCCACTAACACTCGGTTTAATCCTGGTTCCGGTATTCTTGACACCGACACAATCAAAGTAATAGACAAGATTTAAATTCGTATATTCCTTAATATAGGCACTGGCACCCTGGGAGGAGGAATCATTGTAAGCCGATGCAAACAGAGGCTTTGTGTTCAATAAATCATATTCACTCTGCCAAGTGGAATCACTAGCCCCATAAGCAGAAAGGCCGTCCCTATTTAAAACCATTCTCCCGTCTTTATCGTTATCGACTTTGATGGCCTTAAAATATTCCTCTTCACCGATGATGTGCTTGATTGCTTTGTTCACTTCATAGTTATTGCTCGCGGCAAGTCCACCGGCGGCATTGGTCTTATAACCGGAGACCAAGGCTGGAATCCAGACAAGGAAAACAGCCAAAACAGCAATAACGATGGAAATATACCAAGGCCTCTTGCGGCTATCGATGACGGCTTGGTTAGAATAAAGGGTCTTTGCGATGGTCGAAAAAGGAACCTTTGTCTTCTTCTTTGCTTTTTGCGGATTCTTCACACTATTTTTTGCGCTCATGTGTTTACCTTCTATCTTTATTTATATATATTTATACAAATTCTACAGCTATATATTATCCATTATTTCTAAGCCTTTTACAATAATAGAAGGAAAACAGGAAAGAAAGGAATTCTTGTGAATTGTAAATTGAAACAGGAAGGAAGAAGCAGATAAAATGGCCTTGAGTAAACTCATGGGCCATACATTAGAAGATATTGTCCAGGATGAATCTATGAGAACACACTAATGGGTAGAATGACTATGCAGAAGAAGCAGCGTGGTTAGAAATACGAATAGTTCGTCCAATATCGAAGAGTCAGGGGAACATAAGATCAAAGTGATATTCCCCCACTGGAAGGATGTCACAGTTCATATTTTCTTAACTACCCGTCCGTTCTCCTTCTGATTTACAAATCCGTATTATTTTTGGATTGCTTTTTCTTATCTTTGATTGCTATTCCGATTCTTACGGCAAAAGGCGTAAGAGAAACAATAAACAGAACGATGGATAGGAAAGCCAGAATAATAGAGCCGAAGAAGTCTTCGGATGCCTCCCAAAGGAAGAATCCGCCATAAATAAGAAAGCCCATCAAAAAAGCATTGATAATTTCAAAGAAAAGAAACCATCTACTTTTCTTAATAGACAACTTTTTAAAATAAAGAAAGTATGATAGTGCAGTGAAAGCAAGTCCAATCATCAGAGGAATGATTTCGTACACAATAATATTAAAGGTGCTGTAAACGAAGAGAGTGCCACCATCCCCTGTAGAGTTAGGAATGCCGACAAATAAATAAAGAGGGAAGGATAATAAGGCAAGAAGTATTGCAAACACATAATAAAATATTTTTTTCATACGCGTATTATTCTCCTTTATTTTTTTCGTAAACAACTCCTATTTTTATATTATACAACCATAAAGTGTTCATCTCAGTGCAGAAAATTGTAAGTTTCTCCTTTTAAAGACAGTCGGTCGTTTCGCACTTCGGTCATTGGTAAACAGACAACACAAGTAAAAAAAGCTGTAATGTGCCTTCACCGTACCTACACAGATCAGTTTAAAAACCCATGTACCTAATATGACATCAAAACGACACCCGGGCGGAAAGAACCACAATGCCTCAAGCTCAGAAGAAAATATTACCAAAGCAAAGCCAGACAAAAATTCTGAGGAATCAAATAAAGCTATATTTCATTGGTTTTCAATCCCGAACTGTAAAAGTCATGATTATGACAAAAGCCACTACGATAACAGGAGAGAAATAGAAGACTGCAAATCGTTCTGTGGATTGAAGTTAATCATTGATGACTCAGTCCTTTGCTATATTTTCCATACAAAGACTCCATGTCCTCCTAAGCAACTTCCTAAAAATTGTAAATCGCTAATATAATTTTTTCTTTTCCCTAATTGAATTTAAAAGATTTCTCAATTATAATTGTCTTACAAGTTTTGGAGGAAACATTGTATGGCTAAAGAAAGAACTACTCCCCGCTACATTAAGATCGCTCAGGACGTTTGCGGTAAGATTCTCACTGGCGAGTATCCGGAAGGAACACTCTTAAAAGGACGTTCCATTTTAGGTGCCGCCTATGGCGTCTCTCCGGAAACCGTCCGTAAGGCACTCAACATTCTTGAAAAGGACAAAGTTGTCTCTTCTAAGCGTGGTGTCGGTGTCTTTGTCGATTCCGTCCTTCATGCCCAGGAATTCGCAAACAAGTGGAAGGCTGAAACCCAGATTAAGGATAAATATGCCAATCTGGAAAAGCTCTTAATCGAGCAGAAGGAACTTCAGGAAAAAATCAATAACGCCATTGACGACAGGAAAGATTCCTTCACCTTCCAGACAACCGAAGCCGTTAAGTTCTCCAGCGTTGAAATTCCGCAGAACAGCTGGATCAATGGCAAGACGGTCGGTGAAGTCTACTTCTGGAACTACACCGAAGCAACCATCGTTGCCGTTGTCGGTGCCGATAATATCACCAAGCAGTCTGTCGGCCCTGACTTTGTTCTTCATGCCGGAGATAAGCTTATCTTCGTCGGCAAGGACAATCTTACCTACGACCGTGTCTTATCCTTCCTCACCTATGGCGTCATCAACCAGGGTGAGAACGCTTAGGCAGATAGCAGTATTCTAAAGTCATCCTCCAAAAGAGGATGGCTTTTTTGATTTTCTGAAAATGAATAAAGTTTTCGTTCTGGTCATCTCAGTCCTTGCATTGACTACAGCATTGGTTCTTTTCCTCGTTAGAATCTTCCAAAAGAAGGAAGAAGAAGGGAAAGAGCATTTATCCTGGAAAGAAAGAAGGCGAAGAAATGCCCAAGAAGAAATCCGGAGAAAAGTGGCAGAGGCAGGACAAATGGGAGAAGAGTCCGTTGCCTGCCTCTGCGAAGAGATTTGCCGGGAATATGGAGGGGCTCTCTTCAATGATTTCTGCTTCGAAGATGAAAACGGATATTCATCGGAAATCGACCACATTCTTGTCACCAGAGGCGGGATATTCGTCATCGAAACGAAGAATTGGAACGGAACAATATCCGGTGATCCATCCGATGAATTTATTACTTTCATGCATGCCGATGGAAAGCATGTGAAAAGGTATAGAAACCCGATTCTGCAGAACGAAAGCCATATCCGTCATCTAAAAAGAAGGCTATATCCTTCCACACAGGAGAGGATATCCATGGTTATTTTTGTTAAGGGAAATATAGAAAGGGAAAGCCAACAGCTATTCAATCTTTATAGTGCAAGATGGTTCCTTGCCAAAAAGGCAAATGAAGCACGTTATTCTTCCTCTTTTATCCATGAATGGCAAGAGAAGCTGTCAAATCTGCAAAGAACGTACGGAATCGACCATAGGCGGCATAGGCAGGATATTGAAATCCACCAGCAAGACCAATAAAAATGCCGGCTTATAGCCGGCATATCGCTAAGCTTTTTTCTTCCTCTTCTTGTACTCAATGGCAGCGGCGATAAGCCCCTTGAAGAGAGGATGGGGACGGTCAGGACGGGAGTTGAATTCCGGATGGGCCTGCGTGGCAACAAAGAAGGGATGGGAAGGAATTTCAATCCTTTCGACGATGCGCTGATCCGGAGAGAATCCGACTGGAATAAGACCATTCTTCCTGAAGGCTTCCCGATAATCGTTGTTAACTTCATAACGATGACGGTGACGTTCGCTGATATCCTCCTTACCATAGAGTTTGCAGGGAATCGAGCCTGGGACAAGATGGCAGGGATAGGCGCCAAGTCGCCTTGTCCCGCCAAGGTTTTTCACCTCATTCTGTTCCGGCCTTAAGGCGATAACCGGATGCCTTGTCGAAGAATCGAATTCGGTCGAGTTGGCATCGGCATAATGTAAGACGTCACGGGCAAACTCGATGATAGCCGTCTGCCTTCCTAGACAAATACCAAGGAAGGGAATCTTATTTTCCCGGGCGTACTTGATTGCCTCAAGCCTTCCTGGAATACCGCGGGAGCCAAAGCCTCCAGGGACAAGAAGACCGTCGGAATCCTTGAAAATGTCCGCAACCGTTTCCGGTGTAACCTGTTCCGACTCCACCCAGTCGATTTCCACTTTCTTGTTGTAGGACCATCCTGCCGCCTTTAGTGCCTCATTGACGGAAATATAAGCATCATGGAGAGCCCTATATTTTCCGACCATGGTAATCTTTATCTTCTCTTTCGAGGACTTGATCTTCTTTACCCTTGCCTGCCATCCGGTAAGATTGGGATCGGGTGCCGGAATATGGAGAGTCTCACAGACTGCCTGGGCAAAGTGTTCTTTCTCTAATTCGAGAGGAAGCTCATACACACTTTCAACGTTCAGATTAGGAAGGACATGCGATGGCTGGACATTGCAGAAAAGAGAAAGCTTTTCCGTGACATTGTCCGGAATAGGATATTCACTACGGCAGACAATGATATCCGGTTGGAGACCCATAGACTGAAGGGATTTTACTGCCCTCTGTGTCGGCTTAGTCTTCAATTCCTCGCTGGCATGGAGATAAGGAATCAGGGATACCATGACGATGCAGACGTTCTCACCACCGATTTCGTGACGGAACTGACGGATAGCCTCAAAGAAAGGCTGGGATTCAATATCACCGATGGTGCCACCGATCTCCACTATCGTGATTCCGGTTTCATCCGTCTTGTAATTCCGGTGGAAGCGGGATTTGATTTCATTTGTCACATGGGGGATGACCTGGACGGTTCCTCCTCCGTAGTCGCCATGACGTTCCTTGGCCAAGACCGTCTCATAGATCTTTCCGGTCGTAACATTGGAATGCTTATCGAGCTTTTCATCGATGAAACGCTCATAATGGCCAAGATCCAAATCCGTCTCTGTTCCGTCGTCGGTAACAAAGACTTCCCCATGCTGGATAGGAGACATCGTTCCAGGATCCACATTTAAATAAGGATCGAATTTCTGCCTGGTCACTTTGTAGCCGCGGGCCTTAAGAAGACGTCCTAGGCTCGCCGCCGTGATTCCTTTTCCTAATCCAGAGATAACGCCACCTGTTACGAAAATATATTTTTCCATAGAACTTCGGTCCTTTCCTATTTTTTATTCTCGGCAAAGTAGAGGATAATGCTCTTCCGCGTAATGATTCCCATGAAGATTCCCTTTTCATCCAAGACCGGAACAAAATTCTGATTGATGGCTAAGTGGAGAAGATCGTTCCTATCGGCATCGAATCGGATGGATTCAAGCCGTCTCCGGCAGGGAACAAGGGAAACAGGAACGTCTTCTGCCTTCTTATAATTCCTATCCCTTTGATCTTTCACAAACCAAAAAATGTCCCCTTCAGAAATTGTCCGAACATATTTTCCGTCTTTGGATAGAAGAGGGATGGCAGTGTAATGATGGTAGGAAAGCTTTTCGACGACCTGGCGGATCGAGGAAGAGTCTTCTGCGTAAGCAACCTGGCTTTTTGGAATCAGAAAAAACAGGATGTTCATAACTAGTCTATTATATCCAAAAAGAGGGCAAAATCTATCCGAAAATCAGACAGAAACCAAAGTTTGTTAAGATAATTTAACGCAAATAAAAGAAGGGAAAGAGTTGAAATACACCACTTTCTTAGGTAAAATTCCGCTTTTTTCCTTTCCTGCCTTATAATAGATAAGGTATTTTCTGTAGGAGGACTCCAACATGGAAAAGAAAAAGAATTTTTATATTACTACACCGATTTATTACGCTTCCGGCAACATCCACATCGGACACACTTACTGCTGTGTCTGTGCGGATACGATAGCCCGCTATAAACGTCTAGCCGGCTATAACGTCCGCTTCAGGACAGGTTCTGACGAACATGGCCAGAAGATTCAGCAGAAAGCAGAAGCAGCAGGCCTTGAGCCGAAGGCCTACGTAGATAAAATCGCCCAGTCCTTCAAGGATGTCTGGAAAGCACTGGACATTTCCTATGATTGGTATGTCCGGACAACGGATACCTACCATGTCGAACTAGTCCAGAAGGTCTTTACCGAACTACTGGAAAAAGGCGACATCTATCTTGGAGAATACAAGGGATGGTACTGCACTCCGGATGAGACCTTCTGGTCGGATAGCCAGGTTATCGTCGATGAAAAAGGCAACCATTTCTGTCCGGACTGCCATCGTCCCGTCCATAGGGACTCGGAAAAAGCCTACTTCCTCAACGTAAAGAAATTCGTCCCATGGCTTCTGGAATTCTATCAGACCCATCCCGATTTCTGTGCACAGGATAAAATCAACGAGAGGGTCAATACCTTCATCAAGCCGGGCCTAGAGGATCTCTGCATCACCCGTACTTCCTTTAGCTGGGGTATTCCGACGAAAGAAGATCCTAAACATGTCATCTACGTCTGGATTGATGCCCTTCTTAACTATATTTCCGCATTAGGATATAAGACAGAAGACGACCATCTCTTTAAGACTTTCTGGGGAGATGACTGTGAAATTGTCCATCTAGTCGGACGGGACATTACCCGTTTCCATACGATTTACTGGCCAATCCTTCTTAAAGCACTGAATCTGCGGGAACCCGACAAGGTCATCGTCCATGGTCTTCTTTTAACCCGCTCTGGAGTCAAACTTTCCAAATCATTAGGGAATGCTCCTTCTCCTTATCCGCTTATTGAGCGCTATGGGATTGATTCTCTCCGTTATTACATGGTCCGGGAAATCGAATTCGGAAAAGACGGTACCTTTACTCCTCTTCAGTTTGTAGACCGCAGGAATGCGGATCTTGCCAACACCTACGGAAACCTTGTCAACCGTGCCCTATCGAGGATCAAGAAATACTTTGACGGAGTGATTCCCGTCTACAAGGAACCAGTCTCTGAATTGACCAAAAAGGTCTATGCAGACGTCAAGGAAAAGCTAAACCAGTACAAGATTTATAGGGACGGCCTTCAGATTACAGATGGAGCAGGAAAGGCAAGGGAGCTGATTGCCCTTGGCAACAAATACTTCGATGATATCGCCCCATGGTCGCAGGCCAAAAAAGGAAACACGGAACTTCTTGCTGAATCCCTTTACTGTGCAGCGGAAATCATCCGTATCGGTTCCATCCTTCTTTCGCCGATAAGGCCAAGGAAGACAAAGGATGCCTTAAACCAGGAGAATGTTCCTGAGGAGCTACGCTCCCTTGCTTCCACTGAAACAATCGGAAAGCTCTCCGGAATCAAACTGAACGAGACTTCTCCTCTCTTCCCCCGGCTAAAGAAGGAAGATGAAGTGAAGTTCTTGACCGAACTTATCGATTCCAAGGAAGCAAAATAACCGGAATCGTTCTCTTGCAGAAGAAAAGGGCTTTCTTTGCGGAAGCCCCTTTTCATTTATTTTCGATTGATAACAAATATGGATTCGTCTTTTCCTCTCTTCCGAGATTCGTCCTTGACCCATGGCCTGGATAGATGACCAAAGTCGGTTTGAGGGAGAGAAGCTTCTTTAGGGAGGAAGCCATCTTGTCCGGCTGACTAGTCGGCCTATCCCTTCTGCCGATAGAACCGGCAAAGAGGGTGTCTCCGGTGAATAAGGCATTGTCATCTTCAAACAGGTAGCAAAGAGAACCCTTGGTATGGAAAGGGGTGGCAATAACCTTAGCAGTGTATTTTCCGATTTTTATCGCGTCACCGTCCTTTACGGGAATCGGATTGATATTCCTTGATATCTTCTCGCCCCTCCTTGAACAGGCGTTCCTGCTCGGAGAAGAAAGAAGAGGAATATCCTCTTCGCTCCTATAGACAGGGATATCGTATTTCTTTTTATAATAGCTGAGGAGCTTAGGTATACCACGGATATGATCAAAATGGGCGTGCGTCAAAAGTATGGCAGCGACTTTTTCATAATGGCTGTCAATGTAATCCGTTATTGCCTTATTTGTCGAGCCTAAGTCAACAATAACACAAGGATCCCCGATTTTTCCAAGGACATAGGTGTTAGCGGAAAACTCTTTGGCATCGGGTTCAGTTACAAAAATCTTTACCATGGTGCACCCCGGAATTCTATTATAAAGCATTCCTATTCCTTCGCAAACGCTAAATATCTGCCCTAATCCACCGGATGCTAAGCACTACACTTTGAAAATAAGCCAAACATCGATATAATATTGTCGGAAATACAAAAAAGGTTTAACTAAAATGAACGAAGAATACGCTATCAAAGAAAAGAAAGTCGATCCGTGGCTGATTGTCATCCTGTTTTTCTTCGGATGGTTAGGAATCGACAAATTCTATTATGCAAAGAGTTTCAAAGAAGCATGGAAGTTCGCTTTAGTCAAACTTCTTTATACCTGCATTGTCATCGGAATCTTCTGGAACCTCTTTGATATCATCAAGGCCTTTCAGAACAAATACGAACTCGATGCACGGGAATATTTCCATTAAACCAGGAGGAAATATCTGAAGTATGGAGGTCAAATTCTTAAAAAACAAAAAGACCAATGAGGTCACTCTCTCGCTCTTTGGAAATCCAAGCGATGAGGAAGTCGAATTAGTCGCCAACACGACTGATGCTGCCAAGGAGAAGCATGTACCTGTCTTCACCATCGAAGGAAATAAGGTCCATGTCCAGGTCGGTTCCGTCCTTCATCCTAGGACGGAAGCCCATCATATCGTCTTCATTGCCTTAGTGACTGACCAGAAGGCTGAGAGGAAATACCTCAATCCTACCGGAGAGCCGAAGGCTGACTTCGTCTTAGCCGATGGTGAGAAAGTCGAAAAAATCTACGAGTACTGCAACCTTCACGGCCTTTGGGTCGTTGAGGCTGATTAAAACTTTCCGACGGAAAGGAGGGCACCCTTATCGGATGCCCTCCTTTTATTTGTTCCTATCCTGAAGGAGAAACAGCCGGGAGAAGAATTCTTCTTCATGGAAGGCAACATCTTCCCTATGGAAATAAAGAAGGGAGAAGTCCCTGTCTCTGATAAGATAGCGGTTTAGTTCCCTCCTTCCTTCCCTATCCTCCTTGGAAGGGAGAAGGAAGGAAGGAAAAAGACCTAGATCCATCCTTCCCTTTCTTTTTATCCTATAAGGATAGCGGGGGTCATCCTGGATAAAAGAATAACCGTACTCCTTTTCCTTGTCCTTGAATAGCTTTAACAAAGAAGGAGGAAAAAGAGAAAAAGGTATCATCTTCCGGTAGATTCCATCATTGCTGAGATAGGTATAGTGCAAACCCTGGATACGGTTATCCGGGGAAGAAAGAGGAGAAAGGAAGAGAACCTTTTTGGCAACCCGGATTCCGTTAAGCAGGGAAGACGAGGATAAGGATTTCGAGTTGATAATCAGGGAAATATCAAAGCATTCGTCTTTCCTGCTTCCTAGGAAGAGTGGAGAGGAAAGGATAATCGGATAACGCTCGGAAAGCAGATGATAAAGAGGATTGCCTTGACTAGGTGACAGTCTTTGGTCTTTCAAAGCCGAGAGAAGAGTCCTCTTCTCATCCCTATAGGAAGTTTCTGCCCTGTCTTTTCTCCTCTTTGTGCGAATCAATGTGCGGAGAGAAGAATCCTCTTCTTCTTTCTGCTCTTTTGCCTTTGTTATCCTCTCTTTCTGCAAAGAGAAATAGTCTTTCCGATAAGGAAGAAAACGGCTTTCCCCAGAGCGATAGAAGGAAGAAAGAAGAGAAAGGAAGAATTCATCCTTAAAAGAGGAAATAGGCTTATGGAGAAGGATATACTTTTCCCGCCTTGTCTTCTGCCTAAGGAAAGAGGAAGAGATCCTTTTCTGATGAAAGAAAGCAAAGTCAGAGAATTCGTCATAGGTTCCTTTCTGTCTTCTTTCAAAGAGGGAGTCATAGTCCTTAAGAGAATAAGAGTGAAGTCTTTCTTCCTCCAGCGGGAAGTAGAACCGGTACTCTCTCCTCTTTTCTTTAAAGGAGGAAACAACTTCCTGAAGATGATCGACTTCGGCAAAGATGTCTTTCCGGTATTCTTCGTTCCTGTACAAAGAAAGGATAAAAGGAGTATGGAAGGAAAAGGAAGGATTTTCCTTCTCTTTCTTCTCAAACTCATGGACGTAGTTCCTTCGTGACTCGCTCTCGGTGATATAACTCCTTGTCGTGATATTATCACCATAGATTTTCCTGTACTTGGGCCTGCTTGTCTGCAAAAGGGAATAGTTCTTCCAATAGGAGGAGAGAATCTTAATCAGGGTATCTTCATCCTTTTCGCCTTTGTCCTTTTGATATTTTCTGATCCTCTTTCGTCCTTTCCGGCGTTCAAAATAAGAATCGCTTTTTGCCCTCCTTATCCTGTTCTGGATATCTGCAGAAAAAATAGAGTCATCAAAGAATTCCTTCGTGAGCAGTTTAAGGGAAGAGACCGCCTTAAACCTCTTCTTCAGATCCTCCAAAGGATAGGCCTTGTTCTCCTTGGCAGAAAGAGTGAACCTCTGTAAGGAGAAACCATCGTAGCGTTTAATGAACTTCCTTTCTTCAAACCTTTCCTCGATGTCCTGCAGAGAAGTAAGCGGCTTATAGTAGTCCTTCCTTTTTCCGGAAAGGATTTCCTTCCTGACGGAAAGAAGGGACCATAAGGAGAGAAGAAGAAGCTGAAGAGTATCGAATTCCTTGCGTCCTCCGCTGCTATCAAGTCCATAAAAGGGATGCTGAAGAAGATCATCGCTAAGAAGCCGAGTTCTTTCCCTGATTTCGTCAATTATTTTTTTATCTTTTTCCGCCTGTTCTTCTCCATAGAAAGAAACATCCAAGGAATAGAGTTCTTTTTCTTTTGCAAGAGAGGAGAATAAAAGCTCACCCCTTTCCTTAGAACGGAAAAAGGGAGGAAGAAGAAAGCAGTCATTTCGCTTTTGTTCAAACCTCTCCCTTTTCTCTTCCCAGAGAGAATAGTCGCTTCCTCTTTCTTCCGGAATCTCATTCTCAAGAAGCGCCTTCTTTTCCTCAAAGGCGGTCGGCTCAAGAAAAAGGATGTCATCCTGAAGACGATGAGAAGAGCAGAAGTCTTTGATGACTTTCCAGTCATCCCCCTCAGCGATAAGAAGCAGGGATTCCTTCTTTCTCCTTGCAAAAAGAAGGGTACGGAAAAGAAAGTCATCAAAGACGGATTTCTCATCATAAGAAACAGAGCTTGCCTTATATTCATCCCTCCGTTTCAATGATCTTTCCTGCTTAGAAAAATAACCGACTTTCTCTGAGACCAGGTTCTTTTCGGTAGTTTCTTCCTTAACCTCGGAAAAAAGACCCTTGTACTTATCCTGAAAGCTCTTCTGTCCCTCGGAAAGAAGAGAATAAATTGCATTAGAAGAAAGGACGTCATATGGAAAGAAACAATAGGAATAAAAGAAAGAAATCTTATCGGCAACCCTAGAGGAATTAATTAAGGCAGAAAGAGAAGTTGCAAAGCTCTCTAGAGAAGAGAAAGAAAGTTTTTCCTTGCCTAGGCTAAGACTATCAAGAAACTCAAGACAGGCTCTGTTCCTTTCCGGTTTCTCTTTGGTCACAGAGAGATATTCTCTTCCTTCCTCCATCCTAAGACGATAAGAGAAAAAGAAAGCCGGATAGACAATTCCTTTTGTCTTGTCTTCAATCAGTAAAGGGGAGAGAAGAGGTTTTCTTTCCCCTTCAATAGGAATCCTTTCACCTCTAGAGAGAGAAAGAAAAGACTTCTCGTCCCTAGGAAAAGGATCTTTTCCGTCAGGAAAAGAAACCATAAGGGATTCATAAGCCTGCTGGGAAAGAAGAAGGAAGTCCATCCTCTGATGATTCTGCATAAGATTATTTTATCATCCGGGAAAGAGACAAAAAAGGCACAGAAAAAGGCTGCCTGACAGACAGCCGTTTTTTCAGTTTAGACGACTACTTAGTAGAAGTCTTCTCTAACTTCTTGTTGAACTTAGCAACACGTCCGGTATCGGCAGTGAAGGTCCTCTTGCCAGTGTAGAACGAATGGCACTTATTGCAGGTATCGACCTTAATCTCAGGCTGAGTTGCACCAGTCTCGAAGGTGTTTCCGCAGGTCCTGCAGGTGACCTTACAACGGTAATATTTCGGATGGATATCTTTCTTCATTTTCAGTTTCCTCCCATAATCCGGCTAAAACACGTTACCAAGCGTGCTAAGCAATGAAAAATATACCACAGACAGCCTCAATTAACAAGGAAATATGGCAGAATCTTAGAAATTCCGGAACTTCTGTCCGCAATGCTTACAGTACTCGGCATCCTTGTCATTCCTTTGATGGCAGTTAGGACATTCCTTCCTCTGGTCACCTCTCGGAAGAGGTTTCCTTGTCGCCCGGTAAACAGACTGGACAATAACAATACAGACAATCGAAGAAATAATCAGGCAGATGCCGAGAATGGAAAGAGAGCCAAAGCCATGCTCTCTCAAGTTCCCATAGACAAGACAAAAACCGCCGGCCAGAAATTCAGCCATGCATGAATAGACAAGTATCTGATAAATCTTATGACTCATCTCCTATCCCCTCCGAGAAAAAAAGAAAAGGGAGGCAAGCCTCCCCTTCCAAAAACCGATTGAACAGATTAGGCAGCTAAGGCAGCCTTAATCAGAGAATCGTAAGTCGACTTAGCCGTTCCGATTTCTTTCCTGGAGACTTCAGAAATGTAGCCGTTGTATCCCTGGGAAGTCTTAGCCATTGCATCAAGCTGGAAGTTCAGTTCGGTCACAGTACCGTCATTTTCTGCCTTTGTGTTAATGAGAGTAAAGAAGGTAATATCGGTTCCATACTTTTGAAGATTTGGAAGTAAATCACTTCCTTCCGCACCATTAAACCAATAGTAGAAAGGATCAAAGCAGGTGGAAGAAGACCTATAGTTAGAATAGTAAAGCGTTGAATCACCTTGCCAGAAAGTATCAGCTTCATCAGTAAGCCTATATAAGGAGCCGGCTTCATCGACTAAGGAGGCAAGTCCACCGTCAACTATCGCTCCGGCAGGAGATAGTTCGTTCCTAGAATTCAGCGTCATATCGATAGTAGAACCGGAAGTCGTAGTTGCCTGCCTTACCTTTCCGACAGAAACCTTAGCTTCCTCCGATCCGCTAGCCGGAACATAGGTAAGGGCATGAACCTTTCCGTCTTTATAAATGCCGTAGCCAGTATTGTCAGCAAATCCTATCGTGTCAACCGTCCAGTCCTCTCCGGTATCAGTCTTAAACTGGGTAATCGAATCATCCGGGACTTCATAGAACCTATACGTGTCAGTGTAATAAATAGAATAGGGAACAGAGTTGGTTTCTTTCGTAGAGACATTCTTATAGTAGACCATTGTATCATCATAGCGATAGACTTTGGCTCCTAAGGCAGTCTGAATAGCTTTCTTCGTCGAAGAAAGGACAGGGCGCTCAACCGTGTAGTCAGTGGCAAGAAAATCATTGATTTCCTGAGCCATAGCGGTTGTTCCGATATCGGAGAGAGTTCCGACCATGGTCGGATATTCTCCATACGATGTGGCATCGGCGCTAAGAATCTTTTTCAATCCGGAATTGGCAGTGGGAGTAATGGTAACGACAATATCGTTTAAGCCATTGACCTGGACAGTCGTATCCACCCATGCAGCGGCATCGACAAAGGTATAGTCTTTCTTAAGCTGCCTATTGGTAATCATTCCGGTAGGATCGACAAGGTTCCAAAGCCTGCATTCCAGAATGGCGGCATAGCTGTCGTTTTCGCTTCCTTCGATTTTATAGATATTGTCATCGGCCTTATCGGCAGTAGCCCAGGACGGATCGATAACGGAGAAAGAATAATAGGTATAGGTGTTGAATGCAGCCGGATCTCCGGCAAAATTCTTGTCATTCAGGAAGCCGTTATTCGTCACAGCAAGTTCAGCAGGGCTGCGGAAATTTTCATCCGTGGTTGTTTCTTCGCTATCGGCCTTCTGACGGACAGCCTTATCAAGATAGAATGCTTGACCATCTTTATTGACGGCAAGACCATAACGGGCGTAACCAGCGACTCCTTCTTGAGATGATTTAAATGTCCAGAGGTTCTTTCCTTCACCATCGGTGTTAATCAAAACCTTCTCCGTCCGTTTGACAACAGAAGTAGTAATCGCATTCTTTAATGACTCATCTTCCGGTACACCGGTGAAGGTGTAATTCGTTGCAGATGCCAAGGAAGTAAGAGCCTGGCGAAGGGTAGGTTTAGCTGCAGTGACAGTCAAAGTAAAAGTATTGGAATTTCCGGTCTCGACGGAAGTGACCTTCAGATTGACGGTTCCCTCCTGGATACCCTGAATCTTGACGTTGCTGACGCTAGAAGCGGTAGAGTCAAGGCTGCCGTCAGTCAAAAGAATTCCGGCAACATCCACATTGTCGATTTCGACATTGACCCTTTTATTACGGACTGCATTAGCAACCGAGAAACGGAGAGTGACGGTCTGGTCGACCTCAAAGGTCGTGCTTCCCTTCCTGGTAATCTTGTCATCATCCGTAACCGCAACAGGTGCGGAAACAGTAGAATCAGACGTCTTCTCTCCACAACCGACAAGGCCAAATGCACTGACGGCTAACACGGCCCTTAATAAACTTTTCATTTTCATCTTTGATATTCCTCCGAAAAGTAATTCAATTTTCGTTCTCTATTTTATTAGAGAAATTAAATTTTAATTGATTAAACATAAACAGCGAAAGGGGGGCTATTTCTTTATAGCTATCTCCGCTTTCGCTATTTTTCCCTTATTTACGGCACATTTTCAACGTAGGACAAGAATAGGAGAGTATCTTCTACTTGAATTGTAAGCGGTTCCTTTTTAGTACTCTATTCCTTCCTTCTTCCGCTGAGCCTCTAATTCTGCATTCTTCCTATCGTCTTCCTTGATCCTTTCCTTATAGCGAGTGATTTCCTTCGAGTTGGCTAAGACGAAGTGACCGGGGACGATTTCAACAAAAGAAGGCTTCTCTTGGCTATAGTCGTGTTCCTTGGCGGGATTATAGATGATCCGCTTCCGCTTCTTCTCGCTTAAAGGATCCGGTTTAGGAATGGCAGAGAGAAGAGCACGGGTATAGGGATGGAGAGGATGGGCGAAGAGCTCATCGCTTGATGCCCTCTCGACCATCTCGCCGAAGTACCTTACGGCAATCCGGTCACAGAAGTACTTGACGACGGATAAGTCGTGGGCAATAAACCTCAGGGTGAGCCCGTGGTTCTCCTTTAAGTCGTTGAGAAGATTGATAATCTGGGCACGGATAGAGACATCCAAGGCAGAAATCGGTTCATCGCAGATCCTGAAGTCAGGATTCCTGATAATGGCACGGGCAATACCGATACGCTGGCGCTGTCCTCCGGAGAACTCATTGGGATAACGGGAACAGTAATCCGGAATCAGACCGACTTCCTGGAGGACCTCAACGGCCTTCTTGTGGTTCTCTTCCCGGTTACGGTGACCTTGAATCTTCAGTCCTTCCTGAATGATGTCTTCGACCGTCCTACGGGGATCAAGAGAGTCAATCGGATCCTGGAAGATCCTCTGCCTCTTACTCCTCAGCTTGCGGTCGACATGATGTTCGTCATAACGGATCTGCTTAATCTTTTTCTTCTGAACGGCACGGATAGAGGCAACATGGGCCTTGATTTTCTTAATCTGATCCTCGTATTTCTGCTTGACGGCATTGTACTCGGCCTGTTCTTCCGGAGTATTGTTGTTCCTCTCGGAAAGATCGCTGTTCCTCTGCTGCTTAATCTGTTTGATGATGACCCAGTTTTTAATCTTGGACCACTTAATCTCCTTCTGATTCCATCTCTCGCCTGCGGCGATACGGTGGCCCTTGAAGTAGATGGAGCCGCTTGTCGGCTCATAAAGGCGGATGATGGACCGTCCGGTCGTCGTCTTTCCGCATCCGGATTCTCCGACAAGGCCGAAGCATTCTCCCTTCTTGATATCAAAGGAAACGTCGTGGACGGCCTTCAGCTTCTTGCCTCCGCCCATAGGGAAGAACCTCTTCAGATGCCGGACAGAGACAAGGATGCCATTGTCGACAAGTTCCTGCTTATTATAGGTCACCCCGTGGCCAAGCTTCTTCTTTTCCTGAACAGGTTTGTCCGTCAAGCCGTTATTTTTCAAGTTCTGATTCATTTTTCACACCTGCCTTAAGTAAGCTGGCTTTGATACGTTGGGAGACAATCTTCGGTTTCTCCACTTTCGGGGCACGCTGATCAAGAAGCCAGGTCGACGCATAATGGGTATCGGTAATCTTGAAGTAGGGAGGTTCCTGTTCAAAGTCGATAGCCATTGCATACTTATTACGGGCAGCAAAGGCATCACCTTTTGGAGGATTGAGAAGATAAGGAGGGGTGCCAGGAATAGCTTCCAGTTTCTCCTTGGAATCGATGTCCGGAATGGAGGAGAGAAGAGCCCAGGTATAAGGATGACGGGGATCATAGAAGATTTCGTTTGCCGTACCGACTTCGACAATCTTTCCGGCATACCTGACGGCAACTCTATCGGCCCTATTGGCAACAACACCAAGATCATGGGAAATGAAGATGATGGACCTATGACGTTCTCTCTTTAACCGGTTGATCAGTTCAAGAATCTGAGCCTGAATCGTGACATCAAGAGCCGTCGTCGGCTCATCGCAAATCAGGATTTCCGGATTGGCCGTCAAAGCAATGGCAATAACAATACGTTGACGCCTTCCGCCGGAGAACTCAAAAGGATACTGATTGTAGCGGACTTCCGGCTGAGGGATGCCGACTTCTTCCCTGACCTTCAGGGCGACTTCCTTGGCTTCCTTATGAGTAAGACGGAATTTCTTCCGGTGTTCTTCTTTCTCGGCAGCAACCTTGCCTAGCACCGTACTATAACGAGACCAATAGGAACGGATTTCTGCGTAGAACTTGGAAAGACTTCCGTTTTTCTGCTTCTTATATTCACCATAGTCCTTCTTAATCGAAGCAAGACAGTCCTTTTTCTCCTGCTTCAGCTTAGCCCTATGGTCCTTATGGATCCTATCCGCCTCTGCCTTATAGGCAGCATTGGCTTCCTTGGCTTTCTTCTTTGCTTCGTCAAGGGCAGCTTTCAAGGCCGGATATTCAGCCTTATATTTCTCGTTTGCTTCCTTTTTTGCAGGGGCAATGAGGGCGCTAAGCTCCTTATGCTTCTGCTTCTTCTCTGCCTTAAGAGAGGCAATCTTCTTTGCCGTCTCTTCCTTCAAGGCAAGATAGGAAGCCTGTTCATTCGGATAGGAAGAATCGTCCTTCTTCCTTTCAGAAAGAGTGTTCTTCTTATCACGGAGCGCACTTTCAAGGACAGAAATCTGTTCGTCAAAAGACGCATCCGAAGCAATGACCTTATTCTTGGCGGCAAGAATTGCACTCTTCCGTTTGACCTTGCCGTTTTTAAAAGCGGCTTCCTGAGTCGAAATCCTCTTATCAAAGCGCTGTTTCCTGTGATTGGAGTTAACAAGCCTAGCCTCAGTAATCTGCTTACCGACCTTCCTGATCGGATTAAGGGAAGAAAGAGGATCCTGGAAGATCCTGCCGATCTTGTGACCACGGATCCGATGGAATTCACTTTCTTCGACCTTGGTGAGGTCTTCTCCTTCATACCTTACCTTTCCGCTTTCGATGATGGCAGAGGCAGGGAGGATGCCCATAATAGTCTTCGAGGTAACCGACTTTCCGGATCCGGACTCACCGACGATGCAGAGTGTCTCTCCCTGATGCAAATCAAAGGAGACGCCACGGACGGCATGGACCAATCCTTCATCCGTCTTAAACGATACACGGAGATCCTGTACGGAAAGGATGACCGGAGACTGTTCTTTTTCACTTGTCATGATTAATCGGTTCCTTTCAGTGACGGGTTAAAGGCATCACGCAATCCGTTTCCAAAGAGGTTGAAGCAGATCATCAATAAGGAAATGATGACGGCAGGAGTGATCATCTGATAAGGATAGGTCTGCCTGACGTTCTGGACATCGGAAAGGATGACGCCTAAGGAGTCTGCGTTCTTTAAGCCAAGTCCAAGGTAGGAGATAGTGGCTTCGTTGAAGATGACAGAGGGAATCCTAAGAACGGAGGAAGTGACAATCGTACCGATGGCGTTAGGAAGAATATGACGGAAGATAAGACGAGGTGCCTTTGCACCAAGCGTCTTTGCCGCAAGAACGTATTCCCGGTTCTTGTATCGGTAGAACTGGGAACGGGTAATGCTCTCCGTTCCAATCCAGCCGGTAAGACATAAGGCAAGGGCGAAGACAAAGAAGTTCTGTCCGAGCTTAAGGGTCAGAACCGTCATTAAGACAATCCAAGGCCTACCAGAGAGAATATCGACGATACGTTCCCTCGTCAAATCGGTAAGCCCGCCAAAATAGCCGGAGATGGAGCCCCAGACGACACCGATAAGAATGTTGATGGCGGAGACGATGACGCCGAGAATCAGAGAAGTGCGGAGACCGGAAAAGACATACTTAAGCCTGTCTTTTCCCTGCGCCTCCGTTCCGAGAATATGTTTAGGGATAGAAGTGTACCCAAGGTACTTGTACCTCATGACCGTGCATTTGAGAGAGAAGGTGGATTCTCCGTCTATGGTAACCGGAGTCGCTGATTCGATATTGACGACATAGACATCGTTTCGGTTCTTCCCTTCTTCCGTCACGGAGAAACCCTGCCTTGGGTTCTTTTCGTTGAAAGTGATGTAGCCTTTATCTGCCCAGTCCTTCCTTGTGGACATGGCAACCGGCCTGTCATTCTTCAGACCATAGGCAATCTCATATTCGTCATAAAGGATATCGCAGCGGGTAGAGACGACATCGCAGGGAATGAAGGCAGAGTCTGTCTTACTCGTCCAGAATTTGACGTTGTCTTTTCCGTCCACTCTCTTCAGCTCGCCGACCATGGCATTAGCATCCGTAAAGGAACGGTTTGCAAGCTCCTGTTTTTCCTTTTTCGAGGAGGAGGAAGAAGTAACTACAAAGTCCTTGACATAAAGAGAAGTGGTGGCGGTCGTCTTCGTAAAGAAAACAAGACCGAGAGAACCGGCTATGGATGTGCTATTTCCCCTAATCTTCTTAATATCGTCATTGTCTTTAAGCAATTGAGTGAGATTGACACTCATTTTCTCATAAGAGGAAATCTTCGCTTCGTTCTCTGCCTTAGAGGCGATAGAAGGATAAGTGGAAGTGCGGTCAAGGACAACAAACTGTCCTCCGCTCTTCGTATAGAAGAGAAGGGAATAATCCGGCCTCTCTCCAGTCGCAGCAGAGGAGGAACCGAGGGTATATTCGACCGTGTAGGTGTTATTTAAGTCATAAGTATAGTTATAGGAGTACCTATAACGCCTTTCCTCGGAAGCAGTCTGTGCACCATTAAGGTAGGCAAAACCGCCGGTAGCATCCTTTGCATATCCGTCACTGTAGCCATTACGCTTATTGTCGATTTTGACAATGACATCCTTAGAGGCAAAAGAACCGATATAGTTTCCCTCGGCATCATAAGGATAGGCTTCGTTCTTATGCCACCGCGTTCCGTCCATAAAGCCGTTTCCGGCCTCAAAGATCTTCGGAGGGAGATTTGTCTCATAGTTGTTCCGGCCGGAAATATCAAAGGGAATCACACCATTAATCGGAAGAATCAGAGACAGAACAAAGAGGACGCCGAGAATGATACCTCCAACGACGGAGGATTTATTCTTGACGAATCGTTTCCTTGCATCCTTAAAGAAGGTGGTTGGCTTAGTCGTGAACTTGACGTCATGGATGCTCTTGTCCTGCTGGACAAGTTTAAAATCACCATCGGTAATCTTCTTACCGTTGAGCTCATCGACTTCGCTGCCGGCCTGAATCCTATTCTCCACGGAGGAGATATCGTAGTTCTCGAATTTGTTTTTCATACTCTATGCCCCCTTGGCACCCCTGCGGATACGGGGATCGACAAGGCCATAGCTTAAGTCAACGGCTAGGTTGGCAGCAAGGCCGATGACGGTGTAGACGGCCATATCCACAAGAAGAACGTTCCAGTCCTTGGCATTGAGTGCTTCGATATAAAGTCCTCCGATGCCATTGATGGAGTAGAGCTGTTCAAGAATGATGGATCCGGAAAGAATCGAGATGAACTGACCGATGACCATCGGGATAATCGGAACCATGGAATTACGCAGAGCATGCCGGATGACACACTGCCGCTTAGTCAGTCCTTTCGTACGGGCGAGAAGAAGGAATTCGCTTGACCTGACTTCGGTAAGCTCGGCACGGGTATAACGTGTAAATCCGGCAATCGTGCCGAAACTGATGGAAAGAACCGGAATGACAAGTGCCTTAGCATAATCCCCGACTGAGGCATTGGTGGCCGGCCATCTTGACGGGAGCCAATTAGTGTTGAAGGCTAGCCAGAGCCTAAGTAAGGAGATGACAACGAAAGAAGGAACGGAGATGAAAACCATGACTAATGTAGAGATGACATGGTCAGTCGGCTTATTCTTCTTTAAAGCGGCAAGGATACCGAAGGCAAAGCCAAGAGGAAGAGCGACAAGCAAAGAGACAATGTTAATCAGAATAGTCGGCTTGATTCGGTTAAGGATGATCGTCCTTGCGGCACGGCCACGTTCTACTGCGGAAGAAGTTCCCCAGTCCCACTTGGTGAAGATACCCTTTATCCAGGCGCCATACTGCTGAATAATGGGTTTACGGTAAAAAACGTGAGAGACCCCCACAGGATCCTTGTAGTTTAAAATTGCTTCCCCTAATCCTTTTTGTGGTTCCGAAAAAACGAGGTAATAACCTTTAGCCAACTGATCCTGACAGAAAGCAAACTGCGATGCCTCATTTCCGGTAATCGCCGCATCCGGTAACAATTTAATCAAAACGAAAGTAATGGTGAGAATGATGAAAGTTGTCACCAAAAGAAGCAATATACGCTGGAGAGAATACTTTACTAAGTATGGTACGTGTTTTTTCATTTTAGCGGCCGAACAAAAGCAGGTTATTTTTTGACAGATGCGACAACGTAAGGTACTAGCTCAATATCTTCCTGACTATCGATATCGATACCATTGACGTTAATCGTGTAAGAGACAGCGACCGTGACAACAGAATTGTTATCGCCTTCGGTAGAAGTATTCAAATCGTCGATTAATGTGACAATGAGAGTCGGATTATCCTTAGTAATGGCGCTTACTCCGGCTTCGCCGAAAATCTGGGCAACCTTAGCCTTATCAGTGGCACTGGTTTCACTTAAACTGGCGGTAGAGAAAGATTTCGAACCGGCGGTGGCAATCAGTTCCTTAATGACGGCACCGGCATCGGTAAAGCTCTTGAAGGAAAGGGCGTAGGAAACGGATTTGGCTGCTTTGTCCAGTTTTTGGTACTTCATACCGGCGCTAGTCGTACCACCGGTAGAGACATTCTCCACACGGGCGAGCTTGCCTTCGTTATCTAGGGCAGCGACAGTAGTTCCTGCCTTCCATAATCCGTCATAGGACCACTTTTTCCCGTCGTAGACGATACTATCGGAAACCTCGGAAGTATCCGGACCCCAGTTAAGAGTAAAGCCGGAGGAGTTATCGGATTTCAGGACTTCCCTAAAGGAAAGAGGATCAAGGGCATTTCCGGTAATGGCACCAAAACCAAGCTGGAATTCGCCCTGTTTCCTTGCATCATAAACAGCATTATAGTCACTTCCGCCATCGTGCTGATTAACCACGAATTCATAACTTCCGTTATATTTTTGTTTAAACAACTTGTTGGCAATCTCTGCCCAGGAATCAAACACATCGCCATAAGATTTCACATCACCGGAATTCCTCCATTTCCTGTCTAAAGAAAGAAGGTAAGGATTCTGGCTGGTTCCCGGGGTACCGGATGGGTTCTTCGTCGAAAGCTTGGATTTATTCGGGATGATGACTTCCTGCCTAGCCTTGTCAAGCTGTGCTTCCGCAGCATCGGCATTATAACCATAAGTCTCATTGTACCGGTCGGCAAGGACAGCCTTATGGGCATCAGTAGAATTATAGGAAATAGAATTCTCCGGATCGATAAGGTAGTTATCGGAAAGATATTCCTGGGTCGGAGTCCTACCACGGTCCTGACAGATTTTCTGGCGGTTAAGCCCGAAGCTTAAAAAGTTCAGGAAGTTTTTATTGGATAGATAGAACTTAGTGTATTGGCTTGCACTGACAGAGGAATCATGCTTATGGACGCTGCCGTTCGTGCCAAACCTCTTATTCCACTGTTCCTCAGTAGTGGCGTTAATGTTAATCTTAAAGTTAGAATCCGCCTTAGTCTTGTAGCTTTTCCATGTCCTGCCCTTATTTCCAGATCCCTCAGAAATGGCCGTTCCTTTTGTACCAAAAGAACCATCAGTTAAGGCATTCTTATCCGGAGAGTAGGAATCGATTTCCCCGTTAAGAAATTTATTACTAAGTAGTGTGTTAGTTGCGCCTGTGAAAGCAGTCCAGTCAAAGCCCTTAATCTGATAGATATCACGGGTAGAGCCATCGGAGAAGGTATCGACCTTCTCATGATAGCCTTCGTTCTTAGAAACAAAAATATGTTTATCTTCCCACGCGGTAATATAGTACGGGCCAACAGAAAGAGTAGTGTCCTTTGGAGTTGCATCATAGCCTTTGTCAGAGGAGGTTTTATCTATATTTGATCCGTAATCGGTTCCCGTCTCTTTTAAGAATGCTTCCGGAAGAGGCGCATAGAGGTTAGAAGAGAGATAGTACCTGGCGTAGAACTGGGTGCAGGGATAAAGAAGGTTGAATTCGATATATTCACCCTTTTCATCGGAGCCGGTAAAGAGGTTCTTTGTCTGTGTCCTGTATTTATCCCAAAGTTCGTCATTCCAAAGATCATCTTTATTCTTTTTGTTGGTAGTATGGTTATAGTAGTTTGCAGCACCGGTAATACCGGAGACGCCTGTGGTGATTTCTGCACCACGTGACTGAGAATTATACTGGGTAAGCCTGAATTTCAAACGGGTCAGATAATCTTCGAGCTTGACTTCCTGTCCGTTGAATTTACTGAATTGAGGAAGAGTGGAGCCGGTAGCATACTTCGGTGCATCTCTTCCGGTACGGACATAGATACGCCAGCGCCGGTTCAGGGTAGCATCGTTTGGCTGCTCGTTATTGCCGATAGCGATAGGACGGGGGCAATCTGCCTTGGCAAGGACAGGAATCCATTCGTAGCCGTCCTTAGTGGAGTTAAGACGCGTTCCGTAATAGGCAGAGGAAATATAGGCATCGAAATCAGAGACATCGGAGCCACTAGAACTCCTTGCGTTAGCCGTCTGCGGTAGAGAGGAAGTACCGATCTGATAATGCCATGGATCTCCGCCGGAAGTACAATTTTCAATCGCCTTGGTCAGTTTACCCTCACGCCTAGTGCCCCAGCCATAGCCGGAGATATATTCACGAGGCTCAGGAACATAACGGGAGTTATAGCAAACATAACTTCCGTTAGAGAACAGAGTGATGCCGGTAAGATAATTGTCGACCGCATACTTTTCAAGGTTGCCGAGAATCTTGGCACGTTCTTCATAGCTGGCCGTTGCATAAGACTGGACCCCGGTAGCGACAGTTACCGCTTCGACAGTGAAATTGAGGGACATACTTCCCTTAGCTCCGGTGATCGTGATAACGGCGGTACCTACAGCCTTAGGATTAAGAAGACCGCTGTTTGCATCAACGGCAAGGACGCTGTCATTGCTGGAAGCAAAAGAAGCAGTCGTTCCGTCGACAACAAGTTGTCCGATTTTGGAACCGACGGAAATCGTCAGATTCGCGCCGTTTTCGACTTCCTGTCCGTCATAGGTGACAATCAGATCACCATCGTTCGTGGAAGTCTGAGCGGAATTCACGCCATTTGTGTTAGATTCCTTGTCGTGATGGCAGGAGCCAAGAAGAATGACACTTCCAAGTAAGGGAAGCCTAGTCAGCCTAACTGTTCTTTTTTTCATATTTGTTTCCTCCAATATTAAAAATAGAGATGGTCAGCATTAATCATCATATCTTACCATATTGAAAAAAATTGATTTCAAAAAAGCCGGTAGATAAGAACATAGCACTATATGATACCGCTTTCTAATTTATAATACAAACGCAAATATAATGCTGCAAATCAGGAAAATCCCGCCTAGTATCAGGAAAGGGAGATAACAAAACGCGCTCGCCTGACGCTGTCTCTGCCTGGCAAACTTATAGTCTCCGGCATTCTCATAGCGCTTAGGCGATCCTTTTCGGAAAGAGTCAATAAGATTGCCAAACTGATAGAAAAAAACGTCAAAGGTTCCCTTCCGGATGATAAAGGCAAAAAGGGCAATAGCCAAATAGACAACACCTGGAATAAGAAAACAGTCGGATAAACCCCTATGTCCAAGAAAATAGCAAAGGATGATGGAAAGAGGGGCAAGAAGGGACAAGATGATCCAAATAATGACTCTTTTCAGTGTATCGGGATTGATCCTCATGATATTTTCCTTTGAAAGAAAGGCCCGGCTGAGATTCTTCAGCCAGGCCGGTAATCAACATTCAGAGATTCGGATTAGTTCTGCTTCGGCTCGGCTTTCTTCTTTTTCAGAACGAAGAATACGACCAAACCGGCGGCGGCAAGGACGACAACACCGCCGACAACACCGCCGACAATGGCGGCAACGTTGACTTTGTTCTTTCCACTGGGATTAGACGTATTGGAATTATTGGAGGAGTTGTTCGGATTGCTTGGTTCAAGAGCCTCTCTTGCGGTCTTGGCCGCCTCGCCGACGGCGACAGGGACATAGTTCCTCTGAACAGAGACAGCGCCTTTCGGCCTATGGAGAGTGACAAAACCGCTAGTGGCATCATAGTCGAAGGTAGCCTCGTCATTGTCGACAAGAATATCCAAATCGTCTTTATTCAGTCCTTTGCCGACATGGATAAGAACCGTAAACTCGGTTGTAGTCTTCAAGTCATCGCCTTTAGCATTGAGAAGACTGACATCGAAGTAGACATAGTTTTCATCTAACCTAGTCTGGCTATAGCTGAAATCGTACTTCTCATCGGTGAGATCCTGAGAAATGACGGCAACGGAATTTTCGGAAGGATGAACGACTAAACCGACAGAGCTTCCGGAATAACGTAATAGGCTAGCGAAAATCTTATCGCTGTCAAGCCTGGAAGAAGGGACATTGAAGGAGACAGAACCATTCTCAGCAATAACGCTACTACCGCCGCAGTCGACATAATTGGCATCCGTCTTGATGGTCCTCTGTGTGCCATACTTTGTTTCTTCAAAGCCGTAACCGGAGGAAGAGGAGATGCTCTTATCAATGACAAGCTTATACTGCTTCCTTGTCTGTTCCTTGCCGGTGGCAAGAGGAGTGAAGGAAAAATCGATAGTATAGTTTCCCCCAGCTAAGGATGAAAGGTCGATATCGGCATAGCCACGGCTGATGTTCCTCGACTCATTCAGCCAAGACTTATAGAGCTTTCCGCCATTATCATAGGCGATAAAGGTGTCGTCTCCGCTGGCAGTCAGCCTATCAATTGTATCCGTGAGGACTTCTTTACCTGAGGAGTCCTTGATGGAATATTTGGAAGCGGAAATCGTACGGTTGACGAAGAAGGTTGCAACAAGGTGGTCAGAGTAATTCTTTGCACCGGCATAAATCGTATCCGGATTATTGGTGTCCGGAGTAGCAATCTGGAATTCCGGATTGATTGTCTTAATGGCAGCCGTATCCCTAGAGCCGATCTTGCTAACAACGCTATCTGAGACCTTTCCGCCATGTAAGGCAAGAGTGGATCCAGTGTAGGCATTGGTCTTTGCATACGTAGCAGTCAGATTCTTCCTACGGGAATCAATGAGTTCAGAAGTATAGACATGGTTGGCTTCCTTGTCCTGGCTGAACGGTTCGACGGCAGCACCTTTGGTGTAGTCACCATAGAAACCAAGATACGGAATGCTCAAATCAAGATTCTTGTCGGAAGTAGAAGAAGAATTCTTGAATGTCAGGAACCCTTCGACATAGCTACCGCCCGCATTTTTAAAATACTTGGCGAAGTATTCACGGAGGGTTCCCTTAAAGGCAGTAGGGGCATCAGCAGCATCGGAGAAAGAACGTTCATACTGAAGATTATCGATACGGACCTTCCTTGTTCCAGTTTTGGTTCCGTTTGCAGGGACAGTGACCTCACCCTTAGAAGTACCCTGATAGGCACTATCGGGAATAGTGACGACATCGTCAAGGACGGACCTAGTAATCTGATCGACTAGAGTCTCAGGAGTATCTTTGGTCGATCCGCTTTCGTTTTTCTGTTCGTCCTGATATTGTTGTGAAGTAACCTGGGCACGGAGAAGCGGAATCTGTAAAGTCAGAGACGGAGTATAGGTCTGTTCCTTATCACTATCATTATGAATGGTGTAAGGAATCTCGATGTAAGCTTCCTTATCGGCATCAAGATTTTCCTGCTTTAGTGTTCCCTCGTTTCCAAGTTCGGCTTTGGAATCGCCAAAAGCAGATCCGTCATCAAGTTGATTTAATTCTGTGGTGACATAGGAGTCGGCATCAAGGATACGTTTGACGTTGATTCGTCCTGCACCCTGAATACGGATGGAGGCAGGATTCTTCTCGGTAGAGGAATCGTGGAGGGAATCAGCCGTAGACATGGCAATCTTAGAGAGCTTGGTCTTATATTCGGCATAATCGCTCTCTCCTTTATGCTGGCTTAGAGCAACGGCAAGGGCACCGGTAAGGTTCGGCGTAGCCATAGAGGTTCCGTCCCTATATTCATAGCCGTAGATATAAGAAGTATCAATCTGAACACCGGCAGACTGCTGACCATGCTTATCAGCCTGGATAGCACCGATAATCTGATAGCCCGGGGCAGAAATGGTCGGAGAAATATCCAGATTGGCATCGGAGCCATCGGAGGAGAAGGAAGCATAGACACCGCCGGAAGGAGATTCCTTTACCGTGTTCTGGGCAAGAGTCAGTGTGCCTTCCTTATTGACATCGCCAAAATAGCTGCTGGTCGTCTGGAAGACAAACACGACCGGAATATAAGGTTTGTAGCCATTGAAGTCCATGTTCCTGTTGAACGTGACGCCAGGGACATTGTTGATGACGATTAAAGCAGAGGCTTTGTGACTATATGCTATTTCAACCTTTTCACGGAACGTTGTACTTCCACGATCGACAACGGCAATCTTACCTTTGACATCATGTCCTTCCGCAGAGGCCTCTTCATAGTCGTCATCATTGCCATATCCTCCGATACGAACATACTGCAGATCTTTTTCGTTGGCACCGTTAAGAAGCTCAGTCAAAGGATGCTCGGTAGTGTATTTATCCTTGTCATCCATGCCGACACGGTTTGTCACCTGGTCAGAGAAGGAGACGGCATTGTTTCCGACAATCCTAACGGAGCTGAAGAAGGCCTTATCCGGGTTAGAGGCAGCGATGACGTTGGTCTTTTCGTCCCTGACGGCATAGCTTCCTAAAATACCAGTCTCGACATCATCAGTCGTCCAGTCAGAATAACCGGTATCGCCGGCATAGGTGGACTTTCCGTCGTTTCCGGCAGCGAAGTTGACAATGACGCCAGCCTCTTCGCAGGCTTTAATGGCATTCTGAGTGGTCTCGGAAGTCGCAGAACGGAATTCGTCTAATGCACTACCTAAAGAAAGATTGACGACATCAAGTTTCCTCTGGGCAGCATATTCAAGGGCCTTAGAGACAGAGGCATCGCTTGCACCTGCGGCATTGTTTCCAAAGACCTTGAAAATGGCAAGCTGGGCTTCCGGGGCAATTCCCTGGAATTCATCGCCGTTAGAAGCAGCAAGAGAGGCAACGTGCGTGCCATGGACGTTGTCCTGGCTTCCGCCGGTCGGATCGACATTGTTATCGATATCGGCGACATCGATGGCAAAAGGAATCTTTTCGTTGATGTAGGTGTAGTCCGGAGCATTGATCTTTCCGTTCTTATCCGTGAACAGGGCATCGACTTCTTTCTTATTATGCCATCCGTCTTCTGCGATTTCACTGGAGGTAAGGTTCTTAAAAGCAGCGGCATTAAGAAGGCTCTTTCCGTTTTCCTTCGGAGGATTCTTTTCTAATTCAGTACGCTCACTGGTTCCTTCGACCTGGTTAAGATAAAGACCGGTATCCATGATACCGATTTTGATGCCTTTGCCCATCTTGGCATCTGCACCAAGGTCTTCCTTTCTCGCCTTCCTTGTCTCGGCAGAGAAATTGGTCAGCTGAAGTTCCTTGTTCTGATTATACTGGCTCTTTGTCGTGGTCGAACCATCCCCGTCGGCAAGGGTTCCGGCAGATGCGGTAGCCGAGGAAGCGGCATAACGATGGGAAAGTTCGACACTCTTCACGCCGGCAATCTGCTTCAGGATCTGAGAAGCAGAATCGGACTTCACCTGAATGGCAAAGCCGTTGAACAGGACATCATAGTCATAGGTGATTTCATAGGAATCCTGTGGAAGACGGTACTTGATTTCATTCAGGACACGGTTCTTTTCCCTGCGTGCGCCATTTGGATCGTTCTTCACATCTCCTGCAACAGTCACCCTGTAGGTGTTTTCTTCTGCCTTAGGGGCAATTGCAGAGAGATCTAATCCAGTCGAGGATTTCGAAGCAAAGACGCCTAACGAGAGAAGTGCGCCGAAAGATAGGATATTAAATACTTTTTTCATCTGAATCTTCCTCCTTATATCGGATGAATTGAAAATACGGCATCATTGATTTTAAACAATTTATGCCTAAGTAGAAAGAAATAAGAATAGCAAAGGCTAAACAAATTACGGAAAAAGGAAACAATTATTCTCTTGTTTTGCCGAAAATAGGACACTTTTCTATCAAAATGATAAAAGATAGACATTTCCTCTTTTGTGTGTAAACGCTTCCAGTCTAAGCTTTCCTTAGTTCCTTAACGAGAAGAGACCTTGCCTTCCTCTGTTCAAGGTCGACATATTCGTACGGTCCATGCCTATTATGATCACCGGTTCCAAGGTTCGGACAGGGTAGGCCCATAAAGGACAGCTGACTGCCTGTCGTTCCTCCTCTGACGGCCTCTTCCTCATAGGGCATATTCAGTCTTTGATAGGCATCCTTCCTTTCTTTGACAATGGAAGGATGCTGGTCAAGGACACTCTTCCTATTATGGTACTGATCACTGATTTCAACCTTGATGACATCATCTTTATAAAGTTCGTTCCTTCTTTTTGCCGTAAAACGGGCCAAAGAGGCAAGCCTTTCGATTTCCTTTTCATCGAAGGAGCGGATGATGTAGTCCCTAGTGGCACGTTCCTCGTCCCCATTTAAGGAACAGAGATGGAAGAACGGCTCTTTTCCACAGGTATGCTCAGGACGGAGGTATTTTGGCAAAGCATTCTGGAAGTCAATGGCGACATTGACGGCGGAAAGAAGCTTATCTTTCGCTTCGCCAGGATGAATGGACTTTCCTTTGATCTCCACCTTCCTGCTTTTTGCAGTAAAGGTTTCGATAGAGACATACTGGGAGTCTCCTCCGTCCACCGTATAACCATATTCAGCCTCAATGAGCTCACGGGAAACATGTTCGGCATCCACGCCGATTTCTTCATCCGTCGTAAAGATAATTTCCAAAGGGCGATGGGGAAGCTTATTCTCCACCCTTTGGCAAAGGGCATCCCTGATGATGGCAATTCCGGCCTTATCGTCTCCCCCTAAAAGGGTCGTCCCATCCGTCACCCTTAGAGGATGATGGAGGGAAGAAGAAAGCTGTGGGAAAGCCTTCTCCGACAGAATTTTTCCGTCACCAAGAGGAATATCCTTTCCTTCGTAAGTGACAATTCTAGCCTTGACATTGCTGTCGCTAGCCTGGGGAGAAGTGTCCCTATGGGCTAAAAAGGCAATCCTAGGCTTGTTTCCTTCACCAGAGAACTTGGCATCGATGATGCCAAAGCGGTTGACGGACAGAGCATAGGGATGAAGCTTCTGAAGCTCTAAGAGAAGCTTCTCCGTCAGATTCAAAATCTTAGAAGAAGAGGGTCCGTCATCCTTTGCCTCCCCGGCCCTTGTATCGACTTCCACATAAGAAAGAAAACGTTTGACAATGTCCATTTGATTACTCCTGATTATTTCACGTGAAACAAGAAGCTATTTCTTGATCTCGTATCCATAGTTGTACCTAACGAATTTATTTTTAAAATTATAGATAAGGGCGAAGTTAGGGCTGATGAAAGAAGACTCGGTAAGCCGCTCTGAAGGAAGATTAAGCCTAGGAAGAATCGAAGGACCGATGTGGATGGTCCGCTTGATGGTCGAATCGACCATCGGCCTTTGAAGAAGATGATAATAGACAGCCTTCCTTTCCTTGTCATTAGTCTCGCTGAGCCTGTTTTCGAAGGAAAGATGACGGAAGGAGAAGGGGAGCCTGACTTGATCTAAGACAATGACGGCATTCAGCTTGTTTTCCTTCTTAAAGGCATTCCGGTAGGAATTGAGCAAGGTGGCATAGGAAAGGACTTCCTTATAGGCTCCTTCCTTTGTCCCATCGAAGGTTAGGAAGGCATAGCTTTCCTTCCTTCTTAAGGTTCCTTTCCTCTCCCTAAAGGAAGAAGGGCAGGCCCGATAGACCGTACGGTCAAGAAGATCGAAGAAGGCTTTCACATCGTCTCCCTTCCTATCTTCTCCGTTAATCGGGGTCCTCTTGACGAAAAGATAAAGAACAGGCGTTGTCTTCTTTTCGTTAAGGGCCGTGATTTCCCTCGCCTTAGGAAGGTCATAAATGTCGTAGACGTCGTCAAGGGAGACAAAGTGATATCCTCTCTCTCCTTTTTCTAGGTGATAGTTATGGCTATTGGTAGTGAACGGCTTAGTCAAGGAAAGATCCTTTGCCGTCTTCCTATTCACAAGGTAGTAGCTAGACTTCTTGTCGTCATCAAGAAGAGTGTCGTACTTTCCATAAGTCCAGCCTTGATTGCTTTCCTCTAGTCCGTACTGGTCTCTCTTCCTTATCCGGCCGGAGAAGTCGCAGGCTTCGTTTTTGTCCTTGCCGAAGTAGAAATCGAAAAGAAGGGAAGAGAAGGCGGCACTAGCCCGCTCTCTGTCGACAAAGGAGGCGTCAAGGCTTTCCACTGTTTTCCATTCGCCACGGATTGGATATACGCCGTTATCTTCCTTTCGCTTAAAGGAAGGATTATCCTGAATCGCCTTTCGGACATGTTCTTCGTCAAAGGGAGTAGAGGTATCGTTCCTATAGAAAAGGAAAGAGTCATAGGCAGACTTCTCCCCTCCGGCAAGATAGAAGAGATATTGTTTTTCTTTTTCGCTTAACTGACTGGAAAGGTCTTCCTTTTCTTTGTTCAGCGAGGAAATCTCCTTGCTATAGTCTTCCTTCATCTTCTCAAAGTCAGCTTTCGCTTCTTCATATTCCTTAGAGAGGTTCGTCAGCTTGGTGTTGTAGTCCCTGGAAGTCTGCCTCCTATGGTTCCGTTCGCTTTCAGCCGATTTCAGTTGAGAACTGAGTTCTTCCTTTTCCTTTGTCAGGGAGTCAAAATCGGCCTTGCTTTGATTCAGCCTGGCAGAAAGATTCTCTTTTTCCTCAGACAGAGTCTCCCTGTCTGCCTTGTTTTTATCCAAAGTGGCATTTAGTTCCTTGATCTCATTCTCTAATTGTGCCTTCTGGTCGTCCTTAAGAGAAGAGAGGGCATCGAGTTCTTCATAGTCTTTTTTCAGCTTCCCGTAACGGAGGTCTTTCTCTTCCCTCTGTTTATTCAAAGCATCTAGTTTTTCCTTTAATTCATCCTGCCTTTGCTTAAAGACAGTCTCCGTCTTTTCGACCAGGCTTTCTTTTTCACTGTTCCTAGCTTCCAAGGCAGTCTTTTCTTCTACGAGTTTATTCTTCTCTGCTTCTACCAGGTTAAGGCGGTCCTGAATCTGTTTCTTTTCTTCCTGAAGGGTGAGACTCTCCTCTTCGCTTTTTTTCTTATTCTCTTCCGCCTGACTTTGATAGGCGGCATATTCTTCCTCGATTTTCTTCTTTTCGTCCTCTAAGGAAGAAAGGGAACTCTTCAGCGAATCAATAGTTTCATTAAGAGAAAGAGACTGGTTCTTCCATTCCTCCTCTTTCTTTAGCAAATCCTCTTTTAATGAAGAGACTTCATTCCTATTCTTATCCTTATCCTGCCTAGAGAGGGAAAGATTCTCCCGCCTATCCTCTTTTTCTTTTTGTAGCTGCAGAAGAGAGGAATTCCTTTCCCCTTCCTTCTTCTCCCACTCGATTCTGGAAATCTGATAATCTTCCCTGTTCTTCTTCTTTTCTTCTTCCAAAGACGAAAGACGGAAAGTCAGATCCTCTTTTTCTTTTCTGAGGGAAGAAAGGGAGATTTCCCTTTCTTCTTTTTCTTTCCTCAGACGGTCTTTTTCCTGAGTCAAGGCATCCTTTTCCCTCTTTAAAGAACTATTTTCATCCAGAGTCTGATTCAGCAAAGAAGTCTGCTCATCCTTCCTCTTAGAAAGACTAAGGGCATCCTGGCTGTTCTTCTCTTCCCTCTTAGTGAGAAGTTCTTCCTTCTCTTTAAGGGATGCAGCAAGAGCATCCCTTTTCTCCTTCGCCCCTAAGGAAAGAGATTCATTGGTCTCCTTAAGTTTTCCATTTTCTTCTTTAAGAAGAAGAATGTCCTTTTCTCTTTCCTGAAGTTCAAGTCTAAGGTTCTCATTGACTTGCTTAAGTCCGTCGGAAGAAGGATTTTCTTCCGGCTCTGCTTTTTCTTCTCCTTCGCTTTCCTGTCTGACAGGAGCAGAAGGCTCAGGCTTCCATCCAAAATGGCGGATAGGCTCGGTTATGTCTTCTTGTGTCGTATCGTCCGTTGTAACTACCGGCGTTGTTTCCGCCTCTGCTTCTTTTGGCTTATCCTCCCTGAGAGGCTTTTCTTCAGCTACGGCAGGTTTTTCTTCGTTAAGGGAGACACTCTTTCTTGGCTCATCGTTCTCTTCCTCTTCTAAAGGCATCTTTACAATATCCGGGGAAGTTAAATCCAAATCCTTGGTGTTCTCCTTAAAATAGACATCCTGGATGTTCTTCGGATTCTTCAGTAGAAAGCTGTCCTGCTTCACGCCATAGAGAGCATTGAACCGGTTCCGGTTATAGAATTCATCCTGGTTTTCCTTGCTCACTTCCCTGCTTAAGGGATGATTGCGGTCCGTGACGTCATAGAGGGCATAGGTCCCGAATCTTCTTCCCTTCCGGACCTCAAACAGTCCGTTCCCGATACGGAAAGAGGATTTCTCCCTTCTTAAATCAACGCTCTGCTTAGAGGCTATCCTCCTATTTGCGGCATTGTTCACTCCGCCGGAAGAGAGAGGACGGATGAAGTCCTCTTCCCAGTTATAGAAGGAATCGCTGTTTTTATAGTCTTCCTTATGAATCTCCTGGGCGGCAAAATCATAGGCGACCGTTCTTGTGCCGTAAATCGACTCCCAAAGTTTCCTAGCCTGTTCTTTATCCATGTTCTTTACTTCCTTACTTGATTAAACTCCTGGTAGAGGCATTCATTCAGTTCTTTCCTCATTTCTTCCTTAACCTTCCTCTGGCTTCGGGTATAGTCAAACAGTCCGTTTGCCTCTTCCTCGCAGTCACTAAGCTGAGTATAGATGACTCCGCTAAGCCCGTACTTCTTAATCTGGGGAAGGATTTCCTTCTGATAAAGATGTGTCCTCTTCTCTTCCAGTTCTTCCTTTGTCCGGACATTCTTATGTCCGAACCTTTTCGGATAAGGGAAGCCTTTCCTTTTCAGTCCGATTCCTCCTATCTCACTAAGCAGGAATAGCCGGTTATAAGTGTTTTTCCGCTTCCTTTTCGGAAGGGTATAGGTATGAATGGAGAAGACGTCTGACTTCTCTGCCTCGTACCATCCGGAAGCAGAATCGAAGATCCTCTTTGGATCAATCTGCTTGGCTAAGGAATAGAAATAGCTTGGCTTATTCTCTCCCCATCCTTCATTGAAGATAGTCTGCCTGATGATGGAGGGATGGTTATGGAAGAGAGGAAGATATTCCTTCCTCTCCTTCTCAAAGAGAAGAAGGGATGCCTTGTCCTTTCTTCCGGTCTTCTTTGCCAGGATATGCTTCTCCTTAGAGAGGAAGGGGAATAGACGCGGAGCAACGACGGAGACAAAAGAGGGAGAATAGCCTCCGCAGGGATAGTCCTGGATCAGCAGCCTTCCCCTTTTGTCGGCAAGATAGTAGAAATAGGGGATCTCCACCTTCCTATGGACTCTTAGACAGTTAAAACCGAGGTCTAGGCTCTTTTGGATGTCAAAAAGATACTGGTTATAGCTTGTCGGAGTCAGCCTTGAGGAAGAATAATAGCCTTGGTCTAGAAGTCCGCTCAGGAAGAGCGGCTTTCCGTTAAGATAAAGACGCCTGAATCCGTCTTTTTCCTTGATTTCCCTCTTTCTCAGTCCGAAATAGGAAGAGACAGTATCGCCCCTAAAGGAAGCCTTGACCATATAGAGATACGGGTTCTCCCTGCTCCAGAGGGTAAGAGGCGCTGTCAAGGGAAGGAAGGTCTCTTTTCCGGTTGGAACACTATATTCCTTCCCGTCAATCAGAAGGGAGCATGTCCCTTCTTTATTGGCCTTGGCGAGGACTTTGACTCCTCCCTTGTCGATGTCCTCGGTGAAGAGAAGGGATTCAAGATGGGAAGAAGGGACATTCTCCCTATAGATCGGCCTATATACGCCGCTTGAGGAAGAGTACTTCCATCCTCCCGGATTAAGCGTCTGCTTTCCGTTTGTCTGATAAGAGGAATCCGTCAGGTCCTTTACCCGCAAGGTAAGATCAAGAGGGAAAGAGGAAGAAGGGACTTCAAGCACAAAGGGAGTCCTTCCTCCTTCGTGGCTTAAAACAAGTTGAGAGCCAAGGAAGACGTCACAGAACTGATCTACGCCAAGGAAATGAATCAGTACCCTTTCCTTGTCAAAATCTTCCGGAAGTTCAATCACCCGGTGATAGAAAAGATAGTCATCGGGAGAGACGAGCCTATTGACTAAAGACTCAATCGTCTCCACAGCAAAGGGAACCCTGATTTTCTTTTGATAAAAAGAGGGAAGGCTCTTCTCTTTGCTCCTTGCAAAGTCCCATAGTCCGTTCAGCGATGCATAAAGCGGACGGGAGAAGAAGGGATTAGGATGCTCAGGAAGAGGCAAAGAAGAAGAGGGAGAATAGGAAGCATCAGAGAGAAGATAGCCTTTGTTTAGGCCTTTATTGCTTTTCAGACATTGCATGTGTTTTTTCCTCCCGGAAATAGAGACAGATAGGGATAAGAGCCAGGGCAAGGATTCCAAGCCCCCTATAGTAGCCATAGGCGCTAGGCGCCTGGTTATTGACTTCCGGGAAGCTTGGATCAGGGAAAAGGGAACCGTAACGGGAATTTAAGGCATCGCCGATAAAGGGGGAGATACACCTAGGAAGGGCAACGACGAAGATCCTTCTTACTCCCCTAAAGACTCCTTCCTTTCCCTGCGGAATTTTCTCCCGGACTAAGGCGTTGAGGATAGTCGGTATGGCGACAAAGCCGAAGATCCTCCTTACTCCGGAAAAAGCGGCATAGCCTGTCCGGAGGGAACTTCCTTTTTCTCCTATAGAAGGAATAATTGCCATCCTGACAAGGGAAATGCCATAAAGGGCGAAAAGAGGAAGTATCCTCTTCTTCTTCCCCCTTCTGTCAGAAATAAAACCTAAGACGATGGTCAGAAGGGAACCGAGAAGCAGGGAAACAGCCATGACTAAGGCAAAAGGAGTCAAAAAGCTGCCTGATGCAGTATTGCTGATCTGACAGGTATGCTCGACATAGACCATCAGGTAAGGGAAGAAGACGTTGTTGGCGCTGGCAAAGACGAAATAGGTAAGTAGGACAAGATAAAGGGATTTATTCTCTTTGACGGTCTTTATCCTGAATCCTTCGAGAAGAAGAGAGAAGTAGTGATCATTTCTTCCTTTCTTCCCTTTGTCTTTCGGCCTAAGGAAGAAGGATAGGATTCCGCTAAAAAAGACGATGGCTCCGATAAGATAGAAGAAGAGATCCCATCTTGCATCATGGACTCCGACCTTGGAATCACTAGTCAGGGAATTAAAGCCGACAAAAAGGACAAGCCTAGAGATAAGAGGAAGGACAGAGAGGACGCCCTCTGCCTTTCCCTTGTTCTCTTTGTCGATATTTCCGGTCACATAGGAGCTAAAGGCGGCGTCATTGGCCCTAGAGCCGAAGAACGTCCTTGCACAGTCAAGGATAATGACCCTGATTGCGGCCCTAGAGGAGGAGAGGGCGAGAGGAAGAAGTTCCTTAGAGGAATTGACGTTGAACAGACCAAAGCAGGCCGTTGTCACTCCCCAGAGAAGATATCCGAAGGAAATGAATTCCCGGCGGTGTCCGACCTTATCCGTCAGTGTCCCCATAAAAACCGTCGTCAACGTGGCGACAATCGCCGAAAGAGCCGTAGTCAGGGCTATATAGAGAGAGTAATCAAAGCGCTGACTGGCAGGGGAGGAGAAATTAAGATAGGTAATGAAGGTATTCAGGTACCTGTTCTCCAAGGACCAGGCAAGCTGTCCGACCAAGCCCACTAAGACAAGGAAGAACCACCTTCGAAGAGAAATCCCTTTCGGCTTCATCTTTTCACCGCCGGTTAATTGTAAGAAGAAAGACGGATAGGAGTGATGATCTGGATATTCTCAGGATCCTTGTTTTTGGCCCTGAACCTGCGGTTAGGGGAAGAAAAGACCAGAGTCACTTCTTCGCTCTGCAAAGCACGCACGGCAGCGGTGACATAGTCGACATTAAAGCCGATTTCAAAGACGTTCTCGTCATCCGGCCTGACTAAGGAAATCGGTTTAAGTGCCTCGCTGGAGTTACCCATGGAAGTCGAATTGGCGGAAATCGTCGCACCGGCCTCTTTGCTCAAGGTAAGGCGGACGCGATTGTTCCGGTCATCGGCATTGAGAATGATGATCTTGACACGGTCGGCGGCAGCGAGAAACTCCTGCGACTTCAGGGTAATCTGATAGGGGAAGGAAGGAGGAATAAGACGGTCCGGAGTAGGGAAGTCTCCCTGGATAAGACGGGTAGAGACCCTGGCGTTCTTTGAGACAAAGAGGGCACGCTGCTCGTCAAGGTAGATGGTGACCATCTCTTCCGGATTTAATCCGGTGACCCTGTTTAGGGTCTTAACAGAGCAGGTGAAATTGAATTCGGCAGCCTGGTCTTTGACTTCCACGGCATTACGGGCCCTGCGGTAGGAGTCAGTCGCCAAAAAGTAGAGCTTACCTCCGTTTGCCCGGACGTTGACGCCGAAGTAGAGTGGTTTCGGTCCACGGGAAGCTGCGGCATAGGCGGTGGTATCAAAGAGCTTTTTCCTGTCCTTTACCTGAACCTGGAAGCCGATTTTTCCTTCCGGAACTGTAAGGGCGACGTCCGGATATTCCTCTCCTGCCTTTGTGATTAGGTTGTAGTTAGAAACATCGTCGGAGACATTAAGGAAGTTCGTATCGACCCTGACTAAGGTCACGATCTCACTGGAAAGCTTAGAGACGATTTCCAGTAGGGTCTTCGCCTGAACCTGGATGCTTCCCTGTTCAAGGGAAAGAATGATATCGTTTCCTTTTTCGTCCTTCCTTGGCGAAAAGGCTTTGCAGGACCTATCTCCGTCGCTTGCGATGACGGAGACGCCATCGGAGGTGACTTCAATCAGGTAGTTCCTGTACTGGGCTTCTGCGGAACGGGAAGGAACGGCCTGCGCGGCAAAAGAGAGCATACGCAGGAATTCGTTTCTTTTAATGGTCAGTTTCATCTATCAATAGGCTCCTTTTTGAATATTTATATTATAAGAAAAATATAGGTTACAAGGAAGAGTCTTCCCATTTGGCCGTTTCCCTTTTATTAAGTAGGATAAAAAAGAAAGAAGAAGGATAAGGATAGACGGTGGATATGTGGATAACTTTCTTATCTTTTGTCGGAAAGAAAGAAAAATAAAGAAGAAAATATCGATAGATAAGGGAAATTAAAGAGAAATATTCCACTAGGAACAAGTCACTTTCCTTCTCCTTCTTCAGGGGGATTTCTGTGTATATCTTCCCTTTTATCCACAACCCCTGTGGATAAGAAAAAAGATAAAAGAAAAAGAGAACCCGGGATGAGGTTCTCTTTTCCCTATTTGGAATCCTTGAGCTTATCGCTTAGTTCATCAACGACATGCTTGAGAGAAGGATCGTTGAGGGACCTTTTCTCAATCTTCTGGACATTGTTCCTGACGGTCGTATGGTCTTTCCCAAACGCCTTACCGATTTCCTGATAGGAGATATTCCTCCTTTTGCGGGAGAGATACCTGGCAATCTGTCTTGCGAGGGCTATCTGACTTGTCCGTACCTTACTTTTCAGCTGTGCTTCCGTCAGGGAATAGTAATCCGCTACTTCCTTGATGATCAACGAAACATCGACTTTTCCCTTCTTCGACTTTCTCTGCTCATCGTTTTCAAAGACCTTCCGGACAAAGTCGATTCCGACCTTGCCTTGCGGCTTATGGATAGTGATGGCGAAGAGAAGATTGGTGAACGCCCCCTCTAATTCCCGGACATTCTTTGAATAATTGGAAGAGAGATAGTCAAGGACTAGGGGATCAAAGTCTTCGATTTTCCTGTTGCTTAGCCGGATCTTCCTTTGAAGGATGCCAAGAAGAGTGTTCTTCTCCGGTGGGCGGATAGAGACGGAAAGGCCGGAAGTGAAACGGGAGACTAAACGGTCAGGAAGCCCTTTTAGTTCGCTAGGTGCCCGGTCAGAGGTGATGACAATCTGTCTCTGATGGGAGACAAGGAAGTTAAAGACATTGAAGAACCTCTCCTGTGTCCGTTCCTTATTGGCTAAGGATTGGATGTCATCGACAAGAAGGACATCGACAGAAGTGAAGAAGTCCTTCCTGTTTTCGCTTCCTTTGCCAAGGGCGAACTTAACGTACTCGTCAACGAAGTCAGCGGCAGTGATATAGAGAACCTTGCGGTCAGGATGCTTAGACAGATAATTGTTTCCTATGGCCTGGAGAAGATGCGTTTTCCCTAGTCCTGACCCGGAATAGAAGAAAACAGGATTTGCCCTGTTGGGAGAGACGGAGCAGGAAAGAGCTGCCCTATAGGCGTCGCGGTTAGAGTCACCGATAACAAAATTATCGAATGTATACTGTGGCTCAAGACGGGAGTTTTTAAAGAAGGTCTCCTTTGCTTCCTCAATGACATGATTTCTAGCCTGATAGCTTTTCTCATCAATGACATCGATTTCCATAGGAGTCTCCCTTAATTCCTTTAAGGCAGACTGGACAAGGGGAAGCCTTGCACTTTTGAAGATGATGCAATTGGTCGAACTCTCACAGACAAAAAGAGCGTGATTTCCCTCGATGGACTTTAGTTCGACAGCACCGGAGAACATTGTTTCGAATAGCTTTGGATCAATGTTCGGTCTGATTCTTTCCAGTAGCTGACGGAAGAGCTCGCTGACCTGATGATCCTTTTGGGTTTCGTACATGGTCTGTTCTCCTTTACGTGAATGATTATAGGGAAGCAAAGCCGGTTTGTTAAGGGAAAAATTGGGGCCGAAAAAAGTTATTCACCATATCTTTCTGTGACTTTTCTAAGATTTCTGCTTGAAATCTATCCACTATCCACTAGAAAAGAAAAGTGGATAAAAAGTTACTATCTAGGTGGTGGATAACTTCTTTGGTGGATAAGTGGATAACTATCCACAGCGGTCAAAGTTATCAACCGCCGTAAAACTCGATAGATAAGGTAAAAATTAAAGATATCCACTGCAAAATAATAGCCTTATCCACCGGTAGTGGATAAGGCGTTTTCATGGTGGATAAAAAGTGGATAACCTAGTAAAGTTATCCACTGCCATATTTTCCGGCTTCAACGTTATCCACTGATAAAATAGACGGAAAACGGCTAAATTGTAAAGAATGTAAAATTCCTATTTTTGTTCTTCTTTTTTCTTTTGTGGATAACTTAAAATTTATTTTTGTCAAAACGAAAAGAGCCTATTTTTTCATAGGCTCCTTTACTTTTTCCTTTTCGAAGAAAAAGGTCTGATCTCAATGATTCTTCTGTTCCTGTTCTTTTCCTTCGATATGAGTGAAGCTCACTTCTCTTGGCCTTACTATCCTAAGCTTTCCTTCTTTCACCATAATCCTTCCTTCTTTTCCCACAAACTCATTTGAGCAGCCAAGGCTAGTCGAAGAAGTGAGATCTTTATCGGAAAGAGCATACTTCCTTCCCTTAATGGTGACGCCATGGCTTATCGGACTATAGCTAAAAACAGAAACAAAGCCATGGCTTAAAGGAGAAAGAAGAAGAGATTGATGATCTATCCTGACCCTTTTCTCTTTTCCGTCTTCGGAATAGAGAATTCCTTCTGCCTTCCTATCACAGAGATACGAAAGAAGATTTAGGCTTGCCCTAGTCTGATCCCTTCTTCCCCCATAGAGGCCATAGAGATGAAATTCTCGATATCCTCGCTTTAAGAGTTCCTTTACGGCAAAGAAAGAATCTGTATCATCCTTCCTCGGATTTAAGGAAATCACTTCTTTAGGATGACCGATTTCTTCTTTAGGAAAGGTATCGAAATCTCCGACAAGAAGATCAGGTTCCCTTCCTCTATCTTTGAGGTAACGGTACCCTCCGTCACAGCAGACAAGGAAAGAACCATGCCTATCAGGAAGAGAAAGAAGGGGACCAGCTCCGATAAGGATGACTTTTTTCATTCGATATACCCGGGAAGGGAAAAGCCTTCCTCTTCTGCCTTTCTGATAATTTCCTTCTGGCCTTTAAGATCTCCTTCCTCGCTCTTCCTGACCAGCCTTCCGAAGTATCCGTCTTTTTCATGATGGTAGCTTGCCTGAAGGAAACATTCGTAGGCAAGCTTTCTGTTCTTTTCAAAGAGGATTCCTTCGTGAAGAAGGTATCCCCTTCTTAGATAGGCAGCCCCAACCTGGTATACACAGGCCCTCCGTAGATGGTTCCGGCTTTTGACTTCGTCTATATCCTGGTAAAGAAGATGAAGATAGAAATGACCGCGGAAGTTCTTTTCCTTTATGGCTAGCTCTGCCTGTCGGATTGCCTCTTCCTTGGAAATATAAAAATAGGAGTTATCCGGATGGAGATAACATTCCACAAGGAAAAGATGATTCCTTCCGTGAAAGGAACTCGATGAGAGAAGAATCCGCTTGATGTCGTTCTTCTGCTCGTCGCTAGTGAATGGGTTCTGGACTTTATCGAGCAGTCCGTTAAAGAGCTCTTTCCGGCTTAATGGCTTTTCCATATTCTCTTTATTATAATCAGAGTGATGAAATATTCTTCCGCCTGTTCTAGAAATCATTATAATTGTTAGGATACTTTCTGACTTTGATTAAGGAGACAGACCACATGCAGGAAACAATCGTCCGGGCATACGGAAAAATAAACCTTGCCATCGATGTCAAAGGCAAACGGGAAGACGGATATCATGACGTTGATAGGATCACGATTCCTTTAAAACTTCATGATTCGATTGAAATCTCCCCCTTCCATTCCTATAACGATAATGACACCTATCTCTACTGTGATGATCCAACAATTATTTGCGATGAATCGAATCTCGCCTATAAAGCCTTGGACTATAGGAGAGAGAACCATCAAGTCAAGGGTTCTTTCCAGATTCTGATCCATAAGCGCATTCCGGTCAGGGCCGGTCTAGGCGGAGGAAGCGCAGATGCCGCTGCCGTCAGGCATGCCGTAGAGCACTACAACAAAGATAAGGGCAAGGAAGAAATCGAGCAGAAACTTGCCGTAGACGTCTCGGCCGATGTTCCTTTCTGCTTAATCAACAGACCTTGCCGTGTCCAAGGCAAAGGGGAGATTCTAACTCCGATTTCGGTGAAGGATTCCTATCTTGTCTTAGTGGTTAAGCCGAAGGTCGGTCTGTCCACGAAGTCTGTCTATGAAGCCTACGATCTTGTCCCTGAGGAAGAGATTAAGCATCCGGATATTGAGGCGTTAAGGAAGGGACTGAAAGACGGAGATGAAAATCTGATTAAGGAAAACAGGATTAATGTCCTTGAAATCCCTGCGGTTAAAGCACTCCCTCTCATCAAAGACATTCTTGAAGGTAGGACTAAGCTTGGCCTACCGCTTAATGGCAGGTCCGGAACCGGAAGTGCCTGCTTTGCTCTAAGTAAGAACAAAAAAACAAGGGAAACGGCTGCCCGTTTCTTTGAAGCAAAAGGCTATGAAGTCTATACCAGCGAATTCCTTTTGAACTGATTTACCTGATTTCTCTTTGAAATTTACAATTTAGGCGTAAAATAGAAAATGTGTTTTGGAGGTCATTATGAAGCTTGATAGTAACGCCGTCATTTTCGCCCTCTCCGCTAATGTCGACTTAGCCAAGTCTGTTGCCAAACTTCTGTCTACTGAGCTCTCTCCTGTCCATCTCGCCTATTTCCCTTCCGGTGAAATTCTTTGCTGTCCGGAAGAGACCGTGCGTGGAAAGCAGGTCTTTATCATCCAGTCGACCTGTCCGCCGGTCAATGACAACCTTAGGGAAGTGTTGATCTTCATCGATTCCCTCCGCCGTGCATCGGCTGGGGAAATCAATGTCATCATTCCTTACTTTGGCTATGCCCGCCAAGACAGAAAGTCCAAGCCCCGTGAACCGATTTCCTCTAAGCTTGTTGCCGATAGGCTTGTTACTGCCGGTGCAAACCGTGTCATCACGGTTAATCTCCACGCTCCTCAGCTCCAGGGCTTCTTCTCCTGCCTTGAGGATGATAGGACGGCTATCCCTCTTCTTGGCCATGTCTTATACAACGATCCGGAAATCGACCGGAAGAACTTAGTCACTGTTTCCCCTGATCATGGCGGAGTCACCCGTGCCCGTCAGATTGCCGATAAGCTGGATACTCCTATTGCCATCATCGATAAGCGCCGGAATAACAAATATCAGCCGGAAGTCAGGAACATCGTCGGAGATGTGGACGGAAAAGACTGCATCATCATCGATGACAGGATCGATACCGCCGGTTCTGCCATCGCTGCCGCTAAGGCCTTAAAGAGCCATGGCGCAAAGAGAATCAGGATGGCGGTCACTCATCCGGTCTTCTCTGATCCTGCCTATGACCGTCTGACGAAAGAAAAGGTTTTTGAGAAAATCTATGTGACTGACTCCATTCCGTTAAAAGACAAGTTCAAGCAGACAAAAGACATCCGTATCCAGGTTGTCTCTCTTGATACTAGGCTTGCCGATGTCATTGAATCCATCTCCCATAATAAATCAATTTCCGAAGTCTACTATCGGTTTGCTGACTAATTGACAAAACAACCCGTCTTAGGAGATCAAAGACGGGTTTTGTTTTTACACAAATTCAAAGGATAAGGCCAGCCATAAAGAAATATCTGGCGGCAAAAAAACGAAATTGATTGTACCTTCTTCTTAGTTAAGTGCAGATTGTGGCCGGCTTCTCTACAGCCTGTCCAGCACCGTGGCAGCCATTGTTAAACTAGCCATGTACAGCATCTTTTGCATAATCTTTTCGTCCTTTCCGATGTGTAAGGCTAACTAGGGGATTATCTCACTTCGTACGTGGCTTCTGAGCTAACTTGGGGGTCGTTTTCGTTGCTCCTCCATTCTCATTTCATTTTATACTTCAGGTTGTAGATTCACCTTCTTGCTTTTACTTTGTTATCGTTGACATTACGATTATGCTAGTTAGAATATTAAGTGAGGAATACCTATAATGACTAAAAAAGAGGCCGTGAAATTTGGCAGTGCTCTTTGCTCTTTTTTTCTTCTTTGCTCATTCACGAATCAGGCCAACCTGTCTGATTTTAATCGTTCTGTTGGCGAATATAGAACTTATGTGCGGAAAAGCGACGGAAAGTATTTGAAAATTGGAGATGTTGTTAAAGCTGATCTCGGGCGCAGAAACGGAGGAATCATTGGCCAATATAGGAAATTTTCTGTCAATTCCTATTCTTGTTTTGATGCAGCTGACAACGGATATATTCTCTCTTATGAACAGACGATGATGAATCCAAAGGCGGTTACCAGCCTTCAATTTAGTTATCGTGCTTCTTTGTCTCAATCGGTTTCTTATTCTTATTCGAAATCAATTGGATATGAGCTGTCTAATGCCTTTTCTGGTTCCCTTTCTTTGGATGGTTTTGGAAAAATCGGTTCGGAAATCGGGAGTAAGATAACCCATGTCGATACAAGGACGTATTCTTACACTTATGGTGAAGAAAAGAGTGTCTCCTATACAGGCACCTTTGATTTAGGCCGAGTTCCTTCAGGATATCTGTTCTCTCCCTGCCTAGTCTGTAGTGCACAGATTTTAAACCTGAATTATACAATCTATGATCAGTACTGGTGGGGAGACTATCCCTCAAAATCGGACGAAGAAGTCAATCAGGATGTTTCTGTACTGATTATTGATAAGAGTACGTTGGAATTTACGATTTGCATTAAACGGGAAGGGGCGTCTGGTAAGCCCGCTTACTATCTCCATGCCTAATTTATTCTTAAGACGGATTCTATCTCATCGAAAGCGGGCCCTTTTATCTTCCGCAATCTATTGTGCCCTATTTTGTGCACTGAACTTTCTTTTCTGCCTTGTTTATTCTTTTTTTAGCCATATCTATCTTTATTCGGACGGATTCGACAATGACTCTTATTACTCTACTCAACAGGTATCAAACACCGAAGGCAGACTTGATTTAACGGATGCCTCTTTGCTCTATGGACTTCAGTCGGAATATCAAGGCGAGTTTATTTCCTACACCGGGTTTATTTCTGTGGATTCCTTGGATAGTGATAACGGACTATTTAGGTCTAGCCGTGTTTTCTATCGAATAGACAATATTGAGTTTCCTTCTGGCATAAAGGATAAATTTGCGATTTCCTCAGATTCTTCTCAGAGAACGGTAGTGTTTGATCAAACCACCTATCCGGTCGTGGGGACAAGGAAAATTTCTCCTACCTATAATACGAAGAAGAGGCTGGATGCTAACGGATTCGGAGAAACAAAGATTACGCTTGTGGTTGACTCCTCGAAAGACTATTGCAAGACGGATGGATTTTATTCCACCATCATAAAAGGCAATGATGAACTGAGGAAGGGGGATACAATGGACTTCCAGAAAGGAAGCGAAAGGAACAAAAGGTCCGAACAAGGCTATCAGCTCTTTCTTCCGTTGATTTATGTCGGCTTTCTTGTTCCTTTTTCTGCCTGTGCTTTCTCTTTTACCGCTATTATTGCTAGGCTACAGAAAGACATAACGGATGAATTCACTCTTTATCGTGTGCTTGGAAAGAAGCGTTTGTCTTCGCTTAATTGGCTTTTGGGGGAAAGAAGGATGGAGAGGCTGATTGGTTTCTTCATTACCTTTGTTCCTTTTCTGTTTGTTTATCTTTTTGCCTACCGTTTTTCTTTTCTATCTTGTCTTCTTTATTCTTTGGTCGAACTTCTCTATGCCTGTCTGGTTATCTTTTTAAAATCAAGCAGAGAAAGGAAGAAAATCTATTCTCGGAAAGGAGGAAAAAGGTGATGATTCAGCTTGCACACTTTACCAAAAAGTTCAAAGATAAGGTGATTCTCAATTCTATTGATGTTCTTTTTCAGGATGGGTTCTTTTATGGCTTAAGGGGAGAATCAGGAGCTGGAAAAACAACCTTACTTCGTTTGCTTTCTCTCTTGGATGATCAGTACGAAGGCTCTCTTATCATCAACGGAAAGGATAGGTCTGTTTTATCCAAAAAGGAAAAAGAGAAGTTCAGAGTCGAGACCTTCGGCTATGTCTTTTCCGATGCCCGCCTTCTTGATTATCTGACGGTCAGAGAGAACATTCTTCTTCCCTGCTATTTACAGAAAAAAGCGATTGATGAGGAGAGACTTCTTTCCCTTAGCAAGGAAATAGGCGTCTTCTCTCTACTTAGCCGGAAAGAAGTCTCCTCTCTTTCCGAGGGAGAAAAACAACGGGTATCCATTCTTCGTGCCTTGCTTTTGGATTGTCCGATTCTTGTCTGTGATGAGCCGACTGCCCATTTGAATGAAGAACTCAGCAAGGAAATTACTTCCTTGCTCTCTTCCATCGTTAAGAAAGAAAAGAAACTGGTCATCAGGTCAACCCATGATGAAAGTCTTGCTTCCTATTTCGACTCGGTCAGGATGATTAAGGAAGGCAAAATAAGTGAAAGAAAGTAAACTTTTCCTTTTTTATCATCTTAAAGCCAAACAAGGAAGAAAAGGATATTTTCTTATAGGTCTTGTTCTTAACCTTCTTCTCCTTTTCTCTCTTTCCCTTGGTTCTTTTTTCCGACCTTATTATCAGCACGGAAATGAGTTTATGGATCCGAATACTTTCTCGATTGTGACAAAAGAAGAAAGAGTGGCAGATACCATCTCACCCAGTTTCTTCCAAGAGAAGAGGGAAGAGGGTGAATCTCTGTTTGCCTCTTTTGGGTTAAAAGAAGAAAAAGTCTCTTCTTCTTTTGCCTGTCTGATAGAGAAGGATTTCAATACCGGTGTATTTGCTATCTCGGATTTCTTCCATCTTCAAAATGCCGGATATTTGCCGGAATCCATTTTAGAAGCTTATCATCAGCACAGACTTGTTCTTCTTTCTTCTAGCGAAGAAAGGAAAGAGCAATTCCTATTGGAGCAGCCAACGTTGGAACAGAGATACGCCTTCGTCTATCCCTACTCCAGCTACAAAGGAAAAATTAATTTCCTTCCTTCTAATCGATATCAGAATGTTCTGATTATGCCTATAGAAGACTGCAAGGACTATTTGCAGCCAGGTTCGGCCATTTCCTTTTATTATACATACCAGCTAAATCACGATTTACAGGACAAGGAAATCAATCGGCTCTCTGCGCTAAGCAATGAAGGAACTTATGGGGTAGTCCAATCCCAGTTTCAGACTTTCGTCCATCCTTCAAAAGAGTACAACAGAAGGTATATTCCTATCCACAGTATAGTCACAATTTCTCTTTATCTGTGCTCTGCAATCCTTTATGTTTCTTTTTTCTCCGGACTGCTGGCAGATTATCTAAAGACAGGAGATAACATTAAGGACATTACAAGGAGGAAGGTTTTCGGAAGGAAAGAGAGACAATTTATTATGATTCAGTGTCTTTCTCTTCCTCTTTCCCTGTTTGCCTCTGAAAGGGTATCCTTAATTCTTTATGTCCTCTTCATGGTAATCTTCAAAACCATAAAGGGATTTTCTTTTTTCTTCTCCCCGTTTTTCCTTTTCCTCTTCCTTGCGGAATTTCTCATTGCTTTTTTTGCCGAATCTATTTTTGCCCACATTCTTTATCGTAAGAAAGGCAAGGATAAACAGGACGACTGAAGGGACGGCAAAAACTTTTACTGCAAATTATGATGCCTTCTTTATTGCAAATCAGTTTCTACCCAGAACAAATGAAAGATAGTAAGGAATGGTCAGCATATTGTTTCCGTATCCTCTGTTGTAGTTTTCGAATTTGATGAGAGCTGTCAATAGTTTGTGTAAATAGGGGCTGTCTTCGATGACCCTATCCCTTCCTTCCTGTCCCCCGATGACCTTCTCAATCAGCACCTAAAAGGTGGCCTTCGCCTTTCCAAGGAGCGCGTCGGCCAGGCCTCTTACATCCTCCACGAGGCCTTCGAAGTCCCCTTCCCTTCTCTCAGCACCGCCTTCGTTCC
>DBJE01000012.1 GCA_002297045.1 Caryophanales bacterium UBA784
ACACTTAACTGGTACTATCCTATTACAATTTTTTATGTCTGTTTCCAAAAGGAGTTCCCTAATGAAGAAAATCATTATTGCATCCTCTTCTCTTCTTGCCCTAGTTGTCCTTGTTCTTGGCTGGCTTGCCTTTTGCGGTTACGCCTGGTCTTGGGGCCCCTTTTCCTCCTTGCACCGGGCTAAGGTTTCTAAGCTTGATGGAAATGCGGTCTCTCTTAAGATAGAAAAACGGCAAACTATTCTTTCCGGAAAGAGAATCCTCTATTTAGGTTCTTCTGTCACCTACGGTGCTTCCTCCTTAGGAGAGTCCTTTGTCGAATTCATCGACCTACGTAACGGAACTTCCTCCTATAAGGAGGCAGTGAGCGGAACGACAAGGTCAGGAGATTCTTCGGATAGCTATGTTTCGCGCCTGAAGAAAGTGGATAGAAAGGAAAAATTTGATCTTTTTGTCTGTCAGCTGTCCACCAATGATGCGACAAAGAAAGTAAGCCTTGGGGAAATAAAGGACGGGGGTTACGACATCCACAATGTCACCGGAGCCCTGCAGTTTATTGTTTCCTATGCCAAAGAAGTCTTCCATTGTCCTACCATGGTCTTTTCGAATTCCTATTTTGAAAGCGAACGGTACTCGGCTAGGGTGGAACGGACGAAACAATTATCCAAGAAGAGGGGCTTCTTCTTTATCGATAGGTATTCCGACGGGGAATTCAATTCGATTTCCGATGAACAGCGTAAGCTCTACAGGGCGGATAAGATTCACCCAACCAAGGCGGGCTATTACTATTGGTGGACCCCTTATAGGGAGAAGGCGAGGATGGATTACCTTTAGGAGAGAATAAAGGTTTCCCAAGGGATAAGACGGCTTTTTTGCCGTTTTCGGATAAAAGGATTACTTATCGAGACAATTTTCCATATAATAGGAAGCGAGGAAAAAAGAATGAAAATTGCAATTTCTGCCGAAAGTACGATTGATCTGCCTAAGGAACAGCTACAGCGTTTTGATATCCATACCGTCCCCTTTACCTTGGTCAGGGGAGAGGATAGCGTTCTCGACGGGGAAATCTCTCCGGAGGACCTTTTCAAGTTCACGGACAGAACCGGTAAGCTTCCTAAGACCAGCGCCGTCAACGAACACCAGTACCGAGAACATTTCAAGAAGCTGAAAGAGGAAGGGTATGATGCAATCATTCATTTTGCCCTCTCTAGCGGTATTTCCTCTGCCTTCTCTAACGCAAGGAAGGTCAAGGAGGAATTCGATAATGTCTACGTCATTGATACGAAATCCCTCTCTACCGGCATTGCCCTTCTAGCCATCCAGGCAAGAAAGCTTGCCGATAAGGGCCTCTCTCCAAAAGAAATCTATGATATCTCTCTAGGCCGGGTGAAAAACGTGCAGGCTTCCTTCTCTTTGGAAAGTGTGAATTATCTCTATAAGGGAGGGCGTTGTTCAAGGCTTGCAAAACTAGGGGCCAATCTTCTTCATCTCAAGCCGGAAATCTATGTCCATACCGATACTGGGAAAAGGTCTGCCGGATCAAAATACCGGGGACCAAGGAGGAAGGTAGTCAGGCAATATGTCGAGGATACCTTGAATAAGTTCAATCATCCCGATCTCTCCCTTTGCTTTATCACTTATTCCACAGCCCCTGACGATGTTGTAGAGGCAGTAAAGGAACGGCTGAAGAAACGTGGGTTTAAGGAAATCATCCCTACCCATGCCGGAGGGACGATCTCCTGCCACTGCGGGCCTCACTGCCTTGGCATCCTTTATCTAAACGACGGGGAATAGGATTCCTCTCTTCCGATGAAAACAAAAATACAGCAGTGCAGTTCTGCCGCTGTATTTTTTGAATAGGATTTCCTAAAAGACCTTAGGAGGACAGAAGGCTATTTAAGCTCAAAGCGCAGGATGTCGACCTTTCCTTTTCTTATCCGGAAGTGGATTTCCTCTTTGTCACCTCCGCTAAAAGGAATTTCAATCGGATGAAAGGAAGGAGAGCAGATTTTCCTTTTCCCTTTCCTTCCTTCTCCGTTGAAGACCTCTAGTTCCCCTTTTCCTCTGGCAAAAAGAACAAGGCGTTTTGTTAAAGAGAGATCAAAGTAGCGATAACCGACAACAGAGCCTTTCCGCAGTCTTGTAATGAACGCATAATCTTTGCCCGTGGTTAGACAGGGAATTCTCTTTTCCTGAGTATTGTTCCGATGAGGCATTCTCCCATTTGTGATATAGGTTGCATAAAAGGCTGGATAGACTCCCTTCCCTTTCAGAACTCCCTCATTCAATCCGCAGGAAGTCCTTTCCACCTGCGGTATATTGCCCTCTTTGTCAAATTTGATTTCCTCGGCACAGGCAACCCGGGAATAGTCGCTTCCATGGGTCTCTTTATGATAGAAGACATAGTATTTTCCGTTTATTTCCTCAATGCAGCCGTGGTTTGTTGCTGTATAGTTGAGGCGGTCTTTTTCCTTTCTTCCCTTATATCCCACGTCTCCGTTAGAGATAATGACGCCTCCGTAGGAGAAATCTCTGTCCGGATATTTGCTTCTTGCATAACAAAGCTCATGGTTGTTCCTTGAGGAATAGACAAAGTAGTACTCCCCATTGATTTTCCGGATGGAGGAACCTTCAAAGAATCCGTGTCCGTACCTGAAATGGTCTCCTTTTGGAATGATGGTCCTTTGTGTCTTAAAAGGTCCGTCTTTCCGATAGCAGTCAATGACTTCTTTCGGCGAAGAAGAGACAGTCAGCCTGTCATTGTCAAGAGTGACGGTGTAGGCACCCCTGATTTTGTCGTTATAGGCCTTTATCTGCTTAGGAGAATGCTGGATAAACAGACTTTCGATTTTTCTTCCGATTGGCCGGATGATCTTCGGTAGGGAGGAAAAACAATAGTAGGTGCCGTAATAAAGACGGATTGTCCCTTCGTCATTGATGACTGCGGGGTCAAAGAGGATGTGGTCAAGGAACAGGGATCCGTCCTTGTTTCGGACATGACCATAGAATTCGAACTTCCCATCGGGAGTAGGACAGACAGCGACAGAGATAGGACCATCGTACCTTCCTTTTCCTTTCTCTCCGGCAAGGCAGTAGTAAAGGTAATACCGCCCATCGTTCCCTTTGACACAGTCAGGAGCGTACCTGTAAGGACGGTCTGTCTTTTCCGAAAGCGGGTCCTGTCTGGCCTGGTAATTGATTCCTTTGCTTGTCCATTGGGAGAGATTATCTATCGGTGCGGAAAAGACTTCGTATCCTAGCCTGCAATAGGATTTCCCTCCCTCTTTGTCATGTGATCCATAAAGGTAGACTCGGTCATCAAATACGTGTGCCTCCCCGTCTGGAATATAGACTCTCTCCGGCGTAAACGGATTCCTTGCCTGTGCCATATCGGTTTCTCCTGTTTTTCCTATGATAGCACAGGAATTCCGGAAGAAAAAAACAGGGAGGGAAATTTTTTTTATTTGGGCAAATGAAAAGGAATAGTCTGACCAAAGAATCCATAAGGGAAAACAGGGCAGATGGTTTTTCTCTCTTTTCTTTTTGCTGAGGATTTTCTAAAATAGCAGCAATGTCCGAAGGGATACAGAAGCATGATTCATGTTGCCATTGTAGAAAACGATCCTAAGCAGGCTAAGCTCACCGCAGAGAGGTGCCGGAAATACGGTGAGGAAAACGGCCTTTCCTTTTCCGTCACCTCTTTTGAAAACGGGTACGACTTTCTCGAAGGGGAGATTTCCCGTTTCGATATTATCTTCATGGACATCGATAGGCCAGGGATCAATGGCAGGGAGACTTCCTTCAAAATCCGGGAAAAAGGAATCAAGGCTTCCCTGATTTTCGTCACCAACCTTCCTCAGTATGCAATCGAAGGATACAAGGTCCAGGCCCTCGACTTTATCCTGAAACCGATGACCTATGCCGATTTCTCCTTGGCGAGGAAGCGGGCGAGGCAGAATCTGGATGCGGAAAAGGATGAAGTCATCGCCCTTGAAATCCATGGCCGCTTTGAGAAATTCAAAAACAGTGATGTCCTCTACAGGGAAAGGATCCGACATGATGTCTACCTTCATCTTTCCGGGAAGGACACAATCAGTTTCCGCTCTTCCCTCCATCAGATTGAACCGATTCTAAATAAGAACGTCTACTTTAAGTGCAACTCGGGCTGCATTGTCAACTTAGGGAAGGTTAAGTCGATGGACGGAGACGTCCTTCTAAGGGAAAACGGTGACCGGATTTCCGTCTCCCGGTCCCGGAAGAAAGAGACAAAGAGGAAACTTGGCGAGTATTACTCGACCCATCGATTATGAACGAAGCGGGAATCTTAAAGATTGTCATTACCCTTGGCTATTCCTCTTTTTTCCTGGAAATCTTCTCCGCGAGGAGGATCGTCCTTCTTTTTGCAAAGAAAAGATCCTACTTCCCTCTCCGGCTAGGCGTATCCCTTCTTGTCTCTGTCCCTTGCTATTTCATTCCTTCTTTTTCCGTCGGCTCTTTTTCCTATGGCTACCTAGCCATTCTCTTGATTGTCTTTGCCTGCGGTCTTTTTCTCTACCAGGAAAAGCCAATCCTGATCTTCTATTCCTGCTTTGCCGCCTGGGGAATCCAGCATATCGCCTGGAATCTTCTTTCGATTTTCTTCAGTCTTATTCCTAACGTCTCAGGGTATACTAAAGGGGAAATCCTATCCTTGTATTATTGCGGATTTGTCTTTCTCTATGGTCTCTTCTTCCTCTGCTTTTATCTTCCGAAAGTATCCTTCAAGTACAGTAAACAGCATTTTTACTCCTTCTTCTTTGCCGCCATCAGGCTGCTTGTCACAAGGTTCCTCTCTCAGTCCGTGAAGCAGTGGTACCCCGTTATCCGGGTCTATACCATCCTCGTCTCCTTCCTTTCCCTGCTGATTAGGATTGCCTATCCCTATCTTTCTTCCCTCGTTGCCAAAGAAAAGACCTTGGCGAGGGAAAAGAAAAGCCTGGAAAAGAGGCTTTCTTTGCAGGCAAGACAGCAGGAACTAAGCAAGGAAACCATCGATGTCGTCAACAGGAAGTTCCATGACAGGAAAAACCAGCTTCTTTCCTTGGAAAACAGCCCTCTTTCCCAGTCTAAGGAGATTGCCAAGGAAATCGAAAAGGACATCGATCTCTATAAGGACATAGCCAGAACCGGCAATGAGGCCCTTGACATCATCATCACCCAGAAGGCGCTGCTCTGTTCTTCGAAGGGCATCCGTTTCACCTATAGGATAGACGGACCTTCCCTTTCCTTTAGGAGCAAGACCGACATTGTCTCCCTCTACGGAAATATTATCGATAACGCCATTGAGGCTTCCGAAAATGAAACCGGAGAGTTCAGACTGATTAAGCTAAAGACCTACCGGCAGAATGACTTCGTCCTGATCAGGGAAGAGAACTACTGCCATAAGAAAATCATCTTTTCGCCTCTTGGCCTTCCTCTCTCTTCCAAGAAGGACTCCATCAATCATGGATATGGGACAAAATCCATCCAGTACATCGTCCAGAACTACCATGGACAAGTGTCAAGGAAACAGGAGAAGGATATCTTCTCCCTATCTATCCTTATCCCTCTATCTAGGGACAAAGAAGGCAAAACGGACTGATTGTGTCAGAAAAGAGACAAAAGAAGTCATGGAAATAAGCGCTTACATAAGAAAATAGTAATCTTTTCTCACACCGAAAGCCCTTTCTTCAGCAAGGGCATCGGAAGAAAGGAACAAACAAGATGAATCCTAGACTATTTCGTGGATTGACGGTTGTAAGCGCCTTTTTCCTAGCGGCAAGCATTTCGGCAAGCACCCTAAGGGAGAAGTACGCAATTCAGCTCGATCAGACCTTAGGGACTAAGTCAAGCGAGACTCGCTATGAAAAGCTTGATGAGAACGATCAGTCCGACCCTTGGAACTTCAAAGGGAAGTTCAAGACGGCAAAGGAAGCCGTCGAAGGCTACAAGGAGTACTCTATCCGTGAGGCTCAGGAAACCTTTGCCTTATTAAAAAACGAGGGAGAGGCCCTGCCGTTAGCGAAGAATGCCAAGATCACAAGGATGGGACTTCGTTCCTACGCCCCTGTGTATGGTAACTCCGGCGGCTCGATTCCGGACAAGAACATCATCGACAACGGAAACAAGATCTTCGAAGCCTTCAAGGCGAGAGGATTCGACCTTAATCCGGATAGGTTCTCCGCTTATGAAAACTACTTCAAGGACAAGGCCTGGGGCGGAAAAGGCTTCGGTGCCACACCGGCCGAATACAGTGACGTCACAGTCACCGATTCCGTTCCCGAACTTTCTCTGTCCGAACTTGCGTCCTTAAATCCGGACTTCAACAAGAGCTATGGGGAATACTCCGATGCCGCCGTTGTTGTCATCGGACGCCCTGGCGGAGAGTCGAAGACCTTTGACGTCGGTGCAAATCCGGAGACCACGACCGGAAACATCAGGGGCCTTTCCGACAAGGAAAAGGAAATCATCAAGGAGGCGGAAGACCATTTCGACAAGGTCATCGTCTTAGTTAACTCGACGACTACAAGGGAAATCGAGGAACTCAAGAACGATCCGAAGATTGATTCCATCCTTTGGATTGGCTATCCGGGTGCCTATGGCTTCCTAGCGGTTGCCGATGTGTTAAACGGAACTGTTTCTCCTAGCGCCTACTTAGGAGATATTTATGCGGCCAATAACAAGACCAATCCGGCAAGGCAGTCCTTTGGGAATATCCCATGGGCCAATGCGGATGAATTTGAGTCGGCTGAAAACGTTAACTCTTATCTTGTCGAGGCGGAAGGAATCTACCAGGGCTACCGCTACTATGAGACCCGTTACAACGACATCGTCAACGGAAGGTTTAATGCCTCTTCGGCAAAGGCGGGAACCTATACGACCTCTGATTCCAAGGTTGCCACGGTCGACGGAACATGGGAATACGGAAACGAGGTCACCTATCCCTTCGGCTATGGCTTAAGCTATACGAGCTTCGAAGAGACTCTCGACAAAGTCGAAATCGAAGGCGACAAGAAGTCTGCCCTTGTAACCGTTACGGTTAAGAACACCGGCAAGGTGAACGGCAAGAAGGCAATCCAGCTCTATGCCCAGGCTCCCTATACCGACTACGACAAGGCTAACGGAGTGGAAAAATCCGCCATTCAGCTTGTCGACTTTGAAAAGACTAAGGAACTAAAGCCTGGCGAATCCCAGACCATCACCCTCCATGTCGATAGGCAGAACATTGCCTCCTACGACTACAAGAAAGCCAAGACCTGGATCCTTGACGCCGGAGAGTATTCTTTCGCCATTGGCGACAACTCTCATGATGCCCTGAACAATATTCTTGCCAAACAGGGGAAGACGACGGCGGATGGCAGGGACTATAACGGAAACAAAGACAAAGTTTACAATTGGACCTGGACCGAATTCGACTCAGCGACGTTTGCCTATTCCGAGACCGGAAAGGAAATCACGAACCAGTTATCCGAAGGCGACTATTCGATGGATCTTAATTCCTTTAGGCCGAATACGGTTACCTATAGGTCACGTGCGGATTTCAATGGCACCTTCCCGAAATCCTATGAAGGTCTTTCCGCAACGGGCCGGCTTAAGGAACTCCTGAAGAACGACTTCATTGCCCTGAAGACCGATGAGGATACTTCCGATGTTAAGTTCGGTGATACCTCTTCCTCCCTGACTCTTGCCGATTTAAAGGGCGCTGATTTCGACGACCCCCGCTTTGACGAACTGGCCAACAAAGTCTCTGTCGAGGAATTCCTCGACTTTGCCGCCAATGCCTTCCACAACATCCAGAAGATCGAATCGGTCGGATATGCCGGCAATAAGGCCGATGACGGCCCTGGAGGCAGTGACACCAACTACCTCGATTCCGGTTCTTATCAGGGTGTCGCTTTCACCGACACCGATGAAGCCAAGGTTGGCGAAAACAAGTATATCGGAACCCGTACTGCCCCTACTCCGCAGAATCTTGCCTATTCCTTCAACAAGGAGCTCGCCTATGAAAACGGCGAAATCATTATCGGAGAGACCTCTCTCATCCTTAACCTTCCGATTATCATCGGGCCTGGCGGAAACTTACACCGCCATGGATACAACGGACGCGGAGGAGAATACTATTCCGAAGATCCTGTCCTTTCCGGATACATCGGCTCTGCCGTTGTCCAGGGCGCCCAGGAGAAGGGATGCTTAGTCAATATCAAGCATGCCGCCTTCAACGATCAGGAACGCAATCGTTCCGGTATTGCCGTCTTCAGGAACGAACAGAAGGCACGCGAACTTGAACTTCGGAACCTCAATGCCAGGTTTACCGCAAAAGGCAAGCCGGCTAGTTTCTATAATGATGAAAGTAAGAAGGATACCTATAAGTTAGGTGCACTTGGGGTCAGGACTTCCTATAACCGTATCGGTGCAACTGCCTCTAGTGCAAACTATGCTGTCCAGCAGACGATCAGGCGTGATGAATGGGGATTCAAGGGCTATTCCGTCACCGACTTCACCGGTGTCTCCCTTAAGGCAGCTCCGAAGGAATCCATCCTTGCCGGAACCTGTGCCTTCTGCGGTTTTGGGAAACCCTCCCTTGACTACTGGAATGCCGAGTCTCTCACGAAGGACAAAGCCATGGCAAATGCCATCCACACGAACATCAAGTACATCCTCTATTCTCTTGCCAACTCCAACGCCTTAAATGGTGTCAATTCCAATTATCGTGCCTATACGGTTCAGTTGAACACTTGGTGGAGAACCGCCTATAAGAGCGCCATCATCATTACGGCCATCCTAACTGGCGGATTTGCCCTTTGTACCTTAATTTTCCCCTTTGTCAAAAAGAAGGAGGAAAAAGTAAATGCTTAACAAAATCAAATCGAAGCTGACTCTTCGCAACATTCTTCTTCTCTCTTCCTTAGTCGTTGCCTTAGTCGGTTGGATTATCTATCTTGTCGTCGCCACCACCGGCTATTTTGCCGGTAAAGCACCGGATGCTGCTGTTGTCACCCTCACCATCTTCTATTTCCTTGGCGTCGTTGCCTTCCTTGCCTTCGATGACCGGTTTAAAAAATTCGATACGCTTTTCTTCTTTGCCTTGGCCGCCTTCCTTATCCTAGCCTTTGTCTTCTTCGTTCTCGATAAGGAAGAGGTTGTCGGCGAGAGGCTTATCCCGGTCAACCATCCTCAGAAACAGATTGATGCGGCGGTGACTTCGATTGTCGGCATCATCTTCTACCTCATCAGTTTTATCCTCTTTGCCGTCTCTTCCTTCTTTGCCGACAAGAAGAAAGAAAAAACACCAGCCGTTTCCGAGTAAGTGAAGACAAATGGCAGTGGCCGAACGGCCGCTGCCATTTCTCTTTCCGGAAAAAATTCAGGCTTGAAAAGAAATGGCTGATGTAATTGAGTGAGTTGAATAGGAATAGACCGTCTGTTATAATAAAAATATGAAAACGAAGCCATTGGTTATTGCCTTATTTTCTCTTTTTTTAATGGGCTGCTCCTCTTCACCGAAATACTTAGATAAGCCTAAGGATACGGATCTATCGTTTTGGATTACCGAGAAAGTGGATAATTCTTCTTTTCGGGATTGCACGTTTATCCCTGGAGGTTTTGGTGTGAATGTCTATCTGGACTCCCGCTACAAATCTATTCCCGTCAATGGTCAGGCTTCTCTTCCTTCAATTTATGTTACGTATCATGTAACGAAATATCCCGATTATTCGGACAAGGATTCCTGTGTCACCCGTATTGAAATCACTGACCCCTTGATTGATGTGTATGGACTAACGAGGAAATCAAATCTGGATGATGTCTCGGTAAAAAGGAAAAGCCTTGGCTTTGAAGAAAAGGATAATTCCTTTCGGAAAAATAACTGTTCCTTCGCTTTTTCTTCCAATGGCATTTTGATTAATGCCTACGTTTCTAATCGGAACCATATTTCGTTCTGAACAACTCCTGCTTGATTCTCCTTTGTCTTTTCTTTCCTTCGGTGACTTGTTCCTCTTCGGCCTTTTTTCTTTTTTTCCTTAGGTTTGTCCTTTGCCCCAAAGACAGGAGCAGACAATAGAGGAAGCCAAGCGGAAGTAAGGCAGCTCATTCATAGCAGAAAAGAAAAACCATAGGCCTTTTTCTGCCCATGGTTTATTCTTCTTTCAGTGACTTTTCGGATAGCTATTCAAAGGCCTAAGGATGTAAGTCTACTTTTTTCTCCCCTTCGATGACAGGGATTGCGATTGTCTTGACTCCGTATTTTGATTTGGCGACAACCTCAATTACTCCGTTTTCGATTGTCGGCCTGATGATGGCCAGAGCTTTTCCGTAATAGGCATTCGTTTTCTTATCTAAATAGCTTCCCTTATAATAGGGACAGCTGTTACCAAGGCCAAGCAGTTTTCCGTTTTTGACGGAAACAATCTCGATTTCATCATTGCAAAGCGGCTTTACTTTCCCTTCTTCGTCCGTAAACCAAAGCTTTAGATAGCATAAGTCAGTCGAAAGGATACTCTTCTTTTCCGGAAGAAGGGAAAGGGTAGACCTTTCTTTCGATGGAGAAAGCTGGCTTATTCCGATGACCTTATGGTTTTTATCATACGCCAGAGCCTTTAACACGCCTGGCTGATAACGAAGTTTCACCCTATAGGAACCATCGACGTTTCTGCCCTTCTTTTTTCTCCAGATCAGTCTGTCGTTAAGATACAGTTCGACATAGTCTGCCTGAGTATAGACTTCGGCGACCGTCTTCTTCCCTTCGTATCCGGGGAAATCATAGGCATCAAGGGCCCAGGAGAATTTCCAGCTCGAGGGAGAATGGCCAAGGGCATAGTCTTTCGGAGAAACACAGGCTAAGGAAATGACCTGCTGACGGAAGGCAGTCCGGGTATAGCCCCTCTCTGCATTTTCCTCGCCTAAGATATCAATCCGTCCTGATCCGGCAAGTAGCCACCCCTCCTTATCATCATAGATGGACTTATCTTCTGCGGCGACCCAACTTCCTACTCCCGCTTCTCCGATATAGTCCCATCCGGACCAGACAAAATCGCCGATTAGGCGCGGATTATCCTTTGCAAGGGCATAGAACTTCCCGGAATCGGCACAGAAAGTCTCACTTCCTACAATAAACCGGTGCGGATATTTCTTTAGGTCGTGCTTATAGCGCTTGATGCCGTAATTGTATCCGGCAATGTCAAGCTTAGAAAAAGCCCCTCTTGTCTTTCTGTCGCAGATTGGGAGAGTCGCCCCCGTCTTCCTGAAATCAGCGCCAAGGATCCCAGCCAGCTTATTGAAGAACTCACTTCCTACGGATTTCTTCTTCTTATTCGGCTTCTGCCTGGCGTTCTTTTCCGCCTTCTTATCGGAATACACGCCAAATCCCATGCTAAAGAGGGCGTTAAAGAAGATATTGACCCCACAGGTGCAAGGACGGGTGTCGTCTAAGGAATGAAGATACTTAGTCCTGGTGTCGACAAACTCAATTCCTTTTTTCTGGGAGGTCTCCGCGACTTCGTTTCCTTCGGAATAGAGGATTACGGAAGGATGGTTATAGTCTTTGTCCACCCTGTCCTTGAGATCTTTCTGATAGTATTCGAGCCCATAGGAGGCATAGTCGTATTTCGTTTTATGGATATACCAGCAATCGGCATATTCGTCCATGACAAGAAGACCGTTTCTGTCGCAGGCTTCCAGCCTAGACTGGGAGATTGGATTATGTGCACTGCGGATGGCGTTATATCCTGCCTGCTTTAGGATTTTCACCTTTCTTTCGCTTGCGTAGTCATTGTCGACGGCACCAAGAAGCCCGTTGTCGTGGTGGATGCATCCTCCGTAAAGAATGACTCTTTCTCCATTGAGGAGAAGGCCTTTATTCTCATCGAGACTAATCTGACGGATTCCAAAGAAAGTGGATGCCCTGTCCTTCCCAAAGACGACTCTTGCCTGATAAAGATAGGGATTGCTTCCGCTCCAGAAATGAGGGTTCTCAATCATGATTTCTTCCTTTAGTGCGGAGGAATCAGTAAACTCCTTACGGTAGATTTCCTGATTTCCTGCATCAAGGATGGAAAGATATCCACTGCCTTTTTCGGAGAAGGAGGCGGATAAAAGGATGAGCCCTTTCTTGTAGTCAAGGGTCTTAACCTTCAGTGTACGGGGAACGACATGTCCTTTCGGCAGGACAAAGAGATGGACAGGCCGGTAGATGCCTGACCCGGTATACCAACGGGAATTAGGCTGATGGGAATTGTCGGCAATGACTTCGATATGGTTGTCTCCGTCTTTTACGAATTCCGTGGCATCGAAAAGAAAGTCCGAATATCCATAAGGCCGGTAATAGGCTTCCTTCCCGTTAAGGAAGACTCTCCCTTCCCTATAGATACCCTCGAATTCGAAAAATACTTTCTCTCCCTCCTTCAGGGAAAGGGAGAAGTCTTTTTCGTAATGGTATTTGCCTCCTTCAAAGTAGGAAACATTCACTCCTCCGGGGTTGTTGATGTCCCGCTTCTCCCTAATCCTGGCATCATGGGGAAGAGTAACGGAGATTTTATTCTTCTCATTGCCTTCCTTATAGAAAAACCATCCATCATTAAAAAACATAGTCCACCTCCGAACAATGAAAATTATATCCAGGAAAGTAAGCGCATACAAAAAGATGTCATATTCTGTTGCTTTTCTGGCAGGAATTGAAGACTAAAACATACAGAGGGGAAAAACAGAAAACGATTATGCATTTCTCTTACCATCCCGTTTACGCTTTTCTGGTGGTATGTGACTACATCACCAGATTGGGTGGCAACCGGTTTAGGAAGGATAAACGAAGCCTTGCAAGTTTTAAATATGCAGGCACCATTTTAAACAAAGGAAGACAGTATAATGTCAGTTGAATTTTCCTATTTTCAAGAACTTGAAGAAGAAGCGGAACGCTATATGAAGAAATACAGTAATAGGAACCTTTTTCAGGACTCCTTGGACTTTGTTCCTGATAAGGTCCTTGACGAAGTGGAAGACAAACGGGTAAAGTTCTCTCCGCTTGCAGGGCGCTATGACAAAAGCTTCCAGTCCGACCTCCGTGGGAAGCAATATAAAACCCAGCCCTCTGCTAGAGGAGAGGCCAAAGAATTGCTCTTTTTGGAAATACTTTTATAAGGATGGCGAAGCCCGCTATGTTCGGAGCTATAACGCGACGGATAGTGGAAGAGGGGTATGGATGCCACCAACTATCGGATTCTTCCAAATGGTTAGGCTTATTTTGATAAAAACGAAAACACGTTGCTTTTAGAGGTATGCATCTTTTAGAAAAAAACAAAGACTGTCTAAGGTTCTTTTTATTTACTTATATAACCAAAACCCTTTTGACTTTAATGAACTAGGCATTTCTTACTTCAAAGAATATCTTATTCAGAAGGATTATTCCTCATTTGATTTGTATACAAAGGACGCATATATGTACAAACACTTATATTAAACGAAGAACGGCAGAGGATAGGATATCGATTATGAAGATTCGAGATTTATGAAGCGTCCTAAGCCGATCGAGTTTCCGGCGTTTGATGATTTTAACAAATGGAAGGATAAACAATAGTGTTCCTAACGGCCGTAGGCCTCCCCTCTTCTGAGGGTTTTCCCTGAGAGGAAGATCTTTCCGTAGAAGAACAGCATGTATTCTGCAAATGACAG
>DBJE01000002.1 GCA_002297045.1 Caryophanales bacterium UBA784
ACACAAACTTTATGCTACTCCCAAGGGCTGCACCAATTTTTGAGCGAGTTTACATAGCATATGAACCAAAAATAAAGCGAGTTTTGTATACAAGCTACCATTCCTATTTTTGAAAAAAACATAGAAGCTATTTTCTTTCTGAGATTTTCTCCTTATATCCTTTGGAAAACAAAGACAGAAGATTCTTGCCTTTTCCCATCTTAAAAACTGTAGGCGGTTTCACTCAGCAGAAAGAGAATGAACTTCTATAATTCTTATCCGTATGGCGTTAAGTCTGACCATTGTCTCGTTAACTATTCTTGTTTTCCTTTCATCCGTGCTCTTCTTCCCTTCTCTTAAGATCGGAAAACTTCGCTTTTCAACTTTTTGGATGGCGACTCTTCTTGGCTCCGTTCTTCTTCTGATCTTCCGTTGTGTAGATTACAAGACCGTCCTTAATTCCTTCCTATCCGATGAAGGAATCAACCCACTAAAGATCCTTGTTCTCTTTCTATCAAGGACAGTTCTTTCTATCTTTCTGGATGAACAGGGATTCTTCTCCTATCTTGCCGAGACCTTCGCCAGACGCTTTAAAAAGAACCAGCATTCCCTCTTTTTCTGTCTTTATGTTCTTATTTCCGTTCTGACTGTTTTCACGTCCAATGACATCATTATCTTAACCTTCACCCCCTTCCTATGCTACTTCTGCAAACGATGCAAAGTATCTCCTCTTCCTTATCTCATCAGGGAATTTGTGGCGGCCAATACCTGGTCTTCGATTCTCATCATCGGAAATCCGACCAACATCTATTTGGCGTCCTATGAAAACATCTCGTTCTTCGCCTACCTTGAGAAAAGGAGCCTTCCGACAATCGCCGGAGGCTTAGTCTCCCTTCTTAGGCTTCTTCTCCTCTTTCATCGAAGCCTAAAGGAGCCGCTTCTCTATCAGGAAGACAATCAACAAGTGAAACTGAAGAAACTTCCGACCATTGTCGGATTAATCCATTTAGGAGGAGCAACTGTCCTCTTATCCGTCTCTTCATTCTGCAGTCTTCCTAGGTGGCTGATTGCCCTATGTTTTGCCTCCTCCCTTCTTCTTTTCACCCTTGTGTACTCTTTTGTCAGAAAGGATAACGAGATCCTTCCTACATTGAAACGCATACCTTATAACCTGATTCCGTTTGTCCTATCCATGTTCGTTATTGTTCTAGCCATCAACGAATCCGGAGTAAGCAGTCATATCCTGAAAGGACTTCAGAGTACAAACCAGGTTTTCTCCTACGGACTTAGCGGACTTGTGACGGCGAATCTCATCAACAACATTCCTAGGGCGGTGTTCTATTCCACCCTTCTTGATGGAGCAGAGGTAAATGCCATCTATGCTTCAATTATCGTATCCAATGTGGCTGCCTTCTTTACTCCTATCGGTGCTCTTGCCGGACTTAGGTGGAGGAATCTTTTAAAGAAACAGGACATCAAAAGGAACTATCTTACTTTCATCAAATACTGTGCCCCTATTTGTCTTCCTACGCTTCTAATCAGGCTTACTGTGTTAAACTTCCTGCCGTATTAAAACTAGGCTTCTTTCCTGCAAAAACGGAAAGAATTTCTCTTCTGTGACAACAGAAGAGAAAACAGTGGCAGCGGAGAGGCTTGTCGCCTAACTGGCACCTGAAATGCATCATGGTTGCAGCTACCCTTGTTTTTTTCGTATTAATAAGGCCTGCAGCCTCTGAAGGAGTGTTCCGCCATCCGGAAGATTAATCTTCCGGATGGGTATGTAGATTGTTCTTTTCTTCCTACACAAGCTTTATATTATTTTCTTTAACCTCAGCCTAATAAGAAGGGAAAAAGTCATTTCCGGACAGGTTGGTGATTACCTTATTTTTTATTGGAGACAGATTCAATAGTTTTTATTCTTTTGACGGCGGTCAAATAAATGGACATATTTTCTGGTTGTGTATTATATGAACATAACCTGTTGCATTTTTCTCGGGGGGGGTAAAATGCCACTGAAAGGATACATAAATTAGATGAATAAGAAACGTTTTGCTTTGCTTCCTTTGATTGCTCTTATGCTTACCGGATGCAATCTCGGACAGGACAAGGATTCTTCTGCAAACCTTGCCACGGCCGAGAAGGGCGATAAGGGAGACAAGGGTGACAAAGGAGATACCGGAGCCACAGGACCTAAAGGAGATAAAGGAGACAAAGGTGACCAGGGTACTCCTGGAAAGGATGGCACCTCTCTTCTGAACGGAGAAGGTGTGCCTTCTTCTTCTTTGGGAGAAAATGGTGATTCTTATATTGATACGGCCAGTTGGGATTATTATGTCAAGAAAGATGGAAAATGGACAAAAGCGGGCAATATCAAAGGAGATAAGGGGGATACTGGAGCCACTGGCGCGCAAGGAGAAAAAGGCGACAAGGGCGACACTGGCCCTAAAGGGGACCAGGGTACTCCTGGCAAGGATGGCACTTCTCTTCTGAACGGAAACGGCTCCCCTTCCGCTGACTTAGGCAAAAACGGCGATTCCTATATCGACACCTCCACCTGGGATTTCTATACAAAAAAGGACGGGAAGTGGGTAAAGAGCGGGAACATCAAGGGAGAGGGAGCGGCAACCACCTATGTTCCCTGCATCTTTTATAACTATGACGGGACGAAGCTCTATGAGTTCTACTATGCCAAGGGTTCCGACATCGTCTATGATGGTCCTACCCCTGTGAAGAAGGAAAAGGATCAGGACGGCAAGGAAATTCCATGGACCTTCGTCGGCTGGGACAAGTCCCTTGAGGACATCCAGAAGCCGACTGCGTTCACGGCCCAGTTCGAATGCCTTTACACCTGCGACTTCGTAAACTATGACGGAAGCATACTCTATTCAACGAAAGTGAACCGGGGCGAGGATGCCGTCTACAAGGGGGAGACGCCGGCCAAGCCGGACACCAAGGACGGGGACACCACGATCAAATGGACGTTCACCGGCTGGGACAGGCCGCTCACCGACATCAGGGCCGATACCAAATTCACGGCCCAGTTCGACTCCCCCAATGCCATCAAGTGCACATTCCTGAATTACGACGGCACCCTTCTTGGCTATTCCTACTGCGGCAAGGGCGGGAAGGTTTCCTACACGGGCGAGACGCCCACAAAGGAGGATGACAATGCAGGCGACGGGACGATCATACGCTATACCTTCAGTGGCTGGGACAAGCCGCTGACGAACATCCAGTCCCCCACCACCTTCACGGCCCAGTACGAGACTTCCACCGCCTACGAATGCAAGTTCGTCAACTACGACGGTTCACTTCTTTATACGACATACGTCATTCAGAACGGATATGCCGAATATAAGGGCAGCAATCCTGTCCGGGAGGATTCTGTCGGCAGCGGGAAGAACGACGATGGGACAACCAACGTCACAGAGTACACGTTCATCGGCTGGGACAGAGGACAAGCTGGCATCACACAGCCGACAACCTTCACCGCACAGTATGATTCGCGGCAATATTCCGGATACCAGGTCGTCTTCCAAGGGCCGGACGGGACAGAACTTTCCCGGGAATACGTCGAGAAGGGGGAAAGCGCCTCTTATCCTACCGACTATGTGTCCAAATGCTATTCCTACGACAAGGACAACGTGACGATGTTCGCCGGCTTTGACAAATCGACGGATAATGTGACGTCCGATCTTGTTGTGAAGGCGAACGTCGTCACCATACCCCGCACACAGAACGGGGAATGGCCGCAGACAAAAGTGACCGACGCCTCCCTGGTCTCCGCACTGGATTCCATCACCGCCAAGGACGGACAGGGGTATGTCTCCTACAATGGCGAGAAGTATGCCCGTGGCGGGTCTCACTGGCGCAAGGTCGAGCCCATAGAGTGGAGATTCCTCTCCCGGGAGGGAAAGAACTTCCGGTTCGTCTCCGAGAAAGTGCTCGCCGACCATGTATGGAACTGGACAGAACATTCGGACGGTATTTATCCTAATAACTATAAATACTCCGACATCCGCAAGTGGCTCAACTCCGACTTCCTGCAGCAGGCTTTCTATTACGACCTATCCCTCATCCAGACGACGGAGGTCGATAATTCTCCTGAAAGCACAGGATATCCCTCCAATAGGTATGCCTGCGAGAACACGAATGACAAGGTCTACCTTCTGAGCTGCAAGGATGTCAAGAATGCCGACTACGTTTTCGGCTCCTATGAGTCCCGGGTTGCCTATGACGTAGATGGTAAAGCATCTTCGTATTGGCTCCGGTCCCCGAGCCGCTACAGCGGCGGCAGCGGCGCGTACTATGTCGGCAGTGATGGCGTTGTCGACTACAACTACTACTACGTCAGCAATAGCTACGGCGTCCGCCCCGCTTTGACAATGAAGTTCGAGTGAAACGAGAACAATCGATGGCCGCAGCCATAATCAGGGCCGTAAGGCCATGGCTGCGGCCGTAGAATTGGGGTGGCGAAGAAATGCCCGGCAAGAAAGGCACCCTTTACGTCATCACCTGCTTCGAGAAGAGCAGGGATTATCTCTTCAATGTACTTGGGAACGCACCGAAGAAGTTCCGTTATTCCTTCGTCAGGAAGATCGAGCAGTGTCTGCTTGAGATTGACGAATGCCTGATCACGGCTAACAGGATCAGACTGGAAGAGGAGAAAGAACGGATTGATGAACAGGAGAAGGCTAGGCGGAAAATTGCCGTGCTCTGCTCCATTCTCCGTATTGCGGCTAAGCAGAGATGTATTTCCTTCTCCCATTACGAGCAGGCCTCGAGACTGCTTTCCGATACCCTTCTCTATCTAGATAAGTGGAGGAAAAGCGACAAGAAGAGAAGACTTTCAAATACCTAATCCATCATCCAGGATGATGTCTAGGCGGTTATGGCCTGTATGGGCAATTCCCTCATTATTGGCTCCGGTCCCCGAACAACAACAACGACAACGACGCGTACTGCGTCAACAATGATGGCGATGTCAACAACAACAACGTCAACAATAGCAACGGCGTCCGCCCCGGTTTGCCTTGAAAAGGATAAGTCCTTATCCTTCTGTTCCGGGTTTCCATGGTGCCAAGTGCCCATGGAGTGAGGCTATAGGCAAAGGAGGCCACATTCCGTTCCTTGGCCCCTTGGCGGCCAAGGAAGAAACTGCTCCGCCCGTGAGGAATGCGCCTTTCGTGGTTCATTCCTCCCAAAACGGGCGGGGATTTATTCAAAATGGAACAGGAAAAAGATTATGCGTCACTGTTTTGCTACCGCAATCTTTATTTATCCTATATTAAGGCAAGACGAGGGAAGAGATGGAGCGATGAGGTAGTCTCCTATTCCCTTAACCCGGAGAGGAATCTCCACCTTCTGGAAAGACAAAGGAGGAAGAAAGAATATCCTTTCGGTGGATATTATTCTTTCCCTGTCCGTGAGCCGAAGGAGAGAAGGATTCAGGCCATCCACTTTCAGGACAGAGTCCTGCGGCACTGCCTTTGCGACTTTTATCTTATCCCTCTTCTTGAACGCCACCTGATTTACGACAATGCCGCCACAAGAGTCGGGAAGGGAACCGATTTTGCACGGAAACGGAGGAAAAGGTTCAGGAACCGTTTCTTTCTGGAGACCTGTTCCAATGACGGATATGTCCTCAAGTTCGATATTCATCATTATTTCCCTTCGATTAGTCACGTCTGCCTAAAGGAGAAGCTTTCCCGGATCATCCTTGATAAGGACATCAGGGACTATGTCTCCTTTCTGATTGACACCTATCATGAAGAGGGGCATCCTGATAGAGGGCTTCCTATCGGAAACCAGCTTAGCCAGTGCTGCGGACTTCTTTATCTGGATAAGGCCGACCGGATAATCAAGGAACAATATCGATTTCCCTTCTATTCCCGGTATAGGGACGATGGAATTGTTATTTCCGAGAATAAGGTAAAGCTGAAAGAATGCCTTGCTTCGATTAAGGAGCAGCTCTGTAAGGACAGGCTGCTCCTTAATCCGAAGACGAGAATATTCTCTCTTTCCGAAGGTTTCGAATACCTAGGCTTTCGCTACTTTAGGAAGGATGAAGGAAGAATCATTCAAGTCTTGAAAAAGAAGAAAAAGGAACGGATCCTTCGGTTCATCAAAAGGAAAATCGGAACAGAAGGAGGCTATGATCCTCTATTCTATGAAGACTATCTTAAACGGGGAGACAACTATTCCTTCCTAAAGAAGATTAAAGGAATCTGTTCCTCCGGTACGAGAGAAACGGATACCTTGAAGCCTAAAGCTGAGGAATCTGAGTGAAGCTGACTTTATAGGAACAGCTCTTCCCGGAATTGAATTTTTTTCCGTTGAACTGATTCGGGAAGGAAGAAATCTCAAAAGTGCTTCCCGTGGTGAAGAGATCCTTGTCGGCAAAGGAATTGTAGCTGCTTAGTGCATGGTCAAGATATCTTGTTCCACTTCTCCATCCGGAGATTAGCCGGATTTCATCATAGGCATTGGCACTACTAGGAAGACCGTAGGCAACTTCGGCACGCATTCCGGAATCTGAATTGGAGATCGGACGGTCCGCGTTTGCACTTTCCGGAGAATCAAGCAGGGTGGAAGAGTCAGAGACTAAGGCTTTGGTCTTCACATCCTGGAGACGGGAGTCTACATGGTAGACTCTTCCTCCCTGGCTAGAGAGGGCTTCCCTTTGATAGATATCCCATCCGTATTTGTTCCTGTTCTGGTTCGCGAAGCAATCGACGAGAAGATATTCGTCAAACGGATTAAAAAGGAGCTTACCATCACGATCAAACTCAGGGGTGTAGTCATCATCAGGGATGACTAATACAGAGTCTTTCTCGCTTGAGGAAGTGTTTAACGTGACTGTGCTTACGTTACCGACAACGACATTTGGGGTTATCCAGCCAAGGAGCCTCTTGGAATAAGGATTCTGGTCAAAGACGTTGTGATCCCTCCTGTCGTGTCCGCCAAGAGGGCTGTAGCTTGAACTTCCATAGGAATAGTAGTCCCTCAGTCCCATCCTATGTCCGGTCTCATGGATAAGGACATGGGCATCGTTGATATCTTGGTGCTGATAGGTGAAGCAGTACTCGTCTAGGAACTGCGCTCCTGCCCATCCGTAACTATTGACCAGCGGATTCTCTTTCGTCCCTACCTTCTGGGTCGTGGAAGTGAATCCCCAGTAAGTCCCGTCTCCGCCCATGTCGATATCATGGATATAGATAATCCACCTTCCGTCGATGGTTCCGTCTTTGTCGGTGTCGAAGTCCGTTGCGTTTAGATTATAGGTGTTCCTTGCCCAGGTGAAGGCAAGCTGGGCTAGGGATGCCGTATCGGTGGCGGTGAGGTTATCCGTGTTCCTGTTTGGATCAAGAGTCGAGGCACTCACATATCCGGTCACCCCTCCGGTCAGGTTCAGCTTTCCGAAACTGGATTTGTAATAGTACGAGCGGAGGGATTCGAAAGTCGTGTCTTTGGAATCCCCAAAGAAGCAGGTGTTGATTCTTTCCCATGTTTCGTCCGTGGCCTGTGATTCATATCCATCCCTGACGATAGGAATGACAAGAAGAGGAATGTTCCCTGTCGAGGGCCTATAGTGCCAGCCTGATACATCGTGCCTGCTATAATCACTCCTTGTGTACTTAAGCTTCACTTCATCTGAGCCGTAAAGCGTCTTCCTATTCGTACCCGTATCGTTTTTTGCAGAATTGGAAATCGAAAGCTTCCTCTGTCCGTTGCTTGTTTCATAAGGGACGGAATCATCCGGATAGTTGTTTAGGTTGAACTGATTTCCTTTGTTTGTGGCAGAGAGGGATAGATTGACCGAGAGGATATCCTCTAGGCCCTGTGCCGATATTTCCAGGGTATGCCTTTTATAATCCTGGAAGACGTATCCGTTTGCATCCTGTCCGTCGATTGTCCTTTGGTAGTCTTCCTGGGTGAAGGCATAGTTCTTCTTTCCTTCCTCAGTCCTCCTTGTCGTCTTCCTTGTCAGCCTTAGGCCATCGGAAGAGAAACTCTCTCCGATGTAATAGGAGGTTTTCGGGCGGGAGGTTATTTCTAAGGTCTGATGGAAATCCGAGGAAGGGTAGACGGAAATCGATAGGGTGCAGGAAGTATAGCCATCCTTGGAGATGGTGAGAGGAAAGTCACCGGTTTCCTTCAGCCTGTATCCGTCTTTGAGGATGTTCCCTTCCTCGTCCGAAATCAGGTAGTCCTGGACGATCTCTCCTTCTCCGATGAGGCTTTCACCGGAATAGGAAAAGGCCTTGACGACTAATCCGGAGAGATCTAGGGTTTCGTACTGAAAGTAGGAAGTAAGAGGGTATTCGTCTATGGAGAGTACGCGTTCCGTGATTCTCTCTGTCTGAGAGTCTCCCTTATCTGTTCCGGAAGTAATGCCGCACCCGGAAAGAGGAAAGAAAAGAAGAAGGATGGCAAAAGAAATTTTCTTGATTTTCATCCTATGTTACCTAGTTGCAATTATTCTAGAATCTTTGAAAAATAGCGAGGGAAGAAATTCTTTGTCCTCCCTTGTTTTTGTAATGTAAATGCTTACCGGACAATATGATGGTCGATTTCCAGACAAATCTGCTTCAGTGTCTCTGCATCTAACTGCCGTGCACGGTAGGAGAGCCTATCCTGGACTTCCTTATTCAGGCAGGAAGGGAATTCCTTTCCGTAGACGTTCTTAATGCAGTTACCCATCGTCTTATTCGGATCACGGAAAAGATTCGTCAGAATCGAAAGACAGCGGATGGAGACATCCTTTTTGTGGATGATCTTCCTAAAGGCGGAGTCTACCTTAGGGACAGGGTTAAAGCAGGAGCGGTCAACGAAGGTTAAGACGGAGACATCGCATGTCCTCTTGAGATAGGCGCCAAGAGGCGTGTCCGTCTTCTTATTCGGCTCATATAGGAGTTTGTCGCTGACTTCCTTCTGGACCATGATTCCGGCTGCCAAGAAGCCTTTTTCGAGCCTGTACTTAAGAAGGTCGGAAGTGATGTTATAAGGGAGATTCCCCATCCTTAGTCTTGTCTCCTTGTCTGAGCAGGAATCAGGGTCAAACCGGAGAAAGTCGGAATTGATAATGGCCGTATTCCCTTTGTCCTTAAATAGGTCCTTCAGTACCCTGACCCTGTCTCTGTCTGCGTCCACGCAGACAAGCTTCTTGCAAAGAGGCTGTAGGCGGCTAGTCAGAGAGCCAAGCCCAGGTCCTATCTCAATCACGCAGTCATAATTCTCTACCTGCCTGCCTTTGACAATCCGGTCTAAGATGCCATCGTTAATCAGAAAGTTCTGCCCGAAGGACTTCTTCGGGGAGAGATGGTAAGTGTCAAGCAGAGATTTTATTCTTTCCTGTTCAGTCATCCTTGATGTCCTCCCTAAGCTCTTCTTTGCTCTTAGCCAGCCTTAGCCTAGCATCCTCGACATTCTTCGAAGAAGTATAGATAAGATGATATTTTTCCACTAGTTTCCTTCTTTTCTTCTTGCTGCCTAGGCCAGTGAGGCCAAGTTCAGTGAAGGTCTCTTCGTCAAAGGAAAGGTTTTCATCCACCGTGATATCATGCCGGATATAAGGACGGAGAAGTTTCTTTAAATCTTCCCTGTCCCTTTGGGCAATTCCGACCTTTCCCTTTTTGATGGCATCCTTCTTCTGCGCTTCAATCACATGGCAGGGTCCTACCTTCTCCTGAATATAGTTCCGGATATCTCTCCCTGGGCCGTCGGGGTCGGTGACAAGGACAAGCTCGCGGACTTGATGACAGAGCTTAAGGAAGGAAATGATGTCTTTCTTAATGAAAGTCCCACCTGTCTTCACGACGAAAAGACAGCCAAGCTTCTTCAGCTTGTCCTCGTCGGTAGCTCCTTCACAGACATAAAGATACCGGCGGCTTTCCTTATCCATCGCCTCTTTTCCTGTCCTATTTCCTTCCATAGAATTTCACTCCGTTTTGATAAATCTTCTCTGCCACTTCCTCTTCGTTTTCTTCTTTCAGCCTCGCTATTTCTTTGATGATTAAAGGAAGATAACAGGGCTCATTGACCTCTCCCCGGTGGGGAGTCGGGGCAAGATAAGGACTATCCGTTTCACTTAGAAACAGGGAAATATCATGTTCTTTGATTACTCTTTGGATAGTCTTTGCGTTCTTGAACGTAGAGACCCCTCCGATTCCGATATGCCTTCTTATCGGTAGTCTAAGGTACTCGTCCAATAGTTCACTGCTTCCTGAGTAGCAGTGTAAGTCAATGCTGTCAGGCTTCTCTTCCTGGATGATTTTAAACGTGTCGTAATCCGCATCGCGGGAATGGATGACGATAGGAAGATTCCATTTCTTTGCAAGACGGATCTGTTCGATGAATCTTTGCTTCTGCTTCGCTACGACTTCTTCATCTTTTGAATAATGATAATCTAGACCGATTTCCCCGATAGCCTTTATCTTCTCTTTTTGTTTCTCCCTTTCCTTATAGGCAGAAAGAAAGTAATCATCCTCTTCTGCTGCAAATTCCGGATGGATGCCTAGAACGGAGCGACAGACATCAGGGAAGTCTTCCTCTAGCTTCAAAACACGCTGAAAAGAAGGAAGGGAGTCTGCCGTATTGAAAAGATAGACAACCCCTGCTTTCTTTGCTCTTTCAACAACATCCTTGGCAATCGGATATAGCTTGTCATCATCTAAATGACAGTGCGTATCAATAATTCTCATTTTATTTTCCTAAACAGAACTTACTGAAAAGCGTCTGATAGATATCTTCCCTTGTCTTATTCTTGTTCTTTCCTTCCAGTTCATTTAAAAGCGAGACCGCCTTCCGCAGGATGTCACAGATTATATCGACGTCCTTTGTCGGAATAGCATTTAAGGTATCACTGACTGTACTCTCTACATTTCTCAGGAACTGTTCTTCTCTCTTCCCTAGGAACAGGGAATCCTCTTTCTTATTTAGATCGAGAGAGTCAAACCTTAGATTCCTTAAAGGGGTCAAATCGTCTTTTAAGGAACAGAGGGAAATATCCGCATCCTTGTCTGGCTTATGGATGTCCTTCTTTGTCGCAACAAGAAGAACCTTCTTGCCTTTCAGTGCTTCCTGTAATTCCTTATTCTTCTTCCTGTCTTCGAATCCACTGTCAGAGGCAAAGAGGATAAGGTCTGCTTCCTTGATTGTCTTAAAGGAACGTTCAATTCCAAGATTCTCAATCGAATCCAAGGACTTCCGTATTCCGGCCGTATCCTTGAAGAGGAATCGGATTCCGTTAATCTCTTTCTCTCCTTCCACGACATCTCTTGTCGTTCCCGGAATAGGAGAGACGATTGCCTTGTCTTCCCCGACGATTGCATTAAGGAGGGTTGACTTCCCTACGTTAGGTTCTCCTGCAATTGCAATGGTGAACCCTGTGTATTTCCGGTTTGCTTTCTGCGTCTTTTCGATTAAAAGACGCAGTTCCTCTCTCTCCTTTGTGAGTCTTTTCTCTATGGTGTCCAAAGAGGAATCATAGTCTTCCTGACTTTCATCGTACTGGTTCTCGACGTAGTATTCCAAATCGGCAATGGAGTCCAAAAAACGGTTTTTGAGGTCTTCGACAATCTTTGTGTTTTCCCCGCTTAATGTCCGCCTTGAGATGTCTTTGGCTTCTTTGCTGTTTGCATTGATTAAGTCGTTGATTCCTTCTGCCTTCAATAAATCCCTCTTTCCGTTGTAATAGGATTGGGCGGAGAATTCCCCCTTCTTTGCTCTTCTTGCACCATAAAGACAGCAGGCATCCCTTAACTCTTCCGCAATAATCCTTGATCCATGGATGGAGATATCGGCTGAATCAAATCCAGTATAGGATTTCGGACCCTTGTAGAACACAAGGACCGCTTCATCGATTTTTGTCTCAGGATTGTTTTTATCCTGATAGAGTTTTACAAAATAAGCTGTGTTCGGAAGAATCGTATCCCTGTCTTTTTTGATAAGGTGAGATAAGACCTCTTTTGTCTTAGGTCCTGATAGACGGATTAAGGCTAGCGCAGATTTATAAGGAGGGGTTGCCAAGGCAACGATAGTGTCAAAAATAAGCATATGGAAATTATAACAGATTTCGCTTACTGGAAATTGCTTCTAGTCCTTGCCTAGAGGATGGCTATCCTCTTCTTCATGGATAAGGAAGAAGGAGAATTAACGGTTGTGGGACAAGTATTTCTTTTGCCTGTTATTCGGGAAAACGGACCGGAATAGGCAGAAAGAATCTGATGCTTCCTATTACTTTAGATGACTATCTTTTTATCTAGGCAGGGAGAGGAAAGAAAAACCATGGCTAAATACGAAAAGCCGTATAGGAATAACAATATCGGTTTCCTTCTTTGTCTTTGATAAGGATGGAAGGAAGATCCAGATCAATTTCCTTTAAGCCGGAAAGGGAGAGAATCCCTGTCCCTTTCCTTTTTAGATAGGCTTCCTTTCTAACCCAGCCGGATATGATGGATAAGGGTTTATCTAAGGAAGAAAGATAAAGAGAATATTCCCGGTCGGATAGAATTCTTTTTGCTATCGGATCGAAGTTCTTATTCTCTATTTCCTGGATATCAATTCCGCATTCATCGGATGATATCCTGACAGCTATCCTGTTTTTGCTATGACTGAAAGAGAAATGGATACCATTATCCCTGTATGGTTTCCCTCTGTCAGTGTATTTAATCGAAGAAGAAGGAATTCCTTCTTTCTTTAGCCTATTAAACAGAGTCAAATAGGCAAGCAGAGAATTCTCTTTGTCTTCTTCTAAGGCATAAGAAAGAGAATGGGAGAGGACTTCCTTTGGAAGTCCCTTCCTTTCTTCTGTAAGAGATAGAGACAGAGAGGATTTATCGATTATTTTGATTTCCATCATCTTAGATAAGATAACACGGAAAGCAGGTACTTTGTATTTGAAGTGGCTTAGTGTATTTTCTTGTTTTTTATGTTGCATGACATAGATTAGGACTTGTATGTAAGCGCTTTGATGTTTATTTTATTAAGCCACCCTCATTTTAAAGAAGAAACTTGGAAAATATAATATTCACTTTAAATGATTAACCTATAGCTTAAGAATTAATGATAATAGAGTGAACTTCTGGGAATAGGGGAAGAATAGGAGTCTTTTTTCGTTTGTTTTCTTTTTCTTATACTTTTTTTATTATCCGGAGGAAACAATGAAAAGAAGAAACTACACTCTGTTTGTATTGTGTTCGTTGCTGTTGATGGGATGTAAAGACAAAGTAGGTCCATCGTCCTCAAGCCAGTCAGGACAAAGCGAGAATGTGCCTACCGAATCTTCTAAGCCAAGTGAGAGTACGCCTTCTATATTTTCTAAGCCATCTGATTCCGGAGGAAAAGAGGAGTCTTCTAAACCCTCTGCCTCCGTAGACCTTTATGCAAACTGGCCCACTGAGATTAAGGAATTCCTTAAGGAAATCTAGGCGGCACCCTTGTTCCTTATATTAATCTCGGAGGTAAGACCGCACTTGTGTATGATCCTGTCGAACCGGATCTTCATAATAGTTATGATGATTATCATCTGGAAATCTATGGAAGTGCATCTTATGCCACTTCTTTAACGTCTTCTTTTTCTTCTGCCTATAAGGCAGATGGATATGCAGTAGAGGAAGATGATGGCAAAAGGAAGGCAGTAAAAGAAAGCGTTCATCTTACCGTCACTCTTAGTGACGAGGATGGTCTGGCCACTAGGAAAATCTATTATGATGAACCCTATGATAAAAATAAGTTCACGGAATATCCGGAGAACGTAAAAGAAGAATTGGCTGTCTTGTTCCCACAGCATAGCAAAGACATTCCTCCTGTCTATCTTGGGACGAACACTCCGACATTTGCTGATAAGACCGATAGTAGCACGGCAGGTCCAAAGGCACTGATTTCCGGAAGAAAATGGAATGATAGGATTCTTACCGATACTAAGGCGACTTTGGAAGCATCCGGCTTCTCTTCGGTAACGGATCAGGAAAACGGCAAAGTGGAAGGGGAAAAGACCTTCGAAGACGGATACACAAGGAAGATTACGGTTTCTAAGGTTGCTTCTGAAAACAATGGAGACTATGGGCAGAGGGAAATTCTTCTGACTGAGCCTTATATTCCTTCCTCCATCACTAGCTGGCCTGAGGAAATCAGCGACCTTTTCCCGGATTATTTCGATGGCCATGTCCTTCCCTTCTTCTACAGGGGAACAAAGACACCGACGGTTTCCACTAAGAAAAGCGATAGGACCGGATTTTATGTGAAAGGCGGGGTCTATGATGATAGAATCCGTGCCAACGCCATTACTGTCTTACAATCCAATGGCTGGACGGAAGATACGGCTGAAGAAACAAAGTACGCAAGCTTTGATAATATCCTCGTCAGGACAAAGCAGGATACTGACTCCTGCAAGCTGAAAATCAGGCTCTACAATGAGGATGGGACTGCATTGCTTAATGTTTCCTATACTCCCACCATCTTTGGAGATGCCAGCTCTTTCACCTCTTGGCCGCAGTATGTCAAAGATGCCTTCGACCAGAATTTCCAAGGGATTCCTTATCCTCCGGCCCTTTATCTAGGAAAGGCTCTTTCTGTCGGCACCTGCACGAATGGTTCTCTTGTCGAACTTAAGGCTGCCGTCTATTTTGACGACGTGAGAAGTCATGCCTTGACCTTCCTTGGCGGAAAAGGATGGACGGAAGATACCGACATTGAGCAGCAGGACCAATACAAGTACAATACCAATATCCTTGTGATGGTTTCCCCTGCCGACGAAGTGAATCATATTAAGTGGCAGATTGCCCTTTATAAGACAAAATCCTCAAGGGCAGTCTGTGAATTCTCCCTTATTCATCTTTATAATCCGGCAGATAGTCCGAATGCTTATTCGGATGAAGTCAAGGACAGGATAAAGGATAATCTTGGCGGCAGGGATATTCCCTATGTCTACTTAGGAAGTCAGGATTTGGATCCCTACTTTGACGAGAACTATTCGAATCTGATTATTAGTGCACCGGATGTCGCTTTCGATAAAGGAATGATCACAAGGGCAAAGACGGCCTTTAAGGATTGGACTCTCGTTGAAGAAGAAGAGGAAGAGGTGACCTATGCGAAGCATGACAGTGCAAAAGGGTTTGCCCTTGTCCATATCTATCCTTATTCCGATAAGAAGACACCGACTAGGGAAATCTCTTATCTTCCTTATAAAGGAGAAACCGAATATCCCTCTTCTATCAAAGGGGACATTGATAAGAGGATGGACAATCAGACTACCCTTCCTTATCTCTTCCTTGGTGACGAAGGAAAGGTTACCATGACGAAGAATAACGGCAGCCTTGTCCTTCAGGGAGAGGCCCGTTACAACGATGCGATGTTCTATCTCTTTAATAAGCAATTCTCAGCATCAGGATGGAGTGTCGATAGGACAAAGAAGACTGCTACCTATACGAAAGACGGATATGCCTTCACGGCAAGTCTAGGTAGGTCTATTGGGAATGACGGTTATCTCACTAAGCTCACCTTATCGGCAGATGTTCCTTACCATGCTGCCGATCAGGCAACAAGGTCCTATACGGAAGAAGAGAAGACACTAATCCATGATGCCTTAGGTAATAAGGATATTCCTATGCCTTATCTTGGAACGAAGAACTATACCGTCACTAAAGGCACGTCAAAAGATAAAGCAAACGGTCTTACCATTACCGGAGGTAAGTGGAATGAAGCTAGGATTGCTGATAATAAGAAAGTAAGGACAGATGCCGGGTTTACGGTCTATGAGACAAAGGATGGGGATAACTATAAACATAATATCGGATATGGATCAGCTGCATCCTTACAGGGATATAAGCAGCTAGGAAGCACCCCGGCAGATGGCTATATCCGCTTTATCATCACCCGCACTGGCTATAAGACAGCCCCTGCCATTGCCTGCTTCTACTATGATGCACCGGTATCTTTAAATGACGATTCGACGGCTACCTCAAAATGGACGGAGAATACGACAATTCAGTCAAATAGGCAAAAGGCGTTAAAAGGATCTCTTCCCTATTTTGACTTAGGAAGCAATGTGGTTTCCTATTACTATGCAACGAGTCCGAACAAGCTTAAAATCAAAGCCAACAGCCTTACTGCTTCTAAGCAGTCCTATATCAGGAATGCCTTCTCTGTTTTTAAGGAACATGACTCGACAAGGGAGTGGGTTAGCTATGATTTCACTTATCAAAGCTATGGAAGGAAAGCCATCTGGCAGGGAAGTGCTGCAGATGGGAACATCCTCACTTATACGGTCTCCTCTTATACCTCTTATCTTGAAATCGAGATTGTCTATTCTGAAAAAGCAGCGAACAGTTAGAGAATAAACATTTTCTGCTAAAAATGGCTGGCTGCAAAGGCTACTTAGCCTTGACTTGCAGTCAGCCATTTTAAGTATACAGGACAATCTTTTGACTATTGGCCAGTTATCCACCAACCTCAATCATGAAAGATAAGAAGGCTAGTCTAAGAACAATAAAGGCTTCCTTGTGAAATGAAATAAGAATGAAGATGTAAATACCATCTTGAATGCTTTCTTACAAGAGGCAAAGGAATCTTTTTGCCTAACTGAATTTCCGGTTGCCGCTTTGCTTTCTAGTGTTTCCTCATCGTAAACACAATGTCACCTCCTCCATTTTTTTCCTTATTCAACTTAATTTACTTTGTCGGAAAAAGGAAAAAATGATAAAATTTACTTATTGCCGCTTGCCTTTAGGAGAACTTTGGCGGGTCTTTTAATAAGGGGGCTATATTTTATGAGAAGAAAAGCCTGGCTATTTTTCTTTTCTCTTTTCGCTTCTACTTTTGGCTTGATTGCCTGCGGCCACCAAAGCCTTGACTCTTCCTCTGACTCATTAATTGAGAAGCCCTCTTCTTCTGTTTTGCCAGACCAGCCTTCTGGAAGTGCTCTTTCGAGTGCGACTGATTCTTCCTCAAATCAAAATAATCAAGAAGTGACGAAAGTTTCTTTTTTATCTGCTGCAACAACAAGGCCAGATAATTCCGGTGGATGGCCATATAGCGGGGCTAAACCTATTGAGTCGGTGGTAGACAATGATAGTAAGACAGGATTTGTCAGAAAGTGGAAAGGGGAAGAGGTTCCTGGTGTAATTGACCTCCAGTTGGATGGTACCTATATTCCTACGTCCGTTTTTCTAGAATGGGGAATCAATCAGAATGACAATCTTTCCACAGCTACTACCTATTCTGTTTTCGGCTCTTATGATGGAACCTTCTATTCGTTGCTGGCAGAAAAAAAGAACGCTCAGGCTCTTCCTTACCGACAGGATTTGCTGGATATTTCCTATTCGGAGGGTATCTCTTATCTTCGTCTTTGTGTTTATTTTTCTTCAGGGAACTATCTGTCCTTGTCGGAAGTTACCTTATATGGCTATGAAACGAAAGACTTGAAAGAGAGAATCTACCCAACCAAAGCTAAGGCGAGCGATGAGGAGGAATATCATCCTGCCTCCAATCTTTTAAATGATAGTTTGTCAACATGGCGATGCTCTTCCTATGAGAAAGGAAGTGAAAGCGGGGATGGTTATAAAGATGTTGTCCTAGAACTTACCCTTCCGGAGTTCACTGTTTTAAATAGCGTTAACCTATTACTTACGCCCTATATCTGGGATCCCCAATATGACGATTATCTTCGGACTTCCTCCTTGACTTCCTTTGAAATCGAGGCATCCCAAAATGGTCTTGCCTATCAAAAGGTATATCAATACGGGAAAGAGGCCAAAGCCTATCTTTTCGAGCCCTACATTAACCAGTCATACGGAATTACGGCTTCACTTCCTAACGGGAACTTCGGTCTAGTGAAATATATCAAGATCATTTTTAAAAAGTTTGAACATTTAAACCTTCAGGAAGTGTTTTTCACAGGAACATCTTCTCAAAATGGACTTTTGAATAAAGGAGCAAAGATCCGCCTGACAGATGGCGATGAACATGCAGGAATAGTCTTTGATGCTGCATATGATATAAATGCCCTTGGCTATAGTGACGACTTTGCCGCTAAAGCTAAATTTGGAATTAAGGCTGCTTATAAAAAGAACATTGAAAAGGCCGGTTTTGAGGACTTGGACAAAAGGATAGAGGCTGGAAATTCAACTGGCGTCATGGATTTACCTTGTACGAGTAAATACAGGAACGGAGAAGGCCTTCTTTTCTCTTCCTTCCTTAGCGGGATCCCTTTGGATGATTTTGAGGAAAGTATCTGCTTTGTGCCCTACCTTAAAATGGGAAGCCGTCTGCTTTTAGGAAAAGAAGGAGAATGTTCTTATGCTTCTCTTGGTGACCTAGAAGAATTTATTTATCCTGATCATGGTGAGTGGAAACCGAATCCGGAAGACTTTACGAGAACGATAGATGGAAAAGAATACTTTGACGTCTATAAGGCCTCTTTGGTGACTCCGACAAAAAACGATGGTAGCATTCTCTTCCCTAAGACTGTCTCAGGGTACTATTTGTCTGATGGGGTAATCAAAGTGGACGAGGAGACATTTAACAGACTTCTCGGATGTGATCTTATCGGAAACGGAGCGATTCAATGGAAGGACTACAAGGCAGAGACATATAGGAACAGTCCTGATCCCTTTGATGGGGTTCTGCCTGTTTCAAAAATGGATGATCCCTTATATGTTAGGATGTGTAAACCTAATGAGCAGCATAGCTTCATGGATTCCTTTGATGATGGTTCCTACAATCCTAACGGACGCGTAAATGCCTCTAATCTTTTCCCACCAAGTAAAGACTATGAGACGCTGATGACGATAGGCGCTCTTTATCTGAATCCGGAAAAGAAGACTATGTTTTCTTTAGACACGAAGATTACGGTCTGCTTCGGAAAAATAAAACTGGCTGTCTGTACAGATAAGCATGGATGGCAGCTGATTACCGATCAGGTCGGTCCGAGCCATCCCGGGCAGATGTATTATCTTCCCTGGACGCTTGACTATTCACAATATAATGGCGGAAAGATGAACTATCGTCTTTCTGATGAAGCTATCAAGGAATATGATGATCACTACGAAGTCACGGTCAGCGTGGATGATTTTGTCCAAAGCGAAAGACGTAAACAGTATTCTGAGATAAAAGGTGCCGCCATGCACTTCTGGGGCGGTACAGATAGCGCGTATAAATTCAAAAAGGGCGAGAAAGTCCTAGGAATTGCCTCTAGTTATGAAATTTGGGTCAAAGAGAAAAAGTACTCGGATCTTCTGACTGCCGATATAGGAGCGGATAGGTATCTGCCTGGAGTGAATCATCCAGACCAGGCGTTTACTGGTTATAACTTTGCTGTCACGGATAAAAAACGTGTCGTCTTCGGCCATAACGTCGGTCCTAAGAACTATGATCAGGTAATGGATAGCAAGAAAGTCTGTGAGATGCTGGGCATATAATCCTAATACTGTCCCGTGTTTTCATCTTTTAGAAAGAGACTGGGCGGATTGTCCTAGTAGACAATGACAGCTTTTCCCCGTTGACTCTCTTTTCTTCAGGAAAGAGAAAAACAGGTAATTGTTTTTTCATCTTCAATCTTTATAATAGAAGTGGGGTTCACCCGGAATCAAATTATGGAGGATTCGCAAAATGATCAAAGGTAATGTTGTTAGGACAAAGGGAGGAAAGGTATTGGCTCTTGCCAATAACAAATACTATATCGTAAAGGGACAGGGAGAGCTTGGCTCGGACATCGAATTCGATGAAGACAAGGCTCTGCCTAGGCCTTCTTATCTCTTCGCTATTGCAACAAGGGAAGAAGAAAATCTTGACGATACGCTCGACTTTATCCAGAATCAGTGGTTCAATAAGAAGAACAAGTAAACAAACTAAGGAGGAACAGAAATGTTCCTCTTTTCTTTTTCTCCCTTTGTTTCCCTATCCGATATAATGGGTAGCAAGGAGGGGAAGAAGAATGAAATATGATTTAAAGGAGCATCCCTATCTTTGGGCTCTTCTTTGTGCTTTTGTTTTGCTTGCCGGATCCATTGCCTTAGGATACAGGTACGACTGGAAGGTCTATGCCATCATCCCTATAGGACTTGCCTCTTTAGCCGTAATTATCCTTGGCTATTCGTTCATCAAGGATCTTCTTGACTTTGAAAAGAAAAAAGAAGAATGGGAAAAGAAAGAACAGGAAAAGAAGCATGAATAAGGATGAGATTGAGAATAGTCTTTCTGTTTTTCCGGGAGAGTGGGACGACTTTCTTAGAGAAGAAAAGGAAAAGCCTTATTACCGGAAACTAGTTGAGGTTATCAGCCAGAAATATAGGACGAAGACCGTCTATCCTCCCTATTCTCAGGTTTTCCATGCCTTGGAACTGACTTCTCCGAAAGACATTAAATGCGTCATTATCGGACAGGACCCTTACTATAATCCGAATCAGGCCAATGGTCTTGCCTTTTCCGTTAACCCAAACGTTCCTCTTCCTAAGTCACTGAGGAATATCTATAAGGAACTCTTCTACGAATATGGGTATCCGATTCCCAGAAACGGATGCCTGGATGCCTGGGCAAAACAGGGGGTTCTTCTTCTTAATGCCTCTCTTACTGTCGAGGAAGGCAGGCCTAACAGCCATGCCGATCTTGGCTGGCAGAGGTTTACGGATGATAGGATTAACAAGATTGACACTCTTTCTCAGCCTATCGTCTATCTTCTCTGGGGCAAGTATGCCCAGAGTAAGGCAGAGAGGATTCATAATCCTAAGGCTTATATCATAAAAACCAGTCATCCCTCTCCTCTTTCGGCTAACCGTGGTTTCTTCTGTTCCGACTGTTTTAAGAAATGTAACCGGTATCTGAAAGAGAATGGGTTATCGGAAATTGATTTCCAGATTAAGGATTGACGATGTTTTCTCTTTTTGCCGGAAACAAGATTTGAGTAGAAAACAACTTCCATACAATTTATAATAGGAATAGTGTGTTAGCAACAAAGCGAGGTATAAAGCAATGACTGATGAAGAATTATTAGCGAAGATCCAGGAAGAGGCGGATAAGACTGCCGACAATTTCGTGTTCAAAAGACACGCCAAGAGGGATCTAATCTATAAAGAGCCTAAGGAAGACGGCACCACTATCTGCTATGTCCTTGGCTCTGATAGGCCTTTGCTTGTTTATCGTATTTTTGTTTTGGGCACGGACGGAAGCGTCAGTGAAAACAAAGACCTTCAGAATGCCGTGACTCTTACCCATCACTTCAATGCCGATATTAAGCCGACAAGGAAGCTTGTCCCTCCGGCAATCGAGGAAACCAACGAGTACGAGATTATTCTTGAAAACCGTCTTCCCGATAACGGAGTTGAAGTCAAGCTGAAATCGACGACGGGCCGTCTTGTCACCATGGTCGAAAGGTATCGTTACTTCGATTATGTAAGCCGTGTTTTCTTTGTCGCCTGCGTTGCCACGTCCTTTGCCGGACAGTATCTTTTCTCCGTCACCCCGGACAGCAAACATGTCCGTCTGATCATCGATAACGAAGGCAAGCTCCGTGACCGTGTCAATAGGATTACTGAGCTTCTTCAGGCCCGTGTCCTTCCTTCCTACCGGACAATCGCCGATGGGGCTAAGGCCTTAACCGACCGTGATAGCCGTGGCAAGGTCACCTTTAACCGGCAGGATGGAACCAAGGTCGACTATATTTCGAATTTCTGCTATGACGATTTAGAGAGTGGAAACCGCTTTGCCTTCTTCGTCCAGGAAAACGATCCTAAGCAGGGACTTAGGTTCATTCAGGATATCGGAACCGGCCGTCTTACCCTTTCCCAGAACTGGACGGATGAACAGAAGGCTGCTGCCGAAAAGGTCCAGCAGTACAGGAAGGATAAGCCGGAAGAGTTCAATAAGAAAATCTGCAACTTCTTTGCCGATTCCCTTGACCTCCGCTATAAGGCGTTTAAGAGCGGAGCTTTGAAGGCTGAAGCCGTCAATCCTGCCGCAAAGCCGGAGGAAAACACTCCTGCTTCTCCATCTGCCGATGATAATACTACGTCGTTGAAATAGGAGTATTGGAATGGAAAACCGGTATTTCTGCCTTAAGAACGGAAACGGACTTGAGGCTAAGCTTTCTTCTTTCGGCGCCGGTGTCCGCTTTCTGACTCTAAATGGAAAACATCTGATTCTTTCCCTGAAGGAAGAACAGGATTACTTTACCTGCAATCAGTTCTACGGAAAGACACTTGGCCGTATTGCCGGCCGTGCCCCCGATGAAGTGATTTTAAATGGGAAAAGCTACTCTCTCCCTGGCGATAAGGATCACATTTGCCTGCATGGCGGATACACTTCCTCCCTGTCTTTTAAATCATTTAAGGGAGAGGAGTTCGAAAACGATGCGGAAAAAGGCATCGTCTTTACCTATCTTTCTCCGGATGGAGAAAATGGTTTCCCTGGAAATCTGCTTGTCCACGTCTATTATTCAATGCTAAAGAGCGGAAAGAATGAGTTCCGTATCCGTTTTGAGGCTGTCTCTGACCAGGATACTCTTCTCTCTCTTTCCAATCATAGGTATTGGCTCTTCCCTGATAGCAAAGATGTCTCTGATTATCATCTGAAAGTGAAGGCTCTAAGAAGGGGGAAGTTCAGGCTTGGAAGTGAGCTTGTCGTTGGATGCCAAGATGTTCCTTCTTACCTTGACTTCAATAAAAACCCACGCCTTGGCGATAAACTGGATGAAATAAAGAAAGCCATTCCGGATATCGGAACGCTTGATCATACCTATCTTCTTCTTGGCGGAGTGGACTCCCTTGTCTTAGAGGACGAAGGATATCGTCTTTCTGTCTCTACTGACTTTGAGGCAGTCAATTTCTATGTCGATACTTCCCTTACTCCTCTTGCTTTTGTTAATAGTGAGGAACTTTCCCGTACAAACCGGCGTGCCATTGCCATTGAACCGGAAAGCTTCCCTTTGCTGTCTAATCTGGTCCTAAAGGCCGGAAAAGTCTATTCTCATGAGATGACCTATTCTATAGAGGAAAAATAAGGAGACCATTGATGAAAATCGAAGAAATGCTGAAGCGGATCCCTGATTTATCTACCCGCCCTGCCGTTGCCTTGGAGACGACTGTCCTTACCCACGGAAGGCCCTATCCGCAGAATGTGGAATGTGCCCTTAAATGCGAAGAGGAAATCCGTCGTGCAGGTGGTGAACCTTATACGATCGGCATCCTTAACGGACAGGTTAAAATCGGACTGACCAAGGATGAAATCGAGTATCTAGGAAAGACGAGGGATGCCGTTAAGGTATCCCGCCGCGACCTTCCCTATGTCATTGAAAAGGGATTGAATGGGTCGACTACGGTTGCCGCAACCATGATCTTAGCCTCCCTTGCCCACATCCGTGTTTTCTCTACAGGCGGAATCGGAGGAGTCCATCGCGGATTTAACGAAACGAGGGATGTCTCTGCCGATCTTGAAGAGTTTTCCAAGACTGATGTGAATGTCATCTGTGCCGGACCTAAGGCAATCCTGGATATTCCCCGTACTTTGGAATATCTGGAGACGAAGGGTATCCCGGTTATCGGATATAAGACTGATAAGAGGCCTCTGTTCTATACTTCCACTAGTAAGTATCCTCTTGATATCCATGCCGATAGCGCCAAGGAGCTTGCCTCTATTCTTCACACTTCCGATTTACTCGGACTGAAACAGGGTTCCCTTATTGTCAATCCTGTCCCGGAGAAATATTCTCTCGATGCCGATAGGAGGGAAGGAAAGATCGAGGAAGCCCTTGCGAGGAGGGAAAAGGATCGTGTCACGGGTAAGAAAGTGACTCCTTATCTTCTCTCTAAACTTGTCGGTCTTACCAAGGGAAAGTCTTTGGAAACGAATAGGGCATTAATCGAGAACAATGCCTATGTCGGCGGGCTTCTTGCCAAAGAGCTTCTGAATCTAAAATAGAAAATTAGGATGAAAAGGCGGCTTTATGGAAAGGCTGCCTTTTTCTGTGGTTTGATGGCAGGCTGCCCTCTATTCTCTTAATTAAGACTTCTAGGAAGAAATAAGACTGAAAACAATTGTTTTATCCTTGCTAAGCCAAGGAACTGTTCTTCTTGTCGGAGGAAAAGAAACCTTGGACAATAGGGGAAAAGATACATGGACAGAAACAGAAAAAACGGAAATACGTTTTTTCCTGATTTGAACTCGTTTGTTTTTTCGTTTATGCTTTATACAGGTAAAAAGTGAGGACATATATGAAAGCTTTGATTACAGGGGGGACAAGCGGAATCGGAAAAGAGATGGCGCTTAGTCTACTGAAACGGGGATATGAAGTAAGGGTTGTCTCCCGCAGAGAAGGGGACTTCCAGGAGAGGAAGAAACAATATCCGGATTCTTCCCTTACTTTCTCTTCCTATGATTTATCCAAGGAAGAGGAATGCTATCGGCTTTTAAAAGATACGGAAAATACGGAATTTGATATCTTTATCAATAATGCCGGATATGGGGATATCGGATATAGGGATAAAACAGACCTAAGCAAAGAAGTGCAGAGGCTGAAAGTGAATGATATTGCCACTTTGATTCTGGTCAAATCCTTCCTTCTTCGCTTTAGGAAGAAGAGCAAGGGAAGAGTAAGGAGGACTGCTTCTGCTGCCGCATTCGGGGTTGCCCCTTATAGGAATGTCTATTATGCGTCAAAGGCCTTTGTCTATTCTCTTGCCCATGGTTATTACCGTGAGCTGAAGGACAGAAAGAGTAAGGTTACTCTTTCCGTCCTCTGCCCAGGTCCGGTAAAGACGAACTTTGAGAAGGTGGCAAATGCAAAGTTTACCATTCATTCCCTCACCGCCCCTTATGTCGGAGAATATGCAATCAGAAAAAGGCTGAAGGGGAAACTTGAAATTGTTCCAGGGAGGACGATCAAGTTGGGTCATTTCTTCTCCCATCTTGTTCCGAAAAAGAGGATTTCCAAGGTTCTTCGCAAGCAGTCGGAAATCAAAGACGAATAAAAAAAGCCCTGAAATACGGGCTTTTTTCTTTGCTTTATGAATATTTTTACAAAATTAGCACACAAGCCTTGAAATTGCTAAATCCGTGTCTATAATTATTTATGGTTATCGGAAACGAGACCAATTTGGAGGAAACAAAATGATTAAACCTTTACGCGACTATGTCGTCTTGGAAAAACTTCCGGAAGAGAAGAAGATCGGCAGCATTATTATTGCTTCGAGTAAGCCGGACAATGATTCCGCAATTGCAACGGTCATTGCCGTAGGTCCTGGCTATACCGATAAGGAAGGACACAAGATTGTTGTCGAAGCCAAAGTCGGTCAGAAGGTTATCTATAAGAAGTATTCGACTACGGACTACGAGGAAGGCGGAAAGAAGCTTAGGCTGATCCGCGACGAAGATATTCTCGCCGTTGTCGACTAATCACAAAGGAGTAACAGATTATGGCAAAGAAAGTTTCTTACGGCAAAGAAGCCCGCGACAATAGGCTTAAGGGCGTCGATGTCTTAGCTGATACGGTCAAGCTTACCCTTGGTCCTAAGGGACGTAATGTCGCCCTTGACCGCGGCTATGGTTCTCCGATCATCGTCAATGATGGCGTTACCATTGCCCGTGAAATCGAACTTGAAGACAAAGAGCAGAATGCCGGTGCTAAGCTTGTCTATGAGGTCGCCAACAAGACCAACGACGTTGCCGGTGATGGCACTACCACCGCAACCGTTCTTGCCCAGGCTAGGATCCATGAAGGATTCAAGGCTCTTGACCGTGGCGCAAATCCGGTTCTTGTCCGTTCTGGTATTGACAAGGCTGCCCGTGAAGTCTCTGATTATCTTCTTAAGCACAGCAAGAAGATCGATACTTCTTCCGATATTGCTGCTGTCGCAGGCATCTCTGCCGGCGATGAGGCAATCGGTAAGATTATTGCCGAAGCTAGGGATAAGGTCGGAAAAGACGGCGTTATCACGGTAGAAGAAGGCAAAGGCATCGATACGAACCTTGAAGTCGTCCAAGGCAGGCAGTTTGATAAAGGCTACATTTCTCCTTATAGGGTCACTGACTCTGAGAAGAGGGTTGCTACCTTAGAGAACGCCTACATTATGGTTACTGATCAGAAGGTCTCTAACCTCCAGGATATTCTTCCTAGGCTTCAGAGCGTTGTCGAAGCCCATCGTCCGCTTCTTATCATTGCCGATGATGTCGACAACGATGTTGCTTCCACTCTGATTGTCAATAAGCTCCGTGGAACCTTCAATGTTGTTGCTGTCAAGGCTCCTGAATTCGGTGATAACCAGAAGAATATTCTTCAGGATATTGCCGTCATGACCGGTGCTAAGTTCTATTCCAAGGATCTCAACAGGAACCTTAAGGATATCAGCCTGAATGATCTTGGCTCTGCTAAGAAAGTCAAAGTCACCAAGGATAACACCACCATTATCGATGGTGCCGGAACCAAGGAAGACATCGCTGCCCGTGTCAATGAACTCAAAGGCCAGGTTGCCGAGTCGACTTCCGATTATGACAAGAAGAACCTCCAGAAGCGTATTGCTAAGCTTTCTGCCGGTGTCGCCGTTATCCGTGTCGGCGCTTTGACGGAAACCGAGAGGAAGGATAAGAAGCTTCGTCTTGAGGATGCCATCAACGCTACGGCTGCTGCCGTCGACGAGGGTGTTGTCGAAGGCGGTGGAATTGCTCTTAGGAAGTGCTATAAGGAACTTAAGGGTAAGGTTAAGGATGCCGATCCCGATGTTCAGAAGGGTATCGATGTCGTTCTCAATGCCCTTGTTGCTCCTCTTTCCCAGATGGCAGTCAATGCCGGATTTGATGCCGGCGAGGTTGTTGATGCCGCCAAGGCCCGCAAAGATGAGAAGGGCTTTGATGTCAAGACCGGCAAATGGATTAACAGGATGGACAGCGGAATCATCGATCCGACCAAGGTGACCCGTACTGCCGTTGTCAATTCTGCTTCTATTGCCTCTCTCTTCATCACGACCGAAGCGGTTGTTACCGAAATCCCTAAACCGGCTGCTCCGGCTGCCGCCCCTAGTGGAAACGGTAGGGACAGGGGATACTAATCCTTCGCTAGAATCGATTCTTCTGTCTGAGACTAGTCGTCACGATGAAAATAGTCCTATTGTGGACTTATGGCAGGATGAATATGCTGTAAGTTTCCCAATAGGACTTTTCTGTTTTCTACTAAAATAGAGATTATCTCTTCCTCGTAAACCATGTGCAATGGATAATAAAGTAAGCTGAAGTCTTTTCTCTTTTCCTATGTGAAACACTTATTTGTCACAGAGAAGAAGATGGTAAGAATTACTTTTGCCTTGATTATCGCCGTGCCTATTTTTTTGATTGTTCCGTTTATCTATTTATGGATTCACTAGATTGAGGAAATTGCCGTTGCTGTTTTAGATTGAAAATATCCTTCTAAAGCAGGCATTCGAAAACAGGAGGAAGACATGCTTCCAGGTGATTTCTCTGTCGCAGTGCTGACGAAAATCAGGGTTTGATTCTTTTATAGAATAAAAACACAGTAGAGATGAATAAATAGTTGAATCTGTTCTTTTGCCTATTATAGGCAAGCCGTACTTTCAGCCTATACTTGAATTTCTTCCAGACTGAACGACTAAGGGACTTTCTTACTTCTTTGATTTTCGTCCATCCTTCCCGGCGGGAGATCTTTGATATCCTGAAAACATAGTTCGAAAAATTGACGTAAATCAAATAGTCCAGGTATATTTCTAAATCCGTATTTCTGATTGGATACCTATTTTTAATTCGAATCAGCTCATTGATAATAAAGAACACGTTATCGGCTGTCTTAACTAGTTTGCTCTTATCTTTGACAGGCTCAGTGGACTGACCGGCGATTCCGACGTTGTAAATATATACGCAAAAGTCTTTGGCTTCGAAACTATGGGATAGGGAGAAGTATAACGCACAGAATAGGTTATCCGTAAAGAATAGTTTTGACGGAAAACGATAGGATATGCTTTTTAGCACATCTGTTTTGGCAACGATGTCCCACCTACCGATTCCGGATAGGTTATTTGTATTGGGAAAACTGAATATCCGTTCTTCCTTAGTCGAGACATTAACGACCTTGTGGGATAAAATAAGCAAGTCTTTGTCGTAGGAATCCAGGAATCCCATAAGCCGGTCTAGTTCTTTTACATCAAAATAATCATCCGAATCCAATAACTTGAAATATTTACCAGTTGCCTGAGATAGGCTTCTGTTTATTGTCTCGCCATATCCGCCATTAGGGGAGGTATTGAGAAATACGGAGTCGGGATACTTTTTACAGTAACCTAAGGCAATATTTGCCGTCTGGTCTTTTGAACCGTCGTCTTGTATCAGAATCTCGATCTGATCTAAATATTTTGACTTTAAAATCGACTCTATACATTTATCCAAATATTTTTCGGCATTGTAAGCGGCGATGGAAACAGTCAATAATTTTTGCATGGCTCCGTCCTTGAATCTGGCTTGGACATCGGTCCTTGGTTTTCAAAGGGGAGTCTATTCCGGCCCAAGTGTTATTATCTTATCATAAGGTGGCAAAAGAGAAAAGAAACCTGTAGGACATATAGTAGGGATGGCGATTAGGAATTTTTATCTTCTGCTAAATTCTCCTATCGCTTTGCGTTCAATTTAGTGAATTCTTTATTTGCGTTTCAAGGCGTAATTGGTCTTGTACAGGGCTATTTGTTCCTCCATTGTCTGAGGAGAAGAGAATCTATTGGCTGTGGACGCAGATTAAGCGGATATTCTCCTTAGCTACCATAAAACGTACCTTCTTTTCTATCCTAGAAGGTGCTCATAAGGAAGACGTGAGCCAATGGGCAACAACGGCTTTTCCTTTTCTGGGGAATGTATCGGTCGAAAGAAAGACTTAAGGGAATAGATGGTAAATTCGTTTGTTGTTTTCTTAAATGTAAGCGGTTTTATTACTAGTGCACTTTGATGAGTTTTCTCAGAAAACTGTAAAAAATAGATAAAAAATGAATCAATTTGAAGGCTTAAATGGAAAAAACTTGCTTCATTAAAAATCAAAGAAAAGTGACTTGCGATTTAAGAAAGCGTTAAGGCAGAGTTGTATACTTTGCTTAGATATGACGTTCATAAAAAGGGGGATTAGCAATGATAAAAGGAAATGCTATTCGGTGTCTTATTACAATATCTTTTCTTGTTTCGTTAATGCTTATAGGGAACACGAAAAGGTTTAGCGAACCGCTTGGAGCCAGGAATTCCAATGCTACTCAGTCTGACGATGATATCACAAGTCAAATCAATATCCAATCTTACGACTTAAAAGGCGACATGCCCACAATAGAACTTAAATCTTCCGATGGTTCTGGTATTGATTTTCAAGCAAAGGGAGCGACTGTTCTGTCTTCCCATAATGAAAACGGAATAGTAAAAGCAAGTCTCTCAATTGACTCTTGTGGAGCAATTGTCAGCGCCAAATGCTCAGAGCAGAATAATAACCAGAAAACAAATATATATTTTGCTAAGGATTCTAACGGCGAGATTTTTTTCTCAAGAGTTTCGTTAGATGATGCAAAAAAGTCGGCTGGATTTGATTCGAAAACGCTGTTTTCCGGATTGGTTATTCCTATTATTGATCAACCGCTGGTACCGGTTAAAAGAAGCAAAACAATGGCACTGTCGTTTAGCTGGGAGGATTCCATAAAGACGAAGTTTCCTCTTGTCGGTGCAAAGGTACTTATCGAAACCAAATCCGGTAAAAAAGCAGAAGCTTTTACAAAATCGGATGGCGCCGCCACTTTTGCTTTTTGGGATAGGAAATCGTTGAATAACGCAAATTATGCTGATGAAATGTGGGATGAAATAGCAAAGGGAAATTATAGTCTGAAGCTTCAGCTTCAGAACAGCCTAGTAAAAACCGTTGATTCCGATAATCAACTATACGAAATAGAAATTGATAAAAGCAAAATAACTGGAGATGGCTATAAGGAGGCTTCCTTTTGTTTTTCGCCTTACTATGCTGACGGCACAGAATCGGACTTTGGCGAATCAGCCCAGATTTTTCAATCGCTCTATTATTACTCTAAACATGCCGAAGAGATTTTCGGCCAACAAAACATCGGACTATGCACAGTCATGTACCCATCTCAAAATACAGAACGGACGTTCCGCTACTTTAATGATGGAAAAAGAATAGAGATTGGAAATGGAAGCGCCAATAACAAATCAATTAAACCATTCGAGTCTTGGGATGCCATAGGACATGAATACGGACATCATGTTCAAAACGAACTTGGCTTTTTACAGACGAAACTTGGTTATAACCATTGGGCATCAAAGGACGATTCAGTTACTTTGTTTTTGGGAAATGGCTTGCAAGCGAATGAAACCAATGAAATTGTAGGCAATGCGGATTTATCAAGAGAAACAGGCCTGAAGATGGCATGGAATGAATCTTGGCCTACCTTCTGGGCTACAGTGGCACAAAGCGTGTTTCCTGATTATATTAAAAACGAAACCTATTTGAGTGTCGGAGATTCCTATTATTATGCTTCTAATTTCGGCAGGGATAGCAAAGGCAATTTTGAATTTCAGGAATATGATAAAAGAGAAGAGGATGGAACTGTTGACTATATGTATAAAATCGATGGAGGAGATAGCTGCGAATTAGCTATTATCCGATTCCTTTATCAATTGTGGGATTCTGATAATAAGCAAGAAGATGTATTTACGGTTTCTGAAGTTGAATTATGGAAGACATTAAAGGATACGATTAGAGATTATGGGGCTCAGTATTTTTATCAATACTTAAGCTATCTTGGGCAAGATTATGGAACTCAATCTATTTATAATCTGGCTAAGGAATATGTATTACTGCCAAACTATATTCGCTTGAATAAGGAACAAAAAACAATCACCTGGACTAGGAACTCTTGGAGTCCTTATTTAGAGGAGACCAAGACAGGGTACAATGTTTGCACTATTCTAATTTTCAAGAGTGTTGACGATTCGAATCCGCTTATATTGAACAATGGAAAAGCATTAGTCAAGGATCAATTAGGATATCGGTATAACAAAAAGTATTCTTTAACTGAGTCGGAACTGACCAAGCTGTCGAAGATGAAAAAGTTCTACATCTGTTTGGAAATAATCTATCGAAAAGACAATGGTGATGTAATTGGTCCTATGCGTACAGGATTAGTCGAAGTATCGAGGTGAAAGGAGAAGCTGATGAAATATAGAAATGCTGTTTTAATGCTTGTTGCTTTGCTTTGTGCATCCTGCTCTTCTACCGAAAAAAGGATATATGATGCAGTTGATGAATTTGGTGTCTCCTATAATTCAAGTGACTGGGATAAAGACAATACTTTCCTGTACAGCTATCAAAGCAGGAATCCGGAAGAGGATGGCTCGTGGAATAATTTTGACCGCTGTTCCTATATCGACTGCCATGCTGAGGATAGGAGGACTCTTGCCGACAGTAATGCTCCTCTCAGCCTTCCTTTCTATATTTGCCTGGATTCTTCCCGGTATCCTTCTGCTGATTTTTCAACACTTCAGCCGATTCTTTTCTATGAGGCCTACACTCTTGCCGATAGCGATGATCCCTATGAATATCCTTATTCTGCAAAGCCATTTGATGTCAGCATTGCCTCCCTCCCTAAGTATTCCGATGATGTTTATGGCTATAAACGGCTTGATTTCCCTAGTACGAATACTCTTTATATTCAGTATAACTATTCAATCAATCCAGGCCTTGATCTCTCTTCTATTCGGCAGAAAAATCAGTTGGATAGCTTTTCCTTTTATGTCGGAATCAGAATGTGGGATACAGAGAAAAAAGAATATGTCAGTTACAAGCAAAAGGAATGGGACGGATACTCTTATCCGGAAGAATCCCTGTCTTGGTCAAACCAATTACTTTTCTCTGCTAAGTTCTATCCAGAAGAAGACAATCAGACAAAGGCTGAAGTCTATTATCAGGGGAGTATATAGAAATGATGAAAAAGAACATACTTGTTTTATTTGCCTTCCTTCTGACTGGATGCGGTGAAACGAAATCTTCAGCTGCCTTAACCATGGTGGACGAAGAAGGAAGACATTACGACCCAAGCTGGCTGACTAAGGATAATGCCTTTGCCATGCCGACGAATTCTTCGTCAGAAGAAGTTCCATCCGACTTGAAGAACCAGGATGTGACTTCCTCTATTATTCGGTTCAAAACCGATAAAATGGAAACGGATTCGGGAATTCCAATCAAGTTTATGGTTGGATGTGGTAATCTCCATAGGCCAAGACGTGACTTGGTTCCCTATATCCAAATCTGTATCAGGAAGGTGCTTCCTTCCACAACGGAAAAGACTGTTTTTTCCGCTGGATCACTCCCTAATCTCAAGCAAGGAAACTATAACTATACGAAGCTAAGCTTTGCAAGCAAAGGACAGGACTACTATATCTTTAATACTGTAACGGATGTCTATATTGACTTTACTCCGTGGCTTATCCAGGATAGCTCCGATAAAAAATTCTTTTTAGGCAGGCGCCTTACTTTTGGAGACCAATATGAGAAGCGAACCGGAACAGATGGAAACTATTTATGGCCGTATTATTATTTCTCTCCCTATTCCGTTTGGCAGTTTACTCCTTCTGATGATGGAAAGACAATTTCCTTCTCTAAGATAAGATAGTTATTAAGACAAATCCTTTACGCATTAAGGATTATCTAAAGTAAAGTTAATTTAGAATGGTTTCCCTTTCCTATAATCGAAACAGCTGATTATTTTGTCTATGGTTTGCACGGCCTCTCGTAAGGAAATTTATTTTTTCTGCAAGAAGACATCCGTCAGAAGAAAAAAAGACAAGGTAAGATAAGAGAGGTTCACAAAGAACCATGGATTTAAAAGTATTCCTGAGTTTCCTTTTTTCCTGTCTTCGTTTTAAAATGGAAGGAATCTGACAGAATTGAAAGTGAATGTCTATGGAAAAATATATTTTATCGATTGATCAGGGGACGACTTCTACACGTGCTGTCTTAATCGACAAGAAGGGAAAGATTGCCTATCAGGCACAACGTGAGTTCTCCTGCCTTTTTCCTAAGCCGGGATGGGTTGAAATCGAACCGGACACCCTTTGGATTTCGACTATAGATGTGGTCAGGCAGCTTAGGGTTGTCTCTTCCTGCACATTTAAAGACATTGTGGCCGTCGGAATAACAAACCAACGGGAAACGACGATTGTCTGGGACAGAAAGACAGGGAAGGCTGTCCATAATGCGATAGTCTGGCAGTCTAAGCAGACCAAGGAACTCTGTGATGAACGGGAAAAATATACAAAGGAAATCCAGGAGAAGACGGGACTGAGAAGGAATCCCTATTTCTCTGCTTCTAAGATCCGGTTTATTCTTGACCATATTCCAGACGGACAAAAGCGGGCTGAAAACGGGGAACTCATGTTTGGAACCGTCGATTCCTGGCTGATCTACAAAAGGACAGGGGATACCTGTCATTATACGGATGTCACAAATGCAAGTCGGACAAGGCTATTCAATATCCATACGAGGAAATGGGATGATAGTCTGTTGAAGATCTGGAACATTCCTTCCTGCAGGCTTCCTGAAGTAAAAGGAAATAGGGATGATTTCGGTCCCTGCCGCTTCTTTGACAAGGACGTTCATATATTAGGGGTCGCCGGAGATCAGCAGGCTGCCCTGTTCGGCCAGTGTTGTTTTGACAAAGGAGACTTAAAGAACACCTATGGCACAGGATGTTTCAGGCTTAGGAATATCGGAGATAAACCGATTATTTCCAAGCAGGGACTATTGACGACGGTCGCCTGGAGCGAAAAGGGGAAACCGACCTATGCATTTGAAGGCTCGGTCCTGATGGGCGGAGCCATCGTCCAGTGGCTAAGAGACCAAAGGGAATTCTTCCGGGATTCCAAGGAATCCGCCACTCTTGCTAACCAGGTCGAAGACACGGCCGGGGTTTATGTCGTTCCTGCCTTTGTCGGTCTTGGCACTCCCTATTGGGATGACGAGGCCAGAGGGGCTATCTTCGGACTTACCCGAGGAGCGACAAAGTATCATTTCATCCGTGCCACCCTTGACTCCATTGCCTATCAGTCAAAGGATGTCATCGAGGCAAGGAAGAAAGAGGCGAACAGGAAGAGGACCGGACTGAAAGTGGACGGAGGGGCGAGCGCAAATCCTGTCTTAAGGCAGTTCCAGGCTGACATTCTTCAATGTGATGTCAGGCTGCCTGAATCCGGAGAAACGACTGCCCTTGGTGCAGGATATAGGGCTGGTCTTTACTGTCGCTTCTGGGAGTCAAAGGATGTGATCAAGAGGAATAACGTGAGGTCTAAGGTCTACCATCCGCTTAGGAAGAAGGAAGAAAGCGAAAGACTTTATGAAGGATGGCTTGAAGCGGTAGAGGCAACAAGAAAGTTTAAACCGAAGAATTAAAAGAAACGGAGACCGTCTAATCCCGGTCTCCGTTATTATGTTCCACATAGGAATAGGGCTGATCCGGCTCGACATCGTCACTGTCTTCCGAACTGGAGGAGAGATGGTTGTCATCCCGGATGATATCCTGGTCTTCTGTGGAGATTTCCTGTTCTTTCTCCAGTTTGGAAAAGTCTCCCCTTGTTGCATGTCCGGTGCCGACGATATCTAACGGGACATGTTTATGGCAGTAAGGACAGTTCCAGTCATAGTCAGGAATCTCTTTATGGCAATAGGGACAGGTTCTCATTTCTTCATTCTCCTTATTGTTATTATTTTAGTTAAGGAAGGATGGAAAATACAGAAAAAAGCAACTTTAAATAGATTTTTCGGGTGTATGGATTTGAAAATCGTATTGCCTTTCGCCTATAATGAAAAAAAGAAATAATCGGCGGAGGTGTAAAGATGAACAAGAAGACGATTGTTGCCTTTGTCTATGATTTCGACCATACCTTATCCACAACCGATAGGCAGAACTATTCTTTCATTCCCTCTTTGGATATTAAAACCGGAGAGTTCTGGTCTCTTGCCAATGAAAGGACAAAGAAGGAAAAAAGGGATCCCCTTCTTGCCTATAGGTACCTTAGGCTCAGGGAATCAAAAAAGCGCAATCTTCCTATTTCCCGGGAAGCCTTTCAGAAGTTCGGGAAAGACATTCAGTTCTTCCCGGGCGTGGAAGATTTCTTTCCCCGGATCAACGAATATGGAAAAAGCAAAGGCGTCGAAGTCCAGCATTATGTGATTTCTTCCGGAAACCGGGAAATCATCGAAGGCTGCAAAATCTTCCCCTACTTCAAGGAAGTCTTTGCCTGTGAATACTACTATGCCAACGGGGAGGCCACCTGGCCGAAATCCGTTGTAAACTATACCACAAAGACCCAGTATCTTTATCGAATCAATAAGGGAGTCCTGGATATCGGAGAGAACGACAAGGTCAATGCCTCAAGGCCGGATGAAGATAAACCGATTCCTTTCGAAAACAGGGTGTATATCGCCGACGGGGAGACGGATGTCCCTTGCAGGAAGACGGTACGGAATAACGGCGGGTATGCGATCGCCGTCTATGACAAAAGAAAGAAAAAGCCGGCAGCCCGGCTGTTTAATGAACATCGCGTCGATTTTCTTTGCGAAGCCGACTATTCTGCCGGTTCCCTTAGGGATAAGATTGCAAAGCTGATTATTGATAAGGTCGGACCAAGGGATTCTTTGGTCAAAAGGCACTACCGGCAAATCGATGAAGAAGGAGTCAAGTAGACGACTTCTTCCTCTCTAAGGCAAGCTGATAGACCCTGTTCTTCTTGACACCTGTTTCCTTAGCAATGGATTTTGACAAGGAAAGGAGGGATTCCCCTTCCTTCCTTTTTTCTTTTATCCTCTTTTTCAGACCATCCTCGCTGATCGTCTTCTTTTCTTTGCATCCGCTGATGATCAGGATACATTCCCCTTTGACTTCCTCTTGGATGCTATCATAAAGTTCTTGAAGTGTTCCTAGGTTGCTTTCCTCGTGAATCTTTGTTAATTCACGGACAAGGTTTCCTATTCTGTCTTTTCCGAAGACTTCGATCCTAATGGAGATGGTCGCTTTGACCCGTTTTGGGGATTCATAAAAAATCAGTGTCTCTTCTCTGTCCTTAAGAAGGGTGAGAAAAGACTTCCTCTGTCCTTTCTTGGTCGGCAGGAAGCCAAAGAAAGAAAAGTCTGCCGAATCGATTCCGGACAGGACAAGGGCGGAAAGGGATGCCGTCGCTCCGGGGAGAAGAGAGACCGGACAGCCTTTTTCATAGCAGGTCTGGACTAAAAGGGCACCGGGATCGGATATCCCAGGCCTTCCGGCATCTGAGCAGTAGGCGAGCCTAAGCTTTTCCTTCCTTACCTTATCGACAAGCTTTTCGGCTTCCTTTTTTTCGTTCTGTGCATAAAGGGAAACTAGCCTTTTCGGTTTGATTTGGTAGGAAGAAAGAAGGAGTCCGGTGTTTCTTGTGTCTTCGCAGGCGATGATATCTGCTTCCTTGAAGATGCGTAAAGCCCGAAGGGTAATGTCTTCCTTGTTTCCTATTGGAGTAGAGACAAGAAGGACTAGAGGCTTCTCTTCCTTCTTTGTATAAGGACTATTTCTTCTCCTCATCTTTTTTCTTTGCTTCCCCTGTCGGCTTAACGCTTAAAACGGATTTGTCAGCAATCTGTGAGACCGGGATAAAGCCGGACTGATGACCTGTAGATGGACGGGAGAAAGAATGGCCGGTATTCTTCCGCTGGTTGTTTCCACCGAAAGACCGGGAAGAAGAATTCGGCCGTCTGCTTTGGAAACTGCTGCGGCCGAACGATGTGTTCCCTGTCTGTTTTCCAGTCTGATTCTGTGCAGAGCCATTGCCTGGCTTCTTATTCTGGATTGGCTTCTGTCCTTGATTATTATTGGGACGGCGGGGATTCCTCTTTGCCTGCTGGCTAAGATAGTTTTTCCGTTGCTCTTCCCTGTTTTTGATTTGATTGATCCGGTTCTCGGTATCTTTGATTCCGTGTCCGGAGAGGTCAACACCGGTATTAATGTCGACATCCTTAAGAAGAAGAGAGTCATCTTCCTTCGGAAGTCCCTTCTTGACCCGTTCAAACTCTTCCTTGGAGAAAGTTTCATAGATCTTCCGTTTCTTCCTGTCTCCCTCTTCGTAAAAGGCGGTGATGGAACCGGTGAAGACATTAAGTCCGGAAACCTTATATTCCTTATCCTCATAGGTAAACTTGGAATTGATCTTTGGGAAGAGAGGACGAAGCTTGGAATAGGTGTCATCCTCGAATTTCAGACAGCACCTAAGTTTCCCGCAGATGCCGGATAGCTTCCTGTTGTTGACGGGAAGGAACTGGTTCTTCGCCCTGCTGACGGAAATCGTGGCGAAGTTCTTCCTAAAAGAAGAACAGCAGGTGGGTAGTCCGCAAGGACCAAGCGCACCGAAAAGTCTCACCTCATCCCGGTATCCGATCTGTCGGAACTCAATCCGCATTTTGAAGACTTCGGAAAGGTTGCGGACTAATTGGCGGAAGTCTACCCGCTTATCGGACACAAAAGTGATGACGACTTTGTTGTCGTACAAATCAAGATAAGAATGAAGGACGTGCCTATCAAGCTGGAGCTGTTTCGCCTCTTTCTGTGCACGGGATGAGATTTCCTCTCCCCGCTTTTCGGCTTCGGTTAGGAAGCGGAGGTCCCTACTATCAGCTATCCGGCTTATTGGAGTGAAGAGAGAGGAAAAATTCTTTGAATTTTCCTCGTCTTCCTTTGCAAGTCTTACTTTCTCCACCTTGCCGACGAAAGTCCCATGTTCCGTTTCGACGACAACTCTGTCGTTTATTTTGGCTTCGCTTTGGGAGCTATAGTATTTCCTGCCCCTAAAATCAAAAGATACACCGAGTAGATATGTCATTTGTTACTTCCTTTCAGTGCCATAATCAGTTTTGCACTGACCAGTGTCGGATTAAGATTCAATTGCCGCCTGGAGAGGACTTCGCTGAGAAGTTTCTGCCCTTTCCTGACGTTATCCTTCTTTGCCGAAAGAGAGCGGATGACATCGGTAAAGGGGTTATCGTCGTCTCTTTCGCCAAGCAGTACCCTAGAGAAGATTTCATTGATGGTTAGGTATAACCAATTATAACACGCGGTTTCTTTCCTCTTACTGATTTCTAGAAGTAAAACATAACTTGCCTTGTTCAACGACACAAGCAAGGCGTTAAAGAAATCCTCAGCCGCCTGATACCCAGTGAGGAAACTTCCATCCTGTTCAATCCTAGTCTTTACTTCATCCCTGTCGGAGAAAAGCCGGGAAAGGATGAAGCATGCCCCGGCAGAAAGATGGATTTTCTTTTTTCCGGAAACAAACTCCCTTTCTTCGAGTTTTTTGCAGAAACCTTTCGGATCAATTGGATCAACCCGGATGGAAATCGAACGGGAAAGAATCGTTTTCAGCACCTTATCTGGATTATAGGAAGTCAAGAAGGCAACCTGTCCCGATTTCGGTTCTTCCAGGAATTTTAAGATGGCGTTGGCAGCCTCATCCGTCCTATTTTCCACACAATGGATGACATAGGTAAGACGGTGTCCTTTCTCAAACGCGGTCTGGGAGAATTTATCTTCTAAGGTATGGATGTCCTCTTTTTTGATGGTCTTGTTCTCTCCGTTGATAAGAAGAAAATCAGGATGGGTATGGTTGAGAAAACGCTGGCAGGATGGACATTGGTTGCAGGCAAAGACATCTCTTTCACAGGAAAGAGATTGGCTAAGATACATTGCCGTTTCCTTAAGCGGAGCATTTCTCCGCCCATAAAGGAGATATGCCCCGGCAAGACGATTGCTTTTCCGCGACTGGAGAAACAGTCGGTAAAGTTTCGGCTCTTTCTCCCTCCTTGTTTGCTTATCCATGGATTTTCTTTAAAATCCTTGCTGATATTTCCTCAGCTTCCTGCTCAATCGTCTGGCTTGCATCAATACGGATAATCCGCTCAGGGAAACGTTGAAGAAGAAGCTTATAACCTTCGTAGACCTTCTGGTGGAAAGAAAGTTTTTCCCTGTCTAGACGGTCAACCTGTTGCTGGCGATGAAGGGCAATCCGCTTAAGGCCTTCTTCCGGAAGAAGGTCAAGAAAGAAAGTCCTGTCCGGCCTTGTATTCTCGATGGCGAACTTATTAATGGAATAGACCTCTTCCCTTCCGATGCCTCTTGCATATCCTTGATAGGCTAGAGAGGAGTCAAGGTACCGGTCGGAAATGACAAGAGTCCCTTTGTTCAAGGCAGGGATAACAATTTCGTGGAGATGCTGGCGTCTGCTTGCGGCATAGAGAAGGGCTTCTGTTCTCGCCTCCCTCTCTGTGTTTTTCGGATCAAGGATGATGGAACGGATTTCCTCTGCAATATGGGAACCGCCGGGTTCTCTTGTCACAATAAAGTCGATTCCTTCCTTTTTCAGTCTTTCGGACACGGCTTTGATGACACTTGTCTTTCCTACTCCTTCTCCGCCCTCAAAGGTGATGAATAATCCACGTTTCATTTGTTTTCTCCTTTGTCGTTCAGTTGGATTCTTCCTTTCAGGGAAGAAGTTATGGTTAGGTTGTCTAAGTACTCTAGATTGGTTCCCCTAGGAATGCCGTTGGCGAGTTTTGAGACATGCCTATTTGGGTCGTTCTTATAAAGAGAGGCGATATAAAGAGTTGTCGTCTCTCCTTCTAAGTCCGTCGGCAGGGCCAGAATGATTTCTTTGACATGGTCTCTTTCCACCCGCGCCTTAAGCTCCGGGATTCCAATGTCGTCCGGAGAAAGATTACGCAGGGGGGAGAGGGTTCCTTTCAGCGTGAAGTACCTGCCTTTGTACCCCTTAGTCTTCTCAATAGAAAGAATGTCCTTACTGTCCTTGACAATAAGAAGAGTACTCTTGTCTCTTGACCTGTCGCTACAGATTGGACACTTATCGTCATAATAGGTTCCACAATTCGGACACCGTTTTACTTTTGTCTCGACTTCTTCGAACGCTTTGATGAAAGCATCCTGTTCTTCCTTTGAAAGGTTAAGGGTCGCATAGGCAAGCCGCTCGGCTGTCCGTATACCGACTCCGGGTAGCTTTTTGTAGCATTCAATCAGGTCAAGGATTGTCTTAATCGGTTCCATTGAGCATGGCTTCCTTCTGAAGTCTCTCCCTGTCCCGTTGGAAAGAAGACTTGATTTCTTCCCTCTCCGAATCAATGGCGCCTTTCAGGTTTGTCCTTACGGTCAAAAAGGCAGTCTCAAGCTGAGACTTGCCAGCCGTCTCATAGAATCCTTGGTCGATGGAAACGGAAAGGAGAGTATAGTCTCCCCGCCTTTTTACAATAATCCCCTTAGACTTTCCTTGGTACTCCTTCCTGCTCAGTTCCTTTATTTTCTCTTGGAATTCTTTTGCCTTGGTCTGAAGAAGGTACCTGTCAGCGGCCTGTTTTGCTTTTTTCCTGTTTTCGTCTTCCATTGTCGCTTCTCCTTTTTAATTCTTTCCCCTCAGTTCGTCAAAGAAGGCGCTTGCCGGGGAGGCAGCTTCCTTCCTTCCGAAGTCAATGTCCGGTTTATCCTTTCCTGACTTCTTCCCTGCCTTGAAATCTTTGACGGCAGCAGCAAAGACCGTGGCGGAAACAGGAAGAATATGGAAATCCTTTCCGGAAATCTTTTTCCTTATTTCCTTGAGCTTTGGCTGTTCTTCTTTCGTATTAATCCGTTCAAGCTGCCTGAGCCTCTTTGTCGTGATGACAAGGATGTCATCACTTTTTATCACAGGTGCAAAGGACTCTAGTGCCTTAACTTCCCTTGTAAGGGAGGAATCATTTATCGAACCTAGCCTTGGCCATTTTGCGGCGATTTCCTTTCTTCCTTCCTTATCGGCATGGTTCCTTAAATAAAGAAGGTCGTCTTCGTCGAATCTGACCTTATCGTCTTTTTCCTTTGCCTCCGGTGAAAGGGAGACAAATCCTTTTTCGGATGAAGAAGAGACAATTTCCACTGCTTTTGGTTCTTCTTTCGGAAAAGAAGCGGGCTTTGCCATATCCGTCTTTGGCAGAGAAGAGGAAACTATTTTTTCTTCTTTCTTCCTTGGTTCGACGGCAACAATTTCACTTTTCCTCCTGTCTAAGAGAGTAAGTTGAAGGTGGGTATAGAGATCATCGGCGAAACGGTTCTGCCGTTTTGCTTCGATCAGAATCTTAATTTTCTGCCTTGCCGAAGAGAAAGGAAGGGATACTTTCTCCGCCTGTTCCTTGTTCCTCTTTTCAAGCAGGGAAGGATCCTTTGTCGAAGAGTAGAGAATGATGTCCTTGTATAAATCAATCCTATCATCCATGAAACGGTTGATATCCCTTCCGTCCTGGTATCGTTTCTGAATGTCTTTGAAGACTTCATCGCTCTTTCTTTCTTCAATATCATTCAAAAGATTGATTTCTTCCCCGATGCTAAGTAATCCAAGGAGGTCGTTGACGTCTTTGGCCGTGATTTTTTCTCCGGAATAGGAAACGACTTTATCAAGGAGGGAAAGCGAGTCACGTACGCCTCCGTCAGCGAGAGATGCAATAAGGTTAAGGGCTTCCGGTTCGTACTGGATATTTTCCTTCGTTAATATCCGTTCCCTGTTTTTGATTAGATCCTGGGTCGAAACCTTGGAAAAGTCAAAACGCTGGACACGGGAGAGAATGGTCGGAATAATCTTCTGCGGTTCAGTCGTCGCCAGAATGAAAACGACAAATGACGGCGGCTCTTCTAATGTCTTTAACAAGGCATTAAAGGCGGAATTCGACCTATTGTGGACTTCGTCGATGATATAGACCTTGTAGCGTGACCTGATAGGCTGATAGGAAACGTTATCGATAAGCTGGCGGACGGAATCCACCGTGGAATTGCTTGCCGCATCGATTTCGATGACATCCGGCTGGTCTCCCGCTGCGATTGCCTTACAGCTGTCACAGTGAAGACACTGATGGCCGATTCCTTCTTTGCAGTCGAGGGCCTTGGCAAAAAGACGTGCCCTTGTTGTCTTTCCCGTTCCTCTTGGACCACAGAAAAGATAGGCATGGGCTATTTTGTCTTCCTTGATGGCGTTCTTGAGTGTGGTGACGATAGCCTTCTGACCGACGACTTCGTCAAAGGTCTGCGGACGATATTTGTTATAAAATGCCTGGTATGCCACGTTTGTCTCTCTCCTTCAATATTATATAACAGGCAGGGGGGATCTTTCTTTTGCTGACGGCAGATATTTCAAGCGGCCTTTTCTTCTCTTCTGTCTTCCGGAATCGTTTATAATGGAAGAATGCAAAGACCGAGGAATCCTTTTACCCGCTTCCTTCTCCGGATCGATAACATCAATCGTATTCTTGTCCTAGTATCAAGGGCATTTTTCCTCTCCCTGCCTTCCTATATTCTTTTTTATCTTCAGGATGGATATGAATGGAAGACAATCGTCATTCCCTGCCTTAGGAGGCTAGGTGCGACAATCGGAGTCGGCATTCTCTGCGTCTACAGACCTAGGCGGATGACTTTTGCCTATTTCTTTGAAAGGGCACTTATCCTCTTATCCATGTTTCTGTCCCAGGCACCTTTCGGAAGGCAGCTTTCTCTTTCCGTCCATCCGATTGTCATTCTTTTCCTTGTTTATTGTCTTTTGGCCAGGTTGGTGAACCTTCTGTTTCTCGCCTATTACTTCCGGAAGCGTTCCTTTTTCGGAAAGAACTCCAGGAAGGAAGGCACGAACGGAGATGGTCCTTTCGACTTTCTTAACGCCGTTCCGACAAACAAGAACATTGAAAACGACCTGAACTCCATTCCCGAAGGCAAGAGGGGAATAATCCTTAAGGAAAGGAAGCAAATCAAGCTTTCGAAAGTAAGGCGTACGATTGCCTTCTTTCTTGCCATAGTTAGGTTCATTCTTTCCTTTATCCAAAGCGGCAATCCGCATTCTCTGCCTAGTCAGGTTTCTTTAGTCGGCATTCTCTCTCTTCCCCTGTTCTATGGAGGTTCTCTTCTTTTTCCACGGCATTTCAAATATGGATTCTATTTCAATGGAAGGAGGTTTCTTCTCTGTGACTATCTTTCCTTTGATTTCCATGGCAAAATCGGAAGTTTCCACTTTTTCTTTTTGGCAGCCAGGATTCTCTTTGGCATAACTTTCCTTGTCTCCCTTATTGTCGAAGGACGAATCTGGACAGGGTCGAAGGAAGACGATTAGTTTTTGACCCTTTTTAGATAACGTGGACGATGATAGAGGTCTTCAATGACTTCCCTTGAATAGGAAGGGAACTTTTCTTTGGCAAGACTTAATACCGCATTGACGTTTGTCGACTCCAGCTCAAAAAAGGCGGTTCCTCTTTCGGATAAATGAGAGTCCAGAAGAGGGAAGATGGCACGATAGGAGTCACATCCGTCCTTTCCGCTAAAGAGGGCGAGCTTTGGTTCATATGGGGCATATACCTCTTTGCTGTTCTCTTCAATATAGGGAGGATTACAGAGAAGGAAATCAAAGCAACCTTCTACCGAAGATAAAAAGTCGGATAATATAAAAGAAACAGGCAAATGATTATAGAGAGAGGATTTTTCTGCCTCTTTTAATGCCGATACAGAAATATCGCTTGCCGTTACGTCGGCTAGTGGGAAAAGCTTCTTGATTCCTAAGGCAATCAGTCCGCTTCCACTACAAAGGTCAAGGACTTTTTTCCCTTGGAAGTCATAGTTATTTTTCAGATAGTCAAAGACGAACCAGATTGTCTCGTTTCTTGGGATGAGAGTGTCTTCGTTTAGGAACAGACGCCTTTTCTGTACGTCCCTATATCCGGCGAGGTAGTTGGCCGGATATCCGGACTTAATTTTTGTAAGAACCCTTTCTGCTTTTTCCTCAGGAAGATTCTTTTCCGGATTCCTCCTCACTTCTTCCAGGGAAGAGGAAAAACAGCCTTCCAGGATGACTCGTTGGTCAGCAAGTGGAAGGCCGATTTCTTTCCTTAAGCGGCAGAAGACTTCCGCTTTCATTCCTTACTGCTTCTTTTCCCTTTCCTGCTGGAGCTTCTTTGTCTCTTCTTCCAGCCTATCCTTCTGGTTAGCCTCGTTCAGAGCTGTGACCAAATCATCCAGGTCTCCGTCCCTGACTTTAGGAAGATTCAGGCTTGTCCATCCGATACGATGGTCGGTGACACGGTTCTGCGGATAATTATAGGTACGGATACGTTCACTTCTTTCACCGGTCCCGACCTTGAGCCGGCGTTCTCCTCCGACTTTGGCTTCGATTTCCGCATCATGCCTTGCCTGTAGTTTGGTCTGAAGCATGAGCCTGCAGGTTTCCTTATTGGCAAGCTGATCCCGTTCTATCTGACAGGAGACGACGACTCCTGTCGGAATATGGGTGATTCGGACGGCAGATTCGGTTTTGTTGACGTTCTGTCCTCCGGCACCGGAAGAATGATAGGTATCGATCTTTAAATCGGCCGGATTAATCTTGATGGTCGTATGCTCAAGCTCAGGCCTGACGAGTACGGTTGCCGTCGATGTCTGGATACGTCCGTTTGCTTCGGTCACTGGAACACGCTGGACGCGGTGGGCACCGCTTTCGAACTTTAATTTGGCATAGGCCCCTTTTCCCTTGATACGGAAGGAAATCAGGGAATAACCGCCAAGAGGGGTAGGATCGGAATCAAGGATTTCGATTTTCCATCCTTTGTTTGCGGCATAGTGGGAGTACCTGCGGAAAAGGTCGCCGGCAAAAATATTGGCCTCGTCTCCGCCTGCTGCACCACGGATTTCCCTGATGATGTTCTTGTCATCGTTTTCGTCCTTTGGCAGAAGGGCGATTTTCAACTCTTCCCGCTTTTTCCCGATTTCCTCGGTCAGGCGGTTGTACTCTTCTTTTCCGAACGCCTGGATTTCCGGATCAGGATCCTTCCTCCTCTCCCTCGCCTGCTCCTGGTTTGTCATCCTGGAAGTAAGCTGGTCGTACCTTGCGACAGGCTCATCGAGCTGGGCCCGTTCCTTGTTGAGCTTCGTCCTTGTCTGGATGTCTAATGTTCCTTCTGCAAGTAAAGAATCAATGTCCGTAAGACGCTGTTTCCTTGCCTTTAAACGTTCTAACCTATAATCTACTGCCATGAGTGTTTATCTCCTTTGTTTCTGTAATCTGTTTACGGCTGATGATACTAAGCAAAAACGATAGTTCCGCTAGAGGAAACTGAGGAGAAACGCTGATGATTCTCTTTTCCTATTTCTGTTCATCTGACCTGTTGATTTTATCATATTCCGCGCCTGTTTT
>DBJE01000006.1 GCA_002297045.1 Caryophanales bacterium UBA784
AACACTTAACTGGTACTATCCTTTTTCACAAATGTTTCATAAAAAATAAAGGAGGAAACATTAAAAATGAAAAAAGACTTTAAGAAGGTATGGATGCCGATTGTTGCCTTATGCTCTGCCGGACTTATGGTCGGTACTGGGTTCGCGGCATGGACGATTAGTAAGGACAGTACGCAAGATGCTGGCGGAGCTTTCGTTGCTGATACCGTTTCCGAAGCTAATATTACCATTACGAATCTAAAATGGGATGGTAATGATGCCAATGAAAATGACACTGGTGGAACTATTTGTTTCGGATGGGATAAAAACTATACAGCTAAAGCGACTGACTGGCTTACGAATACCGAAGAAGGTAAAGAGGCTAAAAGGAGTAGTACTCTTACCTTTGATGTTGTGACAACCCTCCCTTCCGTTAATGTCAATATTATGAATTTCGGACTCGTGGATGGCCAAGATGAGGAGAAAACAAAAGCCTATAATTCTGCCACAACTGCAGGGGAAAATCAGAGGATTGTTCCTCCCACTTCTTTGACGGCTACTAAAGGTACATCGAAGCATGATGACAAAACGAATGAGACGACAACCACCTATATGTTAGGCATAGAATTTTTCTGGGGGACTAAATTTAGTCAAAATAATCCTATTGAATATTACAATGGAAAGACGGGTGATCAGCTTACAGATAAAATTAAGCAGCAGGCCAAGGGTGATTTAGAGACTATTTCTAAGATTAATGGTCTGAAATTCAAATTCACCATTAGTGCTACTAAAGCCTAAAAGAGAGGATATATAGAATGAAAAAGAATTTCTTATTTGGTCTGATTGGAGCAGGTGCATTAATGTTTAGTGCCGGTGTAGGCTATTCTGCATGGACCATTGTTGCCAATGATGCAAAACAGGATGTGACTGGACCGACGTTAAATGCTGATACGACGGTCAATGACAATCGTATTACGATTGATTCCACTTCAAAATGGGAGGATAACAGCATCTATTTTGGTCCGTCATCTAAGGATCTTACAAGTGGAAAGACACCGTGGTTGACTGCTGATCCGAATGACAGCGAAGATTTGGAGGCTTCCTATAGTCTTGTGGTGAAGTCTTCTGCAAAGACTGCTCCTACGGTAAGTGCTACTTTTGATGAAACTGATGATGGCAAAGTGTATGAAAGTATTAGGGACACTGATGCGAAAAAAGGAGCTGTTGGTGCTATTCCGAAACCTTCTGTCGATTCAGGAAAACGGGATGGGACTGATTCAACTAAATACACTTTTACTGTCACCATCAAATTTACCTGGGGAAAACTTTTCGGCAGTATAAATCCTTATGCTTATTACAACAACCAGGACTATGCATCTGATTTAGCAAACGCGGCTAAAGCAAATATTTTAAGGCTCAAAGAGTTAAATAGTGCACAATTCAAGCTTACCTTGACTGTTTCTGCGCAGTAATACAAAGGATTATTGAAATGAAAACAAAAACAAAGTTAACTGTTGCTATTCTCTCTGCGATTTCTCTTGTCGGTCTTGCGGGAACCGGTTATGCAGGCTGGGTTATTGCCCAGAATGCTTCTGGTAGCAAAGATGGAAACATCGATATTTATGAAGTGACGGATAATGGTGTCGCTTTTTCCGATGTCAAATTGGTCTTAGGCAAAGACAGCATCATTTTCGGAAAGCCGAGCAAAGAAGATAAATTTACTCAGACTTGGTTTAACAGGGCTGGTGACAGGGAAGTTGAATATTTCACGCCAGCCATCAGCTTTACCGTTAAGAACAACACCGCAAACGATGAGGCGGAGCCCGTGATTACCGCTCAGATTACTGTAAAGGACACTAACGATAATGCATATGCCTCCTGCCTAAGTGAAAACTATATCAAAGGACCTGAAGCGGGAGTGGCAACATCTATTACTATTCCCACTAATGACTTTTTAACACAGGATACGACCAATAAGAACACATTTACCGGAGAACTGTCTGTTCAGTCTGGTCTGTTTGGATGGGGTTCCCATTTTAACAAAAATCCGTACAATTTCTATAATGCACATACTGCTGAGGAAAAAGTCGACAGCAAGGAAGTCACGTATTCTGATGATGCCAAGGCGGCGATGGGGGCTATTGCCAAACTTAAGGGTGTCATATTTACCATCAACATCACGGCAAGCCACGCTTAGATTTTAAAGGAAAGGATAATCAAGATTATGGCTACTCGTACAAATAAATCCGGTCAGCGCAAGTCCCTTACGATTGGTCTTGCTGCTTTTGCTTCTGTCTGTCTGATAGCGACTGGTTTTGCAGCCTGGATCATCTCCACGAAGACGGAAAAGAAGGTTGACGGAAATGTCGCTATCGGTGCTGTTTCGAACGCCAATGTGGAAATTAATGTCACAACAGAAGCAAAGGACAGAGCTTTCTCCTTTAACCCGAAAAGCGATGATGATAAAGGCCGTATCCGTTATGACGGAACGAATGCGGAGAAGCTAGGTTTCACCCTGAAAGGAAAAGTCGGACCTGAACGGTTTGTCACTTCCTTCAAAGTCCGTTTGGACATTGCTAAGGAAGAGGGCGAAGAAGGGAATAAGAAGTGGGTTATAGATACGGAGGCAAACAATCGGTTTACCACCGCCGCTACCGCTACGAAGAACTACCTTGTTCTTCCTTCCTGTTTTGGTCAGGATGTTGAACTAATTGGTTCGACAGATAAAAATTACACCTATACTGGTAGTGCTTCTGTCACAGATACAGATAAATCTATGGCTGATTTCAGCGCGAAGATTGAATTTGGCTGGGGAATAGCTTTCAACAAGTTGAACCCTGGAAATTATTATGATGAAGATGATAAAGGAAAACTGGTTGATGACGCTACAAGGACAAGTACCATGAATGATTTCTATACGGTGTTAACCGGAAATCAAGTTACGGCGGGTGAAACGCTCCAAGACGTTAAACTTCACTTCTTGTTGACGATTTCCGCAGGGACTTCTCAGACGACGAAATAGTTGACCTTTCTGTTTCGTTTTTGTGTAGACAAAACAGGAAAACAAAGTGCTTAAAAAGAAAAGATATAAAATACATCACTATCGAAATAACTGGGTTATCTTCTCCCTTATCTTTGTCTCCGTAGGCCTGATGACTTCGGGCTTAGCTGCTTTTGTCGTGTCACAGACTAAAAAGAGTCAGCAGCAGGGTAAGGTGGATATCGGTGTCGTCAACGATATCAATGTCCATTTCAGCAATTTAAAATTTGAGCGTGGAAAAGATTTGCTTGACACGGACAATATCACCTTTGATGCCGATCCTAACGACAAGGATGGTCGTATTCAGCATGATGGAGTAGGGTCTGAGAATCTTAAAGTCACGCTGAAAGGAAATGTCGGGCCTACACAATATATTAATGCCTGCACTTATCAGCTGATTATTCCCCGATCGGTGAAGGATGCTATCGATGCCGGCTATATTCAGGTCTATAGGCCAAATAATGCTAAGTACGAGGCAAGCAAAGACTATACGCTAAGTCCGCAGTCGATTAACTATGACACACAAACCAGTGGTGAGGCTTCTTTTTCCCTCACGGTCGGTTTTAATTGGGGGGGATTCTTTAATAATAGGAACCCATCGCTTTTCTATGATGATAAAAGCGAAAAAGGCGGCGCATCCATATCTGACGCAGAGGTTATTAACCAAAGGAAGCAGTTCCGTAAGGTGATGTACTATGGAAAGGACTACACCGGGGAAGTTGATAGCGCAAATCTTCCCGAACTTAAGTTTACGATTTCCCTTATGGCGAAGACTGCCCTTGCCTGATAGGAGCTTTTGACCATGCCTTTCTTTTTTCTTGCTAGTTCTTCAAGCTCCCTTCTCTTCACTTTAATTACCTATTTGATTCTTGCCCTTGTCTGCGGTGTTTTGACTTTCTTCCTTATTCATTACAGCAAGGAAGCCAAGGAAGAAGCCGGAAAAGGAACTCGCAATAGCGAGTTCCTTTCTATGCTTCTTGACTCAAAGGATCCGAAAGTCATTAAAAAGAAGAAGGTTACGAAGATTCTCTCCAATGTTCTCTTCTATGCCTTGCTGATTATCTTTATTCCGGTGTTCCTCTACTCCCTTACTAACCGGATTACCCATAATAAGATGCCTATCGGGGATAAGAGGGTGAGGGTGGTTGCTTCCGGGTCTAGGAGCTATAAGAACGAGAAGAACGACTATCTTGTCAACAATGGACTTGATAACCAGTTTGATAAGTCAGATAGGATTGTCGTTACTAAGGTGAAGAGTGAATCCTCTATCCATCTCTATGATGTCCTTGCCTATGAGAACAGGGAAAGCGGTAGGACGATTATCCATCGGGTGATTGGTAGGAAGGAAGTGGATGGGAAGAGGCATTATACTAGGCGAGGAGATGCCAATGATGCTAGTGATAGTTATGATCTGACCTTCGAGGATGTTGTCGGGGTTTATACGGGGGGACGAGTCAAGAAGATCGGTGCTATTGTGTTATTTCTTCAGTCTCCTATCGGAATCGGTACCTTCATCTCTGTCCTTTATTCTAGGCTGAGGATTGACTTTGTCTCTTCGAAGAGGGATAAGGTTAGCGAAAGCTATAGGAAAGAGAGGGAGAAGAAGGTAATCTATCCTTCCGGAAGCATCGAGGAAGTGACCTTCTATCTCGCGGATGAGAAGGTCACAAGGAAGAAGGACGGAAATAGGAGCAGAGTCAAAGAGGACTATGATGGTCCGATCAGGGAAACCTACCAGGATAATGGTAAGGAAATAAAGATTAGGTTCACTAAGGAGGAACAGAAGAATGCCTGAAGAGGAAAAGAAACAGCCCGAGAGGAAGACTAGGCAGGATAGGCTGAAGGATAAAGAGCCTAGGCCCAAGGAGAAGACGGAAAATGCTCCGAAGGAGGAAAAACCGGATTTCAGGGAAGCGAAGACTCCTGATCCTTTGATGAATCCTCATCGGAAGGACGAAAAGAAGAAGGCTGTTCCTGATGTTCCGCTTAGGACGTTAGGAAACTATTTTGCTTTAGGCCTAGCTAGGCTCTATTCCTTCCTTCTTATCTTTGTCGGCCTCTGCCTTGACGGATCGAAGAATTCCCTTAGGGGACAGGACAATCTCTTTTATCTCTTAGCCACTTCGTTAGGAAGGAGAGAGAGGGTGCCTGGGGTGACCGGCAGGGTCATCCTTGCCCTTGTCGCCTGTTATATCTCCCTTCTTACCTTTGCCCTTGGTTATGAATACCGTTTCTTTAAGAGAAAGAACAAGAAACCCTTCTCTGTGCTTCCCCTTGCCGTTTATTTCCTTTCTGTTTTTCTCTGTCTCTTCCTTTCCATCGGAATCGGAATTCTCTTCCAGAGTCCGATGACGAAGGAAAACATCATTCCCTTACTGACCTTTATCGGAAACAGCCTTGCTGTTTCCCTGCTTGTCTACTGCTTCCTTGCCTTACTTATCGGAGCCATTCTTCTTTCCGTTATTGCCCTCTTTAAGCTTGTCACCAAAAAGAAGGTGGCTGAGCCGATTGATGATGAGGTCAAGGATAACGATGTCTCTTCCGACAGGAAGAAACTTCCTTCGGATAAAGAAGAAGGAAAGGATGCCGCCAAAGAGGGCTCTCTTGCCTCTGCCTTAGGCGGAGTAGGAGGGGTAGGCTCGATTGAGGATGCTCCGGTCAAAGACCGGGAAAGAGTCTTCCCCGGACTTTCTAGGATCGATAAAAGGTATAGCGGAGTAAAGAAGCATGATAACCATACCGTTCCTCATCTTGCCTTATCTGACTTAGTCGTACAGTTCCGTAACTATCTTGCCAAGGAAGAAAAGCTTTATTATTCCCTCAATGACTTACGGACCTTTGTGTCCGGAAGGTGCGTCTCCCACTTCTCCATCCTTCAGGGTAGGTCAGGTACCGGTAAATCCTCCCTTCCCCGTTATTTCTGTAAGTTCATCGGCGGCGAAGTCGTCTTCCTCCCTGTCCAGGCGACATGGAGAGACAAATCTTCCCTGCTTGGCTATTTCAATGACTTCTCGAAGACGTATAACGAAACAGACTGCCTCTTGAAGCTCTATGAGGCAAACTATAATCCGGATAAGATTTATAGGTTCGTCCTTGATGAAAGGAACATCTCCCGTGTCGAGTACTACTTCGCCGACTTCCTCTCTACGTTGGAGTATCCCTCTGATCAGTGGAAGATCCGTGTCTATCAGCTTCCCTATGGATTCAACCCGCCTCTTAGGCTTGCCGAGGGAAAGATAAAGATTTCCAAGAACGCCTACTTTGTCGGTACGGCCAACCAGGATGAGTCCACTTTCGCCATTGCCGATAAGGTCTATGACCGTTCCGTGACGATGGACTTCAATGGACGTAACGATCCCTTTGCTGTCGAAGAAGAGGTGAAGAAGCTTTCTTTGACTAACACCCAGCTTGTTTCCCTTTTAGCCGATGCGGTCAAGAATCCGGACTACCGGCTTTCTTCCGAGGATAGGAAGAAGTTTGACTCTGTTGCCAATTATATTGCCGACAGTTTCTCCGTAGCCTATGGTAACCGTATCCTTAACCAGAGGGAGAACTTTGTCCCTGCCTTTGTCGGATGCGGAGGCAAGAAAGAGGATGCCCTTGACTATGTCCTCTCCGAAAAGATTGTCCGGAAACTTCAGGGACGCTTTGAGGACTATGTCCGTCCTAGCCTTGAGGAAGTCGACCAGATGCTGACAAATCTTTATGGAAGCAAGGAGTTCCCTCTAACCCGTCGTAGGATCAGGGAAAGGATCAAAAAACTGTAACCCTTCATGAGGAAAGAAAAAGAGAAGGATGTTTCCATCGCTGGCAATCTGAGCCTACAGAAGGAGTCCTTCCTTCTTGATGGGCGGCTTTTGGATTCCTTCCTTTCTCTTTTCTCTGTCGTGCAGTCTATTCTTACCCATCCTTTCTCTCTTCTTAAACGGAGGGATTCTATTTTCCGTTCCGACCTTGTCTCTTCCCTTTCTGTCGAGGATATTTCCCTGACAAGGAAGGATTCTTCGCTCTGGAAAAGGAAGAACGGTCTTCCTTCCCCAGAGTATGTCCATGCCGTGGACTATGACGTAAAGTACAATGTCACGGAAAACTTCTTCCTTCTCTATCTTTTAAATGACATCAAGAAAGAACTTTTTGAACTCTCTCTTTTCTATGCTTCCTTGCTTCCTACAGCCTTTTCTAACGGAGAAGACGAGTTTAAGGAAGTGCCACTGGCCAGGGATAGAATCAGGCAGAGGAATAAGCGGTTAAATAAGATTTTGGAGACTTCCTTCTTCCGCGGCCTTAAAAAGGCAAGGCCGAAAGACTTTGCCCCCTATAAGACAAACGTCCTAAGGAACCATCCGGAATATCTTTACTGCTTCCGCTTCTACCAAAAGCGCAGGGCAGAAAAGAAGAACAAGGAGAGGGAGAGAAAGGCGTTTGAGACCTACCTTGGCCTTAGGCCTTCTGTCTTAAGCTACCGCAAGTTCGAATTTGCCGGCAAAGAAGGAAAGAAGAGGAAGTTTGTCTATTCCCCCTATTATTCCTTAACCTGCCTGCCGGATAGAAAGAATGATTCCTTTGTCTTTGAATTTGACAATCTCATCGATCCCCGGATAAAGAGTAAGCATCTTCTCTATATCCGGAAGGATACTCTGTTTTCCTCGCTGAACAGCCCTGAAAATATGGAACAATGGAAGAAATATGATACGATAGAGGCAAGGAGCCTCTTCCATCAGGTCTCCTATTGCCCATCTCTTGTCCATAAGCCGACAAAAAGGCTAGACGAGAACTGGCTTCTTCAGGACTACTTCAACGACATCCTGCGGGTGAGGAGCGGCGAAAGAAAAATTTATTCGAAGTTCTGCCCCTGCTGTAAGTCTAACCATGTCAAGGAAGTGGAGAAAGACATCTTTGTGTGCAAAGAATGCACAAGCAAATATGCGTTCTTCGATGTAGACGGAACCGAACATATTCAGTTTGTGCGTTTAAGGAGAAAGGATTCGTGAGCGAAAACAAACAGATTAGGGTCGACATCGAGCATGTCGACAAGAGCTATGGAAAGAAACAGGTCTTAAAAGACCTCTGTCTTAAAGCCTATGCAGGTGAGGTTTTCGGCTACATCGGAAAAAACGGCATCGGTAAGTCAACGACGATTGACTGCAGGATCGGGGCTAAACCTTTTGACGACGGCGCCATTTATCTTAACGGCTACGATGTCTTAAAGGACCCGCTTGAGGCAAAGAAGAGCTTTGGCTACGTGGCTAGCGAACCGAACTGCTACGGAGTAAGGAGCGGGTACGACTATCTTGACTTCATCGCCTCCATCTATAAGGTAGATCAGGACGACTTTGATAAGAACGTCAACTATCTTTCCACCCGGCTTGGCCTCTCGAAAGAGGATTTAAGGAAAAAGACGGAAGGCTATTCCCATGGTAGGAAGCAGAAGCTCTGTCTGATTGCCTCCCTTTTGCATAAGCCGGACATCTGGATTCTGGATGAGCCGACGGTCGGGCTTGATATCATGGGCGTTGAGGCGCTCACCTCCAGGAGGAAGGAATATGCCGCCTCCGGACGCTGCGTCTTTCTTACTTCCCACAACATCGACCTTGTCTCTTCTCTCTGTGACCGGGTAGGAATCGTGAACAGAGGCCATGTCGAACAGAGGTTAGACTTCCATCAGGATCCGGACTACCGGATTCAGCTGAAGAATATCTTCTTCTCCACCTACCAAAGGCAGGAGGAGAAAGATGCTTAGTCTTCTTTCCAAAGACTTTCAGCTTCTTTTTTCGTTCTCTGGAAAGACAGGAAAGAGAAAAGTATTTTCCCTTTTGGCCTCTCTTGTCTTTCTTTTCGTCTTTAGGGCGGTTGAGGTCTTTCTTTTTGTCGGCGTCCTAGGCAAACTGAAAGACTATTCGGGAGTTCCTTTTGCCTACAGGACTCTGTTCCTGTTTATTCTTTCTAGGCTTAGGAGGTTATCCCTGCTTATTAAATGCGAGCGGCTCTTCTACCGGGGAGAGGACTTGACTGCCTTATCTGCCCTTCCTCTTTCCCCCGCCTCGATTATTTCCTCTAAACTGATTACGGTCTTCCTTTATCAGTTTAGGAGGGAGACTCTTCTCATCTTCCCCCTTCTTGTCTCCTATGGGGTAAGGTTCCATAGGCCTGCCTTCTTCTTTTTCCTCGCCTTCCTTTATCCTTTCTTCTCTTTCTTCTTTGAGGCTGGCATAGCTAGGATCCTGCTTCCTCTCTATCATAGGATTGTCTCCTACCTCTCCGACCGTCCCCTTTTCTTCCTTATCTGCGGACTTGTCGTCAGGGGAGGCTTTGCCTTCCTTTACGGAAAAGTGTTAAACCTCTTCGTCCAGCTTGTCTCCGACCAGGATCTCACCCTTCTTTTTACGACAGAAAACAGGCAGAAGATGGTCAATAGGCAGAAATATCTTCTGATTGTCAATAGGATTCTTGACTTTATGGTCAAAGGAAGCGGACTTCATTTCTTCCTTTGGTTTGCCTTTGCCTTAGGTGCTTTCCTTCTTGGCCTTCTTGTCACCGTCCCAAGCTATCATGCCGTCCTTCATAAAGGGGAGAGGAACTATGCCAGCCGGAAGAAGAGAAAACCATTGAGGAGGAGCCCTCTTAAGGCACTCTGCAAGAAGGAAAGGCAGCTTCTTTATAGTAACAGCGAAAACCTTTATTCCTTCACCGGCCTTCTTCTTGTCGGTCCTTACCTTGGCTATCTGATTGTCTATGCCCTGAACATCATCTTCTCCAAGGGCCTTCTTGGCTATTATCTTTCCCTGTTCCCCAATGTCAAGGAAAGCGTAGCCTATTTCGTCTTCGTCTTCCTCTCCATGGTCAGGCTTAGCGGGGCAAGCGACTATCTAAGCCGGGAGAAGGAAGGCATCGTCCTAAGGAAGATCATCCCTGTCTCCCTTTCTAAGCAGCTTTCCGTCAAAAGGGGGATTCCGCTTCTTTCCCTCTCTCTTTCTTTGTTTGCCATGACCATGGTTATGATTTTCACCAAGAACAGGAATGCCGTCAATGCCTTCGCCGCTTTCTTCTCTTCCCTCCTGCTTGCCTATTCCTATTCTATCCTCTGCCTAAGGGGAGAGAGGAGAAACAGAGGAAAGCAGTCTCTGAATGCTTCTCTCTTCTCCTATTTAGCCCCTCTGTTCCTCTTCTTCGTTTTCTTCCTTCTCAACTACCTGAAAGTTCCTTTTATTGCCTCTTTCTTCCTTCTTGTCTTCCTTTCCTTCATCCCTGCCCTTGCTCTTTTCTTCTACTTCAAGAAGAAAAAGAACACAAGGTTTATCCATAGGGAGGTAAACGCATGAAAAAAAGTAATCTGGCTATCCTTCTTCTCGCCCCCTTTGTCATCGCTTTTCTAGGCATTGTCTCCGTCAATGCCGCCTTTTCCCTCATTGATAAGGATATCGAGGGCATAGACTGGGATTATCAGGACAGGGAGGCGTTTAAGATTACCGGCCAAGGCTATCTGTTGAAAGCCACTCCCGTCACTTCCGAGGAGAGTAACCTTGCCTACGGAAACGAGCTTGTCTGGTCAATCGACAAGGGAGGAGAGGATTATGCCTATCTGAAACAGGAAAAGGATTCCTTCTACCTCTATCCGGAAGTGGAAGGGGAGATCACCCTTACCTGCAGCAATAAGAAAGGAAACGTCCACCGGAGCAGGAAGGCCATCCTTTATAAGAATTCGGCAATCCTCTTCATTCCGGAGATTTCCTCTTCCCAGAACAATCTGGATTCGACTCTTTATTATGGCGAATATGACCTGGATAAGGACGGAAACAAGACTTCGGCTTCTTTTGTCTATCATACCAAGGTCGTTCCGGAAGACCTCTCTTCCACTCTCCGTATCGAAGAGCAGAGCGACAATATCTCCTATGATGTCTCTTCCGGAAAAAGGACTGTCCTAAAGGAAGGGGCCGCCTATTTAAAGAGGTCCTGCGGCTATTCTTCCTCCGACAGCAGCGAGAACACCCTCTCCTTTACTGTCGTGGATGACGGAATAAATGTCTACGACTATGACGGACTAAGGAAGTGCACGAATTTAAGCAAGGATGGAGAGAAAGTCGTCCTGCGGAAGAACTTCGACTCCCTGAAGAACGTCTACGAGAGGGATAAGGACGGAAAAGTCGTTTTGAAAGACTCTTCTCCGGTTCTAAAGAGCGGGAACACAACGCTCTTCGGGAACTATGACAGCAAGAGCGGAAAGACGAGCTTCACTCCTTATACGTTCGTCCGGAACGATTCCCATGAATTCATCGATAAGTGGAACGCCTATGCCAAAGAGAATCCGGACAAAGGCCTTGCCGAAAGGGGAGACACCTTGCTCTCCGCCCTCCATGTTCAGAAGGACTTTTACGGCAACGGATACAAGAGGAACTTCCACGACCTAATCTATCCTTCTAGGACCAAGGAAGTGAATTCAAACGGAACAAGTGTTTCCATCCCTGCCCTTGGAAAAGATGATCTCTTCCGGGGACCTAGCTATGCCTATGCCCTCGGCGATCCAAAGAACAGGCCTCTTATTGCCATCTATGGACAGGACAACTGCGGTGTCTATGTCGACAAGGATGGAGTTACGATTGACGATGTCGATATCCGGAACTGCGACACCCCTTCCTCCCTTTCCTTTTTAAAGACATGCGGAAGCGTAAGGGACGTAGAGGCAGATAATGTCTCCCTTCTTTATTCCCGTCTCTCCTGCGGAAAGAACGTCCTGCGTTCTTTCTCAAGCAGGGATAGGACAGTCAAGAACACAAGGCTCTCGAATGCAAGGAACTTCCTTATCGATGTCGGAACTAACGAGTACAGGAAGCTTGACGGAAGCAAGACCTCTTCCTTCCTGCAAAGGGACGGAAATAGCGTGACTTCGACTCTGGATGACTATCTAAACGGCCAAGGCGACTCCCTGATGGGATCCTATTTCACCGGTGACGGAGATAAGGATAGGAGGAAGAAGTGCCTTAACTCCCTCTGGGCGGGAAGGAGCCAGACCGATGGCATCAAGGATGTCTATAAAGGAAGCAGGACGATTGATAACTGCTACTTCTATCAGTCCGGCATCTCTTCTATCGGTATAGAAAGTGTGTTTGAAGGGACCTATAGGTATAACAATACTCCTTCTACCGTCAATCAGCTTCTTACGATTCTTGGAGGAAGGAGCACTGGCTCAGGAAGCAGTAGGATTCCCTTTGTTCCTAAGGACAGGTTTGGCGTCTCCTATCCGGTCAAAGTGAAAATTCAGGGGAAGAGTCGTTTCTATGACTATAAAGAAATCGGTCAAAGGGATATTACCGGTCTTATCGAAGAGAACTTCTCCACTATCTTCGCCTCTCTTCCTGACGCCAGGAAGAAGAAAATCTACGAAAGGCTTGGCAAGGATCCCTCCACTGACGATGTTCAGATCACGATCGATGACTTCTTCCCCTTTAAGCCTGCCTTAAACGAAAGGGCGAAGAGCCAAGGCTGCGTCTATAAAGGGACAAAGGAAGGAAGCGAAAAGGAAGGGGAGTACAGGAATATCCCTGTCGCCTATTATGGAGGAGGCATCAACCTCTCCACTGTCGATAGGTCGGAAAGGGAAGAGAAGGATCATTTCAAGGAATCGCTCTCTCTTGATCTTCTTCAGTATTATCTAAACCACGGAAGCGGAGTCCACGGCCTTCTTTACAAGATGGTCTCCTTCTTTACCGGATTTGAGCCGTTTAAGTTTGTCAGGCAAAAGGCTGACGGAGAATGGTTCTCTCAGGCACCGAACGTCTCCGACCTAAAAAAATAAGGAGCAAAATAAAATGAAAAAATCCTTCCGTTTACTTAGGGCATCCCTATCGAGGCTTCTCCCTCTTAGTGGATGTTCCTCCTTCTTCAAGGGCGGCAATAGTGTCAACCAGATTGACGAGGTGACTACCCGGATGCTCGATGACGGGAACACGCTAGTGACCATTACCTTCACTGGCAAAGGAAAGGATCCGGTCACCTTCATTCTTCCCTGCGGGGAAACCGGGGCTAGCGGGAATGGAATAGCGAGCATCGATCCGGTTGTCGACAAGGACGGCAATGTCACTGTCACCATCAACTACACGGCGAAGAACTTTCCTGCTACCGTGTTTACCATCAAGGCGGGACGAAGCATCACTGGCTACACTACAGGCAAGGATGAACAGACCGGAGATATTCTTTTAACCTTCACCTACTCCGATGGAACAAGCTCTGACCCGATCCGTATTCCAAAAGGCGAAAAGGGCGAAGACGGCAAGGGAATCAAAGAGAGGAAGTGCGAGCAGCAGGAGAACGGCGGACAGAAGATTACCATCACCTTCTCCGATGACACGACTACGGAGTTTGTGATTTCCCCTGCCAAGGGCATTCTTTCCATCCAGTCGAGCCAGAACGATGACGGGGAGAGGATACTGACAATCTATTACACCGATGGCAGGACCGATCAGGTTACCCTTCCGACCTTCAACACCAGGCTTAGCGGAAACGGAATGCCGGGAAGCGATTTAGGCCATATCGGAGATTTCTATTTCGATTTGGAGAATAATGTCATCTATCAAAAGGAAAGCTCCGGATGGAGTGTCGTTATTGACTTTAAGAATCAGCTTGGCACGACCTATACTGTCGAATTCCGGCTTAACGGAGACGGAGGCCGCTTTGCCTCTTCCTCCTTCCAAGGCAAGGTGACTATAGAGAGAGGACACACCTTTTATTCCGATAAGATCTCCGTCCCTCTCGCCGTCCGTGACGGCTATTCCTTTGACGGATGGTACACTTCTCCTACCCCTGATCCGAATGTCAACGGACGCTTCACGGATGTGACGAATGTCTATTCCGATAGGACTCTTTACGCTTCCTGGATTAAGGCATAGAAGGTCTTGTTTTCTGACCTATTGCCGGCCTGAAAAGGCCGGTTTTTAGTTCTCAAAAAGAATAAAAACAACCGGATTTGAGGTGTTTTGGCAACCAGATTTGAGGCATTTTGCCGACTGCTTTTGGGATAAATCACCGGTTAGATTTGTGGTTAACATTTATACACCAAAAATTATGAATAAGTTGGCTATAACAAAAAACAGCTAATTAAGCACGCTTAATAAAAAATTATCTTTCTTTTTTCTCCGCCACTGGATTCTGATAGGAAAGTGAGATTGAAAAACATGCAAAATGAGCCTTAAGCTGATGATGAGCCATGCCGCCAAGAAGACTTCGGATTGAAACATCAGAAAGGACAACCTCATGACGAGGAGACTTGTCAACCGATTTGGGACGGCCGGAGAACTGGGCGGCGAGTTGTTTTCTAATATCATAGACGGCCTTAACTCCGTCCAGAAGGTGAAGATGGACCGCCGGTGGGAATTTGCGGAAATGAATCCGGGGACGGAAGGTGATCGACCGGCTGCAGATCAAAAATAGGCCGTGGCGGTATCAAAGAAGAGAGAAAGACCTAAAAAGGTCACTGTATAATTCTATTTTCTTAGAAATGCTTTATTTAGGCCTTTTTCAAACATCGTAAAAATCAGCAGTTGTTCCTTTAAAACTAACGTATATTCGATTCTGAACTGAGTAAAACCGTTCCCTTGTTCATTGGCTTGTTAGGACGCTGAACAAGGAAATAGAGCCTCTTTCTTCTATGATTCAAGTAAACAAAAAGGGCTCTTTTTCAAGAGCCCAAAGTTTGGATTGAACTGAGGACTAAATGACTTGGATGTTCTTCTTCCGGAAGATGGGGGCGAGAATTTCATGGACAAGAAGAGGGACAAGGGCCATGCCGGCAAGAAGCAGCCATTCGGTGAAGAGGAGCTGAGTCGTCTTAAAGGGAGCAGAGAGGAAAGGAAGCTCAGTGACGGCAATCTGAAGGGCAAAGCCGACAATAAAGGAGATAAGAAGCATCCAGTTTCCGTCCTTGAAGACATGGATGAAGCTTCTTCTTAGGTCAGTCCTTCCGATCCTATGGAAAATCTGCGACCTGGCAAGGACGGTAAAGGCGAAGGTCATGGCCTGTTCATGGACGGAGATAAAGCCCTGTGAGAACTGGACGGCATTTAATGCATCTTCCGTTGCAAAGAGCTGAGAGAAGACCGGGATTCCGCCAAAGGAGGTGTGTTTGATTCCGACATAGGCATAGGAGCCGTCACTTAGGATGACACGGGAATTCAGGCAGTTGACGAATCCTTGCCAGGACCAGGACCAACTGTCCTTATTGGCCCTGAGCCCATTGATACTTCCGAAATCATAGGTTCCCCTATGCCTGAAGGCAGGGATGAGGAAGGCAGTCCTGGTGATGAGGAAGATGACAAATCCGTATCCTAAGGTGAACTGGAATCCTCCGTGGGAGAAGACGCCGTCCTTTGGATTCCGCGGCTTTTGCTTCCTGATGTCCTTTTCCTTCTTATCCCTTGAGAGGGCAATGGCAGGAAGAGAATCGGTAATCAGGTTGATCCAGAGAATCTGTAATGTGGCAAGTGGGGTAGGTAGGCCAAGAAGCAGGATGAAGAACATCGTCCTGACTTCGCCGAAGTTCGAGGAAAGAAGGTAGAAGATGGCTTTCTTGACGTTCGAGAAGATACCCCGGCCTTCTTCCACTGCCTTTTCGATGGAGGCGAAGTTGTCGTCGGTAAGAACCCTATCGGCAGCCGATTTGGCAACGTCGGTTCCAGTTATACCCATGGCAATACCGATGTCGGCAGCCTTAAGGGAAGGAGCATCGTTGACGCCGTCTCCGGTCATCGAGACGATATTTCCGTTGGCTTTCAGTGCCTTGACAATCTGCACCTTGTTTTCCGGGGAGACCCGGGCAAAGACGTTCGTCGTCTTTACCTTTTCTTTCAGTTCTTCTTCGCTAAGCTGATTTAGCTCATCGCCGGAGCAGCACTGCTCGGGGCTAGTGGCGATACCAAGGTTCTTGGCAATGGCGAAGGCGGTATCCTTGTGGTCTCCGGTAATCCTGACTGTACGGATTCCGGCCTCTTTCAGCTTGGCAACGGCAGGCTTAGCCTCCGGACGTTCCGGATCAATCCTTCCTACCCTTCCGACATAGATAAGGTGTTCCTCACTCCTTCTCTTGCCGTCTTCGTGATAGCGGTAGGCAAAGGCAAGAACACGGTAGGCTTCATCCGCCCTATCCTTGCTTGCCTTGTTGATTTCGGCAATGTCTTCGTTGGTGATTGGACGCACCTCGCCATTGATTTCGATGTATTCCGTATGTTTCAGAATAGAATCGAGTGCACCTTTGGTGTAGATGATCTTTTTCCCGTCTCTTTGATTTTCAACCGACCTCCTCTTACGGACGGAATCGAAGGGGAGCTCATCTAAACGGGGCTGCTCTTTCTCTTCCGTTTCTTCCTTATTAATCGAGAAGGTCTTGGCATAGTCTAATAGAGCAAGCTCAGTCGGATCGCCATAGCGGTCTCCGTTGATACTGGCGTTAGAGCATAGCCTCCTACCTGTCGCAAGGAAGGAAACCTCGGAGGCATCTATCTTATCGGCATCCCTTGTCTTTCCGTTGAGATAGACCTTTTTGACGGTCCTCTTATTCTGTGTGAGTGTTCCGGTCTTATCCGAGCAGACAACGGTGACAGATCCTAATGTTTCGACAGAAGGAAGCTTACGGACAATGGTGTTGACCTTGACCATCTTTCCTACACCAAGAGCGAGGGCGATTGTGACAATTGCGGAGAGGCCTTCCGGAATGGCAGCAACCGCAAGGGCGATTGCTTCCTCGAAGAGGTCTAGGGTTTCCCACCCAAGGTTAGACCAGTCTCCGCCTTTTGTGGCAATGTTGATAAGGGCCCAGACAAATCCGGCAAGGAAGGTGACGATGACAATGACAAGACAGATTAACCCTAACTGTTTTGATAGGACGGCAAGCTTCTTCTGGAGAGGAGTCTCTTCATCCTCGTTCTGTGTAAGCCTTGTGGCTATCTTGCCGACTTCGGTGTTCCTTCCTGTCCCGATGACGATGCCGCTTCCTCTTCCGTAGGAAATCGGGCAGGAGGAGAAGGCAATGTTTTCCTTGTCGTTGGTGACGACGTCTTCCTTCAGAATCGCTTTGGCGTCTTTCTCTGCCGGAACGGATTCTCCAGTCAGGGAGGATTCGTCGCTCTTTAAGTCGACGGAGGAAATAAGACGGATATCGGCAGGGACGATGCTTCCTTCTTCAAGGATGACAAGGTCTCCCGGAACCACGTCCTCGCTTTTGACGTTAAGTGTCTTTCCGTCTCTTTTTACTGTGCACCTTGGGGTGGACAGTTTTTTCAGTGCCTCAAGGGACTGTTCTGCCTTCTGTTCCTGGATGGAACCGATTAAGGCGTTGATGACGACGATGGCCAAAATGACAATGGCATCAATCCATTCATCGCTGCTCTTGTTCCTTGCTAGATTGATAAAGAAGATAGCTAGGGAAATCAAGGCGGCAATTAATAGGACGATGACCATAGGCTCGGCAAACTGCTTGAGGAATTTGATGACGAAGGGAACTTTCTTTCCTTCTTCCAGACGGTTCTTTCCGTACTTTTCCAGTCTTTCCCTTGCCTCTTGCTCGCTAAGACCGTTTTTCAAATCGGTCTTAAAGTGGTCGGCAACCTCCTCGATGCTTTTTGCATGGGCCGGATAGACTTCCTGCGTCGACTTGGACGTCGTTTCCTCTTTCTGCTTCATGGAATGATCCCTTTCCCCTGTTTGGTCTTGCTTGCGGTTTCCTGACCGTCTGTTATCCGGTAAGACTATTCAGCCGACGTGGTGACGAATAACAGCAAAAAGCTACTCCCCAGAACAAGGATACTTACCTATTATATGAATTTCTTTCTTCTTTGTCACAGAATAATCTATTTGGTTTAAGGGTAAAGAGTCTCTTTTTCCTTTCCTTGCCTCTCTTCATCGGAGAGGAAGACACGGATATTCTCTATTTTCCTTCTCTCTTTATAGGAGAGAGGAAGAAGGTAATAAAAGGAAAAGACATTATCCTTTATCTCTTCGTCTTTGACAACATCGATGTAGCAGATGGAAATAGTCGGATTGTTTTTATAGAAGAAGAAATTATCGGTCAAAAGGATTTTGTCTCCGTTAACATCCCTTCCCTGGATATTATTCCGTTTATAGGCTTTATATCCGCTTGGAATCTGGGCAAAGAAATACAATGCCCTATATCCTTCCTCTAATTGGAAGGAGTCCGGCTGTCCGTCGAAATTCATCTTCCGCCTGAAATCAATAAGCTCTACCTGGCTTGTGATTTCCTTTGTCGAGAAATAGTAGGCATCGATAGCCGTATCCTTAAGGCTCCTATTCCTCTCCTTTCCATCGATGGAGGAGAAGGAAGGACTGGCTGAGGAAATCCACCTGTTTCCAAAATAACATTGGTAACAGGCTACATTCTTTTTGTTACAGGAGACCATCCTAGGAAGGGAAGAGAGGAAGAGTATGAGGTTCTTTTTCATTTCCAAAACCATTATAATCTTTTGCGAAAAGGGAAGAAAAGATAAACCGATGAGAGAGGTCATAACACGCTGTATTCTCTGCAATATCTGCAGGGTGGAAGACGGAAAAGGAAATGTTCTTGTCCAGCTCCGGACCAAGAAAGACTGGCCAGGGCTTAATTTTCCGGGCGGCCATGTCGAAGGAAAAGAAAATTTAGACGATTCCGTCCGCCGGGAAATTAAGGAAGAAACCGGTCTTTCTCTCGGCAGAGTCGTTTTCTGCGGTGTCAGGGAATGGCCCTGGCGAGACGATATCCGTTATTTCACTTTCGTCTATAAATCAAAGGACTATACAGGGGAGATTAAGGATTCAGAAGAAGGCAAGGTATTCTGGTTAAAGAAAACAGAACTATTTTCTCATCCATGTTCTCAGGATTTAGATAAGATTTTTGCTATCTGTGAAAGCAGACCTTATTAATTAAGGAGGAGAAAATAGTGCGTATCAGGATTATCCGTCATGCCGACCCGGATTATGCAATCGATGGTCTTACCGAGACGGGAAAGAAGGAAGCGGAGCTTCTTAAAGACCGGTTAAGGAAGGAAAAGATAGACGATATCTATGTTTCTCCCTTAGGAAGAGCACAGCTTACGGCAAGACCTTATCTTCTGGCAAGTGGAAAAACGGCAACGACCGTTGACTGGCTTCATGAGTTTAACCGTGTGACAATTCAGCGGGAAAGCCGGCTTGGCACATGCTGGGATCTTCTTCCGAATGAATGGGAGGATAAGGATGCTCTCTATGATCTTGATGAATGGGATAAAAACCTTGTGGAAGTCAAAGGAAGCCTGAGTGAAGAATATGCCAAGGTGGCAAAAGGACTCGATGAAGTCCTTGCTAAGCATGGCTATGTCCGAGAGGGAAGACATTACAAGGTTATTCTGGGAAACCATGAAACGATTGCTTTCTTCTGCCATTTCGGACTAGAGTGTATCCTTCTTTCCCATCTTTTCTCTGTCTCTCCCATTCCTCTTCTTGAACACACGGTTGCCCTTCCTTCTTCGGTCACTATCCTTTACTCAGAAGAACGGCGGAAGGGAATCGCCTCTTTCCGCAGGTCTGAGTTTGGTTCTCTTGAGCATCTCTACGGAAAAAGAGAACCTGCCTTTGCCGCCCGTTTTTGTGAGACCTTTGAAGATAACACAAGACATGACTAGGGATTATGTCTTTCAATCAACTTAAAAGTATCTTAATTGACTATTAGTTTTTTTCAAAATCGGCTATTTGTAAAGCATTTGCTCCCAAGCGGTTTTGAAGTCTGAAATTTTAAACGTGCAAATTATATCCCTGGCCTTGAATTAAAACCTATATTCCTCTAAACTTAATATAAAAACAGGTGGGTGATAAGATGAATAAAGTAAAAGAAATTATTAATGAATGTTTGTCCTATGATACGGAACGCGAATGGTTTGAATTTAAAGAAAACTGGTTTGAAAAAGACCAGTTGGGCGAATATATTTCTGCTTTATCAAATAGTGCGGCTATTTTAGGAAGAAATAACGCTTACTTTATCTGGGGAATCAATGATAAAAATCACAAAATCGTTGGAACAAGATTTAATCCAAATATTGATGTCGGCAATGAACCGCTGCAACACTATTTGGCCAGAAATCTTAATCCTAGTGTTGGATTTTATTTTCAGGAAGAGACGATTGAAGGGAAAAGAATTGTCTTACTAGCAATACCAGCTGCAAAAATTGTCCCTACGGCTTTTCGTGATATCCGTTATATCAGAATTGGATCGAGTAAAGAGAATATCCGCAAATATCCAGAAAGAGAAGCATATCTGTTCTCTGCTTTAACGTTCGGAATTGAAACAATCAACTCTAAGGAAAGTGAGTATCAGGACTTAACCTTTAATCAACTGAAGACTTATTATGCAACAAAAAATATAATTTTGAATGAAAAAACATATAGGAAAAACCTTCATCTGCTCACGAAAGACAACAAATTTAATATCATGGCCCAATTGCTATCCGACAATTCGCATGTGCCGATCCGTGTCGCTATTTTTAACGGCAAAAATAAAGCCTCTAAGCTTTACTCTGTTAAAGAATTCGGCTATAAATGTCTGCTTTTTTCTCTTAATGAGGTTTTAAATTACGGAGATGCGCTAAATATTCCACAGGCGGATGAAAGAAACCGAATCAGGGAAAGAAAAGAAGTAAGGCTATTCAATTTTGATGCTTATCGAGAAGCAATTATTAATGCGTTCTTACACAATAAATGGGTTGATTTAAACGAACCAATGATTACTTTCTTTAATGACCGGATTGAGATTCTTTCTAGAGGTAGCCTTGCACCGCTTCAAACGATGAGTGGCTTTTATGAAGGTCATTCTGTTCCCGTGAATGAATATCTATCGGAAATGTTTTTGCAACTGCACATAAGTGAAAAAACAGGTCGTGGTGTTCCTACGATAATTTCTAAGTGTGGGAAGAGTTCAATCAAGGTTACAAATAACAATATTCTTGTCACTATCCCATTTAATCGAATCAATGAGGTGGGTGATAAAGTGGGTAATAAAGTGGGTGATAAAGTGGGTGATAAAGTGGGTGATAAATCGCTGAATAACTCGGAAATCAAAGTCCTTGCTGAAATCCGCAACAATCCAAATGTCACTAAGCCACAGCTAGAAGTCCTCTGCAATCTAAGCAAAACATCTATTGATAACTGTATTGCTGCACTGAAAAAGAAGCAATACATCGAGCGTGTTGGATCAAGAAAAGCTGGATATTGGCACGTTATCGAAGAAACAAATAAAAACGATATCTAATAGTCTTATACTTCAAGGCATCTTATATAGTAATAACTATTTTCTATTTTAGATAAGAAAAAAGCAACCCCTCATTTGTTATAAAGGGTTGCTTTTTCTTTCTAGTTATCTGCTCTGCTTATTCTGCTTTTTCTTCTTTAGTTTCTTTCTTCGGCTTACGGAAATAGAACCAATAGGTGACAAATCCGGCACCGCCGACAATCAACGCACCGACAACGACATCTAAGGTAATCAGCCAATATCTCCACGGAGGAGTGACGGAGATGACTTTGGTGTTCTTGGTGATTCCGTTCCTAGCGGCAGTGTTGACCACAGTGTAGAGAATCCGGTGGCAGGCTTCTCTTACCTTCGTCCTGACATAGGCGTTGTCTTTATACTGAGAGATATCATCGGCGGTCGCTTTTGTGCAGAGCCTCCTATCATCTCCGTTTAAGACAGCCTGAAGGGCGGACTGGTAGACAGGAGTTCCGACATAATCAGTGAGAACGAATCCATTGAAGCCCCATTCTGTTCTTAAGACGTTGATAAGGAGGTTAGAAGAACCACCTACCCAGGTAGCGCCTAACCGGTTGTGGGATTCCCTGTAGGCATTCGTCCCGCCGACTTTGAAGGCTAATTCGAAAGGTTTCAGATAGATTTCACGGACGGTCTGTTCGTTGGCAAAGGTGGCTAAGCCTTTCCGGTTTGTATCCTGGTCGTTTAAGGCAAGGTGCTTAGCATAGGTAATCCTTCCCTTGCTCTTTGCTCCCTTGATTTCGGCAGATGCCATCCTACCAGAGAGATAAGGATCTTCGCTGAAGTATTCAAAGGAACGTCCGGTGAAAGGAGTGCGGTGGAGGTTCCTAGCCGGTCCGTACCAGCCGGTGACGCCAAGGGCAAGTCCGTCTTCTCCGATGGCTTCGCCAATCCGCTGGACTAATTCATCATTGAAAGTGGAAGCAAGGACGACTTCGGAAGTATAGGCCATACCGGATTTCTTTGTTCCTCCGACAAGGGTGGAGGAGATTCCCTGAGGGCCGTCTTTGTCCGTCGTTCCCGGATAGGCAATGCTTTCGACAGGCTGGGTCTTATATCCGCCTAAGGTAACAAGATTGATTGCTTCCTCTTTTGTCCTGTTATCAAGGACACTTTCCCAGTTCTGATCGTTGAAGTCGGTTCCCTTCCTGGTGATAAGGGTAACATCATTCTTTGCCCCAAAGGTCGGCCTTGTGTACTCACTTTCATCCGTTGCCTCTACCTGATCCTTGCCTGTCTTCCGCAAGTCTTCCTTAAGTTTGTCCGTTGCCGTAAGAGAGACAGGTTTAGGGAAGGTAGAAGTCCAGTCGTTACGGCTGAGATATTTCACGTCGCTGAAGTAGTAGTCAACATCGGTTGCATCGAACTGGTTGGTGATTTCGTTTCCGGTGTCGCTGTCTTTGCTGAACTTCTTGAAATCCTGGGCTAATGTATATTTGGCAACCAGGTTCTTATTTCCTTTTTCGGTCCTTCCATCGCTTGTTGTCTTGCCTTTCTCGGCCAGAATGTTATTTAAGGCATCATGGGCGTTTTCCCCGACCGCAAGGTAATAATCTCCGCCATCCTGGATATAAGTTCTTTCTCCCTTTGCATCGTAGGTACGGAACGATTCTTCATCGACTTCGATTTGATAGGTTTTCTTTTCTCCAGGTTTCAGGCTGTCTGACTTTGTATAGCCGACAAGTTCGATGGCACTTTTCTCAATTCCTTGTTTCTTATCGTATTCCGTATACGGACTTTGCCTATAGACTTGAATCGGTGTCTTTCCTTCAACGTCTCCTGTGTTCTTGACGGAAACCGAGACAGTATAGATTCCGTCCTTGTTAGTGACCGAATAATCACTGTACTCGAAAGTCGTATAGCTTAAGCCATATCCGAAGGGATAGACGACTTCATCAGTATATTTATAGTCTCCTGCATTCCCCTGTCCAAGGACAGCATCCTCATATCGCGTTTCATAGTAGCGATAACCGACATAGATTCCTTCCTGATAGACAATATAGTTCTTCCCCGTATACTGGGTGGAAGTAAAGTAAGGCTCGTTCAGGTCAGAAAGCTCACTGGAGTTGGTATATTCGAAATTACCAAAGTTCTGGGCTGCAGGTGCCGATTTGGAATTGCTGGCATAAGTATCGACAAGACGTCCGGAGGGATTATAGGCACCGGAGAGAACCTTGGCGACGGCATTCCTTCCTGTCGTGCCGACAGAGCCTACCCAGATGGCACCTTTGATTTTGCTGTAGTTCTCCCTCCATCCAAGTTCCATGGAGTTAGACGAATTGACAACAATAATGATTTTATCAAAAGATGAGTCGTTCTGGATTGATTCTAGCCTATCTGCTTCGTTCTGACTTAAAGCGAGATAGCCGTTTTCGTTCTCATCGGTCGAGAAGGAAAGGTCGCTTCCTTCTCCTCCGCTCCGTCCGATAAAGACGATGGCAGCATCGGAATAGTCCTTGTAGCTAGCCTTGACTGTGTCTGTGTATTCGGACTGAGGTGCCTCGTTCACTTTATACTGGACGCCTGCATTCCCCTCGATAGCGGCGGAGGTGCGAAGGTATTTCTTCTGGGCGACAAAATCGCTGTAGAAGTTCCAAAGGGTGGGGTTGACCTCGAATCCAGCGTTCTCAAATCCGGCCTTGGCCGTGACTGCCCTTGCCGTATTGATGCTTCCTGATCCTGTTCCTCCATAGACTGGATTGGCAGACGACCTACCGAAAAGGGAGACCTTCTTTACATTTTTCAGCGGAAGGGTGTTCTCCTCGTTCTTTAATAGGACGATACCTTCCTTTTCGGCCTCTTCACAGAGTTCCTTTCCCTTTGCTTCACGCTCCTCGTCCGATGAGTAGGTCTGCTTGAAGTAGGTGGAGTCTGTCTTATCGGCATCATCATTGTTGACTATCTTACTTTCCGCCTGCTTAAGAGTGATGGAAATGATGGAATGATAGTCATTTGCTACGACGTTTCCGACAATGAGTGCACTTGCAATGGCGGCCCTTCCTAGGTACCAGCAGACACTCCCTACGATTTTTGAAGTTTTCATTTTGTCCTCCTGAAAACGCTATCAAATTATCAGGAAGCTCTTACATTTGAAAGATAATAAGCCTAAGCTGTCTTTTGGCGGACTTATTCTGTTTCTTTTTCTTTCCTTTCCTCTTTCATGGGGAAGGGGATAATCAGAGAAAGGGAAAACCTTTGGCCTTTAATATCTATCTGCCTGTTTCCATTGTATTTTCTGACAAGATAGTCAATACTTTTTATTCCTATTCCGTGATAATCGGTGTCATTCTTTGAAGTCTGTGGATACCCGTCCTTCCTTGTGATTGGACCGGAGAAATAGTTCTCTTCCTGAAGGAAGAAGAAACCATTCTTCTTTTTCCTGTCGAGGAAAATGATCCGTTTTTCTTTCTCTTTAACCTTCAGAAGGGCTTCCGTGGCGTTATCGATGATATTACCGAAAATCGTGTAAAGGTCGACATCGTCGATGAAAGAAATGTCGCAATTATCGAAATTATAGTTGAGCTGGATGCCATGTTTCTGGCAGTAGAGCGACTTCTTCGTCAGGACAATATTCAGGACTTCGTTTCCAGTCTGTGCGACATTGTCATAGATGGAAATATCTTCTTCCCTTTTCTCGAGTCTCTCGCTTCTTTTCGATGGACTCCTTTCCCTTAGGGCATCTATCTGATGCTTTAAGTCATGTGTTTTCCGGTTGATCCTATCAATGTTTTTCTTGGATAGGATCCTATCCTCCTGCTTTTCGTGCAGCCTACGCTTCCTTTCCCTCTTTTCCCGTTTTGCCTTTGACTGCTCAAAAAGACCGAAAAGAAGGGTTAGGATCAGGATATCCGTCAGGGTTGTCGATATTCTCAGGGAAATGTTTCCTTGTGAATACTTATCATCATAAGAGGATAAAAAGCAATAGAGAAAAACTGTGATGACCGAAATGGATATCCTGACGATGTTATTGGAGTTGATATGCTCTCCTTCTTTGATTCGCTGGACAAAGACAAAGTAATAGACAAAGAAAAGAAGAATCAGAAAGAAGAGACAGACAAGCTTATAAGCCAATGATGAATAGGAGAAAGAACAGATTTTGCAGAAAAGCAAAATGAGCCGCTTGAGCAGATGCTGCCTTGTATAAATGCTCGATCCATAGAAAAGGACCTCTTTAAAGCTCAGTTTAAAGAGGAAGAAAAGAAGGAGCCTGTCTAGAAGATAAAAGATAAGCCAGCTGAAGTTAACCCATTCGCCGATTTTCAGATAGGAATAGTAATAGATGGTTTCTCCTTTTGGTGTCCTGATATAAGGAAGGGCGATGAAGAATACGGTAGCCAGGAGGTACCGGAGAGGAAATAGGTTTCTTCTTTTGCAGGTAAAGATAAACAGGGAAGTATAAATCCAAAGTTCCACATGGAACCGGGAAAAGAAGGTAAGGACAGAAAGAAGAAGTTCCATCGTCAGTCTCCGCAATATTTTGTCAAGGCCTCAAGAAATTGCTTTCTCTTCGGTCTTGAGATGCTGAGCCTTTCGTTTCCTACTTTGACTAGTGACCCAGTTACGCCATAAACATACTTCCTGTTCACGAGAAAACATTGGTTGCATAATTCAAAATGAACCGGAGAAAGCAGATTATACCTATTGGAAATCGTTCCTTTCCTGGAGTAATTTCCATGCGTAGTATGGAGGGTTAGGGTGTGACCTTTGATTTCAATATAGTAAATCTCTGCACTGTCAATCTTACAATAGCTATCTTTGCTTTGGCAGGAAATGTAGACTGATTTATCCTCTTTCCTTTTTCCTATTGCTTTCCTTAGGATATGCCGGAAAGTGAAGTAGGAAATCGGTTTGACTAGGTATCCAAGGGCATCGACTTCATATCCGTTGACCGCATATTTGACCCTGGTTGTTGTGAAAATGATAATGACTTTCTGATCTTTTTCTCGGATCTGACGGGCCAGAGTCCTTCCGTCGATAGAATCCTTTAGAACGATATCGATAAAAAGAAGACGGAAATCCTGCTGAGAGCGAAGAAAGGCAGAGGCAGAAGAAAATGATTCTACCTGAAACTTAATGTTTTCCTCTTTCTGAAACTGTTCAAGATAAGCGACGAGTCTGTTTAGGTAGACCTCCTCGTCTTCGATAACCCCGATTTTTAGCATGTCCCCATTTTATTTGATTTCTTTCCTTTGCACAAGTTGCCGATGCTATTCGAATAAAATACAAATGTCTAGTTTTAATTAAGAAACAGCGATGAAACAGGGAGTCTACTCCCATTTTAATCGAAAGTAAATGATTTTTCCCTTGTCATTTGATATAATAGCGATGAAACAGGGAGTCTACTCCCGTTTTCATCGGAATGTATATTAAAAGAACAGCTGAATTGACACTTGAACGTCTTGGAAAAGAATTTCCGGGTCTTGTAATCTACGGCCCCCGGCAGTGTGGTAAATCCACACTAGTCCACTTTGCCTTTGATGGTAAGTTCTCTTCTGTCTCATTGGATGATAGGGATGAACTTAGCCTTGCCTTGTACAATCCTAAGCTCTTCTTAGAGAGCCATCCATGGCCTATTTCAATTGATGAAATACAAAAGGCGCCAAATCTGTTGAGTGCAATTAAATCAGAGATCGACAAAGCAAAATTAAAATGGCTTAAAGAAGGAAAATCTTCTTCACTGATGTATGTCCTTACTGGGTCCAATCAGTTTTCCCTTCAGCAAGGAGTTTCCGAATCTCTTGCTGGACGGATTGGGGTTGTTGAGCTCAGTTCAATGTCTTTGGCTGAGAAAGAAGGATGGGAAGGGACTGCCTTCGTACCAGATTTAAGCCTTCTACGGAAAAAAGAGGCGCAGGGAAGAAAAGTGTTTGACCGCAAAGAAATCTTTCACCAGATTTTTGTTGGTGGAAGGCCGGATGTTGTCTGTGGCAATGTTTCCCGAGAGGACTACTTTAAATCTTATCTCAATACTTATTTAGAAAAAGATGTGAGAAAACTTCTTTCTGCTGATAACGAAACGACCTTTCGGGTCTTTAGGAAATATGTCGCTTTCCGCACAGGACAGGAAGTCAGATACGATGACCTTTCCTCTTCGGTCGGTATCGATGTGAAAACAGTCAAACGTTGGCTATCTATTCTGGAAACTTCCGGAATCATCGCTTTCCTTCATCCATTTAGGAAAAATGCCTCCAATCGGATTATTAAGGCCCCCAAAAGGTATTTTATGGATACCGGCCTTGCCGCCTTTTTGTGCGGCTGGCCAAGTCCGGAAAGGCTTGAACAGTGTGCCATGGCAGGAGCTTTTTTTGAAACTTTCGTTGTATCCGAAAGGATAAAAAGCTTCCTTTTTCAAGGAAAAGACTATCGCCAGACTCTTTATTATTATCGCGACATTGATCAAAAGGAGATTGATGTTCTCTATGAGAGGAATGGTGAAATCTATCCAATCGAGATAAAGAAAGGGATTAATCCAACAAAGCCGAACAAGAATTTCAAAGTCCTTTCTAAGTATCATCTTCCGATTAAAACCGGATTTATTATAGATTGTACGGATAAAATCAGACCGATTAATGCAAACGTTTATACTCTTCCGATTGGTCTGATCGAATAGGAAACGATTGCTTTGGCTATTTAACACAGCTTTAGGGTATTTCCTTCCAAAAATTATACGGAGTCAATCGGCCGTATCTAAAGTAATTTTTGTGGCCTAGTTAGGCTAAGAGAGAAAAAGGCAATTAAATTATCCCTGGTCCTGAGACCGTATTCTTATTTTTTTGATGTCAGTTAGGTAAAGATTTAATCTTACAAAGTCGGAATCTCTCGCAATCTCTCACAATCTTGCGTGAGAATAATGAGAAAAACGAGAGAATAATTTAATAAACGAGAGAAAGATATTGAAAACGGCAAATAATTGGCTACAATCAGTATGAGGGAAGAATCATGATATTAAGTGAAAAGTGTCTTCAGAATCTAAAAGAAGATTCGCATGTCGAATTAAAGGAAGCAACAAAGCGAGTTCCGGATAGTCTCTATGAAACCTATTCTTCCTTTTCCAATTCGGATGGAGGTACGATTTACTTAGGAATCAAGGAAGGAAAGAAGAACGAAATTGTTGGAGTTTCTAACCCTACCGAGCAAAAGAAGACATTGATTTCTGCACTTCATTCGAAAAATAAAGTGAGTTATTGCGGCCTTTCCGACCAAGATATCCAAATCATCGATGTTGGCGGAAAGAAAATAATTTGCCTGACGGTAAGAAAGGCACCAATTCAAGCAAAGCCGGTTTATATTGATGGGAATTTGTCAAAATCTTATATCCGAGTCGGAGAAGGAGACTATTTGATGTCCGAGGATGATATTGCTCATTGCTTACTAGAAAAGAAGGGGGTGGGAATTGATTTCCTTCCAAACCATCTTAATATTGGCGAAAACGGAATCGACTTAGATTCGCTAACTAGTTTTCGTCAGAGGATGAACCTTGCTGCTCCGAATAATATTTATCAAAGGCTAAGTAACCACGATTTCTTGGTTAGAATCGGTGCATTGACTACTGTCGACGGGGAAGAAATTCTTAGAAACGGCGGTGTACTGTTTTTTGGAATATATAGTGACATTATTCAGCTGTTTCCGAATTACTTTCTTGATTATCAGGAAAACAGGACGAGACAGACTCGGTGGGATAAACGTAGGACATCGGATGATTTGAATTGGAACGCAAATCTATATAACTTCTTCAAGATTGCTAGTGAAGAAGCAACAAAAGGCTTGCCAAATCCTTTTCGGACTGATGGAAGGATTAACTTGAATGGAAATGATATAAGACGTTCCGTTATCGAAGGCATAGTCAACGCTATTTCCAACTGTGATTTTACTTCGTCTCCTGGAATTCTAGTGAGAAAAGAACAGGAAAAGATATCCATTACTAATTCGGGCACAATCTCCGTTGGCCTTGAGCAGGCCCTGAAAGGAGGAATCAGTAACCCATTAAATAAAAATGTCAGGAACTATTTTCGATTACTTCAGGTTTCGGATAGAGCAGGAAGTGGTATTCCAAGCATTTTCCAGGTTTTCCAGTCCTATAATTTTGCTCGGCCTGACTTAAAGACCGAACTGAATCCTGAGAGAACTGTGCTTAATCTGAACCTCATTCAACTTCCCGTGGATTTGGTGCACAAAAAAGAAAAGCTGAAAATTGTTTCCTATCTTGCCGATCATGCGGAAGGCGGAACAAGGAAAGATCTGTCTTCCTTAATTGGAAGGAAAGCCACCTCCACTGCCAAGATTTTATCTGATTTAGTGCAAGCCAATCTAATCCGTTCCAATGGAAGAAAGACAAAAGGAAAACGGTTTTATATTTTCAAGAAATGATAATCTCTCACAATCTCACGTGAGAATAGTGAGGAAAACGAGAGAATAATTTAATAAACGAGAGAATAAGGAGAGAATCTCTTCCATGGGGAACAATGGAATTACGCGGCTTTAGGATTAAAAAAGACTTCTTTTTGTGCCATTGAGAACAAAGAAGGACGCACTATATCTTCCCATTTGTCTTCAAGGACTGTCCATGTTTGATGAGGCTTGCTGCCTCCTCATCGCAAAAGACGGTACAGTTGCTGTGATGGTTTAGGATTGAAGCCGGGGTGGAGATATCCACTTTTTCAAATGTTTTCCCGATGGCTAAGGCTTTGTTCTTTCCTGTTGCAATCAGGATGATTTTTTTCGCCTGCCTGATTGTCTTCCTCCCCCTAGTGACGGCTCTAGTCGGGACCTCTTTGACCGAAGAGAAGAAACGGGAATTGTCCTGAATCGTTCTTTCCGTCAAAGTTGCTATGTGGGTTAACGAGTCAAAAGGAGTGCCTGGCTCGTTGAACCCGATATGTCCGTCTGCGCCGATGCCTAAAAGCTGAAGATCGATTCCTCCGTCTTTTCTAATCTCTTCGTCATAGCTATGGATTGTTTCCAGCGAAGGAAAATGGGTATTTTCTTTTTTGATATTGATTAGGTCAAAGAGATGGGAGTCCATAAAGCAGCGATAGGACTTTTTATCATCCGGATTATTCAGGTACTCATCGAGGTTAAAGGTAATCACGGAGGAGAAATCGATGTTTTCTCTTTTTGCCCTTTCGACAATCTGTCCGTAGGTCTTAACCGGACTTGAGCCAGTGGCAAGGCCAAGGACGGCATTTGGCTTTTCTTTCACAAGACGAAGAACATCCGATGCGACTATTTTTGCAATTTCGTCATCATTCTTCCTGACAATCAGATTCATATGCTATTTCCTTTCCTTCCGGTAGACAATCTTTCCGGAGACGATTGTCCTATAGACATTCCTATCCTTGTCGACAATGGCAAAATCCGCCATCTTTCCTTCCTTGATTGACCCGATTTTATTGTACAGGCCCCTGTTTTTCGCCGGATTCTTGCTAGCCCTGTCAACCGCTTCCTCCCTAGAAAGGGAGAGAAGGTTCTTCCTGTTCCGGATGGCTACGTTCCTATTCAGGAGAGAACCGGCAAGCTTTCCGCTTTCAAGTCTTGCCGCCCCGTCTTTGACATAGACCTTCTGTCCGCCAAGATGATAAACACCGTCTTTCCTGTCCTTTGCTTCCCTCGAATCGGTAATCAAAGTGATCCGGTCTTTTCCTTTGCAGCGGAACATCCTTTCTATGCATTCCTTGCAGACATGGTGGAAGTCACAGATCAGTTCACAGGATACGGAGTCGGAAATCCTAAGTGCCCCTGCCGTTCCCCTTTCCCGATGTCCGATTCCTCTCCTTGCGTTAAAGGTATGGGTGCCGATTGTCACCCCTTCTCCGATGGCCTCCCTTGCCAAGGCACAGGTATTATCGCTATGCCCTAAGGCAGGGGCGATTTTGTGTTCTTTCCTATACGTTAGGAAATCCTTGTGCCTTGGATCATAGGAGAAGGTGACTTCCTTGATGCGGTAATTTGTTAAGGCATTATATTCATCAAGTAGTTTCACATCCAAAGGGACAATGTCTTCCTTATTCTGTGCTCCGCAATAGGCAGGAGAAATGAACGGTCCTTCGAGATGCACTCCCCTTGCTCTGCTTTTTCCTGTCTGATTGTCCCTATAGCTGGAGATTGCCTTCAAAGCAGAAACAATGTGAGGCTTATCCCTTGTCCTTGTCGTGAAGTTAAAGCTTGTCGTTCCTTCCCTAGCCTCGGCATCGGCAATGGCTTTCAAGGATTCTTCCTTGCCGTCCCTAGTATCCGCATTCCTTGCCCCGTGGATATGTTCATCGACAAAACCAGGGACCACAAAAAGGGAATCCGGAAGGGAAAGATATCCCTCTTCTTCTTTTAGATTAGAAGAGAGAGAAGAAATTCTCTCTCCGTTAATAGAAAGACATGCTTTCTTTATTCCCCTGTCCTGAAGGTAAATGTTTGCATTCTTGAATCCGTTCAGTTTCATCTTGTTCTTTCTCTTTTCCCGACTATTTTATCATTGTCATGAAAATCAGGCCCTGTTGAAGCACTATAGAGGACTAACGGAAAAAGACACCCTAAGGATCAAAGGGTGTCTTTTCCTCCATATCTATTCCGTGAATAAGAAGTTGCTTTTCTTAATTAACGGAAGAATTTTGTCAAGTCGTCTGCAATAATCTTATCTTCTTCCTTCGCTTTCTCCCTACTTGTGGAAGTGACCTCGACATAGGCCTTCAGCTTCGGCTCCGTTCCCGAAGGACGGACGATGACAGAGGAACCGTCCTGCCTGATAAACTTCAGGACATCGCTCTTTGGCAGTCCGTCAAGCCCAGGCAGATAGTCGAGGATCTTAAGAACCTTCTTTCCGCCGATTTCCTGGATTCCTTTACGGAAGTTCTTCCTGATTTCCTGCCTCTTGGCAAAGCCGGATGCACCATCGAACTCGTAGTTATGGAGAGAGTTATTTGTGTAGCCGTAAGTCTGATAAAGTTCCTCGAGTTTATCTAAGAGGGAGATTCCCTTGGACTTATAGTAGGCGAACCTTTCACAGATCCTAAAGGCTCCGTCTACGGCATCCTTATCCCGGACATAGGTTCCGGTCAGGCAGCCGTAGGATTCCTCAAAGCCGAAGATATAACGGCTTTCCTCATGCTTCTTCTCTAATAAGCCGATCTGTTCACCGATGTACTTGAATCCGGTGAGGACATTGATGGTCTGCACTCCATAGTGATGGGCAATCTTTTCTACCCTGTCACTTGTGACAATCGTCTTGACAAGGATCGGATCCTTCGGCCTAAGCCCTAAGGCCCTGCGGCGTTCACAGATATAGTTGAAAAGCAGCCTTCCTGTCTGGTTTCCGCTTAGTAACTGGTATTCGCCCTTTGAGTTAAGGACGGCGATACCGACACGGTCACAGTCTGGATCTGTGGCGAGAAGAAGATCTGCCTTATGTTCCTTGGCATAGTCCCTTCCTAAGGACATGGCCTGCTTGATTTCCGGATTCGGGAAAGGACAGGTCGGGAAGTATCCGTTCGGGAACTGCTGTTCCTTGACGACGGTGATATTGGTATACCCGGATTCCTCCAACGTACGGGTAACAGGAATGAGACCGGTCCCGTTTAAGGGAGTATAGACAATGGCCACGTTCTTATCGATCTTCTCTTCTCCTAACAGGGATTGTTCCTTGACTTCTTTAATGAAGGCAGTGAGGACCTTAGGCGGAATATAGGAAATCAGGTTCTTTTCGAACCCTTCGTCATAGGAAATCAGCTTGATGTCCTTAAAGACATCGATGGATTCAATCTCGGATAAGACTTCCTCGGCTGCCTCGGTCGTAATCTGGCATCCATCCTGGCCGTATACCTTATATCCGTTGTACTTGGAAGGGTTATGGCTTGCCGTAACCATGACGCCCGCCTGGCAATGGAGATAACGGGTGGCAAAGGATAGGGTAGGGACAGGGGAAATCTGCGGATAAAGGAAAACTTTGATGCCGTTTGCCGCAAAGACGCAGGCTGCTGTCTTAGCGAAAACGTCACTCTTTAACCGGCTGTCGCGGGAGATGGCAATGGCTCTCCTGCCTTCCGGATAATGACGCAGGATATAGTTTGCAAGTCCTTGGCTTGCCTTTCCGACGGTATAGACGTTCCTGCGGTTTGTGCCGGCGCCGATGACTCCTCTTAGGCCGCCGGTGCCAAACTCAAGGTCGCGGTAGAAGGCATCTAACCTTTCCGCCTCGGTCCTGTTTTTCAATTCCTTGGACAGGTCGACATCCTTGACCTTCTTTAGCCATGTCTGATAAATATTTTTCCAATCACGTTCTGCCATTAGTATATGCCTCATCTTTCTGTATCATTTTATTCTAAAATGAGTTTCTTGGAAACAGAAAAAACAAGAAGATTTATTTCTTCTGTATCCTAGGAACCTTTTATCCTTTTTGGAAATCGGGGAAATCATTTCCCCAGATAGAGACAAAGCTTAAGAAAAAGGCCTTAACCGGCCTAAATGGCAGAAAATCAAAGGATGAACAGCCGAAGCGGGACTTTCTTCCCTTTGATGTCTTTGTAGAAGGGAACACATTGAATTTTCCCGTTTTGAAGGAAAACGGGATAAACCGGGATCAGAAAGGCTGGAACACCCTGTTTTCTTAGGAAACGATAGACATCTTTTTCCATTAAGTCCGTTCCAAGCCTGTCGTTCTTTTTGTAATTCCGAATGGTGACAGGCAGGGATTTCCTGTTAAAAAGGGAAGGATCTTTTAAATCAATCTGAAAGTACGGATTCTTATACTCTTTCCGCTCCTTATAAGTGTATTCGTAGGAAATCTTATTTAAATCCTTGTGGAGGAAGAAGCCTTCCTTCCACCGGTAAAGATAGATTTCTGCGGTCAGTTTTAAGACACCTGTCTCCTCTTTTCTGAGGAATACGAACCTTTTCTTGCCTAATCCGGAAGCATATTTCTTCTTGGGGAGACACTTTTCTACCAAATAGAAGCAGAGGCGTTTTTTCTCTTCTTCACTCAGAGAGAGATAAGCAGGGTAGGGAATCAGGCTTGGAAGACGTTGGAACGAAGAGTAAAGAGAGGCAAGCTCTTCGTTTCTTTTTTCGGCCAGCTTTACTTTGCTTTCAATGTCTTCCTCTGTCCTTTCGCTTCTTATTTTGTTTCTTTTTTTCTTCCTGTTGTAATTGGTGATGTCGTCATAGAAAAGAATGTCCGCATCGAGGAGCCTTTTTGTCAATGACTGCTTACTGATAGAAAGCCTAGGACGGATTATCTTCCTTCCATGGTAGAAGGATTCTTCCTTCAGTCCGTAATAGAGAGGAAGATTGTTTCGTAAGACCTGGAGGACATAGGTTTCCGCTACATCGCTTTTCTGATGGGCCGTTATCACTCCTTCATAGCCGTTCTTTTTGCAAAGCCTGGAGAAATAGGAATAGCGGTAGTTTCTTGCCCAGTCTTCAAAGTTCCCATAGTTTCTCCGATACCGGACATCTTTTTTAAAAAAGGAAAGCGAGAACTTCTTAAGATAGAAAAAGAATATTCTTTCTTCCTCTTTGACATAGGACGAGTCATGATAATTGATATAAACAAGAGTGACGTGCTTTGGAAGATCTTTGCCAAAATAAAAATAAAGTTGGTAGAGGAGAAAGACAGAATCACCACCTGAAGAAAAGGCTAAAAGATATTTTTTATCATCATGAATAAGTCTGGACAGGGATAATTGGATAGAGTCAACAGGATTAAGGCTCATACTCAAGGATGACATCCTCGTAAGGGATATAGACGTTGTTGCCTTCGAAATAGACATCAGCATAGTCTTGATCCTTGATGTTGTTATTCTGCTGGGCGATATCCTTGTACTTTTCGATGATGGCCGCTTCTTTTTCCTTTAGGCTATGGTTTTTCTGAATCTGGTAGACAGAGAGGACAGCCCTTATGACAAGAATGACGGCGGAAAAAAGGATGATGGAAAAATAAACGATGGACCTTGTCTTCTTTGAGGGAAGACGGGACGTTTTACTTGTTTCCATATTCTTTTTCCTCCCTGATTTCATACCTCTGGTCGGCATCGTCGATTTTCGATACCCTTCTTACTTCCTTAATCTTGGCTAGGACTGTCTTTCCTAAGGGGGAAGATATCTCGATGACATTGTCCACCTTGACTTCGCTAGAGGGCTTGGCTATTTTTCCGTTTAGTTTGACATAGCCTTTGTCGATGAATTCTTTGGCAGCCCCTCTTCGCTTGATCAATCGGCTTACCTTTAGGTACTTATCTAATCTCATACGTTGAATCTATCTCTCTTCTATTATCGTGTTTTCTCTTTCAAAAAAAAAGAAGGGGGTGGATGAAAATGTTTTTCTTAGACTAAGGAACGAAGACAGGAAAGACCGGAAGAAGGAGATAGTTTCCCGGCAAAGAAATCCGTCAGAAGCGTTGATAGCGCTTTCCAAAAAGAAAATGAAAAAAGTCTTCTATTTCTTTTCCCTATGCCCTTATAATGCTTTCGTCACCGAGAGGTGACAGTCATCGTCTGTTTCTATTCGTATAATTACCCAGATTGGTGGGAAGTCTCTACGCTGTGGACCGCAAATCCAGCACTACGAATAAAAAACAAAACCTCTCCTTTTTTTTATTTTTTATTTATAAAAAGAGATTTACCTTCCTTTCCTGGTAATTAAGACCAGAAAAAGGAGAAAATCAAATGAAAAAAGGTCTTAAGTTCGTCGCTTTGTCTCTTCTTTCCGTTCTTGCCAGGACTGGATGTGCAGGTGGAAACGAGAACGGAAATGGTTCTGAAACCGGGAAGAATTCTTCCAAACCGGCAGGCACGCTTAAAGTCGGCTTGATTTCCGTCGGTGACGAGACTGAAACCTATTCTAAGGCCCATATCGACGGCATTAAGGCTGCCTGCGATAAGCTTGGTGCGACTGTCATTTATAAGAATTCCATTCCCGAAGGTGCTGAAGTCACTAACGCCTGCGAAGAACTTAAGGAAGCCGGCGCTAAGCTGATTTTCACTAATTCCTATGGCCATCAGGATTTCGCCTGTGCTTTTGCAAAAGACAATCCGGATCTTACCGTCGTTGCCGATACTGGCGACTATGCCGCAATTTCCGGTCTTTCCAATTTAAAGAATGCTTTCACCAACATTTATGAAGCCCGCTATGTTTCCGGCGTTGTCGCCGGCAGGAAGCTTAAAGAGCTGAAGGCAAACGATGAAATCGAAGCCGGAAGCAGGGATGGGAATGGCAATGTGAAAATCGGTTATGTCGGTGCATTCAACTATGCCGAAGTCGTTTCCGGCTATACTGCCTTCTTCCTTGGCGTAAAGGAAGGATTCGAATCCGACAAGGTCGTCAGGGAAGTCAAATATACCAATTCCTGGTATGACCATGACGGAGAGAACACTGCCGCCAAGTATCTTAGGTCCAAAGGCTGTGTCATTATCGGACAGCATGCCGACTCTACCGGTGCTCCGGAAGCCGTGGAAGCCGAATACAACAAGGGCAAGAAAGTCTTCTCTGTCGGATACAACATCGATAGGTTATCTAAGGCTCCCCATGCTGCCTTAACCTCCTCCACCAACAACTGGGAAAAATACTATGAATATGCCATCGGACAGTTCAGGGAAGGCAAGGAAATCGCCGTCGACTGGGCAAAGGGATATGCCGACGATGCAGTCGGAATCACAACCCTTGGTCCGGATGTCGCCCAGGGAACCCAAGCTAAGGTAGAAGAATTGGAAAATCAGATTAAGAACGGATCCCTCCATATCTTTGATACCAGCAAGTTCACCATTACTGGCTCCCTTAAGGATAATGCCAATAATTCCGGAGCAACTCTTGATGCCGATGGCCATGTTACCAAGAATAGGGTTGATTTCTCCTACAAGGATTGGACTCAGGGGGGAAAGGTTATTTATCAGGGCGACACTGTCGATACTGTCAAAACACAGGGAAATAGCACCTATGTCGAAGAATCCGTTAAGCGTTCCGCACCCTATTTCGCCCTCCGTATTGATGGAATTACGGAAACAGCAAAGGATGCTGCCTAATCCGTTATTGGACCGAAACTAGCTTTCAGACAGGGAGGGATTCCCTCCCTGTTTGACGTTTAAGAAAAGGATGGTGATTCCATATGGGTGTGCCAGCAATCGAGAGGATTTCTATTAGCAAACGATTTGGAAAAGTATTGGCTAACGAGAACGTTTCTCTCACTATTGATAAAGGAGAAATTCTTTCTCTGCTAGGAGAAAATGGGTCTGGAAAGACAACCCTAATGAATAGGCTTGCCGGTATTTACTACCCGGACAGCGGAGAAATCAAGGTCGATGGAAAGATGGTCAATATCGCTTCTCCTAAGGATGCCTTTGACCTTGGCATAGGAAGGGTTCACCAGCATTTTAAGCTGATTGATGTCTTTACCGCCGGGGAAAATATCATTCTCGGACTGCGAAACGAGCACTTCTTCCTTAGCCGAAAGAAAATCAACAGGAAGGTAAAGGAAATCGCCTCCAAATACGGCTTTGATTTTGATCCGGACAAGAAAGTCTATGAAAGGTCTGTCTCGGAAAAGCAGATTGTCGAAATCAGGAAGCTTTTATATCGCGGCGTTCACACTCTGATTCTTGATGAGCCGACGGCTGTTCTTACTCCCCAGGAGACTAAGCGTCTATTTGAGATTCTCCGTGAAAGGAAGAAGGACGGAAAAACGATTATCATCATTACCCATAAGCTTAACGAAGTCCTTGGACTATCTGACCGTGTTGCGATTCTCCGCCGCGGCAAGCTTGTCGATAGGATCAAGACCAGTGAAGCAAACGAGAACATTCTGACCGATGCCATGGTCGGTGAGCATGTGCAGTTGGAAATCAACCGCGACATTATTCCCGGGAAAGACAAGGAAAAGGTTCTCGAAGTCTCTCATTTATCCTGTACGGCAGAAGACGGAATCCGATGCCTGAAGGATGTCTCCTTTGACGCCTATTCGGGGGAGATTCTGGGAATTGCCGGTGTCTCCGGTTCTGGACAGAAGGTGCTTCTTGAGACCATATGCGGACTTCAGAAGGCAGATAACGGAAGCGAGATTCTGTTTATGGAAAAAGGCGGAAATAAAGACTCTCTGCTCGGAATGACTCCAAAACAGATTAAACACAAAGGCGTTTCACTCGCCTTTGTTCCGGAAGACCGCCTAGGAATGGGTCTTGTCGGAGACTTCGGAAGGACGGGAAACAGGAGGCTTAGATCCTATGAGGAGGGAAAGTCTCCGTTTATCAATTTCTCCCATCCTAAGCATACGGCTATTGAGGTTAAGAACGGACTTAATGTTCTTACTCCCTCGCTGGAGACTCCGGTAAGAACATTGTCCGGCGGGAATGTACAGAAGGTTCTTGTCGGACGGGAAATCTCCTCCTCTCCCCGCCTTCTTCTTACTGCCTATGCAACCCGGGGACTAGACATCAACACCTCCTATGCCATCTATAACATCCTCAATGAGCAGAAAAAGAAAGGCGCTGCCGTCATCTATGTCGGAGAAGACCTCGATGTCCTTCTTGCTCTCTGTGACCGGATTAGGGTCCTCTGCGACGGGGAGTGCACTGGAATCGTCCAGGCTCAGGCTGCCAATAAGAGGATGATCGGTAAGAGGATGAGCAAGAACAAGGAGCAGAACAATGACTAATACGGTTAAAACAAAGATTGTCCGTGTTTCCAAGCGGTCCGGACTTACCTTCTTCGACAAAAGGAAAGCCTATTTTTTCCCTCTTTTGCTTGCCTGCATTCTTTCCGTTCTCTTTCTTCTTATCGTCGGACGGAAAAACCCGTTCACTGCCATCCGATATATCTTCGAAGGAACCTTCTATATAACGGATGCAGGTGTCCTTTCTTCCTCCCGACTTCTGACATTCGGAAAAAACGCCATTGTCCTTCTCTGGATTGCCCTTGCCTTAGCCCCCTGCTATAAAAGGCGATATTGGAACATCGGAGGACAGGGTCAGGTACTGATTGGCTCTCTTCTTACGGCGGCCTGCAGGATTTATCTTCCCTCCACCATGCCTAATGCCTTGGCTGTACTGATTTCCGCTGTTGCTGCCGCAATCGGCGGAGCCCTGTGGTCATATATTCCGGCTATTTTTAAGGCAAAATGGAACACCAACGAAACCCTCTTTACTTTGAGGAGGAACTATCTTGCCTTGCTTCTTGTCCAGCTTGCCACCAACATCTGGCGGGGAACGAAATCTTCTCTCGGCCAGTTGAATATTTCTTCCCGTTTCGGCTGGTTCTATCAGATTCCCCAGACGGCAATGAAAAACACCTTCCTGAACAGCAATGTTTTCTTCCCGCTTATCTTCGTCCTTCTTCTCTGTGTCCTAAGGTTCGTCTATATCAAGTTCACAAAACACGGCTATGAAAGGACGGTTGTCGGAGAATCCCTCTCCACAGCCCGGTATACCGGGATCAATGTCCGCCATGTCATCCGGCGGACTGCCGCTTTATCCGGCCTGCTTTGCGGACTGATTGGTTTCCTCTCCGTCTCGAATTTCAATCATACCGTATCCACAATCTCCGATTTCGGATACGGATTCACTGCCGTTATTGTCTGCTGGCTTAGCAATTTCAATCCGTTTGCCATGATTGGCTATTCTTCCCTTCTTGTCTTCTTTGAACGCGGAGCGAAGAACCTAAGCGACAGCCAATATGCCGCCCCCTATCTAAACGAATATTCGACTCAGTTTATTATCTTCGCCATTATCCTAGCCTTGATGAGGGCGACGTTCTTCCTCCATTATGAGATTAAGATTGCCCTTCCCGGGCATTCCAAGAGAAGGAAGAAGAGACTGACGAAAGGTTTACTTCTTCCCTCTGCCGTAAAGGAGGCAAGGTAATCATGGATAGGTTTGTTTCCTGGTTTGTCGTTGCCATTGTCTATGGCACAATCCTTTCTCTCTCCGCCTGCGGAGAAACCATCAACGAAAAGGTCGGTCATCTGAATCTCGGCATTCCTGGGATCAGGTATCTTAGTGGAGTTGTTTCCTTTGCCTTGACAGGCAGGTATGAGGGAAAGAGGGAGAACCCTAATGGGTTCATCGTTGCTAGGATTGCCCTCCTCTCTTCCTTTGCCGTCGGTGCCCTTAGGGGATTTGTCTATTCCCTTTTTGCCGTTACCTTCAAATGCAACCAGAATGTGCTTGGCTTAGCCATTGCCTCCTTCGGTGTCGGCTTTGGAAAATTCATCTCGGTAAGGCTTGGCGATACGCCGAAACTAGCTGTTGCCAACAAGGTTTTTAACGCCGGCATTCCTTTCCTTAAGGACCTTGGTGTTGCTGGAAAGATGTTCTTCGGATACGGATTTAGGACCTACATCACCTTGCTTATTCTCATTCTGGCCATGGTCTTCTTTAATAAGACAAGAGTCGGACTGAATCTGCGTGCTGTCGGAGAGTCTCCTTCTAGTGCAGATGCCGTCGGCATCAATGTCACTCGCTATAAGTATGTTGCAACGAGGATCGGGTGTGGTCTTGCCGGACTTGGCGGAAGGATTTATGTCAGGCAGTTCTCTACTGGTTCCTGGTCAACCAATAATAATATTGAGGCATTAGGCTGGCTAGCCGTCGCCCTTGTCATCTTTGCTTCCTGGAAACCGGTCCATCTTATCTGGGGAGCCCCTCTCTTTGGTTTCCTCTTCTGGGCCTGGACTTATCTTCCTGCCCTGCTGAATATTACCTCCTTCAAGGGTAGGAATGAAGTTCTGGAGATGCTTCCATATTTAGTTACTATCGTTATTCTGATTATCAACTCCATGCGAAAGAAAAAGGAAAACCAACCTCCGGAATCCCTTGGATTATCCTATTTCCGGGAAAATCGATAAGTACAGAAGAAAAGCCGGAAGAAATGCCGGCTTTTTGTGTGCCAGTAAAAAAAGCTCTTTTCTCAATGCCTGGTGCAAGAAACAAAAATGATTTCCTGAAAATAAGCAGATATCTTTGAAGAGCTGATTTGTAAGAAAAACAAACAGTGTTGACGCAAAAGTTAGAAAGACTAATATCAAGTTAGTCAGAACAAAATCAGAGGAGGCTAATATGCCAGCGTCTATTCTGATTTGTAGTGCGCTATTAGGCATTCATTGTTCCGCTCTGCCTTCTAAACCCAAGGACTTGTTACTGAGCTATGGACTTTCTAGGCAAGACATTGATTTAATGGATCAGAATACGATTTCTTCCCTATTACATGCTAAAGAAGTGAAGCTTTATATGGTTCATTATCCTAATGCTGAGGATGGAGAAATGAAATCGGAAGCAAGGCCTTTGGATACGAATGAAACTTTTTATGACAACTCTGTAACCATTAACCTGATTGTTTCTGATCTGTCCGACGGAAAATACCATTTCTATGCTACCTCAAAATGGGATAAGAGACCGCCTAATCGGGGAAAAGACTCTTTCAGTATCTGTGCTAATGGTGTCACTCCGGTTTTCCCGACAGCCAATGGATATATTGCAGATACTTGCACAGTACATGTTGTAAACTAATCGCATGTTTATAAAAGAGTAGATGCCGAAAAACATATTATTTCCGCCCAAAGTCTTACACTTGCCTCTGAACAGAATACCTCAGGAATAGGTTATCGATATGATCTTTTGGATGATATGACTATCGTTCAGACTGAATATAAGAAATCTGATTTTCAATTCCATTTGCCTTTTGACGCTATGCTTCACTATCCTGATCAATCTCAAAACTTTAATGTGTTTGCTATCCATGACCATCGTGAACTTGCTTTTCCGTTTAACCCATCTCTCACCTTTTCGACAAACGGGGCTTGCTTCGGACTCGGCCTGAATACAGGCGTCAGGACACGCTGGAGATACTTAGTAACAAAAATCCAATTCATTATGAGGCATAAAAATTTGGAAATTCTCATTTTGTTTCGATTGTCGTTCTTTCCTTTATCTTCGGAAACTATTGGGACTGGTTTGGAGGATTCCTATCGGAAAAGGTCGTTCAGTTCTTTATTTGTTTCATCCTGTTCGGAGTCGTTCTCTACTACATTCGCAGATTTTCTAAGAAGAAATAAGGGAGAGGACAAAAAACAGGAAAAAATGATTGTATTATTTTGCCTATAATCGGTAGTCGATTTTAAATGGTCAGTATGATGTAAACGGATTTTTGTCTGGCAGATGTTTTGAAACGGCTTAAAAGCGAAGGGTAACGGTTACCCATCGGTGAAAAAAGTCTAGACAGGAAACGGCAACAGAGACGGAAAGCATAGCCAATCCTGTTTTTTCTCCTCTCTTCGTTTTCCGGAAAATCTTTTTTCTTCTTGTCCATGATTAAAATAAGTCGTATTTGGATAAAGCAGAATCGGCTCACGGAAAAAGGGCTGCAGGCCTAGAGTTTACCTAGGTTTCTGCAGCCCTTAGAAGAATATGGAAACGATGGATCTACTTTGCTACGTAACGGATAGTGAGGCAGGGAGAATTATCCTTCTTCTCTAAGCGGAGATAGATGGTTCCGTTTTCCCTTACCTTCTTGGCAAGAAGCCTGCTTTCTCCGTCATCGGAGTAGTTCCAGCCTGTTTCCTTGGCCAAGGCAGCAGAGCAGAGATCAAGGACTTTCTTATCCCAAGTCTTTCCTTTCAGGACTAAGGTTCCTTCCCTGCTGTCGTCGATAGTGATGCTATCGGTTCCTAAGGAGAAGTAAGGAACAAGGTTCTGATTAAGCTGCTTCTTCCTTGCATTCTGGATGTCCTCGCTCCAACTAGTCGCCTCTCCTACCTTGAAAGCTTCGGAATATACGGCTCGTAGAATGACCGAATTCTTTGCACAGGTAAGAGTATAGGTGATCTTGTTTCCGTCTTTTGCCGTTCCGACAAATTCTAATGACCTTCCGTAGTTATCATAGGAGAAGTCGTAGGAAGTAATGGCAATCGTCGGATCGGCAGTCTTTAGCTGATTATAGACGTTCCTTGCCACGGCCTGATGGGAAACTTCCCCGACATTGGAGTAAGTGGCGTTGATTTGGATGCCGATAGGATTTTCATCTCCATCAACGGATTGAGTCCTCGCTACATCGTCCGTCGCAAAGTCAATGTAAGGAAGGATCGTTCCGCCAAGCCCATTTGTCCTATATCCGACATACTTCGTGTTTTCATTCCACTTGTTCTTACCGGTTCCGGTATTATCCAAAGCAGTCGCGGCATCATAGAAGAAGATGGCAACAGCCTTTCCGCTGTCCTCGTCCTTGGTAAGGAGGAAACGGAGATAGCCGTCAGCGGCCGAAGAGCCAAGAGGCTTATATCCCTGAAGGGAAGCAAAGCTAGTATTGCCAGCGCCAAAGTGGTTCCTTTCCCCTTCTCTTGTAACATAGACGGTGAAGCCGCTATCTTCCAGCGTCTTCTTGTTGTCGCTGAGGACTTTGCTATCATAATCGCCACCATAGACAGTGATTCCCTTGGACCAGGTGCTTATCGTCGTTCCGGTTTCGAGAGTATAGTTCTTTCCGCCAAGATAGAGCCTAGGAATATCGTTGTTATTCAAAGCGGCATGGATGGTCTTCTTTTCCGCATCGGTGTAATCCGCGTTCTTTTCAGAGGGATTATAAGGTGCCTTTGCGTCAAAGGTGAGGCGTGCCACTTTCACACTGTCGGAGTTGTACACTTCATCCAGAGTGACCTTGAACGAATATCCATCGGCTTCCTTTGTCGCGATAAGGTCCTTGACCGTCCAGCCTTTTTCCGAGTAGGCTGTCTTGAAGAGGTACTTTAGCGCAGTGCGGCTAGGAATACTGCCGGTAAGAGTCACGTTTCCGTCCTTACTGCCTAGGCTCAGTTGACTATCCTCGCCAAGGTAGACATAAGGAACCTCAGTCTTGTCGTAGAACCAGCTCTTAATCTGTGCAGAGATGCCGGAAGAATAGGCAGTCTCCGTTTTCCACGGGAGATAGAAGACATCGACAATCGGAGTCCCGGCATTCTTATAGATTCGGGAATAATAGAAGCCTTTTGCTTTGTCGTGCCTGATAAAGGAAACGTCATCACTCTTTGCTCCGGCTACTTCTGTCCAACCCTTAGCCGTATAGGCTTCTTTTGCCTTAGTGACGATGGCGTCATCCCACCTTCCGCCGGTGATGACAACATCGGAGGAATAGCTATTCCATGTTGCAGAAGGTACTCCTGTGCCAAGATAGACATAAGGAAGATCGATTCCGTTTAGGTTCTTGGCAATGTTATCAAGGACATCCTGAGGATAGGAAGTAGACGTATCGTTTGGATTATAGCTTTGGATCAGTTCCCATTTTCCGTAGATTTTGTCATCATAACTATAAAAGGTGAAGTTCCATTTCGTGGATGTTTTCTCATCCCTTGGAGAGACCCTGACAAGGACATTGTCATCCGAAGAGTCTTCTTCTGCTTCTGTGTCTTCTGTATAGTTAAGATTCTGAAGGACATTTAAAGCATTGGTGCGTGCCGTTTCCTTATAGGTTCCGCCCTTTAGTTCAACATAGTTGTCGCCTTGTCCGTCCACCGTCCTTCTCTTTCCAAGATAGACAAACGGAGGAATCCTTCCGCCACAATTGCTGATAAAGGCACTCTTGACATCCTGACTATATTCCGTGACCGAAGTAGGATCACCGAAGGCTAGAGTGCAGTGGACTTCGACGGAAACGATGCCATCGTAGTTTTTATAGAGGACGATTTTCAGTTTATCCCCGTCTTCGGTCTTTGTCCTGACAAGGACATTATCGTAGCCACTACTTTCCTCTTCGTCTTTGTCTTCCGCATAGCCGGCATTTTTAAGAACGTTTAAGGCATTGTCCCGGACCCGGTCGTCCCATGCTCCGCCTTCCACATCAAACTCCTCCCTTGAGTCGTCATCTGTGTCAGTGACACTCGGAGAGTCTGTTCCTAGATAGAAGAGAGGGAGCGTATGTCCGCCATAATAGTCACTAAGCAGGTCGGCAATATCACTCGGCCATGCCGTGAACGTAGAAGGGTTATAAGGTTCCTTCCTAAGGATAGTCCTTTGCGGATAGGCCGGAATCTTACTTTCGGATGGAGTGATTTTTTCGATAGTCACAACGAGCTGATAGCCATCGGAGAAGGTAAGACTTCCGCTGACTGTGTCTTTATCGGTGTCTGAAGTTGTGAAGCCTTTGCTGGCTAGGACATCTTTCGCATCGGTAAGAACCGCACTATTCCACTTACGGCCCGTAAGAATAAGGGACTTCCCTAGTCTGGATCCTCCATCCTTATAATCCGGTGCGGAAGTACCAAGATAGATTACCGGGATATCGGCCTTATGGGTTCCAAAGACAGAGTCAAGTACGGAATCAATCTCACTTGGGTAGGAGACGAACTTGCTCTTATCATAAGGCTCATCGTAATAGATTTTCCTTAGGGCGACCCCGCCATTATCGGAGGCCTCTAAGGTAACCGTAAGATGACTATCTTCCTTCTTGGCATATTTCTTGGTGCCGACATCGCTGACCTGATAGCCGGCGCTTGTATAGTCTGCCGCAAATTTGTTCTTCAGCGTATCGGTGTAGTCAACAGTTCCGTCAAGTTCGATATGATAGTCATCATAGTTGTTATCAAAATTAGGGGCAATCCTCTCGTAGGAAATCAGAGACGCTTTTCCTAGGTTCACATAAGGAACGGTTTGTCCATTAAGATAGAGATTAAGATATTCACGGATTTCCTTCGACCACCCGGAATAAACGTCGGTCGATGTCGATTCTGAGGCAGAAGACTGGCTCTGGTTTCCTCCACTGCTTGTACTTTCGCTCGGCCTTGGCTTTTCAGAGGGAGAGACAGGGACGTGTTCGCTTTCCGAAGGAGTCGGATTACTAGTGTTTGACTCTTTTCCTCCTTTACATCCAGACAGGAAGAGGGCAGTTAGAACAACTAGGCTGAATACTTTCTTTCGCATTGTGATTACTCCTTAATTAAGTATCAAGCTTATTCTAGCAAAAAGAAAAACGAGAGTATAGATATCTTATTTATAGAATTAATGGCAACAAGGTATGGAAAACGTTTGTTCTCTAAGCCGGCCGGCTTTGTGTTTAAGAAAAAATGGTCTTAGGAGCAAAATGAATATTTATATTCGGCAGCCATATGTCTTTTAGAAACCTACCTTGCCGAAAAATATTCTTTTTCATTTGTGGAACCCTTCTATTGGCAGAATCAGCATGTTTGGAAAAGAAGTAAATTGCTGAGATATGAATATATCTTTGTACTTTAAATGGATACGGAGACTCGATACCCCAAATCCACGTATTGACAGCAAAATAACAAAGGACTACTATAATAAAAAGTTTGCCATAGCAAACTCGAGGAGGCTAAAGATGCTATTGTCGACGTTGCTCGTATGCAGTTCTTTACTTGGAAGGAGTTATAGTTCTTTAGGTATAGATCATCTCGATTATCTTAAGGAACATGGCTTCTCCGATGAAGACATTCGGTTAATGGATGAGAGTACGGTCAATGCAATTCGGAATTCGAAGAGTTTATCGGCCTATACGGTTACCTATCCGCAGGAAGATGACCCGTCCTCTTCCGACATCAGCACATTATCTGATGATACTTCTGCTGATTTCAAAGACAACTACATTACAATCAATCTGCTCGTCTCGGAGGTATCGAAAGCAAAATACCATTTCTATGCAACTTCCAAATGGGATAAGATGCCATTTTGCAGAGGCACGGATTCTTTCAGTATCTGTGCGGATGGGGTGGTACCGGTCTATAGCACGGTCTTTGGTTATGTAACTGACATATGCAAAGTGTCTGTCTCAAATAAGAATCATGTCAGTGTGCAGACGAAGAACGAGAATCATCCTATTTCGTCAGATAAGATAACCATGGCTGCAGATGACAGAACAAATGGAACTGGATTTCTTTATGATTTACCTAATAATAAAGTAATTGTTCAGACCGAATATAAATATACCGATGTTCAGTTTCATTTGTCTTTTGATGCTAGCCTTCAATATCCTAATCAGTCCCAGAATTTCAATGTTTATGCAATCCATGACCATCTGGAACGAAATATCCAAGGCTCCGTTTCGCTAACTTTTTCGGCGAAGAATGGTTGCTTCGGGCTAGGTCTAAACAGCAGTTGGATGATGCATCGACGATATGCGGTTACGCAGAATCCGATATATTATGAGGCATAAAAATGGAAATCGCAATTTCACTTGTTCTTGCAGTTGTTCTTGCAATTAGGTGTCGGTATTGGGATGGATTTTCCTCCTTCCTTGTTAATGAGATTCCAGGCAGCATTTTCGTGGCTTTAATCGGATTCGGAATCGTTCTCTTCTATATCCGTAAGTTTTCTGGCAAAAAGAAATAAGGTAACTGACCCTTTTATTCTGACGGTCATCTTTGTCACTTTACAGTCTTTGTCTATTCTTAAAAAATAACTTGCTGCGCTTGTATTTTCTTTGGCAAGGGAAGAGACAACGGTTAATTGTGCCGCTCTCCCTATGCTTTAACATGGAACATAAGGAAATGGATAAGGCATGTTCCTTTGCAAAGAGAACTGTCTTTGGTAAGCGAGAGATTGAGGGTACGGGTTTGCTTCTGCACGACAAGTCCGACTTAAAGATACGACAATAGGGAAGTATCCTGAATCCATCTATCTATCCAAGTCTGGATACGGAAAAATACGCCAAATAGAAGCTAAAGGGTAAGAGAACAGCATCAAAAAAGCCTCCTTGTTGAAGGGAGGCTCTTTTTTGAGTTTGGCTGATGAGCAGTCGAATAAGCGGATTAACGCTTAGAGAACTGTTTGTCCTTACGGGCCTTACGGAGACCGTACTTCTTACGTTCGACGACACGGGAATCAACAGTGATGAGTCCCTTGGCGCGAAGAAGCGGCTTGTAAGTGTCGTTGGCTTTGACTAAGGCACGGGCAATTCCTAAACGGAGTGCGCCGGTCTGGCCAGAATAGCCACCACCAACAATGTTGGCCTTGACATCGTACTTGTCAGAAGTACCAGTGACCGCGAACGGTTGCCTGGCATCCCTGATTAACGTGTCGTGCGGGAAGTATTCGTTGATCTTGTGACCATTGACGATGACTTCGCCTTTGCCAGGGGTTAAGAAGACCCGGGCGACAGAAGACTTACGACGGCCGACAGCTGCATAAATCAGCTTTTCAGTTTTTGCGATAGCCATTGTTTTTACTTCTCCTTCTTCTCAGTCAGCTCGACTTCGATCGGCTTGTTGTGCCTGCGGTCATGTTCCGGTCCGGCATAAGTGAATAACTTGCCGATCCTTTCCTTGCCGAGAGATCCCTTAGGAAGCCTTCCCCACACTGCACGGCGAACCATTTCCGTGGGATAGGATTCCTTCCTGACCTTGGCGGAACGAACGCGAAGTCCACCATAGGTCTGCGACTTGTTGTCGTAATACCTCTTCTTGGTGAGCTTGTTGCCCGTTAATGCGACCTTGGCGCAATTTGTGACGATGACGAAATCGCCACAATCGAAATTCGGAGTATACTGAGGCTTATTCTTTCCCCTCAGGATAATCGCGATTTCGGAGGCTAACCGACCAAGGGGCTTGTTCGAAGCATCAACGACGTACCATTTCTTGGCGACGTCGCTCTTCTTGTAAATAGTAGTTTGACGCTGCATTTTCTATTTGTACCTTTCTATGATCATTAAGCAAACTGTAACCTTACCGGGGTGTAGTTCACAATTAGCCATAGGGTATTGTATCACGGCGATTTGTAAATTCAATCCTTTTCTACGAAAAATAGGAGGATAATGCTCCTCGCTTAGACTTTATGGGTGTAACAGAGCGCAAAAAAATCAAATCAGTCCAAGGCATAAAAAGCTTACACTCTGTGTCCAGACCGGAATCCTGTTTTCCAAAAGGATCTTTGTTCCGGCCAGGATGAAGATGACTCCGACAATCAGATCAGCCCATTTAAAGAGGAATTTTCCGACCTTCTTTCCCAAAAATAGGCAGGGGAGACAGAGAATAAAGGTGCAGGTTCCGATGATTCCGAAAATGAGAAGGGCAGTCGGAATGGTCTGGTCAAGATAGACAAATCCGATACAAAGGGCATCGATGGATGTGGCTAACCCCTGATAAAGCAGGGTCCCTACCCCCAATTTCTTTCCTTCTTCCTTTTCTTCCTCTTTCTCTGCTCTGTCCTCACCCTTCTTTCTCTCCGTCCTCCATTCGACGATGGATTTCAACCCAAGAAGAAGGAGAAGGGTAAAGCCAATCCAGGGCACATATTTTTCCAGCTGTTCCTGAAAAGGGTATCCGATGCAATAGGCGATTAATGGCCTAAGAAACTGAAAGGATGCCCTGATCAAAGAAATCAGTATCCTTTTTCCGGCTTTCCTTTTCGGTTCGAGCAGTCCGTCTGTCGCTGAGACAGTCCTTGAATCCGTAGCCATGGAAACGGAAACAAGGCAGATATTCAACCAATCCATAAGTATGAATTATATCGTTTTCTTCCCTGTTGGCAAGAAAGAACAGGGAAACCGTCCGGTAAACAAAAGATATTTACGGCAAAGGAATGATATAATTTTCCAATAAGGAAGCGGTCTACATTATGGAAAAAGAAAACAGGCTTGTTATTGATGTCGGCACGCAATCTCTCCGTGCTTCAATTATAAATCGGAAGGGGGAAACCCTTGCCTTCTCCAAGCAGAAGTACGATGTTCCCTACCTTTCTCCTTCTTCGGGATTTGCCGAACAGGACGCCGATTTTTATCTTGATAGGCTGGCAAAGGCGACTAGGCAGCTTGAGGGAGAAAACCACGATCTTAGGCAGAGCGTTCTCGGAAGGACCGTTGTCCCTTTCCGGGATACGGCCGTCCTTCTTGATAAGGACAAGTCTCCTATCCGCCCCTGCATCCTTTGGCTTGACCAGCGGGTGGAACGCCTTCACGAGAAGAACCTCAGATTCTATGAACGGATTCTCTTCCGCCTTATCGGAAGGAAGGACACCGTCATCTATAACTCCGAGCGTACAGCCACGCATTGGGTTAAAAGCCACGAAAAAGTCAATTGGGCAAAGAGGAAGTACTATGCTCCTCTCGGTGCCTATTTCAATTACCGGATAACCGGTAACCTCATCTGCTCGACCGCCGACACGATCGGACATTATCCAATCAACTTCAAGACCGGAAAATGGTATGGAAAATGGCATCCGAAGCAGAGCGTTTTCGGCATACCCTATTCCGCCCTTGTTCCTCTGACTAAGCCATCCTCCCTGATCGGCAAGGTGACGGAAGAGTTTTCCCGTAAATCCCATATCCCGGAGGGTACGAAAGTCTTTGCCTGTGGAAGCGATAAGTCCTGTGAGACCTTCGGAAACGGATGCAGGGACAAGACAACCGCATCGATTTCCCTAGGGACTGCCTGCACGATAGATGTTGTCGATTCGAAATATGCGGAACCGGAACGATTCCTGCCATCCTATATAACTCCTTATAAAGGTGGCTATGATTTGGAGGTTCAGATTTACCGTGGATTATGGATGATCCGCTGGTATTTGGATAACTTCGGAGACAATGATGTTTCCAAGGCTAAAGAGCTGAATAGGTCGGTGGAAGACTACCTGGACAGGAGGGTAAATAAGATTCCGGCCGGTTCGGATGGCCTTGTTCTGCAGCCGTATTGGGGCCCTGGACTTAAGCGCCCTAATGCCAAGGGATCTATTGTCGGCTTTTCTGCCGTCCATACCCGTTTTCATCTTCTCCGCGCCATCTATGAAGGCATTGCCTTTGCCTTGAAAGAGGGACTCGATGAAATCAGGAAGAAGACTCATCGCAAGCCGGACTATATCGTTCTCTCTGGCGGAGGATCATCAAACGAAATTGTTGCACAGATTATCGCCGACGTCTTTGGACTTGAATGCCATATTTCTCCCACCCCGGAGTCCTGCTCCCTAGGCGGTGCAAGGGCTGGCTTTGTCTCCGCAGGTATCTTTTCTTCTCCTAAGGATGCGGTGAAAAGCAGGGTCAAGGAAGGAAAAATCATTCAGCCGAATTCTTCCAACCATGCTCTTTATGACCGGCTTTATCATAGTGTATATTTAAAGAGGTACCCCTCTTTAAAGAAAATCTATAACAACTGCAAGAAGTTCTATCTGGACAATAATAAAGAATAGGATGAAAGCTTTTTACATTCCTGATTTTCATGTCACCAATATCGGCTTTAATGCCCTGAATAAGTCACGGGAAGACCTCCATGCCATCTATGAGTCTTTAGGTTTTACGGCATTGAAGGATGACATCGTGGTTCTCAACGACGAAAAGATTAAGTACTTTGCTTCAAACAGGGATACCTTGGGCGGATACGTCAAGTCTCTGCTTCAGGCGATAGAAAAGAAGTGTAGCAAAGGGGACTATCTTTTCCTTGATTTCCCTTTTGCCGTGAAGTTTGCAGGCTACAGCAAGATTGTTTCCTATGCCAAGGGCAAGGGAAGGAAGGTTGTCTTTTTTCTTCATGACTTGGACGGTGTCCGCTTCCGCAATCCGATCAGGAACTGGAGCGATTCCTCATGTCTGGACAGGGGAGACTATAGGATTTCCGCCTCGCCGGAAAGGGATGATGTCCTTTATCATCAGCTCAATGTTTCCAAGAAAGTAAAAAGCGTCAACTATGACTACTGGGACTACCTTTGTCCAGATCAACCGAATTACCATAAGCAAGCCTTAATCTGCTTTGCCGGGAACTTAGCCAAATCGAGTTTTCTTTCCCAGATTCCCTCCTTCCTTTCCGCTTCCGGATTTAACCTTTACGGAAAGGGATACCAGATGAATTACAAAGGGACCTTTTGTGGAGAATACAATCCGGAGGAACTGGTTTCGGTTCTTAACGGACGCTTCGGACTTGTCTGGGACGGAAAAAGCGGGAAGACCTGTAGCGGAAACTTCGGAAGATACCTTCGGATCAATTCTTCCCATAAGTTCGGACTATATAGGGCGAGCGGGAAACCGGTCATTGTCTGGAAGGACGGTGCGCTTTCTTCCTTCGTCATTAAGAAAGGAATCGGTATTGCCGTCTCCTCTCTTAAGGAAATCCCCTTTAGGCTAAGTCAGCTTGACTGTTATGATTACCAAAGAAGGGTAGAAAATGTGATGCCTATCCGGAAAGACGTCATTAGCGGAAATCATTTAAAAAGAGTCATTCTTTCGACAAGGAAATAGAAAAGCAGGCATCGTAGGGAAAGCCGACTGGCTTTCCCTTTTTGTCTGTTTTTTGTTCTCAGAAAAAATTTTTTCGAACGCAAATATCCGAAATTGTATTCTGCTTCCGGGAAAAAGGAAAGGAGGTAGAAAACACGCCAAGAAGCACTCGTTGAGCAAAGATTGAAAAAAGGTTAATATGGTTTCAGAAATCTTAGCTTTTCCAAAGATTTCAAAAGTAAAAAAACTATGAGAGGAGAGGAAAATGGTAGAAAAGAAAAAAGACGATGGCTAAAAGATTATTAACTCCTACTATCCGACATGATAGAAATGAAGACTTTGTATGTTCAGTTTCTATTACGTTCTTTATGTTTCGCCTGCAAATGAAGAAAGGAGAAAAAATGGACAAAACTAAGCCGATACGGGATTGCTTTCAAGCCTTCTTGGTGGAAGGAGCAGAATTCACCGATGCGGAAGAGTATCCGATTATTCCTTCTTGCATGATTTCTACAGAGATTCCCAAAGAGATTATTCCTCTGGACAAGATTACATCGAAAAGGGATATTTCAAAGACCTATATTTGTTTCTATGAACCGGATGAAGAATTTGAAAAGGTACGGAAAAATCCGGCCAGATTCCTGCCGATATTCAAAAAGGCGGCGGGTATCATCACTCCGGACTTCTCTATTCATTCCGATATGCCCCTTATCAAACAGAAAGCACAGAGGAACGATAACCTTTCTCTTGCTTACTATTATCTTTCTCATGGGGTTAAGGGCATCATTAATGTACGGGAAGGGGTGGATGAGATAAATGACGACTATTTTTCTGCTTTGCCTCGGAGAACCCTTGTTTCCATAGGGACGCACGGCTTTGTCGCTTCTAAGGCGAAAGAAGCCGAAATCTATTGCTTTGTCGAACGGATTGTCGAAGAGCTGAACCCGACGGGGATTGTCGTTTACGGCCCTCTTCCCGAGAGTGTTCGGCAGTCTTTTCCAGACACCCCATTCTATGCCTTTGAACCATGGATAAATAAGAACCGTAGAAGGAGAAAACATGTCTAGCAAGGGAAGATCGAATCTCTACGGCGGGACGAAGTATGCGAAGAAGGTCGGATTTGCCTACGCCAAGAAGTTCAACGGATTTACCGGCAGGCGCCATTTCCGGGAGCACGGCAAGGGAATGAAGAGAATCGAGCAGTATACGGGAAGAGCGGTAAGATTCGCCAACAAGCTCGGACCGGAGATGGCCGTGTTCATCGATAAGAGAGGGAGTTACCCACAAGTATTCCCGGAAGACCGGAGAATATGCTATCATTGACAAAAGAGGATATGTAATTACATACTACAACATAGGTTCGATGAAGGCCTTTAACAATAACAAAAACAAGGAGAAGAAAGGATGAAACTTCCGGAATATGTCGACTGTCCCGTATGTGGGAAATATAAGTTTAAGACGAGTGAAGAAGGGGTCTGCTGCCCTTACTGCAGTTGGCACTTTTACGCCGACCAGTACCTCGACCACGACAAAAAAGGAGGGGATAATCTCCTGAGCATCAACGAGCTGAAAGTTGAGTATCAGCAAAAAATCAAGGAGAACCCAAACTACCAGTACAGGCTTCTAAAATATGAGAGAGGCCCACACCCCTGTCCTGTCTGCGGGAAATACACGTTCGAGGACTTCGACAGCCACGACATCTGTCCCTACTGCGGATGGGAGGACGACTGCAGGAGCAACGAGGAAGTGGATGAGGTGTCCATGGCTAACCATGGACACACCATCCTCCAATGCCGGGAAATGTACAAAAAGAGAATCGGGAAGAATCCCAATTATAAATGGGACAAAGAGTTTGATTATGAAAAATATGAGAAGAAGAGTCGAAAGAAAGATTAGTCTATAAGGAGACGACAGGAAAACTGCTCATTGATGATTATGGCAAACGAAAAGCCAGCCTCTTTTTCTAGGAGAAGCTGGCTTTTGTCTTATTGCTTTATTTCCTGTTCCTGTTTAGCGACAAGATCGTAATCCGGGTCTCCCTGATTGGTGGCTGCGGAACGGTCAAACATCCTAGCCCGGCAGACGTCATATAACGTATCGTCGATATCCGTGAACGTATCTCTTACGGCCAGATAATCGCATGCCTGATCATAAGGCGTGGCGCTTTCATCCGGTCCCTGCTCGACCAGGCGATGATAATCCTTAAGATTGTCTTTGACGTCATCAAAGTAGCTGAGCTCAAGAAGAGTATAGGATTCAAGGGATGCGATTAAATCGTCATCCGATAAAGTCTCAATCTTCTGTCTGTTGAAGACGAAGTTTTTGGTGAATTCCGGGCTTAGATCCTGTCCGGTGTTCTTTTCGTCGGTATAGTAGTCGGCAATGGTCCTGAATTTGGCTGCAGTATCGAGGAACTGCTTATATCCTTCCTTCCTCTTTTCCAGAGCCTCGCTAGGGGTTCCGATGTTCGGCAAATTGGTTTCGTTCATTTTCTTTCTGTCTCCTTTTCTATTTTGGCAAAATAAGCAAGGATTGCTTTGATGTCTAATTTGGCTGCTTTGTTTAAGCCGTCTTCCTCGTCTTCGTCAACGTCTTCTGCATTTAGATAAATGTTGATTTCTTTTCGCCTCTCTTCCTCGGTCCTATCGTATATTTTATCCAGGACGGAAAGAGGATATTCGTTGTCTGGGACGACCACCGGCTCTACTCCGTATTCAAGTATTCCCTCCTGGATAGAGTCTATCCTTGCTTTGACCCGGTAGCAGGAAAGAAGACGGACGAGGAATTCGATATAACCGTCCCTCCTTGTCGCTATAGAGAGATCCCTTGGAGCAAAGGGAGAATTGAAGATATCCTTCTGCTCCCTTTTGTAGGACAAAATAGTAAGAATATCGTCGGCATTGCTCTCCGTAAAGATTTCGCTGCTTAAGAGCAGATCTTTCCTGGCACTTGAGTCTTCCCTGCGCGGAAGGATGGTGTTGAACTGGTCGGCAACACGATACATCCTTTCCTCGTTTTCATCTGACCTTCTCTCTTCAGGAGAAAGTCCATCCTTTCCCTCCTCGATATCTTTTAGGGCTAGAGTGAAGGAGAGGGACTTCAGCCTCCTTGCATAAGCGGTGAGCAGCTCTTGGTTCCTTAAAAGGAACTGAGCGCGGTTTAAAGCTTTGGTATCCATATGTTTATTATTATAGTATGAAATTAAGCGGTTTTCAGTGTGAACTTCCAAGGAACTTTAGCTCCCCTTTATCCGTTCTGTTTATTCCATCCAAAACCTAGCCAAATACCGCTTTTTGCTGATAAGTTAGCCTATTCTAAAGTATCTCTATTGAAGTATCCTATTTAGGGTAGACGAAGAACGGAGCGCCTAAGATGACAAAATTATTATTACGGCTTTTTGTTAAAGATTATAAAAGGACAGACAGAGAGGATGTACGGGAAAAATACGGACTGGTCGGTTCCTTTTTCGGACTGATTACCAATTTTGTCCTCTTCCTGGCGAAAATCATTATCGGTGTATTTAGGAAAAGGACATCCATTCTGGCCGATGCTATCAACAACTTATCTGACTTTGGCAATAACTTCCTCTCGATTTTCGGATTTAAGGTGTCTGCCAAAAAAGCGGACAAGGAACATCCTTTCGGACATCAAAGAAGGGAATACATTATTTCCCTAATCATCTCCTGCGTCATCATCGCACTCGGTGTTCTTATGGCGTATCAGAGTATTGTCGACGGCATCGATTTTGTTAAGACATTAAGGAATACAGGAAAGCCGACAGTCGACAAAACCTTTTTGAAGTCGGACGGAAGCAAGGATAGGGCAAAGCTGACTGCCACCTTATCGATTCTTATCTTAGCGATTATCATAAAGCTCTCCCAGTCATGGCTCTACCACTCTCTCGGAAAGAGGATTAATTCCCTTCAGCTTAAAGCCCTGTCCAAGGATTCACGGAACGACAGCATTTCGACTTTGACTGTTATCGCCGGGGTTTTGGTTACCTGGTTTACTTCATACAATGTCGATTGTTTCTTTACCCTTGCTGTTGCCGTTTTGATTATCATATCTGGAATTGGCATAAGGAAGGCGGCCACTGGACTTCTTCTTGGCGAGGAACCGGGGAAGGATGTGATTGAGAAGATGGTCAATAGGATTCTTGCCCATAAAGGTGCCTTAGGTGTCCATGATTTGACCAGGCATTGCTATGGAAAAGTTATCTTCGCGGTTATCCATGTTGAGGTTGATGCCTCTGTTCCGGTCAGGAAGAGCCATGAAAGGATTGATGATATCGAACGGGAGGTTCAGAAAAACAGGGGGATCTATCTTACGATTCATAGGGATCCGGTGATGGTCCATGATCCGGAAACCGACAAATACCACAAAGCGGTGGAAGAGGCACTGCAGAAATATCGCTATCCTATCCGTAGGCATGACTTCCGTATTGTTTCGGCCGAGAAATTTGTCAACCTTGTTTTCGATGTGGTCAGGCCGAACGAAATCGATAACGACGAAGGCCGAAAGGCACTGACGGAATATCTAGACAGAAATGTCGATGGCCGGTTTGGAAAGAAGACTTACTTTGTCATCAATTTCGATGATTCTATCCGGGACTTTCTATCCGTGGTCCCACCTGGCGAAGAGAAATAAACTATCTCACTGCAGGGCTTGACCGTCCCTGCTTTCCGTTATCTAGTTTTTCCCTATCTCTGTCGTTATAATATTAAATATATATAGGTAACTACTTCTATAAAGAAAGGACAGAGATAGTATGGCAAATCCAAGCAACAATGAAGCTAAAGAAAAAGAGGCTTACGAAAAGCAGCTTAATGACCAGGAAAGGCACCGTCGGGAGAAACTCGACCTTTATCGGCAGAGGGGAATTGACCCCTTCGGACATAAGTTCGAAGTTTCCTCTTCTGCTGCACAGCTAAAAAAGGACTATGAAGGGCTTGCCCCCGAAGAGGTGAAAGAAGACAGCCATGTCTCTATCGCCGGACGTATCGTCCTTCTTCGGAAGAGGGGCAAGGCCTCTTTTATCACCCTGCAGGATAAGACAGGGAGAATCCAGGCCTATATCCGTCAGGATGTTGTCGGTGAAGAGAATTATAAGCTTTTCAAAAGGGCTGATTTAGGCGACATCTGCGGAGTCGATGGCGTCAGGAGGAAGACGAAGACCGGGGAAATCACTATCCGGGCAACGAAGTATACCCACTTAGTCAAGGCTCTCCGTCCTTTACCGGATAAATTCCATGGCCTCACTGATCCGGAAGACCGCCGCCGTCATCGTTATGTCGACCTTATCGTCAACGAGGACAGTCGCCGGATTGCTTTTAGGCGTCCGAAGATTGTTTCCGGCATCCGTCGCTTCAGGGACAGCCGCGGTTTTGTCGAAGTCGAGACTCCGATTCTTCAGCCGATTTTAGGCGGCGCTAACGCTAAGCCGTTTGTCACCCATTACAATGCCCTCGACTCCGACTTCTATCTCCGTATTGCCACTGAGCTTGAGTTAAAGCGTCTTCTTGTCGGTGGAAGGGAACGCGTCTATGAAATCGGACGCAACTTCCGTAACGAAGGTGTCGATTCCACCCACAATCCGGAGTTTACTTCCAGGGAAGCCTATCAGGCCTACGGAAACCTTGATGACAGGAGGCAGAGGACAGAAGACCTCTTCCACTATCTTGGAAAGGAAATCGTCGGCAAGGAACAGTTCAAGTGGCTTGGATACGATATCGATCTTTCTAAGCCGTTCAAGAAAGTCACCATGGCCGGTGCCATCAAGGAAAAAATCGGTGTTGACTTTTATCAGGTCAAGACTCTTGACGAAGCAAAAGAATTAGCCAAGAAGTACAATGTCGAAGTCGAACCCCACTTCTTATGGGGCCATATCCTCAATGCCTTCTTCGAAAAATTCTGCGAAGCCGATCTTGTCCAGCCGACCTTTGTCTGTCAGCATCCTGTGGATATTTCTCCTTTGGCGAAAAAAGATCCCAATGACCCACGCTTCACCCAACGTTTTGAAAGGTATATTTCCACCCATGAGAGGTGCAATGCCTTTACTGAACTAAACGACCCTATCGACCAGCGTGCTCGCTTTGAGGAACAGGTCGAGGAAAAGAAGAAGGGAAACGATGAAGCCTGCGAAGTCGACACTGACTTCTGTGAGGCCCTTGAGTACGGTAGGCCGCCGGCAGGCGGCATCGGATACGGAATCGACCGTCTCTGCAGGTTCTTTGCTGAGACCGATTCTATCCGTGACGTCCTTCTCTTCCCTACCCTTAAACGGAAATAGACATGGCTGAGCGGAGCTTCCTCGAAAAAGACTTTCCAAACATCTGGGATTATCTCTATGCTTACGGAAACACATCTTTTGAGGAGCTCCCTTTTAATGTTGCCGATAATCTTGTTCTAGCCTGCCTGGCCTATATCCCCTGGGAAAACTTCCTTAAACCGAATCTGGATTTTACTCCGATTTCTTTGAAAGATGCCCTTTGCGCTTTTCTTGGCTGGCTCCGTCCTGACTATCTTCTTTATCATGATCCGGATTGGAGCAAAAAGCAGCTTGTCGTTGCTGCTGCCCTAGTGAATTCTTCCCGTTTTTCTTCCTCAAAGAGGACTGCCTTTGGCTATGAGCTCTCCCAAAAGGATTTCACCCAGTTCGGTGCCATATCCTTGCGTCTTGACGAGAAAACGATGGCCGTCTGCTTCCGGGGAACGGATAATTCCTTCCTCGGCTGGAAAGAGAGTCTGTCCTTGGCTATCTATCCTTCTCTTCCCGGACAGGTGGCTGCTGAAAAGTTTCTGAAAAAGGAAAGGCAGTCTTTCCCAGACTGCCGCTTCTATGTCCTTGGACATTCTAAGGGAGGGAATCTTGCAGTCTATGCTTCTTCCATGCTTTCATTAGATGAATCTAAACGGATTATTTCTATTTATAGTGATGATGGACCTGGTCTTGTCAGAGAAACCTATGATTTAGAGGGGCATAGGAGAATCCAGCCTAAGATCATCCATATTGTCCCTCAGTTTGATATCGTGGGAACTCTGCTTCTGCATGAGAGAATTACTCATATTGTCAAATCCTATCCGAAAAACGATATCATAAACCAGCATGATATCTGCAACTGGCATCTTGATCCTAACTGCCTTTATCGGCTAGATACGGTAAGCCAGCTTGATACTCTTTCTGTCGTTATTGCAAAAAGCGCAAACGAATTACTGGATACCGTTTTGAGGACGCCAAGTGATAAGAAAATGCTGATTGACGGAATTTTAAATACCCTCGAGGCGACCGGCATTAAGGAACCTGGGCAGATTATCCAAAGTCCGACCGGTTTCAGGAGGAAGTTCTATTTCCAGTATCGGAAACAGAAAAAAGAAGAAAAGAAGATTAGGCATGATTCCATCTTTGCCTTTTTCCGTCTGATACAGAAGAACCTTTCCCTCGTCAGCAAGAAAAAAGGCAAGGATACGGACAAGAAGGCCCTCTCTCTTCCGAAAGGTAGTAAATGACAATGAACTTTCTGAACATTCATTCCCATGGGAACTCTCTTCTCCATGGATCAAAAGACAACATCAGGGAAGTTGAAAATCTAGTCAAAACCTATGAAGGCTTTACTGCTGTTGATGGGATTTCCTTCTCCGTCCGCCGGGGAGGCCTCTTTGCCTTTCTTGGATTAAATGGTGCAGGTAAGTCGACCACTATCAACATCATTACCAGCATTATCCCAAAAGACAGCGGAAAGATTTATGTCGACGGACTCGATCTGGATTCTCACCGATCTGAAATAAAGAATAAAATCGGAATCGTATTTCAGAATTCTGTTTTGGATCCGGTCCTTACTCCTAAGGAGAACCTGGTTCTCCGGGCCGGGTTTTATGGGATTACCGGAAAAGAGTTTGCCAACCGATTAAAAGTCCTCAGTGACAGGCTAGATCTTTCTTCCTTTAGGAACAGAGCGGTAGGTAAGCTTTCCGGAGGGCAAAGACGGCGTGTGGATATCGCCCGGGCCATGGTCCATAACCCGGAACTTCTGATTCTGGATGAACCGACGACCGGATTAGATCCCCAGACCCGCCTATCGGTTTGGAATCTTATCAACACGCTAAGAAAGCAAACGGGAATGACCGTTTTTTTGACTACGCACTATAGGGAAGAAGCAGAAAAAGCAACCTTCGTTGTAATTAGGAACCACGGAAAAATCATTGCCGAAGGAACGCCGACTGAACTGCGGTCAGAATATTCAAGCGACTATGTCAGGATCCACCAAAAGAAGAATGAGGACTTTGACAGAATCGTTGAAGGAAGGAACCGGCCCTTTACGTATAATTACGATTCCCAGACGTACCAAATCAAAGTCAAAGATTCAGCCGATGCCATTTCCCTCCTTGAATCCTATAAAACAGACATTCATGATTTTGAAGTAGTCAAAGGAAGCAGGGACGATGTCTTTCTTAATGTTACCGGCGTAAAGAAAATCAGGGAGGCTAATCATGACGATGCGGAATGAAAAATATCCCAATCAATACCGGACCTTCTTTGCTTTGGTCAGACGCCATCTGCTTGTCTTTTTCAAAGACGTTCCGACAAGGATTTTCACTCTTAGGGTTCCTCTTGCCATATTTGCCGTCTATGCCGTCTTCCTCCGGCCAAGGGAGATTGATCAGATTAAGGACTTTTTAGTTAACAACGTCGACGGGGTGACTAGGGAAGCTTTAGAAAGCAAACAAAGGGATCCCTTGCTTCACCGGATCTATGGCATAGCCGATTGCTGGATGATTTCGGGAGTTTTAGCTGTTTCCTGCATTACGGTGTCTCTGAACTCCAACTATATCGTGGTGCGGGACAAGGAGCGGAAGATTTCAAGGGATTTTGTCTCTTCGCCGATTCTTCCCCGGACGATTTCTTTCTCTTATCTGGTCTTCAATTGCATTGTCACTTTCATGATCAATGTTCTGGTCTTCTTCCTTTCTCAGATTTATTTGGCTGCCTATGGGGCCTATAGGATATCTTTCCTTGATTTCCTTGCCATCATCGGAATCATTCTTCTTTCTTCTCTTTCCGCTTCCACTCTTACCTATTTCATCTGCTCCTTTATTCAGCGGGAAGCCGTCAGGTCGCCTATTGTCGCCATTGTCTCTGCTGGGGTCGGCTTCCTTATCGGTGCCTATAGGCCGAGCAACAGGGGACCGAAGTATATCGGAGAAGTGACAAGGTTTTTCCCCGGGACCTATTCCGCCGGACTGTTCCGGAATTACTTCATGAACCGCCCGGTCAGTCTTCTGACGGAACAGTTCTCGCAGGCCGAATATGAAGTCTTTAAGCCCTTAATCGGTGCCTTGACGGGTGAGTTTTCTCTGACTCTCAGCTTCTTTGGCCGTATAGTCTCTCCTTTGACTAGGAGGGGTGTCGTTTTTATCTTCATCGGCATCTTCCTTGTCCTAGATATCATCTTTTCTTCCCGGAACGCCCTGAACTTCCTTCAGTCACGGAAGAAAGGGAAGAAAAAAGAAAAGCCTTCTTTTAAGGAAGGAAAATAGAAATGAAACTGAATCATCTTGACGCACTATCGATTTTGAATGCCGGTTTGTCGACCGGTGCCGATTATGCGGAGATTTATCTCCAGGACAGCCAGAGCGAGTCAATCTCCCGCCAGTACCATAAAGTCCGCTCCTTGTCGAAGGGAAGAACCTGTGGATGCGGCATCCGGTTAAGGAAGGGGACAGAGAGGGTCTATGGCTATACCTCAGATCTGTCTCTTTCTTCTTTGCTTATGCTTGCCAATGAGCTTTCCCTTGGCTTTGAGGGGAAGAGAAAAAAAGAAGTCAGAGTCAGGACGGAGAAGGAGGTCAGAGATCTTACCCCGAGGAAGGTTCCTTTCTCTTCCTGGCCGAGGGAAAAGAAAAGGGACTATCTAAAGAAAGGCGAGGATGCCGCTTTTTCTTTCTCTCCTCTTATTAAGGACGTCTCTGTTTCCCTCCTTGAGGATGAGAGCAGGATAGAAGTCTATAATTCGGATGGCATCTTTTGTCAGCGGCATCAACCTTTTGTCCGTCTCTCTGTCCTAGTGACGGCGAGCGACGGAAAAGAGTTCCAGTCCTCTTTTGACGCTCCATCGAAAAGGGAAGGACTGGAATTGCTTGATGAGGTATCCTTCCCCAAACGGTGCCTGGAACAGGCAAAAACGGCGGTAGCCCTTCTCTCCGCCCCTTATGGACCAAGTGGAGAAAGGCCTGTCGTCCTTGGAAACGGATGGGGTGGTGTTCTTTTTCACGAAGCCTGCGGACACCCTCTCGAAGGGGTTGCTATTTCCCATAGAGAGTCTCCGTTTGCGGGAAAGCTTGGTGAAAAGGTTGCCTCTGATGTCGTCAATGCCTTTGACGATGGGACTATCGTTAACGGATGGGGAACCGTCTCTGTGGATGATGAGGGCCATCTTCCAAGTAAGAATCAGCTGATTAAGGATGGCGTTCTTGTCTCCTATAGGCTCGACCGGGATAATGCAGGACGGTTAAATAGGGAGGCGACCGGTGCCTGCCGGAGACAGAACTATAAGTATGCTCCGACGACAAGAAGGACGAACACTTATATCGGCAAAGGCAAGAGCAAGAAAGAGGATATTATCGCCTCGGTGAAAAATGGCATTTACTGCAAGGCGTTTTCCGGCGGACAGGTGAACCCCACGACGGATCAGTTTCTGTTTACTTCGGATGTTGCCTATCTCATCAAGGACGGTAAGCTCGACCATCTGATTAAGCCGGTTACCCTGACTGGATATGGATACGAAATCCTGAAAAACATTGTCATGGTCGGCGATGATCTAGAACTTGCCCCCGGTATCTGCGGAGCGGCATCCGGAAATATTCCTGTCTCTGTCGGCCAGCCGACACTGCTTATCTCCCATAGGCTTGTCGGGGGAAAGGAGGAGAAAAAATGAAAATCGATTTCCATCGTTTTCTTGCTTTGGCCTGTCTTAAGGGAATCAGCTTTGTTTCTCTTGGCCAGTCTGAAACAAGGGAAAGGAGCGTCTCCGTCCATAACGGAGAAGTGGAGTCACAGCAGATCGGAACTTCGTCCCGTGCATCCTTTAAAGGGATAAAAGAAGGGAAGCTTGGCGTCTATTCCACAGATTCACTCGATGAGACGACTCCGGATACTGCCCTCGACGCCATAACGGAGACCTCCTCTTTTGGCAAGGAGGACAAGGAAGACAATTACTTTTCCGGAAAAGGAACTTACATTAAGGCAAAGACTCTCCGGGATGATTTTCTTCCCTCCAATCTGAAAGATAGGAGAAGAAGTGCTCTTTCACTTTGTGAGACTATCCGGAAAAGGGATAAGCGGATTCAAAATGTTGACGTTTCTCTGTCCATGGTTTACGAAAACGGAGAAAAGAAGAACAGTCTTGGACTGAACTGCCAGGAAGGGACGAAGTATTTTTCCGGGAGCAGGTATATTTCTGCCGTGGATGAAGACGGGAATGTCCGCAATTCCGATGAAGGGACTTATTCGAGGATCTCCCTTGACGATTTGATCGAGGAGCTGAAAGGACGCATAGGACGGCTTCTCTCCTTTACTATGGACTTCTTCCACAGCGTTTCTTTGCCTTCCGGCTCTTATCCGTGCGTCTTTTCAAAGGAGAGGGCATCCATTCTTCTCAATTACTATAGGGGGCAGCTTTCTGCTAAGCAGGTTCAGAAGCATCTATCGATCTTCGAAGGAAAACTGAATAAGAAAATCAGGTCTGATCAAAGGACTGTCCTTCATACTCCCCACATTGAATATAGGGGAGCGGCTTCCTATGATGCGGATGGCTGTCCGACCGAGGACTTTCCGGTGATCAATAAGGGCAGGCTGAAAACCTATTTCTATTCTCTCGAGAGTGCGCATGAAGAAAAAAGAGAAAGCAATGGCTGTTCTATAGGGGATGGCGAGGGAGGACCCTGTATCCTCACGGTCGAAAAAGGGGAGAAGAGCCTGCAGGACCTTTTCCGGCAGAGGAAGAACGGAATCTATCTGACTGAACTCAAAGGACTGAATTCCGGAATTGACGGACAGAGTAGGCAGTTCTCTCTTCCCTGTTCCGGCTACATCATCAAAGACGGAAAAAAGGATAAGGCGTTTGACAGGAACATCGTTTCCGGAAACCTTGCCGACGTTTTCAGGAATGTCCTTGCTCTTTCCGACGATTCGAAGATCGTCGGAGGCAACCTGATGCCGGATAGGCTTGTCTCTTCGGTTGATTTGTCCGGAAACGAAGATAATTAGAAATAAATCAGATTGATTTTCAAAAGGCCAGTGTGTTTTTGTCACTGTCTTTTTTCAATTTTCCTACTTTCAAAAACCGTGGAAAGCCACAAAAAAAGCAAATGGCTATGGACTTCCGAAATGAAATAGGATAAAATACACTTGCAAAAACTGTGGAAAGCCACAAAAAAAGTAAATGAATGATTGAACGCAACAAGTACTTAAGTCTTCTTATCGATAGCAGGAACAATGGCTTTCCGAAGGTTATCACAGGAATCAGACGTTGCGGAAAATCTTATCTCCTCTCTACAATCTTCAAGCAATATCTTTTGAATCATGATGTATCAGAGAGTCAGATTTTGATTTTGTCTAGGGATGACGATGTTAACGCGAGACTTCGTGACCCGATTAATTTAGGGGAATTTGTGCGAAACTATTGCAAAGGCAAAGGAAAATGCTTTGTCTTTATCGATGAAATTCAGAAAGTATATACGCTTGTCAATCCAGAACTTTCTAATCATAAGCATGTTTTAGCAAAAGCGGAAGATAAGGAAATAGTCTCGTTTGTTGATGTTGTTCTTGGACTTTCAAAAGAACCAGGGATTGATTTATATATTACAGGTTCGAATTCCAAGAGGCTGTCTACCGACATCATTACCGAATTTCGGGACAAGGCAACAAACATCAAGGCGGCTCCTCTTTCGTTCGACGAATTCTATCAATTCGTCGGAGGTTCTTCTTTTGAAGCGATTTACCAATATAGGCTCTATGGCGGTAGGCCTCTGGCTATCTTAAAAAAAGACGACCAGAAGAAAGACTATCTTAAAAGTCTATTTACTACCACCTACTTTCAGGATATTCTCGAACACAATCATCTGAAAAACTCTGAATCCCTTGATGAGTTAGCGAATATTATTGCTTCCTCCTGCGGTGAACTGTTAAATGCGGACAAAATCGCTAAACGGTTTGCAAGCATAAGACACGAAAAAATAACCCGGCAGACAATTAGTGATTATCTTAAGTATTTTGAAGATGCTTTTCTTCTTCATGAAGCAAGAAGATTCGATGTTAAAGGTAAAAAGGAAATCGGAGCACAACGGAAATACTATTTTTCGGACACTGGACTTAGAAATGCCAGATTGAATTTTGCTTTTCCTGACGAAGGGCAGATGCTGGAAAACATTGTCTACAATGAGCTGTTGTATCAGGGATACACAGTCAATGTCGGAACCTTTGATTCCTTTGACAAGGACAATGGGAAGACTGTCCGGAAGACAAATGAAATTGATTTTTTTGCCGTAAAGGGATTCCGACAGTTTTATATCCAAGTCTGCTTAGACTATGAATCAGCTAAGACACGAGAACGGGAAGTCCGTCCTTTTGGCTATCTTCATGATCAGGTACAGAAAATCATCGTCCTGAATAAGCCAATCAAAGAGACCAGAGACGAAAACGGCTACATCGTTATCGGTGCCCCTGATTTTCTGCTTCGGTTTATCAAGTAGCCCATCCTTTTAAAGAAGAAAACGGATACAGGTTTTCAATTTACATTGATAGAGAAGCCTCTTTTGAGTATACTTATTAAGATTCTATGAATTAGTGAGGAACAGAATGAATACACCTGCACAGATAGTCTTAGTTGTCTTATCGTTTATCCTAATTGGGATTGTCCTTCTTCAGTCCGGAAAGAGCCAAGGTGCTTCTTCCGCCGTCATGGGTGGTAACAAGATGAATATCTTCACCCGCACGAAGGAACGCGGAGCCGATAAGATTAGGACCATCATCACCGCTCTCTTCGTTGTGGCCTTCTTCATTACGGCACTGCTTGCTAATTATCTATAAAATTCAATTAAGTCGATTGCGGGGGCTTAGTAAAAGTCCCCGTTTATTTTTGAAAGAGAAACTGAAATGACAGAAAACGAAATTATCAGACTGCTTCGGGGAAGTGTCCGGAGCGAAAAGAGCATCGATGAGCAAAGGGAGGCCTTTACCGCCCACGACAAGGAAGAAGTCAAAGAACTTCTTCAGCATAGGATTAACCACGGAATAATCGGAGAAAGCGAAGAAGGATATTTTCTGCTTGAAGAGCAGAAGAGGATCCTCGGCAAGGTGACAAGGAAGAACAGAAACTTTGTCATTCTGAAACGTATCCCGACCAAGGAAGAATACCGGCTTTCCGGTAAAGAGGCTGACCAGCTTCTTATCGGGGACCTTGTCTATCTTCAGCAATTCCAGAAAGGTGTCTTCCACGCCGTCGATTATCTAAAGAGCACGGATCACCTTAAGGGAGTCTTCACCTTGTCCCCTAACGGACAGGGAAGGATACATGTCGACTACCTGAGCAACTGCGGTAAGAGCGTCCTTATCACAGAATATGCACCTGGCGTCAAAGAAAAGGTCCATACCGGTGATTTGCTTAACTGCGCCATCACGAATTTCAAAGGCAATGTCATTTCTGTCACTGCAGAAGAGATTCTTGTCCGCTCTGATGATGTCGGCAGTGATATTTCTAGGATTATTGCCGATCATGATGCTCCTCTTTCCTTCCCCGCCAAAGTCATCGAGGAAGCAAAGAAGGTCGAGCAGGAGATTACCCCGGAAGAGAAGGAGGGGCGGACTGACTTTACCAACGACTGCGTCGTAACAATCGATGGAGACGATTCCCATGACTTCGATGATGCCGTCTTTGGAAAGAGAGTCCTCAATGGATATGAAATCACCGTCCATATCGCTGATGTTACCCATTATAGGAAGATTAATCATCCTCTTGATGATGAAGCCTATCTAAGAGGCACCTCCATTTATGTCGCTGACCGGGTCGTTCCTAGGCTTCCCTTTGAACTTTCCAACGGAATCTGTTCCCTAAACCCAAATGTCGAGCGTCTTGTCCTCTCTGTCACTAGGAGGGTGGATGCAAACGGAAATGTCTTCTCCTCTAAGGTCTGCCGTGGTGTCATCCGTTCCCATGGACGTCTTACCTATAATCAGGTCAATTCCTTCTTTAAGGGAGAGGATGTTGGATTCAGTAAGGAAATTCAGGACACTTTGCTTGTCCTTAAAGAGGCAGCTGAGAAAATCCGCCGCCGGAGAACCCTTCAAGGGGCAAGGGAACTTGAATCCACCGAACTCAAGTTCACCCTTGATGAGCAGGGAAATCCGACGGATGTTAAAAAGTATGAAAGCGGAGAGAGCCAACATAGGATCGAGGATCTTATGATTATCGCCAATGTTTCTGTCGCTAAGCTGCTTAAGGATAAGGGTGTTCCTGTTCTCTACCGTATTCATGAATTCCCGCCGAAAGATAAACTTGCCAACCTCCGGCAGTTCTTAAAACGCCTTGGACTTTATACCGGCTTCCCGAAAAGCGATGGGGAAATCAACGGTAAGAATCTCAACGATTACCTTAAGACAATCCAAGACCCAGGGAGGAAGAAGGCGGCCAACTACATGGTTCTGCGTTCAATGGCTAAGGCCCGTTACTCTCCAGAGGACTATGGCCATTTCGGACTTGCCGAATCTACCTATTGTCACTTTACTTCCCCTATCCGCCGTTATCCCGATGATATTATCCATCGGGAAGTCAAGGACTATCTTCTTGATGGGAAACCCTTTGATAAAGACGAACTGACGAACCGTCTTAGGAACCAAGGCGACTTCCTTTCCGACAGGGAAGTGCGCTCTGATTCTATCGAACGGGAATGCGATGACTTAGAAGGGGCCAAGTATAGGAGGAACCATATCGGCGAAACCTATCATGGCTTCGTCGCCGGGATGGTTACCCGGGGCAGGTTCGTTGAAATGGACAATGGAATCGAAGGCTTCCTTCCCTATCATTGCAGGGACGGCGACTTCTTCCGCTTCAGGCCGGATTCCTTTGGCGTCTTTGGCCGGGATACGGATATCTCCTTCACCCTTGGTACACCGATTGATGTCACGGTCCTCTTCTCTGATCCTGACAACACCGATATCGGTCTGACGACCCCTGACTTCTATAACCGGTATTGCAAGGACAGGGATGTCTATCAGCGCAAGGATGTCAGCCTGAACGGCCTGCATCTTTATCAGGATGATTCCGATGAAAGTATGGTCGCCCGCTCCGGCGAGTACTACTTCGATGATTACGACAGGGGCAAGAAAACGAAGAAAGAAGAAACGAACATGGATAACGAAAAGAAAGTCGAAGAAGAAAGCACAAAGCAGACTAGCCAGGAAGAGAATCTCAGTGATGCCCTTGACCAGCTTGATGGGACAAACGAAAAAATCGAGCGTGCCAATGCCGCCCGTGCCGAAAAGGAGGACGGAGACGATTTCCGTCCTTCCCCTGAACAGTGGAAGGAAGTCGATATCATCCGTGCCGTTGCGGCAAAGTATCCGGATGATGAGGACAAGGTGATTTCCGTCCTTTCCGTCATGGATATCTCTCCGGACGAATACCATCTGCTTAAGCGGTTTGCTTCTCCTCGTCCCCGTCGGGAAGGCAAGGGCGGAGGACATCGTTTCGGTTCTTCCGGCGGACATTCTGACCGTCGCGGAGGCTTCCGTGGCGGATTCGGACATAATCGTGGCGGACATGGTGGACGTTTCTCCGATGAAGGACGCAAGGAGCGCCGCGGAGGAGACTATGCCTATTCTTCAAAGACCCGTCATGCCTCTTTTAACGGCTATGCCGGCGCTTCTTCCGATAAGGGCGGTTTCTCGAAAGGAAGAGATTCTTCCCGTGGCGGGTTCTCCCGTGGCGGAAAGTCTTCCTATCGCTCTGACCGTGGCGGTTCTTTTGGACGCAAAGGTTCTTTTAAACAGGATAGACCGGCCCCTTCCTATGGCAAGAAGGGATTTGCCCGCGCTGGATACGGTAAGAAAAGAAAAGAGGAGTAAAAATGGCGGAAGCCGACGGTGAGATTCTTCTCTGCACGAATAAGAAAGCCTATTTCAATTATTTCCTTTCTGAGTTCACCGAATGCGGAATTGAACTGAAGGGGTCGGAAATCAAGGCTCTCCGCGCCGGACACTGCTCTCTTGACGATAGTTACGTCATCGTCAAGGGAGGAGAAGTCTTTCTTTTGAATAGGAATATTCCCGTCCTTCAGTCCAATAATGTCCTCTTCTCCCATGATCCTACCCGGACACGGAAGCTTCTGCTTCACAAGAAACAGATTCTTTCCTTCCGGCAGGATGTAGAGAAACAGGGTTATACCTTAGTTCCTGTCCGCGTCTATATCAAACGGGGAATCTGTAAGGTCCAGATTGCCCTTGGCAAGGGAAAGAAGAACTATGATAAGCGGGAAGTCATCAAAGAACGGGAAGACAAAATCCGTGCCTCAAAAAGGAGGAAGGCAATCAACCAGCGTTGATTCCTCATACCCCCTGTGCTAATCTGTTAACGTGCTTTTCGAATCAAAAAGAGGTGCAAAATGAAGAAACAGTTCAAAGACCGGAATAGGATTTTGGTCATCGGTTCCTCCCGTCTTGGTGCTTCTATTGCCTCAAGGTCTTCCGTTGACGGGATATACACTTCCATCGTGGACATCAATTCCGATGCCTTCAAAAAACTGGATCCTGACTATTCCGGATACACGATTGTCGGTGATGCAACGGATAATAGTGTCCTAGAAAAAGCCCATATCGATTCGGCTAAGGAAGTCGTCGTGGCGACGGGCGAAGATAACGTCAATGTCCTTATCGCCTCTAGGATTGTTGCCCTTTATGATGTTCCTTATATCATCGTCCGCCTTCGTGATGAACGGAAGGCGGCCCTTTTAAGTGATGATCGGATATCCATTATTTCTACTGGCATGCTCTCCATTCAGGCTTATAAGACAATCCGGGGAAGGGAGGACGAGGACTGATGAAAATCGTTATCTGTGGCGGGGGAAGCGAAGCTGACTATGTCCTCTCTGCCTTTGCCAAGACCGGAAATAAGATTGTCGTCAGGAACGACGACAAGAAAATTGCCGATAGGATTTCTGAGCACTGGGGGATTCCTGTCCTTGTCAGTGATCCGACGAAAATCTACTCTTTCGAAACGGCGGATGTCACGGGATTCGATCTTGTGATTTCCTTAAGGCAGACCGATGCCGATAATTTCGTCTGCTGTAAAATCGCCAAGGATCTTCTTGGCATTAAAAAAGCCATCTGTACGGTCCATAACCCTCATCATGTCCGCCTTTTTGTCCAGATGGGCATCGACTCACCGATTTCTTCCACCTATCTTTTAACAGAACGAATCAAAGGAGAATCGGATATCGAATCAGTGTTCCGTACATCCTCTCTGGAAAATGATAAATTGGTCATTACGGAAATCAGAATCAAGCCAAGCTTCTGGTGTGTCGGTAGGAGTCTAAAGAATCTTGGACTGCCAAAGACTGGGAACATTACCTGCATTTTCCGTGACCCCTCTGTCATCATTCCTCGCGGTGACACAAGGATTCAGTCCGGTGACACCCTCATTATTGCTTCTGCACCGGAAAACCAGGCGGATCTTGTTAAGTTCATCAAGGGGTGATTATGTCGACCAACGATTTTTATTTCCAGTTCGAGCAGCCTAAGAGACAGGCGGAAAAGAAACTCGTCACCGGACCCCGCTTGGTCCTTGGGTATCTTGGCATTTTTCTAATCACCATCGGCTTTTTTGTCCTTCTTCCCTTGATTAGGCTCGCCTTCTATCCTTCCGAGTGGAAAGATTATCTTTCTTTTCTTGTTCCGGGAGGATGCTCTCTTCTTTTAGGCAGGTGCCTCATTTTATTTATTTTTAAGAAAAAGACTGGCAAGAGGACTTCCCTCCAGGCTCTTGGGCTTCTTGTCGGAATCTGGCTTCTGGCTATCTTTGTCTCTGCAATCCCTTACCTGTTCTATGGCTATACCTTTAATCAGTCTTTATATGAATCTGCCTCTGGCTTTGCTACTGCCGGACTTACCATCATGGACTTTTCAAAGGAGGTTGTTACGTTAAAAGACGGAACGAGTGATGTTGTCCATCATGCTCTCTTCTTCCATCGTGCCCTCACCCAGTTTCTTGGCGGTATCGGTCTCGTTCTGGCTGCGGCATCGGCTTTTTCCGAGTCTTCCGGACTGAATCTCTACCAGCTTGAGGGACACAATGACAAGCTTCTTCCTAATCTTGCCAAATCGGCAAGATTGATTTTCTCCATTTATCTTGCCTATAGGGTTTTAGGTGTCGCTCTCTATATTTCCTTTGGCGTTAAGCCCTATGATGCTCTTTGCCATTCGATTACTGCCCTCGCTACAGGCGGATTCTCGACGAAGGCGAACAGCATTAACACGTTGTCTCTTGAGGTTTCCTTAAATGGCCAATGGAGAGGAATAGCCATTGAAATCGTTACGGAGGTGCTAAGGCTCCTTGGCGCCACGAATTTTAGGATTCACTATTCCTTGTTTAAGCGGAAATTCAAAGTCCTCCGTCATTTTGAATATGGTGTCTTTTTCCTTATTCTGATTTTTGTCTGGCCGTTTTTGATTGCCGGCTTCTCCCATTATTATGGAAATAATGTTGCTGCCGGTTTCCGTTACGGAACCTTTGAAAGGATCTCTGCCTTGGCAGGTGCCGGCTTCCAGGCTGTCGACAGCTATCAGGCCCATGCCTTAACTTCCTCTGCCTATGGCTTACTTCCTTCGACCAATCTTGGATTCTATGGATTTACCGGCCTCAATTCCGGCTTAAGTCCGGCTCTGGCAATACAAGGCTATACAAGCGGAGAGATTATCCGCATCCCTACCTATGTCATCTTCCTTCTCTCAAGGATGAGGATGACTGGAGGACAGAATGGTTCGACTTCCGGTGCCATCAAGCAACATCGTGTCGGTCTTGCCATTGGTGATATTCTTTTCCGGATCAAGTCGACGGGAAGAAAAAGCGATGAGGAGGAAGTCCAGACTATCTACAAGTACGGAGTCAAGACCCGTGTGACAAAGGAAGAGGTCTCTGAAGCCTGGACTTATATTGCTTCCTATACCGCTGTAACCCTTTTTGGTTCTCTTTTGATTGCCGTCATTGCTAAGCAGTGCAACTGGGCAAGAGGGGATAGGACAGGGGATACGTTCACTTTCTCTGACTGTCTGTTTGATTTTTCCTCTGCAATCGGCGGCGTCGGCCTATCGACCGGAATCATCAATTATTCCCGGTCGATGACTATTCCCGGGGTTGCTGTCCTTTATATTGAAAGGATAGGAAGGCTGATTGGACGTCTTGAGCTTTTTGTCTATGTGTCTCTTTTCGGAAAGAGGATCCGACAGATGAGAAACCGGAAGAACTCCTACAGCAAAAAGAATCTTGCTGTAGCCAAGGTTGCCCAGGAAGAGAGGAAAAAGAAGGACGAGATTGTTTCCCCTGCTTCTATGGATAACCAAGAGCAAAAGCAGGAAGAAAATAAATCGGAATAAGTCTGAAAAGGAAAAAATGCCCGTCGAATCAGACGGGCGTTTTTTAGTGGAAGGAATAATCGTTACTTCTGCCCCTGTCTTAGCCATTTCTTCAGCTTAAGAAGGGAGGGAAGAGCAGGAGCAAAAACAAGAATAAGGGATACAAAGAACAAAAGAATAGTCTGCAGGAGTCCAGGGAGAACGAAGGCAAACTGTGAATATTCCGATACCAGGAAGTGGCGGATGGTAAAAGAAAGGGCAAATAATAGAAAGAAAGCGAAAATAAAGAGGAAGAGGAACCTCATGCCGGATTGGAAGAAAATTTGCTTCCCAATATCCTTCTTAGTTGTGCCAAGCGATTGCTGAAGGGATAAATCGTTCATTAGACCGATTGTCGTTCTGCCAAATAGCTTATAGAGAAGGAATAAAGCAGGAACGAGACAGATTGCAGACAGAATAGAGAAGAGAATCGTATATTTTTTTACTTTTTCCATTGTGCCATATACCATGGCCGAAGCATTGTTAATGGTAAAATAGGTGTCTTTTGAGTACTCCTGTCCTTCCTTGGAAACAACGCTTTTGATTTTGCTTTTATCCGCGCCTGTCGGAATAAGAAGCCTGGAATAGATTCCTGTACCAGGAACAATTTTGCTGACTGTTTCCTTCTGCCTAAGGGGAGTTATGCTGGAGGACTCAAGGGCGGTAAGTCCGGAGAGCGAGAGGGATATTGTCTCTTCCTTATTCCTGCCACTTACCGGATATCGGTAGGAAAAGTTTCTGTACTGGAAGATTGAATCGGAATAGAGTGACAAATAGTAATCGAGCCTTTCTTTGGCTTTTGTGGTAAGCCCATAAAAAACGGACAAGGCTTTTTCGGAAGAATAGTCAGGAGCCCCATTCTCCAATAAGGCGGCAAGATAGAGGGAATATATCTCTGCCTTGTCCTGATTCGGAATATCGTTAGGGACTTCTTTTCCTGCTTTCTCATAGTATTCTTTCGAATAGCGTACAATATCGAATTCTTTGTTTTCGAACGCCTCTTCATAGTGGTCAAGGGAATAATAGCGGATGGGAATGCTTAAAAAATCCGTAAAAAATTCTTCTGCTGTGCCCTTATAGACATAATCGGACTTTGATGCCTTATTAAGGAATCTCTTTGGTATGGTAATAGTTGAGATTTCTTTCAGAGCCGGATTCTTTTCTTTTGTTGCTCGGATATAGGAGCCTAGGCTTAGACAGAGAAAGTCAGAACCGGTAAAATCTAAGCCATCGAATAGCGAAACATATTGCCTTTTTGCTTGATCCAGGCAATTTAGTCTGTAGGGGCGGATCAAATCCGGAAGTATCTCTTGACCATCAAGTAAAAAGGTAGCCGAGGATTCTGCTCCAACTGACAGGACAGAGTTTGACTTTAACCTGTCGGATATATTCTGGCTGACAAAATAAAGATTGATATAAGATTCTGATTTTAAGTTTTCCAATCTTGCTTTCTGCTGTTTCGCTTCCGCATTGACTGTTTCTGGCTTTGTCCCTTTTAGGCAATACTCTTTATAGGCTGCATAATCGTCTGCGTCATAAGCGGTATCTAAGACACCGGCAATAGTTAAATCCGGACAGATCTGGAAATATGGATTAACAAATGCAATCTGTCTGTTCAGAACGGAATCGTAAGTGTTTTGGATTCCCAGACAGTCGTTTATCCTTTCAAATTGAAAATCCGTAAGCATGATTTCGTTTTCCTTATTCGGAATATGACCTGAAAGCAGCTTATAATTCTTTGGCAGTGAATCGGTAGCGGGAATAGAGCAGAAGTAATCTGTGTTGGACCAGTAATAGGATTGAATGGACGGAGTTTTAAGATCGGCAAAATCAGGTAAAACCTTTTTTCCATCGAAATAACAGTGAATTGAAATATCATCTCTGTTCATGACCCCGGAAACAGGAAGATTAAGAAGCTTTGATACCTCGTTTACATTTTCTTCCGTGAAATAACAGCCTTGGTCAGGGCTGAGTTGATTCTTTTTGTTTTTCAGTGAAAGATAATCGTCTCCCTGGCTTAAGATGGAAGCGGCTTGGACTCTGTTTTTCGTTTGAGTAGTGAGCGTAATTGTATAACCAAGTAGAGTAAGGGAAAAAACAGAGAGGAGAAAACTGGTAAGGAAGAGAGCGGGACTAACAAGAAGGTGTCTATACGCTAAATGAAAAACATGAGGTAAAGTTAACTTTTCTTCTTTTTTCTGGGTATATTCTTTATCCGAGGAAACTGGATTGACTAAACAGACCTTGTTTGTCTTGCCATCACAGAGTAACACGGCAGAGGGATTTGAAGAAACAAGAAACGAATGCTTCAAGCTTCCGATAATCACTAATTTTGTTTTTGATAATTCCTTGAGTTGACTGAGTATAAATTCAGCTGTTTCTTCTGCAAGATTGCACGCATAGGGGTCGTCAGCAAGGATAAGATCCGGACTTTTAACTATTAGACGCGCCAAGGAAACTTTCCTTTGCCTGTCAGCAGATAGAAGACAAGGATTGTTCTTCCTGTCAGAGGAGGCACCGACTCTTTCCAAGGCCTTTACAGCCTCTTCCTTGGAATTGGTTTTAGTCCCTTTTAACCAAAGAGGATACTCCACGTTTTCGAGTGTGTTCAAAGCCGTTTGGAATTTTGGGCAGGCAGATAGATAATCAAATAAATTTCTTCTATAGGTATCTAATTCCACCTCACTATATTTAGTAAGGTTTTCTCTGTTTATTGCGATTTCTCCGGAATCCGGTTTAACTAATCCGCTAAGAACGTCAGATAAAATCCCGAAGTCCTCTTTTTCCTTCCTGGCAAAGATAAACAGACCTTTTGTAGGCAGAAGCAGGCTTGCATCATCCAAAATGGTTTTCCCGTTTCTGCTGATTGTCAGAGATTTCAGCTCAATGGTCATTTTATCCCTCCTTACAGAATAAACGGATGCTGCTAAATGGGCTTTCCTGCGACGAAATCTTAATTAAATATAATGTGTTTTCTTTGAACGAAAATAACATCTCTGTGTATAGAATGTCTGTCTGAGATAGTAGCACACCAAGACGTGCATCATAGATGCTGATGTGAATTTTTGGATAGTTTGGTTCCATCGATGAGGTGTTCCAATAAGAGTAGAAGCTGATATTCTTAGAAGCGCAGGTGCTAATTAGAAAGTAAGCGTTGTGGTTGCTAGAAAGCCCTATAGTGAATCCGGGAGTTGTTTTTGTTCCCCGAATCTCAGGAAGATACCCATGCTTAAATATATCTACTTCATAGTCCCCGGTGCTATTGACATTATAGAACCGGCTAATTATGTAATATTCTGAATCTGCTTTCAAATGTATTCTTACACCAGCCACCCGGCTACCAAAACCATCATCATCAGTTGCTATCTTTTTAAAATTCGAGTCTAAAATAGTTAAATAGGTATCCTGTGTGCTTGAGTTACTAGAAGGAGAAGCAACAATCGTATAAAGTCCATCGGAAGATGGAATTAGACAATTGTTAATATGATATCCGTTATTAATCCTATTTCTATAGGTATAGTTCCTTTCCCTGGTCGATTCGCCTGTTCGAACGATTGAAGAATCACTTTTATAAACGCTGAGTAAGGCACCTCCAAATATCATGTAGCCTTTTGTCACACGTTTGATTCTTATTTCATAAGTTTGATTGGCTCGGAGAGAAACATAATGTTTTATGAATTTCTTTTCTGGAATGTGGTATTGAGTACCAATTGTATTGGTACATTCTTTTTTGCCAGAGCCAGAGTCAAGTGTAAACCGGGAGATTGTTAATGATGTGTCAACTGGCATGTTGGTTAGCACTATGTCGTATTCCCCGGCATCTTTAGTCGTTAAAATAGCAGCAGCCTCATGGTCTTGGCCAAAAATCATTTCTTGATTCTGAATTGTCTTATTTATTGCAATTTCCTTTTGATGGAAATTTTTTCCGATGAGGTAACTCCAGCAATCATTAATTTGGCCTACAAGGGTAGGACTCTGATAGAGCAAACTTGTGTTGTCGTTATAGACGGAAGCGGAAAAACGATGGATGAAGAGAGCGGTATAATTATGATTTGTATCCGAAGAACATAGTTGCATTTCATAATTGATTGAATCGGTCTTATCTTTAAAGAGAACAGGTTTCGAATTTTTTAAATTTGGGGCGGGATAGGTTGCAAACTTAGCAAAATCTCCTTTCTTGGCATCTCCAATACTGCCATACCCTTGCAATTTAGTGCCGTTGAGAACCACCTTTCCGTTTTGAGAAAGAGGGGTAATATTATTTATAAGTTCACCAACTACATTCTCAACACAATCAGTTATTAGCGTATATGTTGCTCCTATTGCAAATTGTGTTGTGAGACTTAGACCAGCGGTTGCAGCGCCTAAAGCAATATTCCCTAGCCTTGTTGTGAGTTGTATTGCATCCTTGGTGAAATCCTTTTGCACACCTATATATTGGTAACATGTTGATCCGACACCATAGCCAAGATCTTCATCTTTGTTATAACCTGATTCATCAGGGTTTTTAGGGATGAATGTGTTCTGGTCCAGCTTGTGCTTTACGTATTTGATGCCCGCTGTATATTTTGGATTAGCTAGGCAATAATTATTTTCTGATTCTTTTGAAACGACATTCCTGTCGTAATTATATTTAAAGTTCCAGGCAAAAACCGGTTTAATCTGTACAATGTCTGAGTCAATAAAATCTGTCTTATGGTTAAATATATCATAAAGCAGGACACTTGATATTTTGTTATTGTTATAGTCAGTATACGTATGGACAAAATAACCCCATTCCGCTCCTCCTTTGTTATAAACACCATTTGTTGTGAAATGAGATTTGGGAATTAAATTGATTATGGAATCATCAGATGAGGAAACCAGTTCAGAATTTCCAGAATAATGGCTACCGAGTTCCCTATAATTGTCGGCCTGATCTGCCACAGACAGATAATGGTCCAGTACGCTCTGAGTGTCGACATCTCCGGCCTTGTTTGCGGTTGCATAAGTCTGAATTGAAGGGAGTGCTGCCTTATATGATGCCTCTTCGGTTATGCTCGTAATCAGACTGCGATAGAGTTCACAGCCTTTCTCTGTTTCTTTGGAGTTTAGAATGATTTCCTCTGCTTCGGAAGCGGTAGGAAGATAAAAACTTTTATGCAGACCGTCTCTTTCATAAAGGAACTCGATAACAAATCTTTCTGAAAACAATGAGTCGTAACCGGAATAATCATAGCTTCTTGCAGAATTATCAATCAGTTTTGCTTCATAAAGCTTAATGCTGTCGCTTGGAACATTATTCACATCTGCCACATATGTTCCGTTCCCGAATCCATGAGAAGTGTAGAAGTCCAGGCACTTGGAAAAACCATTTAGAACCGGTTTTTCGTCTATACTGACGGAAAAACCTTTTACCTGAGACTCCTGCGAATAGTGATCCTCTCTTAATTCGTATTTTTTCTTCTGAAAGCCGTGATTTTCACTGGAGATAGATGGCTGTAGCCATGTATTTGATGATTGAATCCTTAGCCTGCCTGAAAGGCATAAGATAAACTTCTTCACACTCCGCATCGGTCTTTCCCTCTCTTTTTTCTTATTCTATCAACACAGAATATGATAGTCAATCATAAAAATGCAATATTTGTATAGTCTGTCTAGTTATTACCATCTTCTAATCTCTCAGTGGACTAGATACCTTTTAATAGGATTCTGACTAATCTTCCGCCGTCTTCCACGCAGAAAATGTAAGACCTTCGGCTATTTTAAATATTGCATTATTAAAAAAGGCTGCCTGATGATTTGAATCTTTTAGACAGCCTTTCTTTTATTTCTTTTCGTTCCCTTTAAGTACGGTTAGGTAATAGGCTTTCCTTGCCTGGAATGTTTCATCACTCAGATCATGTTCGACCTTGCAGGCATCTTCATAGGCAACATCTTTGGGGACGCCTAAGGAGATAAAAATCTCTCCGATAACCTGATGGCGTTCATAGATCTTTTTGGCTATCTTCCTTCCTTCCTCTGTTAGGGTGATGACCTGCTTCGCTCCCACAGAGACAAGGCCGGCTTCTTCTAATTTTTTTAAGGCAATCGAAACGCTGGCCTTAGAAAAAGCCATTGATTCCGCAATGTCGACAGCGTGTACTTTCAGGTTTCCCTTTTCCTGAAGCCTAAGTATCCGCTCAAGATAGTCTTCTTTTGACTCGTTTGTTGTAATCATAATAATATGATATAAGGTGGTCTGTGCTTATTCAAGAAAATAGCATATTAAGAACGGAACTTCTTTTTTAGTCGGTAGGAAAAGGAATCCTTTAATCCTTCCTCATAGTTTATGCCTAAAAGTCTGTAACCAGATCCGCTAAGGGCAGCCACTGCCTCCTCATTACTGATTCTCCCATCGGAATAGATAACCGATTCGTTTTTCTTTGCACTGCTTTTCACATCGACGGCTTTCTGGATATGGTCAAGCAATAGCCGATTGACATGGGCTTCGCACTCCGGACACTTCCTTCCGTCTATCGATAGAATGGTCTTTGTCATCGCTTTTCTCCTTTTTGTTAGTATACACTAATTTTTTGTTGACAAGAAGATAAGGTGGTTTTAAAATAGCATACGTTAGCTAAGGCTAACCTATAGAAGGAGGGTTCATGATGCCATTATTCTTAGCAGAAAATGAAAAGAATTACCGCATTCTCCGTGTTTCTGCCTCTCTCGACAGGAAGAAACACCTAGCAAGCCTCGGGCTTGTGGAAGGACATAGCTTCAAGGTCCTTTCCCAGGAGGCAAGCGGAACAATCGTCCGCATCGGTGATACCCGCCTTGCCTTGGATCGGCAGATTGCCGCAAGAATCAACGTAGAAGAAAGGATGGACTAGATTTATGGAAAAAGAAGTAAATCAGAGGAAGGTCGGTGATTTGATTTCCCTTGACAGCCTTCCTGTCGGCGGAAGCGGAATCGTCAGGAAGGTTGCCGGAGAAGGACGGCTTCGCCGTCGTATCTTCGACAGGGGAATCACCCCTGGTGCCGAAGTGTTCCTTCGGAAAAAGGCTCCGCTTGGTGATCCGATTGAGATCACTCTGCGTGGCTATGAGCTGACTCTCCGGAAGAGTGAAGCAGAAAACGTGAATAGGAAGATTACTTCGCTCTCTTCTAAGGAAGAGAATACGGATAAGGAGTAAGAAAGAAAATGGAAGAAAAGAAACTGACCTTTGCCCTCGCCGGCAATCCGAACTGCGGAAAGACAACGCTCTTTAACTCGCTGACCGGTTCCTCCGCCTATGTCGGAAACTGGCCTGGTGTCACGGTTGAGAAACGGGCAGGAACCTATTCAAATAAGGAAATCGGCAAAGCCGAGATTGTCGATCTTCCTGGCATCTATTCCCTCTCTCCTTATACTCCGGAAGAAGTCATCTCCCGGAATTACATTTTAGAGGAACATCCGGACTGCGTCATCAACGTCATCGATGCGACTAACCTTGAACGTAACCTTTATAGGACGACTCAGATTCTGGAAATGGATGTCCCTGTCGTCATTGCCTTGAACAGGAGGGATGCCTTAAAAGAAACCGGCGTTAAGATTGATGTCCGGGAACTCAGCAAGAGACTTGGTGTTCCTGTCGTTGAGATTTCCGCCCTTCATCGGACAAATCTTGACCAACTGAGGAAGACTGCTCTTGAAACCGCAAAAGTGAAGCGGACTGGAAACAGCGCATGGGCTACCGGAAGTCTTACTGCAACCCTTGAGAACGCAATGAAAGTGTATGAAGGAGAAGGAATCGAAAATCCTCTCTTCCATGCCGTCAAGGCTCTTGAAGGAGATGAACTTGAGCAGAAGAAGAACAAGGTTGCCTACGAAGAGGTAGCCAAACTTGGTGTACAGGCTGAGGACTTTGAAGCAAATAGTGCCGATCTCCGTTATAAATATATCGGCAGACAGCTCCAAGGCTGTCGGAGCGGTGCACCGGTCCAGGAAAGCAAAAAGCTTTCTCTCTCCGATAAGATTGATAAAGTCCTAACGAACAAATGGGCTGCCTTCCCGATTAGGATTGTCATGCTCTTCTTAGTCTTCCACCTTACTTTCAGTGATGATCTTTTTTATCTTAATGCGAGGGGTGTTAACTTCGGAGAAGGCTATCATGGCCTGATTAAGATTACCATTGACGGAGAAGAGACTGCCGTATTCGATGGCCTATTCTGGGGCGACGGCGGTCTTCATTCCATCGGTACCTTCTTCCAGTCTTTGATTGGCGACGGACCGGATAATGGTATCCAAGGTCTTATCTGCCTTGGCATCAAGAAGGGTCTTGTTGCCATGGGTTCTCCCGATTGGCTCACTTCCTTCCTCTATGACGGTGTCTTAAATGGTATTGCCTCTGTTATCGGTTTCGTTCCGCTCATCATGGTTCTCTTCGCTTTCTTCGCTATCAGGGAAGATTCCGGTTATATGGCCCGTATCGCCTTCGTCCTTGACCGTGCCTTCCGTCGTTTCGGTGTCTCCGGCCGTGCCTTCATTCCGATGATTATGGGCCTTGGCTGTGCCGTCCCTGCCATCATCAATACCCGTACCTTATCTTCCGATAAGGAACGGACAAAGACTAGGCGTGTCATTCCTTTCTTCACCTGCGGTGCAAAAGCAACCTTCCTTTCCGTTATTGCTGCTGCCGTAGCTGAAGCTGCCGGATTTGATGGCGGTCTATTCACTTTCGCTATTTATAGGCTTGGCATTGTCATTGCCATTGTTGCCGTCATTGTCAGGAACCAGACTACCCAGCGGGAAAAGGTTCCTCCCTTTATCAGGGAACTTCCTAGCTACCATCTCCCCCAGATTCGCGCTCTTCTCATCCATGTCTGGGATAAGGGCAAACATTACATCAAGAAAGCCTTTACGATTATCTTCGCTTCCACTGTCGTGATTTGGTTCCTCCAGTCTTTCACTCCGACCTGGACGTTCATTCCTTCTGCGGAAGGACTTGATGATTCTGCCTCTATCCTCTGCCACATTGGTCAGATTATTGCTCCTATCTTCACTCCGATGGGATTTGGCTCTCTCCAGGGTGGCGACCTTGCTTGGACTTATGCGGTCAGTTCTATCCAGGGTATTGTCGCCAAGGAAGCCGTCACTTCGACAAGGGAACAGCTTTCTGCCAGGAATCAGGTTCAGACTATCCTTGCCCAGCATGGCATTGAAGCAACGGGAAGCTTCCTTGATATCGTCCGTGCCTCTCAGCTTACTGCAACCGGAACCCATGTCATTGATGGTGCTTCTCTTACTGCCTTTGCCGTCTTCAACAGGACGACCATTCCTTGCTTTGCCACTGTGGCGACAAGGAAAGGCGAATCAGTCAACCATAAGAGCTATGTCGGTACATTAGCGTTCTGGGTTGTCATTTCCTACATCATGGGATGCCTTACCTATATCACCATCGAATGGACTTGGACTCTTGCTATCACTCTCCCTGTCATTGTTCTTGCTCTTACTGGTCTCTTCTTCTATAACCGCGGTTATTGGAAGAAACAGAACGAGAGGACTAAGCAGGCTGCATGATCGTTCTTTCTTCTTCTTTGGCACCTACGATTGCTATCCTTGTTCTTGTTCTTGCCCTCTTTGCTTCGGTTATCATCTATCTGATTTACCGGAAAAGCAAAGGACACCGTATCCTCGACGATGAGGATCCGAAGGCGGAAAGGAAGTATCTTATGCTCCGCTACAAAGGGGAAAAAGAACGGGAAAAGAAAGAGGCACTGAAGAAAAAGCGCCAGCTTGAGAAAAGGGATAGGAAGCATTCCTCTACTAACGATAATAACTGAGACTCGTTTCAGTTATATACCTCCAATTAAAGCCCGGCAGGAGAACAGCTGCCGGGTTTTCTGTTGCCTGAAATGAGTATTCTTGATTCGGTTTATTCTGACAGACTTAGATTTTTGTTGCTTTAAATCCGCTTTTTATCCAAGTGTTCAGCCGTATTGCCTGCTGGGACAGGAACTGTGACAAAGTCAGATCTTTTACTTCTTTCGATTTGGCTTTCAATGTATCAATCAGATTTTTAAAATAGCTGGATATTTCTCCGAGCGTAATATCGTTTAGTTCTTCGAATACCTGTTTTTTAATCTCGGTAATCTCATCATCGATATCGTATCTTTCCTTTTTCCCTTTTGTATTGCTGTTTATATTTTTGATATAGTCCGTAAGCTTGCTGATTTTAAGAATTAATACAGAAGAAGCTTTTATGCCGCCACTATTCTGATTATCTTTGGCTTCGGAATAGACGTTTTTTGTTTTCGAATTCGTAATACTATTAATTGTCACCATATATATATTCCTAGTTAAGTGTTGGCGGTCTTCCGTTAGAGATGATTCTGATTTAACAATACTCTCAAGCGACAGGAAATCAAAGGAGGTACATAGCGATGTTAGAGATGATTCTGATTTAACAATACTCTCAAGCGCTCGAAGTGCATCAATGTATTTCCAAACAGTTAGAGATGATTCTGATTTAACAATACTCTCAAGCACTAGGTCTGTCTGGTCGGTTGTTCTCATGGTTAGAGATGATTCTGATTTAACAATACTCTCAAGCGGCAATAGCGGAATGGCTGTAGCCTCACCGTTAGAGATGATTCTGATTTAACAATACTCTCAAGCACTGATATAGTACTTAAAGTCATCATCGTTGTTAGAGATGATTCTGATTT
>DBJE01000011.1 GCA_002297045.1 Caryophanales bacterium UBA784
GGTGTCAACAATTATTTTTAAAATTTTTTCTTGCTGAAAACCGACTGTCTGACTCTCTGTCCATTTATCAATATATATATTTATATAGGTTGAAATAAATAGGGAGGAAACTTCCGCCTGGTTTTCCGAAAAAGAAAAGTCCGGCCGAAGCCGGACAAAACTATTTCTGATGCCGCTCTTCGTAGTCCTTCCTCATACTGACACGGATTTCGTGCCGGCCGGGGAGGGGGGTAGCGGATAGGAAGATATCGATACGGCGGAGGATATCTTCTTTAGTCCTGAACTTTGCACCGAACGTGATAACGTTGGCGTGGTTATGTTCACGGATCAGATGGGCAACTTCATCGTTGTATCCGATCCCGGCCAAGACGCCCTTGACCTTGTTCGCCGCCCTTGCGACTCCTTCGCCTGAGGAGCAGACGAGAATTCCTAAATCGGCTTTTTTCTCGGCTACCGCCTCGCTTGCAGCAAAGGCGAAAAGGGGGTAATGGCAGGATTCTTCGGAAAAGGTACCGAAATCGAGGACTTCAGTTCCTTTTTCCCGAAGATGGGTGAAAATCGGTTCCTTCCTGGCAAATCCGCCATGGTCACAGCCAAATGCTATTTTCATTGCTTAATCTCCTTGTCCGAAAAAGGCCCGATTGATTTCTTCCTTTTTGACGTCACCCTGCCGGATGATAAGAGGAGAATCGCCCACCAAGGAAACGACCGTCGTGGGTGTCCCGCTCTCGCATTTTCCTTCCACGATGGCTTTGACAAGCGGAGAGTCTTTGAAAACCTCGATGACGTTCTTCCTGTCTTTAAGGGCAGGACTGCCAGACCTATTGGCACTTGTAACCTGCAGAGCGAAAGGCAGGGAAGAAAGAAAATCAAGCAGTTCTTTCTTTCCCGGTATACGGATACCGGCGACGAAAGTCCCAAGATGCGTCTGATAGGGGGCGCTCTCCTTAGCCTTGACTAAGACAGTCAAAGGACCCGGAAGGAATTTCTTCCTGACACGTTTGATGGCGGGGGTAAGGAGAAAATAGTCATCCAAGGGGAAATCCGGTCCGCACCTAACCGCTATCGGCTTAGAAGGGGAGCGGCCTTTGCACTGGCATAGCCGCTGATAGGCATTTTCATCATCAAAACGGACGCCCACGCCATAAACCGTCTCCGTCGGAAGGGCAAGGACCTCTCCCTGAAGAAGAATGTCCTTGGCGCGGGGATCGGAAAACGAGGAAAGAAGAAGCATGAACTAGCTGCGCTTTCTGCTGTGGGGATTAAGGATGTTGACGTATTCGTTCTTCGGCTTCTTGCTTTGGAGGTAGGCGTAGTATTTGGAATAGGGATAGCCATAGTGGGCACAGAGATCCTTAACAATAACCTTTTTCTGGGTCAGAAAGGTCTTCTCGATAGCAGCGAAACGGATGGTGTCCGCATCGGTAGAGGGGTCAAGGCCTAAGAGGCTTCCCGGAGCGGCGATAAGACCGTCACAGTACCTGATGGCATTAGAAAGATTCTTTGCACGCCGCTCGGCAGCTGTTTCGACAGGCTTCTTTTCCTTGACCTGGGGCTTGCGCCGGGGAAGGTCTTCCAGTTCAAAGCGTGACTTCCAAAGCCCGATGGCTCCGGAAACACGGCTTTTCCCTAGGACACGGATAGAGATTCCGTTGTCCTCGAAGACCTTGTAAGGATCATCTCCTGCCTTCAGGGCATCGACCACCTTCTGGATGAATTCATCCGTAAAGGTGATTTTTGCCTCCGTACACTTCACGACATTGGGGTTGTGATTGAGCACACGCTGGGCGTGCTTGGTGAATTTCTTATTCGCCATGGTCTAGCCTCCTTTGTTTGTTTATCTTTTACTCGTCTTTTTTATCGGAAGAGTCTTCGGATGGTTTGCTCTTGTCTTCGTCTTTCTTATCGGACGGAAGGACTTCCTTCACCACTCCCGGACGCGGCTGATTTTTTGCCGGTTCCTCTTTTGTAGAGAATTCCGCTTCCAGTCGATGGACAGTCTCATCATCCGTCGTAATCCTAAGAGTAGGAACGCCGGCATAGGATTCGAGATGTGAGCCAAAGGTTTCAAGTGACCTTGAGACGTTCCTCACCTTGCCATAGTCAAGGAAAAGCGTTCCGATATGGCTTGGGTCTTCTGCCCCTCTTACACAGGCTTCCTTGAACTGTTCATCGGTGATTGGCGTGCCATGGGCAGTGGAAACCACAAGGACAAGACGGGAAGGCTTTCCGGCAAGGATTCTATCCAAAGAGAGATAGAAGCGGTTGAAGCCGGGGTAAAGAATGATGTTCCTTGGGTTCTTCGGCCTCCTCTTTGTCTCCCTATGGTGTTCTTCGACAGGAGGGAGCTTGCGATTCTTAAGTAGATAGTCAATCTGATCGGCAGTAATCGTTTCGTTGGCAATGAGGGTCTCGGCAATCAAGGAGACGTCATCTTTATGTTCTTCGAGAATCTGACGGCATTTTTCATGGCACTCATTGATGATTTTGCGAACGGCCGTATCGATTTCAAAGGCAACCTGAGTGGAATAGTGGGCGCTAGAAGAAGTATAGTCACGTCCGAGGAAGACAGAGCCTTCCGGTTTTTCATACTGGATAGGGCCTAAATCCGACCTACCGTATTCTGTAACCATGCTACGGGCAATATTCGTCGCCCTCTCGATATCATTGGAAGCACCGGAGGAAACATCGCCGAAGAAAATCTCTTCGCTTGTCCGCCCGCCAAGATACCCCGTAATCCGTGCAAGCATCTGGTTCTTTGTCATCAGGAACCGATCGTTTTCCGGTGTCATCCTGACATGACCGCCCGTGCGGCCACGGGGAACAATCGTAATCTTCTGTACCTTATCGGAATATGGAAGGAAGATGCCGATGACGGCATGTCCCGCTTCATGGTAGGCAACCTGCTTCTTTTCGGCAGGCTCGAGATGGGACTTCTTGGCAGGGCCCGCAATGGCGCGGTCGATAGCCTCGTCGATATCCGATGTGGTGATGGCAGTCCGATTCGCACGGACAGCCAGAATGGCGGCATCGTTCCTGATATTGGCTAAATCCGCACCGGAGAAGCCGACAGTACGGCTGGCAATAGAATCAAAGGAAACATCCGAAGCGACCTTCTTGTTCTTGGAATGGACCTTTAAAATGGCGGCACGTCCGGCTTTATCGGGAAGATCGACGGTAATCGTCCGGTCGAAACGGCCTGGACGGGTAAGGGCGGGATCAAGGACATCCTGACGGTTGGTGGCGGCGATGACGATGATGCCGGAATTGTCATCGAATCCATCCATTTCGACAAGGAGTTCGTTCAAGGTCTGTTCACGTTCATCGTTTCCGCCTCCTAAGCCCGCACCGCGTTGACGGCCGACGGCATCGATTTCATCGATGAAGATAAGACACGGTGCATTGGCCTTTGCGGTCTTAAACAGAGAGCGGACACGGCTGGCGCCGACACCGACATACCTTTCAACAAAGTCGGAGCCGGAGATAGAGTAGAAGGGAACGTTCGCTTCGCCGGCGACGGCCTTGGCCAAAAGCGTCTTACCTGTTCCAGGCGGGCCGACTAAAAGTACACCATGAGGCAGTTTCGCGCCAAGGCGGGTGTATTTATCGGCATTGCGGAAATAGTCGACAAGTTCGACCAATTCGGCTTTGCATTCATCACAGCCGGCAACGTCGGAAAACCGGACTTTCGACTTGGCCGTCTTGCGTCCGAGGTTGTCGACAAAGCCGCTCCTTGGGTTTCCGCCCCTTCCGCCCCTAGTCTTTGACCTGCGGGTGAAGAGGAAGACAATGAGGCCTACAGTGACAACCAGGCTCAGAACGGGAAGAATCCAGGAAGTATTGCTGGTTTTTTCCAGACCGAAAGCGTAGGTTGTGTTAGGCTTGTAATAGTCTTGATAAACGTTGTTTTTGTCTTTAACCTTGACAAAACGGACAATCGGCCTGATGTAGTTTTCAAACTCGTCACTGGTAATGCCGGAAACGGAATAGGAATAATGGGCTTCTCCTTTTTCGGTGACAAGAGTAAACGATCCTTGCAAATAGTAGAGATTCGACCTCTGATTGCTTTGGATGACAGAGAGAGTGACATCCTGGTACTGGTCAGGATGCAGAAGAACCGTAGCTAACGCCCCAGGTCCAGGCGTTTCCCTCACTGTCTCGCCAAGAGTCTTATAGTCATATGTGGCAGCGTTCTGCCCATACAAAACCCCATAATTCCCATTAGCAGGATCATCTGCTTTTCCGTCCTTGTCGATATCAACGGAATAGTAGATATCCTTGTTGGAATAAAGGAGAGAAGTGGAACGATTGCGGAATCCGAAGTAATAGACCATCCTGGCAATCAGGAAGATAAAGGCGAGGGCTAAGGCAATGACCGATCCGAATCCTTTTGGACGCGGCTTATTCGAAGCCGGGGGTTGCCTGCCAAACTTGTTTTTATCCTGCTGGCCGTTGTTCTTCGGGGGCTGGCTGTCGTCATCCGAAAACTTCCTTGCCTTATCGCCGTTAGGGACGAAGGAATAGGTCAGGTTTTCGTTTGGTCCGGATAATTTCATGGTTGACCTCCTATCGATTGAAATAACACACTATTACTATAAAGAAAAAGGTTATGCCTTTCAAGAAAGATACTGAGAAAGAATCAAAAAAGAAAATACAGGGTAAATTGCCGAAAGAACGGCAATTTCGGCTTGAATTCGAAGAAATTTCTCTTTCGCAATATAGCAAGAAAAGCAAAACAAAAAGGATGGGGTGGCCATCCTTCCTTTTCAGGCAACTGTGAAAGCGCTTTTTCAGTAGTTCTACGTCGACTGGAACTTCCCTTTGTACTTGCCCTTGCTTGCTTTGACAACAACGGCACGGTCATTGTTCTTGGCACGGGTTTTGGTAAACTCGAGGGCTTCAGCCTGGGTATTGAAAAGCTTGATGACTTTTTCTCCCCCGGTGTACTTCAGCTGCCACTTTCCATCGCTCGCCCGTTTGGTGAGAATGTAGGTTTTTCCCGTATTGCGTTTTTCTTCTGCCATAGCACCTCCTATCTCTCTATGCTTTTCTTTAATCATAAAAAGTTCAGAAAACAATTGCAAGAAAATTTATCCGATTATCCAAGGGATTCTTGAATTCAGGCGTCACCAAAGATGGGAGTGAAATGGCTTAATCCTCCCAAAAGAGCGGAAAAGAAAGACATGTTTATTTTCTAGGGAGAGGATAAAAGGAGGCACGAAAAAAACCCGATTGCTCGGGTTTGTTTTTAAATTGGTGGAGCTGACGAGGATCGAACTCGCGACCTCCTCCATGCCATGGAGGCGCTCTCCCAGCTGAGCTACAGCCCCAATTCCTGCCGTTTTTTCAGGCGGAAATCATTCTAACCCCTTTTCTCTATGGTGTCAACAATTAATTCTCTTTCATCGGTTCCAACCAAGAAAGGCTAGGGAATCAGAATCAGATGTTTAGGCTTTTTCAGCCGTTTAAGCCTTGACGGACTGCTGGAAGACGCGGTTTAAAATGTCTTCACTGAATTCATTCCGTTTTTCTTTTTCTTTGAAATCAGGGTCTTCCGCCTTTCTTAGTTCCTCCTGGAAAACACAGGTAAGGACTTCAATGGAATGATTGGAAACATTGTCGTTGTTCACTATCCTGTCGGCATAATTGGAACTAGGGGCAATGATTTCCGAATACCTCGGTGCCACTGTATTGAGATATTGGGAAACAATATTCTCGTATCCGCGTCCTCTTTCTTCGTGATCGCGGATGAAACGGCGGAGGAAGCGGACTTCGGGAGAAGCCGTGATGAAGACAAGAAGGTCACCCATGGAACGGACTTCTTTATCGACCAAAGCCATGATACCCTCAATGACAATCAGTTTCCGGGGAACAATCGTCTCCGTTTCCTTCCTACGGTTTCTTACTTTAAAGTCATAGAGAGGCTTCTCGATCGTCTTTCCGTTTTTGAGATCAAGAATCTGTTTCCGCCTGAGTTTCCAGTCAAAGGCCTTAGGATGGTCATAGTTGACAAGGTTTCTCTCTTCCCTTGTCCTATTGGTCTGATCACGGTAATAATCATCCCTTGTGATATGAGTTACGTTTTCCTCACCGATGTTCCGGATAACATTTTTGGCAACATAGCTCTTGCCAGAGGAGGAACCTCCTCCAATCAGGATGATTCTTGGCACAGTCAATACCCCCGTTTCCATTCGGATAATATTATACCGATAAGAGCAGAAGAAGACTATAAGGAAAAGAGGAACCAATAAGAAGAGCAAAAGAATGCAAATCGTTATAGCAGTTAAGGACATCCTGGAACAGGGCGGAAATTGTTTTTGAATTGCCGATGTTTTTTCCTTGCTATAACAATGGAATTCTATACGGAAAGAGGGCTAGCTTACTTTTAAAGCATTGATATCGTTCGGCTTACTTAAATTGCTCTCTTTTTATCTTAAGCAGTCATTATGGTTTATCCATTAATGCAGGCAATTATCGGCTCGATATATTTTTTATCCGTCCAGTCATTTTGTTTATCCCTTGCATCAATCAAGGCCTTTTCCCATAGTCCATAATGGGAAGGATCTTTTTTTGCGACTACCTTTCTAAGCATGTTGCAAAGCGTTCTATCGACAAAAGTCATCTTAGAAAAATCAAACGCGCCATGGCAATAAAAAGCAGGAATATCAGAAAGCCCGTCTTTTAAATTCCGTTCCAGGATTTGCTTAAAGGCGCTTTCTTCATAAGGGGAGGCTCCGCAGCAAAATACGATAATCTTTTTGCCTATCAATTTTTTGATATTCTTTTTTAGGAATGGTAAACCGGCAATACCGGAAGCATAGATTCCTCCGCCTAAAACAATAGTATCGAATTTAACAACTTCATTGATGTCGGCCTTTTTTGTTTCTATACACTTAAAGCCAGTCGCTTCCGAAAGCCAGTCGGCATATTTCTTTGTCGCACCATATTTGGATTGATATAGGATTACCCCACTCATAAATTTACCTCCAAATTGCCGTCTGCCTAATCCACTTATATTTTATGCCATATTTATATAGACCATTCTACCGATTTCAGATATTTAGGATCGTCTTTTTCTATGATGGCAGACAAAGCCCAGACTAAAACTCAGTGGTCCTCTTTATTTAGCAAAACAATAGAATACAAAGACATCGCTAATTGAACAGAAGCAGAAAGTTTAAATCCAAAGAAATAAAAGATAAACCGAGGAACATTCTAAGCAAAATAGTATTCTTTATTCTTTTTACTAACACTTTCCTGTTAAAAGCAACTTTCTTATATCGTCCTGTTTTATGTTTCTTCCTTCCTCGGTTCTATTATCGTTAGTCGTCAGAATGGATTTCTTTATACCTTTGCCTGGCATCATGAAACACAATACCAAGACAATGGGCTGAACGCGCGCCTTCGATGTTTTCCTTCCGGTCATCAATCCTAATGCAATCGTCTCCCTTCTTTCCTAAGTCATTAAGAACATAGAGCCAGAAGTCCATATCTGGCTTTGCATGATGAATCTGGGCAGAAATGAACCTTTTGTCAAAAAGCGGGTCAAGATGATACTTTTCCAAAAGAGGAAGAAGGTGTCCTAGGGAAGCGTTAGAAAGAAGATAGATTTCAAACCCTTCCTCCTTTAGCTTCCAGCTTATTTCAACGGTCTCCTTTTTAGGTTTGGAAAATGCAAAAAGCTGGTCGGACGCCCTTATGAATGGAGTGCCATCGATAGCTCCGACCCGTGTCCTCACTTCAGGATAAAGAATGTTTCCAAGATCTCCCTGCCGGAAAATCGCATTTGCTTCCTCCTTCTGTTCCTGGCTAAAGTGATGATACTGATAGTAAGCGGAGACTGTCTCATCAACGAAAACACCAAAAAAATCCATGAACAATGTTTTTCTCATGGTTTTATTCTAAACAAATTATCAAGGCATAAGGAAGAGGAAAACAGTTTATCCTGTGGTTTTCTTTGTAGAGAGTATCGCCCCACCTTACCGCAAAATCATTTTGTTCTTACCCTATATCGTTCTCTCTTCTTTGTTCATTATTGCTTTTCCTTTACAATCATTTACACATTATTTGCATTTTAATTGATAAAATATTCTAGGTAAAACAAGGGGGTATCTATGATCTATAAGACAGTTGTTGTTTCCTATTCGCCTTTCGTCAAGAACCTTGCCAAGAAGATAGAAGACACAGCCAACGAATGGGCAAAGAAAGGGTATGAATTAGTCACATTTTCCGTAACTCCCGGTGCCAAGGCAATTCTTATGTTACGGAAAAAGGAAGAAAACGAGTAAATAAGAATGAAGAAAAAAGACAAAAGATTTATTCAGGTCTACCAAGAAGATAATGGCCTTTTCAATTCCGGATACATGGTCATTGTGGACAAACAGACTGGTGTCAATTATCTTTGCGCATGCAACGGAGTCGGATTCGGAGTCACTCCCCTTCTTGATCGCCAGGGTAATCCAGTCATCTCACCGATTCCGGCGGAAGAAAAGAATCAGAATCTCTGATTTTCTTAATGAAGATCTAGTAGCAGACTGCTTTCGCCTTATTTGCAATTCACCAAATAGAAGAAAATATCTAGATGATTTAAAAAAAGGATAACCAATAGTGTTCCCGGTTCCAGGACGCGGTAGAATTTCTGTGCTATATCCGTGGAGTTCCTAGGCCGGGCACAGGTTGATATAGCAACTTTCCCCTGTGGCCGGTCCCGGAACTTCCGGAAAGAATCATCCGTATGTCTTTTTGCGAACACGTCTTCGACCTTGGGAAGAGGTCGCGCCAATTTTTTTCGAATGTCCGTACTGCCACGGCCATCGCCTGAAGAGGCACGGAAGGGAGCACGGACACCATAGATGGATGTGCCGCGGCTGCGGAAAGAC